>JAQYWC010000016.1 GCA_030145245.1 Desulfobacterium sp.
GCCTGACCCCGTAACTACAATCTGAACAGCAGGGGGTACGTATGATCAGGATTGAAATTTCTCTCTTTCTTAAGAATGCTCCTGGAGAGCTTGGAACGCTGACATCGCTTTTGGGGGATGGCGGGGTGAACGTTGATGCCATAACCATTCAGGATGCATCGAGCTATGTACAGAACCTGTTCGAGGCCAGGGGGAAATCCCTGAAACGGATCGCTTCGTCCGCCAACTACAGTTCCATGCGGAGGGACAGTGCCGATTTTGCCCTGATTCGGATTGTTGTTAATAAACCCGATGCTGCCCTTGAGATCCTCAAGGAGCACGATTACATCCTTGACACCAAGGAGGTTATCGTCATCGACGTTGAGAACATTCCTGGAAAGCTCGCCGAGATCACCAAACGGTTCGGCGAAGAGGGGATAAACATCAACTACGTGTACGGGTCTGTTTCCCCGGGGGATGCCAAGTGTCTGTTTGTCTTCTCTCCCGAAGACCTTGAGCTTGCAGCAAGGATCTTCTAATAAAAGGGGTCAGGCTTAGCTTATTGGGACGGAACGTCCCAATAAGCTAAGCCTGACCCCGAAGATTAAAGCCTGACCCAGGGTTTGAAGTCAATAAGCTAAGCCTGACCCATAGTTTGAAGTCAATAAGCTAAGCCTGACCCATAGTTTGAAGTCAATAAGCTAAGCCTGACCCATAGTTTGAAGTCAATAAGTTAAGCCTGACCCCGAAGACACAATAAGCTAATAAGCTAAGCCTGACCCCTTTTTTATTTGAGAATGCTGTTTGAAATGACGATCCGCTGGATCTCGGAGGTCCCCTCGTAGATGGTGAACACCCTGGCATCCCGGTAGAATCGCTCCACTGGATAATCCTTTGTAAACCCGTACCCGCCGTGGATCTGTATCGCCCTGGCCGTGACTTTATTGACCATTTCCGATGCAAAGAGCTTTGCCATGGAGGCTTGGGTGGTGTAGTTCTCTTTCCTGTCCTTCATGGCTGCCGCCGACATCACCAGCTGGCGTGCGGCCTCGATCTGGGTTGCCATGTCCGCGATCTGCCACCTTATCCCCTGGTGCATCGATATGGGCTTGCCAAACTGTTTCCGCTTTTTGGCATATTTGACGGAAGCGTCCATGGCTGCCTGGGCCACCCCAAGGGACTGGGCTGCGATGCCGATCCTGCCGCTGTCAAGGCCGGACATGGCGATCTTGAACCCGTCTCCCTCCTTGCCCAGGATCGCTGACCCGGGAACCCGGCAATTTTCAAAGATCAGGTCTGTGGTATCCGAGGCCCGAAGGCCCATCTTGTCCTCTGCGTGGCCCACGATCAGGCCCGGGGTCTCCTTTGCGACAAGAAAGGCGCTGATCCCTTTGTGGCCGGCGGTCTCGTCGGTCTTTGCCGTTACGATGACTGCCTTGCAGTTTTTTCCCGATGTGATGAAACGTTTCGTCCCGTTCAGGATGTAATGGTCTCCGTCGCGAACAGCCGTCGCAGTTTGACTTACCGGGTCTGATCCTGCATCAGGCTCTGTCAGGGCGAAGGCTCCGATGATCTCCCCCGATGCCAGGGGAACGAGGAACTCCTGTTTCTGTTCCTCCGTGCCAAAATTGTTGATGCTTTCGCAGACGATGGAGTTCTGTACCGACATCACCACCGATGTGGACGCGCAGGAGTATGCGATTTCAGACAAGGCCAGCACGTAGGATACAGCGTCCGCACCTTCGCCTTCGTACTCGGTGGGGACCATCATGCCCATGAGACCGAGCTCCCCCATCTGTTTGAAATTATCCCATGGAAACTCTTTTGTTCTGTCCCGTTCGGCTGCCGTGGCAGCCACCACCTTTCTGGAGAATTCCCTGACCATGCTTTGGATCATCAACTGTTCATCGCTTAATTTAAATGACATCTTCTCTCCTTGTCTGGTCTAGGGGCTGTAAACAACCACGATGAGTTCAGCATCCATGTCGCCCACGTTTTTAAGGTCATGCTTGATACCGGAGTTGAAATGGAGGGACTCTCCCGGGCTCAGGCGGTTGATATGGTCCCCAACTGCGATCTCAACCTCACCCTTGAGCACATAGACAAATTCCTCTCCTTCGTGGATAAACCCTACTCCCTTGTGGGCCTTTTTTGCCTCCACCACTATATTAAAGGCCTTGAGATGCTTGTTCTCGGCCCCAGGTGTCAGGGGGGTGTAGGCATAGTTGTCCGTCCGTTTGGTATAAGCCTCTGTCCGCTGTTTAGCCGCATCTTCCTGGACCTTGAGGAAATAGCCCGAATCGATGCCAAGGGCCCTGGATATCTGGAGAAGGGTGCCAACCGAGGGGCGCTGCTCCCCAGATTCCATCCGCTTCAGAAAGTCGATGGAGAGGCCGGTTTCATTTGCCAGGAAATCGAGATTGATCGATTTCTCCAGCCTGGCCTTTTTAATGGTTTTGCCAATGTGAACAAGATCGGTCTTTTTTGTTGCCATTTCTGCTCCTTCCATGGGGTTGTCTATCGGGGGCAGGCTTAGCTTATTGGTTTAATTGCTCATTCTTTTGGGTTAAGCCGCAATAAGCTAGGTCTGACCCCTAATGGTTCTCGCAATTGATCGAGCGCTCAGTCATAGATAACCAGATAAAAAAAGGGTTGTCAAGAACTTGAATGAATTCAATGACAACCCTTTGATATACAGTGTCTTAAGACCTGTTACTTATGGCTGAACCGATCTTGTTCTCTAATCGACCTTTTCGATCCACGCTTCCGTGTCTTCCGCTTTCCCGTACTGGATTTCGGTGATGGCCTTGTTGAACTTCAGGGCCATGGGACCGGTTTTGCCGTCCGCTATGATCATGACGTCGTCGCCGTAGCGGATCTCGCCAACGGGGGAGATCACGGCGGCGGTTCCGGAGCCAAACACTTCTTTCAGGGACCCGTCCTTCTGGGCCTGGATCAGCTCGTCGATGCTGATTTTCCGTTCCGAGACCTTCATGCCCCAGCGTTTGGCAAGCTGGAGAACTGAGTCCCGGGTAATGCCGGGGAGGATGCTGCCGTTGAGTTCCGGGGTGATCAGCTCGTCATTGATGTTGAAGAAGATGTTCATGGCCCCGACCTCTTCGATGTACTTTCTCTCCACGCCGTCGAGCCAGAGCACCTGGGCGTATCCCTCTTTTTTCGCCTTTTCAGAGGCATAGAGGCTTGCCGCATAGTTAGCTGCTGTCTTGAATTCGCCTATGCCGCCCCGGACCGCCCGGACATGGTCTTTGGAGATCCAGATGTTGACCGGGTTGAAACCGGCTGCGTAATAGGCGCCCACGGGTGAGAGAATGATGAAGAAGCGGTAGGTCTCCGATGCCCTGACTCCGAGGAAGGGGTCGGTTGCAATGACGGTGGGACGTATATATAGGGAGGTTCCCATGGTCTCGGGAATCCAGTTTTTTTCAAGTTTCAACAGGGTCTTCAGGCTTTCCATGATAAAATCAATATCTATTTCAGGAATGCACAGGCCCCGGGCGCTTTTGTTCATCCGATCAAAGTTGTCCCTCGGTCGGTAGAGACTTATTTTTCCATCGTCGGTCTTGTAAGCCTTCAATCCCTCAAAAATCGCCTGGCCATAGTGGAGCATCATGGTGGCAGGGGAGAGTGAGAGGTCTTCAAACGGCTCGATCCGGGGATTGTGCCATCCCTTGTCCGGGGAATAGTCCATGTTGAACATGTGGTCTGTGAATATGGTTCCAAAGGCGAGCTTGGAGTCTTCAGGACGGGCGCCCTTTTCTGGCTTTTCAGTGATGGATAATTCCATTCAGGTTCCTCCGTTTATAAAATTATATTAAGTCGAATATATGATCCCTAGTCCATGACTTTGTCAAGGTAATTTCTGTTTCAGCCCGGTTTTTATAGGGACTTCAGGCTTTGAAAGCCTGTTCCATTTAAAAAAAACTGTTGCTTGGCGGCTGTTGGGTGTACCATGTGATCTGGGGAAAATGTTGAGAAAAAAGTCCCTCAACCCTATGAAAACATTCCCGGGAGGTTAGTGATGGCAACAATGAAGGCTCTGGTAAAGGCAAAGCCGGAAACCGGTCTCTGGCTTCAGGACGTCGCGATTCCCGAACCGGGCGCGAACGATGTTCTGATTAAGATCAAGAAAACGGCGATTTGTGGAACTGATGTTCACATATACGAATGGGATGACTGGGCCAGGAAGACCATTCCAGTGCCCATGCAGGTGGGGCACGAGTTCGTGGGCCGGGTGGAAGCGGTTGGCGTAAATGTCCATGATTTCAAGCCGGGGGATCTGGTTTCCGGGGAAGGGCACCTGGTGTGCGGGCGATGCAGGAACTGCCTTGCAGGGCGACGCCATCTGTGCATGAACACCAGCGGCGTGGGGGTGAATCGCCCCGGCGCTTTTGCCGAGTATCTTTCGATCCCCGTCACCAATGTGTGGTATTGCGACGACACGATTCCCCTTGAGGTTCTTGCCTGCTTTGATCCTTTGGGAAACGCGACCCACACGGCACTCTCCTTTGATATCCTGGGAGAGGACGTGCTCATAACAGGCGCCGGGCCCATCGGTTGCATGGCCTGTGCCATTGCTATCCACGCAGGAGCCCGCAATGTCGTGGTGACCGATGTCAATCCCTACCGCCTCGGCCTTGCCAGGCGGGCCGGAGCAACCCTCACCGTTGACGTTACCAGGGAGACCGTGGATGATGCCCAGAAAACCCTTGAGATGAAGGAGGGGTTTGACGTTGCCCTGGAGATGTCCGGCAATCCCAGCGCCTTTAATTCGATCCTGGCCAACATCTGCCACGGAGGAAAGATAGCGATGCTGGGGATCATGCCTGAGACCACCTCTATTGACTGGAATACAGTGGTCTTTAACGGCCTTACCATCAAGGGGATCTACGGGCGGGAGATGTACGAGACCTGGTATAAGATGACCTCAATGATCCAGTCAGGCCTTGATATTCAACCGTTAATCACCCACCGATATCACTATACCGAGTTTGAAACCGGGTTTGATATGATGGCTTCGGGCCGTTCCGGAAAGGTCATTCTCGAGTGGTCCTGACCTTCTTTTCCGGTTGATGTTTACGGTGCGAAACTGTGGCTTCTCCTTTGCGAATAAAATATCGTAGATAATCCTTGACATAATGCGATAAATCTTAGATAAGGAGCTATCTTAGTGTGAGGTATGTTTGTGTTGGACGTGGTTTTCTGCCTGATCCCGGATATTTATAACGCACATGCCGTACCCGTTTAGATATTTATGTTTGTGTCGCAATCAGCTGGCTTTCACCGGCTTTTTATATTTAGTAAAGGAGATTTTATATATGAACGATTTTCTTCAAAACCTTCGGGGAAATCAGAAGGACAACCGGGCTGCTGCAAAGACCCGTAGGGGCTTTGACAACAGTCAGCAACAGCACTACAACAATCCACCTGCCCATTTTCATTCCAACAACTCCTACCAGAATTCCAGGATGGGAAACGGGAAACGCCCCATGAGAAACAACCCCCAGGGCCAGGCGTGTGATTCATCCCAGCCCGTGATGATCTCTTCAGACGTTGTTGAAAATATCACCGCCCTTGTAGAGACCATGGTCAAAAATCAGGAGTTCCTTGGCGCAGCCCAGGAGCGACTGGCCGCAGCCGAGGAGCGCAAGGCCGAGTTCCTGGCGGAGATTGCCGAGTACCTTCGGGTTATCGCTGTTCCTGCCCTTCAGGATGAGGAGCGGTTCGAGGAAGAGCGCTATGTAAGAGAAGAGCGGGTTGAAGAAACCTTTGACGAACCCGGATACGCGTGTGTCGAGGAAGCTGAAGCTGAGGTTGAGGTGCCAGAGGTGGCAGAGACGCCGGCGCCGGTAAAAAAACGCAGGGGCCGTAAGCCCAAGGCCGTAAAACTTGCTGAGGAAAAAGCAGCTGCCCTGGAGGCCAGGACGGAAAAACCCAAGGTTATCAAGCGCACCAAGGCTCAGAAGCTGAAGGCCGCCCAGAAGAGCGAGCCCAAGAAGAGCAACGCCAGGAAGGAGCTGCTCTCCAGGGACGAGGTTTTGCATATCGTCAACGGCATGCGAGAAAAAGGCGCGACATTTGATCAGGTGGCACAGCATCTGGTTGAGCTGGGACAGCCCACATTTTCCGGACGGGGCGAGTGGCATGCCCAGACCGTACACAGGCTTTGCAACGGAAGCGGAAAGAAGTAACAGCAGCTTTTTTTAGCGATCGTTACCCGGGTGCGTCACCGTGCCCGGGTTTTTTTATTTCTTTTGGGAGATGGATTCCATGTATTCCTCCCACTCAAGGGGCAACAATTGACGCTTCTTGGTGTTGCACTCCTTGCAGCAGGGTTCTACATTGGATTTGACGGAACGCCCTCCCCTGGCAATGGGCACCAGGTGATCCATGGTCAGCTCTTTGGGGGGGAACCGGTTGTTGCAGTAATAGCAGATTCCCTGGGACCGGCGCCGCTTCCACCACTGGCTGCTGCGAAGCTCCCTTGCCTTTTGCCGTTCCCGTTTCTGGATATCCTCGTCAACAGAGAGATAAAAGAGATCCATCTTAATATCCAAACTCCCTCAGGGTCTTTTCATCCCGGCTCCAGTTCTTTGTCACCCTGACAAATAGCTTGAGCATCACTTTTGAGCCGGTCATCCGTTCGATGTCCCCCCGTGCCTGCTCTCCGATTTTCTTGAGCATCTGGCCGCCTTTTCCGATGATGATTCCCTTCTGGGAGTTGCGGTCCACATGGATGGTGGCATGGATTTCAATAAGTCGTTTCTTATCCTTGAACGAGTCTACGGTGACGGCAATGGAGTAGGGGATCTCCATCCCGGTGAGCCTGAAAACCTTTTCCCGGATCATTTCAGAGGCAATGAACTTTTCTGACACGTCGGTAAGGGTGTCTTCGGGAAAGAGCCTGGGACCTTCGGGCAGGCAGCGTTCCACTTCAGCGAGCAGGTCCTCGGTCTGGGCACCGGTCTTGGCTGATACCGGGATGATGGCCTTGAAATTATACAGGGCGGAATAGTGGGCGATCAGGGGAAGGACCTCATTGCCCTTGATAAGGTCGGTCTTGTTCAGGGCGAGAATAACCTCCTTGTTTCGCTTCTCCAGCTGTTCGATGATGATCGCTTCCGAATCCAGGTCACGGGTTGTGACATCGATCATGAGAAGGATGGCATCCACATCGTCCACGGCCGACAGGGCCTGGTCAACGATCTTCCTGTTGAGCAGGGACTTTGCCTTGTGGATACCCGGGGTGTCGATGAAGATGACCTGGGCGGCCGGTCTTTCAACCACTCCCAGGATCCTGTCCCGGGTGGTCTGGGGCTTCTTGCTTGTTATGGATATTTTTTGTCCGAGCACGGTGTTGAGAAGGGTCGATTTTCCCGCATTGGGCGCCCCTGCAATGGCGATGAACCCTGCTCTGAAGTTGCTGTCTTCTGTTGTATTCATGGTGGTTATTACTTCCTAATTTAAAGGGGGCAGATTTGAAATCTGTCCCCAATGCCGCTATTTACGGGGACGGATTTGAAATCCGTCCCCAGTACCATGGAATCTGTCCAAATGCCATGGAATCTGTCCCAATGCCATTATGGTCTGAGAAAATCGTCCAGCTCTTTCCAGACCCTGTCTCTGCCGAGCCGGGTCTTTGAGGAAAAGGGGATGAGTACATCCTTCTCCACGCCAAAGCTCTCTGCAATGGCTTTGATGCGGACCTGCTGCTTTGTCTTGGACAGCTTGTCCGCCTTGGTCACTACGATGATATAGGGAACCCTGTGGGCCTCAAACCAGTCCACGAGGCCAAATTCCTCTTTTCCCGGATCCCTGCGTATGTCGACCAATAGCACCATGCCCATCAGGGTTTCCCGGACAGAGAGGTACCGCTCCACCATGGGGCCCCATTGGGCCCGAATCTTTTTAGATACCTTTGCATAGCCGTATCCCGGAAGATCCACGATGGACACTTCGTTGTTGAGAATAAAGAAGTTGATGAGCTGGGTGCAACCCGGTTTTGAGCTGGTCTTGACCAGTTTTTTTCGCTTGAGCAAGGTGTTGATCAACGAGGATTTTCCCACGTTGGACCGGCCTGCAAAGGCAAGTTCCGGGTACAGGGGGTCGGTGTACTCGGCCGGTTTGGTGGCGCTTTTGATAAATTCTGCTTCTTTGATGATCATTGTCTTGCCTTGAAGTATTGTTCCAGGCGGTTCAATCCCTTTTCAAGGTTCTCCATGGAATTTGCATAGGAGAACCTGAGATATCCCTCGCCGTTTTTGCCAAAATCGATTCCCGGGGTCACCCCCACATGGGCCTTGTCAAGGATATCCAGGGCAAGGGCGTAGGAATCGGTGGAGATATGCTTTGCATTGGCAAATACGTAGAAGGCTCCGGTGGGCTCGTTGGTGATGCCGAGTCCCATCTCCTTCAACCGTTTTATCATGTATTTGCGGCGGCGGTCATATATTTTGCACATGGCCCGGGTCTCAGGACCTGCCTGTTTAAGGGCCGCAGTTCCTGCTATCTGCATGAGCGAATTGGCCGAGATGAAAAAGTTCTGCTGGAGCACCTGGAGGGGCCGCATGAAGTTCTCCGGGGCAATGAGATATCCAAGCCTCAGGCCGGTCATGGCAAAGAGCTTTGAAAAGCCGTTGAACACAAAGGCGTTTTCGGTATACTCCAGGATGGAGGGAGCCCTGCCTTCGTAGACAAGGCCGTGGTAAATTTCGTCCGATATCACCGGCAGTCCGTGGGTCCGGGCAAGGGCTGTGATCTCGTCCATCCGTTTCCCGGGCATGACTGTTCCCGTGGGGTTGGACGGGGAGTTGATCATGATTCCCTTGGTCCTGTCCGTGATCTTCGCCTCAATGGCTTCCGGGGTGTAGTGGAACCCCTCGTTTTCAAACACCGGCACGTTTACGGGAACGCCCTGGGCAAACCGGATGAAGTTGGGGTAGCAGGCATAATGGGGATCGGAGATGATGATCTCATCCCCCGGGTCCACCAGGGCCGAGAACAGCAGCAGCATGGCCGGCGAGGTTCCCGAGGTGACGAGGATCCGTCCGGGATCGACCTCTGCCCCGTAGTTTTCCCGGTAGTAGTCCGAGATCGCCTGTCGCAGGCGGATGTCCCCCAGGCTGTGGGTGTAGCCGGTTTCGTTCCGGTCAAACCCTTCAAGGGTGGCCGTTCTGATATATTCCGGGGTGTCCACGTCAGGCTCACCGATCTCCAGGTGAACCACGTCAATGCCAACCGCCTCCATCCCATGGATCTTCTCAAGGATCTCCATCACGATGAAGGGGGTGATCTCCTCGGTCCGTTTTGCCGGTGATATCGGTTTCATTACAGCACCTTGTTCAGGGGATATTCGATGATCCCTTCGGCACCCTCTTTGATCAGCTCGGGGATGAGGTCCCGGACCACGCTCTGGTCAACAATGGTCTCTACTGAAAACCAGGAGGACTGATAGAGGGAGGCAACCGTGGGGGCGTTGAGGCTGGGCAGCAGGGAAACTATCTTCTCGATGATGGTTCCGGGAACGTTCATCTTGATCCCCACAAGTTTGTCCGCCACAAGCGCGCTCTGGAGAAGCAGGGCGATCTGCTCTATCTTCTCTCGTTTGGCCTTGTCCTGCCACGCCGTTTTGTTGGCAATGAGCTGGGTATTGGTCTGCATGATTTCGTGGATCACCTTGAGATTATGGGCCTTGATGGTGCTTTCGGTCTCGGTGATCTCCACGATGGCGTCGGCAAGGCCGGATACGATCTTGGCCTCGGTGGCGCCCCAGGAAAATTTGACTTTAACGTCGATGTTGCGCTCTTCGAAGAAACGGCGGGTAAACTGTACAAGCTCGGTGGAGATGGTCTTGCCCTGGAGATCCTCCAGGCTGTTGATGGGGGAATCCCCTGCAACGGCAACGATCCATCTGGCTGGTTTGGCGCTCACCTTGGAATAAATCAGGTCCGACACCACGTGGACGTCGGATTCATGCTCGGCGATCCAGTCCTTGCCAGTGAGGCCGGCGTCGATGACTCCGCTCTCCACATTGATGGACATCTCCTGGGCCCGGCACAGGGCACACTCGATGCTTTCGTCGTTGATGTCCGGGAAATAGCTTCGTCCGTTGACATTGATCTTCCAGCCGGATCTTTTGAAAAGTGAGATGGTGGCATCCTGAAGACTTCCCTTGGGTATTCCGAGTTTGAGCGTTTTTTTCATTACTTATATACCTTTTCCGGGTCAAATATTTTTTGTTCAACAATGACTGTGTCGCCGTTTTTGTCTGTTTTGCGGAAAAAACAGCTTTTGTATCCAAGATGGCAGGCTGCGCCGCCGATCTGTTCCACCTTGAGGAGAACCGTATCGTTGTCGCAGTCGACCCTTATTTCCTTGACAACCTGGCGATTTCCCGAAGTCTCCCCTTTTTTCCAGAGTGTTTGCCTTGATCTGGAATAATAGGTGGCCATCCCCGATTCAAGCGTCTCTTTCCAGGCATGCTCGTTCATGTAGGCGAGCATCAGAACGTCACCTGTTTCATGATCCTGGGCAATGGCAGGGATCAGGCCGCCTGTTTTGTTGAAATCGAGTTCAAGCATTATGGAGTCTCCTATCTGAATCATTTTAAAACTTAAATATTTAGCGTTTTCCCGGCGGGATGTCAAACTGTTTTTAAGAAGGTGACAACGGCAGGGGCTGTCGCAACGTTCTTGCCATGTTAGGGTTTATCTGTTAATTAAGGTGCTGATTTGCGATTTAATGGATCATTAAAACATTTAAAACATTCTCAACAGGTTGGCATGACAAAAAAGAAAAGCAAATCCCAGATCTTAAAGAAACGGGAGAAGAAAAAAAAGAGGGGCGTGGTTTTCACTATCTTCAAATGGTTGCTTGTTCTGCTTTTGGGGGGGATACTTCTCTCCATGGCAGGTGTTGCCGGACTCTACTTCTATATCAGCCGTGATCTGCCCAAGATCATTTCGCTCAAGGATTATACGCCCCCCATCGTCACCAGTGTTTTTTCCGATGACGGCAGGAAGATCGGCGAGTTCTACAAGGAGCGGCGGATTGTCATCCCCCTTTCGGAGATGCCGGAAAATCTCAAGAACGCCTTTGTGTCTGCCGAGGATTCCAGGTTCAGGGAGCATCCAGGGGTGGACGTGTTGAGTATCTTCAGGGCCTTTATCAAGAATCTCAAGGCCGGCGCCATTGTCCAGGGTGGCAGCACCATTACCCAGCAGGTGACCAAATCCTTCTTTCTGACGCCGGCGCGTACCTACGAGCGAAAGATCAAGGAGGCGATTCTTGCCTACCGCATCGACAAGACATTCACCAAGGACGAGATCCTGTATCTCTATCTGAATCAGATCTATCTGGGCCATGGCGCTTACGGGGTGGAAGCAGCCAGTGAGAATTATTTTGGTAAGCACGCCAAGGAGATGAACCTAGCGGAGTGTTCCATGCTTGCAGGGTTGCCCCAGGCGCCGAGCCGGTATTCCCCGTTCAGGCATTCGGAAAGGGCAAGGCAGCGGCAGATTTACGTGTTGAACCGGATGAAGGAGGATGGCTACATCACCAACCTTGAGGCCACCGATGCCATCAACACCGAGCTTGACATTAAGCCGAGGAAGAACTGGTTTATCGAAAGGGTGCCCTGTTACACTGAGCATGTGAGGCGCTATGTGGAGGAGAAGTACGGCAAGGACGCCCTCTACACCCAGGGGCTTAAGATTCATACGGCCGTGGATATAGAATTGCAGAAGATCGCCCGGAAAGCCGTGGTCAAGGGGTTGAGGGACATGGACCGGCGCCAGGGATACAGGGGGGTTGTTAAACATCTGGCATTTTTGGAAGTTGAGTCGTTCTGTTCCGGTGTGGCGGCTACCATGGAGGACGGCGTCCCGGAGGCTGGAACCGTTTACCAGGGGGTTGTCGTCGATGTCACAGACGAGGCGGCTCAAGTTCGTGTGGGCAATATCCGGGGGGTGATTCCGGCAGAGGGTCTCAAGTGGGCAAGGCATCCCGATCCGGATGTGGCCTATTGGGAGACCCGGGTTAAATCCCCCAAAGAGGTGTTGGAAGCCGGGGATGTGATCCTTGTCAAGGCTGTTGACTCGGAGGAGGAAGGTCTGGATCAGCAATTTTCACTGGAGCAGGAGCCCCTGGCCCAGTCAGCCCTTTTGAGTATTGAGGCCGAGACCGGTCAGGTCAAGGCGATGATCGGGGGCAGGGATTACCGGGACAGTCAGTTTAACCGGGCCATCCAGTCCCGGCGTCAGGCGGGTAGTTCCTTTAAGCCGGTGATCTTTGCGGCGGCCCTTGATAAGGGGTATACCGCGGCCACCATGATCATCGACAGTCCCGTGGTGTTTACGGACAAGCAACGGGATTTTGTGTGGAAGCCCCACAACTATAAGGAGAAGTTCTACGGGCCCACCCTGCTTCGCTACGCCCTGATGAAGTCCAGGAACGTTGTCACTGTAAAGATTCTCCAGGACATCGGCATCGACTATGTGATCGATTACGCAAGAAAGCTCGGAATCGCTTCCCACATCAACCGGGATTTGTCCATATCTCTGGGGTCGTCCGGGGTTTCCCTGCTTGAGATTGTTAATGCCTATGCGGTTTTTTCCAACCTGGGCTACCGGGTGGAGCCTGTGTTTATCACAAGTATTGAGGACAGGTACGGCAATGTGATCGAATCCTCCCAGCTCAAGCGGGAGAAGGTTATGGACATGAGTACCGCCTATATCATGACCAGCATGCTCGAGAGTGTGGTGAAGTCGGGAACCGGCTGGCGGGCCAGGGCTTTGGGGAGGCCTGCAGCAGGCAAGACCGGTACCACAAACAATCTGAATGACGCCTGGTTCCTCGGGTATAGCCCCAGGTACACCACCGGTGTGTGGGTTGGGTTTGACAACGAGCGGTCCCTTGGTAAGGGGGAAACCGGTTCAAGGTCGGCAAGTCCCATCTGGCTCGACTATATGAAGGAGGCCCTGGAGGGCAGGCCCGTTCGCACCTTTAACGTTCCCGAAGGGATCGTGTTTGCCAAGATAGACGCCAAAACAGGGCTGCTTCCCATTGAAGAGTCTGAAAAGACCCTGTTTGAGTGTTTTAAGGAGGGGACGGTTCCGACCATGAAGACCCCCAGGCCAGGGGTGGCAAGCGAGCCGGACGATCTGTATAAATCCGGAATATAAGATAGGGTGACAGCCCCCGGTGTAGGGGGGTAATAATAAACAATGGGGACAGATTTGAAATCTGTCCCCGTTTTTTATATGAAATCTGTCCTCGTTCTAATCTGTCCCAGTTTTACTTAGGGGCTATTGCGATAGTGTCCGGGGCAAGGGAAGGATCCCGGACAATGTTAAAGTCGGCCAGGGGATAGAGTGCTTTAAGGTGCTTCATGTTCTGGTTGTGGTCCCCCCGGAGCCGGGATTCCGACGCAGGATTGATGCCTAAAGCAATGGTCCGGCTTGTCCTGATTTCCGGGAATGACGAAAGCTGAGCCAGGGTTTTGTTCAGCATCAATCTTGAAAAGACCAGGTGTCCGAAGGCCGGGTGCCAGGGACCGGCCACCATGGCATCCTCATCCTGGAGAATCTCCGATGCCTGCAGTCCCATGCGGATCACAGGGATCCCGTTCTCTTCAAAAATCCGGTAGAGGGCCGCGACCAGGTCCACGCAGTGATCAAGGGTCATTGGCGTGTAGCTTCCCTGGGCATGCCATTTGTGGATCAGGCTGTGCTTCAGCACCATCAGGGGGTAGATTCGGACAAATGCAGGTTTGAAGGCCGCTATTGCCCGGGCAGTTTCCATGGCCGTGGCGTCGGTGTCTCCGGGAAGTCCCACCATCATCTGCATTCCTGTTTCAATCCCGTAGTTCCTGAGGAGTCTTGCCGCATTCTCGGTGTCCCTGGCCGTGTGTCCTCTTCTGGCAGTGGAAAGAACCCGGTTGTCCATGGACTGGACGCCTAGCTCCACGGTGGAGAGGGAAAACTGTGCGATCATGTCAAGGCTTTCGGAAGTGATGGTGTCTGGCCGGGTTGAACACCGGATGGAGTCGATTTTATTTTCGGTCACAAGCTCTTCTGCGATCCGGAGCAACCCCCGTGTCTCCTCCGGTGGAAGTCCCAGGAAGGTGCCTCCGAAAAAAGCGAGCTGCACCCGGTTCCGTTTTCCTCTGTAGCGAAGATAGGTGTCCGCCTCCTGCCGAATCCTGTTTCGATCCGGCAGCTTCGCCTGTTCATTTGTGATGATGGACTGGTTGCAGAATGCACACTGGTGGGGGCATCCCCGGTGGGGGATGAAGATCGGGATGACCAGGGGTTTTGTTGGGGCGTCCGGTCTCAACTATTGAGGGCTTTGAGATTTTCCAGGGCGTTCCGGGCGGCATCCTGTTCTGCTGCCTTTTTGCTTTTTCCGGATCCCAGTGATTCAATATTGTCGACATTGACCGCGATTGCAAAGGTCTTGTCGTGGTCCGGCCCGGACTCTTTCCGGATGGTGTAGCAAGGCGCCTTGTTTCCCTGTTCCTGGACATACTCCTGGAGCATGCTTTTGAAATCCTCAAGCTCCGGTGTGGCATTGATGTAATCGAACTGGGCGCTGAAGTGGTTTTTAACCAGGGTGTAGGTTGCATCGAACCCTGCATCAAGGTAGATGGCAGCCATCACTGCCTCAAAGGCGTCGGCAAGGATGGAGCTCTTTTCAGACCCCCTGGAGAACCGTTCTCCCTTGCCAAGGAGAATGAACCGGCCAAGGTCGATCTTACGGGCCATGGCGGATAGTCCGGCTTCGCTCACAAGGCTTGCCCTTGCCTTGGAGAGGCTTCCTTCATGTACATCAGGGTATTTCTCCATGAGCATCTGGCCGATGGTGAGGCCCAGGACCGCATCTCCCATGAATTCAAGGCGCTGGTTGTCGGCAACCTTCCTGTCCTGGAGCTCGTTGACATAGGAACTGTGGCGCAGGGCATTGTCGATAAGGGATCTGTCGTTGAACTGGTGTCCCAGGTTTTCCTCAAGGATTTCAAGCCTGGGGAAGGTTTCCCTCAGGGTGTCTACCTCCTTGACAAGGCTCTGGAAAAGCGCGTCATCAACATAGAGGTCTCCTCCCCCCGTTCCCATGTCGATTCCCTGTTTCATGCTGCCGTGGAAGTCCGATCCGCCCGTTGCAAGGAGGTCGTATTGGTGGGCAAGGTCGGCAAAGTAGGCGGTCTGCGTTTCCGAATAGTCGGTGTAATAGACCTCAATGCCCCTGAGTCCCATTTGGACAAGTTTGTGAACAAGGGGTTTGATGGTGGTGTTGTCACCCAGGTTGATGAGCCCGGGGTGGGCCAGGACCGGAACACCTCCTGCGTTGAGGATCAGGTCGATGGCTTCCTGGCAGGTGAGCCTGTCCTTGTCTACATAGGCGGGTTTCCCCGTGGCAAGGAACTGGTCAAAGGCCTGCTCAAAGGAGTCGACAAATCCACGCTTCACCATGGCCTGTGCAATGTGGGGTCGACCGGTCTGGCCTTCCCCGCAGAGCTGTTCAACCTCGTCAAGGGTGAGATCAAAGCCAAGCTCGTTGAGCTTTTGGATGATCCTGGGGTTTCGATCCGCCCTTGCCTGTTTGAGCCGTATAAGGGCGTGGTTCAGGTTTCTGTCGTAGACGCTGAAGCCATATCCAAGGATATGGAAGCTGCCGTTGCTTTCAAACCCCGGCAGGGGATGGGCGCTGATCTCGATACCCGTGATCAGTTCCAGTGACTGAGGAATCCCTGCTTCAATGACCAGGCGAACGCCATCTGTTGTGTCGTGGTCTGTGATGGCAATGGCGTTGATGCCTTTATCTACTGCCGTTTTCACTATCTCCCTGGGGGAGAGTGATCCGTCTGACGCGGTGGAATGAATGTGAAGATCTATCAATTATGTTTCCTGTTATATGCCAAGGGCTTTCTCAAGGACTTCCTCCCTTGTTTTGCAGTCGATACATTGGGTTGTGACGGGTCTTGCCTTGAGCCTTGCGATGGAAACCTCCTCGCCGCAGGATTCGCACAGGCCAAAGGTCCCGTCTTCGATTCGTTTGATTGCTTTTTTGACCTTTTTGATCAGTTTGTGTTCCCTGTCCCTGATTCTGAGCTCGAAGTTCCGGTTGGCCTCATGGGAGGCCCGATCTGTTGGATCGGCAAAATTTTCTTTTGGGACTGTCATGCCTGTTACCGTGGTGTCAGCATGGGAGAGCAGGTCATTGAGTCGGTCAGCTAAAAGATTCTTAAAAAAACTCAGGTCTTTATCGTTCATTTTTTTCATCCTTTGCTTAGGGGTTGCTTCTGATCAAAATTTAAGTTGATTATTATACTCTGAATTATCCTTTAATGTAAAGAGTAAAAAACTACTCCTCTCTTCCTTCTAATGCCGTGTCCAGGTTGAACAGATGCCTTGCAACGCTTAAATATTGGGTGTCGTCCCGGTGCTCCCCCGTGTTCTTGAGAAAGAGGATGGGGTCGTGCATGATCTTCCGGGCGATGGCCTGGGTCATCCTTTTTATGGCGTCGGCCTCCTCCGGGGAGAGTGAATCCAATTTTGAGAGGGTCTTGTCTGTTTCCGTCTCAGCAATGCACTCAAGCTTCTGCTTGATATCCTTGATGGTGGGGACCACGGCAAGGCTGTTGAGCCACCACCGAAATTTGATGACCGCCTCCTCCACGAGCCGCTCTCCCTTGAGAGCCTCACGCTGTCTCTCTTCAAGATTGTCGTTGACAAGGCTCTGAAGGTCGTCGATGTCATAGAGGTAGGCGTTGTTGATCCGGTTGATGGCCGGATCAAGGTCCCTTGGAACGGCAATGTCGATGAAGAAGAGGGGGCGGCTCTTTCGCTGGCCCATGGCCTCTTTTACCTGGCGTTTGGTAAGGACAAACCCGGTGGCTCCGGTGGAGCTGATGATGATATCCACGTCCTTGAGAAAGGTCTCCATCTCCTCGAATTTTACGGCCTGTCCATTGAATCTCTCTGCAAGGCTGACGGCGTTTTTAAAGGTTCGGTTTGCCACGACGATACTCTGCACCCCGTTTGAAATCAGGTGCTCCACGGCAAGCTCGGCCATTTCACCGGCACCGATGAGCATGACGCTTCTTTTGCCAAGATCGCTGAAGATCTTGTTGGCAAGCTCAACTGCGGCATAGGATATGGAGACCGCATTGTCCCCGATGCCGGTCTCTTTCCTGACCCGCTTGGCAATGCTGAACGCCTTGTGCATGAGCCGGTTGAGAATGGCGCCGGAGCCCTTGTTGGCAACTGTGTTTTTGTAGGCCTTTTTTACCTGGCCCAGGATCTGGGGCTCGCCCACGATCATGGAGTCCAGGCTTGACGCGACCCTGAACATGTGCTTTACGGCATCATCTCCTTCATAGATATAGAGGGAATCCTTGAAGTCTGCGACCGGGATCTCCTTATTCTCCGAGAGGAACCGGATCACCGACGCTGTGGCGGTCTCGTCAGCCGGTACAAACAGGATCTCCATCCGGTTGCAGGTGGAGAAGATCAGGGCCTCCTTGACGGGGGCTTGCATTTGAAGTGTTTCAAGGGCGTCCCGGGTCTGGTCGGGTGCAAACGCAAGGCACTCCCTCAGCTCTACGGGCGCTGTTTTGTGGTTGAGTCCAATGAGGATGATTTCTGGCATGCGGTTCCTAACTATTTTGTAAAAACTTGGTGATGCCCACCGATGAGGAGATTTACTCCGAGAAAGGTGAAGACGAGAACGGCAAATCCGATAATGGTCATGATGGCGGAGCGTCGGCCCCTCCAGCCCGAAGTGAGGCGACCGTGGAGGATGGCGGCGTAGACAAGCCAGGTCACGGCGGACCATATCTCCTTGGGGTCCCAGGCCCAGAACCTTCCCCATACCGATCTGGCATAGATAAGACCTGTGATCAGGCCCATGGTGAGCAGGGTAAATCCCGTGATCAGGCAGGAGTAACTGGTTGAGTCCAGCAGGTCCAGGGAGGGCAGGCGCTTGTAAAAAAAGCCCCGTTTCTTCTCTTTGATCGCTCTCTCCTGGAGAAGGTAGAGTATGCCTGCCCCGCAGGCCAGGGCCAGGGCCGCCTCTCCTGTAAAAATCAGGATGATGTGGGAAACGAGCCAGAAACCTTTTAGGGTCGACTCTGCTGCCGGTTGAGCCTCCGGGAGAACCATGGCCGCCGTCATCATGATCAGCACCAGGGGGGCGGTGAAGATGCCCAGGATCTTAAGGTTGAGCTTGAATTTCAGGACGATGAAGGCCAGGGCAAGGACCAGGGCGGCAATGGAGAGGTTCTGCTGGAGGTTGTGAACCGGCAGGGTTCCCATGCACCAGGTGTTGAGGCCGGTGGTCACAGCGTGGACAAGGGCTCCCAGGCACATGAGCCCGAAGGCTGTGTGCTGGAGTTTGTCTTTCTGAAGAAACAGGTATAGGGTGTAGCCTGCCGTGCTCAAAAGATAGATGGCAGTCGTGGTGATGAACAGAGCGTTTTGGCTGCTGGCCAGTGTCATTGGTTTCCTCTCTGGAAAAAGTTCCGGTATTCCTTGCCAAGTAGTTCGACAAGGAGGTGGTCTATCCGTTTATAGTCGTTTTCCTTCACCAGGTCGAACAACTCCCCGTTGATGAGTCTTCTGAAAATCTGTTTGTGCTCGTCCGGGGCGTGGCCCTGGGCCAGGAGCCGGGTTCTTATTCTGCCCATGAGGGAGAGAAATTCCTGGTATTCCGGGCCAAATTGTTGTTCAAGATCCTGTTTGATTTTCCTTGCAAAGGCCGGGCTGTTGCCCGATGTGGAGACCGCAATGGTGAGGTCCCCCCGGTTGACCACGGCGGGCACGATGAAATTGCTCAGTTCGGGAAGGTCGGCGCCGTTGAACAGAACTCGTTGCTCCCGGGCGTCCCTGGCAATGGTCTGGTTCAGCTCCCTGCTGTCCGTTGCCCCGATGACAAGGAACATGCCGTCAAGATCCGTGCTCTGGTATGCTTTTCTTTTCAGGCACAGGGTGCCGGGGCAGGATTCCCAGAGCGCCGGGTCAAACTCCGGGCTTACCACGGTGACCCTGGCACCTGACCTGTCCAGGGTCCCGGCCTTTCTGGCACCGACCCTGCCACCGCCAACGACCAGGCAGTCCCTGCCATTGATATCAAGGTTCACTGGATAGTATTTCATGGTCATAAACAATCCCTTGTTTGCAAAAAAGGAATATTATATGTAAAGGGAACCAATTTATCAATATCTATTTGATGGGTGAAACCCTAAGCGGAAACGGTTTAAGACGGAGGTGCTAAAGTGATCATCGATTGTCATACTCATATTTTCCCCGATACCATCTGTTCCCAACGTAAAGAGTGCTGCGCAAGGGAGCCGGCCTTTAAGCTGCTCTATGATTCCCCAAAATCCAAACTGGTGGGGGCCGGGGACCTTATCCATACCATGGACGACCAGGGGGTCGACGTCTCGGTTGTGTTCGGGTTCCCCTGGAAGAGCCCGGATCTTGTTCAACTCAACAACGATTATATCATCGAGTCAGTGATGAAGTACCCCGACAGATTGAGGGGGTTTGCCTGTTTCGATCTCTCCTGGGAGGGGGCTGCCCGTGAGGCTGAGCGCTGCATGGACGCCGGCCTCTCCGGTGTGGGGGAGCTTGCCTTTTACCTTTCCGGCATCGATGAGCTTGCCCTCGATCGCCTGGAGCCCATCATGGAGATCTGCCTGTCCCGGGGCAATCTGCCGGTGATGATCCATACCAACGAGCCCGTGGGGCACTACTATCCCGGCAAGACCCCGGTGACCCTGGAGCAGATCTACGCCCTTGCCAGGCGCTTTCCTGAAAATAACATCGTGCTTGCCCACTGGGGCGGCGGCATTCTTTTTTACAACCTCATGAAGCGGGAAACAAAGGAGGTGTTGAAGAACATCTGGTTTGATACTGCGGCCTCCCCGTTTCTCTACGACCCTGCCGTGTACCAAGTGGCCCTTGCCGCAGGCGTGCTGGATAGGGTGCTTCTGGGCAGCGATTATCCGCTTCTGAAACCTGCCCGCTATTATAAGGACCTTGACGCGTCCGGGCTGCCGGAAACTGAAAAGCAACAAGTCCTGGGGGGAAACGCTGCAGGATTGCTGAACTTACGGACCTTACGGGGTCAGGCTTAGCTTATTCGCTTATTGGTATAGACGGGGTCAGGCTTAGCTTATTGTCGCAATAACGACAAAAAGCTAA
>JAQYWC010000069.1 GCA_030145245.1 Desulfobacterium sp.
CAGCTCAATGGCTTCCAGGTCGTCCTCGATCTCTTCGACCTCCTCATCCTCCTCCAGCTCAATGGCTTCCAGGTCGTCCTCGATCTCTTCGACCTCCTCATCCTCCTCCAGCTCAATGGCTTCCAGGTCGTCCTCGATCTCTTCGACCTCCTCATCCTCCTCCAGCTCAATGGCTTCGACGTCGTCCTCGACCTCCTCGACCTCCTCGACCTCCTCCAGCTCAAGGGCTTTAAGCTCACCGCTGGCAGCCTTGGTGAGAATTGCTTTTATATGTTTGATGATATCAAGGGGGTCCTTGTCTTCGGCAGAGTCTTTTTCCACATCGGCCAGAAATTGCGTCACCATCTTGAGAATATCGGTGACCTGATTGATGTCGAGATCTCCAGTGCTTATTGCATCCGTAAATGAGCTGAGAAGACTGCTTTTTGCCTCATCGGTCATATCGAAGATGTTTTTATCTGTGATCGTAAGGTTTTCCGGGTTCTCATCGTCAGGGGAGAGTTTTTTCAGGTCACCATTGATGGATGACCTTACGCTTGAAAAATTTCTGCGTTTTCTTTTAATCTTTTCAAGGTCGGTTCCGGTATCCCAGATGGATTGAATCAACTCGTCCGTGGCAATAAAGGTGAGTGCTGTCAAAGACGCATCATCTGTATAGTGGGATCGTATGGCGGTGATAACCCGGTGTTTTATGGAATTTAACCTGTAATTAAGGCTGGTTATTGCCTTGTCAATTCCGTTGAGTGATCTGGAAGCACTTATCAAAGCCGCTGTTTCTCCTGGTGATGGTTGTTGTTGGCGGCCATTATGGATGAAAACAGCAATTATTTCAACCATGGGAGTCTCCAGAAAAAAATCAGTAAACCCGATCTTTATTTGTGCTGCGGGATTGAAAAAAATGATGATTGTGGTAGAACATGGGAGTATGTGCAAACTGATTACAATAGCTGGCCAAAAGGGTGGAAACGGCAGAAGTGTAACAGCCGTAAACCTTGCAGCCTCCCTTGCTCTCCTAGAAAAGAGGACATTGCTTGTGGATTGTGACCCCCGGGCCTGTTCAACCGTGTTTGCAGGACTCGATACCTCCACGCTCGCTTGTGACTTGAGTTCCGTTCTGTTTGGAAAGGTTGCGCCGTCGGATGCTGTTTTAACTACCCGGCTCAGGTTCATGGATATCCTTCCTGCAAGTTTCAATCTCTTCCACGCAGCATCCCGGCTCTCCCTGAATGCCGGAAACGAAAGGATCCTCAGGATCTTTCTCAGGGAGTTAAGGACTGAGTATGAATATATGATCATTGACTCTCCGGCATCCTATGGTTTTCTGACCGTAGCGGCCATGGCCGCGTCGGATTGGCTTGTGGTGCCGTTTCAATGCACCCCTGGCAATATCAGGGGGTTTTCTTCACTGCTCAGGATGGTGCGCCATGTCAGGAGCCATTTTCAGGAGGGTTTGAAGATCGCGGGACTTCTCTTTAATCAATGCAGTTCAAGGGAGGAGATTGACCGTTTTCTGGCCGGAAGCGACCTGAATGGGGTGGAAGATATAGTCTACAAAAGTTTTGTGCCCAGGGATGATGCCATAAGGATAGCGGCGGAAGATGGAAAACCCGTTGCACTCCATGATGTTGAAAGTCCCGGGGCAAGAGCTTATCTTGATGTTGCAAAAGAAGTGATTTCATCCTTTAACTGATGGGGCGGTAGAGATGAAGATAACAAATTCGGAAACGATCCATGCAAGCGAGAAAGAGTTCATTGATACCATAAATGCCGAGCTTGACTGGGAAGCCATTGAGGCCATGCTGTTTGAAAAGCATAACTTCACCCTTGAAGAGGATGTGGACTATAAAAAGGGCGACCTTGTTGTTTATAACGATCAGATCGCCTATAAATTTGATTTTCATATAAAAGTTCCCCTCTCTGTGGTGTTTGGAAGGGATGGAAACTGCCTTGAAATTTCCACTTCGGGCAGTGGTGATAACGCGCCTGAAGAGGAGGATTCTCTCCAGGATCTCCAGGCGAACGGTAGTAACCGAGAGAACGAGAATATCTCCGGCATGGCTTCGACCATTGCAGAGATGATTACCGACATTAACCAGGGAGATGAATAATGAGTGACCAATCCCCCCCAGAAAACGGGTATGACCCCTTTTATGTAAGGAAACAGATTGACGAGATCCTTGCACAAGAGATCACGTCGTTTATTGATATTGATTCAGATGCTGCCCTGGGGGCTTACAATCTTGCAACCCTGACCTGCATTGTCATTGCCGTGGAGCGGGAGCGAGAGATAAAGAATTTCCCCGATTTTCCCCCGGAGCGCTATACCCGGGAAGCGTTTATTGAAGAACTTACGGAGATCGGTCTTAATGGGATCGACGAGCTGGAGCACACCCTGGACTCTGTGATGGGCATGGGGTATATCCATCTTACCGAAAAAGCAGAGCTACATGCCGAGGCCTCTGCCTATACCATGGCAGGTTTTCTCGATACCATGTTTCCGGGCATGCCGGGGATGAACCTAATCGCCTTTGTTCTCCAGATGAACGATGAGGTGAATTCGGGCCGGAAGTCCATGGAGCTCGCAAAAACGAGTTTTGCCCAGACCCTGAAATCCAGGGGGGTTGCCGTGACCCGGGAGAAGGCCGAGGCCAGGGGGACCGAGCTTGCCACTCCAAGACCCACCCCTGCTGCTGCCCCACAATCTCCGGAGTCCAGGGCCGTGTCCCGTAAGCTCAAGGAGAACGCGGCAAAACGGATTGCAACGCTTCGGAAAAGATCCGCTGCTAAGCCTGGTCTCTACTCCAGTGACGGCTCCATGTCGAAACGGTCAACGGTTAAGGATATCTTTAGTGCGGGACCGTCACCAGAGGAGCTTGCGGCCGAGCGGGCAGCCCTTGAAGCCGCCGAACAGGAAAAGCATGATGCCGAGTTAAGAGCCCGGGATCTTGTCGAGCGTGAGGCCCGGGTTCGGGAGGCTGAAGAGCGTGCCAAAGAGTTGGAGGTGCGCGAACAACGGCTGAAAGAGGCCCAGGAGGCTGCGGGAAAAGCCGAACAAAAAGCCCGGGAGCTTGCGGAGCAGGAGTCTGCTTCCATTGCCGCAAGGGAGGCCGAACTTAAGGCCATGGAGGCGAAACTCGCGGCGGAGAAGGAGCGGATCCTCCTTGAAAAGGAGGCTGCAGCCCAGGCAGCCCTGGAAAAAGCCGCCCAGGAAGAGGAAACGCCTGAACCGGAAGAGGATATTGAATCCCAGATCGCCGCCTTTGAGGCAAAGCTCGCCATGCCATGCCCCCTGTGTAACCAGGGCAAGATCGTTTCCGAGACCACGCCCAAGGATAAGACCTATTATAGTTGTTCTAACAAGGAATGCCGGTTTGTGAGCTGGGACAAACCCTACCATTTTGAATGTCCATTGTGTAAGAATCCCTTTCTGACGGAGATGGAGACCCCCACAGGGGAGAAGGGACTTAAATGTCCCAGGGCAGCCTGCTCCTACACCCAGAAGAATCTCCTGGACCCGGCCCAGAACCTGGCAGCCGAGGCCAAGGGACCAAAGAGAAAAAAGAAAATTGTCAGGAGGGTAAAGAGGAGATAGTGAGTGAAACTACCATTTGCCGATAAACGGCTTGGGGCCATTGGCGCGAAACTTGAGAATGGAACCCGTCTTTCAAAGGAGGACGGGCTTCTTCTTTTTGAGACCCAGGATCTTACCGGTGTGGGCGTGCTGGCCGACACCGTCAGGAGACGGCGCCATAATGACACAGCCTATTACGTATACAACCAGCATCTGAACTACACCAACATCTGCAAGAACCGCTGCAGGTTCTGCGCCTATGCTGTGGACAGGGAGGATAATGGTGCCTACACCTGGTCCATGGATGAGATCGAACAGCGGCTCCGGTCCCGTATCGACGAGCCGGTCAACGAGCTTCACATCGTGGGCGGACTCAACCCGGCCCTGGATTTCGATTATTTCATCAATCTGTTGAAGACCGTGAAGCGGGTGAGGCCCACTGCCAGTATCAAGGCCTTCACCTGTGTGGAGATCGATTATCTGTCAGGTCTTTCCGGCTTGTCCGTGGAAGAGACCATCGGCGCCCTTAAGGATGCCGGCCTTGACATGATGCCGGGCGGCGGGGCCGAGGTGATGAGCGACCGGGTCAGGAACGAGCTCTTTCCAAAGAAGATCGGTCACAAACGATGGCTTACCATTATGGAGGCGGTCCACAACAGCGGGCTCACCTCCAACGCCACCATGCTCTACGGTCACATGGAGACCCTGGAAGAAAGGGTCGACCACCTGCTTAAGCTCAGGGAACTCCAGGACAGAACCCACGGTTTTTCCGCCTACATTCCCCTGGCCTTTCATTCGTCAAACACAAAGCTGTCCCATCTGCCGGCTACAACGGCTATGGATGACCTCAAGAACATCGCCGTTGCAAGGCTGTTGCTGGACAACTTTGACCACATCAAGGCCTACTGGGTGATGATAGGTGAAAAGCTTGCCCAGGTCGCCCTCTCCTACGGGGCCGACGACCTTGACGGCACCATCATCGAGGAGAGGATCACCCATACGGCCGGGGCCACATCGGCCAAGGGCCTGACCCGGAAACAGATGGAGCGCATGATCCGCTCCTCAGGCTTTGTTCCGGTTGAGAGGGATTCATTTTACAGACCCGTCAGTGCAGGACAGGAAGTGTCATGACAAGCCAGAAAATCAGTGTCAACGACGTTGTTGAAAAGATAATCGCCAACCAGCGGATCACCGAAGAGGAGGGGCTTGTCCTCTATTACGAAGCAGACCTCCTGACCCTGGCAAGACTGGCTGAGAACAGGCGGTTTGAGCTCCATCCCGAGCGGATGGTCACCTTTGTGGTGGACCGGAATATAAATTATACCAACATCTGCGTTTCGGGTTGCCGCTTCTGCGCCTTTTACAAGACCCCGGAGAGTGGCCAGGGGTACGTGATCTCAAGGGATGCCCTGTCTGAAAAGATCCGGGAGACCATTGAGCTCGGCGGTACCCAGATTCTTCTCCAGGGCGGAATGAACCCGGACCTTTCCCTGGATTACTATGTGGATCTGCTGAAGTTCATCAAGGAGAACTTCAAGATCCATGTCCATGGATTTTCCCCACCGGAGATCGCCTATTTTGCCGACGAGTCAGGGCTCTCCATTGCCGATACCATCACAACCCTGAGGGAGGCGGGACTCGACTCCATCCCCGGTGGCGGTGCTGAGATTTTGTGCGATGAGATCAGGACAAAGGCATCCCCCAACAAGTGCCTGACAGGGGTGTGGCTCGAGGTGATGCGCCAGGCCCATCTCCAGGGAATGCGGTCCAGTGCAACCATGATGTTCGGGCACCTTGAAGAACCCCGTCATATCTTTAAGCATCTTTCAAGGATCCGGCGTCTCCAGGACGAGACCCATGGCTTTACCGCCTTCATTCCCTGGACCTTCCAGCCGGACAACACAAAGATCAGTGTGACAAAGACAGGATCCGTGCAGTATCTCCGGGTGCTTGCCATCAGCCGGCTCTTCCTTGACAACATCGATAACATTCAGGCCTCCTGGGTGACCCAGGCGGACAAGATTGCCCAGACAGCGCTCTTCTACGGCGCCAATGATATGGGCAGCACCATGATCGAGGAGAATGTTGTGGCCTCTGCCGGGGTGGATTTCATGCTGCCCGAGTCCGAGCTTAAGCGTCTCATCGAAACCGCAGGATTCGAGCCCCGGCAGCGGGACTGTTATTACAATCTCCTATGAACCAAAAAATCAAGGGGTGTAAAATCATCCAGAGCACCAGGGCTTCGTCCGTCCACAGGGCGGGCTGGGTCGTGGTCACTCCGTGGAAGATCATTGAAAACGGGTATGTCCGGGTCGAGAACAACAGGGTGGTCGAGGTGGGAACCAGCCCTTCTGCCTCCCATGGCATTGACCATGGTGCAGGCGTGCTCATGCCCGGCCTTATCAACGCCCATCTTCACCTGGAACTTACGGCCCTCAAAGGGGCGGTTTCTTTTGACAAGGGGTTCCAGGCCTGGGTGGCCGAACTTCTGGTGAAACGCGGTGCCCTTGGAGAACGTGCCCTTGGGGATGCTGCCAGGACCGGGGTTGACCAGGTCATGGCCTCCGGCACCCTGGGTGTCGGGGAGATCTCTACCCTGGGTATCACCAGGGATATGGTGGTAAACTCCGGGCTCTCGGGTGTGTGGTTCCAGGAGATGCTGGGATCAACCCCAGGTCCATTTGATTTTGCCTGTGATGCCAAGGGTAAGCTCAGCTGTTCCCTGGCAGGCCATGCGCCCCACACCTCATCCCCGGAACTGTTGGCCCGGCTGAAAGAACGGGCAACAGCAAAACAGCTTCCCTTTTCCATCCATGTGGCTGAATCTTCGGACGAGTCCCGGTTCCTTGAAACCGGTAAGGGCGATTGGGCGGATTTTCTGACCCAACGGGGCATTGATTTTTCTTCCTGGCCGCTTCCGGCGGTAAGCCCCGTTGATTACCTTGACAGGCTCGGCATCCTCGATCCCCTGACCGTGGCGGTTCATCTGTTGCGGGTCAATGACAGGGATATTGATATCCTTAAGGGCCAGGGGGTGAAAACCGTTGTCTGCCCCAGGAGCAACCTCAACCTTCACAAACGGATGCCCGATATAAAGCGACTGCTTGACCGGGGACTGACCCCGGGCCTTGGCACGGACAGCCTTGCCAGCAACGACTCCCTGAGCATGTTTGACGAGATGGCCTTTGTCGTTCGCAACTATCCGGGCATCGCCGTAAGCGATATCCTTGCCATGGCCACCGTTTACGGGGCCGGGGCCCTGGGGCTTGCGGAACGCATGGGTACGCTTTTGCCGGGCAGGACAGGGGATCTTCTCTACCTTCCGGTGGAGGCATCCACCAGTGAAACTTTATTGGAAAATATAATACTTCATGAATAACGATACGCTTTGCATGGGGAGGATGGATTACATCAATGCCTCCCCTGTCTATTACGGGCTCAATAATGGGCTTGCGCCGTCCTGGATCAAGATGACGGACGGGCCGCCTGCCGTGCTCAACCGCATGATCCACCAGGGCGAACTTGCCATCAGCCCCATCTCCGCAGGCTTCTACGGCCTTCACCACAGGGAGCTCCTGGTGCTGCCCGATCTCTCCATCTCCTGCCAGGGCCCTGTCCTGAGCGTGAACCTCATGGGTAAGTATCCCATCAAGGATCTTGACAGGAAAAAGGTGGTGCTCACCGAGGATTCCGCCACATCGGCGCTCCTTGTCCGGCTGATCTTTGCCGAGCAGGGGATCTCCCCTGAGTTTTCCACCCATCGCATGCGCACCCCGGATGACATTCCCGAGGGCACGGATGCGGTCCTGGTGATCGGGGATGCCGCCCTGACTCAGCCCTGGGACGACCATTTTGAGTATCACACGGATCTTGGGGAACTCTGGCACCGGACCACGGGACTGCCCTTTGTCTTTGCCGTCTGGGCGGTGAGAAGGGATTATGCCCAACAGTATCCCGAAAAGGTGAGCCAGGCCCTTGACCTGTTTTACCAGTCAAGGCGCCAGGGGTACGAGAATATCGATACCGTCATCGACAGGGGGGTGGCCAAGCTTAACCTTGAGCGTTCCGTGATCGAGGAGTACTATGAAGTGCTCCACTGTAACCTGGACGACCAGAAGATTTTTGCCCTTGAGCAATACTTTGAGGGTCTCCATACCCACGGGCTCTTCGCTGACAGGGTCAAGGTGGAGCTGTTTCAGCCCTGACAGGCAACCGGGGGCTGAATGTTTTTGCTTATACGGATCGAATGCTTTCCCCGGAGGCTGCTATCAGCCCTGACAGGCAAACAGGGGCTGATCGCAGGGTTTCATTAATCCTGCCTGTTCCGCCTTTTGGAAAAACGTGCGGATGGCGGCTTCTCCTTCCTGGCCCATATGGGACGAGAAGTCGTTGACATACAGATTGATATGTTCCCTTATCACCCGGTCGTCCAGCTCCTGGGCGTGGCCCTTGATATACTCCCGTCCGGCGTCAGGGTCTTGCTTAGCATGATCGATGCTCCTTTTTATAAGGTCTTCCACCCGTGCCGCAAGCTTTGCTCCCAGCCCCCGTTTAACGGCAATGCATCCCAGGGGGATGGGAAGTCCGGTCTGCTCTTCCCACCATGCGCCAAGGTCGGTGATGCAGGAGAGTCCCATGGTTTGATAGACAAACCTGCCCTCGTGGATGATCACCCCAAGATCGCTCTCCCCCTTGAGGACCGAGGGCATGATGGTCTCAAAGGGCATGGCTTTTATCTCAGGATCGATTCCAGGATACCGCTCTTTCAGAAAAAACCTGAACAAGAGGCAAGCGGTGGTGCTGAAACCGGGCACGGCCACCCGTAATCTTTTGTTGGCAAGGATTTCAGTTTCAGGTTTTGCCACCACAAGGGGGCCGCATCCCCTGCCAAGGGCAGCACCGGTTCGAAGCAGGGCGTAATCTTCCCGGAGATTGCCCAGGGCGGCAAACGACAGTTTGGTGATGTCGAAACTATTTTTGGCGGCCGCCTGGTTCAGGGTCTCCACATCGCCAAGGGTGATCTCGAAATCAAGGTCCGGCTCGTTTACGCGTTTTGCTGCAATTGCGTGGAAAATATAGGTGTCGTTGGGGCAGCTGGAAAAGGCCAGGGAGAGGTTTTTTTTATCGCTCAATGTTTACTCCTCAATGGGTTAGCATGTTTGTGGACTGTGGTGTCTCGGCACAAAAAAAAATGCTTATTTCACGTGATGCCGGACCCAGTCTCAAGGAGTAGTACCAAGTTTTGCAGGGGGTGTCAAACCGCTTGCCCATGGGGATTCCAGGGGTAAAGTATCTTGACTTGATACGGGTATTTATATATTAAAGTGTTACCATCATTAATAAATGGCCGCGTTTCCGGCCGATCTGTTAATCCACTAGGACTAAGACTACAGGAATGATTATGGGAAAGAATATTGTACAGAAGATCGATGATCTGGTTCGCCTTGAGACCGTGCTTGTGAGTGTCTCGGACAAGCGGGGACTTGATACATTGATTCCGGCACTGGTTAAGATCAATCCTTCGATAAAGATCCTCTCCACAGGGGGAACTTTTTCCAAGATCCAGGAGATCCTGGGAGACGAGGCCGAAGGTCGCCTTCAGCAGGTTTCCGAGTATACGGGCCAGCCCGAAACCCAGGGCGGGCTTGTGAAAACCCTGGATTTCAGAATCTACCTCGGGCTTCTCACCGAAACCTACAACGATTCCCACCAGGAGGACCTGAAACGGACCTCCTCCATGAGCATCGACATGGTTGTGGCCAACCTCTATCCTTTTAAAGAGACCATTGCCAAAGAAGGGGTTACCTGCGAGAACGCCAGGGGAAACATCGACATCGGAGGTCCCACCATGATCCGGGCCTCGGCAAAGAATTTCATCCGGGTGGCATCGGTGGTGGATCCCGATTCCTATGCCGGCATCGTTGAGAGCCTTGAGGCAAATAACGGCTGTCTCAATCTTGCGGACCGGTTCGCCCTTTCCCAGAAAGCTTTTAACCACACGGCAGACTATGACAAGACCATTGCAGGCTACCTTGGTGCCATGGCAGTGGAAGATGTCAAAGCCTGCTATACATCAGGAGAGTAGACCATGTCAGAAGATTTGAAAAAAATGTACAAGACCGTGATGGACGATCACTTTACCCCCACCATGGAGATCAGCTTTGTGGAGGAGGGGAAACGGCAGACCCTGGTCTATGAAAAGGTTTCCTGGACCATCGAGGGTGTACAAAAGGGACTGCGGTACGGCGAGAATCCGGGCCAGGAGGCGGCACTCTACCGCCTTGCCAACGGCAACCTTGTCCTGGGAGAGGTGGAGACCATCCGCCCGGGCAAATATCTTGTTTCGGATCTGGAACTTCTCCAGTCCGGAAAGCACCCGGGAAAGACCAACCTCACCGATGCGGACAACGCCCTGAACATCCTGCGGTATTTTTCCGACATGCCCTGTGCCGTCATCGTAAAGCACAACAACCCCTGCGGCGTTGCCAGGGCTGAAACCCTGGAAGAGGCCTACTCAAAGGCGTACATGGCAGACCGTGTGGCAGCCTTTGGCGGGTGCATCGCCCTCAACCGGCCCGTTGATAAGGCCACAGCTGAGGCCATTGCCAACCAGTATGCCGAGGTGGTGGTGGCTCCGGATTTTGAGGACGGGGTGCTGGAGATCCTTGGCCGCAGGAAAAACCTGCGCCTGATCCGGATCAATGCCATGGACAAGCTCAAAACCTTTATCGGTGACCGGGTCCTCGATTTCAAGAGCCTAATGGACGGCGGGCTTGTGGCCCAGTGGTCCTTTGTGCCGGCCGCCCTTACCAAGGAAGCCCTCGCCGTTGCCTCCACCGTGTACAAGGACAAGTCCTACGCCGTGAAACGGCAGCCCACTGAAAAAGAGTACAACGACATGCTCTTTGGCTGGCTTGTGGAGTCGGGCATCACCTCCAACTCCGTTATCTACGTTAAGGACAACGTGACCGTGGGTATCGGAACCGGTGAGCAGGACCGGGTGGGCGTGGCCGAGATCGCCGTTGACAAGGCCTATCGGAAGCTGATGGACCGCTACAGCTTTGAGCGGTACAATACTCCCTTCAACATCCTTGAAGATGCGGATAAACGGGCGGAGATCGAAGCGGCTGTCAAGGAGGTCAAGGGCGGACTCATCGGATCCACCATGGTGAGTGATGCTTTCTTTCCCTTCAGGGACGGCATTGATGTGGGGCTGAACCAGGGGATTAAGAGCGTGATCCAGCCCGGAGGATCCCTCAACGACTATGAGTCCATCGAGGCGTGCAACGAGAACGACGCCACCATGGTCTACACCGGTCAGAGAAGCTTTAAGCACTGATAAAAAAGCAAAAAAGGGGACGCTTCCGTAGAAGCGTCCCCTTTTTACTTACTTATATATATTTTAGGCAAAGAGGGAGAGCTGGTCTCTTCTTGCGTCTGCGTGCTGGATGGTGACATGGATGAGGTCGCCCGGCTTGAGGTTGAGCCCGGATGAGGGGATCCGCCATTCAAGCATGTACTCCTTGAGCATGACCATGTAGAAATCCCTGCGGGAATCCAGGACAATGGCTTCGCAGCTTGAGCCCTTCATGGACTCAAGGTACTTGAAGAGCCAGTACCGACGCCGCTGGAACTGAACCCGTCCGGTGTTGCCCATGGGAACTTCCACCAGCTGGAGGATCTCCTTGAGCTGATCCCTGGAGTAGGCAGGCTCATAGCCGAGAATACTCCGGATCTGGCGCTGGGTGATCAGGTCGTAGTAGCGCCGTATGGGGGATGTGGCCGTCACATAGGCTTTTACTCCCAGTCCCGAGTGGTTTTCGGGCTTGGTGCCGATGATGGCGCGGCTCAGCTGTTTTCTCTGCATGCAGTTGATGAACAGGGAGGTTTCGATGCCCTGGAAAAGTCTCTTTTTCGGGTCGGGCTGGGACCGGTATACGGCCGGAACGTTGTTGGCCGCAAGAAATTCAGCCATCAGGGAGTTGGCCAGGATCATCATTTCCGATACCAGCATCCGTGAGGGGTTTTCCCGGTCGATTTTGGAGATGCCGATCTCTCCGTTCTCTTCGATCCAGACGTTGACCTCGGGAAGCGTGATCTGGACACCGCCCGATTTGAGCCGTTTCTCCCTCAGCACCGTGGCCGCCTTGTGAAGGGTGGTGATGGGATCATCCTCACCGTTGAGCATGTTGGCTTCGGTATAGGTCATCTGCTTGTGCACCTTGATGGTGCTGGTGATCACTTCAAAGTCGATGATCTCAAAGAAGCGGTTCAGGTGAACCAGGGTTGAGATGCCGGGCCTGAGTTCCCCTTCCCTTAAGCTGCACATGTCCTCGGAAAGATTATGGGGGAGCATGGAGATCTTGTCGTCCGGCATGTAGATGGAGCTGGCCCTTGTCCTTGCGTCCCTGTCTATAACATCGTTGTCCTTGATGTAAAAAGCGACATCGATGATGTGGATGCCGATGATGTAGCCGTCTTCCTTTTTTTCGAGGCTGATGGCGTCGTCATAGTCAAGGGTGGACTGGCCGTCGATGGTGATAATCGGCAGGTGGGTCAGGTCCCGGCGAAGGGGGTCTTCTTGGAAGGCTGTTGCTGTGGAGATGATTTTTTCAGCCTGTTCCATCACCGGTTCCGGGAACTGGGAGGAGATCTCCATGCGGATGAGGTCGATGTTCTCGTCCTTGCTCCAGACGCCTGTGTCGACAAAGGCTGTGAAGATCTGTTCGGCGGAGTCCGCCCCGGCCTTGGCCAGGATGCTTTTTGCGGTTGCCGCGTGTCTGCTCTCCTTTTCAAACACATAGTAGTCCTGGAGGATGGTCAGGATCTGGGGATCCACATCGTCAGCCGAGCCTGCGTTCTCTTTGAGGATTCGCCTGAGCCAGGTTCCGCCGTGGTCGATGAGGCGTTCGCGCTCTTCCGCCTCCTTGATCTGCTTGACCCGGTTTTCCACCTGCTGGTCGGTAAAGGGAGTAAAGACCCCTTTGCCGAATTTGAAATAGAGTTTGTCATTGAAGAAGGCTCTGACCACTGCGGCTCCGCTGTCGGAGGTCACGGGGGGATCAAAGCAGAAATCTGTCATGGTGGCAACATCGATATCATCCCCCTCGTCGTGGAGAAGTTCCCACATCTCCTGGACATCGATGGTGGAAGCGAGGCGCTCCCTTGATGCTGCCTTTCGTTTGAGAGCCTTGACCTGAAAATCCCGGGTGCCCGACATGTCCATGGGGGTCCTGGAGAGATGGGTCAGTCTGCTGGCCGAAAGATTTACCTCACGGTTATTCTCGGTGAGCAGCCGCAATCTCTGCTGCTTTACCTGCAACACGACGGCACAAATGATCTTCTGTTGATCAATATATTCTACAATGCTTCCTATATTCATAGGTGAGTACATTAACAGCAAGTATGTTTAAAGTCAATCGAGACCCTGCCTATATGCTTGAAAAAACGACCGTTGTGAAGTATTATGCCGCCATGAGTGGAAAAAGCAGAAAAAATAAGGGGTTGGGAACGGCCCGAAAAACGAATAAAAACGGTATACCTGTTTTCGACAGGGGAGAGGATCTTTTTTTTCATTTCAGTGAGTTGCCGGATGAGGCCTCGGAGGAAGGAGAAAGGAAACGGTCTGTTGCTTCCGGAGGGCGACCGGCGCCTGCCGGGAGAAAACGGGTGAACCGCAACAATAAACACGGGCTTCCCGTCCTGGACGGATCACGCAGCCTTGCAGGAATGTTTGCAGCACGGGGGCGGGCCGAAGAGGCCGAAGCCGAGGATTTTCCGGCTCTGCTTTCTGCTTCCCTCAAGGGAAAGGGCGGAGGTGCACTTTTGAGGGAAAAGCGGGAAAAGGGTCTCCCGGATCCTGTGCCCATTCACAAGCGGCTGAAACGGTATCCCCCTCCGGAAAGCCAGCTCGATCTCCACGGAGACACGGCCGTCCGCGCCGTGGTCCGGTCCGAACTCTATATCAGGAACGCCTGGAGGGCCGGGGGGTTCACTGTCCGCATCGTTGTCGGTAAGGGCCTGCACTCGGAATTCGGAGCTGTGCTTCCCGATGTGGTGGAGGATCTGCTGGCGAAGCTGAAAAAGGAGGGGGTGGTGCTCTGGTTCGAGTGGGACAGGAAATTGAAAACCCGGAGCGGAGCGGTCATCGTCTACCTGAAGCAGTTCTAATATCCTTGCCCGAAAAAAAATGGAAAATTAAAGCTAATGCCCTAACTGATAACGTCTTACTGCCCTGTTGTGGTCCCTGAGATTGGTTGAGAACTTGTGGGTGGTATCCTTTTTTGAGACAAAAAAGAGGAAGTCGGTACTGGCCGGGAACAGGGCCGACTCAAGGGAATGCCTGCCGGGATTCGCAATGGGTCCTTTGGGAAGGCCTTTGATCCGGTAAGTGTTGTAGGGGGTTGTTCTCCTGAGATCCTTCCTGGTGATGTTGCCGTTAAAGTTGGGAATCCCATAGATTACGGTGGGGTCGGACTCAAGGCGCATTCTTCGTTTCAGCCGGTTGTGGAACACCGAAGAGATCAGCGGCCGTTCGCTGCCGGTTCCCGTCTCTTTTTCAATGATCGAGGCAAGGGTGACGATCTGGTGCCGGGTAAATCCCAGTTCCCGGGTGCGCTCCTGCCATTGGGGCGTGTAGACGGCCTGGAACCGCCGGACCATCTTTTGGATGATCTCCCGGTGGGACGCGTTCCTGGCAAAGAGGTAGGTCTCGGGAAAGAGGTAGCCCTCAAGATCTTCGGCCGTGATCTCCAGGGATGCTGCAAGTTCAGGATCCCTGGCAAGGGCAAGGAAGTTCTCTTGGGTGCCAAAGCCTGCACGCTCAACAAGCAGGGCTGTCTCCCATAGGTTGAGACCCTCGGGAATGGTGAGCCGGTATAGTTTCACCCGGCCACTGGTAAGGATGGTGAGCAGTTCTTTGGGGGACATGGCCGGGGAAAGGGCGTACTCGCCGGCTTGGATCTTTTTGGAGAGTCCCTGGTACCGGACCAGGAGCCTGAACCGGGTGACGTCTTTGACAAATCCCTCCTGAACCAGGTGCCGGGATATCCCTGTGAGGCTTTCGCCGGACCGGATGGTAAAGAGCCGTTCCTTTCCGTTCCTGTCCATGGGGCTTGTTGTAAACTTATTCATGTGCCAAAAGCCTGCTCCAGCCATAAGGGCTGCAAGCAGGAACAGGGTGCCAAGGGCAATGGCAATGGGCCTTATCCAGGGTCTCTTTGAAGCGGTGTCCGTTGTCATGGGCCATGGTTTACCCTGTTCGGACCCTGTTGTCAAAGGGAATTCGCGGCCAGGAATTGATTGACACGGGCTGTCATCCTGTTTAATGGTAGGAAAAAACAACTTTTGCCCATCGCATATGAATAGATCCCATTTATTATCATAATAGGTGATTTGGTATCAGTTCGAGTGCAAACATCTATAAATTGAGGACTGACAATGAAACAAGACGAGTATACAGGATTTGAGCAGGGCCCGATCCGGCCCCCCAGCGAATCCCGAAGCCTGCTGATCCGCCTGACCCGGAACTGCCCCTGGAACAGGTGTACCTTCTGCCCGGTCTACAAGGGGAAACGGTTCTCGTTGAGGGCCAAAGAGTCCATCATTAAAGATATCGATCTTATCCATGGCCATCTCACTGCCATTGTTGAGGAGGTCGAAACGGGCAGCACTGTGGACATGGAAAAAATCAACGCCATGTTCCATGGCCTGGATTCCGATGACAGGGTTGCCTTTAACTCGGCCTGGCACTGGTACTCCTCCGGCATGGAGTCTGTTTTTCTCCAGGATGCAAATTCCCTGATTATGAAGCCCGACGATCTGGTGGCGGTCCTGGATCACCTCAGGACCTGTTTTCCAATGGTAAAACGGATCACCTCCTATGCCCGTTCCCACACCATTGCCCGGATCAAGCCCCAGGATCTTGTGCGCATTGCAAGGGCAGGGCTTAACCGGATTCACATCGGTCTGGAATCCGGATCGGACAAGGTTCTTGCAATGGTTAAAAAAGGTGCCACCCAGGCGAGCCATATCAAAGCCGGACGCATGGTCAAGGCTGCGGGGATGGAGTTGTCCGAATATATGATGCCGGGGCTTGGCGGGGTGGAGTTCTCAAAAGAGCACGCCCTTGAGAGTGCCCATGCTCTAAATGAGATCAATCCGGATTTCATACGGCTTCGCACCCTGGCCCTGCCCGGGAAAAGCCCCTTGGCTGCGGCCCATGACCAAGGGGAGTTTCAACGCTGCACTGATCTGATGATTGCCCGGGAGCTGAAACTCTTTCTTGAATCCCTTGACGGTATCACCTCCTTTATTAAGAGCGATCACATCCTCAATCTCCTGGAGACGGTGGAGGGGCAGATGCCCCATGACAAGGCAAGGATGGTGGCGGTTGTGGACAGTTTCCTTGATATGCCGCCGGAACAGCGGGTGGTTTATCAGGTGGGTCGGCGCATGGGGCTGTTCCGGGGGCCAACGGACATGGAGGATGGAACGCTTGTGGCACGGGCCGAGGAGGCCTGTCGCCTCCACGGGGTAACCGTGGATAATGTTGACACTGTAATTGACGGATTGATGAAACGTTTTGTCTGAAAAAAATACTGCTCTATATATACATGTTCCTTTTTGCATTAAGAAATGCCCCTATTGCGACTTTTATTCGGTTGCAACGCTCTCGCTGAAAGAGCGGTTTGTGGACGCCCTTTTAACGGAGATCTCCCTGCGGGAAGATCCACAAAGCGCCATCGATACTATTTATTTTGGCGGGGGCACCCCCTCCCTTTTGGCACCCCGGGAGATTGAGAGCATTCTCTCCCGGGTCCGCGATCACTTTAATCTGGAAACGGATTGTGAAATCACCCTGGAGGTTAATCCCGGCACGGTGGGGCCTGGGTATTTTGATGAGATCCGCCGGTTTGGCGTGAACCGGCTAAACATGGGGGTGCAGTCCCTTTGTGATGAAAAACTTGGCTTCATGGAGCGGATCCATTCGGCAGAAACGGCAGGTCAGGCCCTCCGATCAGCAAGGAGGGCGGGGTTCGATAAACTGGGGTTTGATCTCATCTTCGGGCTTCCCGGGGAGACGGAAACCTCCTGGCGCAAGGATCTTGACAGGGCCCTTGAATTTCATCCCGAGCACCTCTCCTGCTACATGCTCACCTATGAGCCCGGAACCCCCATGCACAATGAACTTCAGGCGGGCAGGATCTCTCCCCTTGATGACGAAAGCGCAGCCTCCCTGTTCAAGTTCACCTCCACGTACCTGGAGGCCAACGGGTATCTCCATTACGAGATCTCCAACTTTGCGGCTGGTCCTGGGCATCGGTCCAGGCACAACAGAAAATACTGGGACCTGGTTCCCTACCTGGGGTTCGGCCCTTCGGCCCACTCCTTTGACGGCTCCACGAGATCCTGGAACCACGCCGATGTCCGCCGCTATGGGGATGAGCTTGAACAGGGCGTACTTCCGGTGGCAGAGACTGAAACCCTCACCCGGGAGCAGGTGCTGATTGAAATGGTCATGCTCGGTCTCCGGACCTCCGGGGGCATCGATATCAAGGCATTTGAGAAGATCTCAAGCCAGGGGTTCATGGAGATGTTCAAGGAAGTTGCCCGGGAGTGTGCGGCCCGTTCCTGGGCCATGATCGTGAACCACCGGTTCATCCTTACCCTGGAGGGGAGGCTTTTCCTTGATACCGTGACCTCCCTGTTTGCCGAAAAAATATGGAACCGGTAAAAGTTTGCGGTTAGGGAATCCGGGCCGGTAAAATCGTCCTGGTGCCCGTTTTTGGTAGGTTGTTGAATTTGTTCCATTTGTGTTGTATCGTGTTATTGGTGTTTATGGTAAAAAAAAGCTTGTCATTTGGTGCGGCCCTGTGGTACTGATCTTTCGCGAAACTGGTAAATCACCGCACAACGGCGTGGGGTGTTATGCAAACGATGAAGCTTGCTGTCAGGAGGAACCTCCTGTTGCAAGCCTTTTTTATTTTATAGGTCTGGTACCCAAAAAGAGGACGAGGAAGAGATGGCGGAACAAGAAAAACAGCGGATGATTCAGGAGTATGTCCCGGGTAAGCAGTTGACCCTGATTCATGTCATCGCCAATCCTCGGGCTTCTGTCTGTATGAACCTGGGGCTGGACGACGAGTGCGGGGCCATTGGTATTTTGACCATCACCCCGGGGGAAGCTGTGATCATTGCCGCCGATGTTGCAACAAAGGCGGCAGGCGTGGAGATCGGTTTCCTCGACAGATTCGGAGGTTCCCTGGTTATCACCGGGGATGTGGCAAGCGTGGAGTCTGGCATGGCCGAGGTCGCGAACTTTTTTGAGACCGGGTTGGAATTTTCGTCAGTGCCGATTACCCGCTCCTGAACCAGTCCCTGGGAAGTGTTCTGATTCCCATGAGGAGGAAGTCAATGGGAAAAAAAATTGTAATAGCCGATGATGAGCCGATCACACGGATGGATGTCCGTGAGATTCTGGAAAATGCCGGCTACACCGTCCTCGGAGAAGCCTCAGATGGCTTCGATGCCGTGGAACTTTGTAAAAAGTACACCCCTGATCTGGTGTTGCTTGACATCAAGATGCCTTTGCTGGACGGCCTTAAGGCGTCCCAGATCATCCGGGATCAAAAACTTGCCAAGGGGGTTCTTTTGATCACGGCCTACAGCGGCAAGGAGTTTGTTGACCAGGCCAAGGAGGCCGGGGTGATGGGATATGTTGTAAAGCCCATCCGGGAAGAGTCTTTGCTGCCCATGGTTGAGGTGGCCATTGCCAAGGGCGAAGAGCTGGACCAGATGAGCCGGGAGATCGACCGGGCCAAGGATCAGCTTGAGAGCAGAAAGCTCATCGAAAAGGCCAAAGGGCTTCTGATGAAGCAGCAGAATGTCAGCGAAGAGGAGGCCTTTCAGATGATCCGTAAGATCTGTATGGATAAACGATGCTCCATGAAGGAGATAGCCAAGATTATTCTGATGAATAATTAACGGTACCCACGCCATGATAAACAAGCTTTGCCGGGAACATACCAATCTTACCCCGGGAGATATCAGAAAGATCAACGAGGTGGCAAACAACCTCCAGTCCATTGCCGACCTCATGGGGGCCGATCTCTTCATCGACTGCATCACCCGTGATCCTGATATGGCCATTGTCGTGGCCCAGGCCAAGCCCACCAATAAGCCTTCCATATATAAGGGGGGGGTGGTTGGGGAGTTTGCCCATCGCAACAACGAGCCTGCAGTTTTGAGAACCCTTGGCATCGGCATGCCCACCACGGACATGATGGCACGGACCCAGGAGAACCGGGACGTGATGCAGGACGTCTCTGCAATCAAGAACGATGGGGGGCTGGTCATAGGGGTGTTGATCGCCGAGACCGATGTCACTGAGCACATCCGGGCCAAAAGAACTCTGTCCATGCTTTCGAGAACCACGGAACAACTCACAGAGACCCTGATCTCCACCCGGCACAAGGAGCACGGCATTCCCTACCATGTCACGGACGGCATTATCATGTTCAGTCCCCAGGGCGTTGCCACCTATGCAAACCCGGTTGCCAGGGAGATATACAAAAAGCTCGGGTACATCAATAATATAGAGGGGCTGGAGTTCTCCAACATGGCCCTGGACGACACCAGCTTTGAGACCATCCTTGAAAAAAAGCAGATCAACGCAAGCGAGGTCAGGCTCGGTAACCTCATTCTTAATGTCAAATATGCGGTGATGAAAAACAGGGATCGTGATGTTGCCGGGGCAGTGATGCTCCTCCGGGATGAGACCGATGCCAAGGCAAAGGAGAAGGAGCTTATCCTTAAGTCCGTTGCCATCAAGGAGATTCATCACCGGGTAAAGAACAATCTCCAGACCATTGCAAGCCTGTTGAGGCTGCAATCGAGAAGGATCGACGACCAGGGGGCCAAGGCAGCATTCAAGGAGAGTATCAGCCGGGTGCTGAGCATTGCGGCCACCCATGAGATCCTGGCCCAGAACGGGGTTGACGACGTGGACTTAAAGACCATGCTCGGGCGGATCAAGAGCGGAATCCTGGGGCACGGCCACGCTGCCGGCAAGAATATCACGGTCACCATCCAGGGCGACACCTTTGAAACCGATTCCGATACCGCCACCTCCATCGCCCTTGTGGTGAACGAGGTGATCCAGAACAGCCTGAAATACGCTTTCCCAGGCCGGGACAAAGGCTTAATCATTGTTGAACTCCACAAGGGAACCATGTACTCAAACATCTCCATCACCGATGATGGCGTTGGATTTGACGTGGATGAAGAGAAGCGATCCTCATCCCTGGGGAGCAGGATCATCCGCCAGATTGTGACTGACAAGCTCAAGGGGAATTTCTCCATGGAGTCCACAGAGAGAGGGACCAAAGTGTTGTTTGATTTCCTTCTGGACCGGGACGGACCATAAACTGATAAACGGGGGCAGGCTTTTTTTATTGTCTTTACACTTTGCAGCCCGGCCGGACCAGGCTCAATAAAGAAAGCCTGACCCCATGTGAAATATACTTGGGCAATATGCTAATAAGCTAAGCCTGACCCTGATCGGTAGAATACATTTTGTGTCTTGTACAACGGCGTACAGGACTTTTTGAGGCAACGAAGCCTGACACTGGGGAGAGATTCTCTCCGGTGCCGGGCTTTTTTTATGCAATCACCCAAGAGAGAAAGGCAACAGGACAAGGGAATGAAGGAAACGGTTTTAAGCGCAGGTATCGATATCGGTACCTCCACCACCCAGCTTGTATTCAGCAAAATTTCTTTGGAAAACATGGCATCCATGATGTCTGTTCCAAGGATTCAAATTGTTGACAAGGAAGTGGTCTATCGAAGCGATATCCATTTCACCCCACTGGTTTCCAAGATCGAGATCGATGCCAGGGCCGTTCGTACCATTGTGGAGCAGGAGTATGCCAAGGCCGGTGTAACTCCGGACCAGGTCCAGACAGGGGCTGTGATCATCACCGGAGAGACTGCCCGGAAGCAGAATGCCTCCGAGGTGCTTTCAATGTTGAGCGGTCTTGCCGGCGAGTTTGTGGTTGCAACGGCCGGTCCCTCCCTTGAAGGAATCATTGCCGGTAAGGGTGCCAATGCCCAGCAGGAGTCCAAGAAACGGGGGGCGACCATCGCCAACCTGGATATCGGGGGCGGTACCACCAACATTGCGGTGTTCAACAACGGTGAGGTGATCGACACGGCCTGCCTGGACATCGGCGGCCGGCTCATCCGTTTCTCTGGCGATAATTCAAAGGTGGCCTATTGTTCCGATAAGATGGGATGCCTGACCCGGTCCATGGGTCTTGACGCAGATGAGGGCACCCCCATTTCCCATGGGGCCATCGAGGCCATTTCCCAGCGGATGGCCGGTATCCTGGAAGAGGTGGTCGGGGTTGTGCCTGCCACGGGTGAGCTTGCAACCATGGTAACGGACAAGGACCTGAAACGGGACTACGCCATCGACTACATCACCTTTTCCGGCGGGGTTGCCGACTGCATCACCACCAATTGTGATGGCAACGATTTCGAATTCAACGATCTTGGACGGTTTCTCGGACGTGCCATTGCAAAATCGAGGATCTTCACAGAAAAGCAGGTGCTTGAGTCTGCTGAGACCATCCGGGCAACGGTGGTGGGGGCAGGGTCCCACACCACGGATATAAGCGGAAGCACCGTCACCTTTAACGATGATGCGCTTCCGGTTCAGAACGTCCCCATCCTCAAGCTTTCAGAAGAGGATGAGGCAAAACCCCTTGAAACCTGGGGCCGGACCATCGCTGAAAAGGTGGAATGGTTCAGGCTGAAGGAGGAGCACCAGACGCCGGCCCTTGCCTTTAAAGGGTTCGATGACATTAGTTTCGAGGGCATTCAGCTCCTGGCCAGTGCCATCATCCAGGGAATGGCTTCTGTCATGAATGATAAGGTGCCCCTGATCGTTGTTGTTGAATGCGATCTTGCAAAGGTGCTTGGGCAGACCCTCAAGGCACAGCTTGATTTTAAGAAAGATGTCATCTGTATCGACACGGTCAAGGTGGAAAACGGCGATTACATTGATATCGGCCAGGGCCTTGCCGGCGGCAAGGTTGTCCCGGTTATCGTGAAAACACTGCTCTTTGGCTATTAAAATATTTAGAAGGAATAGACAATGCGATTAAAAACAAAACTGTTCGGAACCCTTTATGAGTTCAAGGATCTCAACGAGGTCATGGCGAAGGCCAACGAGGAAAAGTCCGGCGATCAGCTTGCCGGGGTGGCCGCCACATCCGTAACCGAGATGATTGCCGCCAAGGAGGTTCTGAGCGAGATCACCCTCAAGGATCTCAGGAACAATCCTGCGGTTCCCTATGAAATCGACGAGGTTACCCGGATCATCCAGGACCAGGTCAACGAGCGGATCTATCGTGAGATCCAGAACTGGACCGTTGCCGAATTCCGGGAGTGGATCCTGAGCCACAGCACCACATCCAAGGATATCGCCCGTATCTCCAGGGGTCTCACCTCTGAGATGGTGGCAGCCGTTGCCAAGGTGATGTCCAACATGGATCTGATCTATGCCGCTAAAAAAATCCGGGTTACCGCCCACTGCAACACCACCATTGGCGAGGCAGGCACCCTGGGTTTCAGGCTCCAGCCTAACCATACCACCGACGACATCGATGGTATCCGGATCTCCCTGTTTGAGGGATTGAGCTATGGTATCGGTGATGCGGTTATCGGTCTCAACCCGGTTAACGACACCGTGGATTCGGTTTCCAACGTTCTCAAGATGTTCCAGGAGATCAAAGAGACCCACAACATTCCCACCCAGAACTGTGTGCTTGCCCATGTGAAGACCCAGATGGATGCCGTTAAAAACGGTGCTCCCTCTGACATGATCTTCCAGAGTATTGCCGGCAGCGAAAAGGGCAACACCGCCTTTGGTCTTGACGGTGCGATAATGGCCGAGGCCCAGGATCTCATGCTCAGGGAGGGTACATCCACCGGCCCCAACGTCATCTATTTTGAGACCGGCCAGGGCTCCGAGCTCTCCAGTGAAGCCCACCACGGGGTCGACCAGGTGACAATGGAGGCAAGATGCTACGGTTTTGCAAAGAAATACAATCCTTTCCTCGTCAACACGGTTGTCGGATTTATCGGGCCAGAGTACCTCTATGACAGCAAGCAGGTGACAAGGGCCGGTCTTGAGGATCACTTCATGGGTAAGCTCACCGGCGTTCCCATGGGCGTTGATGCCTGCTACACCAACCACATGAAGACCGACCAGAATGATATTGAGAACCTGGCCGTGCTCCTTGGCGCTGCCGGATGCACCTATTTCATGGGAATTCCCCAGGGTGACGACATCATGCTCAACTACCAGTGCACCGGTTACCACGATGCTTCAAGCCTGAGAGAGCTTCTGGGTCTTACTCCGGTCAAGGAGTTTGCTGACTGGCTTGAGACCATGGGTATCTATGAGAACGGACGACTGAGCGCCAGGGCCGGAGATGCCTCCCTCTTTATCAAATAGGCAAGACCAAAAGGAGATAAGATTTTGATTTCAGAAGATAAAATAAAAAATATCATCGCAGAGGTTTTGGGCTCCATGGCAACCGGCGACCAGGCTTCCCCAAGCCAGGCTTCCCCGGCTGCTGAAGCGTGCGAGGAGCTGTGCGACCTGACCGCCGTTGACCTTAAAAAGGAGCTCCAGGTTCCGGAGCCCGCCAACCGTGAGGCCTATCTCAAGATGAAGGCGACAACGCCTGCCAGGATCGGTATCTGGCGAGCCGGTCCACGCCCCTTGACCCGGTCGCTTCTCAGGTTCCGGGCAGACCATGCCGTTGCCCAGGACGCGGTTTTCAGCAACGTTTCCGACGAATTTGTTGAATCCATGGGGATGTTCCAGATCACCTCCTGCTGCAAGGATAAGGATCATTTCCTGACCCGTCCCGACCTTGGCAGAAAGATCGATGATGAGACCATTGCCACCCTCAAGGAGAAGTGCAAGCAGAGCCCCAGGGTTCAGGTTTACATTGCCGACGGCCTGAGCTCCACTGCCATTGAGACCAATGCAAAGGACGCCTACAGCTCCATCCTCCAGGGTTTGAAGGGCCACGGCATTGAGACCGGCACCCCCTTCTTTCTCAAGTATGGCCGGGTTCCCGCCATGGACGTGATCTCTGAAGTCCTCACCCCTGAGGTGACCGTGCTTCTGATCGGTGAACGGCCGGGTCTTGCCACAGGCGAGAGCATGAGCTGCTACATGGCCTACAAAGCTTCCACCACCATGCCCGAGGCCAACCGTACCGTGATCTCCAATATCCATAAGGGCGGAACACCTGCTGTTGAGGCCGGTGCCCACATTGCGGACATCGTCAAGACAATGCTCGAGCAAAAGGCCAGTGGCCTGGATCTCAAACTTTAGGAGAAATACACTATGAAAGGTGATGCACTACGCACAAGTGTCCTGAGTATCAAGCTCATTCCCAATGTCAACAATGACATGGCAAAAGAGCTGAACCTCGTAGACGGACACAAGAGCATTGGTATCTTTACCACCGATTGTGATGATGTGGGGTATTGTGCCCTGGACGATGCCACCAAAAAAGCGGAAGTTCGGGTGGCCTATGCAAAGTCCTTCTACGGCGGCGCGGACAATGCCAACACAAAGCTTGCCGGTGAGTTTATCGGTATTCTCTCCGGGCCTACCCCGGCAGAGGTGAAGAGCGGCATCGATGCAGCTGTGGACTATGTTGAAAACGATGCAACCTTCTACAGTGCAAATGAAGACGACACCATCCCTTACTTTGCCCATACCATTTCAAGGACCGGCTCCTATCTGTCCGATACTGCAGGCATCACGGAGGGCGAGGCCCTGGCCTATCTCATCGCTCCTCCCCTTGAGGCCATGTATGCCCTGGATGTGGCCATGAAAGCTGCGGATGTACAAATGGCGGCCTTTTTCGGTCCTCCGTCAGAGACCAACTTTGGTGGCGGTCTTTTGACCGGCAGCCAGTCTGCCTGTCAGGCGGCGTGTGATGCCTTTGCCCAGGCTGTTAAGGCCGTAGCCGACAACCCGCTGGGGTATTAGCATGGACGGAAAAGCCCTGGGACTTGTGGAAACCCTCGGCCTGGTTCCTGCCATTGAGGGGGCTGATGCCGCCGTCAAATCCGCGGATGTGGAATTGAAGGAGCTGGAGATGATCGGGGCAGGTCTTATCACCATCGTCATCGTCGGGGATATTAGTGCTGTTTCCGCTGCGGTTGACGCAGGTAAGGTGGCTGCCTCACGGCTTGGAACGGTTCTGTCCACCACCGTGATAGGAAGAACCGGTGAGGGCCTTGAAACCGTGCTTGGTCCCCAGCCCGATCCGGAAAAATCTGCATCGGCATCTGTGGTACCTGCGGCTGAAACTGAGTCTCAAGCGGTTATCGGCACGGCCCCTGCAACAGAGCCCCAAGTGCTTACCGGCACGGTCCCTGCAACAGAGCCCCAAGTGCTTACCGGTTCAGCCCCTGAAACAGTGGCTGAACCGGTAGCGAGCAAGGCCCCTGAAGCAGCGCCCGGACCGGTGGCGAGCAAGGCCCCTGTAGCAGCGGCCGAACCGGTTATCGGCAAGAGCCCTGAAAAAAAGGCTGTCGTTAAAAAAACGGTGGAACGGGCTGTGCTCAAGAACATGAGCGTCGTGAAACTGAGACAATTTGCCCGGAAGCTTCCCGGACTGCCCCTGGCACAGAAGAAGATCAAGTACGCCAGGAAGAAAGAGTTGATTGAAGCAATTGTTGAATATCATAGAAATGAGGAAAAATAACCAAAATGGTTGATAAAGATCTACTATCCATACAAGAGGCAAGGTCCCTTGTCCGGGCTGCCAGAACCGCCCAGGCCATCCTTGCAGAGATGAACCAGGAGCAGGTTGACGACCTGACCCTTGCCATCTCAATTGCTGCTGCCAAAGAGGCGGAAAGCCTTGCAAAGCTTGCCCATGAAGAGACCGGCTTTGGCAAGTGGGCAGACAAGAAGGCCAAGAATATTCTGGCTTCTGAAAAGCTCTACAGCCACATCAAACCGATGAAGACCATTGGTATTGTGAACGAAGACCAGGACAGGAAGATCATTGAGATTGCAACCCCTGCCGGGGTTATTGCCGGAATCATTCCTTCAACGAATCCGACCTCCACAGCCATTTATAAGTCCATGATCGCCATCAAGGCGGGTAATGCTGTTGTGTTTACCCCCCATCCCAGTGCCACCCAGTGCATCAAGAAGGCCGTTGACATCATGCGCGCTGCCCTCAAGGCCAAGGGTGCCCCTGAGGATCTGATCAACGTCATGAGCATTCCCTCCATCGGCGGCACCAACGAGCTGATGAAGCAGGCTGACCTGATCCTTGCCACCGGCGGTCCCGGCATGGTCAAGGCGGCTTACAGCTCAGGAACTCCTGCCCTCGGGGTTGGCGCCGGTAATGTTCCCGCTTTTATCGAGCGAAGCGCTGACATCGAGTCCGCCCTGGACAAGATCCTCCTCAGCAAGACCTTTGACAATGGTACGGTTTGTGCCTCAGAGCAGGCCATTGTTACCGAGAATGTCATTGCCGACAAGGTCAAAGAGCGTCTCATTGCCAAGGGCGGTCATTTCCTTACGGGAGACGATCTTCTCAAGGTAAGGGCTGTCATGGAGCGGGCCGGCGGAAGCATGAACCCCGCCGTTGTCGGCCGGGACGCAGCCTACATCGCTTCCCTTGCCGGGATCTCCATTCCTGCCGGTACCAAGGTGCTGGTTTGCGAGGAAGAGGGCATCGGACCCAAGCATCACTTTTCCAAGGAGAAGCTCACTGCCCTTCTCGGTTTCTTCCGGGTTGAGACCTGGCAGGATGCCTGCGAGGCCTGTGACAAGCTTCTCAAGAACGGCGGCTTGGGTCACTCCCTGGCGATCCACTCCAACAACGACGCCATTGTCCGTGAGTTTGCCATGAAAAAGCCGGTTTCCCGGCTTCTGGTCAACACCCCGTCTACCCATGGCGCGGTGGGCCTTTCCACCAACCTGTTCCCCTCCTTTACCCTTGGATGCGGACCGGTGGGCGGCAGCGCCACTTCCGACAATGTAACCCCTGATAACCTGTACAGCATCCGCAGGGTGGCCTATGAGACCACTGCGATGCCCATGCAGGCAACCTGTGAGACCACAGCGGCCCCGGCAGAGACAGGGTCCGTGGATGTCAAGCTCATCACAGAGATGATCCTCAAACAACTCAAAGGCTTAAACTAAGATATAAGGAGAAACTACCATGGCTACAATGAATGCATTGGGAATGATCGAGACCAAAGGACTTATCGGCGCTGTTGAGGCGGCTGATGCAATGGTCAAAGCAGCAAACGTACAGCTCATCGGAAAGACTCAGATCGGCGCAGGCCTTGTGACCGTAATGGTCCGGGGTGATGTTGGCGCTGTCAAGGCTGCCACCGACGCAGGGGCTGCAGCGGCTGAGCGTGTGGGCGAGCTTGTGAGCATCCATGTGATCCCAAGACCCCATGGCGATGTTGAGATGATTCTTCCCAAGCTCGAGGGATAATAATCCATGAAGGTCATAACGGAATCCTTACTGAGACAAAGTTTCAGGACAAAGGCCTTTAAGACTTTCAATGTGGAGGAGGGTCAGATCCTGACCCCCTCCGCTCAACAGTTCTTAAACGAGAAGTCTGTTGTCGTTGTAAGAACCGGGAAAGGGGAAAAGGCGTCGCCTGCACCAGTGGCTGCACCGGTTGAGCCGGTTTCTTCTCCCCAGCCCCAGCCGAAGCCGAAATACGTTTCAGCTGCGGACGGCGGCATGTTTGAGACAAAACCCGAGCACATGACCCAGCTTCGCGGCAACGCCCTGGTGATGAAGAACGATCCCAGGATCGTGTTCCGGGGAAAGCTGGACAGCTTTCAATCCGCGATTCTCATGGAACAGCTCAGGAGCATCGAGCTGAAAAAGAGGTCCCTCAGCAAAGATTTGGAGGAGCTTCTCTCCTGGGCGCGGGAGATTATGAAGTGCGACGTGATGGAGCAGCCCCTGGCTGAAACCATGATACTGGGACTCACCGATCCTGAACTCCGGGACCGGTCCCATCATCCGAAACGCTACTTTAAGATCGGGCATATCATGCCTTCGGTGGATATGGGTTCCTCCCTTCTGGGATTGAACACCCTGAGGAGCAGTGTGCGGGAGATCGAGATTGCGGCTGTGGCCGCATTCATGAACAACGTTGAAAAACAAGATATTATCCAGGCCCTCAACCGCATGAGCAGTGTGATTTACATCATGATGCTCAAGGAAAAGGCCGGAGTTTATAAATGACAGGATCCAAGTGATGGATGAAAAATTAGTTGAATTGATAATGGGCGAGCTGAAGAAAAAGCTTGGGGAAGAGGTCAAAACCACCATCCCGGTTGAGCTTTCAGCCAAGCATGTCCACCTTTCGGAAGCGGACAGCCTTGCCCTGTTCGGCGGACCTTTGACCTATAAGCGGGAGCTTTCCCAGCCCGGTCAATTCCTGTGCGACCAGCGGGTCCGACTGATTGGTCCCAAGGGAGTGATCGACAACGTGGCCGTGCTCGGGCCTGCCAGAAGCGAATCCCAGGTGGAAGTTTCCATCTCCGATTCCAGGGCCCTGGGGCTTAAGGTGCCCATCCGTCAGTCCGGTGACATCGCCGGCACACCGGGAATCGTCCTTGCTTCAAGCACCGGAATCGTTGGGCTTGAGCAGGGTGTGATTGTGGCAGGCCGCCATATTCACATGTCTCCTGGGGATGCAGAGCGCTTTGGCGTCAAGGACAAGGATCTGGTCTGTGTGAACATGACCGGAACCCGGCCCGTTGTGTTCAGGGATGTTCTGATCCGGGTGTCAAGCGACTTTAATCTTGCCATGCACATCGATTTTGATGAGGGCAACGGCAGCGGCTGGACCCCTGCCTCCGAGTGTACCATTGTCAAGCAGCCCCAGGCGGAGTTTTGTGGGGTTTGATTTGCCACTGGCAGAGCAAATAAAGGCTGGTGCAAAAACAGTAGTAACGCCCCTTGGGGCTGATTTTGCCAGGAATCACAATATTGATATTATCAACGAGTAAAGAGGATATCCCGATGATTGTGGGAAAGGTTGTGGGCAATGTCTGGGCAACCAGAAAAGAAGACTCCCTGGGCGGGTTGAAGCTGATGATCGTACAGCGGATCGATGCTTTCACAAATGAAGAGCAGGGGAGCTTTATTGCCATTGACCAGGTGGGGGCCGGCATCGGCGAGACCGTGCTGGTGACAACCGGCAGTTCTGCCCGGGTGGCATCCTCCATTAATGATTCACCTGTTGATGCCACCATTGTTGGCATCATCGATGAGATGGAAGTGTCCGACAATCAGTGATGGATACGTTTACAGACTTCGCACTGGAATTGATACCTGCTTTGCCTGTTCGATTAAGAAATGGGCTTCATTTACATGCGAGGCGCTCAAACCTGGTAGAGACTCGAACTGTTATTAGGAGATGATATGAAGAAGACACTGATCGGAAGTTCCAGGGTTGATGAGTTTGTCAAGGAGGGCGAGAAAGTCCTTTATATGGACTCAACCATGATCCTGACTCCCGGAGCCAAGGATATATTACGCAACAGGGGAGTGGTTATTGAGTACGGGCCGCGCCCTGCAGTTTCCTGTCCCGCTGAAGTCGAAGAGACCCAGGAGGTTCAGGTTGAATCCATGAACTCTCTGGTGGAGACCGTTGTAGGGCTCTTGAGAAATGAATTTGGCGTGAATGATCCCGAAACCATCCGGGAGATAAGCCTTAAAGTATTGAATATAATAAACAGCAATAAGGAGTAATTGATATGAACGCATTGGGAATGATCGAGACAAAAGGTCTCGTCGGCGCAATTGAAGCAGCAGACGCCATGGTTAAGGCTGCAAATGTAACCCTGATCGGAAAAGAGAAGGTTGGAAGCGGCCTTGTCACCGTAATGGTCCGGGGTGATGTTGGAGCTGTAAAAGCTGCAACCGACGCTGGTGCCGCCGCAGCAGAGCGGGTTGGCGAGCTCGTCAGCATCCACGTAATTCCCCGGCCTCACATGGACGTAGAAGGTATTCTTCCCACAACAGCCGTTGCTGCCCAGTAATTCCCTATTAAGGAGATATGAAAATGAATATTGATGAAAAGATGCTTGAAGAATTGATCAGAAAGGTAATCACCGAGAACCTTGGCAAGGCTTCCGAGGGTTTTACAAAGGACGTGGACGAGAAGAGCGGGGTTCTCTCGGTCAAGGCAGCCACGGTCACCCCTGAGAAGTTCGACACAGGCAAGGAAGGGGATCAGGTTTATCTCAAGGATATCGTTTCCCTTGATGAAAGCCCCCGTCTCGGTTGCGGCATCATGGAGATGAAAGAGACCTGCTTTGACTGGACACTCAAGTACGACGAGGTGGACTACATCATCGACGGTACCCTTGAGATCATCATCGACGGACGTAAGGTTGTCGGTAACAAGGGCGACATTATCTTTATTCCCAAAAATACTTCCATCCAGTTCAGCGTACCTGAGACTGCACGGTTCATGTACGTCACCTACCCGGCTAACTGGGAAGCATTATAAGCAAAAAGTAAGCAAAGATAAGCAAAGGGAAGATTGAATTTCATGGATAGCGTCACTCAAATAAAAGAGCATGGGATCGTGGGGGCCGGCGGTGCCGGGTTTCCCACCCATGTCAAACTTGGCAGCCAGGCGGAGATCGTCATTGTCAACGCCGCTGAGTGCGAACCGATGCTCCACAAGGACAAGGAGATCCTCAAACAGAGGACCGACACCTTTTTCAGGGGACTGAATGCCTTGATCGCAGCCACGGGTGCCAAGACCGGCATCATCGGCATCAAGGAGAAACACCACACCCTGATCGAGATGCTCAACACTAAAGCCACGGACACCATCAAGGTGGTTCCCATCCGGGATTTTTATCCGGCCGGGGACGAGATCACCCTGATCTATGAAACCACGGGACGGGTCATCGAGGCTGGGAAGCTTCCCATCACCAAGGGTGTCATTGTCAACAATGTTGAGACCATCTACAACATCGGTGCCGAAAAACCCGTGACCACCAAGTTCCTCAATTTTGCAGGCGAGGTGAAGAACCGGGTTACGGTGGAGGTGCCCCTGGGCATATCCTTCCGGGAGCTCATCGATTTTGCCGGGCCCTTGATTGACGATTACGTGCTTTTGGTGGGTGGCCCCATGATGGGCAAGCTTACCGACGACCTTGACGGGGTTGTCACAAAGACCACTGCCGCTTTGATCCTTCTTCCCCCGGACCATCACCTTGTACAGCGCTACAGGGTGATGGCCTCAGAACCAGCTGTCAACAAGATCGGCAAGTCGGCCTGCGACCAGTGCACCATGTGTACGGAACTCTGTCCCCGGTATCTTCTGGGACATCCGGTCCAGCCCCACAAGGCCATGCGATCCCTGGTGTTTGTTGATGAAACGGGTGAGACAACCGAGCCTGGAACCCACGCTCTCTCTTGCTGCGAGTGCAACCTCTGCAGCTTTGTCTCTTGTCCTGAAGGGCTCTATCCCTCAACCGTCACCATCAACACCAAGCGCAAGGCCATGCTCAGGAAGCTCTCCCATGAAGGGGAGCCGCTGAACCGGGCCCATCCCCTGGCAGATTATCGCCGGACCCCTTCCCGGCGGCTCAAGAACATGCTTGATCTTAACCGCTACCCGGACGAAGGACCCCTGGTTGAGTTTGACCGCAAGCCGACAACGCTTAAGATCCTTTTGCACCAGCACATCGGTGCGCCGGCAACACCCCTTGTCAAAGAGGGGGATCTTGTGACCGTTGAGCAGAAGATTGCCACCCCGGGGAAAAACCTGGGTGCAGAGATTCACTCCCCTGTCAATGGCAGGGTTGAACGTGTAACAGACACATTCATACAGCTTTGCTGTGTAGAGCAGGAACAGATCAGCTGTGTGGAGCAGAACAAGGTAGAGGACCAGTGATGTCAAACGCCATCGGAATCGTAGAATTGTCAAGTATAGCCGCAGGCTTTCAGGCAGAGGATGCCATGCTCAAGGCAGCGGATGTTGAGGTGCTCATTGCAAGGACCATCTGTCCGGGCAAGTTCCTTGTCATCGTGGGCGGATCTGTCTCGGCTGTGGGCGCTTCCCTGGATGCGGCCCGGAGCGAGGCTTCCGGATATTTGATCGAATCCCTTAACATTCCCAACATCGACCGTCAGGTCTTTCCCGCCCTGTCCGGCAGTGTTGAGCTGCCCGGGAATTTCAACCGGGCCCTGGGAATTGTTGAGACCTTTTCAGCCACCCCCATTATCGAGGCGGCTGATGCCGCGGTAAAGGCGGCCGACGTGACCCTGTTCCGGGTCCATGTCTCCATGGCCGTGGGCGGCAAGGGGTATTTCCTGGTCAATGGCGACACCAGTGCCGTTAATGCGGCCGTTGATGCCGCAGTTGAACAGATCAAGGAAACAGGCATGCTGGTCAACAAAGTGATTATTCCCTCAGCTTCGAAGGAGCTGTTTCAGGAGTATATTTAGTTTTTTCACATTATTTTTTAATTTTTTAGGTAAAGAACAAGGAGAACGTGGTTTATGGGTGATATCGGAACAATAATCGTTTATTTTATCATGATATGCGCAGTCATCGGGTGTTTTGCTTATATTCGGGACGACGAGAGTGAACTTGGAAAGGAGTTTATCGAGGGAATCTACAGCATCGGAGCAATCTTTGTTCCCACTGCCGGTATTCTTGCTTCAGCTCCCTATTTGTCAGCTTTTATTAAATCCGTTTGCGGTCCTATGTTTGCATCTGTGGGTGCGGATCCTGCAATTGCGGCTACAACAATTATTGCGGTTGATATGGGTGGTTATCAGCTGGCTGACGTTCTTGCTCTTACCCGTGAGAGCTGGATCATGGCCATGGTTGTCGGTTACATGTCCGGTGCAACCATTGTTTTCTCCATCCCGGTAGGTCTTACCATGCTTGCCAAAAAAGACCATAAGTACATGGCGCTTGGCGTGATGGCTGGTCTTCTGAGCATCCCGGTCGGTGTTTTCGTAACCTGCAGCATGCTCTCTGTTTCAGACCTCATGGTCAGGGGCATGATCTCTGCCAATGCTGACTCAGCTTATGTGCTTGCCCTCTCATTCAAGACGATCTTCCTCAACCTGCTGCCCCTGACCATCTTCTGCGTCACCCTGGCTGTGGGCCTCAAGGTCATTCCCAACACCATGATCAAGGGTTTCCTCTTCTTTGGTAACACCATGAGTACCGTTCTGACCCTGGTACTTGTTTTCTCCATCGTTGAGATGTACACAAGCTTTTTCTCAAACGTATGCGGTGCATGGGGATTTGATCCCATCATTGCCGATCCCAAGGATCAGTTCAGGGCCCTTGAGATTGCAGGCTATATCGGAACAATGCTTTGCGGTGCGTTCCCCATGGTTCATCTTATCAAGAAATACTGTGCAAAACCCATGGAAGCGATCGGTTCCAAGGTTGGACTTGCCAGCACCGGTGCTGCAGGCATCCTTGCCGCAGCTGCTAACATTCTTGCCATGTTCCGTCTCATCGGCGGCATGCGTCCCAAAGATAAGGTCCTTTGCATTGCATTCTCCGTTTGTGCTGCATTTACCTTTGGCGATCATCTTGCGTTTACTGCAAACTTCCAGCCCAACATGATCCTCCCGGTCATGACTGGTAAGCTTTGTGGTGGTATGGCTGGATTCGGTCTTGCTTATCTTCTTTCCGTGCCCGCTGCAATGGCACTCCAGAAAGAAGAGGCTGAGGCGGCCGGCTCAGATGAAGGCCTCGTGGTTGAAGGTGCTTAATCCTGTTATAGCTCCCTAGGAGCTTGGACAGGCGAGGGGGGGCAAAGGCGGTTATACTGCCCTTGCCCCCTTTTTTTATGAGAAATAGTCTGGCAATAGAGCCAGCTTTTCGAGGTGTCAGTTATGTTGAAAAATGCAGGCCTGAGGGCCAAAATGCTTTTGGCAATCTGTGGCGTGGTCCTTCTGGCCTATGCTGTTACCATTTCATTTATCACGATCAAGGCGTCACAGATGGCAAGGGTCGAGGCCGAGGAAAAGGCCCATGAGATCGCCTATAAATATGGGGGGATGGTAAAATCCGAGATCGATAGGGCCATGGATGTGGCAAGGACCGTTGCCCACACTTTTGAAGGGATGAAACAGGGGGGCAATGTGCCGGAGCGTTCTGAGATGAACGCCATCCTGAAACAGGTGTTGAAGCAGAATTCCGATATTATCGCCATCGACACCTGCTGGGAACCCGATGCCCTGGATGGAAAAGACGCTGAGTTCGCCAATACCGAAGGCCATGACGAGTCCGGCCGGTTTGCCCCCTACTGGAACCGGGGAAGCGGGGGGATCGCTGTGGAACCCCTGGTCAATTATGACAACGAGGATTGGTACGTGGCACCCAAGCAGACCGGCCGCGAGATTTTCGTCAATCCCTATGTCTATCCGGTGGGGGGTAAAGATCTTCTCATGGCCACGGTGGTGGCGCCCATCATGCACAACTCAACATTCCTCGGCATGGTCGCTGTTGATATCTCCCTTGAACAATTTTCTTCCATGATCTCGGGTGTCAAACCCTTTGGAACCGGGTATGGGTATCTTGTGGCCAACAACGGCTATATTGTTGCCCATCCTGTTGCCAGGGTTGTGGGGAAGAATATGGGGGATTTTCTTACTGCCGGGGAAGGGCATGGGCCTCTCAATGCCGTTAAAAACGGAGAGGTGTATCCCAGCGTCAAAGAAAATATCACCACAGGGGAACTCTCCTATCAGGTGATGACCCCCATTGTTATTGGCAAGACCGATACCCCCTGGAGCATGGGTATTGTCATTCCAATGGAGAAGATCCTCGAAGATGCCCATAGCCTCCGGAATATCAGCATCGCCATTGGCGTGGGAGCCATTCTGGTTCTGTTCCTGGTGGTCTCCTATATTTCACAGAAGATCGTGACTGCCCCCATCAACTCCGTAATTGAAAGTTTGAAGGACATCGCAGAAGGGGAGGGGGACCTGACCCTGAGACTGCCGGTGACATCCAAGGATGAGATCGGCACCCTCTCCTTGTGGTTCAATACCTTTGTGGAAAAGCTCCAGGGGATGATCAGGGATATTTCAACCAATGCCGTTGACATGGACCAGTCTTCAGCAGGGCTTTTGGTCATTGCGGGAGAGCTTTCCGGCAATGCTTCGGACACCCATGACAAATCCGCTGCCGTGGCCTCTGCGGCCGAGGAGATGGCGTCGAGTATCATGGCCACCGTGGCAACCATGGAGCAATCATCTTCCAATACATCCATGGTGGCAACGGCGGTGGAGGAGATGAGTTCCATCATCCACGAAATCGCTGAGAATGCCGGACACGCGCACTCCATATCAGAGACGGCTGTGACCCGGTCAACCACCACCGCGGCCAGGATGCAGGAACTGAGCCGGGCGGCCATGGATATCGGCCAGGTCACAGAGGCCATTACCGACATCTCCGAACAGACCAACCTTCTTGCCTTGAATGCCACCATTGAGGCTGCAAGGGCAGGGGAGGCAGGCAAGGGATTTGCCGTGGTCGCAGGCGAGATCAAGGCCCTTGCCAACCAGACTGCTGATGCCACAAGCGACATCCGCAAGCGCATCGACGCCATCCAGGGGGTTACGGATGTTGCGGTGACAGAGATCGATGGAATTACCCGGGTGATCACCCAGGTGAACGAGATCGTGACCACCATTGCCACCGCGGTTGAAGAGCAGTCCACTGCCACCAGTGAAATCGCAAACAACACCTCCCAGGTTTCAATGGGCATCAATGAGGTGAATGACTCCATGGGCCAGAATTCGGTGGTTGTTTCCGATATCTCCAAGGAGATTGCCGGTGTCAACTCAACGGCATCGGACATGTCGGACAAGAGTCGTCATGTCCATTCAAATTCCGAGGATCTGTCACGGCTTGCAGGAGAACTTAAATCCATTGTGGGAACGTTCAAGGTGTGATGGATAGGCGTTAGGTTCTGCGGAGTAGTATAAAACAGGCGTCCCGGGCAGTTGATCTGCCCCGGACGCCTGTTTCTTTTGAAGCGGTTGACATACCCGGGTAAATGGCGGTAAACTGCGATTATTTCCCCCTTATTAAATAAGAAATGACTCCGTTTCTTAATGACAAATCGCCCTGGCCGTTGCGCCGGGTTTTCGAGGTGACAGTTATGTTGAAAAATGCAGGCCTGAGGGCCAAAATGCTTCTGGCAATCTGTGGCGTGGTCCTTCTGGCCTATGCCGTTACCATCTCATTTATCACGGTCAAGGCGTCTCAAATGGCACGGGTAGAGGCCGAGGAGAAGGCCCATGAGATCGCCTATAAATATGGGGGGGTCGTAAAATCCGAGATCGATAAAGCCATGGATGTGGCAAGGACCGTTGCCCACACCTTTGAAGGAATGAAACAGGGGGGCAATGTGCCGGAACGTTCCGACATGAACGCCATCCTGCGACAGGTGTTAAAGCAGAACCCTGATATTATCGCCATTGATACCTGCTGGGAACCCGATGCCCTGGACGGAAATGACGCAGGGTTCGCCAATACCGAGGGCCATGATGAATCCGGCCGGTTTGCCCCCTACTGGAACCGGGGGAGCGGGGAGATCGCCGTGGAGCCCCTTGTGAATTATGACAACGAGGAGTGGTACGTGACACCCAAACAGACCGGCCACGAGATATTCACCAATCCCTATGTCTATCCGGTGGGTGGAAAAGATGTTCTCATGGCCACGGTGGTGGCTCCCATCAAGTATAACTCAAGATTCCTCGGCATTGTTGCCATTGACATCTCCCTTGAACAGTTTTCTTCCATGATTGCGGATATAAAACCCTTTGGAACCGGGTATGGCTATCTTGTGGCCAACGACGGTTATATCGTTGCCCATCCTGTTGCCAGTGTTGTGGGAAAGAACATGGGCGAGTTCTATTCTGCCGAAGAAGGGCGTGCTCCCCTCAATGCTGTTAAAAACGGAGAGGTATACCCCAGCGTCAAAGAGAATATTACCACAGGGGAACTCTCCTATCAGGTGCTGACACCCATTGTTATTGGCAAGACAGATACCCCCTGGAGTATGGGCATTATCATTCCTTTGGAGAAGATCCTCGAAGATGCCCACCGCCTCCGGAATATCAGCATCGCCATCGGTGTGGGAGCCATTCTGGTTTTGTTCCTGGTGGTTTCCTATCTTTCACAGAAGATCGTGACTGCCCCCATAAACTCCGTAATTGAAAGTTTGAAGGATATTGCCGAAGGAGAGGGCGACCTGACCCTGAGGCTTCCGGTGACATCCAAGGATGAGATCGGCACCCTCTCCTCGTGGTTCAACATCTTTGTGGAAAAGCTCCAGGGGATGATCAGGGATATTTCAACCAATGCCGTTGAGATGGACCAGTCTTCATCAGGGCTTCTGACCATTGCAGGAGAGCTTTCCGGCAACGCTTCGGACACCCATGACAAATCAGCTGCCGTGGCCTCTGCGGCAGAGGAGATGGCGTCGAGCATCATGGCCATCGTGGCCACCATGGAGCAGTCCTCCTCCAATACATCCATGGTGGCAACGGCGGTGGAAGAGATGAGTTCCATCATCCACGAAATCGCCCAGAATGCCGAACAGGCGTACTCCATCTCACAGACGGCTGTTACCCGGTCAACAACCACATCGGCCAGGATGCAGGAACTGAGCCGGGCGGCCATGGATATCGGTCAGGTCACCGAGGCGATCACCGACATCTCTGAGCAGACCAACCTTCTTGCCTTGAATGCCACCATTGAGGCCGCAAGGGCAGGGGAGGCAGGTAAGGGATTTGCCGTGGTGGCAGGCGAGATCAAGGCCCTTGCCACCCAGACCGCTGATGCCACAAGCGATATCCGCAAGCGTATCGACGCCATCCAGGGGGTTACGGACGTTGCGGTGACAGAGATCGATGAAATCTCCCAGGTGATTACCCAGGTCAACGAGATCGTGACCACCATTGCCACCGCAGTTGAAGAGCAGTCCACAGCCACCCGGGAGATTGCGAACAACACCTCCCAGGTAGCCCTGGGCATCAATGAGGTGAATGATTCCATGAACCAGAATTCGGTGGTTGTTTCCGATATCTCCAAGGAGATTGCCGGTGTCAATTCAACGGCATCCGCCATGTCGGACAAGAGCAGTCAGGTTCATTCAAATTCCGAGGATCTGTCACGGCTTGCAGGAGAGCTTAAATCAATTGTGGGAACGTTTAAGGTGTGATGGATAGGCGCTGAGGTCCTTGTGCCGTAAAAAAAAGGCGTCCCGGGCAGTTGATCTGCCCCGGACGCCTGATCTGTTTAAAGCGTGGTTTCTATTCTAATGCTTTTCTGCAACTGCCTTTGAAGAATCGGCCTCCACCTTCTTAAGGATCTCCAGGGTCTTTGTCTCGGGAAGCCAGCTGATCTCACCGGTTCCCACATCGTAGACCGCACCCAGAACCTTGGCATATCCCTTGGAGACAAACTCCCGGGTCGAGGGGCTTTCCATGAACAGCTCCTCAATGCCGTGCCAGATGTTCTCTTCAATGGCTTGGGGAATGATGGCCGTGCCCTTGATGCCGGGGTTGTCGGCCATGGCCTTTCGAACGGCGGGCTCTATGTTGTCAACCAGGGGCGGAATGTTCCGCTCCAGGGGGTGGCCGGTGCCGAGGATGGCGTGGGTGACTGCGGTGACCGCTCCGCACTGGGTGTGGCCAAGCACCACAAGCACCGGTGTGTTGACATGGGCAAGGCCATATTCAATGGAACCCCGCTCGTCAACGTCGCAGACGTTTCCGGCAACCCGGATCACAAAGATATCCATAATACCGGCATCAAAGATCGCCTCCACCGGCACCCTTGAGTCGGAGCAGGTGATCACCGTTGCATAGGCATGGTCTCCCTGGTTTTCGCTTCCTGCCTGCTTGAGCCTTGCCGCATCAAGATGGGGATGGGTCAGCTTGCCATCCACAAAATTTTGATTTCCCTGCTTCAGCATGGCAATTGCTTCATCGGGCAAGGGCTTTGCCGCAAAGGGATTGACCTCCCCGGCAACAGCCGCATGTTCCGGAGCGTGTCCCTTTGCCTGAACAGCCGCTTTTTCAGCGCCGTGTTTTTCTGCCTGATTAGCCGCCTGTTCTGAATTGACGGGCGTTTCGTTAAATGCGGAAATAAGAAACAGAACCGATGCGACATAGCATGCCACTACCAAAATCGTACTTCTCTTCATCTTTTTCTCCTGCTATGGGGTATGTGTTCAGCTCTTTTTCCTGAGCTGCCTTGTATCTCCTACACGGATGGTCAGGTTGACCGAATCAAAATATTCGATCAAAGGGATGACATACTTTCTTGATATCCCGGTCATCTCCTTGAACTGGGGGGTGGTGATCTCGCCTTGTTCCGTCAAAAAAGACACCAGGTCCTTTTCAAGGGTTGCAATAGCGGCAGCGTCAAAGTAGAGGTCGTCCTTGGTCTTGACGATGGTCTTATCAGCGATGAGCATGTGGAGGACGTCGGTGGCGTTTTTCTGGTCCACTTCAATGTCGCTGCAGATGGTCCTGAAAAAGGGTGGGGTGAGGCCCGAGTGCTTATAAATGGCGGTTATCTTCTCCTTGACCTCCTCCTGGTCCACCTGGAGGGCCACCTCGTGGGCTGCAAGCCGTATGGTGTTCTGTTCCTGCTCGACCTTGCCGTCCTTGGCAAGCCGTGTGATCACCAGGGGAAAGAGTTTTGAATCCTTGTCCCGCAAGGCCCTGAACTTGGATTTCAGCTCCTGCTTGGGCATTCCTTCCTTCAAGGGGTTGGCCTTGTGGTACTCGGCAAGCTTTTCTTCCATCTGGTCCGCAAGGGTGTTGAACACTTCGCCATGGACGTAGATGCGCCGCTCCTTGTCACTCAGGACAATGGTCCGGGAGGCCAGCATCTTCTGGAGAACGGTATCGAGCTTTTTGTCGGAGATGTTTGTCATGAGCCTCAGGTCGGTAAAGTTGGCTCCCTGGAATCCGCCTTCCTTTATAAAGAAGGAGAGGGTCTCGTCGTTGTTGTTTGTTACAAGATCTGAGAGGCCCTGGATAATTTTCTCGTCAAAGAGCTTGTGTTTCCTCGGCATGGGGTTGAGGATCTGGCCACCGCCGATGGTCTTGATGGGGGAGTAGCTTCGGATGACAAACCTGTCTCCCTTGACACAGCAGACCGGGGTTTCGAGCCGGATCTGCACGCAGGCGGTATCCCCGGGCTGGAGACTCTCCCGGTCCAGGAGCACCATGTTGCCGATGATTTCGCTGGTTCCCGAGTGGAACCGGATCCGGGTGCGGGGTTTGGCAGGCTTTGGGTTTGCGCCAAGGTAGAGGAGCTCAGCATCCACCATGTGACTGGGATGGAGGGTCTCCCCGGTGGAGAGGATGTCTCCCCGGTTTACGGAATCCTTGTCGAGTCCCTGGAAGTTGATGGCGGTCCGGGTGCCGGCCTCCACCGTATCCACGCTCTTGCCATGGACCTGGATGCCCCTCACTTTTGAGGTGATCCCGGAGGGGAAGATCATGATCTCCTCACCCACATCGACCTTGCCGGACGCCAGGGTGCCGGTGATCACCGTGCCAAATCCCTTCATGGAAAAGACCCTGTCCACGGGCAGCCGGAAGATGGGGGAAAAGGGGCGCTCGGGAATCTGATGACAGAGCTTGTCCAGGGTTTCGGTGAAGAGGTCGAGACCCTCCCCTGTGGTGGAAGAGACCGGAACGATGGGGGCGTCCTCCAGAAAGGTTCCCTGGGTGAACTCACGGATATCCTCGATGGCAAGCTCCATGAGTTCCTCATCCACAAGGTCGATCTTGGTCAGGGCAATGAACCCGTACTTGATGCCCATGAGGGTACAGATCTCCATGTGTTCCCGGGTCTGGGGCATTACAGCTTCGTCCGCTGCAATGGCCATGGCAACAAGGTCGATGCCGCTTGCACCTGCCACCATGTTTTTGATGAACTTCTCATGTCCCGGGACATCAACGATTCCCACCAGCTCTCCGCCGGGAAGGGTGATGGAGGCAAACCCCAGCTCAATGGTGATTCCCCGTTGTTTCTCCTCCTTGAGGCGGTCGGTTTCAATGCCGGTCAATGCCCGGATCAGACTGGTCTTGCCATGGTCGATGTGGCCTGCGGTTCCTAGGATTATCTGGTTCAAGGTGTGGCTCCTGTTACTTTTTTGTGTTTCGTGATCCCATCATCTGCATGAAGTAGGCTGCAGCCACAAGCCCGAGCCCTGTGAGGGCCCCTGCAAACATGCTCCAATCCGGTTTGAAGATCCGGGTGATCAAGATGCCGAACACAAGTCCCAGGATGAGTCTCACAACAAGTATATAAAAATTATTCATGATCTTTTACGTATCCTTTTGTTAGTTTTATGAGCCGAAATCATAATCAAACTTCGTACAATGGTCAATATGAATTTCCCGTAAATCCAGGGTTTCACCCCATCTTTATAAGGACAGCCCCGGCAACGATGAGGCAGGAGCTCACAACCCTTTGAAGGGTCAGGGTCTCCCTGAACACCAGGTACCCGATGCCAAGGCCGAAGAGGGTACTCACCTGGCGCAGGGCAGAGGCATAGCTGGCATAGACCTCTTGAAGCCCGATCCTGAAGGTGATGAAGGACAGGAGCATCACCACGCCTCCCCCGGCAATCAGCAAGGGTTTTGCCCTGAGCTCCCTCACCACCGCCCCGGTTTGCTTCTGGAAAATCATACGTGTCAAATGGAAGATCAGCATGATCACCGACAGGTTCATGGTGTAAAGGACAATGTTGCCGCCCATCACCCCGATCTTGTCGGCCACGGCCCCAAAGGAGTAGAAGAATGCCGCACAAAGGGCGGTCAGGGCCCCGGCCCGCTTGCCGGTGAAGAGCTTCGTCCCCCCGGAGAACAAGGTGAACCGACCGGTCTGCAGGGCCACCGCGCCATATATAATAAGGAGAATGCCACCGGCCCCGGCAAGGGAGATCCGTTCCCCAAGAAAAAGATGGCTCCAGAGAACAATGTAGACCGGACCCGTCACGGTCAGGGGATAGACCAGGGTCAGGTCGCCCTTGTCATAGGAGAGGGCCACAAAATACTGGTACAGGAAAAAGAAGAACCCGGCCGCCATGGCGCTCAGGAGAACCGACGGGACAAACAGCTGCCCCCCGGGACTCCACCACAGCACATAGGGAATGAACCCGGATACCGTCACCACCATCATCAGCAGCACGGCACTGGGCTTGTCATTGCTCATCTTGAGGCTTGAGTTCCACAGGACATGGAAGAGGGCGCTCGCAATTATGAAGAGAAAGCCTTTGAGTGTCATGCCTATTTATGGGCGGTTTTACGGGCTTTTGCAATATTTTTTCACCTGTTTTGAAAAAAACACTTGCCATGTGGGCCACGCTTTGGTAGAACCTCTTTGTTCGATTGTGGTGGGTGTAGCTCAGTTGGTAGAGCGCTAGGTTGTGGTCCTGGATGCCGAGGGTTCGAGCCCCTTCACTCACCCCATTAAAAAGCACGCATAAAGTTTGCGCCCGTAGCTCAGCTGGATAGAGCGTCGGACTTCGAATCCGCAGGCCGCAGGTTCGAATCCTGCCGGGCGCACCATGTTTATACATGGGTCTCAGGGAATTTGACTGAGGCCATTTTTTTTGCTTGTCTGGTCAGCCACGCTGATGTGGTTGGCCGTAGAGATAATATATTCGGGTTATTTTTATTCCCCTTATTTATTATTACATATGATGCGGCATGTCTGATGTAAGACTTGCCTGTTTCGCACTTAGGGGAAAATTTAATTTGTCAGATAAGCACATCCGTGTGACAACTACCTCAAAGTTTGAAACATTAAAACTTTATTTTTTAGGAGATTGTCACAATGGCTAACGGTATCGTAAAATGGTTCAATGATTCAAAGGGTTTTGGTTTTATCGAGCAGGAGAACGGAGAGGATCTTTTCGTTCATCACTCAAGCATTAATGCATCTGGTTTCAAGTCCCTCAACGAAGGCGACAAAGTTACCTTTGACATTGAGCAGGGCCAGAAAGGTCCCGCAGCAGCTAACGTAACTGTAGTCTAACTATAGAATACGGCACGCTTATTCAAGACTTACCTGTTTTCGCACTTAGGGGAAATAATATATTGTCAGAAAGCACATCTGTGTGACAACTACCTCAAGCTGGAAACATTTTTAACTTTATATAATTAGGAGATTGTCACATGGCGAACGGAACAGTAAAATGGTTTAATGATTCAAAGGGTTTTGGTTTTATCGAGCAGGAGAACGGAGAGGATCTTTTCGTACACCACTCAAGCATCAACGCCTCTGGTTTCAAGTCCCTCAACGAAGGCGACAAAGTTACATTTGACATCGAGCAGGGCCAGAAAGGTCCCGCCGCTGCAAACGTAACAGTAGTATAGTTACAAAGTATACAACTTCAAAATCGTCTGAGTCCCACGGACTCACATAGATTTTAAGTGAATATATAGAGAAAGCCCCTTTGATTAAGTTCATTGGGGCTTTTTTGCTTTTTTCTGATTGAGTTTTCATTCCTACCTGATTCTGCCATGTCCGGTTTTGAGATGGCGGATCCCCCTCCCTCCCACACAAAGCTTCTTTAAGCCATGCTCCATTCTTATGTCGATCGTCATCCTTGATGCCATAAGTGCGCAGATTTTTAGTTTATCATAGGGGATATCTTTTGGATTGACATATGTCACTAAAAAAGGGCAGCATGGTTACCATGCTAACTAAGCCTGAGCCTATATACCTCAAAGATTCAACTAAGGAATAAAAGGATATGTTTTTTCTGAAGGACTTACCATCTCGACAAATGCTTGAGAATTATAAAAAGCGCTTTCCTGAAATGAGTGTGGATCATGTGGGGGCTGGGCTCAAATTATTACGCCATGCAAGTATTCTTCTGCGACGTATTGAAACGTATTTTGCAGGACATAAGCTATCACAAACTCGTTTCCTTATCTTGGTGGTTTTGGATCGTGAAGGAAAGGGTGGGGGGCTTTTGGCTAAAGAAATTGCAGGTAAATTAGATATCTCCCGTCCCATTGTTACTAATACACTAAAATCAATGAAGGAAATGGGTTTGCTTACCATCTGTCCCCACGCTGATGACGGTCGGGCAAAATGGATAACATTGACGGAAGCAGGTCGTGAAAAATTAGGCACCGTTTTACCCGATTACTATTCGATAATTCATAATTTTATGATTCATGAAGCAGAGGAATTGTAAAAGAGTTACTTATATACTCAAGTAAAATTCAGAGGAGATTATGCGTTCGATATGTATTTTTCTGGGTGCCAACCCCGGCACCACATCGGCTTATGCCAAAGCGACAAAAGAAATGGGTAGAGAATTGGCTACACGGGGCCTCACCTGTGTATATGGCGGTTCCAATACGGGCCTTATGAAAATGCTGGCCGATAGTGTTCTGGAGTCCGGTGGCAAGGTAATTACAATTCTTAAATTGAGTGTGGGGTGATATCAGGTTCCCAGGCCATGAGGATGCTTTATCTCCAATATGTTTTGATTTGTGTTGGGTTATTTTAATGTATCTGTATACAACATATTGTGTCATATACGTGAAAATCATAAAATAAATTAAGTTTACATATTGACAATAATAAATAGGGTTTGTACCCTATCACAACTGTTCAAGTATTCACTTCTTAAAAAAATGCAACTTTGAATAAAAAGACATCCGATAGCTATGTTTAACAAATATAGTCTTAGTTTATCTGATCTCCTTTTTTCCGTTAATTCACCTCTCTTTCTCGATTTTAAGTCATAAAAGATCAATACAAAGTGGCCGACGTTATGATCAAGCCCTAATATTGATTATCGTAAAAAACAGCTGCAACAATTTAAATTGTTTTTAAGGCTATTTTCATGAAGAGAATTCTTCAATGTTATCGGCATCGCTCTCAACAGGTAAACTCCCTTTCAGGTTGAGAGCAGACCCATAGCCCATTACTATATTGTCAAGTTAAAGCCAAACCTGTAGCGATGCTGGGACGGAAAACCACGGGTCTCATGGGGAGACAGCCTGGTTGGCAAATAACACAATAGAGGAGAAATAATTATGAAAAATAAAGTTTTAAGTCTTTTTGCGTTATTTCTATTAATGGTAGGAATCTCAAGCACTGCTTCAGCTGTTCCAATCAGCGACATCAGTGATCCTTTATTAACTGGTTCAACACTTTTAGATTTCAATTCAGTGGCTTTAGAGGATGGCTTTTCTTCCAAAACAATAGGTGAATTGACCATTACTAATACAGGAAATATGAGAATATCAAATGATAATAATGGCGAATATACGCCTCCACAGGATTCTTTTCTTGATAATAAATATGGCGGCGATTTTACTTTCAGTTTTGTGTCTGAAATAGGTGTATTTGGAGTTCAAATTGGTGCGACTAACGTCCCTTGGACACTCTCAGCATATGATTCTGGAAACAATTTATTAGAATCCCTTGGTATACCCAATCAAGTAGGCACACAACCTTATCCTTATACTGGTTATTATGGATTAGGTTTCGGATCTGATGTCATATCATACATCACTTTATCTCATGGTGGTGATGATTGGATTGTTTTAGATGATATTCAATACGGTGGTGGAAATCCAGTACCCGAACCAGCAACAATGCTTCTTTTAGGACTCGGTTTAATCGGAATTGCAGGAGCAAGGCGTAAGCTCAAGAAATAATTTTACAGAATCCAACCACGAGGCAGGGTCAGCAATGGCTCTGCCTTTTTTATTTTGAGGTACTATACTATATGTGGTATGTGGTTACCCCTTCAAGCTGCAGGCTTACATGCAATTTAATACATTCTAAAATTGAGTGCTATAATGATTTAAAACTTGGCGATTTCACGGGACGATGACTGAACCGGGTGGTGTTAAGCCAATGAAATGATTTCTGTAGTGTGCGAGGCAAGTGGGCTGAGATCTGCAATTTATGTTTTCTCTGAATTAATATTGCTGAGAGACAGGATGTTATTTAAGGACCATAGATTATTCACAAAACAGTTTGTGGATCATATAAGTCAAATTATGATCCACAAACTGTTTTGTGGTTAATGGGGAAACGTCAAATCTGCCTATTCACCTTTACCGTACCGGGTGGTGAACTCGTTGAACAGTTCCCTGAGTCTCAGGGTTTGTTTGCCGGGCTTGCCGTCGCCGATGGTGATGCAGTCTATTTCCGTTACAGGAACGATCTCCTTGTTGGAGGCGGAGAGAAATGCTTCATCCATGAGGCGGATCTCATCTTTTTTGATATCCCGCATCTCGACTTCAAACTCGGTGTCCGCAAGCTCTAAAATCACCTTGCGGGTAATGCCGGGGAGCATGCCTGTGGCTGGTGTCACAAGCTTGCCATCTATGAACGCATAAAAATTGGTTGTTGTGCCCTCGAGGAGGTTGCCGTTGCGGTCTACATAGATGGACTCAATGGCATTTTGCTTTCTGGCGTTTTCCAGGGCCATGATACCGGGGATGTAGTTGGTGGTTTTGGCGTCCGGGATGAAGCGTTCCAGATGGGAGGTGATCACCTTGACGCCTTCGGTATACCACTCCGGGGGCAGGGCGTGGAGGGGGGTGATCATCACAAGCAGGCTGGGATGTCCCTGGGGGGTGATGGAGTCCGGGCTGACGCCTCCGGTGATCACGATACGCACATTGGATTCCTCGTGGTTGTTCCGTGCGAGTGTTTCCATGGTGATGTCGATGATCTCCTGTTCCGACCATGGTGTGGCCAGGCCGATCAGGGTGGCTGAGCGGAGCAGTCTTTTTACATGGCCGTTCAGGTAAAAGGGTTTGCCGCCATAGGTTCGCATGAAGTCAAATACACCGTAGCCACGGAGCAGTGCCATGTCGTTTACTGTGATTGTTGACTTGTCTGCCGTTACAAATTCGCCGTCAATATAATAGATATCCATTTTTTTTTCTCCTTTCTAATTGTCCAATGGTTTTATATTCAACCGTTGTTCTTTATGGTTTCGTGTACATTTTTGCTTCAGACGTCATGGCATCCGGGGCGGTGTTGGAGAGTTCGTGCATCATGAAAAAGATGTTGTGCTCCCACTCTTCATCCAGGCCGTCCACCGAGGGGGTGTTCTTGCCGGTTACGCCGTCAACGGCCCCGGCTTCGGTGATGGCGTCCAGGAGGTTTGCAAGCTCCGAGGGTTTGGGCAGCAGATTCTGGCAGGCCATGACCGAAAGCAGGGCAGCCATGCCATATCCTCCCCAGTTGCTGACCCCGGCGCAAATGCAGAAGTCAGCTACGGTCTTGCAGCTGAAGGGGCGGTCTTCGGGCATATGGAAATCCACATTGGCGGAAACCTTGCCGAGGCCGAGTTCGTTGCCGCCGTCCCCGATGCCGATGGTCATGATGTCCCGGGACTGGGCGTCGATAAAAAGATCATCCAGGGGCGCGATGTGGGGGGAGAGATCATATCCCCTGAAATTGTAGTAGCAGCCGTCCGATGCCTGGCCGGGTCGTTCCAGGGCGATGAAGTGGGTGGTGTCCGGGGTGAAGAGTTCTTTGGCCGAGATATCTCTGTCTTCATGGATCTCCACGACTTTGACGGAGGAGCCGATGGCATCCATGCCCTGGCGCATGATGTCGGCATCGCTGCTGTCGATGAGGAGGGTGACCTTCTTGCCCATGCGCCGCAGGGCATCGGCGAGAACGATGGCACCGGGGGGGCCGTCGGTTTCAATGACCCCGGCGCTGAGGATGTAAAACCCGGTGGTGATGATGATGTGATCTCCCTGGGCCAGGGATTGGGTTGCCGGGAGGAGTTCCTGCTGGATAGCCCAGTTGTTAAGACCCCTGTTGCCGGGATCCTGCTGGATCGAGCGTTCGATATGGGCCGCAATGGTTTTCATGTTGGTTTCTTCCTGGTTTGCATGGTTCATAAAAATGCCGGCATCCTTGATAGAAAGTTTTTTTGTGGGGGTAAGCATACCCTGACGGTTTACGCACCTGTCTGTTTCGCCTGAAATAGCCGGCGCTACTTTTGTCCCTTACAATTTGAACTCATAGTCTTTTTTGTCGCCAATAAACATGTGGCCAGGGGCGTGGGTGATCATCAGGGGCGGGCGCGCCACCATGGCGGCCATTTGCGGGGTGACACCGCAGGCCCAGAATACGGGGATCTCATCATCCCTGACCGTGACGGGGTCACCAAAGTCAGGGCGGGAGAGGTCAGCGATCCCGATCTCTTCAGGATTGCCCATATGAACGGGACTGCCATGGACATAGGGGTAATCCCGGGTGATCTCCACGGCTTTGATGGCGTCCCTGGCCTTGAAGGGCCGCATGCTCACCACCATGGGGGTCTCTTTGAATTTCCCTGCGGCGTGGCACATGATGTTGGTTTTATACATGGGCACATTCACGTTTTCTTCCATGTGCCTGATCTTGAGGTCGGCCTTGACCAGGGCGTCTTCAAAGGAGAAGCTGCAGCCGAGGAGGAAATAGACAAAATCATCCTGCCATAACTCTTTGATGTCGGTTCTCTCTTCGGTCATCTCTCCATTTCTGTAGACCCGGTATTGGGGGATGTCCGTGCAGATATCTGCGTTATCAGCACAAAATTTAGTGAAGTGATTGCCCGTGTCTCCTGCCTCGATAATGGGACAGGGTTTGGGATTGCGCTGGGCAAAGAGTAAAAAATCAAACGCCCAGTCCTTGGGAAGGATGGCAAGGTTGGCCTGAACATATCCGGGTGCCATCCCGCTTGTGGGACCGGTAATCAGGCCTTTTCTTATCTGGGAACGTATCTCTTTACCTGTTTGCGTCATGGCTCTGTCCTTTGGTTTGGAGTTGATCTTCAATCTCTTTCAGATAGCGATAGATGGTGTTCCTGCTGGCCCCCAGCTCCTCTGAGATAATGGTCACAACCCCGCGCTTGTTTAAATGGCCCTCGTTGTGAAGGAAAACGATGACTTCTTTTTTCTGGGCCTTGTTCAGGGGCTTGCCCATCAGACCGTTTTCCATCAGGAACTGCTGGCAGGCGGACTTTATCTCTTCCCTGGGCGTGAACAGATAAAACTGTTCCTTTTGGGGAGTGTAGGTGTTTGATTTGGTGGAGATAAACTGTTCGATAAACTTGCCGTATTGTTCGAAATAGGAGATCTGAAGATTCAGGCTGAAGGAACCGAGAAGATCGCCCTTTGAGTTCCGGATGGCCAGGGTGGAGGATTTGAGCTTTTCTCCGGTGGGGCTCTGGTTGGCATAACTCACGATCTTGTCGGGGACTTCCCCCTGAAGCCTTAAGACGCCGAGGTCGGATGTACCGTCGCCCACTGTTCTTCCAGTAATATGGCCGTTGATAATGGCGATGATGGAATGCTCCGGTTTTCTCAGGTCATGGACGATCACTTCCAGGATCGGTCCGAACATCTCCCCGAGGATTTCCGCCACGTTGATGTAGTGTTTAAATATATCGTCGTCTGTCATCTAAGCTCCCATTTGCCCCCATGGGGTTATCAAAGTGTGTCAAATGAGATTTTATGTAACATTTATTTGAAAGAGTCAATCTTTTTTTACCAAACTGTTCCAATTGCAACATAGTGTCACAATCGTGGGCGGATCCATGCGCCCTGTTGTGATTACCGCTCCTGCCCATGACGTGTATGTTTTATGGCTTTTCAGGAATGTTTCCGGAAAGAACCGGAGCTGACACTTTATATCAGCTCCGGCCTGACCAGATGCTTTGGGGGTGAATCAGCTTTTCAGTTTTGCTTCTTTTGAAAGCTTGAAAATCACGGGGGCAAGGGCGATGAGGGCAATCAGGTTGGGTATTGCCATGAGTCCGTTAAAGGTGTCGGAAAGATTCCATACAATAGCGATCTTAAGGGTTGCGCCAACAAAAACAAAGATGACCCACAGCCATTTGTAAACGACCACCGCTTTTACACCGGCAATATACTCAAGGCATTTGGACCCGTAATAAAACCATCCGAGTATTGTTGAAAAAGCAAAGAAGATGAGACCAAATGACACGATATATTTGCCCAGTCCCGGCAGGGAGAGCTCAAATGCCCTTGAGGTCAGCGCTGCGCCGTTCAGACCGTCCGTGATGGACATTACTCCATCGGGACCCAGGGTCACAAGCCCGGACACAAGAATGACAAGTGCTGTCATGGTGCAGATAACAAGGGTGTCGATAAAAGGAGAGAGGGAGGCTATCAGTCCCTGGGTATAGGGGTTGTTGTTTGAAGAGGCGGCATGGGCGATGGGGGCACTTCCAAGTCCGGCCTCATTGGAAAAGACACCCCGGGCAACTCCCATTCTGATAACGGTTCCTATGAGCCCGCCACCGACTGCCGTTCCTGTAAACGCGTTGGAAAAAATCATCTGAAATGCCTGGGGAATCAGTTCTGCTTTTCCGTAAAGAACCACCAGGGAACCTGCGACAAAGAAGAATGCCATGACAGGAACAATTTTAGAGGTGACCTTTGCAATGGACTGTATGCCGCCGATGATAACCAGTGCCGTTAAAACGGCGATAATGATCCCTGACACGTAGGGGGGGATGCTGAAGCTTGCTTCCATGGCTGCGGCCACAGAATTGGACTGAACCATATTGCCGATACCAAATGATGCAATCACGCCAAAGAAGGCAAAGGCCCAGCCCAGGGCTTTCCATAGTTTGTTGGGACCGAATTTTTCAGTCATTCCGTTTTCTATATAGTACATGGGTCCACCGGACTGTTCCCCTTTTTCATTGACCTCTCTGTACTTGATCGCAAGGACCGCTTCTCCGAATTTTGTGGCTCCGCCAAATGCAGCCGTGGCCCACATCCAGAATACCGCGCCGGGTCCGCCAAGGGCGATTGCCGTGGCCACTCCTGCGATATTACCCGTACCGATGGTGGCGGAAAGGGAGGTCATGAGGGCCTGGAAGGGGGTGATATCCCCGTCGCCAACATGGTCTTTGGAAAAGAGCAGCATAAAGCCTTGTGCCAACTTGCGAAACTGTACAAACCCTGTTCCCAGGGATAAAATAATTCCCGTTCCGACTAGAAACGTTATCATGACGGGGCCCCAGGCAAAACTGTTTAAAGCATTTAAAAAATCCAACATCCAACTCCTTTAAAATAAAAAATTACTTACAAAAAGACATGCACGGTGGAACCAATAGCAAGGTTGGTGCCATCCCATGGGCGTTATCTTTCGGTATGAAGGTGTCAAAGTCCAAGAGATGCGGAAATACAGGGGCACGGTTACTGTCTGGGGCGTTTTTCAACTCCCGAAATGGCTGAAGGTATGTGTTCTGTTTTTTTTATTTTACGGCTTTTATGTGTTGGGATTGAGGGATAGGATGTTACAGAAATGTGTTTAGCTGCGTTTTTTGTTACAATTATGTGGCTCTTGCGCACTTTGTTTCCCAAAGCCATGTCGACCAGGCATCTGCTAAAAGGGTTTTGCATTTTTGGGCATCATTGCATGCAAAACTCAGGACCGTCATGGCCAAGCCTTTTGGGGACTCGCAGCCGCGACAGTCCTGGACGATATATTGTTGGGTCCCAGCGGTGAACGTATAGCCCGTGCTCTGGGAACTGGATTCAGACCAGGCCATTCAAAATGGAAACGTGGGTTTTAAAAGGGATAAAAACCGGGTTTTTTCTTTGTGTTGTATTTGTCAAACATCTTTTTGAGGTCCCCTGATTTAATAAGCATTGGGAGGCGTTCGTCAAAAATTTGTGCGAGTGCCCGGCCGTTGGCATTATCTGCAAAAACAATGTACATTTTGTTCTTAAAACATGGCTTTCTTGTATAATTTTTCTTGTCACTACCGGCTTGCTTTAGAAGAACATCCATATCATCATCACAATTCAAAAAGAAATCGATCCGATTCTTGTCCAGCAAACGCAACGCCGTTTCCTGATTCGTACATTCTCTTTTTATAACCTCGACATCCAGATACTCGTCATAAGCGTACCCCGTTATCCACCCAACTCGTTTTCCTTTGAGTGTTTCCTGTCCTTTCCATTCTGTTCCTGTATCTTTCTTATATAGAGCAGAAACCCTTTCTACCTCAAAATTCCATTTGGGATAGACTGCTTTTTCGACTTCATCTATAAATGCACCGACCATTGCATCTACTTTTTGAGTCTGCACAAGTTTTATTGAACCAATATACGATTTGATCTTAAAATTCACTTTAATCCCAACTGGTTCATACACTTTTCTGAAAATATCCCAAAACAATCCCGTTCCATCAGCATTGGTTGCGTTTTCCCATTGTTCACTTGCAATGGAAATTTCAGTTATTTCCGCACTTGCGGTATTTGATGTAAAGATCGTGAATATAACTAAAACACATGCCAAAAATGCAGTTTTCTGCATCATCATCTCTCCTTTTATCTTAAAATAAAATATCCAGGCCCAGGTTTTAAGTTTTTCTATGCCTTGAATTTTCCTACCATATCCTTGAGTTGCCCGGCAAGTGTTGACAGATCTCCTGCCTGGTCATTCACTTGAGAACTGCTTCCAGACATCTTATGGGCGACGGTGTTGACTTCGGCCATCTCTTTGGCGATTTCTCCCGAAACCGCAGAACTCTGGGCTACGTTATTGTTGATTTCCTGAATTCCTTGTGACGCCTGGGTAATATTATTCGTTATTTCCTGTGTCGTAGCCGATTGTGCTTCAACCTCCTCCTCAATCGATCCTACGATTTCATTAACATCATCGATAATTTTGTTGATCTTGGTTATCTCCACAACCGTCTCGTTTGTGGACTCCTGAATTTCATTTACACTCTGTTTTATGTCCTGGGTGGCAACCGTTGTCTGGTTTGCAAGTTCCTTTATCTCGCTTGCCACAACGGCAAAGCCCTTGCCGGCTTCTCCCGCCCTTGCCGCCTCGATCGTGGCATTTAATGCCAGAAGATTTGTCTGCTCTGAAATATCGTTTATTGTATCGATGACCGTGTCTATGGTCCGGGCGGCATTTCCGAGTTTTTCCACTTTTTGGGAGGCGCTGCTCGCCTGTGATACAGCTTCTTCGGTAATCTTTCCGGCCTTGCCGGCCCGTTCAGAAATTTCATTTAAAACAAGGTTTATCTCCTCTGTTGATTTTGCGACCGTGCCGATATTGGTTGAGGATTGGTCCATTGCTGCGGCAATGGTATTCATGCTTGAACTCATCTCTTCGACCGCAGCGGTTACAGCGTTTGATTTTTCAGTCACATCGCCAGAGCGTAGCTGCATTTTTTCGGAAAGGCCGGCCAGATCATGGGAAGAGGTATTTACATCTTCTGCGTTTTTTATCAGACTGATCACCAGGGTTTGGAGATTTTCCATAAATAGGTCAAACCATTTTCCCAGCTCACCTATTTCGTCCCTGGTTTTGATATTGAGCCGGACGGTGAGATCTCCTTCCCCTTTTGCAATATCCCTTAAATTGTTCACGACCCTGTTGAGGGGGGTGGTAACGACTCTCTTAAGGCATATGGTGATTGTTGCAATCAGTGATAGAATAATACAGATTACGGCTATGACTTGATTGAAAACTGCGGTCTGGATACGTTCGTTGATTGTTTCACGAAAAGAGGCGACTTCGGAAAGGGCCTTATCTCGATTCTGGTTGAGCTTTTCAGTAAGAAATTTATCGGTATAGTAAACTGTTATTTTTCCAATCGTACGGTTGTCATGGACAACATCAACCGGTAGCGAGTGTTTTGCATTGGGATTGATATTGTCGGGGATAGCGGTGCTCGCTGTAACAGCAGGGGCTTTCCAGGCTGCGGCAAAGGCTTGGCCGTCCTCATCGATTATCTGTATGGCCGTGATGGACGGAAAATCCATAAAGGCTTTAAGCGCTTCCATGCATCCGGCGTCATTTACATCATTGATAAACGGCACTGAAATTCCGCCGAGTATTCTGGAAATAATTTCAGAGTTGTTCTGAAAAACTTTTTTTTGTTCTTCGCCCTGATTGCTTATGGAGTCATTAATTTTGGTAATATGTTCTTGAATTATAAAATCAACTATTTTTGATTCAAACCTGACAAGTAAGAAGCATGAGACTGATAAAAAGAGAAAAACAACCACGCCGCTGGATATGGATGTCTTTAATGCTATTCCAAGCCTGTTCCATTTCATTTCGTTCACGTTATCTCCCTATGCGCCATATCAGCGGTTAATCTGTTCCCAGAGCAATACCGGTTCCGTATGCCTAAAATGTTCGATATCTCAAAATGCGTTAGTAGTCGATATGAAAGAAATACTGCTTTTGTCAAGGAGAAATAAGTAATGTCAACCCGGTCCAGAAGATGTTCACCGGGAGTCTTCCGCAAAAAACATTCTAATCCCCTTGCACCCCAGTAGAACAAACGATATAAAACTCCTATTGATAACAGGTGTTTTTGGGTATATGTTCAAGGCGTCGGTGAAACGCTATTGGTTTATGAATCAAATTCAGCAGGGATGGTTTTTTTTAGAGGCCTTAGGGAAAACATGCTAATATCAAAAAAAAATGGAATCTTGCTTCAGTCGTTTATACTCCTTGTTTTTGTCCTTTGCACAGGACAAGTTCTCAACGCTCAAACCAGATTAGATTTTGAAGTCGGTCTCAAAGATCTTCCCTCCCAGAAAGAGGGGAACATGATCCGGGATAAGGAGGGGTTCCTGTGGTTTTGCTACTACGGTGGGATCGGACGCTATGACGGCCATGGGGTAAAGTATTATAAGCCTGGCGAAAACTCCATTTCAGGGCCGGCCACGCTCTCCATCGTTATGGATGCCGATGGTGTCCTGTGGATCCTCACCAAGGATAACGGGCTGAACAAATATGATAAAGATACAGATACCTTTACCCACTACAAGCATGATCCCAACAACAAGAACAGTATCAGCAGCAACATTTCAGACAGCTTTTGCCCCCAGCGGCTGTTTGTGGACAAGCAAAACAGGCTTTTGATCGGAACCATGGGCGGATTTGATATCTATGATAAACGCCGGGACCGGTTCGAACATCATCTCCATGACCCCGGCAATCCGAACAGTTTGAGCAGCAATAATGTTACATCGGTCATCCAGGACAAAGAGGGGTTGATCTGGATCGGCACCTCGGGCGGAGGACTCAACAGGTTTGATGAAAACACAAACACCTGGACCCGCTTTAGATATGAAGCCAATTCCGATGATAGCGTTGCCAGCGATACGGTGTGGTCTCTTTTGGAAGACAGGGATGGAACACTCTGGGTCGGAACCTGGGACAGGGGGATTTCCAGGTTTGATAAAGAGACTGGAACCTTTTCGCAATTCTGCCATGATCCCAATGATCCCGCCAGCCTGGGTGATAATAAAATATATTATCTGTATGAGGATGCTGCCGGTAATATCTGGATCTGCCACAGGGGGGCAAAAGTGGCCGGGATGGAAATGCTGAATAAGGAAAGAACCGGGTTCCTGCGATTTTCTGCCGATCCTGAAAACCCTTCGTCCATCAGCACGAACTATGTAAGCACGGTTTATGAGGATCCTGAAACAGGCATCTTCTGGGTGATTCATTCCATGGATGGCGTAATGGATAAATATGACAAGGAAAGCCGGAAGTTTACGCTTCACCGGCATAACCCTTCCAATCCGGGCAGCATCTCAAGTTCCCAGGTGATGGTCATGCTTGAGGATAAAAAAGAGAGACTATGGCTGTCGGTTATCGGTGCCCTGGAAATATACGATCCCAAAACCCGTAAATTCAGCCATTTGTCCTATGATGATATCGATCCCCTGATGGGGCCGACCACAAATGCCATGTGCTGGGATGATGACGATATGATGTGGCTCTTAAGCGGCCAGGGGGTGTTGACCCAGTTTGATACAAGAACGCTGAATGCTGTAAAGCACTATTCCCATGACCCGGACAATCCAGATTCCATCATGCTCTACACAACCTCGGGGGGAGATATAATAAAGGACAGGAATGATCCTGATATCCTCTGGGTCGCCCTCTCTTCCGGGCTGGAAAAGCTGAACAAAAAAACAGGGCGATTCACCCATTATATCCACGATGCCAATGATCCGGGGTCCATTACCCAAGGCACTGTATGGTCGGTATACGATGATGGCAAAGGCGTTCTATGGGTCTCCACCTTTGGCGGACTGAACCGGTTTGACAAGCAAACGGAGAGATTTACCCGGTTTGTACACCATCCCGATGATCCCGACAGCATCGGTTTTAACAAGCAGTCCGGTGTGTTTGAGGATTCCTTTGGTCATTTATGGGTGGCCGGCTTTTCAAACGGAATGGACCTGTTTGATCGGGAAACAGGGGCGTTTCAACATTTTAATAAGGATAACGGATTTCCGGCCATAGGAATCAATCTCACCATTCAGGAGGACAGGGACGGTTACCTCTGGATCGGCACGACAGACAACGGACTCATTAAATTCAACATAAAAAACCAGACAGTAGAGTCTGTTTTTTCAAAGAGTGACGGGCTTCAGGATGACCATTTCTGGCGGAGTTACAAAAAAAGAGATGGTGAAATGTGGTTTGGGGGCGGATATGGTGTCAATAGCTTTTACCCGGATAAGGTAAAGACAAATAAGGCCATCCCCCCGGTTGTTCTCACATCCTTTACCCAGGGGGGAAGCGATGTAAATATGGGCAAGGCGCCCGAGCGGCTGAGGAATGTAACCCTTGGGTGGAAGGAAAACTTCTTCGAATTCCAGTTCGCAGCCCTTAATTATACAAAGCCTGAGAAAAACAGGTATGCCTATATGCTCCAGGGAAGGGATAAGGAGTGGTACTATTGCGATGGTAATCCCTCCGGCAGGTATACGGGGCTTGGGGGCGGCACCTATACCCTCAGGCTGAAAGGTTCAAATAATGACGGTGTGTGGAATGAAGAGGGGGCTTCCCTGAACATTACCATCATACCGCCATTCTGGAAAACCGGTTGGTTCTATTCGGTGATGGGCTGCGGAATTTTTTTCGTGATCGGGTGCACCATTATGTATCTGCAAAAGCTTCAGTCCGAAATCTGGGAGCGTAAGCAGGCTGAGGATAAGCTGGCTCACCTGCGTAACTACCTGTCCAATATCATCGATTCCATGCCGTCTGTGCTGGTTGGGGTGGATACACAGGGGCACGTGACCCAGTGGAACAAGACTGCGGAACACGCCACGGGGGTCCCTGTCAGCGCTGCCCAGGGAAAAAAACTCAGCCGTGTGTTTCCACGGATGGCATCACAGATGGAGAAAATAACCGAAAGCATCCGTACCAGGGAGATCCGCCAGGAGCAGAAAAAGCCCCGGCTGACGGAGAACGGCGCCTGTTACGAGGATGTAACCATCTATCCCCTGGTCGCAAATGGTATGGAGGGGGCTGTTATCCGCATTGACGATGTCACCGAGCAGGTGAGAATGGAAGAGATGATGGTGCAATCTGAAAAGATGCTCTCGGTTGGGGGGCTTGCCGCGGGCATGGCCCATGAGATCAACAACCCCCTGGCCGGAATGATCCAGACGGCCAATGTCATGGGGAATCGCCTGACCAATACTGAAATTCCGGCCAACCAAAGTGCTGCTGTGGAGGTTGGTACCAATATTGAGACGATCAGGGCCTTTATGGAGAAAAGAGGTATCCTGCGCATGATCGAGGCCATTAACGAGTCCGGCCGCCGGATGGCGGAGATTGTGGACAATATGCTCAGCTTTGCCCGGAAGAGCGAGGCCCGGGTCTCTTCCCATGACCTTGCAGACCTACTTGAAAAAACCATTGACCTTGCGGCCACCGACTATGATCTCAAAAAGCACTACGACTTCAAGCAGATCGAGATCAGGGAGGAGTATGAAGATGATCTGCCCATGGTGCCCTGTGAGGGAGCTAAAATTCAGCAGGTGCTGTTGAATATCTTCAGCAACGGGGCCCAGGCCATGCAGGAAAATATAAAAAAGAAAAATGGGAACAGGCCCCGGTTCATATTGCGCCTCGCCCGGGAAGCAGACACAAACATGATGCGCCTGGAGATCGGGGATAACGGTCCCGGCATGGACGAAGCCACGCAAAAACGGGTTTTTGAGCCCTTCTTTACCACCAAGCCCGTGGGCCTCGGCACAGGCCTTGGTCTTTCCGTTTCCTATTTTATCATTACTGAAAACCATGGCGGCACCATGGATGTGATCTCCGAACCGGGTAAGGGCGCGACTTTTATTATCCGGTTGCCACTTGGCAGGCTGTAGGCGCAGGTGCCTGCAACATAACCGGCATGATCCTTTACTCTCTTTATTCTACCTTCGAATTCGAAACTGGTGAAATGTACTGGAAAAAAATAGTACTTATGTTATGGTGAGTCGTTTTAAAAACTTTTAGAAACAAGGAATGTTATGGCTCCAGCTCAAGCTACAGCTTCAGACAACGCTCCTCTTGCCTACCTACCTATCTTTGCGCCGTTCAACCTGTGGATCGTTAATCGAAGCTGTCACATCAATTATTTCGGGAGGAAAAAGGAGGCTGCGTATCACGTAAACCGGCTTTAAAACCTTTTGATTGCAGTTGTGATCAGAAAAAAATATAGCTAAAGCCCTTGTCCGGGGCAACAAACAGGTATCAATAACAGCAGGAATATTCATCACAGGAGGATTTATGGAGTTTAAAGACTACGCCAATTTTCACCAGATGCTCTGCGAGACCGTTGACCAATACGCCCATGCTTCGGCATACAGATGGTTTGATGCAAACACCAATGCAACTTCCGTTACCTGGCAGGAATTTTATGACCAGGTCAAATCTGTATCAAAAAGCCTTATCGCCCTTGGCGTTGAAAAAGGTGATAAGATCAATATCTTAAGTTATACCTGCTATAAATGGATCCTTACCGATGTTGCCAGCATGAGCATGGGAACGGGAACCGTTGGTATCTATCAGTCCAACCTGGCGCCTGACTGCGAATATATCATCAACCATTCAGATGCCGTGCTCGTCTTTGCCGAAAACCAGAAACAGCTTGATAAATTGCTGGAGATTCGAAAAAGCATTCCAAATATCCGAAAGGTCATCCTGTTCAACGGCGAGGCCCAAGGGGATGACTGGGTGATTTCATATGACGAATTCCTGGCCCTTGGTAAAGATATCGACGATGCCGCCTTTGACGAGAGGACCGGTCAGGTTACGGCAAAGGATACGGCAGGGCTTGTATACACCTCCGGAACCACAGGGGTGCCCAAAGGAGTTGTCCTGACCCATGATAACCTGACCAGCACCAGCCAGTCCGTTTTCCACTGCGGGGAATTCCATGACGGTGAAGATATGTTTATCTTCCTCCCCCTGGCCCATGTTTTTGCCAGAACCTGCTGCTATGCAGCCATAAAAGTCGGTAACCGGACCACTTTTGCCCGGGGAATCGACACCCTGCTGGATGATTTCGCACTGGCATCTCCCCACTGGTTTATCAGTGTGCCCCGGGTGTTTGAAAAGATTCATACCAAGATCATCAGCGGCGTGGAGGCAAAAGGCGGGGCTGCGGAAAAAATATTCAACTGGGCCTGCGGTGTGGGCGATCAGGTCGGCGCGTGCAAGCTTGCCGGCCAACCTGTTCCCTTTACCCTGGGGCTCAAATACAAGGTTGCCACCAAGCTTGTCTTTTCAAAGATTCACCAGGCCCTGGGCGGAAATGTTAAATGGTGCATCAGCGGCGCTGCCCCCCTGAATCCCGAGATCGCGCGGTTCTTCCACGGCGCCGGTATCTTGATTCTGGAAGGCCTGGGCATGACGGAAAACACCTCCTTTTCCCATATCAACCGCCTGGACAGGTATGATTTTGGCGTGGTGGGCCCTCCCGGGGAAGGGCTGTTCCATAAACTTGCTGACGACGGCGAGGTGCTTACTTCCGGCCGGAATGTGATGAAAGAGTATTATAAAATGCCCGAGGCAACCGCAGAGACCTTTACCGAGGACGGCTGGCTCAAGACCGGGGACATAGGCGAAATAGACGAAAACAATGTTCTGAAGATCACGGACCGGAAAAAGAATCTCATCATCACTGCCGGCGGAAAGAATATTGCCCCCTCCCGGATCGAAGGGATCATGACCACCTCCAAATATATTAACCAGGTCTGTGTGGTGGGGGACAGAAGGAAATATCTTTCCGCGGTGGTCACCCTGGATGAGGAAAACCTCAAAGCCTATGCCGATGAAAAAAAGATTGCCCATCAAAACGTTGCCGAGCTTCTCAAGCACCCGGATATAAAGCCCATGATCGATTCCGAGGTTTCAAAGAGAAACCAGGAACTGGCCTCCTTTGAGACCATCAAGAAAGTGACCATCGTGCCTGAGTTCACCATCGAAAACAGCATGATGACCCCGACGTTTAAACTGAAAAAAAATGTCATCTTCAAAAATTATGAGGATGCAATCGAAGAAATGTACTGATAATACCAAAGACCGGAATACGGTAATAACAGAAAGGAAATTAAGTGGTATGAAAACAGCGCTTGTGACCGGGGCCACCGGTCTTGTGGGGTCCTGCCTGGTCTCCCGGCTCCTGGAAGATGACAGGTTCGGCAAGGTCGTTATTTTTACCCGGCGCAGCTCCGGTCTTGAACATGAAAAACTTGTGGAACATATTGTCGACTTTGATGCGCTGGAGAGCTATCAGGATCTTGTAAAAGGAGACATTCTTTTTTCAGCCCTGGGCACCACCATTAAAACGGCGGGAAGCAAGGATGCACAGTATCTTGTGGATTATACCTACCAGTATGGGTTTGCCCGGGCCGCATCAAAAAACCGGGTGCCGTGCTATGTGCTGATCTCCTCTGCCCATGCGTCTTCCAAGTCCCGTTCCTTTTATTCCCGCATCAAGGGGGAACTTGAGCGGGATATCCGGCTGCTTGATTTCAAGCAGCTGCATATCCTGCAGCCGAGCCTCCTTGAGGGGGAGAGGGCCGGGAACCGTCCGGGGGAGCGGTTCGGGGGGATGCTTCTGCATTTCCTGAACCGGCTTGGGTTGTTTAAACGTTACCGGCCCATCAAGGGAGATCTTGTGGCCAGGGCGATGATAAATTCATGCTTCACTGCTGCGGCATCTCCCCGGGTCCATGAACTGGATGAGCTGTTCAAACTGGCGGATTGATCCTGCCGGATAAGCTCAGAATAGGGGCTGTCTCTGTGTTTGACAGGGAACCCCGGATGGAATGGAAGCAAAACAAAAGGCCGTCTGATTCATTGAAAAATCAGACGGCCTTTTTTTGCTTCTTAGCTCTGATTTTCGTGTTGTTTTGGCACGAAAATTATTTTTTTTGGTTCTGGCTTGTCCAGGTTCGGAATGCACGGGATCGATACAGGGGATGATTATTTCGCTTTCTTGATAAACTTTGTCAGGATGACGATCAGCATACCGTTTACGCGGCCCTCGATCTGTTCCGGTTCATCTTGTACCAGTGAGATATTGCGCACGGCTGTGCCGCGCTTGGCCGTGAACCCGCCCCCTTTTACAACCAGATCCTTGATCAGTGTTACCGTATCTCCTGCTGCAAGTGGTACGCCATTGCAGTCCGCACGCTTGGCTGTATTTTCATTGGTTGTGCCTTCGCCCGTTGCTTCGGCCCAGGTCTGGGTCTTGTCTTCCAGGTAGAGCATATCCAGCAGATCCCGGGCCCAGCCTTCAGCGCTCAGGCGCTTGAGCATGCGCCATGCCATCACCTGTACTGCCGGTACCTGGGTCCACATGCTGTCGTTGAGGCAATGCCAGTGGTGAACGTCCATTTTTTCCGGATCTTCGATCTGCTGGCGGCAGGCCTCGCAAAGAAGCACGCACTCATCTGCGCTGCCGTTTGAAGTGGGGGGTACTTCATATACACCCAGGCTGTCTGTTGCGCTGCACAGTTCACATTTGGATTCGCTGCGTGCCTGTAATTCTTTTTCGATGCTCATTATTTGATCTTCCTTAAAGTTCGTTATGTTCACTATCCCGAAAACCGGGTGTCCTGCTTTTTTTAAAAAAAGGGTGGATTTATATCATTTTGCAGGGTCCATATCAATATTTTGGCGGAACATCCTGAAATTTTAATTCATGTTGCACAATGCAATCTTGTTGTTGTATTTAATAGACCATGTGAGAAACCCATCCCGACAACCAAGTGGACGCCAACGAAACAGGAGATAATATGGATTTGAAAACCGTTGAAGCAAGCGCTGTGACCCTTTCCCAGGTGATGCTGCCCCAGGATGCCAACCCGGCCGGACTGGTCCACGGCGGTGTGATCATGAAGCTGATTGATAATGCAGCAGGCGTGGTTGCCTGCAGGCACACCCGGCGAATCTGTGTGACAGCCTCCATTGACAGGCTGGATTTTCACAATCCCGTTCAAATCGGCAACCTGGTGACCTTAAAGGCGAACATCAACCATGTGGGGAAGACCTCCATGGAGGTCGGTGTCCGGGTGGAAACGGAAGATATCCTCTCCGGCAAGTTGACCCATACGGCATCTGCCTATCTGACCTTTGTTGCCCTTGGAGACGATTTCAAGCCGGTTGACGTGCCATGCCTTGACCTGAAAACAGCCAGCGAGCAAAGACGGAACAGGGAAGCCCAGAAGCGCCGGGAATCAAGGCTGGCAGAAAAAAGAAGCGAGAAAATATGTCAAGAGAATATCGGGAGCTGCTCCGATTAAATCCATGGGATGGAACCTTTGATGACACAAAACTATTGGAGAAATAAAATCATATGTACAAGAGAATTATACTTGTTCTGAGTATCGTCTGTTTGATCTGTTCCGGGGGGGACCTTGCTGCGAAAACCAGTGATACAACAAATCCGGCACAAGGGGAGGCGGTCTCTGAAACGGCAGATGCCGTACCTGACAGGGATGGGTCGTCCATTAAAATGCTCCAATCCATCATTGGGCTGAAAAAAAACCTGAATGAGAGAATCACCGAGAAAAAGTCGCAGCTTAAAAAAAGCACGTCAGAAACGGAAAAGGTAAATCTGACAGCTGAGCTGACAAAGTTGGATAAAATGCTGGCAAGTGCCAATGTCGATTTTGAGCGAATCGCAACCGGTGTGGATGTGGGCTTGTTTGCAGAAAAAAAAGCAGAGCAGTTTAACTGGAAAAATGAGTTGATCTCCCTTGTTGAACCCGGGATCAAGGAACTCAAACGGATGACGGTCAAGGCCCGCCAGAAGACAAAACTCAAGGATGAGTTGTCTTATTACGAGAAGCGGGTACCCGTTGCCCGGGAGGCCAATGAACATATCCGTGAGCTGCTCGCAAAAACCGATGATAAAGACCTGAAAAAAAATATCAAAAAGCTGCTGCCCGAGTGGAACAGTGTGGAAAGCCAGATCCGGAACAAGCTTGAAATCACCGAAATGCAGCTGGAGGAGATGGAGGCAGATGAGCTGTCATTGATTGACTCCACCCAGGACTCCATTAAAAACTTTTTCAGGACCCGGGGATTTTTTCTCTTTATTGCCCTGGCCTCCTGTGTGGGACTGGTGCTGTTGCTAAGGCTCTTATACCAGCTGACCATGAAGCTGCTTCCGGGATATTCTGACCAATACAGGCCTTTTCACATCAGGGCCATTGATCTGGTTTTCCGGGTGATGACCCTGGTTCTGACCCTGTTTGTCCTGATCCTGGTGTTTTACATATTTGAGGACTGGGTACTGCTCTCCCTGACCATTATTTTCCTCATCGGCGTGGGGTGGGCTGCCAAGAATACCCTGCCGATATTCTGGCACCAGAGCCGTCTCATGCTCAATATCGGCGCTGTCAGAGAGGGGGAGCGGATCGTCTATAAAGGGGTCCCCTGGCTTGTTAAAAACATCAATGTGTTCTCCAAGCTTGAAAACCCGTATCTTGGGGTGACCCTGAGGGTGCCCATTGAAGAATTAATGGAGCAGGTCTCCCGGCCCTTTCATCATAAAGAGCCATGGTTTCCCTGCAAGAGAAATGACTGGGTGATCCTGGCGGACGGCACCCGTGGGTGTGTGACAAGCCTCTCCCATGAAATGGTGGAGTTGGTGATGCGCGGTGGTGGAAGGAAAGTCTACCCGACCGCGGATTTCCTTGCCCAGACCCCGTTGAATCTTTCCGTGAATTTCAGGGTGAAAATTCCATTCGGCATCTCCTATGATCTCCAGGCCATATCCACCAATACGGTTCTTGTCACGCTGGATAGCTATCTCCGGATCCAGCTTGCGGAAGAGGGGTATGAAGAATCCATGTTGAATCTCAGGGTTGAATTTGCCGAGGCTGGCGGGTCTTCCCTTGATCTTGTGGTGATTGCCGATTTCAATGGGGAACTGGCCCCCTTGTATAACCGGTTGTCCAGGGCCATCCAGAGGTGGTGTGTGGATGCCTGCACTGAAAACAACTGGGACATTCCATTTCCCCAGCTGACGGTGCATAAAGCCTCCTGATCGGTTTTGGATTTCTCCGGCTGGCCCTGTTGACATTCCATATCTGATGCTAACGATAAAGGAAAATGCCCAGGGCGTGTAACCCCAGGAGAACCTCAATGGATAAAACAAAAGGATGCGGGCAGGATGGGCACCTTTCCCACCAGGGCCTGAAATTGTCCACCTCGGGTGTCAATATCATGGCCTCCATGGAGGGGCGGGACCCGTCCTGTTCAAGCCTGGTCAAGGATGCCCTGGCGGATCATGAAAAGCCAGGGTTTAAGCTGTGTTCATATGTGGAAAGGTTCAGCGAAACCCATGCAGGGCCCATCCCCATCATCAAATCCGGGCTTGGAAAGGATGACCTTTTTTCAACCTTTCATGTCCGGTGGGGCATCCATCGCCTTAATTATACGGTGGCTCCTGGGCTCTATGGTATTGGGAATCCGGGCAGGACCTCTGAGGTGCTTGTCACTGCAAATTTCAAATTGACCTTTGATCACTTGAGGAAGGCGCTTCCCCACACCAGTGCATGGATTCTGGTGCTTGATACAAAAGGGATCAATGTCTGGTGTGCGGCAGGAAAGGGGACCTTTTCAACCCGGGAGCTTGTGAAAAGAATTGAGGACTGCTCCCTTGAAAAGATTGTGGATCATAAACGGGTCATTGTTCCCCAGCTTGGCGCGACGGGTGTATCAGCTGTGGATGTTAAAAAACAGTCCGGATTCAGGGTCGTATACGGCCCGATCCGGGCCAGAGATATCCCGGCCTTTTTTAAAAACAACCGAAGGGCTGACCAAAAGATGCGGCAGGTCTCCTTTACTCTCTATGAGCGGTTTATCCTGACCCCGGTGGAGATTAAAAATGCGCTTAAGCCGGCCTGTATTACATCCCTTGTCCTGTTCGTCGTTTCAGGCTTGGGGCCGGGCGGGTTTTCTTTCTCCGGGGCCTGGGAGAGGGGCCTGCTCTCTGTTTTGGCCCTTGCTACAGGCATATTCTCAGGTGGATTTGTCACACCGGTATTGCTGCCCTATATTCCATTCAGAGAATTTGCCGCCAAAGGGATCATTACCGGAAGTGTCTTTGCCATACTCCTGATGGTTGCGGTTTCACCGGCCATCAACGGGATGGCCGGGTCTGGGGCTCTTTTTCTGTTCAGCCTGGTCATCAGCTCCTATCTTGCCATGAATTTTACAGGAACGACCCCATTTACGTCCCCATCCGGGGTTGAAAAAGAGATGAAGCGGTTTATCCCTGTGCAGGTGGCAGCCCTGGCGGTGTCCACCGGTCTTTGGATCTGTTCCGCATTTAAATGAGACTCTGAAGGGGGTACCCATGAAAGAGTTGCGATATCTGGATAACGTAGCAACCCTGGTACTTGACGAAGAAAAATGTATCGGTTGCAGCCTCTGCACTGAAGTTTGTCCCCACGCTGTTTTTGAAATGAAGCAGAACAGGGCCTCGATTGTTGATCTGAATGCATGCATGGAGTGCGGGGCCTGTGTGAACAACTGTCCTTCCGGTGCAATATCCGTCAGTCCGGGGGTGGGCTGAGCCATCTATATTATCCAGGTCTGGATAAAAGGAAAAGAGAACGCCTCCTGTGGCGATGGCTGCTGCTGACACTGCCGAAATGCCTGAATCCGTGTACGTCCTTCAGGGTAGGGGGGAGGCAGTAAACCTGTTGTTTTTCCAGGTTAATTGCCCTATACTGAATTCATCTCAGAGCATGAATCGCCGGACTTCCCACGTTCCACTTTTTGCTGTGGTTTATTCATACATTAACCTTATAGACGTAAAAATATGTGTGAGTGTCATGAAAAAATCTTTTCAAAAGGGGTATATGAAAGTTCCCATACAACGCCTCCTTAAAGGCTCTTCAGAGCTTGAAAGGGGGCTTGGCTCAACAGGTGTTCGCTTGTGAAGCGAATAAACTGGCACGGAGATGAACAAAGGGAGATGGGAAATGATTGCAAAAGAGATAGACCTTTTTAAGGGAATAGATTTTGCCGTGATGGAGCAGATAACAGAGAGCTGCATTGGAGAGTCTTTTGAACCGGGAACCACATTGTTCAAAAGGGGGGAGAATGCAGAGGCGCTCTATATCATAGAAGAGGGGACCCTCAAGCTGGAGGTTGAGGATGGAAGTTCCCTGACCTTTAGTCTGACAGATCCCGGAACCTTATTCGGCTGGTCCAGTCTGGCAGAGTCAGGCAAATACACGGCTTCCGGAATCAGCGTTACGGATTTAAAGGTTGTTAAGATCAAAAAGAGACAACTGGAGAAGATTTTCAAGCAGCATCCGGATGTCGGGCTTAAAATCATGCGGAGGATGGTGGATGTGTTTTCAAGCAGGCTTTCAAATGCATACCAGGCCTATTTGGATCTTCTCTCTTTCCAGGATTCACAGCCGGTTCCTTCCTATGGTTAAACCATCCGGATTTTCTCCGTATTGCAATATGAAAAAGTAAAGTGTCCGGGAGGGGGAACCGGACACAAAAATCATTTTATTACCCACCCGGTGCCGTCGGTAGCACAAGGTCTGTTAGATTCTTTCGGCTTTTCAAAGAACGCTTCAATAACGTTTCATATTACTCACATTAATGCTGTAATAAGTAAAAGGAGAAGAGTATGAAAAAGTATGGTGCTGAATTTATCGGGACATTCTGGCTGGTACTTGGCGGATGCGGCAGTGCCGTGCTGTCCGCAGCTTTTCCTAATGTCGGCATTGGCTTGCTTGGCGTTTCCCTTGCTTTTGGACTGACAGTACTGACAATGGCCTTCGCCATTGGACACATATCCGGCTGCCACCTTAATCCGGCAGTTTCTGTGGGGCTTTGGGCAGGCGGCCGGTTTCCGGCAAACCAACTTCTGCCGTACATCGTGGCCCAGGTTCTGGGCGCCATTTTTGCCGGTGGCGTTCTCTTCCTCATTGCCAGCGGACAGGCCGGCTTTGACCTGTCCGCAGGTTTCGCATCAAATGGTTACGGTGTCCATTCCCCTGGTGGATATTCCCTGTTTGCCGCCCTGGTCTGTGAGATTGTCATGACCATGATGTTTCTTCTGGTCATTCTTGGTGCCACCGACCCGCGTGCACCCCAGGGGTTTGCTCCCATCGCCATCGGCCTCTGTCTCACCTTGATCCATTTGATCAGCATTCCTGTGACCAATACCTCCGTAAACCCCGCGCGCAGCACGGGGGTAGCTGTTTTCGCAGGGGATTGGGCGATTGTCCAGCTCTGGCTTTTCTGGGTGGCACCGATTGTCGGCGGCCTGCTTGGTGCGGCCATTTACCGTTTCATTGGCAGTAGCAAAAAATAAACTCGTGATGCCGGAAAAGCTGAAACAGAAGAGTCATTTACTCATCGGAGTTCCGGGTGATGGATTCCAGTTGAGCCACCAGATCGGTGAACAGGGACAGGGCATCGTCAATGGGGTCAGTCTCGCCCATGTCCACACCGGCCAGTGCCAGGGATTCCAGGGGGTACTTGGAGCCTCCGGACTTGAGGAAGTTCAGATAGTCCTTCCGCTCGCTGTCGCCGCCGTTCAGTACACGCCGGGACAGGGCGATGGCAGCGGACAGGCCTGTGGCATATTTGTAGACGTAGAATGCCCTGTAAAAGTGGGGGATCCGCAGTCCTTCCAGGTCGCTGACCTCTTCCAGTGCCATCTCCGGTCCAAAATAGTCGGTCAGCAGGCCCCGGTAGATTGCCCGGAAGTCGTCCAGGGACAGGGATTCGCCTGCCTCTGCCCGGCGGTGTGTCTCTGTTTCGAATTCGGCGAACATGGTCTGACGCATGACCGTTGCCAGGATGTCGTCGATCTGCTTGCCTATCAGATAGGCCTGAACGGTCTTATCCGTGTTTTTTTTCATCATGTGATGAAACAGCAGCTGTTCGTTAAAGGTCGAGGCCACTTCGGCTTCAAAGATTGTGTAGTTGTAGTGGGAAAACGGGTTGCTCTTGACGCTGTACCAGGAGTGCATGGAATGGCCGCCTTCGTGGGCCAGGGTGAACACGTCCCTCAGCACATCCTCTTTGTAGTTCATCAGGATGTAGGGCTCTCCGTTATAAGAGCCTGCGGAAAAGGCCCCGGACCGCTTTCCCTTGTTTTCATACCTGTCCACCCAGGTGCCGAGGAGTCCTTGTTGCAGGTAAGCACCATATTCTCTTCCCAGGGGCTTCAGGGCTTCGATGATCTCATGGACGGCTTCTTCATAGGTGTGGCTGATGGTCACGTCTGAAACCAGGGGAGCATATACGTCGTAGTGGCGCAGCTCCCCAAGGCCCATGATTTTTTTTCGCAAGGCATAGTAGCTGTGCAGGGCCGGCAGGTGGTGCCGGACCCGTGTTACCAGATTGTCATAGACTTTTTCCGGGACCTTGTCCGGAAAAAGCGCCTTGGCCCGGGCCGATGGATAGTTTTTTATCTTTGCCAGGTAGACGTCCCGGCGAATGCTTCCTTCATAAAGGGATGCCAGGGTGTTTTTGTGTCCGTCAAAGACACCGTAAAACTGCTGGTAGGCGTTTTTTCGCAAATTCCGGTCCGGAGAGAGGAGAAACTGGCTGAAGCTGGATTGACTAAGGGGTTTGGGGCCATCCGGGGTGTCAATGGTGCCGAAATCCATATCCACGTCGGTCAGGGCTGAAAAGGTCTTTGATACGGCCGCAGCCGATTCTGCCTGGAGTGCCAGGAGTTTTTCCTCGGCTTGGGTGAGGATATGGGGCTTGAACCTCAGCAGTTTTTCAAGAGATATCCTATGGGTTGAAAGCAAAGGATCGGCCAGAAAATCGGCCATGGTTTTTTCATCGATGGCCTGGATTTCGGTTTTCTGGTAGCTGGCCTCTCCCTGGGCCTTTGTGGCCAGGTTCATGTACCGGCTGCTTCGCTTCTGGTTGTCTGAATCGCCTGCATCTTCGCTCAGCCGCAGCAGGGCGTAGTAGTGGAGACGTTCATCCAGTTGGTCCAGCCGGTCCATAAAATCCAGGCAGGCCTTCAGGTCCCGGGCGGATCGCCCCAGGGTGCCCTGGAATTGACTGATCCGGGAAATTTGGGTCTCATATTCTGTAAAAGCCTGTTCCCAGGCATCTGCACTGGCAAAGAGCTGACCCAGGTTCCATTGATCTGATTTTGGGACCTGGTTTCGGGATTTTACGGTCTCTGACATTTTATCCTCCTGATTCTTCGGGACGACGTGTCCTGAAGTGATTGATCTCTATATCCATGGTATCTGTATTTTGCCATCGATACCAAGGTGTCCCTTTGAGTAAATGGGGCTGGTGCCTTGCCAAGACATACCATAATCCCCGGTTTTCATGCCACGTATTTCTAAGTGTCTTTATTAATTGAAAATAAAAATACATTTAGTGCTTGACTTCTTGTCGGCATGCGTATAGAGTGTTCGAAATTGTGCTGATATGTGTGCAGCACTTAGGTTTCATTTCAAAGGTGTATATTCCCCGAAAGTGGTATTACCCTCAACGTTAGAAACTGGTATTATTTTTTTATTACAGGAGATTGCCAACATGGCTAATGGTATCGTAAAATGGTTTAACGACTCAAAAGGTTTTGGATTTATTGAACAAGAAGGCGGAAATGATGTATTTGTACATCACACCGGCATCAATGCAACAGGTTTTAAATCTTTGAACGAAGGGGACCGCGTTTCCTTTGATATCGAAGACGGCCAGAAGGGTCCTGCTGCAACAAATGTGACAGTGCTCTAGTTAACCGTTTTATTTAGTCTAAAGAGTCATTTTGGTGACTGTGAAGATATGGCCCCTGGACAGGTAACTGTTCAGGGGCTTTTCTTTTTTTGAGAAGACGTTCTTTGCTCCTGTTGTTCCTGATGGGCTATTGGAGAGGGAGCACTGCAAACAAAAAAAGCCATTAAGATGTTTTTCATCTTAATGGCTTTTATATTAATGGTGCCGAAGGGGAGATTTGAACTCCCACGGGTCGCCCCACACGCCCCTCAAGCGTGCGTGTCTACCAATTCCACCACTTCGGCATTTTAACTTGTTTGTCGATCACCGGTTTGTTCTTGAACAATCCGTGCATTCGATTCGAGGGTTTATAGCCCTAAAAGAGTTCCATGTCAACAACAAAATGAAATTTTCAAAAATGATTTTTGTATTGGGGCTTGACACAAGAAGTTGATACCGATACTCCAGTTAAGTAGCTTACCCTTGTATCTGTTGCTGAACAAAACGCAACAGGCAAATCGTTAGGAAACAACCAAAGAGATCAGACAAAAAAGGAGTGTTCATGAAGCGATTCATTTTTCTTCCATTTGCAGTTGTTGCTCTTCTGTGTGTTTTTTCGGGTCAGGTCCTGGCTGGAGAATCGCCATTTTCCCTTCGTCTTGCCGGGCAGGTGGTTCCATTTGTCTCCGGCAGTGCCGGCAGTGGTGACGATGTTCCGGATTATAACGATGCCTTTGAAACAGGTTTTTCAATCGCCCTGGAAGGCGCCTACAGAGTCTGCTCCGGGTTCAGCCTCCTCGGCGGCATAGGGTATGAGCACCATTCAGGGGAAACAGATCAGGATATTTCATTTGACAGTCTTGATATTGTTCCTGTTTATCTTGGCTGCAAGTATCATATTCGCCCCAGGAAAACAGGGTGGAATCCATACCTGAGGGCAGATATCGGTTTTGCAAAGCTCAGTTCCGTAGATATCTCATACCTTGGCTCATCCATCGAATACTGGGACAGTTCCTGGGAGTTTATGGCTGACGCCGGCATGGGCATTGAATACCTCTTCAACAATTTGGGGGTCTTTTTCGAAATACGGGCCCGTTACCTTGACTCTCCCTCATCCTCCCTGGCCGTCTACTCCGATGCTGATTCATCCTGGAGCATTCCCGTGGTTCTTGGCGTGTCATTTGGTTTCTAAACCCTTATACAAGGAGATTACCATGATTCATGCTATTAAACGGCTTCGCACCTCCCTGTTTGTTCTTGTATTGTCCTTTACTCTATTATTTTTGGCTGTGGATTTGGCCGGCGCATTTAATTGGGCGGCCGGTATTAAAAACATTTTTAACCCCATCACTACCACCCGGGATGATAAAGGGGTCTGGTATATCAACGGCGATGATGCAGCTCCCATGTACGATGTTTTTGAGGCTGCCGGGTATGCCGTTGCCACGGACAGGCTGTGGCAGGCTGAAAAATACAGACGCATGGGGCGGGGGACCCTGTCAGAGATATTCGGTCCGGATTTTATAGACAATGATATCCAGGTCCGTACAACCGGGTATTCTCTGCAGGAGTACCAGGACGGATTCGCAGCCCTTGACCAGGAATCCAAAGATGTCATCAACGGTTATGTGGCAGGCTTTAATCGCAGGATTGCCGAGGTTAAAAAAGACCGGACCCTTCTTCCCTTTGAGTTCAAAGCCATGGGGGCACAGCTGGGAATCGACTATTACCCGGCGGACTGGAGTTATGTGGATGTATTGGCCTGGGCAACAAACATGCTGCGATTCTTCGACGGTGAGGCAACCAGCCGGGGGCAGATAGATAACCTGGCACTCTATCAGAAATTAGGGGCGCAATTTCCGGATGACTTTCAAATGATGTTCAAGGATCTCAGGTGGAATGAAGATCCGGATGCGGTTACCTATATTGCGGATGGAGCACTGGCCGCATCATCGCTAAAGGGAGCAAAAAGCCGGATGGCGTCCCCAAAAGCGGCGCCGCGGTTCCCCTCATATATGGACAAGATCCTTGCTGGAAATGTCTATGACTATACCGCCATCTCAACCAAAATGAGGCAGAAACAGAAAGAGATCATCGCAAACCTGAAAAAAATAAACGCCTATGTGAAAATGGGAAGCTACGCCTGGGTTGTCTCAGGAGATAAAACAGCATCCGGAAATCCAATCCTCTACTCCGGTCCCCAGATGGACCACGCCTTTGACTTTTCCGTTCCCTCCATCGTGACCGAGGGATCACTCAAGGCTGGGGGATTGAATATTTCGGGCATGACAATTCCAGGAATGCCGGCCATCGTCATTGGGCGCACCCCCCACCACGCCTGGTCCATGCAGGTCGGCCATGCCCATACCCTGGACTATTTTATTGATGATCCGTCCACCATGTTTCTCCACAGAACCGAGGTGATCAAGGTGGCCGGCCAGGAAGATGTGGCTCTGCCCGTATACCGGACCCTCAACGGACCCGTGATAAACAGTGAGCCGGTTATTTCATGGAAATATTCCCACTGGGGGAAAGAGTTTCAGATTATCAGGGCCTACCTTGATATCGCAAGGGCTACAAACATGGATCAATTTGGAGATGCCATCTCCAGGGTGACCCTGTCCCAGCACTATTGCTATGCAGACCGTGACGGCAATATCGCCTACTGGATGTCAGGCTATGACCCGGTTCGGTCCCCCGGGGCGAATCCATTGTTTCCCCAGGCCATACAATGGCCGGAACCCTTGAGCTATAAGCCGATCTCCACGGGCCGTAATGCCCCAAGGGGGTTCTACAGCGGCTGGAACAGCCGGTCCAGCCAGGCCTATGCAAATTCGGCAAATAACCCTTCCTACTATTTCGGGCCTTTTCACAGGGCCCATGTGCTTGAAAATTATCTTGCCACCCATGATAACCTCACCTTTGAAGATGTGCGGGATCTGGCGCTCTATATCGCCACCACCGATTCAATAAGAACCCCGTTTCTCTCCTCTGACAACGACACCTATGGGGATGGGGGAAACCCCTGGCTTTTTGTTAAAAACGACTTTACAGCTGCGGTCCAGGCGGCTCCCACCCTTAACCGCACCGCGGCCCTGTCGATCCTGGACAATTGGGACGGCCATTTTGTTGAGGGCGGCAGTGCCCGGTGGGCCGGTGGAACAGACCGCTCCGATGCATGGATTTTGATGAACCAGTGGATTTGTAACGTGTTGGCCATGACCTTTGAGGATGAGCTGGGTTCAGGCGAGAGTAACATTGTTTTGTTCAATGTGCTTCTCCACGGACTTCCCGGCTATGCCACCAGTATAACAAATCTCTACAGCTGGTTTGAAAATAAAGTAGACGGCACCGCTCCCCAGACAGCAGGCGATATCATTGTTGCTGCCCTGGATAAAGCCCTGGTGGATCTGGGGGACAGGCCATGGGGGGAGTCAAAACGGGGGGAGATCACCTATAAGCATGAGATGCTCGGAGCCGTTCACTCGATTCCGACCTCCTCCAGGTCAACCTATGCCCACTGCGTTGAAATGGGGGCTTCGGGTCCGGTTCGCATCGAGAGCATGCTTCCCCTTGGCGAATCCGGTACAATCCTCATGGATGCAACCGGAAATCCGGTGTTTGATCCCCATTTTTTCAGTATGTCGCCGGTTTACGATGGATTTCAACACAGGGCGTTTCCTTTGAGTGATTGAAAACCGTAGCAAAAAAAACACCCCCAAGTCCGGAACCCGGGCTTTGGGGGTGTTTTTGAATCTGCCGGTTTAGTTTTCTTTGCCAAACTGTTTCATCATATCCATCATCTGCTGCATGTCAGGCATATTTTCTCCGGGATTATTTTCCATATCCTCCTGGATCGCCTTGTTCCGCTGCTGCTGATCTGCCCGGGGGCTCGCGGTGGTATTGCCCAAAAGGTGCTGGATGGTGGCCTGGGCCATCTCTTTTGCCATTGCGTCGGCCTGGGTGTTGTGGTGGACCTGGATCCCTGGTGGCACCTGGAAATGGGTTGCAGCGGGTTGTCCTTTTTGAATGTCGGTTGCCGTGGACGTAATTTTCATCCCCATTATGTCTGCCTCGGACTTCAGCACGACTGAGGTGCCGGTAAAACAATAGGTCTTCGCCCCCATGACAGACACCACATCACAGGTATACCCGAGAACCTTGGCCCCTTTTATCTGAATGGAGCCGTTCATCCCCTCGATCATCTGGCTGCCCTGCTCTTCGGTATTTCTGAGTATCTTTTTTTTATCTTTTTTTGAAAGCTTGTTGAACTCGGCTACCATATATTTAGTGGGGTTCGCGGATTTTTCGCAGGTTTGGTCCGCAAGATCCACATTGTATATCCATTCCGGTGTGGTGATTTCGATCTCTTCGGTGGTTTGTTTCATGCCAAAGAGGTTCATGGATACGGTCTGGTGTCGTGCCGTGGTGCGGCCGTAATCTTTGATATAAAGGGTCTCGGTGCCGTTTTGACTTCCCGTGATTTTGTATAGGATGGTGCCTTTTTTAAACGGCAGCCGGGTCTCCCACGGGCTGTCCTTTGCCGTGGCAATCCCCGCTGTCATACAAAAGATAAAGGCTGTGATAAATGCAAGTTGTTTCATTTTGTCCTCCTGATTAAAAATTTATTTTTTGTTAAAATGTTCCCCTGCATCCGGTCATGAGGGCATGCTTGCGGGTAAAGGGATACTGTGTGCATATTTCGGGTTTGACATCCTGGATCATGCAGGTCCAGCGGTTCTCTCCGGGGATCTCCTTGAGCCAGGGGCAGACATTTGACAGGTGGCTGGTGCCGGGTTCCACCCAGATCTTGTACCCGGTGGTTTTGCCGTTGGTTTCAAGGGCCCTTACCCGCGAAAGGATGTGGGTAAGGCCAAGGCGCTGCCATCTGTTGTAGTCCTGTTCTGTGCAGTCGTCATGGAAGGTCAGGTTCCGGCAGCAATCGCCGCACTGGCTGCAGTGGAAGCTGCCCATGTCGGATTCGACCCAGATGCCTTGTTTGGTGTCGCAGGGATTGGGACCCGGACAGGCCCGTACCTGGAAGGTCCGGGTGCAGATCTCGGCCAGGATCGGCAGGGGGTAGGTGTTGGTTTGCAGGGTACGGCACAAATGGTTGCCCAGCTCATTGTCGCGGATCTGTTTCAGATTGTTTTTCCGGCCCCTCTTGATCCAGACACCGGCATGTTTTCCCTGATCCAGGACAATGGCCCTGCTGCCCAGGATGAGGGGGGAGAGGTCGCGGAACAGCCGGGGCTGGGGGCCGTACTGCTGGAAGTCGATCTCCACAGCTGTTTTGGCCTCCTGCTCGGTCAGGAAAGTTTTTCCGTTCTCATTCACCATGGGCACCCCTTTCTAATCGTCATTAAGAACAGGTACTACCGGGTCTGCGATAGAAAGGAGACTTACATAAAAAACGGTTTTTATCAACAGCGAAAAAGCGCGATTTCCTGTTGTTACCCTTTGCTGGCGGAACTTTCCTTTGCAGGGGAGAAGAACGAATGACGGGCGATGTCGGTTATGGCAACCACCGCAGGGTGCTTCAGTATCCGCTCCACCGAGATGGCGTAGAAACGCTCCTTGATGGTGTCGCATCGGCCAATGATCTCCACCTGGTACTGGGTTCTGATCTCGGATTCGATGATGGTCGGTGCCACGAACACTCCGTCCCCAGCCTGTCCGAACACTTTTAAAAGCGCGTTGTCCTCAAATTCCGCAACCACCACCGGCTGGATGGAGAGGGTTTCAAACCACTGGTCCAGGGCACACCTGAGCATGGTCATGGCCATGGGCATGAGCATGGGGGCGTTGTCCAGGGAGGCGGGAAAGTTTTTTGTCAAATCCTTTGCAAGCCCTTCCACGGCAAAGAAGGTGATCCCGCATTCCCCCAGGAAATGGTTGTAGGCCTTGATGCTGAGCCCGGACCGAATGGGGGCGTCGGCCAGGACCAGGTCCAGGTTGTGCAGGGCAAGCTCTGCCAGAAGGTCCTCCTCCTTTCCCTCGTGGCAGGTAAGGCGCACTTTTTTGTCCAGGGAAAGGGCGGGTTCCAGGAGTTTCCTGGCCATGAGTTTGGGAAGCAGGTCAACGATGCCCACCTTGAGGGAGAGGGGGCCGATCACCGGGCGGTTGTGGATCTGGTCCATCAATTCCCGGCCCAGGGGAAAGATCTTATCGGCATATTGGTACACCAGCTGTCCCAGGTCCGTGGCCTCCAGGGATCGTCCCTGGCGGTTGAACAGTTTTCCCCCAAGGGACTCCTCAAGCTTGCCCAGCTGTGCGCTCACCGTTGACTGGGCAAGGCTCAGCTTATTGCAGGCCGCGGTAATGCTTCCCTCCCGCATTACGGTCCAGAAATAGAAAAGATGATGATAATTGAGCCATTCCATGGTTTATCTTCGCTTTTTTCGAATGGTTGTTACTATATTATCTATTTGACCGAAATATCTCATAATATTATTATCCGCCTCCATCTGTTCGTTAACGAGCAGGTTAACCTGGGGGACCTTACCATAAAAACGGATAGGGGGTCCATGGTTTTGATGGGTGTGGCGCCCCCATGAATAATGGGGACGTTTTGCCGGCCGGGGATGATGGTGCAACCGGGGGATACGGCTTAGAGAATATCATCAAAGAAAAAAAGGACTAATAACAGGACCATGAACACATTTAAAAAAATATCGACCCTGGCAGGGCTTTTGTCTCTGCTCTTACTTCTGCCGGCTGCCGCAATTGCCAGCGGAGGGGCCACCTCCGCTGTCGTCGACTTCACCTCCACCCTTTACGGGTATCTTGGCGTAATTATTTTTGTCGGGGCCTATTCCCTGGTTCCCCTTGAGAACAACATTCACCTGAGAAAAAGCAAGCCTGTTCTGTTTGCCGCAGGGGCGATCTGGATCCTGGTTTCCCTTGCCTATGCAGGGGTAGGAGATGTTCACACGGCCCATGATGCCATCAAACATAGCCTTTTGGAGTATGCGGAATTGTTTTTATTTCTGCTGGCCGCCATGACCTATATCAACGCCATGGAGGAGAGAAACGTGTTCCAGCGCCTCCGGTCCTTTCTGGTCTCCCGGGGATTTTCCCTCAGGAAGATCTTCTGGATCACGGGTGTCCTTGCCTTTGTCATCTCTCCTGTGGCAGACAACCTCACCACCGCCCTTCTCATGGGTGCCGTGGCCATGGCCGTGGGCGGGAAAAATAAAGCCTTCATCGCCATTGCCTGCATCAACATCGTTGTTGCCGCCAATGCCGGGGGTGCGTTTTCCCCCTTTGGCGATATCACCACCCTCATGGTGTGGCAGAAGGGCAAGGTCGCCTTTACCGAGTTTTTTGTAATCTTTATCCCCTCGTTGGTGAACTGGCTGGTTCCGGCAGTGATCATGAGCCTGTTCGTGGACAAAGATGTGCCTGAGGCCCTGGACGAAGAGGTCACCATGAAGTACGGTGCCCGGGTCATCATGGGGCTCTTCCTTGCCACCATCGTGACAGCCGTCAGTTTTCACAATTTTCTTAATCTTCCCCCGGCTGCCGGCATGATGTTCGGTCTCAGTTATCTGGGACTTTACGCCTACCACATCAAGCGCCATGAGAACCGGTCACTAAAGTATGATTCCATCCTGGGGGTCAGGGACCGGGACTGCAACGGCAATGGAGGGGAGTTCTCACCCTTTGATATCATGAAAAAGATCTCACGGGCGGAGTGGGATACGCTTCTGTTCTTCTACGGTGTTATCCTCTGTGTCGGTGGGCTTGCCCAGTTCGGCTACCTGGCATCCGTTTCCAAATTCATGTACACCGATCTTGGTGCGACCTGGGCCAACGCCCTGGTTGGGGTGCTGTCGGCCATCGTGGATAACATCCCGGTGATGTATGCCGTCCTGACCATGGATCCGACCATGTCCCATGGCCAGTGGCTTCTTGTGACCCTCACCGCAGGCACCGGCGGCAGCATGCTGGCCGTCGGGTCGGCCGCAGGTGTCGCGCTCATGGGAACCGCCCGGGGAACCTACACCTTTGGGGCCCACCTCAAGTGGACACCGGTGATCGCACTGGGGTACGTGGCGAGTATCATCTGCCATCTCATGCTTAACAGCGCTTTGATGTAAGCGCATCGACGATATTCCCGGGGAGAATGCCTCCCCGGGGATAACTTCCCTTCCCACGGCCATGGCCGTCTCCCCCTATGTGCGGATAACTATAGGAATTACAGTTATCGCATTCCTTTAAAAGAATGGTAAGGTTTTTCCCTTGACACGGCGATAGAATAACTATAAAAGTACCTGAATTTAAAGACGATCCGGTTTATACGATCCAGGTAGGTTATTTTGATAGTTTTTAAGACGACAACGTTCAAGTTAAGCGCGCTCTTTTGTAGTATCACCGCTGTGCTTTCCGTGCTGGCCAGTGTTGCCTTCGGCAATCATCACAAAATGACGCTGATCAACCAGGCCCGGGAGAATGCAGCCACCCATGCCAGAAATCTTTCGGTTAATGCCGCAGCTCCCCTTCTGGCCAGGGACCAGATGCAGCTGAGCGTTCTGCTCTCCACCGAACTCAACAATCCCCTGGTGCTTTCCGCAGCCATACTGGACCACGAGGGCAAGGCCATTATTCATTCGGATATCACTAATATCGGTGCACTGCTTCTGCCAGGGGGAAAGGGCAGGGGAACCCAGCATCTTTACCAGGATTATGAGCTTACCGAGGTGGATCCCATTGTCATCGATGCCAAGACCATCGGCTATAGCATGTTGACCTTTACCCTCTCACCGGTGTTTGATCGCATCAACACGGTTAAGTTCGGGCTGGTGGCCGCTGTCCTGGGGTTAACCAGCCTTGGTTGTGTGATAACCGTTCGTATCGTAAGGCGGTTGCTGGGGCCCCTTGAAGATCTTGCCCGGGCCGCGGTCCGGGTGGGGCAGGGGGATCTCACCGTCAGGGTTGAAGAGGAGGGCGGTGAGGAGATTCGGCGTCTTGGCGGGGTGTTCAATCAGATGCTCCGGGGACTTGAGCTGGCCAACCGGCAGATTCAGGATGGATACCTTCAGTCTGTGATGGCCTTTACCGGGGCTGTTGAGGCAAAGGACCCCTATACCCGGGGCCATTGTGACCGGGTGGCCTATTATGCTGAAAAGATCGCCCGGGAGATGGGCATGGAGGAGGATCGCGTCAACCTGTTGATGCTGGCCGGCCAGCTCCATGATCTTGGCAAGATCGGAGTGGACGATGAGGTGCTCTGCAAGGCGGGGCGACTCACCGACGAGGAGTTTGCCCACATCGCCCGCCATCCCGTGATCGCCTGGCAGATTCTGGAGCCTGCAACTTTTCTCGCCGAGGTGCGGGAGATCATCGTCGCCCACCATGAGCGTTTTGACGGCACGGGGTATCCCAAGGGCCTTTCCGGAGAGGCGTTAAGCGTTGAGGCAAGGATTCTGGCCGTGGCCGACAGCTACGATGCCATGACCTCCAACCGTCCCTATCGGCGACATCTCAGCGAGGATCGCGCCCTTTCAATTATTCAGGAGGAGAAGGGGCGGCAGTTTGATCCGGAAATCGTGGATTTTTTCCTGGCGGCCCAAAAAGGTTTCGAAAGCCGTGAAGCCCTGGACAATCGGCTTCAGATCACCAGCCGGGGCAGGGTGTGGGTCTATGATGGGGAACCGCCTTCCCGGGAGACTGCTCCCTGCGTGGTTGGGGTCGCCTGATGGTGCGCTTTGCTTTGTTGCTCTTGATGCTGGTGACGGCGGGCGGTTGTGCCTGGAACCGGGGTCCGGTTATTCTGCAACCCCGGGACGAGAGGCCTGTTCCCGATATCGCCGGGTCCCTCTACCGGCAGAAACGCTATCCCGAGGCGTTGACCGCCCTGCTTGCTGCAGACCCTAAACTCCTTGAAGAGCTGGAGACCAGGCGGCTGCTCTGGCGCATCAATGACCGTCTTGTGACTGTTCAGTGGTATTTTCAAAAGGCGATCATCGCCCTGGTGAAAGGGGACAAGGAGGCGGCCCGGCTGGAAATTGACAAGGCGCTGGACCTCTACCCGGGTCATGCTCCCTCCCTCAAGCTTCGCAGGGCCCTTGATGCCATCACTATTGAAAAGCCCATTCCAGAGGTTATTTCAAAAACGTCTCCTCCATCGCCGGAAGCCCTCATCCGGGCGGATTACTTTTTCGCCCTTGGTCGCTCTTATTTTAATAGGGGGGAGCTGGAACTTGCAAAGAGTTTCTGGAGAGAGGGGCTTGGAATCGTTCCTTCCCATGGCGAAATCAAAGAACAGCTGGTCAGGCTTCTTGTTAACCAGGGGCTCCGTCTTTTTGGCCAGGGAGATATAGAGGCTTCCATTGGGATGTGGGAGGAGGCGCTTACTCTTGCCCCGGACGATTCTGAGATCAGGGGGTATCTGGACAAGGCCAGGAAGGCGACCGAGACGTTGCGCTCAATCGATTCCTGACCCTGGGGTTTTTTTACTGTGTAATTGTAATGCCGGGATACAGGAGACTTTTTATCCGGGGGAGGCAGGGGAGATCCTGCCTCCATAGCGGTTGCTCTTTACATGGTATAGAGATCGCTTGATGCAAACACCGGATCTGTGGTGAGGTTTACCCCGAGTCGCCTGATGCCCTCTTCATCCCCTGGGGTGGGCATGTGGGTCATGTGCATCTCGCAGCCCCTGAACTCCTTGAGCCCCTCCATGGCAAGATGGACGGCGTGGTTACTTGTGGCGCTGATGGCAAGGGCGATGAGGGTCTCCTGGAGATCAAGGCTCATGCTCTTTTCGCCGAGGATGTCTGTCTTCATGCTGGTGACCGAATCGCAGATGGATTGGGGCATGAGCTGGATCTTATTGGGAATGCCGGCCAGATGCTTGAGGGCCCGGATGATGGCGCTGGAGGCCACATGCATGCGGGGCGAGTTGCTGCCCGTGATGATGGTGCCGTCCCTGAGCTGGATGGCTGCACCGAAAAACACGCCTTCGCTTCCCAGGCGGGGATCGGTCTTGGCCTCGTCGGCACAACGCCTGGCAGGCGCCACAACCGGACGGTCTTCGGCGCAGAGGTTGAACTCCTTCATCAAAAGCTCCGCCCGCTGCAGGGTCTCCTTGTCAGCAAGTCCCAGGGTGTATTCGCATCGATACCTTAGGTAGCGACGGATCAGCTCCTGCTTTGATGCCTTTTGGGCGCCTTCATCGTCCACAATGGCGAACCCCACCCGGTTGACCCCCATGTCCGTGGGGGAGCGGTAGCAGGAGTCGTCTCCAGTGATTCTCTCGAGGATGCGTTTCAGGACTGGGAAAACATCCACGTCCCGGTTGTAGTTGACTGATTTGGTGTCGTAGGCCTCCAGGTGAAACGGGTCGATCATATTTACATCGGCAAGGTCGGCCGTGGCCGCCTCATAGGCGGCGTTGACCGGGTGTTTCAGGGGGAGATTCCACACGGGAAAGGTCTCGAACTTGGCATATCCCGCCTGGATGTCGTGGCGGTGGTCGTGGTAGAGCTGGGAAAGACAGGTGGCCATCTTCCCGCTGCCCGGTCCGGGACCCGTTACGATTACCAGGGGACTCTCGGTTTCGATGTAGTCGTTGACACCGTACCCCTCCTCGCTGACGATGAGATCCACATCCGTGGGATACCCCTTGGTGTAGTAGTGGGTGTAGACGTTGATGTCCCGCATCTTGAGCTTGTTTCGGAATATCACGGCAGCCGGCTGGTTTTCGAACCGTGTGATGATGACGCCCCTCACCTTCACCTCCCAGCGCTTGAGGTCGTCGATGATCTTCAGGATGTCTGTCTCATAGGTGATGCCGAAATCGGCCCGGATCTTTTTGCGTTCAATATCCCCTGCATAGATGCAGATCAACACCTCTGCCTGGTCCTTGAGCTCCTGGAGTAACCGGATCTTGATGTTGGGGTCATACCCGGGCAGCACCCTTGCAGCATGGTAGTCAAACAGGAGCTTGCCTCCGAATTCCAGGTAGAGCTTATCGCCGGATTGTTTGATGCGCTTTCTGATTTCTGCGGCCTGCTCTTTCAGGTATTGTTCATTATCGAAGATTTTTTGTTCTGACATAGGGCTCCCCTGCTTGAAAAAGGTGTCTTTACCTTAATTGTAATCATTTATCGAATAACGTTTGGCAATGTCCTTGGTGCGACATCACAAGCCAGGAAGTATATCACAATTTGGCCTCCATGACAAAAAAATGTTTTCATCCCCCCATGGGGGGATCCAGCGTTGACTTCCCAGGGGTTGTTCGATATTATTGTGGATAATCCAGCGCCAATATCCAATCTTTTTTCGTGATTTCAGGAGGATGAAAATGGCTCCTCGTTCCAGATCCTTGAATCCAACCGATCAGGAGAGGGGGGCTCTGCGTGGTAGCCTTGAACAGGATATCTCCCGTCACATCCTCTCCACCCTGGGCGACGATCCTGCCCGCCAGAGCATTTATTCCAGTTTTACAGGGCTTGCCTACAGCGTCCGGGAACGGCTCATTGACCAGTGGATCAAGACCCAGCAGGCCTGCTCCGACAGTCTGTGCAAGCGGGTCTACTACCTCTCCCTGGAGTTTCTGCCGGGCCGGTTTCTGAGAAATTACCTCATCAGCCTCGGCATGGAGGAGGAGGCCGACACGACCCTTGCCGCCATGGGGTTTGACCTGGATAACATTGAGGAGGAGGAGTGGGATGCAGGTCTTGGAAACGGAGGGCTTGGGCGCCTTGCCTCCTGCTATATGGATTCCATGGCACGGCTGAGGCTGCCGGGGTACGGCTACGGCATCCGTTACGATTACGGCATCTTTCACCAGATCCTTGACAACGGGTATCAGCGGGAACAGAGCGATAACTGGATGCGCCGGGGCAATCCCTGGGATATCAAGCGCCGGGACCGGCTTTACAAGGTGCAGTTTTTCGGCCGTTCCACGAGTTACACCGATGTGGTGGGGGCCACCCGGTACCGGTGGGAAGGGGATGAGAGCGTCATGGCCATGGCCTGCGATATTCTGGTGCCGGGTTACAGGGACGGGTTTGTTACCAACATGCGGCTCTGGATCGCAAAATCCAGCCGGGAGTTTGACCTGGAGTTTTTCAACCGGGGCGATTACATAGGTGCCGTTGAAAACAAGGTGGTGAGCGAGACCATCTCCAAGGTGCTCTATCCCTCCGACGAATTGGAAAAGGGGAGGATGCTTCGCCTTCGTCAGCAATACTTTTTTGTCTCGGCCACCCTCCAGGATATTTTCCAGCGTTACAAAAAACAGAATCAGCAATTTGACCGGTTTCCCGATTTTGTGGCCATTCAGCTCAACGATACCCACCCGGCCATTGCCGTGCCTGAACTCATGCGCCTTCTCATGGACGAGGAGTCCCTCTCCTGGGACAGGGCGTGGGAAATATGTGTCAAAACATTTGCCTACACCAATCACACGGTGCTGCCCGAAGCCCTTGAAACCTGGCCCGTTGAGATGGTGGGGCGGCTTTTGCCCCGTCACCTTGAGATTATCTTTGAGATCAACCGCTGTTTCCTTGAGCAGGTGAAGCAGCGGTATCCGGATGAACCGGAGCTGGTTGCCAGGATGTCCATTGTTGAGGAGGGGAGTCCCAAAAGGCTTCGCATGGCCCATCTGGCCATCGTGGGCAGCCACTCGGTGAACGGCGTGGCAGAACTTCACTCCTCTATTATCAAGCAGGGCATGTTTAGCGATTTTGACAGGTTTTTCCCAGGAAGGCTCACCAATGTCACCAACGGCATCACCCCCCGCCGCTGGCTCTACCAGGCCAACCCCCTGTTGTCAGAGCTGATCACTTCGGTGATCGGGGATGGCTGGATCCGCGATCTTGCCCAGCTCAGGCAGCTTATTCCCTTTGCAAAGGACCCGGAGTTTTGTGCCCAATGGATGGGGGTGAAACTTGACAATAAAAAGCGCCTGGCCCGGTATATCCTTCGCAAGACCGGGCTTGGGGTCAATCCCCGGTCCCTGTTTGACGTCCATGTTAAAAGGATGCACGAGTACAAGCGTCAGCTCCTTAATCTCCTCCATGTGGTCACGCTTTATAACCGCATCAAAGCCGGGGAGGAAGTGTACGGAGGAGGCAGGACCGTTATTTTCGCGGGCAAGGCCGCACCTGCCTACGAACAGGCCAAGCTCATTATTAAGCTGATCAACTCGGTGGGGGAGCATGTGAACCGGGATGCGGAGATTGAGGGACGGCTGAAGGTCGTGTTTTTGCCAAATTACTGCATCTCCCAGGCCGAAAAGGTGATTCCGGCCGCCGATCTTTCCGAACAGATCTCCACGGCCGGCATGGAGGCCTCCGGAACCGGTAACATGAAGTTTGCCCTGAACGGTGCCCTGACCCTGGGAACCCTGGACGGGGCCAATGTCGAAATCATGGAGGAGGTGGGGGCGGAGAACATCTTTATCTTCGGTCTCAAGGCGGAGGAGGTGGCAGCAAGCCGGCAGGCTGCGTATGATCCAAGGGCGATCTGTCAATCCGATTCTGCCCTGAGGCAGGTATTGACCATGATCGACTCCGGCTATTTTTCGCCGGAGGAGCCGGGCCTGTTCGCTCCTGTTATCAACGACCTTCTCCACCATGGAGACTACTACAGGGTTCTTGCGGACTATCGGTCCTATGTGGATGCCCAGGGGGCGGTGGCAAGTGCCTATGCCAGTCCGGATCGCTGGGCGCGAAGCTCCATCATGAACACGGCGTGTATGGGTAAATTTTCAAGCGACCGGGCCGTCATGGAGTATGCGGAGAGGATCTGGGGGATCACCCCCCTGCCCGGGACAGGGGCAGGTTAACATTCCTGACATATTGGATCGCTCCCCTTCCAGGGGGACTTTATTTCAGCAAAGGGTGGAACGAAGATGAACAACGACAACAATTCAACTCCGCTGGCAATTGCAAGGCAGCCGATTTTTGATCGCTCCCAGCGGCTGTGGGGGTATGAGCTGATCCCCGTTGTAGGGGAGCAGGAGCTTAACGGGGATGCTTCAGACCGGGCTTCAGTGGCTGTCGATATAGCGGCCAGCACCTATATCGGCCTCCAGGAGGTGCTTGACCGGGGTAAAAAGGTCGTTGTCCGTTTTTCCGGGAAGAGCATTCTGGAGGATCTTCCCTACGCCCTTCCCCAGGGACGGGCTGTGCTCAGGATGTTGGGCGTTTCCGTACTTGAGCCGGAATTTAAAAAAACGCTGGAGCGCCTGAAGGCAGACGGCTACCTGATCGTTGTTGAGGTGGGAGGCAAGGCTGTTGATAAAACCTTGCTCGCCATGGCAGATTATCTCCGGGTTTCCATTGACGATCTCAATCGTCACGAACTGGTCGCACTGTTAAAGGGATTGGAACCCTATGATTGCGGGCTCCTCGCCGCAAGGGTGAAGGACCAGCAGATGCTTGGGATCTGCCGGGAGATCGGGTTTGAACTGTTCCAGGGGGCGTTTTTCAAGCAGCCGGAAACCATTCGTGTCAAAAAAATATCTTCCAGCGAAGCGGCACGGTTGCAGATCCTCCGTATGATCGAACAGGAAGATCCGGATTTCGAAGAGCTGGCCCAGGTGATTGGTTCGGATGTCTCCATCGGGTTTCGCCTGTTCTCGTTTATCAATTCTGCTGCCTTTGGATTTCGCCACAAGGTCAACTCCATCCGGGAGGCGATAACCATGCTGGGGTGGCAGAAGATCAAGCACTGGCTTCGCATTGTCGTGCTGACCGATGTTGCCCGGAACAGGAACGCCTCGGAACTTGTGCTGTTGTCGGCCCAGCGGGGCAAATTCCTGGAGCAGGTCGCCATGGAGCACGATTTCTGGGGCTATAATCCGGAGAGTCTCCTGCTGCTGGGGATGTTCTCCCTGCTCGACGCCATGCTCAATCAGCCCATGACAGAGATCGTGAGCTTTCTTCCCCTGGATGAAAAACTCAAGTCCACCCTCTGCAGGGAGCCAAACAGCGAATACATCTCCTTTCTCACCCTGGCGGAGCAGTTTGAGGAGGGGCACTGGGAGGATGCCAACGCCATGGTGCAGCAGCTTGGCCTGGACAGGGACAAGGTGAGGGCCGGGTTTGAGCAGGCAGTGAAGTGGGCCAATGGGATGGCTGCACTTACTTGACCTTATTTGATTGATATATGGAGTCTATCATGGACAGCAAGGTGAGGGAGAACATAGCAAAGCCGTTGAAAATCAGCTTTATTCTCTTGATTGTCCTGTTTGTTTCCTTTGGTGTTATGTCCCTGCATGGCATTCGTTCCCTGTCGCGATTGACCCGCACCATTTACGATCATCCCCTGGTTGTTTCCAACGTTTCGCTGCTGGCCACTGTTTCAATCACAAAGATGCACCGCAGCATGAAGGATGCAGTTCTTGCCAACAGCCTTGCCGAGGTCCGGTCATGGATGGAGACTGTCAACAGCGAGGAGAGGCAGGTCTATATCTATCTTGACGTGGTTAAAGAGAATATCCTGGGCAGGGAGGGGCGGCAACTTGAACGGGAGGCAAGGGCACTGGTTGATGGGTGGAAGCCTGTCAGGGCGGAGGTGCTCCGCCTGGTGCACAGCAGCCAGGCAAGCCTGGCCGCAGAAATCACCGTTGGAAGGGGGGCGCTCCATGTGGCCGATCTGGAGGCCAAGATGCTGGATTTGACAAATTATGCCCGGGTCAAGGCAACCCAATTCATGGAGAATGCGGAAACAGTTCGGAACCGGGTTTCCATAACCTCGGTTATCTGCCTTGTGGTTGGGGTGATCGCCTCTTTGTTGGTGGTTTCCGCTGCTCTCAGGAGAACCTTCGAAACTGAACAAGAACTCAGGGCGTCTAAGCAGCTGTTGAGTAATGCCATTGATCTTGCTCCCATCGGCCTGATTCTGGTGGCGCCTGACGGGCGGTTTGTCCGGGTTAACCAGGCCTTTTGTTCCATGGTCGGATATTTGGAAGAGGAACTCCTTCAGCTGAGATTCCAGGAGGTGACCCATCCCGATGACCATTCCTGGGATAAAGCCATTGTCGAGCAACTTATGGGGGACAATGAAAATCCGGAAAGGATGGATAGGCGCTACGTGGCCAAGGATGGCCGCATTGTCCATGTGAGCCTGACCACTGCGCTCTTACGGGACGATCTGGGCATTCCCCTCTACTTTTTCGCCCAGATCCAGGATGTAACGGAACGAAAACAGGAGGAGAAGCAGTTACGCCAGGTCCAGAAGATGGAGGCCATCGGCACCCTGGCCGGGGGGATTGCCCACGATTTTAATAACATCCTTGGAATCATCCTCGGTAATTATGAGTTGGCCGCAGAGGATGTACCCCAGGACCATCCCGCTCGTTTAAACCTTGAAGAGATCATGAAAGCAAGCGTTCGGGCAAAGGAGGTGGTGGGGCAGCTATTGAGTTTTTCCCGGGATGAAGAGGTGGAACAAAAGCCCGTGGCCCTCGACTCCGTTGTAAAAGATTCCCTGGTCCTGTTGAGGGCCTTTGTTCCAGGCTCCATCGAGATTCAACAAACCCTGTTGACCGATTCCGGCACCATTCTGGCTGATGCTTCCCAGGTTCACCAGATTCTGATCAATCTGTGCATGAATGCCGTGCATGCAATGGAAGGCGGGGGGGGGGTCCTGAATATCGTCGTCTCCACGGTCAATATCGCTGACGAGTCCGGGTTTCGGGGGCACAAACTTGGGCCGGGTAGCTATGTTAAGCTCAGTGTCAAGGATTCGGGCCATGGCATCGATTCCGACATACAAGGGAATGTGTTTGATCCCTATTTTACCACCCGATCCGCGGGGAAGGGGTCGGGGATGGGGCTCTCTGTGGTGCATGGCATTGTCAGGAACCATGGCGGAGCAATCTCCATCAAGAATAATCCCCAGGGCGGTACCGTTGTCGAGGTCCTTTTTCCCCAGTTGGCAGGTGGTGTGGCAACAGATGGAAAGGAGGGCGAATCTGCCCGGAGGGGTGAAACCGTTCTTGTGGTGGACGATGAAGAGTCTCTGTTGATAATGGTTAAGCAGATGCTCGAACGGCTTGGATATTCTGTGAGAGCCACCACCTCTCCCAGGAAGGCCCTGGAAGAGTTCCGCCGGGATCCAAACCTGTTTGACCTGGTGATCACCGACATGACCATGCCCGGGATGTCGGGTCCCCGGCTCTCAACTGAGATCAGCAGTATCGTGCCCGATATCCCCATTATCATCTGCACAGGGGACTGTGCCAGGGTAGACTTCGAAAGCGTTTGTGACCCGGGAGGGGTTGATTACTTTGAAAAACCCTTTGACAAGCATCGGCTGGCCATTGCGGTCAGGGATGCCATCAATAAGAGGAGCCACTCCTTAGATACCCGGCCTCCGCAATCAGTTTGATCGGAAGGCGGAGATCATGCCCGGATGGGGCTCCCCTTGTTTAACTATTGTTAACGATGGCTCTGGGAGTAGCGTGGCCGGCTGCTGGGCCTTTTTTTCCGGAAGGTGTCCGGTTGGGTCGGAACTGTTCGCTCCTGGTCAAAGCCGTCCATTCTTTTCACCGGGATTTTCTGGTTGAGCAGTCGCTGGATGTCCCTGAGCTGTTTCTGCTCCTCCTGGCATACCAGGGAGATGGCTATTCCCTGGGCACCGGCCCGGCCGGTCCGTCCGATTCTGTGGACATAGTCTTCGGGCACGTTGGGCAGGTCAAAGTTGACCACATGGGGAAGCATGTCAATGTCAAGCCCCCTTGCTGCAATGTCGGTTGCCACAAGGGCCCTTATGTTTCCGCTCTTGAAATCGGCAAGGGCCCGGGTTCGCGCGGTCTGGCTCTTGTTGCCGTGGATGGCGGCAGCCTTTATTCCGTCCTTGATCAGCTGTTTTGTCAGTCTGTTTGCCCCGTGTTTTGTGCGGGTGAACACAAGCAGCATGTCCCACTCCCCGTTTCTGACCAGGGTAGAGAGTAGTTCGCGTTTCCGCGTCCGTGCTACCGGATAGACTGCCTGGTCAACGCCGTCGGCAGCCTTGTTCGAAGTCGAGACCTCGATGAGTACGGGCTCGTTGAGCAGTTTGTCCGCAAGGCGTTTGATGTCGGACGAATAGGTGGCTGAAAAGAGCATGTTTTGACGACGCTTTGGCAGCAGCTTCAGCACCTTCCGGATGTCGTGGATGAATCCCATGTCCAGCATGCGGTCTGCCTCATCCAGGACAAGGATCTCCAGCTGGGAGAGGTCCAGGGTCTTGCGGCCCGCATGGTCCAGGAGCCGTCCCGGTGTTGCAACCAGGATGTCCACGCCCCGTCTGAGCTTATCGATTTGGGGGTTGATTCCAACACCGCCGAAAATCACGGTTGAACGCAGGGAAAGGGATCTGCCCAGGCTCTCGAAGGTCTCCTGGATCTGGGCGGCAAGTTCCCTGGTCGGCGTTAGCACCAGGCATCGTGGCTTGCATGCTTTGCCCTTGGTGTTGCCAAGAAGTTGAAGAATGGGCAGTGCAAAGGCTGCAGTTTTACCGGTGCCGGTCTGGGCTCCGGCAAGCACGTCTTTTTTCTGAAGTACGACCGGGATGGCCTCGGCTTGGACAGGGGTTGGGTGTTTGTAACCCTCTGCCTCAACGGCGCGTAACAGTTCGGTCTTAAGACCAAAATTTTCAAATAACATATCTATATATATAATCCTGAATCCGCCCACCCACTATTATGGGCCAGTCTAGGCAAAGTAAATTTTATTGCATGAATGGGGGCTGGAATAACACAACCGCTATACAGCAGACACCGACCGGAAGGTGCGAAACTAACAAAGGATGAAGAAGGTATCACATCCCTGAGGGAAACAACAGGGAAAAAAATATAAGGCCGGATATTTTTTGGTTGCCTTGCATGTGAACAGGTGTTTTTGGCGTCAATACAGGGGGTTGGGTTCTGGGGGTAGACGCAAAAAAATTGCTTTTTTGGGTTTAAAAAAGTTTGCATTATTCATTTTAAAATTGTACATTTATAAAAGGCATCGTGGAGGATGCATCGGTTTCGTTCTAAAGGGGGAGATTATTCTATTTGTCACTGTGGCAAAAACCTTAAGTATGGAACTATTAACACATATATTGCAAGGAGATTGTCTCAATGGCTGAAGGAATTGTTAAGTGGTTTAATGACACAAAAGGTTTTGGATTTATCGAGCAGGAAAATGGTCCCGACGTATTCGTCCACCATTCAGGTATTAACTCAAATGGTTTCCGGTCTTTGAACGAAGGAGATCGGGTAACCTTTGATATCGAAGAGGGTCAAAAAGGTCCTGCTGCGGTTAATGTAACTGCGCAGTAGTTATCTTCGGCACTCCGCCTACTCCCTGGACGGAGTGCCTTCCTTCCTTATCTCTTTCCTTAATTTCACTTCTGATGACGGTTCGGTTTTTTAAATCCTGAAACGATCCAAAAAATGGCCCATCCTGCTGCAACCGGAGCGATTCCGACTGAGATAAAGCCGATGAGGTTGTGTTGCCACGGCTTTAACAGAAGGGCTGCTGCCAGTGGAATCATGACGGATAGGGTGATGCCGATGCGTATCCTGCCGGAAAGATAAAATCCTTTTTTCTTGGTCTGTGTCCTTCTCTTTCCACCGGGGATGATCCTTGGGACAAAGACTATGGCAACGATGATCAGCAGCAGTGTGAGTATTTCCTGTATTCCGGCCAACAAGCAACTCCTTTATTTCTTAGTGCATTAAAATGGTCGCCCCGATCCGGTCTTCAGGTGGAATGGAGCGCTTTAACCCGGGTTCTGTCGATCTTGCCCTGGGTGTCTTTGGGCAGGGTTTCGACAAAGGCGACATGGCCGGGTTTTTTGTATCTGGCAATCCTGGCGCCTACAAATTCGATCAGGCCGGGTTGTGTTAACGGCGAATCTTTTCTCTTCACGCAGACAGCCTTTACGCCCTCTCCGAACTTTGGATCCGGGACGCCGATAACGCAGCACTCCTTGATGTCCGGATGTTCCTGTATCACGGCTTCGACCTCGGCCGGGTACACGTTCTCGCCTCCGGGCTTGATCAGCTCTTTTTCGGGTTTTCGCCCTTCAAACCAGAGGTGTCCGTCCCCGTCGATCCTGCCCAGGTCTCCTGTATGGTGCCATCCGTTTCTGATGCTTGACCGGTCAAGGTTTCCCTTGTCCCAGAAGCCCTGAAAAACCAGAGGGCCCCTGACACCGATCTCTCCGATCGTATCAACAGGACACTCCATATCATTTTTATCGAGAATTGCAACCTTTGAAATCGCTCCCTCCCTTCCTGCCGATCCCGGACGCTCCGCGCTGTCAGACAGGGTGGCAAAGCCCGATGTTTCGCTCTGGCCATAGAGGGCCCAGAAGCTGCTGCCGGTTTTTTGGGAAAAGGCGAGCATGGTTTCCGGGGTGTCGATTCCCGTGACTATCCTGAGGGATGACAGGTCTGCCGGGTTTGTCTCCAGGGTCTCCAACAGGGTGGACAGGATGGGCGGAAAGCTTGCCATGAGGGTGACTTTTTCTTTCTCTGTCAGGCTAAGGGCCTGGGCTGGGTTGAATTTTTCCATCACCACGTTGCCGCCTCCCATCTGCATCACGGAAAAGGCAAGGTTGATACCGGTGATGTGAAACAAGGGCAGCATGTTTAAATAAACGTCGTTTGGGGTGAGGGCCATGGCGATCGCTGTCTGGAGGTTGCTTGAGAGGATGTTGTTTTGGGAAAGGGTCGCTCCCCTGGGGGTTCCTGCTACGGCCGCGGTGTAGATGAGGCAGAAGGGGGCGTCATTGCCTTGGGGTGGGAGGGGCTTGGCCTGTTCTGTTAAAAGTGCCTCAAATGGGATGGCGCCGGCAGGTTTTTCCCTGTCAAAGCAGACCTGTTTTCCGGCAAAGTCACACCGGTTGGCCTGGGTATTGTCCACAACGAGGAGTCTGGGGGACGAGTCCCTGAGGATGTAGTTGATTTCGCTGTCTGACAGGCGCCAGTTGATGGGGACGACGATTGCGCCCAGGGCTGCTGCTGCTCCATATAGGGTCAGGTAGTCGTTTCGGTTCATGGATAGAATCGCGATTCTGTCGTTTTTTGCGATGCCGAGGTCGGAAAGTCCGTGTGCGAGGGCATTGACCCGGTCAAGCAGGGTTTTGAAAGACAGGGTGCCGTGGCAGTCTGTTGCTGCTGTTTTGCCTGGAAACAGGCGGGCGTTTCTTTCAAAGATGTCATGGATGCCAAAGATATGATGTGACATAATCATATTCCTTATGAATTGATAAAGGGTGATAGATTTGTGTCTGGTATTATCGTTTTTCGCATATGAGCAGAGCCTGTTATTTTTCATTAGGTATACAGGTGTCGATTCAATCGCGAATTATTTATAAGGGAATCTGTAACAGGTGTGTGATTTTAATTCAAGGAGGGTTTTGTCTGGAGCGGGAAACGGGATTTGAACCCGCGACTTCGACCTTGGCAAGGTCGCACTCTACCACTGAGTTATTCCCGCTCAATCAAACAACTCGGCCTTTTTACCCAGATACGGATTCAATGTCAAGGGAAAAATTATTTTTTATAAAAAAACTTTGAACTTTTTCTGAAAAAGGTTTTGAAACCCTGCTGTTTTTGTGGTTGAGTGTATCTATGCCCATAATCCATAACCCATGAAAGATGAAATCATAAATTATGAACCATACAAAAAACGAAAAGGTGCTTGTGACCGGAGGCGGCGGCTTCCTTGGCAAGGCCATTGTAAAGCAGCTGAAGGAGGGTGGCGATCGGGTCACAAGTTTTTCTAGGAGCTTCTATGATGACCTGGACCGGTTGGGGGTGGAGCAGATCCAGGGTGACCTTGCAGATCCTGGGGCGGTTAACCAGGCCTTACAGGGTGTTGACACCGTATTCCATGTGGCTGCAAAACCCGGGATATGGGGGGCGTTTGACGGATATTTCAAGGCAAACGTAACCGGAACCCGGAATGTGATCAACGCCTGCAGGACCAATCGGGTGGCAAGGCTTGTTTATACAAGTTCCCCCAGTGTGGTGTTTGACGGAAACCACATGGAGGGAACCGACGAGTCCGCCCCCTATCCGGAACGATTCCATGCCCCCTATCCCGAGACCAAGGCCATGGCTGAAAAGCTCGTGATAGAGGCTGCTGCCAAGGGTGTACAATCCATCATCCTGAGGCCCCACCTCATCTGGGGGCCGGAGGACAACCACCTTGTTCCCGGGATCATCAAGCGGGCAGGGCGGCTCAAACGGGTCGGTGACGGAACCAATCTGGTGGACACCATCTACGTGGACAATGCGGCCCACGCCCACCTCCTTGCCCGAAACGCCCTGAAACGGAATCCAACCCTCACCGGAAATGTCTATTTCATCAGCCAGGACGACCCTGTTCCCCTGTGGGAGATGGTGGACAGTTTTCTTTCTGCGGCCGGCCTGCCCCCGGTCAAGGGACAGGTATCCGCCTCTACGGCCTTTCTTGCCGGTCGCTGTTTTGAGTCCGTTTACCGGTTCTTTGGCATTCAAAAGGAACCCCCCATGACAAGTTTTGCCGCAAAGGAGCTTGCCACCTCCCACTGGTTTGACATTTCAAGGGCGAAACAGGATCTTGGCTACGCTCCCCTGGTTTCGACCCGGGAGGGCTTAAGGCGCCTCAAACAGTGGCTTAATTTGAGTGTACAATAATGAACCGGCTTTCGGTCAGGGCAAAGGAGAGCCTGGACAGGGGAGGCTTGTCCGCCCTTGTTGCCCTGGTATCGGATCCGGTGCGGTTCAGGACGGTACTCAAGGGCTGGAGAAAAAAGGCCTGGAACAGCGTTTTAGTTGCCGTCAAGGGGTTTAAAGAGGACAACTGCATGCTCAGGGCGTCGGCCCTCACCTTTTACACCCTGCTCTCCATCGTTCCGGTGATGGCCATGGCCTTTGGCATTGCCAAGGGGTTCGGGTTTGAGAAGGTGCTTGAGAAAGAGCTTTTGACGAGGCTTGCGGGCCAGGAAGAGGCGGCCCTGAAGATCATCGATTTTTCCGGCAAGATACTGGCAGAGACAAGGGGTGGGGTGATGGCGGCGGTGGGGGTCATCTTGCTGGCCTGGGCCGTGATCAAGCTGCTGGGACACATGGAAGAGGCGTTCAACGCCATCTGGTGGGTCAAGGAGAGCCGCACCCTGATCAGGAAGTTCAGCGATTACCTTGCTTTGCTCTTTACCGCCCCTTTGCTGCTTGTCTTTTCGGGAAGTTTTACCGTGTTTGTCTCCACCGGTTTGACCCGGTTTTTTGAAGCGGTTGGGGCGCCGGTCTTTTTCGAAGCCCTGCTCTCGCTTTGTTTGAAGGTCCTTCCTTTTTGCACCATCTGGCTGCTCTTCTTTTTTCTCTATGTCTTTATCCCCAATAAAAAGGTGGAGATCAAGGCGGCCCTTGTGGGAGCCATCATGGCCGGAACCGTCTATCAGCTGGGCCAGGTGATTTACATCAGCTTCCAGGTGGGGGTGTCGCACTACAACGCCATCTATGGAAGTTTTGCAGCCCTTCCCCTGTTTCTCCTCTGGCTCCAGGCAAGCTGGATTCTCCTTCTTGTGGGGGCAGAGATCGCCTTTGCCTGGGAGAGCCGCAGGTTCATCATGGACCCAAAGGATGGTGAGTATGAAGAGATAAGCTTCCGGACCCGTAAGGTCCTGTCCCTCAGGATAGCCCTTGGCTGCGTTCAGCGGTTTGCTAAGGCGGAGCCTCCCCTCTCGGACAACGACATCTCAACATCCCTGGAGATCCCGTTGCGGGTGGTGCGGATGCTTTTGACGGAACTTGTGGAATGCAATATCCTCTCCGAGGTGACGACCCCGGCAGGGCCACGCTTTCAGCCGGCCAGGGATATCGATTCCCTGACCGTGATGACCGTGGTTAAAGCCCTGGAAGAGCGGGGGGGCGGTAAGGTGGCTGTTCCCGGAACCATGGAGTTTGAGGCGCTCTCTGATGCCGTGGACGCCTTTACACTGGTGGCCGCAAGATCCCATGCAGAGCGCCGGCTCAAGGATATTTAAAAGTCAGTGGTGATCTCGAAAAATTCTTTGATCTGATCCTCTTTTTTTCGCAGCATCTCGACGATCAACCGCAGGGCGGCCTGGTTGAGGCCCGTCTTCTGGGCGGCGCTGATCACTGCCACGGGCACGGGGTTGCCGCTGTGGCCGATGTGGGCCTTGTGGCAGAGATAGTCGGCCATGTTGACGATCAGGGCCTGGTGACGGAACTCCACCGGGCAGGCATCAGGGTTGTGATGAAACCGGCAGGGGTAGAGGATGCTGTCGGGAAACCGCCATCGCTTCATGAGAAGGCCCGACAGGACCGCATGGTTCATTTTAAAGGTGGCGGGTTCGGTTTTGTACAAGGTTTTTCGCTCCTCCATGGCCGACTCCCTTACCTTTTTGTACTCATCCCTGAAGTAGATGGAGAAGATTACCTTTCCCATGTCGTGGAGGAGGCCCGGGATGAAGATCTTTTTTGCAATGGCCGGGTTGGTCCGGGTGGCGATCTCCTTTGCCGCCGTGGCACACCCGATGGAGTGGATCCACAATGCCTTCATATCCAGGGGCAGGCCTGATGATTTGTCTGCAAAAGCGGACAGGACATTCATGCCAAGGGTGATGCCGATCACCTCGTCAAAGCCGATCACCGTGATGGCTCGCTTGATGGTGTCCACCCTTGTTCGCTGGCCGTAGTAGACCGAATTGGCAAGCCTCAGCAGCTTGTTGGTGATGCCCTGGTCATTGGTTATAACCTTGGCCAGGTCTTCGGTGGACGTCTTGACATCAGACGCTGCCGAGAGAATGGCGTTCACAATAACGGGCAGGGTGGGCAGCTCGGTATCGTGGCGCTTGACCAGCGTGATGATTCTTTGCTTCACATCGGTTTTGTCTTTAGTTTCCATAGCTGTTTATGTGAACTTTTTCAGTTTCAAGTGTGTGGGCCGGGTGGGGCGCTTTTGTTTCATTGGGATAGCCGATGGCGATCACGGATTCCACCCTGAGGGTATCGGGAATCGACAGGATTTTCCGGACATAGGTCTCCGCGCTCATGGTCTCGTTGTGTTCCCTGCGCCGTATCTGTATCCAGCAGCTTCCCAGGCCAAGGGCCTGGGCCGCAAGCTGGATGAGGATGGAGGCGATGGCGCTGTCCTCCACCCAGACGTCGCATTTTGCAGGGTCCGCAACCACTACGATCCCCAGGGGTGACTGCTTGAGAAAGGCGCTGCCGTGGGGCTTGGCAGTTGATAGCTGTTCTAAGATTTCGGGTTGGTCAACCACGACAAATCGCCAGGGATTGAATCCCCGGGAGGAGGGGGATCTCAGTGCAGTTTCAATGAGTTTATCAACCTTTGCGCGTTCAACGGGAACAGGCTTGAATTTTCGTATGCTTCGTCGTTTTTCGATCAAATCAAAGAACATTGGTTTTCCTTTAACGGTCAATGGAAACGGGTGATGTTGATGCTGCCCCTGGCATTCATTTCGTTCAGTTTCTGACGCAAGAATCGCTTAAAGGCGTTGCGGGTCACGGGCCAGAGGAGCAACAGTCCCGAAAGGTCTGTCAGCAGTCCCGGTGTGATGAGAACTACGCCTGCAACAAAGATGATCACGGCGTCCAGGAGCTCTTCGGCAGGCATGGAGCCCTGCTGAAGGCTTGCCCTTACCTTGAACATGGTGTTCATTCCCTCTATTCTTGCCAGCCACGCTCCGAAAAAGCCGGTGGCAATGACCAGAAGGATGGTGTTGAAGCTACCCAGGGCGGCTCCCACCTTGATAAGCAGGTAGAGCTCCACAACAGGGATAAGTGTAAAGCAGAGAAACAGTTTTAACAGCATTGCAATGGTCTCCTTAAAATAGTGTTTGTTCCTTTTGACAAGGTTATAATGAAAAGACCATTGTCAAGAAATTATCCCTGTTCTATTTTACTCTTTCGGCAGCTCCCTGGAAAAGGTTTAGGCTGTAGCGGGTTTCTTCTTCCCGATGTTGTTGTTTTATAAGGGCGGTGTTATTTCCGTGGAGAGCAGAATCGCATGAAATGAGTAAAAAATCAATGTATTGCTTCGCTGTGGCGGAGGCGGGGAGGGGGTGCAGCAGGAGTTGCTCCTGCCGCACCAAATGAAAAGGAGGCTATACCAGGGGGGGATGGATGGCAATGACCATGCCGTAACCGCCCTGGACGTTTCGTGTCCTGGTGATGCCGTGGCTTGCAAGGACGATCTGGGCCTCGTAGGATCTGGGGCCGGATCCGCAGATCAGGCAGAGTTCCTCGTCCTTTGGAAGCTCGTCGAGCTTCTGTCTCAGCTCATCCTGGGGGATGCTGATCCAGCGGTCGCCGTATTTTTCGACAAAGGGATCGGCCTGGATACTGCTCCGGACGTCAAGCACCCGGATCTCTTTGTTTTCAAACCGTTCAAGGAACTCCATGGCATCCATGGGGTTGTGGGTACCGTTCAAGACGTTGTCCAGGGCGTTTCCCGCGTTGTTGATGATATCCATGGCCGAAGCGTATGGCGGTGAGTACCCGGCTTCCAGGGTGCAGATATCGGAGACATCGGCTTTGTACTGGAACAGGGGAGCCACTGCATCCACCCTGGCCTTGACCGCATCTCCCTGGGGACCGGCAGCTTCCACGCCAAGCACCCGCCGGGTTCTTCTGTCGGCGATGAGCTCCATGAACATGAACTCCGAATCCGGGTAGAAATGGGCCCGGTCTGACTGGGCAACGGTTGCATAGACCGGATCGAATCCAGCTGCCTTTGCCTGGTCAAAGGTGAGGCCTGCCGTGGCAAATCCCAGCTCAAACATCTTGATGCAGAAGGTTCCCACCGTGCCCTTGAACTGCTCGCAGGAACCATTGATGTTGGAGGCTATGATGCGTCCCTGGCGGTTGGCAAGGCTTCCCAGGGGCATGAGAATGGTCTGGCCGTTGACAAGATTCATCACCTCTACGCAGTCGCCGCCGGCATAGATGTCGGGATCGGTGGTGCGCATGCAATTGTCCACAAGGATGCCTCCGGCTTTTCCAACGGCAAGGCCTGCCTCTCTTGCCAGCTCCGAGTTGGGGCGTACGCCCGTGGCAAGGATCACCAGCTGACAGGGAAGGGTGCCTGCGGTCGTCTCCACCGATTCGACCCCGGTCTCTTCCGTGCCGTTGATCTTGAGAACCTTTTCCCCGATAAGGAGCTTGACACCGTTGTCCTGGAGATGCTTTTCGGCAATCCGTGCGATGTTTCTGCCAAGGGCCTGGGGCAGGACCCGGTCGGCCATCTCAACAATGGTGGTCTCAACTGCCCAGAGATCGGTGAGGGCCTCTGCCATCTCGATGCCGATGGCGCCGGCGCCGATGACAACGGCATTTTCCACCTCTCCCTTTGAGATCATATCCTTGATCGCCTTGGCCTGGTGAAGGTTGGATACCGTATGGACCCTGGGAAGGTTGGCGCCTGGGAACGGCGGGCGTACGGGGGTGGCACCGGTGGCGATGACAAGCTTGTCATACTCAAGCTCCTCCTCCCTGTCGTCCTTCAGGTGGCGGATGGTGAGGCGCTTCTCCCTGCGGTTGATGGCAACTGCCTCGGCCTGGGTGACCACATCCACTCCCTTGACCTTTTTAAAGAAGGTCTCGTCCCTCACTGCATGGGCAATGGTGGAATAGAGCCCCTCGAGATCGGCAATATCGCCGCCCACATAGTAGGGAATGCCGCAGCCGCCGTAGGAGATGAGGCTGTCTCGGTCAATGAGGGTTATGGTGGCATCCGGGTCGATGCGTCTCAGCCTGCAGGCAACCTTGGGGCCAAGGGCCACGGCTCCGATGATGATTATACGTTTGGACATTGTTTCTCCTTTTTCGCTGGTTTAACACTCAACGCTTGTCAACTGTAACTGGGATAATATAACTACTTATTTTTGCATGTAAACAACTATTTCCATGGGCTGATCACGGCAGCTTTTTCAGTTGGATGGTAAACCAGGACCCTTTCTCCCTGATCTCCTCCATCTTGACCTCCTCCCATGAATCCCTGGGAAGGATCTTCTTGATCTGGGATGAGGTCTCGGGATTGCTCCACAACACCTCAAGTACTTCCCCCGTTTGCATCTGCCTGAAGGTGTTGCTCACCTTCAGCAGGGTGAACGGTGAGATCCCCCCCCGAAGGTCCAGCACGTGGCCGGGGGAGATCCGCTTCTCTTTTTTTTCTTCAGCCGGTTGGTTCACAATTTTTGTTCCTGCCGTTCCGCCTTTTGTCTTTCCGCCATTATCGCTCTTCATGTCGGGTTGGTTTCCTTACTTCATGTCGCTTAACAGGACATTAGCAATATGGGTGCCAGGATGGCTAAAACAAGGCTTGAACGGAAAAAAAACGATTCATCCCCTGAATTACAACCCGGGCACTCCAGGGGGACGGTGTTTTTATCTGGCCTTGGGTTGATCAACCGCCGGTGCTGTGTTAAGAAAGTGAACAACAATGTTAAAAACGTGAACATTAGGTGTACAATGTCTGAACATGAACTGAACCGGTACTGGAAAACCGTGGTGGAGACCCTGCAGGACGGCATCATGATCGTCGATACCGCCGGAACCATCGTCTTTGTCAACACCGCCTTTGAGCGGATCACCGGCTATTCCCTGGACGAGATCATGGGAAAACCCTGCACTATTCTCAATTGTAGCATATGCGATGTTTCCCGCCAGTGTGACGACTGCAACTGGTGTGTCCTGTTCCGGGAGGGCAGGATGAACAACAAACAGTGCATGATCATCAGGAAGGACGGCACCTCCCTTCCTATCATCAAGAACGCCTCGACCCTTGTGGGGGAGGAGAACCGGGTCATGGGGGCTGTTGAGACCCTCACCGACATCTCCGCCATCGTGAAAAAGGATGCCCAGATCGAGGGCTTCAGAAGGGAGCTCGAGTCCATGGAGAGCTTCCAGGGAATCATCGGCACCTCCTCGGCCATGCAGCAGGTGTTTGATCTCATTGCCAATGCGGCCCTGTCCGATGCGCCGGTCATTATTTACGGGGAGAGCGGCACGGGCAAGGAGATGGTGGCCCGGGCCATCCACGAGAGCAGTGAACGTAAAAAAGAGCCCTATGTCAAGGTCAACTGCTCGGCCCTGAACGAGTCCATCCTGGAGAGTGAGTTGTTCGGCCATGTCAAGGGCGCCTTTACCGGCGCCTACCAGAACCGGGAGGGAAAGTTCGAGGCCGCAGGCCAGGGGGACATCTTCCTGGATGAGATCGGCGACCTTTCGCTGTCAACCCAGGTGAAGCTCCTCCGGGTCCTTGAGGAGAAGGTGGTGGAACGGGTGGGGGAGAACCGGTCCATCGACATCCGTGCCAGGATCATCACCGCCACCAACAGGGACCTTCGTGCCCTGGTCGGCCAGGGCAGGTTCAGGGAGGATTTCTATTACAGGATCAACGTGATCCCCATCTGGATACCTCCCCTCCGGGAGAGGGTCGGGGATATTCCGTTGCTTGCCGAGGTTTTTTTCCGGCGAATCCGGCTCAAGAGCGGGAAAGATTTCATCCATGGCATTTCAAGCCGGGCCTTTGAACTTTTGACCCATTATCCCTGGCCCGGAAACGTGCGGGAGCTCAAGAGCGCCTTTGAGTTCGCCTTTGTCACCTGCAGGGATTCCATGATCAAACCCGAGCATCTTCCAAAGACCATCACCACCCATGAGAACCTTCACACCAGCCAGCCCGCGTCCGAGCCTTCCATGGTCGGCGATCTTGATGCCATCAAGCGGTCGAGGCTTGTGGAGGCGTTGAAACAGGCCCAGGGCAACAGGACCCGGGCGGCAAAGATCCTGGGAATCTCCAGAACAAGCGTCTGGAACCAGATCAAGCGCTACAAGATTGAGTTCCCCTGACCCACCCGGAGACAATGGGTATAGATGTCTGCATTCGAATTGATACTAAACAACCTATTATAATAGGGAATGGGATCTATTCATATGCGATGAGCTATAACACCTTACAGCTTTAAAAGGAGGCTTCAATGGTACGAAAAAGTGTCACCATGGTTTGTCTGTTGGTTGTTCTGGCTGTTGTCTATCTTCTGGTCTGGCCTGTTCCCATTGACCCTGTGGCGTGGAAGGCACCCCATGATCCGGGGTATACCGGGGTGTTTTCGTTAAACAGGGCCCTGACTGCCATGGAGACCTTTTCTTTGGGAGGCCATCATGGTCCCGAGGATGTTGCCGTGGATGCGGAGGGCCGCATCTATGTGCCGACCCATGAGGGTGACATCCTCCGCCTCTCTCCGGACGGCTCCCGTCCCGGGGTGTGGGCAACCACGGGCGGCCGTCCCCTGGGGATCGATTTTGACAACAGGGGGAACCTTGTGGTGGCCGATGCCTTTCTGGGGCTGTTGTCCGTGGATCCCACGGGAAGGGTGACAACCCTTGCCACGATTGCCGACGCAGATCCGATTCTCTATGCCGATGATGTGGATGTGGCTTTGGACGGAAAGATTTACTTTTCGGACGCCTCCACAAAATTCGGTGCACGGGAGAGCGGGGGAACCTTTGAGGCGTGTGTTCTCGACCTGATTGAGCATGGCGGCCATGGAAGGCTTCTGGTCTTTGATCCCCAAACCCAAAAGGCCACCACCCTGGTCCGGGGGCTCAACTTTGCCAACGGGGTTGCCGTCAGCCACGACCAGGCCTATGTGCTTGTCAATGAGTTCGGCAGCTACCGGGTGATCCGGTACTGGCTCAAGGGACCTAACCAGGGACAAAGCGAGCCGTTTCTTCAAGGGTTGCCCGGGTTACCGGACAACATCTCCACAGGCCTTGACGGCCGTTTCTGGATCGCCATGGTCTCCCCGAGAAATCCTGTTCTGGATCGGCTGGCCCCATTTCCGTTCCTGCGAAAAGTTGTCCTGCGCGTTCCAAAGTGCCTGCAGCCCAAACCGGTTGCCCACGGTCATGTCATTGCCGTCAACACCCAGGGCGAGGTGGTTGAAAATCTCCAGGATCCTGACGGTACATTTCCCATGACCACCGGCGCTGTCGAGACCGGGGATTGTCTTTACATCGGCAGCCTTGTGGCCCCGGCCCTGGGGCGCATGGATAAAGGCAAGATATCGTTCACGATCCGGGAATAAGAGTGACCGGCCAAAGGGGACGGGGCTGGCCCGTCTCCTTCGGCGAAGGGGTATAATCCTTCATGGGGTGTATTTTATCTTTGCGAACACTTCGGGGGTTGGCTTGGGCAGCCCTGCGATCTTCCATGCAACAATGGGATCCGGGAACTGCTTATAGTTGCAACCCTTTGCCTGATGGACGTTTTTGCACACCGCCCTGAGTATGGGGAATGCATTGAACTTTTTCCAGTATCCCCGCATGAATCTCAGGATTTCCAGTCTCTCCTCGCTCAGGGGACACTCTGTTGAAATTTTTTCCTTGTCCGCCATGGCGCAGGCGACCTCTTCGGTCCAGGATTCAAAATCTTTGAGATAACCCTCGTCATCCAGATCAAGGGTCAGGTTTTTATAATCGTATTTTTCCATGGTTGATCTCCCCAAAAAAAGAGAATTGATTAATTCGGCCAGGGGCGTGTCATTGCGGCATACCGGTCAAACCTGTGGCGATTATGGTGGTGGGTCAGATATTTGCCAGACACTGTTCTAATGAGAATATTTCAAACCGTCTCGACATGTCAAGGGAATAAGGTGCAGCAGATCCATTGCCTTATTTTTTCAGCCTGTTTCATAGCTTTCCCCATTGGTTTCCCGGCGCCATTCTAAGTCGTTTTTTTCATTGCCATGGGAAGGGCAAGGGGGTATATCTATTGAAATAGTCGTTTCGCGACGATGCGACATCATAGGAAATCACAGAACAACCCGGAGGCATGCCAATGTTAGATGTGACCATCACCCTGGTTCAAATGGCGTTTGTGGCGACGATTTTAACCGTGGCCCTGGAGCAGATCTTTGACACCCGTCTCTACCAGCGATTTCTGGGAAAGGGGATCGACGGCAATGAAAGCGTCTTCTTTAAAGCGTTTGAGCTTCGCCCCTGGATCTCCACGGCCGCCGGCATCTTTGTCGCCATCACCTTTGAACTGCAGGCCATAACCATTGGCCTGGGGCAGGGGTACCTCGGCAGTGTGAACCATACCGGAGGGGTGGTGGATGATGTGAAGATCGTTGACATGGTGCTCACCGGCCTTGTGATCGGAGGCGGCACCAAGAGCGTCAAAAAGGTGGCCAATATGTTTGCCCAGGCCCGCCATGCGATTGAACAGCCGGAAAAAAAGATGTCATGACGCCATAATAGAGTAAAAATGTCAGCGCAACCGCCATCTTCCCTTCCGGGAGTTCTGTTCTATATTTAGGGTATGCTCTTTTTAGGGAGTCCATTTCAACAGCACGACCCGGGAGGTGTACCATGAAATCCCATGTAAAATTGATTTTTACCTTGATGGTGTTACCGTTTCTTTACTCATGCTCGGTTATCTCAACAGAGGTGAAAACCGCGGCCGGACCGGATGTCGATTTTGGTCACATGATGGAATTTACCGACGGTTACCTGGGCCAGACGGTGATCCTGGGCGGGTATATCATCGATACTGAAAACAGGGAAACGATCACCCTGCTCACCGTTCTTCATTCTCCCCTGGATATGACCGACTCCCCGGTGGCAAAGGATAAATCCCAGGGTCGGTTTATTGTTGTCGCCGAAGGGTTCCTTGATCCTGCCCTCTATGCAAAGGATCGAAGGGTCACCGTGGCCGGGGGGGTGGAACGTCCTGAATTTCGGATGGTCGGCACCAAGAAGGTCAAGTACCTGAAACTCAGGAGTCGGGAGATCTATCTCCATACCGAAAGGGTGCCGGGGTATTACGACCACGGCTATTATGACCACGATTTTTTCATTCATCCCTACCACCGCCATTCCCTCTATTACCGGTGGCACTATTACGGACATTAGCCCTGACACCCCATGCCAGTGCCGGGCAGGGCCGATACCGACTGTTTTATTTTGTCTTTTCACCCGGTTCCTGTTACTGGTATGTACATGGGCATCTATAAGGGATACATACTTACACGGGAACGGATAGAGCCCGGCCATACCCACCGGCTTCGGTATTCCGGACTCAGCGATCATGGTCCCTTTGAGATCATTATTACCAATGATCTTCCCCTTTTTTTTATCCCCAGGGATGCAAAACTCCCCGGACGATTCTTTCATTGTGAACGGCGAAAGGTCAATCTGACAGCCTTTGACGGTCGTCCGGTGGATGGGTTATATTTTAAAACCCAGCATCTTTTGTACAAGGCCCGAAAATATTATGAAGAGCAGGGTATTCAAACCTTTGAAGCTGATATCCGTCCGGAAGAACGGTATTTGATGGAACGGTTCATCCATGGGGGGATTGAATTTGAAGGCGCTTGTCACTCCAGGGACGGGGTGCTTCAATTTGTAAATCCGCAAATCCGTAAAGGTGATTATCCTCCTTTGTTTTCAGTGCTGTCCCTGGACATCGAAACAGGACAGGAAGGGCAGCTATACTCTATTGCCTGTGATTTTAAAGGCCCCACAGGGCATAAGGAACCGGTTCAGCATCCAAAGCATATTAATGGTGTTGTCCTGATGCTGGATGAAAATGCACAACAACCCGCCGGCCCCCTGGGGGCCTGCATGGACGCTGGCGCATTCGGAGAGAGGAAAGAGATCGAGGATGTGCTTCCCGGGCACTCTTTTGAACTTTTACCGGAAGGGGGGCATTTATACAGGATGCCCAATGAAAAAGCTCTGCTCAAAGGGTTTCTGAACGTCATGGATGTTTTAGATCCCGATATAATCATTGGCTGGCATGTGATTGGCTTTGACCTTCTTTTCCTTGGGAGAAAATACAGGGATTGGAGGGTACCGTTTTCAATCGGGCGGGACCATGGGCCTCCAAGGATACAGGAGGCACGGAAAGGTCTTTTCAGGGCGGATATGTGCGGCAGGATCGTCATTGACGGGCCGCCGGCCCTGAGGGCGGCATTTTACTCTTTTGATAATTTCCGGCTTGAAACCGTGGCTTCGGCATTATTGGGAGTTGGTAAGGACATTGGTGAGGAAAAAGATAAAGTCGCGGAAATTGAACGCCGGTTCCGGGAGGATAAAAGGGGGCTGGCCCGCTACAATCTTCTGGATTGTAGACTGGTATCGGATATTTTCGAAAAAACCGGTTTGATTGACCTGGTCCATAAGCGGGCAACCATCAGCGGGCTGTCCATGGACCGGGTCGGCATGTCGGTTGCTGCGTTCGATTATTTTATGCTGCCCCAGATCCACAGAAAAGGATTTGTGGCCCCCAATGTCAGGGATGTTGTCAGCAGGGGGCATGCCCAGGGCGGATGGGTTTTTACCAAAGAGCCGGGGTTTTATGAACACGTGGTGGTGTTGGATTTTAAAAGCCTTTATCCATCGATTATCCGTACTTTTAAAATCGATCCCCTGTCAAGGCTCAGGGCTGACCGGGACCCCCTCAATACGCCCATGGGAATTTCCTTTTCCCGGTCAGCCCATGTTTTACCCGGATATATCAAAACATTGATGGATAAACGGGAACAGGCCAAACAGGACAGTGATCCCCATCTTTCCCAGGCCATAAAAATTTTAATGAACAGCTTCTACGGAGTGATGGGAACCGCCGGGTGCCGTTTCTATCACAAGGATCTTCCCTCAGCAATCACCGGCACGGGCCAGTGGATATTGAAAACCACCCGGAATTATCTCGAACAGGATGGGTACGAGGTCATTTACGGGGATACGGACTCGGTATTTGTTTGTTTGAAAGAAACGGATTTAGCCGATTGTGACGGGGCATCAGAAAAACTTGTCTCACAGACAAATGGGTTTATAACCCAAAAGATATTGGATGAATTCGGCCTGGAATCCCAGCTGGAAATTGAATATGAAAAGCATTTCCTCCGGTTTTTTCTTCCTGCCATCCGTGGGGGAGGGAGTGCTGCCAAGAAACGGTACGCCGGGATGATAACAAAAGATGGAAAAAAGGAGCTTGTCCTCACCGGTCTTGAGTTTGTTCGTTCCGACTGGACCCGGTTTGCCAGGAATTTCCAGTACCAGTTATTTCAGCGGATTTTCCGTGACCAAGAGGTGGTGGAGTGGACCAGAAAAAAGGTTTCAGATCTTAAGGCCCATGCCTATGATAATGACCTGGTTTACCAAAAACGCCTGACCAAACCTCCCCATGAATATACCAAATTGCTCCCTCCCCATGTGAAGGCCGTCCTTTTGCTGGGAAAAGAGGGAGCAAATCGAAAAGAGAGCCGGTATGTCATGACCCTGAGGGGGCCGGTACCGGTTGAGCAGCCCCACACGGATCTCGATTACCACCACTATATCGAAAAGCAGCTAAAACCCATTTTTGACGCTGTCATGGTCTTTTTTGACCTGTCTTTCAATGACATCATCGGTGGCCGTCAATTGAGCTTGTTTTAATATTACCACCCGGGTCAGGCGAAACCGGCCCGGACCATTTCATCCGGGGGCGTTGGTTTGTAAAAACAAAAAAAGGTGTTCTGATTTACTAAAAAATCAGAACACCTTTTTGTTCTCAAACCGAATTATGACTAAAAAACGATCCCTAGGTTTCTGTTAATGTCTGATAACGGAAACCGGAAAGTCATATTTCTTAATGCTGTTTTCAATTCTGTCCAGATCGTCATTGCTCAAACTCGGATCACCTTCGATGGGATAATTCCAGCCCAACTGGTTGTACTTGTTTACTCCCAGTTTATGATAGGGCAAAAGATCAATCCCTTTGAAGTTCTTGTAATCCTTGAAAGGCATCAGGAACTCGATGAGCGCCTGAATCTCTTCCTCGCTGTCATTTGCATTCTTTAACAGGGGCATTCTGATCTTCACATTATATCTTTCCTGAAGAAGTCTTGTCAGATTGCTCAGGATCGATTCATTGCGAACCCCAGTCAGTTCAAAATGACGGTCGGAATCCATATGCTTCATGTCCCACAGGAACAGATCACAGTATTTTGCAACCTTCATCAATGATTCGGGTTTTGCATATCCACAGGTCTCTATTGCTGTATTGATTCCCCTTTGTTTGCAAGCCATCAGCAAATTCGCCGCGGCTTCCGGCTGCATGAGAACCTCACCGCCGCCAATGGTCAGGCCACCGCCGGAGACATCGTAGAAGTGCTGATCCTCTTCGATCACCTCCATGAGTTCGGAGATGGTTTTCGTTTCACCAACAACGGACAGTGCGGATGCAGGGCAGGCTTTTTCACATTCCCGGCAGCCGATGCATTTACTACCCTTTACAAATTCATGGGTCTGGGTTTCCGGTGAAATCCTGTGGACGCCGGTGGGGCAAACTGAAACACATTCACCGCAGTTGACACACAGGCTTTCTTTGAACAGCACCTGGTGCTTTTTTTTCTGACTTTCGGGGTTTGAGCACCACTTGCAACGTAACGGGCACCCCTTGAAGAACACCAAGGTTCTTACGCCCGGGCCATCATACATGTTGTATTTTTGTATGTTGAAAACCATTGCTTTTCTTTCAATCATGGCGACTCCTGTGCTGCTCATAGTGCTCAAACTCCTACTTATTTATATTTCAGTCAGCATGGTTCTGCTGATGATCTCATTCTGAACATCCTCGCACAACTCGACAAAGAATGCGCTGTAACCCGCTACACGGACAACGAGGCTACGATAGTTCTCAGGGTGTTTCTGAGCGTCAAGCAGGGTCTCGTTATCAAGGTAGTTGAACTGCATCTCACCGTTACCAAGGATACAAGCGGTCCGGATCAGGGTGATGATGCCGGCTTCACCTTCAGGCGTGTCCAGGAGACCGGACATCAGCTTGAAGTTATGAACCATACCGATGTTCATGTTATCATTGGACATCTTGGAGATGGACTTGATGATGGCTGTCGGTCCCTTGTAGTCGGCGCCCTGTGTGGGGCTGATACCGTCTGAAAGGGGCATCCATGCGTCACGGCCGTTGGCAGATGCTCCGAGAAGCATACCAAAGGGAGTGTTGTTGGAGATGGACAGGGTGCCATGGCTCAGTACGGAGTAGAGCGTTTTGTACTTACGGTGCTCAGCCTCTGTAAAGTTAACCAGATCGGCTGCGATCAGGTCGGCATAGTCATCATCGTTGCCGTACTTGGGTGCAGCAAGGCAGTCGGCCTTGATCTGATCATAGCCCTTGAACTCAGCCTTGAGGGCCTCGTTCATCTGTGCCAGCGTGTATTTTTTGTCTTCATACACAAGCTTTTTAATGGCAGCCATGGAGTCGGTGTAAGTTGCCAGGCCACTCCAGATTACGCCGGGGCCGAAGTTGTACATGGCACCACCGGCGGAAACATCTTTACCGGATTCTATGCAGCCTTCGTACATCATGGACATAAGGGGCTTGGGTGCCAGCTCTTTGTGAATCCGCTGGGAAATAACCGTACCGATGCTTGACCATTTTGTGACGTATTTGATCTGCTCTTTAACGGCAGCTTCAAACTTCTCATAGGTATCAAACGAGCTGATTTCGCCCAGGCTCGGGCAAACCTGCTTCTGGTACCAGAGGGGAACACCCTGATTGAGAACCAGCTCAATGCAGATGGGCCACTGGGTATAAGCGGTGGAGGTCCACTGGTACAGACGACCTGACTTCTGGGGCTCAACACAACCCATAAGGCAGTAGTCACGGGAGTCTTCGATGGAGCATCCCTTGGCCAGCATCATTTTGATATGGGCATCATCAAAGTGAATGGCGGGGAAACCCATACCGGAGCGAACAACATCAACAATCTTCTTCAGATATTTCTGTGAAGATTTAGTGTGAACACGTGTTGCCAGGGAAGGCTGGTAAATCTTCACGTGCCTTACTGCATCCATGAGCAGGTAAGTCAGCTCGTTGACTGCATCACGTCCGTCACGGGTTACACCACCGACGCACATGTTGACAAAGGGCTGGTAGCCAGCGAAATATTTAGCCCCTTCCTCACTGGTGATCCACATCATCTCTGACATCTTAACCAGCATACAACCCGCAAGGTCAAAGGCTTCGTACTCGGTCATGCGGCCAGCGTGGATATCAGCCTTAAAATAGGGGTACATGTACTGGTCAACACGACCGATGGACATACCTGTCTGGTTCTCTTCAACCACCAGGAGAGACTCAATGGTCCATACAGCCTGGATGGCTTCCCAGAAGGTTTCGGGCTTGTGGGCGGGAACCCTTGCGTTGACTGCAGAGATTTTCTCAAGCTCTGCCTTACGCTGGGGATCTGTCTCTTTTGCGGCCAGCTGGCACGCATACTCAGACAGCCGCTTGGCATAGATCATGACACCTTCAGTGGTATCGATGAGGGATTTATAGTAATAAATCTTATCGATGTCCTCAGGGTTTTCATAATCCAGCTCTGCCAGATGGTCTTTTGCTTCCTGCTGAATATCAAGCATACCCTTTTTCATGAGGATGACATCATATCCAGGGTTGGAGTCGCCGCCGCCGTTTACTGCGTGATAAGAGCAATCGGTCACATAGGACTCGCCGGAAAGCTCCCACAGACCCGCTTCGCGGTACTGCTGCTCGCAATACTCATCAACGGATTTGCCTTCCCAGAAGGGAAACAGCTCTTCCTTCATGATCTTCTTATCTTCGTCGGAAATGTAGAAGGGATCCTGGGCACGGGTGCCGATGGTGTCAAGCTCGTCCAGCATCCAGCGCCATGCAAGATCAGGCGAGCAGGAGCCGCCGCGGGGGGCACCGGTGGGTGAACCGACGATGAGCTCATTGTCCTGGATGACCAGGGGAGCTGTCTCACAGCAGTATTTGAAACATTTTCCGCGCAGTACAGCCTTGGGCAGACCAGGGTTTTCCTTGGCAATCTTGGTGATGGCCCGGGCACGGTGGGTTGTAATGCTGGGCTTATGCTTAAGGAAAGTTTCCTTGAGTTTTAAATGACGCTCGGTTGGCCCATCAGGAATTGCAGTTCCATTTGATGACGCAACGGTATTGCCGGCAGCCGGCATTTTTGTCATGCCCTCGGTAACACCCTCAAACATTTTCCTCAAAGACTCGCGGTCTCCTTCGGGCATGTTTTTGATTGTTTCTGCAAGTTTATTTGAAAAATCTTGAATATCCAAACTTATTACCTCCCTTTCACTGATCCGTGATCAATGATATCTGCAGAGCTATCCACCTCTTCAAGAACCTTTTTTACAATACGGTGTAATATCTGCATGTTGTCTAAATTAAGATCTTCCTTCTGAATTGAATTTTCCAGGGAAGGCTTCTTGTTTTTCGAAATTTCGTTGTCAATTGCATCCACTTCCCTTACGCCATATCCAACTTTCCGGGTGTAAACCAGGTTCAGCGGAGATACATTGTCAGAGGTGATGCCGTATCCGGCTGATCCGCTGCCCAAAGTCATGGAAGGAAACAGATTCGTTGTTGCGCCCATGCCGCCATATGTAGCAGGTGTATTTACAAGCAGTCTGCCTACGGGCTTTTTCAGTGCAAATTGGCGAATAACGTCTTCATCTTTTGAGTGTATGACAAGCGTATGCCCGTTTCTTTCACTGAGCAGCAACTCGATACACTTTTCACAGGCATGCATCCAGTCGTCTTCAACATAGTACGTCAAGACGGGACAAAGTTTTTCCTTTGAATAAGGATCTGTCTTGGAAACATATTTTCGCTCGGCGATCAATACGGTTACATTCTCCGGTACGGAAAACCCTGCCCTTTGGGCCAGGGTTTCAGCGGATAGTCCAATCATGTTTGAGTTGGACGTTCCGTCAGGAAAGAAAAAGAGTGAGGCAAGTTTATGCGACTCCTCTTCCGTCATGAAATATGCACCGTTGTTCTGCAACTCACGCTTCACTTCATCTGCAATACAACCGTCAACAACAACCGATTGTTCTGCTGAGGCGACGATTCCATTATCAAAGGTTTTACTGATGATAATGTCTTTTACCGCCTGCTGAATATCAGCTGTCCGTTCAATAAATGCGGGACCGTTTCCAGTTCCGCCATAGATGACGGGTTTTCCCGACTCATAGGCGGCCTGAAGCATTCCCGGAACGCCTGTATTCATAATCAGGGCGGTTGACCGATGCTTCATCAGCTCAATTGTTCCGCCGGGTGCCACCGTATGTAAATACGTAATGATGCCCTCGGGCAGGCCATTTGCCTCGGCTGCCGCGATCATGATATTGAGTACTTTGCTGATTGCTTTTCGGGCTCTCGGGTGTGGTGAGAAAATGATGGCATTTCCCGATTTGATTGCAATCAGTGTATTATATATGGTTGTTGAAACCGGACTGGTTGCGGGGCATAATGCGACGATCACACCCATGGGCACGCCAATATCCATCATTCCATTATGCCGGTCATCATCGATAACACCGACACAACGCATGCCTCTCAAGCGTCTGCGTGCATACCCACAGACAAATTTATTCTTAACGCATTTGTCCTGCCATTTGCCGTAATCCGTTTCTTCATTGGACATAACGGCAAGTGACTGTGTATGGTTCTCAACGGTTTCCGCCACACACTCGACAATCGCATCTAACTGTTCCTGGGAAAAAGTGGCTAGCTTTTTCTGTGCTTCAAAAGCATTTTCCGCAAGAATTCGAGCTTCCTGGATGGAGAGTAAATCATTATCAATAATACTCATTTATCTCTCTCCCCCTCTCTTTTGCAAATCTTTTATATTTATCGTCGCCATCTCGATACCCCACCCGTCAAACTATCGGGGGGACTTAAGCCGGCAACAACTTCTCAAGGGCATAACGCCCGGTGATCTTCGCTAAATCCGGATGGGGAGATGGGATGACGATGGAGCTGTGCACCTGGGCGCCCATGGCCTCAACTGCAGCCACACCTGACTCTACCGCTGCCTGGCATGCGGCAACATCACCCTCAACCAATACTGAAATGTATCCTGAAGCGGTATTCTCATAACCGATCAGTTTAACATCCGACGTCTTCATCATGGCGTCGGCAGCCTCTAATACAAACACGATACCAAATGTTTCTATTACACCTAATGTTTTTCCGCGGGTCATTTGCATTTCCTTTTTTTTGGCTTACTCGAAATCGACATCATGAACAGAAACAATGTCACCAACGCCTTTGATGGGACGTGGCATAACATTCTGTGCTGTCAGTTCACCTATTTCCGATGCAGCTCTGGCACCTGCTTCCACTGCAGCCTGAACAGCACCCACATCTCCCTTAATCATAATTGTAACAAGAGTGGAGCCAATGTTCTCGTATGATATCAACTCAACATCTGCCGCTTTCAGCATTGTGTCTGCGGCATAAAGTGCAGGAACCATTCCTAATGTTTCAATGAGGCCTAATGCCTCTTCACCATGATAACGCATTAAAATTTCTCCTTGCTATTCTTTAAGTTCAACCCTTTGCCGTGGGAGCATAACCCTTTCCCTTAGGGGGAAAGTCAATATGTTTTTTTAACCCATGGCGTTGTTGGTTTGGATATTTCAAAAAAAACGACCATGATTGATTTAAACGGTTGATTTTATAATTGTTATGGCGAAATATCCGGGGCGTGAAATGTTTGAGAGAACAGACGATCCGGGGACCATCTGGTATGGAGGTGTCTTCTTGTTTAAAAAAAGGCTCCACCCCGGTAACCGGGGCAGAGCCTTTTTTAAACTTTAAAATCGGTTACATCAGTCTTTGATGTAGTGATTTATAGTTGCCGCACCTTCTTCGTGGGCATGATAGTAAACTCTCAGTTCATTATTGGAGTCCATATCAAACCGTGTTTCTTCAAGAAGGCCATTGGCCTCAGCGGTCATCAGAGCTGAAATCACACCAGGCTTGCTGAAAGCTTTGAAGTGGCTGTATTCACCTTCTAACGCTGCCATAACATCGTCGGCACAAGCTTCTTTAACTGTTGTAACGAATTTCAGTATTGCATAGTTAAGTGGTTTCATATTACATCTGCTCCTTTTTTTTCAACAGGTCCAGTGGATTCAACGCAATTATAAAGATACCAATTACCATTACTACCGCTGCAACCCAGGCAATGGGCGCGATTGTCCAGCCTTCAATGCCAAAGATGACACCGAGTACAATCCAGCAGACAAAGGGTCCCCAGAAGGAGAAGGTACCGTTGCAGGACATACCAAGGGCAGCACCGCTCATGCTGGTGCCTTTGTACCAGAACATGAATGTCAGATATGCACTGAGGCCGGCTATGATAAAGTAGATCATAGCGTCACTGTCCGTAAACGACTGAACCACAAGTCCGAATGTGTCAACGTCGCCGGCAATCATGCCGAAGAGGGGAACCAGAATGATCAGGTTTGCAAGGCCGGATGTTACCTGGCGAATTGTAATACCAACTTCCGAGTCGATCATGGATGTGCCGTAACCGCATACACAACCTTCAAAACCCCAACCTATCGCAGCAAGAAAACCAAAAAAGATGCCCACTGCCATTCCGTCCGGAGCATCACCACCAAGGGTGGGGTATGCAATCATGAAGCTGGCAAGGAAGCAGATGGAGATACCAAGCATCATACGGGCGTTCAATTCCTGCTTGAACCAGAACCGGGCCAGGATGGCACCGATAGCAGGACAAAGGGCACTAATAGGAACAACAATGGAACCTGCCTTCATAAGTCCAACAACATAAGCTGTACTTGCAAGGGGGCCACCGATAAGCGCACCAATAACCATCATAAGGCCTGGTTTTGTTTTAAGGCATCTGAAAAAGTCCCCAAGCCGTCCTCTTACCGTGGCGAATCCCAATGCCCAGACGGCACTGCATGAATCGGTCGTGGCGGCTCCAAGGGCACCTAACAGAAAAGTTATTGTAAACGCAGACAAGCCAGTTGTGTTTGCGCCATACCAGTCTGCCCAGACTCCTTTTGACATTCCCAAGGTCATAAATGCGGTATAAAACCCATACAAAAGACCTGAGAGCAAGGCGATGATAATACCTTTTTTCTTAAAGTCAGCAGCTAATTTCATTTTCGCATTAGCTGCGGTCAAGTTTGCCGAACCTGATACTTCACTCATAAAAAGCACGTTCCTTTTTTAAACTAACGTTTTTTGAATCCCGTTAAGCCCCATTAATCAAATAATTTTGATTAACCCCGTTAAATAAAAAAAAACCTGGTGATATATAATAAATACAGGCTTTTATTTTTTGGCGATCATAACTTTTCCCCTAAGGGGAATGTCAAGGCTAAATTCGTTCAAACCATAAAAAACATTCAATATATTTTCGGAGAACCCTTTTTTTATGGTGTTTTTCGCTGGGAACAGCGGATGGGGATTTTTCGCGGAAGGAGTGACGGTGGCGGGCAGGGAAGCAGGGAAGGTGCTTTTCTTGTTTAAAAAGCACCTTCCCGCAGGTTAAATATATTCCTGGAACAGCTCCTTTGAAGCGGACGGAATAATAACTTTGTTGACCAGCATGCCGGTTTCCTTGATCTGCTCAACTGCGGCATCAACGGCCGCATTAACGGCACTTGTGTCGCCATTGACCAGGAAATACCCCTTGCCGCCCACGGCCATGGAGACATGGACCCGGAACAGGGTCACGTCGGCCGCCTTTACCGCGGCGTCTGCCGCCTCGATAATGGGGGTGGCTGAAAAGGTCTCAACGATTCCCAGGGCCCGGTTGAAATTCTTGGGCAGCTCAACACTGCCGGACAGGGCGGGAAACACCTGGCGGTCGATGTTGGGAATGTTCAGGGATTCGATCAGATGGCCTGCTGCCTCTTTTTTGGCTGCGTCCAGGGAAGCCCCCACGGCCGAGACAGATCCGCCCACGATGACAAGGAACTTGCCCGGACAGATGGTCCTTGCAATGAGCACCTCAACATCGGCTGCCTTGAGCATGGCATCCTCTGCGAGATAGCCTGCGGCAATACTTGATAATTCTACGATTCCTATGGCGTTTGACATCACTTGGCCTCCAGCTTATTCTGCTCCACACAGCATTCTTGCTCTACACAGCAGAGCTGTATGAAGGTGTCTGTTACGCGTTCAACCCTGCCGTTGACAGGGGAGTGAATCTCAGCGCCCAGGTTTTTCCCGGGGGTGGCGATCTTCTGCCCAACGTTCACAAGATCCCCCTCTTTGACAAGGGGAGTTGCCGGCGCACCGATGTGCTGGTGCAGAAGGATCTTAAGGGTTGTTGGCTTGCGGTCAAACTCAACCAGGGGACCCTCGTCCGGGTAGCGGTTGAGATCGAGCCTCGCCTTGAGCCGCTTTGAAGGGGTCCGGCGATAGTCTGCCATGGGATGGGCCCGGTTCAGCGGCTCCCCTTCATGGGAGAGCTTTTTGAGCATGGCCTTGCGCTTGGTGTTGATGGTGACGGTTGAGGGATAGAGCCCTTCGGGACAAGACACAAAGCTGCAGAGGTTGCACTCGCAGCAGGAGAGGGCGTGGGTTCCGGGCTCGGTTGTCCCACCCGTCTGATCAACAAACACCAGGGACCGCATGGCCTTGTGGGGCTGGACCGGATGTCCCAGAAGGTAGCGGGGACAGAGTTCCGTGCACATGGTGCACTGGTCGCAGGCCGACTTGCCGATCTTGTTGACCGCTGGTTCTGAGGCCATCACCTTGTAGCGCTGTACCAGGTGATGGTCCGGGGGAAGAAGGATCAAAGCGGCAGTGGTCTTTGTGACAACCCCGTCAAGGTCGTCGACCAGCTTGCCCATCATGGGGCCACCCACCAAAAGCACGTAATCGTCAATCAGGGGTTCGGCAAAGTCGATCAGTTCCCGGAAGGATATCCCAAGGGGAACCTCCACCGTAACCCGGTTCTTTACCTCGCCTGCAAAGTTGAGGAACTTGGTGGTCACGGGTTTTTCGGCACCGATATTGTAGATGGTCTCAACATTGTTGACGATGACACCCTTGGTGATGGGAAGCTTTCCAGCCTCGATGACCCGTCCCGTGGTTTCATAGATCAGGGTGATCTCGTCCCCGGCCGGATAAAAATCCCGGATGGGGACCACCTTGATGGTGTCCGTGGCTTTAGTGTTGAGCATCTCTATCAGGGTGTGGTGTTTCTCCTTGATGCCGATGATGCCGGTCTTGGCACCCGTGGCAGCAATCAAGGCGTTCAGTCCCCTGAAAAAGGTGTCGGTCCTCTGTTTGAGGATCTCCTTGTCCTTGTGGAGCATCGGTTCGCACTCGGCAGCGTTGACAATGACGATCTCCGCCTGGCTGCCAAGTTTGACATGGGTGGGAAACCCGGCACCGCCGGCCCCCACGATCCCATGCTCTTTTATTTGAGTGACGCTATCCATGAAATTCGATCTTCCCTTTGCTTATTTTTTGCTTATAGTTCTTCCCAGTTGGCCGGGTAGGTGACGTACATGAACCGTGCTGTCTCAGGTACGCTGAACTGGATGGCAGTGTCTTTGGGAATAAAGATAATGTCGCCCTTGTTGCCGACGACCTTACGTCCGTCGATGATGATCTCAAGGGTACCGTCGATGATGTAGTCCACCTCGTCGTACTTGAGTGTCCAGTCAAAGCAGGTCTCTTTCATCTCCATGATGCCGCAACCGAGACGGGGGCTCTCTCCAAGGGTAACAACATCCTTGAGATAAACCTGATCACCTTCCTTGCCTGTGTCGAACTTCTCAGGGGTGACTGTGGCAGCCTTGACCGAGAGGACTCCGCTCTTCTCATCTACGTGCTTTGTAAAACCTTCGGGTGCTTTGCCAAGGTTCTCGGCAATTACCTTCCGGACCAGATCTTCAAGGAGCTTTTCATCAAGTTTCATTTTTAGATCTCCTTAAAGGAATTTACAGGGCAGCGCCAACTGTTGTGGGAAGAATGCCCTCTACGTCCATGTGGGGGCGGGGGATTACGTGGATGCTGACGAGCTCGCCAACCCGCTCTGCTGCTGCGGCACCAGCGTCGGTTGCAGCTTTTACAGCGCCTACATCACCCCGGACCATGACAGTGACAAGGCCGCTTCCAACCTTCTCTTTTCCGATCAGGGTTACGTTTGCAGCCTTAACCATGGCGTCAGCGGCTTCAATTGCGCCGACAAGGCCTTTTGTCTCGATCATTCCCAATGCGTTCATATCTGTTACTCCTTATTGCTGTGTTATTTAATCTTCTTCTAATTTGGTTAAAACGATCCGGCTTATTTCCTGAATTGCTTCGGGATCACTTTCCAGGAGCGCGAGAAAGGTTTCCATCAGGGAATCGATGGACTCCTCCTGCTTCTCCTGGGGTGATTCAGGCTCTTGGGTCTCGCCGGGGCAGGAAACAGGGGCTGTCTCCTCGGTTTCAGCCACAGGCCGAGGTCCGTATACGATGGCCACTCCCCTGTCGCGTAATGTATCCTTGGCTCCGGAGGTCAGGATCATGGTTTTGTCCATATAGAGGGTTTTCTCGCCCTCCTTGATGAACTCATCAACCCTGGAACTTCCGATCAGTGTTTTTTTCATATCATCTCCTCATAACAGTTCGAGTATCTGCCAGGCCAGGCGGTTTCTCCATTGATTGTCAGGCTTTCCGGTGTCCGGAGATTGTCCACAATCATCGGACAGCCTCTTTACTCCCGGGTAATCTCAATATCGTGATTCCTGGCAAAATCAGCCCCAAGGGGCGTTACTACTGCTTTTGCACCGGCCTTGATCTGCTTTGCACCCTTGGCAAGGGCTTCGGCAACATCCTTTTCCGTAATCAGGCGTTTCCGTGACACAAGGGTATCCTCGGTCTCGGTCTCAAACCGCTTGATTCCAAACCCGGAAAGGGTCTTTTCATGTGACACGTACAGGTCGTAGAGGGCGTGGGGGGCTGTTTTTTCATACCCCAGGTATTGAAAATCCAGTACTTCTACGGTCTGTCCAGCGAGCAAAAGCGCCAGCACGCTCTCCATGACACTGTCCGATGCCCTGCCAATGGCAAGGTCGGCCATGGCATTGCAGGTGAGTGTCGGCAGGATCAAGCGGTCCGCACCCTCAAGGGAGCTTCCGTCGTCAAGACAGACGAGCTCAGCCCCCTGGGGCAAAAGTCCGGAAAGACCCGCAATGTCGGCGTCCTTGCGAAGGGCAAGAACGCCGATCCGGGTCTTTGGCTCAGGAGCGCTGAGCTCCTTGAGGACCTTTTGGATGATCTGCTCTACCAGTGTCGGATCAAGCCCCACAGAACTCCTCCTGGGGCTGCTTGACAATGGTGCACTCGGAGGCCGGGGTCCAGCCGCTGCCGTTGCCCTCATCAAAGTCGATGTGCATGGCAAGGTTGAAATCGCTTGATACCCGGATCAGGACATCCCTGAACACGACAGGGCGGGTTCCGGTCATGTTTACACAGACCAGATCCTTGTCCTTGAGGTTAAGGCGCTCGGCATCCGCAGGAGACATGTGAATATGGCGGCCTGCCACGATCACGCCCTGCTCAAGCCCAACGATTCCAGTGCTTGACGCAAGAACGATTCCCGGGGTGCCTTGGATGTCACCGGACTGGCGGATGGGGACCTTAAGTCCCAGGGCCCTGGAATCGGAGATGGAAAGCTCCACCTGGGATTCGCTTCTGGCAGGTCCGAGAACGGCCACGTTGTCGATCACTCCCTTGGGGCCAATAAGCCGGACCCGCTGGTCACACAGGTACTGACCGGGCTGGGAGAGCTCCCGCTTGTAAGTCAGAGGTCCGCCGAACAGGGCAAGGCTGTCCTCTTCGGAAAGGTGGACATGCTTGGCTGAAAGCTCAACCGGGATGGTGCTTTTGACCTCTTCCCCAAGCTTTTTCTTCAACTCACCCATTATCAATTCAACTAATTTTTCATCCATCACTTGGGTCCTGTCATTTATAAATTCCGGCCTTATCCTTGAGCATCATGATGTAAATCACGCTGCTCATGCGGTTGAGGGCCTGGATCATATCTTGTTTTTCAACGTTATTCATGAAAGCGGCCACGGCCGCAATCTCGATTTCCCGCACACTGCTCCTCAGGGTATTCAGTCCCAGGAGGGAGGGGCCCATATCCACTGAAGGCATGATGTGCTCTATTTTGAAGTAGCGTTTCGGATGGTGGGACCGCTCCCGGAGTTCAGGATCGGTAAGCCCCAGTATCATGGTTTCCGGCAGGGGCTGTTCCATCACGTCGCACTTCATGATCTCCCGCGCCCAGGAGAGAAGCTCCTCCAGATCTTTGCTGAGGGACCTCTTTTTCAGCTCAATGCTTCTGAGCTGTTCCATGAGAATCGCGGATTGGAAGCTGTCAAGCTTTCCCCGGAACACAATCCTGGGATCGTTCTTCATCACCAGGGCGTTGCCGCGAAGCTGGGTCATGTGCTCGGGTTTTGTCTCAAACATGCCGCCGTCCACGGCTGAAACGTATTTGGGCTTTGGCTGGGGAGAAGGAACCGGCTCAACCGGTGCTGGCACCGATTCCCGTGACTCCTTTTCCCCTTTTCCATTTTTTATGACGGCAACGGACTTCTCGTTTAAGAACTGTTGAGCGGAGGGGGTCAGGATCTGACCCTCCTCCACATTGAAAGTCTTAAAGGCCTTTTTTCTGAAACGCTGTCTCAGTAAGGATTCCGTTATGACCTTCATGGATTATTATCCCTCAAGCTTGGGGAGAATCATCTCAACGTCGCCATGGGGTCTTGGGATCACATGGATGCTTACAAGCTCGCCTACGCGCTCTGCAGCAGCAGCACCGGCGTCTGTGGCAGCCTTAACCGCGCCAACATCGCCCCGTACCATTACGGTAACAAGGCCTGCGCCGATCTGAGTCTTTCCGATGAGCTGTACGTTTGCTGCCTTGACCATTGCATCAGCAGCCTCAACAGCGCCGATAAGTCCCTTAGTCTCGATCATTCCCAATGCATTCATTGTTGCCATGGTTGTATCTCCTTATGTTTTAGTTTAACTCTTTGAATTGTTTAAGGATCATCTCTGTGATGAGCTTTATGTCCGCAGTTCCTGCAGCTGCCGCTGCCGGAGCCGCTGTAGCTGCCTGGGGTGCCTCCATGGACATCGCAGTGGTTTCATAGGCCACCCTGCGGATGCTGTAGAGGTTATCCGGGGTTACATTGTCGGAAGTGGCGCTGCCGCCCACCGGTCCGCATCCAAGGGTAAAGGAGGGGAACAGGTTGGTGGAGAGGCCCACTGCGCCATGGGTGGATGGGGTGTTGACCAGGAGCCGGGAAACCGGCTTTTTCATGGCAAACTCACGGACGATGGCATCGTCGTTGGAGTGGATCGCCATGGAGTGACCCAGGCCGCCGTTCTTGAGAAGCTTGTCGCAGGTCTCGCAGGCATCCTGCCAGGTTTCAACCCGGTAGAAACCGAGAAGGGCTGTAAGCTTCTCCTTGGAGAAGTGGTACTTGGGTCCGATGCCCTCTTCCTCGCAAATCAGCACCTTGGTGTTGGCTGGGATGGAAATTCCGGCAATTGAGGCGATGTAGGCTGCGTCCCGGCCGACGACGGCGGGGTTCATGCTTCCGCCGGCGCGTTCCATGACAGATCTTACCTTGAGGAGGTCGTCTCCAACGAGGAAGTGACCGCCCTTGGCAATGAGGCACTCTTTGACCTTGTCGGCAATGACGTTCTCGGTAACGATGGCCTGCTCTGAGGCGCAAATTGTACCATTGTCAAAGGTCTTGCTGAGAAGGATCTTGTCTACGGCGGACTCGATGTCGGCGCTTCGCTCGATAAAGGCGGGAACATTACCGGCACCAACCCCAAGGGCAGGTGTTCCGGAGCTGTAAGCCGCTTTAACCATGCCGGGACCACCAGTGGCAAGGATCAGGTCAGCCTGCTTCATCAGCTCGTTGGTGCCGCCGATGGAGGGGATGCTCATCACGTTGATCAGGTCCTCGGGAGCACCCTTTGCCTTGAGGGCCTCACGCATGATGTCAACAGCCGCCTTGATGCACTTGGTGGCACTGGGATGGGGAGTGAAGACAACGGCATTACCCGCCTTGATGGAGATCATTGACTTGTAAATGGCTGTGGAGGTCGGATTCGTTGAAGGAATGATTCCGGCAATGACTCCGGCAGGTGTTGCGATCTCGATGATCTTCCTGTCCTTGTCTTCGCTGATGATACCAATGGTCTTCATTGGTTTGATGCAGCTGTAGAGCTTCTCGGATGCAAGGAGGTTCTTGGCCTTCTTGTCTGCCGTCTTGCCGTAGCCGGTCTCTTCATGGGCAAGCTTTCCAAGGCATTCAGCCTCTTTGGCGGCAGCAACTGAGATGGCAAGTACCAGGTCGTCAACTTGTTCCTGATTCATCTCTGCAAGGATGGCCTGGGCGGTTCTGGCAGCCCGGACAAGGGATCTTGCCTCTTGTATGGATAGTAGGTCTTTATCAACCATTTCTGTTAGTTCTCCTCATTTCTATGGTATTCAACAATTGCTTCAATCAACTCTTTTTTCCTGGCGTACTTGATCTTCTTCTGCGCCAGGGGCAGTCCGGGAAGCTTCCGGGCAAATTGTCTCAATTTAACAACGCTCATGCTTTTGAGCGCAGCCAGGTCCACCGTTTTTTTAACGGCAGCCTTTTTTTCAGGGACCTCACTGATAACCGTTTCAGCCTCAGTTTCAGGGGTCTTGCCGATAACCGTTTCAGCCTTAGTTTCAGCGTCAAGGGGTTTGCCGGGAACCGTTTCAAGCTCAACTTCAGGGGCTTTGCCGGTTACCTCTTGAGTCCCGGTTGCAGGGGGTTCAGGTAAAACCGGTTCAGCCTTCGGTGGCACGGGTGCAGGGTCTGTTGCTTTCGGGTCGGGATCGGGTCCGAGCACGGTTTCAAGGCCCTCAGCGGTTCTTCCGATCACGGTGGTGGAGAGCACCGTTCCAAGCCTTGTGGCAGCAGCCTTGCCTGCGTCAACCGCAGATGAAACAGCGCTGATGTCTCCGACGATCACGATGGTGATAAGGCCGGCCCCTATCATCTCCAATCCCTTCAACTCAACATCCGCGGATTTGACGGCGGCATCGGCCCCCTCGATGGCAGGAACCAGGCCGAGGGTTTCCACTAATCCCAGGGCTTTATTTTCCATCCTAATCCTCTCTTTAGCTAACTGTTTTAAAATCCATATTAAGCCCCATTAAGCAAAAAAACTGTTGATGCATAATGGCCACAGACTTACGTTTTGGGGGAGCATATCTTTTCCCCTAAGGGGAATGTCAACGTAAAATTTTTTCATAAACAGAGGCCGTGTATTTTGTTTGTCAAAGACGATTATTCAAGGTTTCTTGCAGGTTGGGCGATAGTAACCGGTGAATCAGTGCCTTGGGAAGGCCGTGCAGCGCTATGGACCTTCCGAAGGTGTCAGGTCCGACCGTGTTCAGTGTTTCATTCCCGGAGAGGCCTGGCCCGGTTTGAATTATTGCCGGAGGAGTTCAGGGGGAACTATTCCCTGCCAAAGAGGGGTCTGTTACGGGAAGGTTTAGGCCATAAATACCGGTTGCCAGGGGGGCTGGAACGACATATGGCAACCCGGGGGGGGTGCAAATTGGTCTGAAAAGCCTAAAAAGTTGACTGAACAGGCTTGCATGTCGTACCATGCTTTTGAATTACAGTGACACCGATTATAAGTAAGGACAGAGTTAACGCCAGAAAATTTGACGCCTGATACATTACCAAGCTAAGAGGCCAGTTTATGAAGTATAAAGACAGATATTCCATAGGAGACGTTAGTAGGCTTTGCAATATATCAAAGAAGGCACTTCGGTATTATGACAAAATTGGTCTTATAAAGTCTGAAAGAGACTGCATCAATAATTATAGATATTATTCCAACGAATCATTATTGGCTGTGCCGGTAATAAAATACTATAAGCAGATGGGCTTTAAGCTTGATGAAATGCGGGAGTTCATTGAGGGTAATGTTTATAAGGCGATCAAAGGATCCTTTCAATCAAAGATTGACGAGCTAAAAAAAACACAGGAAGAGATACGCAGAAAGTATGTTTCCGTTAAGGACTGGTATGATTTAATCGTAGAAGCAGAGATGGTCATCGATAATAATATTGAGGAAGTAGCCGTTAAATATGTTGATTCTTCAGAGTATCTCTTTCTCGAACAATCCTTTGATAATGATATTAAGGAATCCATTATCAATATTGAATTCACAAATTTTGTAGAGAAGATAAGCAATGAGATAACGGGTCCTGTAGTGATAAAGTTTTCCTCCTTTAAAGACCGGATGCAGAACGAAAGTCAAAAGGTGAGGATTATGCAGAAAACATTAAAGGACTGTAAAGAAAATGAAAAAATGATGTTTGGTGGACAGATGATGATCTCCTGCTATCACATCGGTGCCCATGAAACAATTAATGAAACCTACGAAAAAATATGCCATTGGGCTAACAAGCACAGGTATAATATCGGTGAAGAATCATACGAAAGGTATGTTACGGATTACTGGACTACCCGAAATAGTGCACAATTTGTAACAGAGATAATGATGACTGTTTTAAGAAACAACAATTTATAGCGGCCTCCAACGTCAGACCCCGGAAACCAGATTATGAAAGACAGGAAGTTGCTTTTTATCAAGAAAACCCGGTAAGGGCACAGCAAGTCGTGTTCCCTGCCGGGTTTCTCCAGCCCTACCACCGTCCCTCGCTCTATTATCGCTGGAACTACAGGCCCTTACATACGAAATGAGACCACCCGTTATTGCTTTTTTCCCAGGATGGTGTGGAAGCCGGTGGTGTCCACAAAGCTTTCCATGGTGAGGCCGGCATTGGCAAAGAGTGTTTCCATCTCGCTTCTGTCGGGCAGGCGGTCGTTTGACACCGCGCTCTCGGTCTTGTGGTGGTTTGTAAGCTCACTGGAGGACATGAGGTGGGCAATCACCAGGAGGCCGCCGGGCTTGAGCACCCTCACCAGGCTTTCAAGGGCCCGGGCCTTGTCCGGAAAGTGGGGAAAGCAGGCAAAGCAGATCACCCGGTCGCAATGGTTCTCCCCCAGGGGAATGTTGGTCACCTGGGAGCAGATAAAGCTGATGTTGTCTCCCTTATGGAGCGCCTGGTTTACCCTGATCATCTCCTCGGCATAGTCCAGTTCATAAAGGTGGCCTTCGGGTGAGAGCCGCTTCATGAGATAGGGGGCAAGCACCCCGCTGCCGCATCCTGCGTCCAGGACCCTGTGGTTGGGTGCAAGGTCAAGGGATTGGATGATACGCTCTATCTTTTCTGAATAGCGGTCGTAGTTCCCGGTTTCGGGATCCTTGTACAATTTGTCCAGCCAGGTTTCTGCCCGTTCGTTGAAAAAGCGTTTTCTTTCAATGTCCTGTTGTGTCATCTCCATGGTTTACTCCTTTAGCTCCTTAACTCTAATTTACGTGTTATTTTGGCAAGAAGATCAGATTCCTTTTGGGGTCTGGGTTGTCCTGGTTAAGGTCCAATCCATCCATTGGCAGGCCCTGAGTTCTTTTGCTGTGTTCTGGTCAACTCCGTAGAGGTTTTGGTAAAATGTCAGGAGCCATTCGCTAAGGTCTATATCCTGGAATCGTTCGGGATAGGCTGCTTTGGCCATGACCATGATATCGATGGGGTATTCCAGCCGTTTTTCGCAGTTGCAGGGGGTCCAGGGCAGGGCCGACACCGCCCTGTTCCGGACGGCAGTCATCTCTTTGAGGTCCTGGTAGTAGGGTGCTTCGTACAGTTCCCTGGGGGGATGGTAGCCCCAGCTGGTGACCAGGATGATCACATCCGGGTCAAGGGCCAGGAGCTGCCCGGTGTTGAGGATGCCCCAGGCACCACTGCCCTTGTAGGCGTTGTTGGCATTGACATACTTTTGGAGCAGATGGGTCTGGATGGTGTCCTGGCCCCTGGCATTGCCCGCTCCTCCCTGGCTTCTCGCCTTTGGGGAGAGGCCCAGGAGCAGGATCTCCTTTTTGTCCGCTTCCGGGATATCACAGGTTCTCTCCCGGACAAAGGCGATGCTTTGTTCCAGAAAGGTGGCAAGTTCGTCTGCCGCCTTTGATTGCTGGAACACCCTGCCGATGATCCTGATCTCCTCTCCCATGGTGCCAAGGTCCGGCCGGTCAAAGGTGTTGGGGCCGTGGAGAACCACCAGTGGAATGCCCAGGGATTCGATCAAACGGATTCCCTTTTTGATCACGTCCTCCCCTCCCATGAGGGAGCAGGAGCCGGTTCTGACGATCACCACATCGGGATCAAGGCTTGCAAGCCGTTCATAGTTGATGCCCGTGCCGGACCGGGTGATCAAGGGAAGATCCATGAGCCCCGGGTTGAGATAGGTGACGGTATTGATGCCGTCGTGGTAGGCATAGGTATCGGTGCCAAGGGTGGGGTAGGTGTAGGACCAGATCTTTGGAATGCACCCTGATCCTAAGCCCACGATCTTATCAGCCACCTTGAGTCTTGCCATCACTCCTTCGATCATGCCGTCGCTGATGGTGACCACCCGGTTGATGGTCTTGGGAACCCTGACGTCCACCCCCCGCTGGTCCCTGACCGTGATGAACCCCTGTGCCCGGCAGAGAAGGGGAAGGGCGAGAACCAGGACAAGGGCAAGTCCCAGGGCCGATCCCGGAAGGGGTCGCCTAATTGAGGGCATGGCTTTCCTCCCCTGTTTTCCACCAGAACTTCATGGTGGTGTGGTCAAAACCGTGGACATAGCCGCCGTTCCCTTTTACCAGATGGGTACTCAAGTACTCTTCAAGCACGGGCCGATGGTCATCCTGGATGCGTTCAAACCGCCGGCAGTAGAACTCCAGGGCTTCGGATTGACTTGTAAAGGTTTCATGGAAATGCTCGTTGGTCACCTCGATGTTGGGGTAAATGCCCATCTGGTAGAGGACCTGGAACAGGATGTCGCTTTTGGGGCCGCCGTGGTACTCCTGGTCAAAGAGCCTGGGCCACACCGCCTTGGGCATCGCTTCCCAGCCCGGGATGCCAGCATGCCAGTAGATGTAGACATATTTCCGGCTCACTTGGACCATTTTTTCCACGGCCTCCCTGATGTCGGTCATGCCCAGGCTCATGGAGGCGATGACAAGGTCGTACCTGTGGTTGAGTTCCGGGGTGATCTCCACATCCTCCCAGGGCTTTTCGATACATCGGATGTTTTGGATGTTCTTCTCCTGGATCAGCTCCTGCATCACCCGGTTCATCCCCGGGGAGGGCTCCACCGTGGTGACCGAGCGAACCTGTTTGGCCATGGGAACGGCAAGGATGCCGGGGCCTGATCCGATGTCGATCACCCGCATATGGGGTTCGAGGGGAAGGTCTTTAAGGGTGTTGTTAATTCGGTTCTGGTGCTTTCCAACCCCCTCTTTGAGGTAGATCTTTGCCGATTTCGGGTCGGCCCAGAACTCCTTGCAGCTTTTGCCTGAGGTGGTTCGCCATTGTGTCATCTGGTGTTTCCACTCGTTGTTCCAGTCAACTTTTGCTAATTCCATTTACTATCTCCTTTTATCTTGTTGGCGTTCTGACCCTAGGCCATGATTTCCCGGGGGGTGGGTTGTTTATGGGTGACACCCTTTGGCAAAATCATCTTGATGTCCTCAAGGTCCCTCACCTGGCAGGAGCCCTGGTAGATGGTGTCCATCATCTCCTGGCACAGAACCGTTGCAGGCGAGCCGGTGGCAGCCACCTCATTGTCGTTCAGGACCACGGTGGTGTCGCAGAACCAGGCCACATGGTTGGGATCGTGGCTGCAGGCAAGGATGGTGATGCCCTGGTCGGCAATGGCTCTCAGGGTTTTCCAGATCTCCAGCTGGTTTTTGAAGTCAAGGGCCGAGGTGGGTTCGTCCAGGAAGATCAGCCGGGTCTCCTGGGCAATGGCCCTTGCAATGAGGACCATCTGCCGCTGGCCCCCGGAGAGAAGATCATAGGGCTGGTCCCGGAGATGGGCAATACCCAGGGTCGAAAGCGCCTGTTCAGCCTTTTCCATGTCCCTGGCCTTTGGCACGGACATGGGGTTCAGGTGGGGGGTCCTGCCCATGAGCACCATCTCCTTGACAAGGTAGGGAAACGGCGGTTTGTGGTCCTGGGGAACATAGGCCACAAGCTTTGCCATCTCCCGTGTCTTGATGGTCTTTATGTCCATGCCGTTAATGGCGATGGTGCCGGTGTAGCCGGTGAGAAATTTCAGGCAGCACTTGAACAGGGTGGTCTTGCCGCATCCGTTGGGGCCGAAGAGGCCGCAGAGTTCTCCCCGGGTCAGGGAGAAGGAGATGTTATCAAGAACAGGTTTGTTCGTATAGCTGAAATTAAGGGTGTCGATGGTGAGCATGTTATCCTCCAAAGACCCGCTGCCCCTTGCTCCGTATGAGGAAAAAGAGGTAGGGGGCTCCAAGTATGGATGTGATGATTCCAATGGGAATCTCGGCGTTTGTCAATGTCCTTGCCAGGGTGTCGCAGACGATGAGATAGATGGCCCCCAATATCCCGGCCACCGGGATGACGATCCTGTGGTCGGGCCCGGTGATCATCCGTGTGGCATGGGGCATCATCAGGCCTACCCAGGCGATGATGCCCACGCTGGAGACGGCGGCCGCCGTCATGAGGGTGGCAAGGGTGATGAGGAGGAGCTTGGTGGCCTCAGGATTGATCCCCAGGCTCTGGGCTTCCTGGTCCCCCATGGAGATCACGTTGATCCGCCAGCCGGAAAGCCAGATGATGACAAAGCAGGGCAGGGCAATGGGAACGAGGATGGCAAGATCCCTCCATCCGGCATAGTAAAATCCCCCCATGAGCCAGAACACGATCTCCCTCAGGGCGGTGTCCTGGGCAACGTACTTGATGATGCCCACAAAGGCGGAAAAGATGGAACCGGTGATGACGCCGGCAAGGATCAGGGTGACCACCGGGGTCTGGCCCCGGACCCGGGCCATGGTGTAGGCCATGGCAACGGCCATGAACCCGAACACAAAGGCCAGCACCTGGACCGACAGGAAAAAGGAGGGAAACACAATGCCCAGGGAGGCTCCGAAGGCGGCGCCGGAGGAGATGCCCAGAACATAGGGTTCCACCAGGGGATTTTTAAAGCAGCCCTGGAACACCGTGCCGGCCGTGGCAAGGCAGACACCCACAACAACGGCCAGGAGGGTCCTTGGCAGCCGGATGTTCCACACGATGGTGTTGTGGAGCCGTTCCAGGGAGTCCAGGTCCGGATAGGAGAAGAGGTGGGCTGAGATGGTCTTCACAATGGCGGACACCGGGATGCTGCAGGCGCCGCACTGCATGCATAAAAAGGCGGTCATGACAAGAAGGCCGAACAGGGCTGTTGTTGATAGGGTTTGTTTGTTGATCAGCTGGGTTGTGGTCATTGCTCTTTTGTCCAACTCCGTTACGGGTTGAGGCGGTTGACGCCAACAAAAAAAGGCCATGAAGATACAGAAATAGTTCTGTAAGCCTTCATGGCCTTTGGTGTTTGCTTAAATTTCTTACAACGGTATTTTGAGCAACATCTTCAGGATGTCATTTGAGAACTTCATTAGTATATGGATGCCAGGGTGTCAACCCCAAAAAAACACAAAATGATAATCATTGATTAAGCTATTTAATATGGTTATAGTAAATTTTGTGCTTATGCTCACCCGGCACAAGGGGTTTCATGATGTGGCATGATGTTGCAAAAATTGTTAAAGGAGAAGGAGAGCTGCTTGGACATTTATGTGGCAAGACAACCGATCCTGGACCGGCAGCAAAAGACCGTTGCCTATGAACTCTTGTTCAGGGATGGGCTTGAAAATTCTTTTCCGGATATGGATGGCGATACCGCAACCTTCAGACTCCTTTCCAACACCTTTTTTTCCATGGGGATCAACTGGATATCCATGAGAAAGCCTGTTTTTATAAATTTTCCCCAGTCCCTTATTGAACATGAAGTCCCCCTCTTTTTTCCACAAAAGAATGTGGTAATCGAGGTGCTTGAGGATGTCAATCCGGACAAAAACGTGGTTCGGGCGCTTAACCGGTTAAAGGAGAAGGGGTTTCGCATCGCCCTGGATGATTTTGTCTATTCCCCGGAGTTGACGCCCCTTGTCCAGAGTGCCGATATCGTCAAATTCGATTTCAAGGAATCCTCCCTGGAGGAGATCAAGAAGATGCTGACCTCCCTTTCCGGGTTTCCCAAACTCAAGTTTCTGGCTGAAAAAATCGAAACCCATGGGGAGTTCAATCAAGCCCTGGAATTGGGGTTCCATTTTTTTCAGGGCTATTTTTTTGAAAAACCCAAGATCCTGACCAACAAGTGTATCCCGGCTGTAAAGATCAACCTGATACGGCTCCTGGCCCAGGTCTCAGCAAAGGAGAGCGATTTTCCCAAGCTGACCCAGCTGATCCGGGGGGATGTTTCCATCTCCTTTCGCCTGCTCAAGTTTATCAACTCGGCCTATTACCGGCGGACAATTCCCGTGGATTCGGTGAAGGATGCCGTGATTCTCCTGGGGGAAAAGGCGATCAAGCAGTTCATTCTTCTGATCGCATCGGCCGGACTTGCCGCAGGAAAGCCCAAAGAGATGGTAACCACAGCCATTATCACAGGCCGGGTCTGTGAACTTCTGGGAAAGGATGTGAAAACAGGCTTTTCAGATGAAGAGTTGTTCACACTGGGGCTGTTTCGAAACATCGACGCCATGCTGGACATGCCCATGGCAATGGTTCTAAAGGATCTTCCATTTACCAGTACCATCAAGCAGGCCCTGTTGGGCAAGAACAAGGATCTTGACCAACTCTTTGGCGTTATCACAGATTTTGTGAGGGGAGACTGGGAAAATGTCAGGCTCCGCAGCCAGCTCCTCTGCATCCAGGTGGAAACCATAAGGGACGCCTACCAGGATGCGGTCTCCATGGCCGACGAATTTCTGGCCATCTCCCCAAACTAAATAACAATTGATTAAGCGACTTAATGTGGCTATAGTCCTTTTTGTTGCAGGAACAATGATCTCCTGCTGAGAATCAACCCTTTTTAAGAGAGAGATGTTGGAGACGATGGACGAGGTAAGGATAGACAGGGAGCCTGTAGAGCTCTACAAAATTTTAAAATTTGAAAATCTGGTCATGAGCGGGGGAGAGGCAAAGCACGTGATCGCCGAAGGAATGGTGACCGTCAACGGCGAGACCGAGACCCGCAAGCGAAAGAAGATCTTTGCAGGGGATGTGATCGAATTTGCGGACCATACATTGAAGATCATCCTATAGGAGTTCATGGTGGAGAATCAGGATAGAGCCGAGACGATCTTGGCCCATGCTGCAAAACTCGGCACAAGCGGTGCGAGCATCATCGCTCCCGGCCAGGTGCCGGTGGATAACAAATTTATCGAATTCTGCAAAACGCCCCAGTGCCCGGGGTATGGAAGCTCCATGAGCTGTCCCCCCCATGTGAAGGGACCGGACTGGTTCCGGGAGTACCTCAAGACCTTTGACCAGGTCCTGGTGTTCAAGTTTGATGTGCCAACCCGGATACTGCTCTCCGAGGAGCGCCATGAGGTGACCCGGCTCATCCATGAGACCGCCTCGGGGATAGAGCTTTTTGCCCTGGCTAACGGATATGGCCGGGCCAAGGGCTTTGCCGGGGGATCGTGCAAACAGGTCTTCTGCAAGGAGTTCCTGGGCTGCCGGGTCCTTTCAGGAACCGGCGGGTGCCGGAATCCGGACAAGGCGCGCCAGTCCATGTCCGGCATGGGCGTGGATTTTCTGGAGCTTACAAAGCTTCTGGGTTGGAAGATGGAGATCATCACCCAAACGACCAACGCCGAAGAAGTGTCCATGGGAATGATGGCCGGAATGGTATTGATGGGGGATTGAATCCATGGATAGCGGAATGTGGGTCTACGTTACGGCCATCACCCTCCTGACCATGACGCCGGGGGTGGATACCATGCTGGTTATCAGGAACACCTCAAGGGGTGGGGTGCGGGACGGAATCGCAAGCAGCGTCGGCATCTGTTCCGGTCTTTTTCTCCATGCAACCATCTCCGCCGTGGGCATCTCCATGCTGCTTCTCAGGTGCGCCTGGGCCTTTCGGGCCCTTAAACTTGCGGGTGCCCTCTATCTGATCTGGCTGGGTATTGTCAGTTTCAAGGCTGCCCTTAACGCCGGGAAGTTTGCCAGTACTGGGGATGAAGCAGCAGGGACTTTTTCCCTGAAGCATTCCCTGTGGGAGGGATTTCTCTGCAACAGCCTCAACCCCAAGGCCGCGCTGTTTTACATGGCCTTTCTTCCCCAGTTCATCGATCCCGCACACTCGGCCCTGGCCCAGTCCCTCTTTCTTGCAGGGCTTCACTTTGCCATTGCCATTGTTTGGCTCACCCTGGTGTCCATCCTGGTGGACAAGGCAAAGGTCGTTTTTGCAACGGTACGGCTGCGCAGGACCTTTGACGTGGTAACAGGTTCGATCATGGTGTTTTTTGGAATCACCCTGGGACTTGAGGAGTGATTCTGCAACCCCAATAGAAACAAGGAGGCGGTTTGGACGAGAAAGACGTTTTGGACGGATACCTTGGCGTGGAAACCCCGTTGCCCGGATTGAACGACGTTGAGGGCCCAACCGTTCCCGCCACCATGAACCGGGTCATCGACAGCCATGTTCACCTCTTTCCAAAGATGATCTTTGACGCTGTCTGGGACTGGTTCGACACCTATGGCTGGCCCGTGCGCTACAAGCTGAGTTCCTCTGAACTTCTCACCTTTCTCTTTGAACATAACATCAACCATGTGGTGGCCTTTCAGTACGCCCACAAGCCCGGCATCTCAACATGGCTCAACGACTACATGGTGCATAAAGTAACTGAGTTCAACGGCCGGGTTACAGGGCTTGCAACGGTGTTTCCAGGGGAGGAGGGGGCGGTGGATATCCTGGATCGCGCCTTTGACCAGGGCCTCAAGGGGGTGAAGCTCCACGTCCATGTCCAGTGCTTTGACCCTGTGGGAAAGGAGATGGACCCCATTTATCAACTCTGCGCCCGCAGGGGAATGCCCATGGTGATCCATGGGGGACGGGAGCCCAAGAGCCCGGCCTACGCCTGTGACCCCTATGAACTGTGCTCCGCCGGCAGGATAGAGCAGGTGATTCGCACCTATCCGGACCTGAAGCTGTGCATCCCCCACTTTGGCATGGACGAGTATGACGCCTACACCCGGCTCATTGATGATTACGACAACCTCTGGCTGGATACGGCCATGGCCGTTACCGACTACCTGCCGGTGGAGTCTCCGGTGAATCTTTTGGAACTGAGAACGGACAGGATCCTCTACGGTTCTGATTTTCCCAACATTCCCTATGCCTGGGACAGGGAACTCAAGTGTCTTGAGAGCTCGGGGCTTTCCAGGGAATCCCTGGACAGGATCACCTGGAAAAACGCCGCCGAGCTCTTCGATATCAGCCTGTAGATCATCAAGCGGCCTTGATTTCGATCTGCCTTGGCTTTGCCGCCTCTGATTTCGGCAGGTGGAGACGCAGTACGCCGTCCTTGAGTTCTGCATTGACCTTTTCAAGATCAATGGTCTGGGGCACGGAAAAGCTCCTGACATATTCCACATCGCCGAACTCGACCCAGTTGGCAGCTCCTTCTGCTTTGATCCCCCTGATACCGGAGAGGTGGAGCTTGCCGTTGTCGATGTTGATGGCAATATCCTCCCGGGTTACCCCGGGCATGTCTGCATGGAGTAAAATTTCGTCTTCGTTTTCGTAGATATCCACCAAGGGTCTTACCTTGGGGATTCGACGGGTGTTTTCAGGGGTTGTTTCTTCTCTTTTGGCCAGCTCTGTTCTTTCACTCATGATAAAATTCTCCTATATAATATATCTTCGTATATGTTTGTATGTTTGTTGCCCCAGGTCCTAATTAATGGTGATCTGCCTGGGTTTCGCAGCCTCTGATTTCGGCAGCCGCAGGGTCAGGAACCCGTTTTCAAGCAGGGCCTCAACCCGGGTTGAATCCACATCCGAGGGCAGGGTGAAGCTCCGTGAAAATTTTGTGGTTCCCCTTTCGGTCCGGTGGGTGCAGTATCCTTCCGGTGTCTCGGTTTTTCGGTTTCCCCTGATCTCAAGGTAGTTGCCCTGGATCTTGACCTTGAGATCATCCTTGGAAAATCCCGGAATCTCAGCCAGGATTTCAAAGTGTTCTCCTTTGTCATAGAGGTTTGTCCTTGGCGCGCTATCTGCGATCGCCCTGGGCGAATCAACCCCGCGGGATCTGTTGAATTCGTTGAACACCCTGTCCAGCCGGCCTTGAAGCAGATCCATGTTTCCGAACATCCGGTCTAAATCTCTCAGGTTTGCAAACATCATACTATCTCCTTTTTGTGGATTGTTGTTTGGGCGTCAGCCCTTTTTTCTCTCTCTTGGAAACAATAATATGCATAAATAATTCTATGTCAATAAACTTTCATTACTTTTTTTTGGAACGGGGTAATGGTAATGTAATTGAGGCGGTGGGCAGCCGCGGATATCCCCGGCAGTTCATCCCCCTGGAGGGGGCTCCATGGGATGGAGCCCCGGGGGTGTCACAAATTTTGGGTTTGGCTGGATTTAGCGCAGGCCGGATGGGCAGGGGGACAAGCTGAACTCCTCCGAGCTTCTCACCATTCTCTTTGAACATAACATCGATCATGTGCTGGTCTTTCAGTACGCCCACATGTGCGGCATCTCAGTATGGCTTGCCTATGTCTGGGACGGGGAACCCAAGTGTCTTGAGAGCTCGGGGCTAACCAGGGAATCCATGGACAGGCTCACCTGGAAAAATGCCGCCGAGCTCTTTGGTCTCAGCCTGTAGGACTGTCCTTTTTTCCTCAAGCTGTCTTGACCTCGATCTGTTTTCCCCTGGATATGGGGAGTTCCTTTCTGGGCATGGTCACGGTCAGGAGACCGTCTTTGAAGGTCGCCTTTATCTTATCCTGATCGGCATCTCCGGGCAGGGAGAGGACCCGCTGGAAAGATCCATAGGAGCGCTCCATGCGATAAAAATGTTTTGTCTGCTCCTGGTTTGACTGTTTCTTTTCGCCCCGGATGGTCATGGTGCTGTCATTGACTTCAATGGCGACATCGTTTTTATCGATTCCGGGCACTTCAATGGTGATTGAATATCCTTTTTCGTTGGCTGCGATGTCCACCCGGGGGTGAAAAACTCCGATTCGGTGAGCCGGGACAGGTGGGGGCCAACGCCAAATTCCTCGAACGCATCTTCGAACCACCTGTCCATCTCCCTTTCGAACTGATCCATTGATCGGGGGAAGCGGGTAGATGCACGGGATGGGCGATGCTCATGCATCCTGGCCGGCAGGGACTCGCAACGCTCCCCGTCTTCGTTTTTGAACCAATTCCATGGTGCCATTTTTTTTAATTTCATTGTCTACCTCCAGGGGGAAACGCGGGAGATGATCATGATCCCAGGGAAAATCTCCCGCTCCCAACAAGGTGTCCATTAAACGGTGTGCCGCACCCGGCACTGTCAAGCCGCCTTGATCTCGATCTGCCTTGGCTTTGCCGCCTCGGATTTCGGCAGGTGGAGGCGCAGTACGCCGTCCTTGAGTTCAGCATTGACCTTTTCGGTATCGATGGTCTGGGGTACGGAAAAGCTCCTGACATATTCCACATCACCGAACTCGACCCAGTTCGCGGCCCCCTCACCCTTGATGCCCCTGATTCCCGAGAGATGGAGCTTGCCGTTGTCGATGTTGATGGCAATATCCTCTTTGGTCACCCCGGGCATGTCTGCATGGAGCAGAATTTCGTCGTCGTTTTCGTAGATATCCACCAGCGGTCTCACCTTGGGGAGCCTGCGGGTAGCTTCAGGGGTTGTTTCCTCTCTTTTGACAAGGTCTGTTCTTTCACTCATGATAACTCTCCTCTTTGATGATGGTCCTATCAGTTTGTTTGTCCACGGTCTAACTGATGGTGACCTGCCTGGGTTTTGCCGCCTCTGATTTCGGCAGTCTCATGGTCAGGAATCCGTTTGCCATCATAGCCTCCACCCGGGTGGCATCCACCTCAGAGGGCAGGGTGAAGCTCCGCGAAAAGTCGGAGATTCCCCGTTCGGCCCGGTGGCAGCAGTACCCTTCCGGTGCGTCGGTTTTTCGCGTTCCGCTCATCTCAAGGTAGTTTCCCTGGAGCTTGACGTTGAGGTCCTCCTTGGAGAACCCCGGAATTTCAACCAGGATTTCAAAGTAGTCTCCCTTGTCATAGAGGTTTGTCCGTGGAGCACTCTCTGTGACGGTCCAGGACGGATCATACCCGCGGGTCCTGTTGAAATCGGTCATGATCCTTTCCAGCCTGCTTTGAAGCAGATCCATGTTTCCGAACATCCGGTCGATATCTTTCCAGTTTGCAAACATCATATCTCCTCCTTTTTTATGGATTGGCTGTTTTGGGGCGGGCCCCGTTCTCTTTCTTGGATACAAGATTATGCATGGAAAAGTTCATGTCAATATGCGCTAATTACTTTTTTCCGGATTGTTGGCTTTATTACTTTATCGGGGTGATGGTTTGGAAGTAATGGAATGTTTATCTTTCGGGCGGGGCGCCATGGGATGACGCCCCGGGGGAGGGGAAGCTCTTTTAAATGGGGTGATTTTGGGTACACCTGGGGGGTGCGGAGGAAGTGCTTCTACACAACCAGGTCGAGTTGCTGGGCGGTGCCCACAGATCCATTTTCAGCAATGTAGACCCCGGTTCGCTGGATTTTTCCTCTGGCTGCGTTTGATTCATCCTTGATGGTGAACTCCGTCTCAGCTGTTGAAAGGGATATGGCGCCCACACCCGATTCTTTGAGGCTTAGCAGAACGGAGGCGTCCCAGGAGGGGCCGGACCAGATCAGGAGGTCGTCAAATACGGGATCATTTTCATCTATCCACCCGTTGTGATCCGTGTCAAACCGGGAAAGCTCTGAAAAACCATTGCCTGTTTCCGGACCAAAAAGCTCTGATCCATCGTTAACCGCACCGTCCTTGTTCCTGTCCAGCGCAAGAAAACCGCTTCCCCGGGCCAGCCAGGCAATTGTTTCGTCTTCTCCGTCCGCGTTGATATCAAAGGAGAACCGGGTATCGGTCAGGTCGGCACCATTACCGTTGAAATTGATTACCAGGGGATCCTGGAGTGCATCGCCTGCCAGAAGCTCATACCGCTCTTCCGTATAGAATTGTCGCTGCATCTCAAGTTCCAGGGTGAAGTCGATTGTTTTTCCGTCGGCTGTTTTGACCGTTCCCACGGTCTTGAATTGGGTTGTTTCAGCTTCAGAGTAAGAGTTGAACTCCGAGTAGCGCATACCCCATCCAAGCCGTTCTGGTGCAGCCTCCAAGGCTGGTGCAGCCTCCAAGGCCGGGGTAATTTCCAAGGCCTGTAACGGCCCTTCGGGTTTAAACTCCTGGAAAGTTGAGATCTTGATTGGTTTGCCGGTCAGCATTTCGAGTAACCGTTTTAGTGAAGCAAGCTTGGGGGAAAGGGTTTCAATGTTCCGGGGTTGTGTCTCGGCCGCGGCAGCGGGCGCTTGAACAATGGGGGGAGGGACGGGCTCCTCCCATGCGACAAGCTTTTTTTCAGACGTTCTTTTTTGTTCATACTGCCGGGAAGTAAAAAAAGACAGGGTCGATTCCATGATTTTCATCGTGTCACCTCCTTTTGATTAAATATCGGAGCAATGCCCTGGCTGCTGAAAAGAAAAAAAATATTGATTCACCCATTGTGTTGGTGTAGAGTTTGCTTGATAATTAATTCTTATTATTATTTTAAGTACCGTATATATAATAATGCTAACCTCCTTTCCAAAGGAGGGGGATATGACAAAGAAAAAAATGGAAAACCCCATTGCAGCAACCCTGGATCTCAGGGGACGGCAGTCTGTAAGAGCAACCTTTAAGCTTTCCTCCAGGGCCATCGAGTCGTTGAGCCTTGTTGCGGTTCATCTGGGTATCAAGCAGAAGTCCCTGTTTGACCACCTCATTGAAGATGCGAACGCCCTGGAAGACATTGCCGGCACCATCCGGATCCGGCAGTTCAAAAAGATCGACAGGGTTCAGAAGACCTATGTGTTGAGCCGGCGAACCCTGGAAGCCCTGGAGATGATCTCCAAGGCCCATGGTACCCCCAGGGACGCCCTGGTGGAGTACTCCATCAAGCGGCTGGAGTCGGTGATCCTTGCCGAGAAAAAGCGGCATGAAAAGCGTAAAGAGCTTTTTAAGGAGGTGGTGGCCCACTGGGACGAGGGCCTGAAGATCCTGCAGACCTCCAGGGAGACCCTGGGAGAGGAGGACCCCTTCTGCCGCAATCTGGAACGGGCCCTGACCGCCTGCCTCAGGACAAAGAAGGAGCTTGCATCCTTTATTGAAAAGAGCAGTATTATCGAAGAGTATTGACCCTGCGGGGACAATAAAAAATAACAGCGGTTTCATAACACAAAAAACAAGGAGGCAGTTGTGATACAGGTCGAGAATCTGACCAAGTACTACAATGACTTTTGCGCCGTGGACGGGTTGAGCCTTACCATTAACAAGGGCGAAATCCTGGGGCTTCTGGGGCCGAACGGTGCCGGGAAAACCACCACCCTCAGGATGCTCACCGGTTTTTTCAGACCCACCTCGGGAACCATCAAGGTAAAGGAGTTCTCCATGCCCGGGGATACCCTCGGCATCAAGAAAATCATGGGGTATCTTCCTGAATCGGCGCCCCTTTACCACAATATGCTGGTGTTTGACTACCTGGAGTATGTGGCAAAGGTCAAGGGTATCCGCAAGGAGAGACGCATTGAACGGCTCAGGGAGCTGTCAGAGCTTTGCGGGCTTGGCGATATCATGCACAAGTCCGTGGATGAGCTTTCCAAGGGGTTGAAGCAGCGGGTGGGACTTGCCCACGCCTTGATGACAGACCCCGAGATCCTGGTGCTTGATGAGCCCACCTCAGGCCTTGATCCCAATCAGATCGCCGAGATCCGCTCCATCATCAGACGAATAGGAAAAGAGAAGACCATCATCTTCTCCACCCATATATTGAGCGAGGCAGAGGCGACCTGCGACAGGATCGTCATCGTCAACAGGGGCAGGGTCGTGGCCGACGATACCACCCAGAACCTGAAGAACGGTAACGGCAGCGGCGGGTGCATCTCCCTTTCCCTGGCAAACGCCGATCCGGACAAGGCGTTGCCCCTGATACGGGCGGTCAGCGGGGTGGAGCGTGTGGAGGCAAAGTCTGCCACGGTTCCCGGGAACCTGAAGTATGAGATCCACGGGGCCAATGGCTCGGATCCCGGAAAAGATCTCTATCTTGCCGTCAAGCAGCAGGACTGGATCATTACCGAACTGACCCATGAGAACCGTTCCCTGGAGACCATCTTCCAGGAACTCACAAGGGGGAACTAAGCCATGATACAGACGACCCATATCGCAGCCAAGGAATTCAAGGATTACTTTATCTCTCCCATCGCCTATATCGTGATTTCACTCTTTCTTGTGATCACGGGCTGGTTTTTCTTTTCCACTTTTTTCATATATGACAGGGCGGACATGCGGGGCTTTTTCTCCCTTCTTCCCCTGATCTTCTCCTTTGTGATCCCGGCCGTGACCATGCGGCTCTTTTCCGAAGAGATGAACGTGGGCTCCTACGAGACCCTTTTGACCATGCCGGTCACCTTTGCCGACATTGCCGTCGGCAAGTTCCTGGCAGCCCTTGCCTTTACCGCTGCAATGCTTTTGCCCACCCTGTTCTACCCCATCTTTATCTCGTTGGTGGGGGAGATTGATCTGGGGCCGGTGGTTGGCGGGTATATCGGGGCGATCCTCCTTGGGGGGGCCTATTGCTCCCTTGGGATCTTTGCATCCTCCTTCACCCGGAACCAGATCGTTGCCTTTATCCTGGGGGCCTCCATGTGCTTTACCCTGACCATCATCGACAAGATGCTCTTCTTCTTTCCGGGCAGCGTTGCCGGTGTGGTCGGCTATCTTGGGGCGGATTTCCATTTTCAGAGCATTGCCAAGGGTGTGATTGATTCAAGGGATCTTCTCTATTTTTTGAGCGTCATGGTCCTGGGGCTGTTTGGAACCTATCTTGTGATGCAGGAAAAGAATTAAGGAGTTTAAACTGGCATGAATAAACAGAAACAGGCTTATCTCAAGTTTTTGATCTATATCGTGGTGATAGTGCTGGTCAATGTGGCAGGGGTGACCCTGTTCTTCAGGCTCGATCTGACCCAGAACAGGATCTATTCCCTTTCCGATGCCAGCCGCACCGTGGTATCCACCCTGTCCGAACCCCTGACCATCAAGGTCTTTTTTACCAAGAACCTGCCGGCGCCCCACAACAACACCGAGCGGTACCTCCACGATCTCATGGACGAGTACGGCAGGGCCGGCGGCCGGTTCTTCAACTACATGTTCTACGATGTCACGGCCAAGGAGGCGGGGCTGACCAGCGAAACCGACCGCAACCGGAAACAGGCCGAAGATTACGGTATCTCACCCGTTCAGATACGGGTGATCGAGAACGATGAGGTGAAGTTCCAGCAGGCTTACATGGGCCTTGTGATCATCCACGGGGACATGGTGGAGAAGATTCCGGCCATCACAGCCACGGACGGTCTTGAGTACAAGCTGACCACCGCCATCCAGAAGCTCAACAACAAGGTGAGCACCCTGTTGAGCCTCAAGGAAAAGGTAAAGATCCGGATGTACCTGAGCTCCTCGCTTTCTGCGGTGGCTCCGTTCATGGGCCTTGACGGGCTGGACTCCCTTCCCGGGGGGATCACCCGGATGGTTGAGCACCTCAATGCCAAGAGCCTTGACACCATCGATTTCAAGTATGTGGATCCCACAAAGGAGAACAACCTCGACGCCATTGCCCAGGAGTACAAGATCATGGTCCTGAAGTGGCCCGATCTTGCCCGGGAGAATATCCGTGCCGGAACGGGCGGTGCCGGCCTTGTCATGGAGTATGGCGAAAAACGGGTGGAGATTCCGTTGATCTCAAGCATGAACCTGCCCATCATCGGCACCACCTACCAGATGATCGATCCAAACCAGCTCGAGGATCTGCTCGCCGACACCATGGAGAGCATGATCGGCATCAACCAGGCCATCGGCTACCTTGGCGACCATGGCACCCCGGTCCTTGCCGTGCCCGGCATGGGCATGATGGGCCAGCAGCAGCGCAGCACCATGAACGTCTTTAACCAGCTCATCTCCCAGCGCTACTCCATCAAACAGGTGAACCTGAAGGAGGAGGGGATCCCCGAGGACCTCAACTCACTGATCATTTCAAGGCCCCTGGAGAAGTTCTCAGATTACGAGCTGTTCCAGATCGACCAGGCATTGATGCGGGGCACCAATCTTGCCATTCTGCCCGAGGCATTCAACGAGACCATGCCCGGGCAGTCCGCCGGCTTCATGGGCGGCGGCCCCACTTACGATCCCATTGACACCGGCCTTTCCAAGCTTGTGGAGCACTATGGGGTGAGCGTGGGCACCTCCTATGTGATGGACGAGGCGTGCTATAGGCAGATGATGGACCCAAGAAGGGGCGGGGGGGAGCAGAAGATCTATTTCGCCCCCATGATCGACGGGGCCAACATCGACAACACCCCCGGCTACATGAAGAACATCAAGGGGCTGGTGGCCATGAAGATCTCTCCTCTGACCGTTGATAAGGAGAAACTCGACAAGGTCGGTATTCAGGCCACAAAGCTTTTCTCCTCCTCAAACAAGGCCTGGGAGATGAAGAAGAACATCAACCTCAACCCCATGTTCATCAAGCCCCCGGCCGATGATGAAAAGGAGTCCTTCGGGCTTGCCTACATGCTGGAGGGAAGCTTTCCAAGTTATTTTGCAGGAAAACCCATTCCCCGGAAAGAGGTGGCAGAGGCCGATACCAAAGAGGAGAAAGAGAACTCCCCGGATCTTTCCAAATTCCAGGCTTCCAACACCATGCTTGAGACCGGAAAGCCCGGCAAGATCTTTGTCATGGCCTGCTCCTCCATGCTCGAGGATAACATGCTCGACAGCGAGGGCCGGACCACCAACGCCACCTTTGTGCTGAACATCATCGATCATCTCAACGACCAGAACGAGATTGCGGCCATGCGCAGTAAAAAGCAGAGCCTCAATCCCCTGGACGAGACCACCCCCCTCATGCGCAGCGCCATCAAGATCGTCAATATCGGCGGTCTTCCGGTGCTTGTGGTTATGTTCGGGTTTGGTATCTGGGTACGGCGAAGCGCAAGAAAACGCCGGATCAAGGGTTTGTTTGCAACGGATAAAAAGGAGTAATGACCATGAAAAAGGAGTACCTGATCCTGGGGATTGTGATTGTTGCGCTTTCCTGCTACCTCGTGTTCCACTCCGAGGAGAAGACCAATTACGAGCTTCCCGAGTTGTCAAAGGTTGCGGTGGAAACCATTACCACCCTTGATATCGAAAAAAACAAGGTCAATATTACCCTGGGAAAAGAGGGGGAGCAGTGGACGGTGTCAGACAACCACTATCCGGTTGACGGAGACACCATGAAAGAGCTTCTGGATGTGATCGAAGATTTCCAGGTTACAGCCCTGGTTTCCCAGAGCCGGGATTTGAAACGGTATGAGCTTGACCCGGAAAATGCCGTCAGGGTTACGGCTAAAAACGGCTCTGAAGCGGTGCGGACCTTTGAGGTTGGAAAGGTCGCCCCCACCTATAAACATACCTTTGTCAAGCTTGACGGCAAGAACGGGGTCTACCATGCCCCGGGAAACTTCAGGCGTTATTTTGACAAGGATGTGGACGCGTTCAGGTCCAAAAAGGTGTTCTCCCTTGACCGGAAATCCGTGACATCCCTGGTTGTGGAAAAAGGGGAGATCAAGCGGGAATTTATTCTTGAGAAAGAAGAGGGCAAGGAAGCGCCGTCATCCTGGAAAGCCCGGGATGGTGAGGCTGTTGATCCTGATTTCGTCGCAGCCCTTGTCTCCGGCATATCGGATCTTGAGTGCGCATCCTATGGAGGAGAGACGGCGGTCAAGGGATTTGACAATGCCCTGTTTACCCTTGTGGCGGATGACGGCAAAAAGAAGACTCTCTCCCTCTATGACAAGAAAGGGGATGAAGACTACCCCGGCGTATCCTCCGGGAGCAGCGATCCTTTTTTCTTTGCTTCCTACAAGGGAAACGAGCTTGTGTCCCAGGTCGATGCCGTTCTCGGCATAAAACCCGTCGAAGAATAACAGAGCGGGGGCAAATAGATCGTAGATCGGGGTCAGGCTTAGCTTATTGTTTTTATTCTTCGTGCTCAATAGCAAAAGCAATAAGCTAAGCCTGACCCCAGTTTTTAATAAGCTAAGTCTGGCCCTTAATAAAGCAGAAAAAGGAGCGGTCGGTGTTGTGGACGCGATTTTAAAGACAGTGTATCAGCCCTACAAGTGGTTGTTTGTCATTCCTTTTATGGTACTTTCCACCCTGTTCCACGGGGCGGCCTGTATCGTCATGGCGGTTCTTTTCGGGGCCGATGCAGGGAACATCGTTGCCGTGTCATGGGCAAGGATAGCCTGTGTAATAACGCCCATCCGGGTGAAGATTCGGGGGCGGTACAACTACACCCGGGAAAAGACCTATGTGGTGGTGGCAAATCACCAGAGCATGGTGGATATTCCCGTGGTCCACGGCTGGCTGGGTCTCAGGATCAAGTGGGTGATGAAAAAGGAGCTGAAAAAGGTGCCGGTGTTCGGGCCTGCCTGCCAGAGTCTCGGCTGCATCTATGTGGACCGGTCCGACAGCCAGGCGGCTATTAAATCCATGGCAGAGGCACGGTCAAAGCTTACCAGAAAATCCGCTGTCCTCTTTTTCCCCGAGGGGACACGGAGCCGGGACGGAAGGCTTCTGCCCTTTAAAAAAGGCGCCTTTAGATTTGCCATGGATGCAGGGCTTCCCATTCTTCCCATCACCATCCGAAACTCCCGGCAGATCATGCCTCCTGACTCCCTGGATCTCTGTCCGGGGGAGGTGGAGATCGTTATCCATCCCGAGGTCTCCATGGCCGGTGTCCATGGCGGTGGCAAAAGCCTGGACGAGATCATTGCCCGGGTGAGGAAAACCATCTATCAGGCCCTGTAATTTGTGTGTAATTTGGGGTCATATAATTTGGGGTCAGGCTTAGCTTATTGTCGTTATTCTTAGTGCTCCATAGCAAAAGCAATAAGCTAAGCCTGACCCCTTTTCTTATTATGCGGTGATGATCTTTTTGTCTCCGGCATAGGCCTCGTTGATCAGGGGCTTGAACCGCTGGGTCACAACGGCCCGCTTGATCTTCATGGTCTGGGTCAAAAGCCCGTTCTCCGAGGTGAAGCCCTCCTTGAGAAATATGAATCGCTTGGGGATCTCGTAGGAGCCGTAGTTGGGCCGCAGATGCTGCTTGATCTCCGAGCAGATGAGTTCCAGGGTGGCATGGTGGGCCAGGACCTCTTCAGGGGGGGCTTTGAGGTGGACCGTTTTTGCATAGGTGTGGATGGTGTCCATGTCCAGGACCACAAAGCAGATGTTGTAGGCTTTTCCGTCTCCGTAGATCATGGACGCTTCCACATAGGGAAGGAAGTTGATCTCCTCCTCCAGGGCGGCGGGAAACACGAATTTCCCGTTTTCAAGCTTGTACTGCTCCTTGATTCTGCCGGTGATGTAGAGAAAGCCGTCCTGGTCGATCCGTCCCCTGTCCCCTGTGCGCATGCCGCCGCCCGGGGTGAGTGCCTCGGCTGTTTTCTCGGGGTTGTTCCTGTAGCCCTGCATTACCCCCGGGCCGTAGACGATGAGTTCTCCATCGTCCCCCTCGCCTTCCAGGCCGTTTTTATTGAATTCAATCCTCACATACTCCAGGGGGCGTCCCACGCTTCCGAACCGGTTTGCCCCCGGTCCGTTCATGGCAATGGCGGGGGAACACTCGGTCATTCCGTAGGCGTCAAAGGTCGGGATGCCGATATCCTCAAAGAACTGGGCGATTTCCGGGTTGGAGGTGGCGCTTGCCGTGAGTGCCCCTTCAAGTTTTCCTCCGAACCTGGCCCGGATCTTTTTAAGGACGAGCCTGTCAAGGAGGGCAAACTTGAGGATTGTCACATTGGAGCGCTTTTTCTGCTCACTAAGCTCCCGTTTCTCTTTGGCCGCTGCAAGGGCCTGGTCAAACAGGAATTTGGTGATTCCCCCCCGTTCATTGACCCGGGAGAGGATGCTGTCATAGATCTTGTTGAAGATCCGGGGGACCCCCAACAGGAAGCTTGGCTCAAGGCTTGCCATGTCATCGGCCAGGGTGGCGACCTTTTCCATGAAACCGATACTGCCGCCGAACTGGATGAAGTTGACAAGCTCGGCCGTAAATCCGTAGGAGTGGGCCCAGGGGAGGATGGAGATGCTTCTCGCCTTTGATGAAAGATTGGGAAAGCGCCGGAATCCCGCCCTGGCATTGGAGGTGAAGTTCCCGTGGGTCAGCATCACCCCCTTGGGGTTTCCCGTGGTGCCGGAGGTGTAGATGCAGCAGGCGGCATCGTCAAACCTGGGGGGGGTGGAGGCCACAGGCGAGAGCTTGCCCTGCTTCTCAAGGTCAGCCATGGTGTCCGGGCCGTCGGCGTCGATACAGAGCACCTTTTCCAGGGTGTCGATCTCGTCCGCAAGGGGAAGAATCGCGTCAAAGATCTCCCGGGTGGAGACAAAAAGAACCTTGATGGCGCTGTCCCGGATGATATGTTTCCAGATCCTGGGAAGTTCTTTTTCATACATGGGAGAGAACACCGCCCCAAGACCGAAGCCTGCAAAGGCTGCAACGGCCCACTCTGTGCGGTTGTTGGCGATGATTCCCACGGAATCCCCTTTGCCGACGCCCAGCAGGGCAAGGCCGGCCCTGAGGTTGTCCACCCGGCTGCCGAACTCCCTGTAGGTGATCCAGCCGTAGCGGTTGTTGCTATCCTTTGTCCCGAACAGGGGATTGTCCGGAAAAAGTCGAATGCTTTGTTCCAAAGTATCCACAAGATTGTCGGGCTTTTCATACTCAAACATCGTTTCTCCCTGCTAGCTGATGATTAATGGTCATGGGTTGTGTTTACGCCATCCGGGCGTGAAGATCAAATTTTTTTAACGTTCTTCTTTTGGCGTGTTGCTTTTGGTTACCTATGGTTTGTTTGGTCGTGTTTTTGCCTCTTTTGAAAATTGTATTGACTTTGCTGAAGGGTTCAAATAAGCGATAGCTTAAATCTCAACCTATTTAAAAGGAGTTTATATGAAATTCAGAAACACATTACGTAACATTGCGCTTGCATCAGCGGTGCTTTTTCTCTCCACCACCCTTGCACTTGCCGCCCCCAAGGGCAAGGTTATCCTCTTCCATGCCGGAAGCCTCAGTGTCCCCTTTGCCAAGATTGAAAAGGATTTTGAGGCCCTCCATCCTGAAATCGACGTTCTGAGGGAAGCAGGCGGAAGCACCAAGATGGCACGGCTGATCTCAGAGGTGGGAAAAAAGGCTGATATCATGGCCTCTGCCGACTACAAGGTGATCGACAACAATCTTGTTCCCAATTTTGCCGACTGGAACATCCGGTTTGCAACCAACCAGCTCGTGCTCTGCTATACGGACCAGAGCCGGTTCAGCGACACCATCACCAGTGACAACTGGCACGAGATCCTTACTAAAAAGGGTGTTGTCTGGGGCCACTCCGATCCAAATCTTGATCCCTGCGGCTACCGAAGTATCATGGTACTCCAGCTTGCCGAGAAGTTCTACAACATTGACGGCCTCTATCAGAAACTGATCGACAACCGCCCCATGAAAAATGTCCGGCCCAAATCCGTGGAGCTTGTCAATCTCCTCAAGACCGGCAACATGGATTATGCCTGGGAGTATCTCTCCGTGGCGGTTCAGCACGGTCTTAAGTATATCACCCTGAACGATCACATCAACCTTGGTAACTACAAGTATGACGCTTTTTACAAGCAGGCCAGGGTTGAGGTGACTGGAAAGAAACCCGGCACCTTTAAAACAAAGAGCGGCAAATCCTGCACCTACGGCATCACCATGATCAAGAACAGCCCCAATCCCGAGGCTGCTGAGCTTTTCCTCGACTACCTTCTTTCCGCCGACGGCGGTCTCAAGACCCTCAAGTCCATGGGCCAGCCCCCCTTTGTTCCCTGTCGCGTTTCCTCCGGCGAAATAAAGGCTGCTTTGCCCCAAAGCCTTGGGAAGCTTGTTGAGGTGAAAAACTAAATTCCTCATTTGTCTTGATTCCCCCAAAGGATGATGGTAATTTTTTGGATACCTGTCCAACCATCATGATCATGATCGCGTCGTTTCTTTTTTTTCAACATCGCAACCCAAGGGGGAACCATGGCTAAATTGATCAAAGAGGAAGATGAAAAGGGAAGACTCCATATTGACACCCCGATGATGGGAGAGTCCCTTGTCAGTAAGGAGTTTCTCAAACAGACGGAGTCGAGCGAATATTTTCACATGCATCCGGATGTGAACGTTCTGAAGATCGGCGGCCAGAGCATCATTGACCGGGGAGCCAAGGCCGTGCTGCCCATCCTTGACGAATTGATCAAGCTCAAGGAGGAGCATAAGATCCTGATCATGACCGGCGGGGGGACCCGGGCCCGGCATGTGTACAACATCGGGGTGGATCTCGGCATGCCCACCGGCATCCTCTCAAAGCTCGGGGACAAGGTTTCCTGGCAGAACGCAGAGATGATTTCCGCCCTCCTTGCCAAACACGGCGGGGTAAAGATCGGCCACGGCGATAACCTTGAGCAGCTCACCATGTTCTGTCAGCTGGGGTACCTGCCCATCACCTACGGCATCCCTCCCTACGGGTTTTTCGAGCATCCGGCAGAGTTCGGCTCCATTCCGCCCCACAGGACAGACTGCGGCGCCTTTTTGCTGGCCGAGAACATCGGTGCCCGGTCCCTGATCTATCTCAAGGATGAAAAGGGGCTCTATGAAAAGGATCCTAAAAAGGCGAAAATTGGGGAGGAACTCAAGTTTTACGACAGGATCTCCGTTGACGAACTCCTGGAAATCGACCTTGACGATCTTGTGATCGAGCGCCCTATCCTGACCCTGATGAAACGGTCAAAATGCCTTAAGGAACTTCAGATCATCGATGCCCTCAACCATCCCGAATACATCGGGGCCGCCCTCAGGGGGGAGCAGGTGGGTACCGTTATTTACAAATAACAGCATTATTTGATCCCCCGGCCGTTAGGTCGGCCGGGGGTGAATCTCTCTATTTCTTTCCTGAACCGTTCTTGCTGCCTCCACCTTTGGCCGGGAGATAGACTACGTCTGCCCCGGACTCGGTGGCAATCAGATTGAGTTCATTCTTGCGGATATGCTTAACATAGAGTTTGATATCGCCTCCGCTCACGCCCACGACACGGAATCTGGGCTTTTTCTCACCATCCTCAATTTTTCTTCTTTCCCGGACAAAGATTTTTGACATGACACGCCTCCCTTTGTTGCGGTTTTTTGGGGGACATACTACTATACTGATAGTATGTGTTAATAACAAGATATATCCTTGAAGGATATATGTCAAGGAGGAGATTGATCGATGAAGAAGAACAAAAATCAGAGCCGGCTTTCCGGACGCCAGGAGCGCTATATCCAGCCGTCCATTCTCATGGGCCTGCTCTCCAAGCCCTGTTACGGGTATGAGCTGATCAACACCATTCACCTTTACGGATTCATCCAGGGCCAGGCCCCTCCGGGAATGATCTACCGCCACCTGCGCCGTTTGGAGGAGGACGGGCTTGTGACCTCCCAGTGGGACACCACCGAGGCCGGGGCTGCCAAGCGCATGTATACCATCACCGGGGAGGGCAGGGAGGTGCTTGCCATCTGGGTCGACTACATGGATGACCAGGCCGGCAAGCTCCAGCGGTTTGTGGCCATGTATCAGGAGAATCAGGCGTGAGTCCTCCTTTTGTGTCGATTCTCGTTGTTATTTGTCTGTTTTTGGGGTTGTGAAAGATAATATTGACACCTTGTAGAGAAGGATCTATAAAACTCTATTTGTTTGAAATCCGGCCATTGAAGTGCCGGGCGTTTAATTATAGATGGGAGGACGTGTGAAGGTACTGGTTTGTATTGATGATACCGATAATCTTGAGACCATCGGAACGGGAAAGCTTTCCCAGACCATGGCAGAAATAATAGAAGAGAAACAGTGGGGAAGCTGTTCCGCCGTTTCCAGGCACCAGTTGTTTGTGCACGACGATATTCCCTACACCTCCCACAACAGCTCCATGTGCTTTGGGATCGATTTTACCGGGGACCTTGCCGGGCTGATCGATTTTGGCGCAGGATTCCTTGAAGAGCGGTCGGCAGAAGGATCCGATCCCGGGTTCTGCGTGGTTCCCCTGGACAACGGCGTTGACAGGGACGCATTGAAGGACTTTGGCCGCAGGGCCAAGTGTGAGGTGCTTTCAAAGGCCCTTGCCTATGATCTTGCAAAGGAGCTTGGGGTTCATCTTTCCGAACACGGCGGCACCGGCGACGGTGTGGTGGGCGCCATTGCCGGCATCGGCCTCAGGCTTTCCGGCAATGACGGACGGTTCAGGGGGTGGGCCCATTTCGGACCCACAGGCACCCTGACAACGGTTGAGACCCTTTGCACCGAGGAATATATTGACGGGGTCAAGACCGTTGACGGCGAACTGCTTGCGCCTGACACCGGGATCTGGCTTGCAGCGGAAAAGGTTAAGACCATGTTCTCAAACAACCAGCGGGTGGTCATGGTCACAAGGACCGATGCAGACCAGGGCGCTGACAAGGCCCTGTGGCGCACCCTGACCAAGCCGGAGATAAGGCAATACTGATTCCTTTTTCAAAAGCAAAAAGGCCCGATCTCTTCTGGCACTGTTTCGCGTTATTGAGTCTTCCCCTGATCTTTCTCATCATCTTTCCCCTGGGGAAAATGCTGCTCATGCCGGAGTTTTCGGACCTCATGTCAGCCCTGAAAGAGCGGGTGGTGCTCGAGGCCCTGGGCCGGTCCCTGTTTACTGCTCTTGCTGCCACCGCTGTCGCCATGGTGTTCGGCACTCCCCTTGCCTATATCATGGCCAGGAAAAACTTTTTTGGCAAAAAGGTGATCGAGGGGCTCATCGATCTTCCCATCATGATTCCCCATCCGGTGATCGGCATCGCCATCCTGAGCCTCTTTGGCAGGAACTCCATCCTGGGCAGGATGCTTGACCGGGTGGGCGTCGAGATCATGGGATCCCTGACCGGCATCGTCATCGTCCTCGTGTTTGTGGGGGCACCCTTTTACGTGAACACGGTCAAGGCGGGATTTGAAAGCGTTCCCATCCGCCTTGAAAAGGCCTCCCGGACCCTTGGGGCCGGCATGACATCCACCTTTTTCCGGGTCACCTTTCCCATTGTCTGGCGCAACATTGTTTTGGGGGCAGTGATGTGCACCGCCCGGGCCATCAGCGAGTTCGGTGCCGTGATCATCGTGGCCTACCATCCCATGACCGCCCCGGTGCTGATCTATGAGCGGTTCACCGCCTACGGCCTGAAGTACTCCCAGTGCGTCGCCTTCTGGCTCATCGCCATCTCCCTTCTGCTGTTTGTCATGATGCGGCTCTTTTCCAGGCCAAGGAGAATTCAATGATTGAGGTCAACGACCTGACCATCCATCTGCCGGGGTTCAGCCTGAAATCCGCGAACCTCAAGGTGGAGGACCACGATTTCTTCGCCCTGATCGGTCCCACGGGTTCTGGAAAATCCCTGCTCCTCGAGGCGATCATGGGCCTTCTTCCCGTGGACAGGGGAACCATCCGTCTCAACGGCCGGGACATCACCGCAACCCCCCCGGAAGAGCGGGGCCTTGGCATTGTCTACCAGGACTATGCCCTGTTTCCCCACCTGGATGTCAAAGCAAACATCCTCTTTGGGGTGCGCTACCACGCCATCCCGGAAAAGGAGAGTCAAGAGCGGTTCCGGTTCCTGGTGGACACCATGAATCTCGGCCATCTTTTAACCCGGCATCCCGTCACCCTGAGCGGCGGGGAAAAGCAGCGGGTGGCCCTTTCCCGGGCCCTGATCCTCAACCCCGGGGTGCTCCTCCTTGATGAGCCCCTGTCAGCACTTGATCCCATGCTCCAGGACGATCTCAAGAATCTTTTGAAATCCCTCCACCAGGAGCTTGGCACCACCTTTGTCATGGTTTCCCACGATTTTTCAGACGTGCTCTTCCTGGCCAACCGGGGCGCCATCATCCACAAGGGCGAAATCAAGCAGGCAGGCACGATCCAGGAGCTGTTCGAACAGCCGGGCTCTCCGTTTGCAGCCCAGTTCGTGGGCATGAAGAACGTCTTTTCCATCACGCCCTGTAACGGCTCCGCTGTCACGCTCAACGGCCTTGACATCCAGCTTGATCATCCTGTAACAGGCCATGATCATCTTGCCCTGCGCCCTGAAGAGATCGTCTGCGACCCCAATGGCAGCGCAAGCGGGGCGAACCGCTTTGCCGGGACAATCAAAAAACTTGTGAACCGGGGGTTCTATTACGATGTCTTCATCCGGGTGCAGGAGGTGGAATTCATGGCCCAGTGGACCCGCCGGGAGATCGTCAAAAACAGGCTTGAACCCGGAACCGAGACCCGGATCGCAATTCCCCGAAACAGCCTGCACACCTTTTAACACTGTTTTTCCTTGACGAACCAATGGTAATTTGCCATGCATTTATGAGCCTTATCATAAAAAACAAACCTGAAAATATCAGATATTTGAATATTGCAGTTGTCCTGTTTCCCTGATTCGAATCGTTAAGACCGGACACGGGGGCGCAGCCACAGTTCAACATAATTAACTTTCAACCAAGGAGAAAGAGTTATGGGTGAAAAGGGGAAAAGAGACAAAGGCAAAAAGGATCAGTTGAAAAAGCCCCAGCTGGATATAAAGGAAAAACGCAAACTGAAAAAAGAAAAGAAGAAATAAATGCCCAGTGCTGTCCGGGGGCTTTCTTCACATCACAAGCCCCCGCAACACCCCATAGGATTGGAAAATGACGATTCAATCATGGCTCATCTATCTGACGTTAGTAATCATCGCAACCTCAACACCCGGACCTGCGGTTTTTTTCATCATGACAAATTCCACCCTGCATGGGTGGCGAAAAGCCGTATTCGCAGCTCTTGGTAATATCGTCGGCCTGTTTTGCCTTGGCACCATCGCTGTTACAGGATTGGGAACAATTCTCAAAACCTCAGAAATCATATTCAATATGATCAAATATGCCGGAGCAGCCTATCTGATCTATCTGGGTCTTAAGCGGATTCTTCAAAAAAGTTCGGATTTCTCCACACTGAAAGACCAATTGGTTACCAGGGATGTTGCATCCCAAAAAATATTTTTCCAGGCCCTGGGTGTTGCACTGAGCAATCCAAAGGCGATCGTATTCCTCACCGCCCTGTTTCCGCAGTTTGTAGAGACCAACCAACCATTAATGCCACAGTTCTCCATGCTGATTGCGGTATTGATGCTTTTTTCATTCTCGTTTTTGATGTTCTACGCCCTGTTGGCCCACAAGGCAAAATACTGGCTCACCAAACCCAACAGAGTCAGCGTGTTCAATCGAACAAGCGGGTCAATTTTCATTGGCTTTGGTGTTCTTTTGGCGACATCCTCAAATAAATAAATAATCGGAGGAATTACTCCTCAACCCCGGTCTTGCCGAAATCCCGGGCGAATTCCTCCAGTGTAATATCCGTTCCGCCTTTGGCAAAGGCCGCAAGGTCAGATCCGTCCACATCCCCGTCCCTGTCAATATCGGCTGAAAGCAAAGAGTCGGCCCCGTAGATATCATCTAAATCCGGCATTGAAGCTCCTAAATACTCCCATATATATTTTGTCAGGGTTTGACCTTCCCGGCAAAATCCCCGTTTTCCGATGATGGGCGGCAATATGCCGGCAGGATCGGAATAATTGAAGGTCTGTGCTTTTTCTCTTATCAGATCCTGGTTTGGAAACGGCCAGAGCCGGGTAATTCCCTGTCCGTTTTTACCATCCTGCAGCTGATCATATCCATCCTGGCCCCATAGGGTGCCGGATTTTCCATATTGATACAATACCTGGGCGCCCACCCGTAAATTTCCATTACCGGCGGTATTCAACGGGTTGTCATCTTCCATAAGTGTCAGGTATTGATTTGTAAATGGATGGTCAAGTCGGTTTGTAACCGTGTCAACCCGGACACCGCCATAGGTTGCAGGTACTTTAATCAGTGGGTATTCCGAAGAAAAACCTGTGATATTGATGGTGTTCAAGATCTCAAAACTCCGGAACATGTTACCTTTGCTGATATGATGTATGACGCAATTTGTCATTCCGTTATAGGCACCTGTCCCGGAAAATCTCCCGCTATAGGGATGAAATGAAACGTCGTCGTCATGGGGAGCAATTTCTCCGAATGTACTTTGATCGAAACTGCACCATCCTTCCGAACCGGTAAGTGAGGTCGGACTTAATGTATGAATCTGGCCGTAGATGCCCATCAGCGCAAGTAAATTGTATCTTTGGATATGTTTTACCTCAACATCAGTGGGCCCAGGCGTCACTGCCAGGGACCCATCCGGGTTCCTTGTAATAATTCCGGCAGCGGTTAATCGGTTTAACTTATCGTTTGCTTCATCTGCTCCACTGAAATCAAGATCTGAAAAACCATCCTTTTGGCAAAATGAAATATCTTTTCTCATCAACTCAAACGAATCGGCAAATGCCGTTCCAATTTTTCTGATAAGTGAGAGCCGCGCCATTCTTTCATTGAACGTTCCGGCATATATGTTTGTCGGCCATGTCTTAAAGGGAAAAGTATAAATGGTTCCATCATAGGGCTGGCTTACACTCCCCAGTATCAATTCATCCAGCAGTTCCTTATCAACAAAAATATCCCTTAAAATCCGGGCTTGAAAATTGCTCTCATCCGTATCCCTGATTGTCTCAAGCAACCCATTCCATTCAGCATTGGAATAGCAGAGGTCTTCACGGCTGATTATATTTCTCACGGATTTTGTCGGCGGCAGGGACAGATCCCAACCAATGCAATTTGTAAACTGGCTGAAATTTCTGTAATCATAGGGGATGCCGTCATGTTCACCGACGCCGGCACCCCGGTCTGATGTTGAAAACCGCTGGGTGTTATTCAGTGCAATACAATTATTGAATCTGTTTGGCCCATAGCTGGTTGAATCATACCTGGGTGATGTGCCGGGGTTGGGAAAAGCCCCCTGGGTGCCGGTATACTCTCCCATGTATTCCCAGCCTGTATCGCCATCTATTACAATACAATTTTGGATCTCATTGTTGGCGCAGGAGTAATTGGTCAGAGCGCCGCACTGGGCATTATCCGTGGAGGATGATCTGTCATACCGGATCACGCAGTTCCGCCATATGCAATGATCGGTGTGGGTTGCCTGCATAACATAATAGCCGGTATTGCCCCAGGCATAGCAGCCTTCAAATAAACAGTATGACGCATATGCCATGCCCATGAGTGAGTTCCCGGAGTAGATATCCGGGCTGCCGGTGGCACCGCAATTTATGATTTTTACATATTTTGAATTGCGCACGGAAATAGCGATTGTTTTTGCATTGATAAATAGCAATCCCCTTAAACAGACATAGTTATTGGGATACCTGCAGCTGTCACCAGGTGCCTGCCCGTCGATGGTTTCTCTTCCCTTTAACTCATACCCAAACCCATCTATAACTACCTTGCCGTCATGTTCAGCCCGAATGGTTGTGTAGAGATCATCCGCCGTGCCGTCGATTCCATCAGGCCCATTGTTGCCGCAGGGTAAATATGAGAACCTATCTATCCTGTACCGCTTATCATTGGAATTTGATCTCGTATAACTGCCATCGGCAATAATCAGGGTGTCTCCCGGAGCCATGACCGGCTCGGTTTCTGAGCCTATGGCATGCTGTATCGTCAAAAAAGGAGTTTCTTTTGACAAACCGTCATTGCTGTCATCGCCAATTCCCCACCCGGGATTCTGTTGGGAATTGTTTGTCACATAATAGCTTGAAGCCAGGGTGCTGGATGCAGCTGAAAAGTAAAGCAGAATGATCGTTAAACTCAAAAAACGTTTCATAACTTTTCCTTTACGGTTTAAAGCCTGTCAGTTTCAAGTTAACGGATGTTTATCTGACCACCGTTATAAAAACCTGTCAAGAATAATTTCAAGGACCTGCCTCAATTTCAAATTACTTGGGCTGGTATGATACCTTAGTCTTTTGGGGCCTTGCTGGAGACGTCATCAACGGGAGCTTAAATACCTTGATTTTTTGATCTCAAATTATTAGAGATTAAGATCTCTTACAATTTGCAATCGGAGAAAACACCATGAGAAAAATCCTGATCATTGCGATATCGGTTTTGTGTAGTGCTGTTTCTGTCTGGAGTTTAAGTCTTCAGGAGACTAAAGACTTAGCAGAACAGGGAGATCTTAATGCTCAATGCAATATTGGGTTGATGTATGTCAGCGGTAAAGGTGTGCCAAAGGATTACAAGATAGCTTTTCATTGGTTTAAGAAAGCCGCGGAACAGGACAATGCTAAGGCTCAATTCAGACTTGGGTGGCTATATGACAAAGGTAAAGGCGTACCACAGGATAACAAGCAAGCTCTCCATTGGTTTAAGAAAGCCGCAGAACAGGGCGATGCAATTGCTCAATTCAGACTTGGGTGGATATATTACAAAGGTAAAGGCGTACCCCAGGATTACAAGCAAGCTCTCCATTGGTTTAAGAAAGCAGCAGAGCAGGGCAATGTTACTGCTCAATGCAATCTTGGGGTGATGTATATCATCGGAGAAGGCGTGTCACAGGATAACAAGCAAGCTCTCCATTGGTATAAGAAGGCCGCAGAACAGGGCCATGGTAAGGCGCAATTCAATCTTGGGATGATATATAACAACGGTAAAATCGCGTCACAGGATTACAGGCAAGCTTTTTACTGGTATACGAAAGCTGCGGAACAGGGCTATGCGAATGCTCAATGCAATCTTGGGA
>JAQYWC010000066.1 GCA_030145245.1 Desulfobacterium sp.
AAGAGATGAAGCGATTCAAATCCATTGGTTTCAAACTTGTAGCCGGAGGCATCCTGGTTGTCCTGATCCCCCTCCTCATCGTGGGCCTTGTGTCCATCAACAAATCTTCTGACGCCCTGACAACCCTTTCAAAAGCCAAGGTACAGGATGCAGCCAAGGATATGGGCCAGCTCACCTACAACATCCTTGCCGCCAATCTCACCCAGGTAAAGCTCTTTTCGGAAGAAAAGCTTACTATTAAGACAGTGACCCGGATAAACGGAGGCGAGGCCGAAGACCCGTCCCTGATCCTTTCAGAGCTGTACCAGGATTTCAAGGCCAAGTTTGGTCACTTGGGAAGCGAATGTTTCGGAATCTTTGTGACCGATTTAAAGGGCAACGGGCTCACCGGAGTCAAGGAGGGGGGATCCGAATATAAGGGATTCAATGTGGCAGACCGGGACTACTTCAAAAGGGCGGTGAGTTCGGGTAAGGCTGCCATGGGAAATATGGTTCGCTCCAAGTCCACGGGAGAACTGATCACTGTTGCCTGCGCTCCCATCCGCTCCTCCCTGGGAAATTTGGTTGGAACGGTTGCCATCGTCTCCAAGGCAAACGCATTTACAAACCTGATCCAAAGCCGGAAGATCGGCACCACCGGCTACGGATTCATGGCCGACAAGAACGGCATCATCGTGGCCCACCCCATTGAGAAGAACATCCTGACCCTCAACATAAAAACGCTCAAGGGCATGGAGAGCTTTGTCCAAAAAATGCTCTCCGGTCAAAACGGGGTGGAAGAGTACACCTATAACAAGGTAGACAAAATCGCGGGCTACGCGGCCGTTGGAATCAACGACTGGTATATCGCCACCACCCAGGACGCCCATGAGTTCCTGGCTGCTGCCCACGCCATCCGTAACTCAGCCCTTCTCATCGGGAGCATCGCCATCGCCATCACCATCGCTTTGATTCTTGTTCTCTCCAAAGCTATTGTCAGCCCCCTTAACAAGGCGGTGGAGGGGCTCAAGGACATTGCAGAAGGCGAAGGGGATCTCACCATGCGCCTTGGAGTGACAAGCCAGGATGAGATCGGGGAGCTTGCCACCTGGTTCAACACCTTTATCGATAAACTCCAGACCATCATCAAGCAGATCGGAGAGAATGCCACAAGCGTGAGCGAGTCCTCCACAGAGCTGTCGGACATTGCGGCCCAGATGTCTACAGGGGCGGAAAACACGGCCACCCGGGCGACCAGTGTGGCCGCCGCAACCGAGGAGATGAGCGCCAATTTAAGCTCTGTGGCAGCTGCCATGGAAGAGTCGTCAACCAACACAACCATGGTGGCGGCAGCTTCGGAAGAGATGAGCTCCACCATCAACGAGATCGCCCAGAATGCGGAAAAGGCAAGATCCATCTCCTCAGAAGCGGTGAATAAATCCGCCAGCGCCTCCGGCAGGATGGCGGAACTGGGCAAGGCGGCCCAGGCAATCGGCAGGGTGACCGAGACCATCACCGATATCTCCGAGCAGACCAACCTGCTGGCCCTGAACGCCACCATTGAGGCGGCAAGGGCCGGGGAGGCCGGCAGGGGGTTTGCCGTGGTGGCAAACGAGATCAAGGATCTGGCACTTCAGACGGCCAAGGCAACCCTGGATATCAAGACCCAGATCGAAGAGGTACAACAATCCACAGCACAGTCCCTCACCGAGATCACCGAGATCGCAACCGTGATCAACGGAGTCAACGACATCGTTGGCACCATTGCCGCGGCAGTGGAGGAGCAGTCATCGGCAACAGAGGAGATCGCAAACAACATCAACCAGGCCTCCCAGGGAATCCAGGAAGTCAACGAGAACATCAGCCAAAGCTCATCTGTGGCGGAAGAGATCACCCAGGACATCACCCAGGTGAACACCGAGGCCGCAGAGATGTCCAACAACAGTAACCAGGTGAGAACAAGTGCGGAATATTTGAACGAAATGTCCACCCAGCTCGGAGACATCGTGGGCAAGTTCAAGGTTTAGGAGCCCTGTATGAAAAAGATTATGCTTTTCGGAGCACTTCTTATTTTGCTACTCCCTTCAGCCCGGGCGGGAACAGAACCGCTGATATTCAACACCCAGGATTTTAAGCCCTTTAGCTACGCGGCAAACGGTGTTGTTTCAGGACCCGGAGCCGATATCATAAGAAAGGTTTGTGAAACCATGGGCACAGCCTGTTCGCTCAGGCTGCGGCCCTGGCCCCGGGCCCAGCATGAAGTAAGGCAGGGAAAAGCAAACGCCATGTTTGTTATCGGTTGGAACCGGGAACGCTCCCAATGGTTGCATTTCAGCACCCCCATTTTTATTGCGAGATACGGATTTTTCGTTCGGAAGGACAACCCCCTTGATTTCAAGGAGGTCAACGATATCAAGGGGTACACCGTATGTGTCTATGGCCCGTCCAGTACTTCGAACAATCTTGACATGATAAAGAAAAAGATCAAGGATCTCACCATTGACATGACCATCCAGGATGAATTTGCTTTCAAAAAACTGTCCGGCAGACAAAGTATCGATGCTGTTTATTCGAACAGGGATGTCGGTTATAAACTGATCAAACAACTTGGTCTCACCAACATCCGATACAGCGGAGACCACCTTAAAAAAGATTACTATATCGGTTTTTCAAAACAGTTCAATGATAAGGCGGTTGTGGATCTGTTTAACACTACCTATCTAAAGCTTTACAAAAACGGATCGATCCGGGAACTGCTAGAACAATACGCAATGAAACCTGTACCCATCGAGTAAGCCCCGGAAACGAAACCGCTTGTTGACCCAAGGAGCCGCCATATGAAAAGAATTCTGCTTTTCGGAGCCCTTTTTATTTTGTTACTCCCTTCATCCCGGGCTGGAACTGAGCCGCTGAGATTCAACACCCAGGACTTTAAGCCCTACAGTTACGAGGTAAACGGGGTTGTTTCCGGCCCCGGAGCCGATATCATAAGAAAGGTTTGTGAAACCATGGGCACAGCCTGTTCGTTCAGGCTGCTGCCCTGGCCCCGGGCCCAGCATGAAGTAAGGAAGGGAGAGGCAAACGCCATGTTTGTTATCGGTTGGGACCGGGAACGCTCCCAATGGTTGCTTTTCAGTCCCCCTGTTTTTGTTGCGGAATACGGTTTTTTCGTTCGAAACGACAACCCCCTTGACTTCAAGGAGGTCAACGATATCAAGGGATACACCGTATGCGTCTATGGGCCCTCCAATACGTCGAACACCCTTGGAATGATCAAAAAAGAGATCAAGGATCTGACCATTGACATGACCACCCAGGATGAATCCGCCTTTAAAAAACTGTCCAGCAGAAAAAGTATCGATGCTGTTTATTCAAACAGGGATGTCGGTTATGCAATGATAAAACAGCATGCGCTCACCAACATTCGATACAGCGGATGTCACCTCAAGGTGAAGTACTATATCGGTTTTTCAAAACAGTTCAATGATAGGGCGGTTGTAGAACTGTTTAACACTACCTATCTAAAGCTTTATAAAAACGGATCTATCCGGGAGCTGTTAGAACAATACTCAATGGAGCCTGCGCCCATCTGGGAACAGACCTTACCATAAGGCGGTCCGCACTTTTCCCGGTGGGGCTGCCAGGCAAAAAAGAGCGGACGCAACCGGATCGTAAACAATCCCTGACCTATTCAACCTCCACATGGGGCTTAATGTCAAGAATCGGGGTCCCGTCCAGCATGTCGATACCTTTTACCCGGATCGTACAACCTTCGATATCCAACACCTGAACAACGCTCATCCCCAAAGGGTTGGGCCGCTTTGGGGAGCAGGTGCTGAACAACCCTGTCCGCTCCCCTGTTTTGGGAGGCGTCTGCACCAGATACTTGGGCTCAAACCCGGGGCTCTTGTTAAACCAGAAAAACACGACGATCTTCTGGCCCGCCCGGATGTTCCTGAGCCCCTCCAGATACTGGTGGTCAATGTGAATTGTCCCCTCTTCATCTGAAACCGACCAGTGCCTGGGAACCTTGGTGGCCTGGGTTTCCATGTAACCAATGGGTGTGAAAGTTATTGTCTCCAACGGTCCCTCCTTGTTTAACAGATTCTCGGAAGCTGCTCTCCTGTCAACATGTCGATGATCCTCGATCCTCCGATGGTTGTCTCCAGGAACACCTTTCCGGGATCCTCGGCAACCACCTCGCCGATGATAACGGCATCGGCTCCGAACTCATCCTGCTGTATGATCTCAAGGACCTTGTCGGCATCCCCGGGTGCCACAATGGCAAGGAGCTTGCCCTCGTTGGCAAGGTAGAGGGGATCAAATCCCAACAGCTCGCACATGCCTGCAACAGCGCCCTTCACCGGAAGGGAGTCTTCAATAATCCGCATGCCGACGCCCGACTGGGAAGCGATCTCGTTCAGGGTGGTTCCCACCCCGCCCCGGGTGGGATCCCGGAGAACATGAACGTCCCCGCCCGACCCGATGATCTTCTCCACCATGGCGTTCAGGGGTGCGCTGTCCGTCTGGATATCGGAGCCGAACTTCAGCCCCTCCCTGGAACTCATGACGGTGACGCCGTGGTCGGCAATGGTGCCGCTGACGATAATTTTGTCACCGGGCTTTGCCATCTGGCCGGACACGTTAACGCCATCGGGAATGACGCCCACCCCGGAAGTGTTGATGAATATCTTATCGGCCTTGCCCTTTGGAACGACCTTGGTATCGCCTGTGACAACCATGACACCGGCTTTTTTGGCAGCCTCGCCCATGGTGCTAAGGATGGTTTTTAAATCCTCTGTGGGAAACCCCTCCTCGATGATGAGTCCGACACTGAGATAAAGGGGTTTTGCCCCGCACATGGCAATGTCGTTGACCGTACCGTTGACGGCAAGGTCACCAATGTTGCCCCCGGGGAAAAAGATGGGGTCCACCACATAGGAATCCGTGGAAAAGGCAAGCCTCTGGCCGTTTATTTCAAGCTCCGCCCCGTCGTCAAGCTTTTCCAGCAGGGGATTGCTAAATGCCGGGAGAATCATCTCGGAAACCATGGAGTGGGAAATCTTCCCTCCGCTTCCGTGGTCCAGTACTACTGTTTCCTCTTTCATATTGATTTTAACACCTCTTTTATTATTAGGGGTCAGACTTAGCTTATTACGCTTTTTTATAAAAGCGTAATAAGCTAAGTCTGACCCCGTCTGTCAATGCAATAAGCTAAGCCTGACCCCAGATGTCGTGCCCCCGTTTTAATTGTAGCGGTAATAGGCGGCGCAGGATCCTTCGCTTGAGACCATGCAGGGGCCAACGGGATGGGCCGGGGTGCAGGTGCGCTTGTAAAGGGGGCACTGCTCCGGGGTTTTCAGGCCCATGAGAATCTCGCCGCAGGCACACCCCTTTGGTTCTCCCACATCGGGCACCGTCAGGTCAAAGCGTTCCAACGCGTCAAACGAACGGAATTCGGGTTTCAGGGCCATGCCGCTTTCCGGAATCTCGCCGATGCCCCGCCAGGTGGCATCACAGGTCTCGAACACCTGGCCCATGATCGCTATGGCCTTGGTGTTCCCCGCCTGGGAAACAGCCCTGGGATAGGCATTTTCAAGGGCAGGCTTTCCTTCGGCCGCCTGTTTTGCCAGCATGAGAACAGCCGTGAGAATGTCCACCGGCTCAAACCCGGTAATCACCGACGGCACCTGGTATTGCTCAAACACCCCCCGGTAGCCATCGGTCCCGGTGATCACCGAAACGTGGCCTGGAAGAATAAATCCGTCAATGGCAACCCCGGGGGTCTCCATGAGGGCCCCAAGGGCCGCGGGAGTTGTCTTGTGGGCGGAATGGACGGAGAAATTGGGAATATTTCTCTGCTGTGCCATGAGAATGGAGGCCGCCACCGTGGGTGTGGTGGTCTCAAACCCGACGGCGCAGAACACCACCTCCTTGTCCGGGTTTTCTGCCGCGATCTCCACGGCATCGAACACCGAATAGACGATCCTGACATCACATCCCTTTGCCTTCTCTTTTTGAAGGGAAGAGACCGTTCCCGGCACCCGCATGAGGTCGCCAAAGGTGGCAACGATGACATTCTCAAGGGAAGTCAGCGCAATAAAGCAGTCGATATCCCGCTGGGAGGTAACGCACACGGGGCAACCCGGCCCTGACAACAGAGTGATCTCCTCCGGCAGAACCGTTCGTATTCCATGGCGGAAGATGGACATGGTGTGGGTTCCGCACACCTCCATCAGCCTGATATTTCCGGTGGTGACACTTCGGATTGCTGCGGCAAGTTCCCTTGCAAGCTCACCGTCCCTGTACTCCTGAACATGTTTAATACTCATTTACGACTCCTATTCATCGCTCCTGCAATTTCATAGCTCCTGCAATCACTGCCTGGCCAAGGGAGATGCCACCGTCTCCGCAGGGGACCTGGGTGTGGGTGTATACGGTGAATCCCCGTTGCTCAAGCCCGAGGGATATCCCGCTTAAAATAGTCCGGTTGTTAAAGACGCCGCCGCTCAGGACGGCCTTGCTGATCCGGGTACGCTCCATAACCCGGGTTGCCGCCTCCACAAAGCTTTGGACAACAGCCCTGTGAAAACGACCGCCAATGGTGGATATGGGCTCTCCATACATAAGATCGGCAACCACCCTGTGAAGACAGGGTGAAAAATCGATGGTCAGCATGCCGCTCTCATTGGTTGAAAGCTCCACCCCATACCCTTTTTCGGGCAGGGTTCCGGAAACCGCCTCAAGCTCCATGGCGGCCTGGCCCTCATATGAGACCCGGTTCCTGATGCCGGCAATGGCGGCCATGGCATCAAAGAGCCGGCCGCAGCTTGAAGTCATGGGCGAGTTGATCCCCTTATCCATCATCTGGATCAGGAACTGAAGCTTTGACGGATCAATCCCCCTGATAAAGGGAATATCAAGATCAACAACCCCTGCTCCCATGGCATGATAGAGCCAGGAGATACCCATGCGCCAGGGCTCTGTCACGGCAAAATCCGCCCCCGGCATGGGCACCTGTACCAGGTGGGCCTGCCGCTCAAAACGGTCTTCCGTGCAGGTGAGAATCTCACCGCCCCAGATGGTGCCGTCCGTGCCCAGCCCGGTTCCGTCAAGGGTGATGGCGATCACCTCTTCCCCAAGGCCGTTTTCGGCCATGCAGGAGACGGCATGGGCGTGGTGGTGCTGGACCCCAACGGTCTCAACCCCCTTCTGTTCACCGGCAAAAGAAGTGCTCATGTAACCGGGATGGAGGTCGTGGGCCACAATCCCGGGCGCGATGTCCAGGATGGTTTGAAGGTGGTCCACACTCTTTTTATAGAACCCAAAGGTCTTCTGGTTATCAAGATCCCCGATATGCTGGCTCAGGAAGGCCCGGTCCTCCTTGACAAGGCAGACCGTGCTCTTGAGCCCGCCGCCGCAGGCAAGCATGGGGGGAAACTTCTTTTTCAGCATCACGGGAAGGGGGGCATACCCCCGGGAACGCCGCAGAAACCGGGTTCCCTCCTGATACTGAACAATACTGTCATCGGCCCGGAAGTAGATGTCCCGGTTATGGAGAATAAAATAGTCGGCAATGTTGGCAAAGGCGTCAAGGGCATCGTCGTTATCTATGGAAAGGGGTTCCCCGCTCCTGTTGCCGCTGGTCATCACCAGGATGCCGGGCCCGCTGTCAAGGAGCAGATGGTGCAGGGGCGTGTAGGGCAGCATGACACCGAGACGCTGGTTGTTGAAAGAGATCGCCCTGGGTAGGGGAACGCAATCGGGGTCCGTCTCTTCGTGCTTTTCAAGGAGCACGATGGGCCTGTGAAGGGAGGTCAACAGCTCCTGCTCGGGTCCTGCAATCTTCACATGGGGTTTGATCGCTTCAAGATCCCTGGCCATCAGGGCAAAGGGTTTGTGGGGCCTGTTCTTCCGGGTTCGAAGCAGTTCAACCGCTGCCGGGTCAAAGGCATTTGCAGCAAGATGGAATCCACCAAGCCCCTTGACCCCGACGATGGCCCCCTGTTCCAAAAGACGGCCGGCGGCCTGTATGGGATCCCCTGCATCCAGGGGCACGCCCTGGTTGTCCACAAGCACGACCCCTGGCCCGCACCGTTCACAGGCATTAGGCTGGGCATGGAACCTGCGGTCTTCCGGATCATCATACTCTTTCTGGCACTCAGGGCACATGGGAAACACAGACATGGAGGTCTTGGCCCTGTCATAGGGAACATCCTGAATAATGGTATAGCGGGGCCCGCAATTGGTGCAGTTGATAAAGGGGTAGCCAAAGCGCCTGTCGCCGGGATCGTTCATCTCATCAAGGCAATCCTGACACACACAGACATCCGGGGGAATAAGAGCTGACCTTGAGGCATCGACTGAGCTGCTGGTAACGATCCTGAACGAGTCATAGCCTGTCACCCCGATCTTTTGGGCATTGAGGGACGTCACCGATGCCAGGGGGGGACAATTCTCCCGGATCTCACGGCAACAGGGGTCTATTTTGCCCGGGTCGCCTTCGATGATCAGGGTCACCCCCTGGGGCGTGTTCAGCACCTCTCCGTTGAACCCGTACCGTTTTGCAAGCTGATAAACAAAGGGCCGGAACCCCACGCCCTGGACAACTCCGCAGATCTCGATCCTGGCTGCTGATGTTACATCATCCATGACAATCGATCAGGCCTCGCCGTCCTTGGTGACGAACCGAACCATATCCCGCATATCCTTGAGGGTCTGTTCGGCAACTTCCTCATCGATCCGTTCAATGGCAAACCCGGCGTGAACGATCACGTAATCCCCAATGCTGACATCATCCAGGAGCATCAGGCTCGCCTCCCGGGTTACTCCGTCCACATCTACTGTTGCAACTTGATCCTTAATCTCGACTATCCTCGATGGAACTGCAAGGCACATACTTTTTTCCTATCTGCTAAGCTAACGTTCATTCAAATCAATACGCAATCCGGGATTATAACAGCATGTCCCATATGTTCAAGGAATTAATCGTTCCATGTCCAGATGTTTACTTTGACCTTTCCACCTGGTATAGTCCCCTGCCCATGGAGGAGACCATGAATAAAACAGACAATCAGGAACGCCCCCTGTGGGAACAGCGGGCAATGGCTTTTGTCACGCGGTCGTTTCGGCAGTTGTGGGGAAAAAATAACGAAGATATGCTTGCCCGGCTTTTCAACCAGGGGTTGAGCAACCCGTTTGCAAGAACCCGGTTATTGGGGTGGAACAAGCACGGCCAGGCAAGAAAGCCCGAACCCTGGGGCATGGCCCCCACGGATGACAGCCCTGCCCTGTTGTTGCCCCAGGGCCTTGTGGTTCCTTATATTGTGGACAAACGGCTTCGGAAGATCACCATCGTGGGCAAGGAAACCGTTGAGGTTCAGGGTGGCAGCCATGAGCCCATGGTTCTGGGCAACGAAGTCAAGGTGATCGCCCTTGTGCAGGACTGCATGGACGGCCTCTTTCTCTTCCAGGAGAAGGGGGAAAATCTAAGCGTCATCATCCCCTGCAGCCCGGCAGCCGAAGAGCCCCTGGACGCTGCTGCCCGAAAAAGGCTCTCCAATGCCTGCACGGTTCTCGTTTTTCACAAGGATTCAGACCGTAAAATCAACCTTTCCGGCCAGACCGTGGATATCAAATACGGGCACCCAAGTGAGCTTCCAGGCCTGTGCGCCCCCTTTCTCAAGGGTTGACAAGCCCCTGGAACACCGCCCTGAGATCCCTCTGGGAAATTGTTTCCAAAGGGACCCCATCGTAATCCTCCGATTCTGAACAGCCCATGGGTTCAGGCGCACCATTGACAGAGGGCTTTACCGGGCAGCGCTCCATGGTCTCCCTGACCCTGGAGAGCTTGAGGTTCCGGTTCTTGTCCAGCCAGGTGTCGCAGCTGTCGTGGCTCCCCGAGAAAAGGACATAGAGATCCCTGCCGTCCTTGACGCAAACAAGCCTGTACCCCTGGCCGAGATCGTACTTTAAACACTTCTTGATCCTGGCGTCCCCGTGCCGGGTGAGCCTGCCGGCCCTGGCCGGCCTCTTACCGTTCAACAGGGCCTGGATGATGGCGTCCGCCTTTTTTGCGGCAAATGCCGTGGCACTTTCCATCTCTTTGAGTTCATCAAGCTTTTTCAGGACCCTGGGATTGATATGAATATACTCGATCATAGGCTTCTCCCCATTGTTCAGACGGATCATGGGATTATGAGCAGCAGGACCCCTTGGTACCGCAGGAGGAACATCCTGACGAAAGATTCAGGCTTGATTCAAGGCTGAACCCCTTACCGGAATAATCAATCCGCACCGGTTGGGCCTGCTCAAGGAGCTCCTGCTCCATGACATATTCGACACCGTTGTACTCATAGGCACGGTCATTGTCTTTTTTTTCATCCAAAGCCATGGCCAGCTGGGATCCGCCACAACCGCTGGTGACAAAGATACGCACCGGCATAATTTCCTTATCCGCAAAATAGGCCCGGACCTGTTCCTGGGCCGCAATGGTAACATCGATCATGATTTTCTCCTTGTTTCTCTGTTTGTCTTAACGTCACAACTTTCGTTGACTTCAATTTTTATTGAGGGGGACACAACCAGCTCCGAAAGGTTAAATTAAAGTCCGTATTCCGCAAGATCCGGCCCCAGATAGGTTCGCTCGTTCTCGCCAAGGATACCGAGGCTGAGGCAGATCAGGGTCCAGAGATGAACGGTCTGGTAATCAGCCTTGTGGTGATGGGCCAGGTCCTCGATCTGGGCGTGGCAATTGTGGCAGGGGGTTACCACATAGGTGGCGCCGGTGGTCAGGATCTGGTCAAGCTTGATCTGGCCGTAATGCCGACGCTCTTCATTGTACCCCGACTGGAGGGAACCGCCGCCCCCGCCGCAACAGAAGTTGTTGGACCGGTTAGGACTCATATCAATGAAATTTTCCTCTCCCACCACCTGTTTGACCACAAACCTCAGATCATCTGCCAGCCGGTCCCCCAGGGATTTCCGCACCACATTGCAGGGGTCCTGCACCGTGAACTTGATCCCGTTTACGTTCCAGTCGGAGTTGACCGGAAGCTTGCCCTCCCGGATCCAGCGGGCATAGTACTCCACAATGCTCCTGAACTCGAAGTTGTGGGGAATGTTAAACCGCCTCAAGCCCTCGTACACAGCAAAGAAGGAATGACCGCACTCGGTGTTGACAAACACCTTGCAACCGAGCTTGTCGATCTCTTCGGCCTGGGCTCTTACGATCCGCTCCCAGGAAGGATCATCTGCCAGGAACATGCAGTAGTTCTCCCCTCCCCACATTTTAGAATAGTAAGTCCAGTCCGCCCCGACCGTGTGGAGAATCTTCCACAGGGGGAGCAGCTCATCGGGTTCGGTCACAGGTTCCCTGGAATTCTGGTTCAGGGCGAAAAAGGCACCCTCCCGGTCGATATCCACGGTCAGGCCTTCGAACCCCTCCTGCTCTTCCCGGCACTCTTCGGCAAGATCCTCCACCGTGAACCTAAAATCTTCCAATGGAACCCCCATGGCTCCGCCCTGGGATTTGAGATGATGATCACAGGAGCCCAGGATCCCCTTAGGCCGCTCCTCCCGGGGCCATTGGGCACGCAGGTAATAGACGAGCTGGGGGATGTTCAGCTCCATGGGGCAGACATCCTGGCACCGTTTGCACATGGTGCAGGCCCACACCCAGGGATGGCGCCCCAGCTCTTCATCCATACCGAGAACCGCCATTCTGACAAATTTTCTTGGATCCATGCCCATAAGGCCTGTGGCAGGACAGCCACTGGAACAGGCACCGCAGGTGAGGCAGGCGTTTAAATTTCCGTTCGGCACAAGGGCTTTGACCCGCTCCCTGATACCCGTTTCTCTTTTTCCGATTGTTACTCCATCCAACATAAGCGATCTCCTCCCCAAACTGAATTGAAATGGTGCATGGATCCTGGGCCCATGCAACCAGGGAAGGGGAAAACGCTTTAGAATACGAAAGGTCTGCTCCCTTCCCAACTCTTTTGCAGCCGCCAGCCACGGGCAGCGCCGTAACTATTATGTCAGTGCCTGTTTGGAAAGGTATTCATCTTTTACTCCTAACGATTGACCACGAGGTTAACAACTCTTTTATCAAGCTTGTACATGAAGCGTCCCCAATAGACAAATCGTTATTATGGATAGGAGCGGGCCGGGTTATTGACAGCATTGATAGCAGCCGGAAAGGGACCTGCCCATATTTCGACTTGATTAAACACCATTGTATGATAAAAATAAGAGAGTCAACCCAACCCATACAGACCCAAAAGGGGAATAAGATGAAAAACTTTCAGAAAGCTTTTTTGGCAGTTTTGGTTACGACCCTGTTTTCCATGACAACCCTCACCCCCCAGGCGTTTGCCCTGGGCACGGACGAAGCCCCGTCCTATGAACTCATGGCCGCGGATCTCCTCATGCTCAAGCCCCTGGGATTTGCGGCCACGGCAGTCGGGTGTGTGATCTTCACCTTTGCCCTGCCCCTTACCGTATGGTCCAAGAAGAGAATCAGCCAGGCGGGGCAACGGTTTGTCGTGGACCCCGGTGTCTACACCTTTGTCCGTCCCCTGGGACACGACATTCACGATCTGCCGTAAGAAAAAAAGAAACGGGTGACATCCCGGGTCCGGTCTGATATAACTCCCCCCTTGAAATCAAGGAGGGAACATAATGGCTAAGAAACAGATAATACAAAACAATCAACCCATGCTCATGGAACCAGTGGTGGCCAACGCCCAGGGCGAGATCTTTGAGCTGCCCGGCTTTGCTGCCGTTGCAATGGCAGGTCAGGACCCCCTGCTCATGAGCAGGTTAAATACAATAGATATGCCCTTTGGCAGCGAACTGATGATGCTGCCGGACAGGCACCCCATGGTATTCAACCTTGAAACGGACTGTTTCGAAACCCTCCGTGAGAACCCCTATGCCCCTGGAGAACCTCTCTTTGCGGTTGCCGTGTTCAACTCCCCCGGTAATGTCAATCGGTACTTCTGTGCCTATGACACGGACGAGGATAAGAACCTGCTGCCCCTGTTCTCCTACGGTGCGGTCGGTTGGGGAGGCAAAGGTTTCAGGTCCGCCGCGATCCTGGTGGATGAAGAACCCCGCCAGGACCTGAGACTCATGCCCCGGGAAGGCGTGGAAAAGGGCGTGGATAAAATGCGCACCCAATATCCGGAAAACAGGCTCATGCGCCACCTGGAACGATGCGGGCTGGAGTATGGATGCCCTGCCGCAAAGAACTTCTTCCTCGGAAGGTTCGAAGCCCCGCTGCCCACGTCAAAGACCTGCAACGCCAACTGCCTTGGCTGCATCTCCTTCCAGGAGGAGAACAACCTTGTGGCCTGCCAGGAGCGGATATCGTTCACCCCCACCCCGGAGGAGATCGCCCAGGTCTCCCTGGAGCACATCAGGAAGACGGAAAACAGCGTGGTCAGCTTTGGCCAGGGGTGTGAAGGCGATCCTCTGACTGCATTCCACGTGATCGAACCGGCCATCCGGATGATCCGGAAAGAGACGGACCAGGGCACCATCAACATGAACACCAACGCCGGCATGCCCGACCGCCTTGAGCAACTGTTTGAGGCAGGCCTTGATTCCATGCGCGCCAGCATGAACTCGGTGAGATCCTCCTGCTACACCGCCTATTTCAGACCCAAAAGCTTCACTTACGAGGATGTGGTCAAAAGCATTGACATAGCAGGCAAAATGGGAAAATTCGTCTCCATCAACTACCTGAACTGCCCCGGCGTCACCGATTCAGAGGCAGAGTTCACGGCATTGAAACAGTTTCTTTCCGACCATCCGGTGAAGATGATCCAGTGGCGAAACATGAACTTCGATCCCAGGGCCTACTGCAGAACCATGGAGGCCGCCGGCGGCCCAAGCCCAGCCCTTGGCATGCAGTTCATCATAGACGAACTGAGAAACCTCTTTCCCGACCTCATCCACGGGTACTTCAATCCCCCTAAGGAACGTTTCACCGCCACGGCCAACCGCTGATACAACCAACTGTTTAAGGACGCTTAACCGGGGATACCTTTTCCGAATATCGTAGTCCACACCCCATCAGGGCATGTGGTCTCAAGGACAAGGGCTCCCCGCTTTCTGAGGCCGACAAGCACCTTTTCAGCCTCGCTCCTGAGCAGTCCCGAAAGAATAAACCACGGCTTTGCAAGAAATCCCGGGTTGTCGATGAGATCCTTCATCACGTCATAATGGATGTTGGCCACCACAAGGTCGGCCCCAAGCTCCATGTAGTCCTGGGCCCTTGCCTGGACCGGCAGTATCTGCTCCTCAAAAGAGTTGAGCCTGACGTTATTCAGGGTTGTTTTAACAGCAAGGAGATTAAAGTCCAGGGCAAGCACCCGCCGGCACCCAAGGGCTGCGGCGCCCATGGCAAGAAGGCCCGTTCCCGTGCCGATGTCAAGCACGGTTTCAATCTTCTCAGTTGCACAGAGATGTTCAATATAGTACAGGCAGACCTCGGTGGTGGGATGCCTGCCCGTTCCAAACACCACCCCGGGATCGAGGAGAATATGCTTGATGCCGGGTTTGTTCACAAAGGGAATCTTCCAGGGCGGCGAGATACAAAGGCTTCCTGCAGTGTAGGACTCAATGGCGTCTCCGTGCCACTCTTCACAGGTCATCTGGTAGGAATCCACCAGGATCAGGCCCTCATTGGCCCTGACAAGCTGTTCCACCTCATAATCCACAGCTGCGGAGAAGAAGAGAAACGAAAATCCATCCTCTTCCCAGTTTCCAATGAAACCCAGGCTGTGAAACCCGGCCGGGATCGCATCCGGGGTCCCCGAAAGATAGTAGATGTAAAGCTGCTCATAGGGATTGGCGGTTAAACTTGTCGGATCCATCAATTCTCCTCAATGTTTAGGGCTGGAAGAACCACGGAAAAGGTCGATCCCTGCCCCGGACGACTCCGGACGGTGACAACTCCGCCGTGGTTCCTTACAATGCCGTAGACAGAGGCAAGACCGAGTCCCGTACCCCTGCCCATCTGTTTGGTTGTAAAAAAGGGATCAAACACCCTGGTTCGGGTCTCGTCGTCCATGCCTTTTCCCCTGTCGGTGACTGAAAATTTCACAAACCGTCCGGGTCTCAGCCCATTGGGTTCTAAATCGTCACCATCGAGGATGATATTTTGGGTTTCAACGGAAAGAAGACTGCTCGAGGGCATGGCTTCGGATGCATTCAGAAAAAGGTTGAGCACCACCTGCTCCATCTGGGACCTGTCGGCTTCCACCTGCCAGACCTCTTCCTGGTACCGGCAATGGATCTCCAGATCCTTTCGGGTCCGGCTGAACATGTCCAGATTTCTCTCCAGAACCTCGTTGATGCTCAGGGGGGCTGGGGCGTATTTCCCCCCCCTGGCAAACCCGAGGAGCTGGCGGACCACCCTTGCCCCTGTATCCACAAGTTCAGTGATCTTTTTAGCCTTTTGGTTGCTGACCTCCCCGGGTTCGGTCCATCGCCGGATCAGTCCGGCATTGCCCTGGATCGCCATCAACAGGTTGTTGAAATCATGGGCCACGCCGCCGGCCAGGGTTCCCAAGGCCTCGAGTTTCTGGGCGTTCAAGAGCTTCGCTTCGATCTCCTGGCGCTCAAGAATCCGCTTTTCAAGCTCGAGGTTGACCGTTTCAAGCTCCCGGGTCCTTTCAAGCACCATGGATTCAAGGGTGTCCCTGTGCTGCTCCAGCTCCTCCCAGGTGGAAACGACCATGTTCCTCAGGTTGTCAAAGGCAAGGTTAAGATTTTCCATCTCCAGGGTTGACCGGGGAATTTGATCAAAGGAAATTTTTTCTATCCGCTGCTTCAGATCCTCTCTCCCGGGACCTGCCCGGACGGCAGTGATGGACCGGATAAAGGCCTCAAGGGGCGCCATGCTGGTCTTCACCACAACAACGATCATGGACAGCACAACAATGAGAACAAGGAACCCCACCCCCAGGATGCTCAATCTGATATGGGTTAGCTTGTTGGTCAGAGTCTTTCTGGAAAACCCCATTCTCAAGGCGCCAAGGCTCTCCCCCATATACCGGATATCCCATAGTGTATCAAAGATCTCCTCACCCTGCTCTCCCCGGATCGCGCCATTGAACCTGACCTCCTCTTTAAGCCGGGTCCTGTAGGCATTAAAGCTCATGGCATCATTCCCCCCCAGGGAATAAAAGATATCGTTGAAAACAGGTTCACCCCCGGGCTGCACAAGGGGAACCCGCAACGGCTCGACCGTTCCGACCCTGGTCGTGTCATCACAGAGCAATATCTCCCCATCAGAATCAGTAATATAGAAGTAGAGCATGGAAGTGTCGTTTTGCATGTCGCTTTTGAGGGCCAGCACCATATACCGCCAGTTTGAACTGTACATGAGGTGGCCCATGCGCCGGGTAAGGGCTTCGGACTTTACGTAAATTCGTTTCAACTCACCGGCCTCGAGATCTTTTTTCTCAACCGCGGTGACGAACCAGGCCGTCGATAAAAAGGCTGTAACGAGCACCAGGCCAACGGCGACCAGGAGCCGGGTCTGTAGTTTAATCTTCTGTTTCATGACAGACCATCAGCGTATGGAGATTTTTTTAAGGAAAAAGAAAGCGCCCGACTCAGGGACGGTCCCTGCAAGCTCCGGATGAGCCTCAAGGGGGAACTGAATTGAGAATGGCCCCCCAAACACCGGATGAAGGGGAGCGTTTCCCATGGCGGTAACCATGACAATGGGATAATCGAGCAGGGCCATATCCAGGGTAATAACCGGACCTGCAAAGGGGATCAGGGTGATTTTATTCCCTTTGGTGACACCGGCCGAGCGCAGAAGACGTTTCAAGGGGATGCCCGATGCCGTGGTGAACCGGCCGGGATAATCATGGCGAAAGCCCGAGGGAATCGAGACCCTGGAAAAATCCAGATCCTGGGTCAAGGTTTCAAGGGAATCTTGAAACAAGGTTTGGGAGCTGTTCCCTGCCTCGACGATCACTCCCGGATTTTCCATGGTGCCGCTGAACATGGCTTCAACATACCAGGTATACCCGCTTCCATGGACCTTTTCCGAGGAGTCGTAAATGATCTTCAGGGGACCTCCTCCCAACCGGGAGATGCCATGGCCGTCCATGCTGAAGGAGAGGATCACCTGTTCCCTCAACACCCGCTCCCGTGGGATATATTCAACATACTGATCCCTGCCCACAACGGTCACGCCCTTGTCAAGGGGAGTCCCTGCAAGCTCAAACAGCTGTTTTACCGAGATACCGGTAAATTTAACCCGGCCGTTGTCCTTGAAGTTGGGATCAACGGTCTCGATGGTCCTGGCAAAGGGCTTCATGGCATCCATATCCACCACAACCGATGATACCCCCCTTGATTCTGGCCTGATAATGGTGACAGAAGGAGAGCCAAGGGCACCCAAAGGCGCCAGCGCCACGCTCGCGACAACCGCCATGACCACTATTTTTTTCTTAAACCCTTTATTCATACAAAAGATCCTGATAGAGTTAACCGTTTTTTGCTATTTTGTTACCTAAATCCCATCAATAAATCAAGATAAGAGTGAATTACCATGAAATGGATACATGTGAAAGCCTGTTTTCAATCGGACAATATGGAGCTTGCAGAGGAGCTTGTCTCGGAAATATTTTTTGACCTTGGACTGAAAGGAGTGGTGTGCGAGGTACCGCTTCCTGAACCTGAAGAGGGGTTTGGCAGCAACGCCCTGGCCCAGCCGGAAGACCATTCCATCTCGGGTTATCTTCCCGACATCGACTCGTCCCAATCCCTTCTTGCGACAATACGCAGACAAGCTTCCGCCCTTGAAGGGATCAGCGTCACCATCACCACCCAAACCGTTGACGACGAGGATTGGGCGGAATCCTGGAAGGATTTTTTCTTTGTCACACGGGTCACGGACACCATGGTGATCCGGCCGGAATGGCGTGAGTTCGACCCGGGCCCTGATGACGTTGTCATCGATCTCGATCCGGGCATGGCCTTTGGCACCGGAACCCATGAGACAACGGCCATGTGTCTCGGCCTGGTGGAAGCGTATATGAAGCCCGGGCTCTCTTTCCTGGATGTGGGCACGGGATCCGGCATTCTCATGATCGCCGCAGGCAAACTTGGTGCCGGCAAACTTGAGGGACTGGACAACGACGAAGCAGCCGTGATCATCGCCCGGGAAAATCTTGAAAAGAACGGGATCGCCCCCAAAGAATTCGAAATCGCCTGCGCCACCCTTGACCGCTATCCCGAGAAAAAGTTCGATGTTGTAGCGGCCAACATCCTTGCTGAGGTGATCATCGACATCCTGCCCGACATAAAATCACGGCTTGCCCCGGGCGGCACCGCCATCCTCTCCGGCATCATCAACCTCTGGCATGACAAGGTGACAGCAGCCCTTGCCGACAACGGATTCACCGTTCTGAAAACCGAAATCCGGGGCGAGTGGGTGGCAATGGCCGTTACCCTTTAGAAATCTCCACCAGGGTTGAGGCAGGAACGATCTTTATCCTGGACTTAAGCCTTGCCATTTCCGATTTAAGGGTTGCATAGGTAGCCTTGTAGGGGTGTCCGATACCAATGGCAGTGCCATGGCGCCTGGCCACCCTGACCAGCTGCTCAAGCTGCTTTTTGATATAAGCGGGTTCCTGGATATTGTCCAGGAACACATCCCGCTGGGCAAAGGGAATTTGAAACAGCCGTGCCGATTGCTTGCACAGGGAATTTTTCGAGGTCATGCTGTCGATGAAAAAAAGATCCCTCTGCTTTAACACGGTGAAGATCTGGTTCATCTGGGGAGAAAGGGAGGTGATCCTCGAGCCCATGTGGTTGTTCACCCCACGGACATGGGGGATGGCGCTAAGATCCTTCCTGAGCTGCTCAAGGAGTTCGTCCGGAGTCATGGTGGAAAGAAGAGCGCCGGGCCCAGGATTGACCTTGGGATACTCCATGGGCTCCATGGGCAGGTGAAGCATGATCTCGACTCCCCTTCCATGGAGGGACGCGGCGATTGCCTTTGCATGGGGCGCTCCAGGCAGGATGGACAGGGTTATGTTCCTGTCCAGGTCTGCCAGGGCCGAGGAGATTTTCTTGTCAAACCCGATGTCGTCAATGATGATGGCCACCCTGGGCGTCAAGTCCTTGACAACGGTTTTGGGCTTTCTCTCGGGTACGGCATGGTGAGCCGTGTCGTCAAACACCTCAAATACCGGGCGCTGAGCCGGATGGGTCACGGCCTCGGGTTTTTTCGAGATCCGCTTCTTGACAGCCACCTGGCTTGTTTCAGAGATCTCCGGGGCAACCGGCCGGGTAACGGCGACCTTATTCCCGGAATTGTCCCTGCCGAAAAAATGATCGACCCCCATGACAGTCACCACCACCACACCCACAAGAATCGCGATTCCTGTGGCGATTTTTTTCAACTCATTGGTGATGGATGTCTTCTTCTTCGGGCGCGCCTTTTTTATCTTTTTTGTCTTTTTTGTCGACCGTTTTACAGTTTTCTTTGCTGTCTTGGCCGTCTTGGCCGTCTGCTTTTTTTTTGCTGCCATCCCGTACCGAATTAACCTTTGTTCAAACCGTTAAAAATGCCATAGCTTACCAGAATATCCAGGGCCCGCTGCACCTGGGAGTCATGCTTGAGTCTGTCAAGGCTGATCAGTCCGTGACCCGTGACTTTCTTCTCATCTTCCTTCTTTTCCCCTGGTTTCTTGCTTTCCGGTTCCAGGTGATTTTTCAGATCCTTCTCCCTGAGCATCCTGTCAAAGGCGGAATCGGTGTGTTTTTCCTTCTTATCCTCAATGAGCGCGAACTCAACTTCGATATCAGGCTTGATGCCTTCGGCCTGGATAGAGCGGCCGTTGGGGGTGTAGTACCTGGCAATGGTATACTTGAGGCCAAAACCCTCCTTCAGGGGTTTGACGCTCTGGACAGACCCCTTGCCAAAAGAGGTGGTGCCGAGGATCAGGGCCCTCTTCTGATCCTGGAGCGCCCCTGCAACGATCTCAGATGCACTGGCGCTTCCCCCGTTTATCAGGACCACGATGGGATAATCCCTGGACGTGGTGTCGGGATGGGCCTCGAACACCTCAGTGTGCTGTTCGAGCCTCCCTTTGATCGATACGATGGTTCCCTGGTCCAGGAAGATATCAGACACTTCGCTTGCCTGGTTTAAGAGCCCTCCGGGGTTGTTCCTCAGATCCATGATCAATCCCTTGAGAGGAACGTCTCCCGATTCCAGCTCATCAAGGGCCTTTATCACGTCATCTGCCGTGTTGGCCCGGAAGTTGGTGACCCAGACATAGCCATACCCGGGTTGAAGACTGGTACTCCTGACGCTCTCCATGGGAATGATGTCCCGTTTCAGGGTGTACTCAATGGGTTCGGGCGCCCCCTCCCTTACCACGGTCAGCACCACCTCATCCCCCCTGGGACCCCTCATCTTCTTCACGCTCTCCCACAAGGCCATATCCCGGGTGCTGGAGCCGTCTATGCTCACGATCACGTCCCCTGCCATGATACCCGCCCGGTAGGCCGGGGTTCCTTCAATGGGAGAGATGACGGTAAGAATCCCGTCCTTCATGGTGATGACAATGCCAATGCCGCCAAACTCTCCCTTGGTGTCATCCTGGAGTTCGTCAAAAGCCTCCGGCGGCATAAAGGTGGAGTGGGGATCAAGGCTTGAGACCATTCCCTTGATGGCGCTCTGGATCAGTTTCTCGCTGTCCACCTCGTCCACGTAGTTGGCCTCGATCTCTTCCAGCACATCGGAAAAGAGCTTGAGTGATTTATATGTGATTTCGTCCCCTGCGATGGTGCAGCTGTAGAAACCGGCTCCCACTGTCAGCATGAGGGCAGCTACAATCGCAGGCAGCCATAACCTGGTTATTTTTCCCAGTCGTTTTCCCATTTTACGCTCCTTTTTTGAGCCATTTCATTGGATCCACGGGTTTCCCATGGTGCCGAACCTCAAAATGAAGGCAGGGCCCCTTAATGGAACCGGTATCACCTGCCAGTGCAATCACCTCGCTGGTATCGACCCGTTCTCCCTTTTTCTTGAAAAACTCCTCAACATGGGCATAGAGAGTGTAAAAGCTCTCACCATGGTTGATAATGATCAGGTTTCCGTACCCCTTGAGCCATTCGGCATAGAGCACCTCTCCCTTGAATACCGAGCGGACAGGCTCTCCCTTATCAACACTTATATCAATTCCTGTCTGAAATGTGAAGGAGGAGTAATTACTATTCTGGGAAGGGCCATACCTTGAGATGATCTTCCCCTGCACCGGCATCCTGAGACGCCCCAGGGAGCGGGAAAAGCCCTCCTGGTCGTCTGAGTCGACGGGCCCAAAGCTTGCTATCTTGTTTTCGAGTCCCTTGGCTGCAAGCTTCAGCGACGCCACAGCCGCAAGTCCCAGCTCCTTTTTCTTCCGTATCTCCTTCAGGATAGTGCTTCGCTTCCGGCTCTCCATTGTATTCACCCGCATCTGCTCCTTGAGGGTGGCGTCCAGCCGTTTCTTCTCGGCCTCCAGGGCCTCAAGATCCCGGGAAACGGTTGCCAGGCGTTTCATGTCGCCCATCTGTCGTTCCAGAAGCTCCAGGTCCGCAGCAAGGATCCTGCCAAGGGCGTTCTGCTGAATAAAGAAATCAAACATGGAATCCGGCATGGAGGCAAGCTCCATCCGTCCGACCATTTTCACCCTGTAAAGGGCGTTGAGCCTTGCCGCAACATAGCCTTTGTTTTTGTTGATGGTGGCAGCCAGGTTCCTCTTTTTCCGGCCCACATCCGCCACCCCCTCCCGAATGGTTTCCAGCTCCCCGGTCAAGGCCGAAATCCTGGCGCGCATCCGGTTCAACGTCAGCTCAATATCGTTGAGCCCCTCAATAATTGCCGTCTCTTTTTCGGTAAACTCCCGGACCTCGCTTTCCTGGTCCGCGATTCGCTTACGAATGACTTCAGCCTCCTTTACCGCGGCCGGAGGTGAAGGCTTTGTCCGGCCACGCTCCAGCTTCCATTCAATGTACCTGGACCGGTTCCTGACAAATCCGTGAACCTTTGCCGACCGTATCTCAAGCCACCCGCCCTCACCGTCCTGGTGGTCGATGACACTCACAACATCGCCCTTTTTCAAGATTCCGGCAACCTTTGAGTCATTGGAGGCCTGGGTCCTGATGTTGAGCTGCCAGGCTGTAACCACACCCTTGCCGCGCACCCCATCCTCCAGGGCCAGGGAAACACCTGTCCCAACAAGAACAAACAAACAGCCCAGGGAGATGCGGCCTAATATTTTATGAACTGCTTTAACGAAAGATAGCATCCAAGCCAACCTAAAAATGCACTGCCAAAAATGATGATCACCCAATATTTAACAGACAAAAATTGTATGTCAAAGAGCATATAAGAAGCAGCGCTCTCCTGAAGATTCAAAGAGATGACCAAAAAGATTATAAGAAGAATCGACAATCCCACAATTCCACCCAGGGTTCCCTGGATAAGCCCCTGGATATAGAAAGGGGTGATGATGAACCTGTCCGTGGCCCCCACAAGGCGCATGATCTCCACCTCCTGCCGCCTGGAGTAGAGGGCCAGGCGCACGGTGTTTGCCGTGATAAAAAGGGCGATCAGAAAAAAAAGACTGCTCATGGCATAGCCGGTGACCCTGAAGAGGTTAAACAGGGAGAGGAATCGCCCGAGCCACTGCTGGCCGTACTCCACATCCGTAACCTGGGGCAGCTGTTCAACGGTCTTTGCAAACGCCGTAATCTCATCCCATTCCAGGCCTGTGCGTTTCATCCGTATCTCCAGGACATGGGGAAGGGGGTTCTCCTCCAGGGTTTCCAGAAAGGCGCTCCTGTTCTTCATCTCCTGTTTGAGCAGTGCCAGCCCCTCCTCCTTTGGAATGAAACGAATCTCGCCTGCCTCAGCCATGGCCTGAATTTTAGCGGTGAGCTTGGGCAGCATGGAAGGGGTAAAGCTCTCACCAAGGTAGGCCACGAGCCTGAATCCCTGGTTCCAGGAATCGATCACCCGGCTTGTGTTTTCAAAAAAAAGGACAAAGGTGGAAACCACAAGGATGGACAGGGCAATGGTAACAATGGTGATAACGTTCAGGAACCGGTTGGACAGGATATCTAAAACAGCTCGCTTAAAGTAGTGAAACATGGTCCCCCGCATTTTTAAAGCATTGTGGCAGTTCCCACCAAAGTTCCGTCAGCCAGTGAGATGCTCCGAGCCCTGACCGTGCTGCTGATCAGTTGCATGTTGTGGCTTACGATGAGAACGGTTGCCCCCTTGTCATGGTACTGCATGAGAAAATCGAGAACCGACTGGGCCGACTCGCTGTCCAGGCTTCCTGTGGGTTCATCCGCCAGGATGATCTTCGGGTTCCCGACAACGGCCCTTGCCACGGCCACCCTCTGCTGTTCGCCGCCTGAGAGGGAGGGAGGAAAGGCATTGACCTTGTCCGCCATTCCCGTGGTCTCGAGCACCTGCATAACCCGTCTTCTGATCATGGCGGACCTTTCCCCGGCAGCCTCCAGAACCAATGCCACGTTGCCGTAGACGGTCTTGTTTGGAATCAGCTTGAAATCCTGGAAGATCACACCGATGTTCCGGCGCAGGTACGGAATCCTGGCGTGGGAGATCCTGTCAAGGTTCATGCCGTCCACAATGATCTGACCCTGGCTGGCCCGCTCCGCAAGATAGATCATCTTCATCAGCGTGGACTTTCCAGCCCCTGAAGAGCCCGTGACAAAAATAAACTCCCCGGCATCCACATCAATGGTGATATCTTTGACGGCGTAGTGCTTGCCATAACGTTTGGATACGTTAAACAGTCTGATTATCGGATCTCGGGTCTCCATCTCATCCTTTGCATAGGTGTTGAGAAGCAGGTCAGGGGCAGCGCGCGCCCTGTCCCCACCCCATAACATAATTGACTCAGCCTGAATTTACTGGTATAAGCCCTTTGTTGTCAAGGAGTGCTGCAAAACAGTTTTCCTTACACAGAGCCTTCACTGAATCCCGCATGCCGGCTTCTTCCTTCAGTGAAGGCTTTATAATCAAAACAGACGAATAAAATCAAATAAAAAAAAGGGCAGGAGACTTTTGCCCCCTGCCCTTATCGTGTCGTCGCCTGATCCAGGAGCCGGATCTACTTCACTTCCGGCATGTAGGTGGCGCAGGCATTGGCCGATTCCCAGGCCGAAACCCTTGATACCCTGACCGGTTCGCCAAGCTTGTCCAGAAATGCCTGGAGCCTGTCGGCGATGTAGATGGCAATCTGCTCAGATGAGGGCTGAACATTGGAAAACGCCTCAAGCTCGTTAAGGTATTTATGATCAAGATCCTTCATGATCTCCCTCACACATCGCTTTATGTCCCCGAAATCCACCAGCACCCCTGCGGAATTGAGCTTCTCACCGGTGACATACACCTCGATATTCCAGTTATGACCGTGGAGGTTCTCGCACTTCTCTCCCACCATGGTCAATTTGTGGGCTGCTGCAAAATCGGTTTTGACCTTTAACTCAAACATTTCCATCCCCCTGCTACAAAGTTAAATACCCTTAAATAAATTTCTCAGCCTGTTGGATATTTTATTTGAGTCAAGCTTGTCAAACTCTTTGAGAAGTTTTTCCTGTTTTTTGGACAGCCGGCTCGGGGTCTTGATATCCACCTGGATGATCTGGTCGCCCCTGCGTCCGGATCTGAGGGAGGCAATGCCCTGGCCCTTGAACTTGAACGTGGCACCATACTGGGTCCCCTTGGGAATGGTGAGGACCTTTTCGCTCTCCAGGGTCGGGATGACAATATCGGCGCCAAGTGCCGCCTGGACAAAGGAGATATCCACCACACACAGGACGTCGTTGTTGCTGCGCTTGAACCGCTTGTGGGGTTTCACGTTTATAAATACATAGAGATCACCGCTGGGACCGCCGGCGGCACTGGCCTCGCCCTCGGCCGTGAGCCTGAGCTTGGATCCTGTATCCACACCGGCCGGCACCTTAACAGATACCCGCTTGGAGATCTCCACCCTGCCGGCTCCCACACACTTGGGACAGGGATGGGGAATGGACTTGCCCTTTCCCCGGCAATAGGGGCAGGTGGTCTTTACCTTGAAAAAACCCTGGCTCTGGATGAACTGGCCGGTTCCCCGGCAATGGCTGCAGGTTTCAGGCTGGGTGCCCTCCTTGCATCCTGTGCCCTGGCACTCGTCACAGTTGTCAAGTTTCCGGACATCGATCTCTTTCTCAACCCCAAAGGCCGCTTCCATGAACTCAAGGTTCATGTCATAGCGAAGATCCGATCCCCTCTGAACCCTTGAGCCCTGTCCGCCCCGGTTGCCGCCGAACCCAAAGAAATCCTCGAAAATATCTCCAAAACTTGAGAAAACATCATCGAAATTCCCGGCACCGGAATAACCGGAGTTGTCAAGTCCCTGGTGACCGTACTGGTCGTAGACCTGGCGCTTGCTGTCGTCGGAGAGGACCCCATAGGCCTCTGAGGCCTCCTTGAACATCTCCTCAGCTTCCTTGTTACCGGGATTCTTGTCCGGATGAAATTTGATGGCGAGTTTCCGGTATTTGGACTTCAGCTCATCCTTTGCAGCATCCCTTGAGACGCCAAGGATTTCATAGTAATCACGTTTTTCTGACATACAGTTCCTATGTGTAGATGCTGCCGTTAGCTGTTAAAGGCAACCCCTGTTATAAAGATTGAAAATTATATTATAGTATGTTACCCATACCTGCTTTACAAAATTATCTTAACTTAACGCACAAATTTGGGTTGTCAATGATGAATATGGAACTTGATTTCATTCGGGATATGTTTGACAGCATTGCCCCGAAATATGATTTTTTAAATCGTTTTTTAAGCCTGCGGCAGGATGTCCGCTGGAGAAGGGAGATGGTCAAGGCGGCCACGATTCCCAAAAAGGGAACGGTCCTGGATGTTGCCTGCGGAACCTGTGATGTGGCAATGGAGGTGAGGAGCCAGACCGGCAAATCCACCACCATCATCGGCACCGATTTTTCCCCGGGCATGCTCACCCTTGGCAAAAAAAAGCTCGACAAAAGCAAGCGCTTCCAATCCATCCGCCTTGCCTGCGGCAACGCCCTTGCCCTGCCCTTTAAACACGGGCTCTTTGATGCTGTTACCATTGCCTTTGGCATCCGGAACATCATGGACCGGGAAGGCGCTCTCAAGGCCTTCCACCAGGCACTGAAACCCGGGGGAAAGGTCGTTGTGCTGGAGCTTACCGCCCCTGAAAGAGGGCTCTTCAGAAAGCTCTACCTCTTCTACTTCAAACAGATCCTCCCCGGCATCGGAAGCCTCTTTTCAAAGAACGCAGGTGCCTACCACTATCTTCCCGCCTCTGTGCTGAAGTTTCCCTCCCCAACGGAATTTGCCGGGATCATGGGGCGTTCCGGCTTCACAGATGTGCAATGGAAGCCCATGACCCTGGGAATCGTGACGCTCTTTGTGGGAACCAAAAAAACGTCTTAAGCAAGGGGATTACAACAGGGAGCTTCTCTTTTTCTTTTTTGCGCTCATCCCCAGGAAGATCCCTGCCACAAGCACACCGGCTCCGCTCAGGAACCACTTGATGTCCTCGTTTCCAAGGCTCTTTTCAAGGGCGGCAATGTGCTCCTGCTGCTCCTTGAATCCCTTGGTGGCCTTCTCGTACTTCTTCTCAAGGCCCAGAAAGTCGGCAGACTCCTTTTTCAACAACGCATAGGATTTTTCAAGGTTCCGAAGTTTTGTCCGGGTACCGGAAAGCTCAGCGTTCTCGGTCTTCAACCGTTCCAGCAGATCGGACAACTCTGTGTTCTTCTTCCTGAGCCCGTCCACCAGAAGCACCACGGGCACCTCAGACGTCACAAAACGGGTCAGCACCCACCCCTCCCTGCCCTTGGCAGCCCGGACATGGGACCAGGCCTCGTTACTTTCTATTATCTCCAGGCTGTCGCCCGATTTAACCATGGTAACGATCTTGTGATCCACCCCAGGACCGGTTCGCATGGTTATCTTCATCACGCCTTTGACATAAACCGTCTCAGCCAGTGCGCTCCCGGCAAACAGTATCAAAAAAGCCGCAACAAGGGCGGAAAGTTTCGCTATGGATTTCACCGTTGTTCTCCTCATTTTGTTACAGATATCTCCCCTTCCGGGAGGCTGACACCCTTCATTAGCATTGCCAGGAAAATTGATCAATACAAATACCAAAATAAAAAACCGGAATAAAAACAGAGTTCACCCTGTCTTCATCCCGGTTCATTTGTTTAATCGGCTTAACTTTATGCCGCAGTTTTTTTTCTGACGCCCATCAATCCCACCAGACCTGAACCCAGCAGCCAGACGGCAGCCGGCACCGGAACGGAGGAAGTGCCGTTCAAGGCTTCAACATAGTTGACTTCAGTGCTGAAATTGCCGAACATACCTGCGCTATCATCAGTGGCCGTTCGGATACGAAGATAAGCAATATCGTCAAGGTTAGCCGCGTTGCCATCCAGATCAATAGCCCAGTCAATATCCATAAAATCGCCACCAACGGCCACGTCGGCATAACCAGTAACACCCTTCGACCAGTTTCCGTTGTATGGGTAACCAACACTCAGGGCATTCGTACGGGGATCACCAACCAGATCGTAGTTGCTGGGTTTAAGCAGGTAAAAGGTTTCATCTTGCCAACCGTCCGTTATAGCGCCTGTTCCTGATGATTCCATGGCAACTTCAACATAACCGGGTTCATACCAGCTTGACATAGGATTTCCCATAATTTTCAAATCATTGCCGCTGCCATTGGCAATGGATGTGGAAAAACCGAGCATCAAGCCCACTGGACGATCATTGGTGCCCTGAGCTGCATTATCGGAATACCACCCAAGACTTACCCCATCCGTTTGATTTAATGCATTCGTAGGATCGGCCCAGGTCCCCCCATGGGTCTGAATCCCCTGTTCATAATAACAGAGAACATCGGCATAGATGGATGTGACGGTAGATGCCTCAACAGACCTTAACATCAAGCTTGACATCCCGAATGTAACCATGACCATTAAAAAAGTACAAAAACGTTTCATCATTATTTACCTTTTATCCTTAGTTAATTTTATATCCGAATTATTAATCATAAATCTTTTACATTCTGCCAAAATTAATTGTCAGACATTTCTGCGACTAGCCCCCAGAAGACCGACCAAGCCGGAACCCAGTAGCCATACGGCAGCAGGAACCGGAACCGGAGCGGCTGCGTTCAAATCATCCATGGCAACATATTTGGGTACATTGCCCACCTGGGATCCGGAAAAGGCAAATTCAAGACCAACAACATCTCCAAGGCTCGTGAAATCGACCCAGGTCCACTCATTTACCAAATCATTTTTTCCGTCCCTGAAATCGGCAAGGTAGAAATCTACAGAGTTAGATGTATATCCGCCTTCTGTTATTCCCTTGACTGAAACCATCTGCCAGTCGCCGTCTGCAAAGGCATTTACATAGCCGTCCCCATCCTTCATAGAGAGGTAGGCAAAGGTGGTATTTGTGAAATAGGCACCGGAGATGGTGGTGTTATAATCATTGCCTGTAACAGCTCCAAAAGAGAGGTTGGCAGGAGAAGCCCCGCCGTACTGACCTGCATCATAGGCTACGCCATAGTTGGCTGATCCGTTTACGCCTGATCCAGTAACGGCGCTGAACTGATTTCCCCAGCCGGCAGTGGTGGTGTCTGTCATGTTGGAGTATGACCACCCGTCCCAGCTGCCATAGTTTGTATTGTAACCGTTCATCAGGACGGCATCGCCGCTCATAAACATAGTTGACTCGTCGGAACCGTTCCAATAGGAACCTGACGCCAGGGAAAGATCGTCAAAACTAACGACATCAGCACTTGCAAAGGATACGGACAACAGTAAAAAACCAAGAATAAAAGGTATTGCTTTTCTCATTGTTTTTCTCCTTACGTTTATAATTTCAGTTGAATCAAATTGACACTGGTACACCTACTCAATATGGGTCTTTGCGAACCTCCTTTCAGTCATTTTTTTTTGCACCATCGGCCAAAAGACAAAAAGCCGGGTTACCTTATTATGGTAACCCGGCTTTCTTAATCTCTTAAGACCCTTGGCTTTCCGGCCCCGTCTCACAACGGGTGTGGCTTTTCAAATTAAAACGATCATACCCCGTAAAAAAAATTCATGCTCTGACTTTATTGCTCATTGCAAGCATTATTTTGCTATGTTCTAAAACAAGTTACTTTCCAGAGTAATTGCCAAGTCCACAACGTTCAAAAACCGTATTCACTACATGAGATTCATTCATATCCGCACAATTTCCAAAAAAACAAGAACAGCAATAAAGTGCTGAAATTGAGCAATAAATTAAAAGCAAAGATGCAGAATGTAGCGTATATATTCTACAATAAATAAACCGCATAACGAGCAAATCTAACTTTTTTAGCAAGGTGCCTTATGAAAAAAAGAACAAGCATGATTGGGATCAGATTTGTTGTTGCAACGGCTTTTATCGCAGGAACATTGGTCGCAGGCTATTACTTTATCCGGGACGACAAGCCTGCTGAACAAAATAGCATTGCTGTAAAAGCCCGGGTGCCCGAACCTGAAACCAAGCCCGCCCCCCTCCCCCCGCCAACCGTGGCCATGGAACAACCCGTGAACAAGATAAAGAGCCCCGTCCCCCAAAAGGTTGAGCCCACAGTGGAAATACCAAAGGCAGAGCCCCCTGAGGATAGTTTCCTTGATGACGATGAACTGGTGGAGATCGATGATGCCGTGAATTACGATGTTGAGGTTGAATATCAGCAAAACCAGGAATTTGAAGCCGAAGCCCTGGAGACATTCCCCGTTCATACGGTCCAAACCCATAACCCAAAGGATCCCAACGCCATTGGACCTCCAAAGGGAGAGGTGTGGATACGCATCAAACCGGAAAACGCCAGGGAGATGAATGAGATCATGGCGGAAATGGCGGATCTTTACCGGGAAACTGCGGCAGAATACGGGGAGGAGATAACAATCATGCACTGGGTCGGAGCACAGCCCTATGCCAGGACATCATACGCTCCGGATGGTCAAATCAATTGATCAAAAGTATTCGGGTCAACCCTCCATGGTTTGACCTGCTGATAACAAACGATTCATTAGGAAGAACATAAAAAGGAGGTGAAAAAAAGATCGTCTATGGACCCGGTTTTTGTTTTTTTTTAATTTAACCAATCAAAAAGAAGAGGTTAACAAACCATGAGAAGATTACCAGGAAAAGCTCAACTTCACAAGCTCGTAGCGCTTGCCGTAGGTCTGCTCTTTATTACGACATCGGGCTGGGCAGCCAACGATTATTATCACTACGCCAAGCAGGATGCCAATGATGAGGTCACCAACAATGGTGTAGAAGCCGAGAGCTGGTGTGTTGCCATGAGCTTTCTGCCCGATACCACCAGTACAAGCTTAAGGGGCAGGTTGATTGCTGCCACGGGAACAAAGGTCTTTTTACAGGATGCTGTTGATTCAAGCTCCTGGACCCAGGTGGGATCGGTTAATGTCGCAATGGATGCAAGTTTCATTAAAGTATCGCCGGACGGCACAAAGGTCGCCCTGGGCATGGGATACGACAAGGACCTGCTGGTGTTTCCCACCACACTCCTGACCGGGGGCGGTATCACGGATCTTGACGACTCTACCAGCACAACCACCTTTTCCACAGACGTTGTCAAATACTATGATGCAGCCTGGGCTGATGACGATCATCTGGTGATCAACGGCGGAAATTGGGACAAGGCAACCAAGATCGCATCCAATGTGGGTATCTCCTGCCTTAATATCACCAGGGCCAGGAACAAACCGGTAAATATTATTAACACGTATCCAGGAGCATCATCGGGTGTTGCCGTTGATGCGGAAAAGAACCTGATCTTTGGAAACGGGTATGACTATAATAACAACGCCACGACAGGCGAACTGGTTCTGCTGCCGTATACTGACTGGTGGGGAAACAATGCTCCCAAGACCTCGGGCCTTCCCAAGACTTACGCAACAGCCAGGAAGTTTGCCGACAATGTTCTCAGCGCAGCCCACCTTGGGTTTGACAGCGAGAAAAACCTTCACGTGGGCGGTGGCTGGTATTGGATGCCCCCTGCGGGACAGACAAATGTAGAAAACGGCTATGCAGTATTGATCAACAAAAAAGTAATTACCGATACTGCAGCAAGTTCTACGGCAGGTGTCATTGATGAAACAGATGCAACCCAATACAGGGTATTAAGCCCTGATACCTGCAGAAACGACACCGCAACAGGCGTCCTCAGTTACGGAAGATCCATCACGGTAAACTGGATTGACGGAGCAGGTGCCTGCACCATTGGCGGCTGTACAGACTCTTGGGGACCAGGGGTAATATCAAAGCTTACCACCTACAGGATTGACACCACCAGGGATGGCGACAGTGACGGTTTTGCAGATGTAAATGATCATTCTCCCTGGACCAACCATGGTGATAATACAGACTATGACAGTGATGGTTATGGTAACATCATAGATGCTGATCTTAATAATGATGGTAACATTGATCTTGACGATACAGAAATTTTCGATGATGCGTATAATATATATGATCTTCAGGCCGATTTAAACGGTGACGGTAATGTTGATCTTGACGATACAGAAATTTTCGACGATTTATACTATGCTAACAAACCGTTACCATTTTACAACACAACCTTTTAACAAATAGGGTAATGTAATATAAAAACGATATATAGTTCCGGTTATATCAAAAGATACCTTTTCTTTTTCTTTAATCAACAAGGGGTTCATAGAGTGAACTTTATAAAGGGATATACAATATTAATTGCTGCAATACTTTTGTGCGTTGGAAATGCTTATGCCGCAAGTATTAATTTTGAGATCACAACTGATTATGCCGTTGGAGACGAAACTGCAACCTTTAATCTTTTTTGTACAACAGATACGGACGTACAAGTTAGAGGCTATGATTTCAGTTTTAAATATGATCAAAATGAGATAGCTTTTGAATCTCATGAAAATTTGGGGAAGTCTATTTTTCCTTCTGGGTATGAGTTCTCTACTCCAAGAGATAAGTTTTCGAATGACAACGAGAATGGCTACCTTAAGCATTTTATGGTTAAGGCAGAAAGAGGAAATTATGATTTCGAAACCCTTCAAACTGGAACAACTAAACTTGGTTCTTTCACATTTTCAATAACCGAAAATGCGATACTTGACGGTGCTGCCGATTCAGATTTCAACATGGATCTCGTCTCCTATATGGCTCTTTATCAGAACGGATCAAAAATCAGCTCGACTAGTAGTCTCGGCCCTGCCAGTGTAGATGGAGCATTCACATTCACGACAGATGTTGGCGGGACTTCGGCGGTTCCGGTGCCTGCTGCCGCATGGCTCCTTGGCTCAGGCCTTTTGGGTCTTATTGGCATCAGAAAAAAAAGCGCCTGAAAGATCATGCAAAGATGTAATTGATTAACAGATGAAGCACCGGATTCGTAGACCAGATCTGCATCCGGTGCTTTTTTGGGTTTGACCATACAATTTACGGATGGAAAAAGATGCTCAGGGTTTCAGGATTTGTACCGGGTTTGATATTGGTGTTCCTTGTTACAGGGGCAGGAGCTGCATTTGGCGGAAAAGATACGGCCAATACGCCTGTTCTATCAATTGAGGAAAAGGTCTTTTATGCAGGAACAGTTGTGGAAGGGGTGGAAATCAGCCACACATTCATTATAAGGAACAGCGGCATGGCCCCCCTGAAGATCTCAAGAGTAAAGCCCGCATGCAGTTGCACGGACGTGAAATTTGATGAACTCATTCCGCCCGGGAAGAAAGGTACCCTGCATGCTACGTTCAGAACCGAAGACGAGTCCGGTGAGCAGATCAAAGGGGTAAAGATATACTCCAATGATCCGGCAAATCCGGTTGTCAAGGTTGAGATAGCGGCCCTTGTGCTGGAGGCTTTAAGCGTGAAGCCGGACCGGATATTTTTAAACGGATTGACAGGGGTTGCCCTTGAGAAAACAATCAGGATATCCGCACCTGGAAACAGGGCGTTCGACCTGAAACTTGCAGAGAACATGCTTTCGGGCCAGGTGACTTTTTCCATTGAAAAATCAAAATCTGACAATTCATACAGTATCATCTTTAAGAACAGAGCTTCAGAACCGGAAACCTTCCGGGGCAGGGTGATTTTAAAAACAAATATAAAAGAACGGCCTTTTATTACAATTCCTGTCTATTCCAGAATCAGAGAAAAACAGCAGAATGGATTTAAAAAGGCTCAATGCAAACCTTGAGATTCATTCATTTATGCCCCTGTGTGCCTTGAGATCATTCAGCTGAAAGCACCAACCGTCCCAAGGCGGGGGGAACCACGGCCGGGCATGGAGGCCCGAATTTGAAATTAAAATTGTACTCTTCACGCTCGGGGCTGCTAGTACTAAACGAGATGTTTCTTGTTGAAGTAATGACCCTGAGATAATAGGGGTCAGGCGGAGAAAACATCCCTTCTTTGCCATTTTCAAAACTGAACTTCTTGCAATAAAAGTTAACGCCTTTGAGCGGATTGTTCCCCGAAGAAAAAGCAATACTTCCGGTTGACACTACTGTCAGCTGATCCGAATCAAATCCGCCCAAAGGGATGATTCCTTTATCCGGATGAAATTCCGGAATTGTAATGTTACAGGTGGCGATAAAGGTAAGAGCTCTTATTTCATTGCTCTTTGCATCGGTCTCACCGATCTGCTTCCTGCATTCAGAGCCTGGTACATTGTAGTGGATATCCATGCCGCAGGCATGGGGCGTTAAATACACCCCTGCCTGTCCAGTAGAGCCCGTGGTATCAAAAAAGATGATTTTATCACGGCACTCGGGGTCAGACAGGTCGAAGAAATATTCTTTATTATAACCGTAATCGATTGTCCCGTAAAAAGGTCCTGCGCCACTGTCGCCAGGCGTGTATGTCACATCCGCCAACTCCCTCATCTTTTCCACATACTTGTCCAAGGGGAAAATATGGTTCCTTATGATATCTATCTCAGGGGGAACCAAGTTCTCTGGTCTTTCAGGTGCAGGAATACCCTGAAACGAACTAGGAAGTATATCATTTATTTCAGAATAGAATTCCAGGTTTTCACCAATGACCGGCCCGAACAAATCCATCCAGGATTTGGAATAGATATTTCCATTATTTAAAGACAGATTACCGCCACTCGATGCACTGAAAGTGCCTCCAGACACGATGCTCACCCGGGGAACATATGCCACGGCCTGGGCCTTGACGGTTTTATCCTTATTAAATCCCGTAAGACTTTGAACCTTGTTCTCGATGGTCACCATGACTGCGTTACTGGTTTCGTCCGTAGGATAATCTGAGTCTTCATCTTCACCCGGTTCGGCAACAAAATCCTGATAGGTCTGAAAATCCGGATGTTCATCATAGGAGTCGTAAAACCCGAACTCAACCGTTACCGCATCATCAGGCAGCATGACATTACTGCCGTATGCCACGATCTCTGCGGCTTCAACGGCTCTGCCATAGCAAAAGTTTTCAGCAGCCGACATGGCTGCCGCCTCTGCACATCCCTGGTAGCTGTCCTTTTCCTTGACAAAATAGCCAAGGTCCAGGGCAAATGCCAGGGCCGAGATCATCAGCACAAGGCAGAGGGCCATGACAACGGCAAAACTTCCGGTTTCCGATCTTAACAGGGTCAATGCCGGGTTTGACCGGGGATGGGTCTGTTTTATTTTCAATGTTCCTCCTGTCTCCTACTTTTTTTTCTTTCCCCCGCGGGAGCTTGTAGTCTTCATTTTCTTTTCATATTTTTTCGTGTAGATAGCGTCTGCAAGCTCTCCTGTCATGCCATCCGGGGGGGTGGGATCCAAGGGGGCCCGGGGGTTAAGGACCTGGGCAGCAAACGGTTTTTCTACCACTTTCTCCCGGATATTTTTTCTCTCCCTGGCAAGTTCGAACATTTTTTTGGCTTTTCCATGCTCGCTTCGCATTTCATAGATGCATCCCATGTTGTAGAAGGCAAGATCCGGGGTGTGATGCCTCAACAGAAGTTCCATGGCCCTGTCATCTTTTTTTTCAAGGCCAAGACAGATGGCAAGGTTGTTGACGGCGTTTTCATCTCCCGGTTCCAGGGCAAGGGATTTGTTAAAGCTCTTTTCAGCATTGGAATATTGTTTCATGTTCATCTGCTGGACGCCAAGGTTGTTGAAGAATTCGGTCCTTGCCGGATCAAGGGCCACGGCGTGTTTAAAACAATCAAGGGCCGGGTCGTTCTTTTGGGTCATTGAAAACAGGATCCCGAGGTTGTTAAATGCGGAACCATTTTTTCTGTCCAGTGAGATCGCTTTTTTAAAGTCTGCCTCAGCCTGGGTAAGGTTATCGTTCTCCCGGTGGCATACGCCCCTGAGATTGTAAATTTCAGCGCTTTTGCCGCTCTGCTCCATGGCAAGGTTGAGCTGGACCAGGGCCACATCATGGAAGCCTTTATCCATCAACTCCCCTGCCAGGGCCAGGTGGTTGGGCTTTAGATTTTCGGTATCCCAGACCTGCGGCCTTGCCATGACAGGCTCTTCCGGTTCCAGGTGCTGGAGCGGATTGTTATTATTCTTTACCGAACCGATACAACCGCTACAGATGAGCGCACACATGAAACAGGGGATGACTGTTCTGCATGCTTTAAAAAAAAAACGTTGAATACCCATGGTATTGATCTTCTCCTTAAAATCCGTCATTGACAAGTGAGATGAAGTTGATGATTACAGGCCCAAGGATGATGAGCATCAGGGCCGGAAGTATGAAAACAACCAGGGGAAGGGTGAGCTTGGTGGCAAGCTTTGCTCCCTGCTCTTCGGCCATCTGTTGCCGCTCCCTGCGCATTGTATCGGTATGATTTTTTAACGCCTGTGCCATGTCAGTTCCAATTTTAGCCGATTGCAACAGCACGTTGACAACGCTTTTAAGGGGCTCTGAACCGTTGCGGCGGGCAAGGTTCTCAAAGGCCGTGTTTCTTTCGATCCCGCTTTTTGTCTCAAGGAAATACCTTTCAAACTCCTGGGAGAGTGTGGGGGCAATCTCCTTCAGCTCGTTGCACACCCGGAAAAGAGCATAGTCAAGCCCCAGTCCCGCATGGAGACAAACAGCAAGAAGATCCAGGGTATCCGGAAGTTCCTGGAATATTTTCCCAAGCCTTGTCTTTATCCTCTGCTTCAGAACCGTGTCAGGCAGAAAATAACCAACTCCAAAAGGGATAAAGAGCATTAAAGGGGTTTTTGAAGAGACATTTTCCGTCAGGGCAACCCCTGCAAAGGCAATGGATGCAAGCATAAGCCCAAGACCGAGTTTAAACCCGTAAAAGAGTATCACAGCGCCCTCCTCCCTGTAGCCGGCAAGGGAGAGTTGCTCAGTGATTTTCGAGAATTCCTTGCCGTTTTTCGGGGCAGCCACCCGGCCAAGGGAGAGGGCTATTTTGTTCAACCTGGGAGATGCGGCTATTTTTCCATTTTTGATTGTCAGTTGTTCAGGACTGACAAATCTCTTTCCCAGGACAAATTTCCTATAACGCCCTTCAATATACTGACAAGCCAGGAAGGTAAATCCTGAAACCGTAAAAAAGACCATACTGTCTATTATTGTCTGCAAATTTGTCATACCTTTATCTGCGCCATGCGCCTCATCAGGATAAACCCGAAAAATTCAAGGACAAATGCCGAATAGACAAGAATCCTGCCCATGGGATTATCGGTCAGCCGTGTAATATACTGGGGATTAAAAATGGATGTTACCAATACAAACAAAAGAGGCAAAAGGCCAATAACAATGGAACTCATCCTGGCTTCGGCACTGAATGTTCTAACCTGTCTTGCAAAGTGAAACCTTTCCTTAATGGTATCTGCAAGTCCTTCCAGAATAAGGGAAAGGTTGCCTCCGGTCTCCCTCTGAATGATGAATGAGGTGCAGAATATTTTCACATCCGCCAGGTCAGGATAGCGGTTTTCAAAATTCTGCAGGGCCTGCTCAAATGGAAGCCCCATCTTTATCTCTTCATATACAATCCTCATCTCTGTGCCCAAAGGGGGAGGCATGGATGCGGCCACATCTTTTAATGAAGCATCCACCGACTGGCCCACCTTGATGGCCCGCACGATCATGCCGAGGGCATCGGGCATCTGCATGACAAGGGCTTCCTGGATCTGCTTTTTTTTAAAATAGAGATAGAGGAGAGGCAACACCTGGCTGACGAGGAAAAGCGCTGCTGCAGCAATAATGTTTTTTAAGAGCAACAATGCTACTAGGGAGCAGATGACTCCCACGGCAAAGAAGATCAACATGAATTTTTTAGGTGAAAGCGGGATCTCCGCCGCGATAAGAAGGTACTCCAGGGACTGGATGGGTGTGATTTTCCGGTTCCTGGCGTTACCGTTGAAATTTCTCCTGGGAGGCTTAAGGGCACGAAGATCTTTTTTTAATCCGGATTGGGTTGTGATTCCAAAATTTCTTTTAAGGATCTTCTTTTTCTTTCTTCTGTCCAGGAATTTTATTATTTCCAGGACAAGGAGAACCAGGAGAAAAACCGTGGTAAAAACAACTGAAAAGATCATGAGTTCCATGGATCAGGCGATCTCCCATGTTTTGTTGAACATGCCTTGATCAAGCTCAATGCCAGAGGATAAGATGTGCTTAACGCTCTTGGGTATAACCGAGGTGGCCTTGAAACACCCAAGCACATTTCCGTCTTCATCGACCCCGCTTTGCTCAAATACAAATATCTCCTTCAGGGTTACCAGATCGTCTTCAACACCTGTTATCTCGGATATGGATACAACCCTGCGCTTACCGTCGGAGAGCCTTGAAAGCTGGACCAGGATGTCAAGGGCACTGGCAACCAGGGTTTGCAGGGCTTTTTCGGAAATGGCAACACTGGCCATGCTGGCCATCACCTCGATCCGTGAAAGGGCATCCTTGGGAGAGTTTGCATGGACAGTGGACATTGAACCGGGATGGCCCGTGTTCATAGCCTGGAGCATGTCCATCACCTCGCCCCCCCGGGTCTCCCCCACGATTATCCTGTCCGGTCGCATTCTCAGGCTGTTTTTCACAAGGTCGGTGAGGGTAACCTCGCCCTTGCCCTCAATATTGGGTGGACGTGATTCAAGCCTTACAACATGGGGCAGGTTCAGCCGCAGCTCCGCACTGTCCTCAATGGTGATCACCCTCTCATTTTCAGGGATGTTCTCCCCAAGTACGTTGAGCAGGGTTGTCTTTCCGGCGCCTGTTCCACCGGATACAAGGATGTTGAGCTTGGATTTTATGGCAGCCTTTAAAAAATCGAACATTCCTTGTCCCATGGCACCTTTTGCCATGAGATTTTCCCCTGTAAGCCTGTTTTTTCCAAACTTTCTGATGGACATGGTGGGGCCGTCCAGGGCAAGGGGGGGAATGATCACGTTTACCCTGGAGCCGTCCGGGAGCCTTGCATCAACCATGGGAGAGGATTCATCCACCCTTCTGCCCATCCCGGATACGATCTTGTCAATGACATGCATGAGATGCTTGTCATCCCTGAACTGACCCTGGGTCGGAAAGAGTACCCCATCCTTTTCCACAAGCACCTGGCCATGGCCGTTCACCAGGATATCCTGTACGGATTCGTCGTTAAGATACTCTTCCAGGGGACCAAACCCTGTTATCTCATTGATAAGGTCCGAGATGAGCATGGAACGTTCGTCCATATTAAGGGGAAGGTCTTCGTTAAGGGTTATCTCGTTGAGCATATTCCTGATGGCAACTTCAAGATCTTCAGCTGAAAGATCGGTGACGGTTGCAAGATCAAGGCGGTCAACAAGCAAAAGATGAATCTTTGACTTTACCCTGTTATACATTTCACGGTTTATGATCTTGGGAAAACTGTTTTTTGAGTCGTTTGCAAGCCCGCCCCCCCTGGAATTTATCCGGCTGCTGAGCTTCATCCTAGCAAGCCTCCTGAAAGGATTTTTTTCCAGTCCTTTTCTTCATGGGGTTTGATCCCGGTCAGGTTTCCTGCAATCGCCTTCATATCATTGTTGATTTTACCCTTTTTATCCGTCTGGTTCAGGGTTTCCCCCTGGTTTGAAGCCATGGAAAAAAGGGGATAATTGTTCTCTATGGTAGCAAATATTTTCTGCTGGAAAATTTTTTCAAGGTCAACATCATCCATATCGTTTTTTTTCAGATACCGGTTAATGATCACCTGGAGCTTCTTTTGCTCAAAATTGAGTTCCCTGAAGAATTCTATCACCTTCAGGGCACTCTTTACCGTGGGAATATTCTGCTGGGTCATTACAAGCACCCTGTCTGCCTGGGTGCAGACCTCCAGGGTGCGGTCTGAAAAATCATGGGGGCAGTCGATGACGATATAGTCAAAATGCTGCTTTAACAAGGAGAGCATACCCATGATGTCATTGGCTGTTATCCGGTCTGAATCACTTATCTCTTCCGGGGTCGTCAGGATATAAAAACCGTTTGGATGTTGAAAAAGAGAGGAAAAAAGAAGATTTTCATCCATTCTCTCCATATCCTTTATAAGGTCATAGGGCGTATAGGAGATCTCGATGTTGAGGTAGCTGCTTATATCCCCCATGAACAGGTTCAGATCCAGGAGAAGCACCCGGTCCTGTGTGAGATCATGGATATGATCCGCAAGATTGATGGCCGTGGTGGTAACCCCGATTCCTCCCTTGAGGCTGAATACCGGGAAAATGTCAGCACCCTTGGAGAGACCGCCGGATCCGTCCAGTGCTCTTCTTACGGACCCTGCAAGTTCGGCCTTGTCAAAGGGATATGTCAGGAAATCGGTGATTCCCATCCTGAAGCCCCGGAGAAGGAGGTCAGGATCTTTTCTTGAATTTATCATGAACAGACCGGTTTGGGGCTGGATCTTTTTGATGCGTTTTGCAAGATTCATGAGATCACTTTCCTGCATGGTGACATCGAGAAAAACAAGATCTGTCTTTTTCTCCCTTATGGTCGCGTACCCCTTGGAGATGTCGGAGATGCTGTCGGTAATATCGACAATGGGCATGAGTTCACCGGCAAGTTCCCGGTGGAGTTTCCTGTTTTCACTGATTAGAATACCGCTTGATTTTTCCTTCATATACCCTGTTTCCCTTAAAAGCGTTTCAATCAAATCCTATTTTGAAAAACCGTTTTGCCCCTTAAAGACAGGAACGCTTTTTTCTGTTTTTTTGGTCAGATCAAGATTGTTGTTTATGAAAAAATCGAAATCGCTGATCATATTTTTAAGGTCCTGGCCGGGCAGTATCGGCACCTCTCCCTTGTTCAACGGCCGTACGATCTGGGGGGTCACAATGATAACCAATTCGGTTTCCTGGTGTTGAGTCTCCTTGCTTGTGAAGAATGAACCAAGGTAGGGAATATCCCCGACAAAGGGAAGTTTGTTTGTTGAGACAAAACTTTCCTCCTTTAAAAGACCTGCCAGGGCAAATGTCTGTCCGTTTTTCATCTGAATGGTTGTTGAAACCTTTCTCTCGGTCAGCCCGGGAACGGTTACACCGGCGGCTGTGACGCCAAGGGAGTAATCAGGGGCACTCACCTCAGGGGTCACCTCAAGTGTAATGGTCTCCTGATCAGTGATATAGGGAGTAAAATTGAGCTTTATGCCGTAGGAGTTGTACTCAATAGTAATTCCGCCTTCGTCGGTCTGAACCGGGATGGGGTAGGAACCTCCGACCTGGAAGCTTGCTTTTTGACCGTTCATTGTGACCAAGGTGGGCGATGCAAGGGATTTTGCAAGTTTCTGCCCTTTAAGCAGGCTTATTATACCAAGCCAGTCGTGCTTTGTGGAATTAAGGGCTATCTGAAATGCAGTGCCAAAGGGAGAGTTAAAGCTGCTGGAGGATCTCTGGGAAGAACGGGTGCTGTTTATAGGCATTCCGCCTGAAATAGTTTGTTCAAAACTATTACCGAATTCTCCGCCGATTGTTGTCTTTGTTGTTATACTCGGGGATGTATAATCCGTCGAGCTTGAGGAGGTGCTGTTTCCGGTGTAGTCTCCCCCCTTAAAGATCCCGATTCCCAGGTTTTCCTTGCTGTTCAGGAAATTGATCCCCATCTGTTTCAATCCGGACTTTGAAATTTCAGCGATCACAACCTTGAGCTGCACCTGCTGGGGGCCTGTAAGATTTATCAGGTTGAAGAATTTAATATCAAAGCTTTTTACCACGGTAAGGACTTTTTCAAGAATCGCCTGGCTTGTTACCTCGCCTTTGAGGATGATCGACCGTTTCCCGCTGGATTGCCGGACCGGCAGAATTTCGATCTCAACCTCCGGTGCAATCTCTTTTACCCTTGCTTCCATGAGTTCCAGGATGGACGGGGGCATGGGAGAATACACCTCTATATGAAACGTCTCCGCCATATTTTCATCCTTCCACAGGATCAGGGTGGTGGAGGCGGACTTCTTTGACTTGGAGACAATAAGCATCTGGGTGGGCGTTACCACACTTACATCGGCAATATTGCTATCAGCTACGGCGGCCCGGATAATGGGATACCGGGTTTTCATGAGATAGGAGTGATGGAGCTGAATCCTGATGGGTTCCCCCTTTTCAGTTCCATCCGCCATGGCGTTATCCGGCAGGAAGATGAAAATCAGGATCAATGGGACAAAAATATTTTTTATCAGGTTCTTCAATACAAATCTCCTTATGGAATCACATGCGCTCTTTTTTAATCAACATAGAATTTTATCGGGTGGGTTGTAGAACCTTTCAGTACTTCAATGATCCTGAATGCTCTTTTGTCTTTTAAAAACAGGTCACTCAAGAGTTCTCCCCGGGTTGTGATCCGCTCCCTGTCCTTGGGATTTCTTGTTACGATCCTGAGATCTCCATTTGTTGAAGAGTCCGCGATTACAGCCAGTTTTTCCGCCTGGGTCGGCGTTACGACCAGGGTAACGCAAGTGGCGGCTTTATTCTTATCAAAGACGTTTTTAAGAAGCTGCTCCGTTGTCAGGACCTCAACATCCTGGAGCAGGATTTTCGAGGATTTCCTGACATTAAAGATCTCTCCCTTTGTTCCCACAGCCTGGTTGCCTCCTTCAGTAGAGAAAACCGAGGCCTTGCTCGAAAAGATCACATCCACCCGGTCCCCGGGCTTCAGGGTTCCGCAAACCCCGTCGGTGTTGTCTATCTGAAGTGTTATGGCCCGCATTCCGGATTTGATGAGAGTTGCGGGATTGGATGCAGACCGGTTAACGGTGACAACCCCGGTATCGCTTGCATATATGGTGGGCATGGTTTCAAGGATTTCATTGTCATTGGCGTTTCTCAAAAGAAGCCGCAGCTTGGTGGCCTCGCTGATTGAAGCAATGACCGCACCCTGTTCCGGCGTAACCAGCAGATGAATGGTCCATGTTTTCTTTTTCCTGGCGGCCTTATCTGTAAGTTTTTTCTTAACGGAGGTCTCCTCCAGGGTATATATTTTTATATTCTGGAGCACGATACGGGAGATCTTGCCATTGGATACCCCTTTGTAAGGTGTAACAGCCAGGATATCCACCCGGTCGTCCTTTTCAAGCTCCCGGGTCACCCCTGAGATCTCATTCACCCCGATGGTGACAATCCTCATGCCTTTGGGAATGGCCCGGGAAAACGCCCTCCCCTTATCAACAGGCTGTTCCGGTATTTTCTTTTCCGGTTTTTGAACAGGAACGGCCTGAATGACGGGAGCAGCCTGAACAGGCTCTCTCTTCAGCATGGAGACCCCTTTTACGGCCAGAAGCCCCATGAAAACTGAAATAAGCAGTGCAATAACGGTTTTTGCTTTAAACATAGATTATCGTCTCTCCATCAATTGGATTCTCCAGGCAGTTATTCCTTAAAACAGGGGACAGGCTCAACATGGTCAGGGGAATGCCATCAGTGATACAGCGCTTATGGTGCGGGGAATCATGCCCTCGGGCAGATAACCGGTCAAAGGAGTGTACTCATAGTCAACCACCCTGACCTCCAGGTATTTGCAGGATTCATAATCGTCCAGGGAACTATTCCCAGCGCCCTTGAAACTAACCTCAACCCCGCTACCATCCAGGGAATCATCGAGCCAGAAGCCTTGGTTTACTGCATTGATCGCAATCTGTTCAGGATCCTCGTACTCCTCATCATCGGAATCCAGCCAGTACTTAACCTTTACCCCTGCCCTGGCACCTGAGGAAACGGCATTCTCCATGATCATCACATTGGTCAGGTACCAGGAGTAATCCAGGAGTCCGAAGAAGATCATGAACCAGATGGGCAGGAGAATCGCAAATTCCACTGCGGCCGTACCCCTGTTGTTGAGAAATCGTGCTTTGAAAATTTTCAAACCGCTCCCCCCGCAATGAGATAGGCAATATATCCTGTAAGAATCGGAACCGAATAGGGAATACTCTCCCTCTTCCCAGCTGCCAAAACGGGCGACAGGTTGAAAATCAGCACTTTCAGATCTTCAACAATACCGGTCAAGGAGCTTAACCTCTTTTTTTTCAACAACAGGAAAAGCGAAACAACTCCCCCGGCCATGGCACCGTAGAGAAATATCCAGGAAACGGCAAGGGGGCCGACAAGGGAACCGATCGCTCCCAAAAGCTTCACATCGCCACCTCCTGCCCCGCCCAGGAGAAACGGGACAATAAAGACCAACAGCCCTGCTGCCAACCCTTTCAAAGCCCAAAAGACGCCCGGCCCCATTCCCAGTTGAACTGCATTCAGCCAGATTCCAAGAACGACAAAGGGCATGGTGAGCCAGTTGGGAATCTTTCTCCACAACAGATCGGTACAGACCGCAATGCAAATCAGCACCATGGTCCCGGAAAAAGGAGTCTGTATCCAGCTTATCACGACTTTCTCCTGCTACTCGGTGACAGTGGGGTTTTTAATTTTCTCTGTTGTCGTTTCAAGCTGGTCTGAGATGGCATCAAAAAGAAGGCCCAGCTTTTCGCTGAAACCGCCTAGTACAGTTACGAGAAGTGCCGCCATGATCCCTGCAATCAAACCGTACTCAATGGCTGTTGCACCAGATTCATCTTTCCATAGTTTTTTTAACAATCGTTTCATAGTTTCACCTGACCTTAAGTTGTGGCAAGGATTCCATGTAGGAATCCCTGCCCTGTTCTCATTCATCGTTATCCGATAGTAAGTAATACCCGATCAATCGATTCAATGCTTGGATTTTATTGCTAAAGAACAGCACTATTTTGCTATTAACTAAAGACCACTGATTTATTCAGTGCCGGACCGGGCTCTATCTTAGAACAAGGCTCTTTTGCCCGGCCTGGCCGCAGCCGTCAATTTTCCAGTGAAGGCTGTTGAGCCAAAGATCCGGAGTCCCCTCCACATCAACGGTAACGGATTGTTTTTTCGCTAAAAGAGATTTCCGGTACAATGAGGGACTTGTGCCCTGGATCTTCTTAAACACACGTGCAAAATAGGAGACATCGTTAAACCCCACGGCATAGCAGATCTGGGAAACGTTCATACCCTGATTTCCCATCATCCGTTTGGCCTCCTTGATCCGTGTGCGATTAAGATATTCCTTGAACGAGCAACCGAGAGTATGTTTAAAGAGACGGGAGTAATGGTACCGGCTCAATCCATTAATGGCCGAGACATCATCCAGGGTGATGGAGCCCATATATTGGGTTTCAATGTGCTCCAGGGATCGCTGGAGTTTTTTACGGCCCTTTGGCACGATCGGTTCCCCACCGGACATTGGGGCGGAACGGGTCTGAAAATACAGGCTGCCAAGCCGGCTTAAGGCGGCGTTTTCGAAAAAGACGCTGATCTCGGGATAGGTGTTGAGCATCTCGACAAAATCCACCGTTTCAATGGTGTAGCAGGTCGTGGGCCGGGTTGCCACAAGATCAATGATGGAGAGCCCCTTGTCCACAAGGGCCATAAGGCCGTAATACTCGCCCACGGTTAAAGAACCGTTGGAACGGATCCCCCCCTCTTTAGAACAGCGCTCAATTGCGAGGTTGCCGGAAACCACATACCCGATCTGGGCCACTGCCTGGTTTTCCTGTAAGAGGAGGGTATCTTGGGAAAAAGTGCGCAACTGGAACAAGGATTCTATCTTGTCCCTTTTCGCGGGTTCAAGGGTGCTGAAAGGGGGAATATACTGCAGCAGGTCACAGGTTTTCATTCTCAAGCTCCAAAAAACAAAAATCCCGGCAACAGTATTGCCGGGATTTACGTTTTTAAATCCACTTAAGGTGTCGACGTCCTTTGTCCGTAAGGATAGTCAATTCATGCAGGTCGGTCTTCTGACTCACGGATCATTTTACTTGTCGCGCCTTCCCGTTTTAAAAAAAACAGTGACATAAATGCGACGTTCATCCCCGTTCACAGCGGCGGGCCCGTCATCGGTTTTCACGATGTTCCCATGCTCTATAAAATGAGCACCTGCATTCCATAATTTTTTATGAAACCATCGGTTTGGTTAAGATGTATGAAACAACCCCAAACGACATGGGGTGGTTCTAAAAACAATCACAAAAAAAGTCAAGCAATAAAATCGACATCACATTTTAAATAAAAACCTGCCGCAAGACCACTGTGCGCAAATCAAAACCAACGTCATCCCACCATCAAAAAAAACAGGGTTCATTCACAATTTCCCTTGTGTTTTCCCACAAAACAGCTATCAATAACAGGGAAAGCATTAAATCATGATCCATTGACGACATTTGACGACATTGCCGAAAAAAGGAGCTAAAACCGCTAAAAAATCCTATTATTCGGCAATAAATCAATAGCAAAGATATGAAATTTATCGTATAAAAAAGCAGTCTTGGATTGTTTTTCACCCATGTAAACGAATAAAGAAGGATGGATATGACACTGTCTTCAAAAAATGAAAAAGGCTTTACACTGATTGAACTGATGGTGGTGGTGGTGATTCTGGGAATCCTGGCAGGACTCATCGTGCCGAGGCTCATGGGAAGAACCGACGAGGCAAAACAGGTCAAGGCCCAGGTTGATATCGCAGCCATTGAAACGGCGTTGAAACTCTATCGCCTGGACAACGGCAACTACCCGCCCACGGAGCAGGGACTCATGGCACTTGTGGAAAAGCCTTCGTCCGAGCCCGTGCCTGCCAAATGGCATGAAGGCGGCTATCTTGAAAAAGGCAAGACACCCAAGGATCCCTGGAACAGGGAGTATCTCTACCTCTGCCCCGGCATCCACGGAGACTTTGACATCATCTCCTACGGCGGAGACGGCGCACCCGGAGGAGAAGGTAAAAACAGGGACATAAAGAGCTGGGAACTTGAGTAAAAAGCGTTCGGGGGAAACCGGGTTTACCATCATAGAGCTTGTTATTGTTCTAGTCATAGCAGGTATTCTCCTGTTTTTCGCCCTTCCAACGTTCCAGAATGTACACTTTTTTTCAGACCCGGAAAACGCCCTTGGAAAAACGATTCAATTGATCGACTCGTTAAAAAGAAAGGCTGTGACCGACAACAGGGATTATATGATGCATGTGGACATTACCGCAGGCCGCATATGGGTTTCGGACGATTCCATGGACCAGGAAGCAATGAAAATCGCCAGGGAAAAAGGCATTCAATTCTCGGGCAATACCATTGTCCTTGACGTGGAATTTCCCGGCGCCATGCCCCTTGCCTCGGATGACGTCCGGATAAAATTCCGCAGGCAGGGGTATTCGGACATGGCATTGATCCACATCCAGGAGGAGGAGAACGATGTCACCCTGAGGGTCGAGCCCTTTCTTTCAAGGGTTGAACTTGAGAACAGGAGTGTCTCCTTTGACCAGTGCATGTAAACCATCCATGGTAAGGACGATTGAAGGGTTTACCCTTCTTGAGATAATGGTGAGTCTCTCCATTGTTGCCATCGTCTTTGTCTCCCTGTTCAAGATGCAGTCCTCGAGCATTCTGCTTGCCGGGTACGGCAAATTTCATTCAACCGCCCCCTTTCTTGCACGTCAGACCATCACCCGGATCGAAGGGGATCTTGCCGATGATTCCGACCTGTCAGGTGATTTTGGAGACAGTTTCCCAGGGTACCAGTGGAGCGCAAGGATAACCGATTATCAGACCTTTGATTCTGCGATCATCCCGGAATCGGCAGCAGAACGACTCAAGCGGGTGGAGATCGATATCCTCCAGGGAGAAAACCAATTTACCCTGAACACCTGGAGATATCTTAGTAATGAATAGGGGATTCACGCTGATAGAGATCCTCATCGCCGTCCTGATCTTCGGGATCCTGATGACCACCCTGTTCACCTCGTTCCAGTCTTTCATCTCCTCTTCAACGGCCGTAAGCGACGGGATGGCACAGGACGAACGGATCAGAACCCTCCTGGGGCACCTGGAAAGGGATCTTGGCGCCCTCTACATCTCCCGGCCCCCACGGTACAAAAAACCTGCATCCATTTCCGACCCGGATCCGTTCAGGTTCGACGGCACCCAGGAGAGCGTTGGCGGCACCCTTGTCTCAAGGCTTGGGTTTGCCTCCCTCAACCACCTCTCCCTGGGAAAAAAGGATATCCCCGGCGTGGCACGGATCGCCTACCATGCAAGGTCCAATAACGACAACGGAATCGATCTTTGCAGGTCCGACACATTAAGACCCTTTGACGAGCCCAGGGAGGGCTCCTGCGATCCCGTGCTTATCCACAACATATCGGAATTCGAATTAATTTATGTGGACCAAGAGGGGGATGAACACAGCTCCTGGGACTCTGAATCGGACACCGTCAAGTACACCTTTCCCGTTTCCGTAAAGTTCAAGATCACCCTCAACACAGGCGATGTCCCAAAGATCGTTGAGACCCAAATTGCCCTTCCCGTTTCAAGGGAGGCCCTGGATTGACAAAGGTCGGCAACAATAAAAACGGCATGGCCCTCCTGATCTGCCTTGCCATCATTTCGGTACTTGCCGCAGCCGGTCTTGAACTGGGGAAAAGGGTGAGGAACTCAACCGACCATGCCATTGTGCTCCAGGAAAGCTTCAGGGCCGAAGAGATGGCCCTGGCAGGAATCAACCTTGCCATGCTGCTCCTGGAAGAGGATGCAAACGCCAACGAGACCGATTCCGTTCAGGAGAACTGGGCCGACCCGGATATCCTTGGGTCGGCAATCGCCTCCCTGGGATACGACACCGGAAAGGTGACCCTCTCCATTGTTGATGAACTGGGAAAAATCCAGGTAAACGCCCTGATAACCGAATTTCCCGGCAGCACCTTCAACACTGACCAGCAAGAATTTTGGGAACGCTTTCTGGACCTGCTGATCTCGGCTGACAAATCCGAGGATGCAAGGGATCCCGTGGAGATCATCAACTGCCTCAAGGACTGGCTCGACTCAAATGATGATGACCTGGAAACAGGCACCTCCGGCGAAGAATCCTCCTATTACCAGGACCTTGACCCGCCCTACACCTGCACCAACGGTCCCTTTGATATCCTGGACGAGATCTTTCTGGTCAAGGGCGTGTCAAAGGATATTCTGACCCATGAAACGGTTGAGGGGGCCCCGGAGGTCACCCTTGAATTTTCAGAAGCCTTTACCGTGTTCGGGATGGATGATACTGTGTCCGAAAATGGGCGCTACCGTTTTCCTGGGACCATCAACATCAACACGGCCAATGACATGGTACTGGCGGCCCTTCTTCCTTCAGGCATGGAAGACCAGGTCCAGGAGCTGGTTGATTACAGGGTTCAGAAACAGGAAGAGACAGGGGATTTTGTAAACACCCTTGACAAGGGATGGTACAAAACGGTAATCGACTTATCAGAAAAAGAGGGTAAACGGTTCGACCGCCTGATACGCTACTCAAGCCATATTTTCAAGGCAGAGTGCTCAGCTACAGTGGGCAATACGGAAAAAACGATAAGAGCCTATATTAAGAGAAAGAAGGACAAAGAGACCAACAGATGGACTTGCAGAACCATCCGGTTGTTGAGGAGTTAGAGGCTTTTTATGAACAGAACGATCCTTGGACTTGACATAGGAAACAATTCGCTTTCGGCCGTTGTTGTGGAAAAGCCGTTAAAGGGGTTTTCCATAAAGGAAAGCGTGACCATCTCCTTTGACGACCTTGAGAGCCATGGGGATTCCACCCCGGAAGAGACGGATATCAGCCGCTTTGAGCAGGCTCTTTCCCTTCTTATGGAAAAGATCGACTGCAAAGGATTCTCCGCTGTGGCCGTGGCCATTCCCTCACCCTGGGTCTCGTTCAGGAACATCTCCCTTCCGTTCCGCTCAGCCAAAAAGATACGGCAGGTCCTTGGGTTTGAGCTGGCCTCCCACCTTCCCCTGGCAGACGAGACCTATGTGTCGGATTTCACCCAGCCCCCCAAAACAGGCGCAGGTGATTTCCCCCCTTTGTTGACGGCATCGGTTCCGGACACGACCCTTGGGGACTGTTTCAGCGCCCTTGCAACAGCAGATCTGCAACCCTCCCTCATCACGGTCCAGGGCTACATAGCCGCCGATCATTTGTTAGAATCCGGCATTGACGAGGAGCACACCCTGTGGATCGACCGTACCGAAGATCACACCACCCTGTGCCTTGGCGTAAAGGGAGCCATCGTCCAGGTCCGGTCCCTGGGAGCGAACCTTACTATACCCGCCCTGGCAAAAGCCGTACAGCAGACTGTTAAAGGAGAACACCAGCGGTCCCAGGAGGGGTTTATGCCCCAAAGATGCATCATCACTTCCCCGGAGGAAGATGCTGCCCCCCTGTGTGCCCCCCTTGAAGAGGCACTCGGGTGTCCGGTGGTCTCCATGGATCCGCAACCCATCAATGCAATCTCAGCCGCCCTTGCCAATGCGACCTCCAGACCTGTCTTCAATTTCTGCCAGGGAGACTACTCCGAGGATTCCATCCTGAAACGCTATACAGCCAATATCGCTGTGCTGCTCATCTTTGTTGTCGTGGCATTTTCAGCCTTTATGTTCAAGGTCCATGCCGACATCGCATTCATGGAGAACAACGCAGCAGAGCTCGAGCAGGCAAGCACTGCCATATTCAAAAAGAGCTTTCCAAAAGTAACGAGGATCGTGGATCCACTGATGCAGATGAAAATAGAGCTCAAACAGCTCAAGGAGACCTCGGGCCTTTCCGGCGAGGGAACCACCCCCCCGGATGGACTCAACCACTCTTGCGTCGACATTCTTGCTGAGCTGTCAAACAAGATACCGATGTCCATCGACGTTGAAACCAACAGGTTTATCCTGAACCCGGGCCGTATTCTCCTGTCCGGGTCCACGGCAAACTTCAACAATGTTGACAAAATAAAGGGGCTGCTTGAAGGGTCGGCTCTGTTCAAGCAGGTGGAGATCCAGAGCGCTGCGGCAGATAAAACTGGAAAACGGGTTCGATTTAAATTTGTCATTACCCTGGGATAATTTACGTATGAACATTTCACAACGAGACAAAAAGGCGTTGATCATCTGCGCAGGATTTCTGATAACCTTTGTTGTTGTTCAGTTTATCCTGGTGCCGGCCCTGGACCGCAAAAAAGAGCTGGAACAGCGGGTTGCGGCCAATGAAACAGCCTTGAACGAAATCATCGCACTGCAGCAGGAGTATTCCAGCCTCTCCAGGATGAACATGGCTGAAACCGGTATTTTGTCCCAACGGGCCAAGGGGTTCACCCTATTCTCCTTTCTGGACACCCTGGCTGAAAAGAGCGGCGTCAAGGACAACGTGGCCTACATGAAGCCCTCCTCCAGGACCTTCAACGACAAAAACTACGCCATCTCCATGGTCAAGATAAAACTGGACACCCTCTACCTCAAGGAGCTGGTGGATTTTCTCTACAGCGTTGAAAGCTCCCGGAACGGTGTGCACATAAGATCCCTGTCCCTCTCCAAGACGGGCAAGGAGCAAACCATGATAGACGCCATTGTCGAGGCTGAAACCCTGGTAAAAGGAGATGCCGCCTGATGGGTGCAAAAAACGTCTCCCTCTACCTGACCTACGCCATCCTGACCTTCCTCGTTTTTGCATACCTGCTCTTTCCAGGTGAAAAGGCAGGCCTTCTCATGGCGGACAGGCTGAACCGAATCAGCCAGGACCTTAAGGTGGAGCTCAACCCGGTAACCCCGGTACTGCCCATGGGATTAAAGACCCTGAACCCGGAGCTCACCCTTTTCAACACCACCACGGTCACCCTGGATTCATTCTTTTTCTCCCCGAACATTTTTTCCCTGTTCAAATCCCAGAACTCGGCGGATTTCACAGCAGCGCTCTTCAACGGGATCGTCAAAGGCCATGTGTCAGCACCACGCTCTGCCAACCCGTCCGGAATCACCCTCACCTCGAAATTTTCAGAACTTGAGATCGCCCCCATCGAATTCAACACCGGAGAGACCGCCCTGAGTTCCCGTTTCACCCTGGGCGGCACCTTTGATTACGGCCTCAATCAGGCACCCGGGGATGCCAGGGGCACCCTTCGCCTTTCAAATCTGATCACCGAGGTCCACAACCCGCTGCTTGAAAAGCTGGGCATCTCTGAGTTTCATTTCACCACCGTTGACATGAACTACACCATCAAGAAGAACCGGATGGATATCCTGAGTTTCAAGGCCCTGGGAAGCGAGGCAACCATAACCCTGACCGGCACAGGCGTAATCAACGCGCCTGTTGGAAAAAGCAGATTGAACCTCAAGGGAGAAATTCGACCGGATACGGCCTATCTGACCAGCTTTGCCGGGCTATCCTCCGTTGCAATGCTGTTTGACGATTCAAAAAAAGGGGGAATTCCCTTCACCATTTCAGGAACCGTGGAGAAACCCATTTTCAGATTATGAAAACTCTTTTTACATGCTTAAATCTCATCTGTTTGACGGTTGCCCTCTATTTCTGCACCGGGATCATGTACAAGCGAATCGAGACCGCAACATACAGCCCTCCCGATCTCTCCCAACGCATGAACAAGGGGGGGCAGGAACGGCAGACCCGGGATGGAAAAAAGATCTCCGCTGCTCAAACCCGGTCGATCACGGGCCGCAATCTTTTCAAGGCATCGGTGGCCCCGGACAAAAAGGAAAAGAACACCCCGGAGGTTGATCTTGAAAACCAGGAAGATCTTGAAAAAACCACCCTCAACCTGAAGCTGTGGGGAACCGTGGCAGGCATCGGCAGCGGGTCCTTTGCTGTGATCCAGGAAAAATCCAGCAGGACCCAGGCCCTGTACCACGAGGGTGACAGCGTTGCCGGCGCCGAAATAAAGAAGATCATGCGATCCAGCGTAATCCTCAACCACAACGGCGAGAACCAGATCCTGGAGATGGAGACCACCACCCCCAAGGGGCGGGGCAGATCCCCCTCTCGAGAACCTTCGATCAGCTCTTCTAACATGACCATACAGCGGTCCGTCATTGATGAAGCCATGGGCGACATGGAAAGCCTGATGAAACAGGTCAGGGTCAGACCCCATTTTTCCAAGGGCAAACCCGACGGACTCTTGATATACGGCATAAAAAGCAATGCCCTTTTCAAAAAAATGGGATTAAGAAACGGAGACATCATCATGGGGGTTGACGGTAAAGAGATCACCTCCATCGACGATGCCCTCTCCCTGTACCAGGGACTGAGACAGGCGTCCGAAGCGAACATAAAACTGAAAAGGCGAGGTAAAGTAAAGGAGATCAACTACCATGTCCAGCAATAAATTTTGGGTACTTCCCCTTTTTGCAATACTGATTATCAACTGTTTTTCCCCCCTTCCATCTGTAGTCACCCAGGCTCAGGCCGCTGATTCCAAGGTTGCTGGCAAATATATATCCATTGATTTCAACAATGTGGATATCAACGTGTTCATCAAGTTCATCAGCGAACTGACCAAAAAGAATTTTGTGGTGGATAAAAGGGTCAAGGGCAACGTGACCATCATCTCTCCGTCCAAGATATCGGTGGAAGAGGCCTATGGGGTGTTTGAATCCGTGCTTTCCATCCACGGATTCACCGCGGTTGAAGCAGGACAGGTGACCAAAATCATCCCTGCTCCTGAAGCCCGGTCCAAAAGCATCGATACCCGGATCTCAAAGGGGAAAGAATCCCCCACAGACAGTATCGTCACCCGGATCATCCCCTTGAAATTTGCCGAGGCAAACGAGCTCAAGAAACTCTTCACGCCGCTTATCTCCAAGGGAAGCGTCATCCTTGCCTATGCCGCCACCAACACCCTGATCATCACCGACACCCTCTCCAACATCGAGCGGCTTTTGACCATCATCAATACCGTGGATGTTATGGGCATCGGGAAACGGATCTCCGTGATTCCCATCGAGAATGCCGATGCGGTCAAGCTTGTCAAGAACCTCTCCACCATCTTCATGGCCAGAATCAGGACCACCAAAAGCAAGCAGGCCCCGGAGATGATCGTGAAATTCGTGGCCGACGACCGCACCAACTCCATTGTGGTGCTGGCAAGCGATATCGAAACCGACCGGGTCAAGAAACTTGTGGCCCTGCTGGACAAAAAGATTCCCAGGGGAGATGAGAAGATCCGGGTCTACTATCTGGAGCATGCATCTGCCGAAACCCTTGCCAAGGTGCTCCAGGAGATGCCGGTGAAAAAGAGCGCCCAGACCAAAAACGGAAAAAAAACCGCCCCGGTGATCTCCGACACGGTGAAGATCACGGCGGACAAGGCCACCAACAGCCTGATCATCATGGCGGAAAAAGAGGATTATCCGGTTCTCGAAGAGGTGATCCAGAAACTCGACATCCCAAGGTCCATGGTCTATATCGAGAGCCTCATCATGGAGGTAAAGGTCAACGCCGGGCTCAATATCGGCACCCAGTGGCAGGTCGGGGAAGGGTATGACCAGGACTCAGACGGCAACGACCAGGGCGCCTATTTCGGCGGATTCGGAGGAAAAGATTACGGCAATCTAATTACTGCTGCCACAAAGGGGGCACTTCCTCCTGGATTTTCCGCCGGCATCGTTGGCAAAACCATCACCATCGGTGATGTGACCTTTCCCAGTATCGGGGCGGTGATCCAGGCCTATGAAACAGACAATGACACCCACATTCTCTCAACCCCCCAGATCCTCACCACGGACAATGAAGAGGCCACCATCACCATTGGCAAGAACGTGCCCTACCAGACCCGGTCAGCGGCCGAGAGCGGCACCGACACCTACAGCTCCTATGAGTACAAGGACGTGGGCATCACCCTGAAGATCACCCCCCAGATCAGCAAGGACCGGCTGGTTCGACTCAACGTGTTCCAGGAGATCACCTCCCTTGACAACGCCAACCCGACAACCAATGACCGCCCCACCACCCTGAAGCGCAAGATCGAGACCACCCTGATCGTGGAAGACGGCAACACCGTGGTAATCGGAGGGCTCATCGACGAAACCCTCTCCAACATAGAGCACAAGGTGCCCTGCCTTGGAGATATTCCCGGCCTCTCCTATCTGTTTAAATCCCTCTCCACCGGCGATGACAAGACCAATCTCTACGTGTTCCTGACCCCCAGGGTAATAAAAAACCCCTTTGAGGCCACCGAACTCTACAAATCCAAGCGCCAGGAGATCGATGAAGTGCGCCAGGGGGATGTAAAACTCTACAACGGCACAGAGGAGAGTAAATGAGCGTTGAAACATTTATAGAACATCTCTCCCAGAAAACCTTTGTGGATGATGATGCAATAGAAACCATCAAAGATCTTTACCAGCACCAGGGAGACAATTTTTCCGAAGCCCTGGTGATGTCAAAGCTGGTGCCGGAGGATGCCATGCTCCAGGCCCTTGGATCCATCTACGGCATCCCCTTTGAACCTGAGCTTTCCGGGCCAACCACCTGGGCTGACTTTACGGAAACCGTGTCCATCCACTTTTTAAAAAAGTTCCTCCTGGTTCCCCTGAAAGCGGAGAACGGCCGGACCACCATCGCCCTCCACGATCCTTGCGACCTCCAGGCCGTGGACGATATGGCCGCCATCCTGGGCCTTGACGACTACAGCCTGGTGCTATCGTCAAAGGGCGAGATTCTATCGGCCATCAATGCCCTGTACAACCAGAGCCAGGACAACGTCCAGCAGCTGGTGGAGGACATGGAGGGGAACAGCTCCAACATCATCATGGAGATCGAAAAGACGGCCGATCTTCTGGACGACACCAGCGACGCCCCGGTCATCCGGCTGGTGAACCACATCATATCCAGATCGGTCAAGGCCAATGCCAGCGACATCCATATCGAACCCTTCCAGGAGAGCCTCAAGGTAAGATACCGCATCGACGGCATCCTCTACGAGATGCTCACCCCCCCAAAATGGATCCAGTCGGCCCTGATCTCAAGGATCAAGGTAATGGCCAAGATGAACATCGCCGAGAAACGGGCCCCCCAGGACGGCAGGCTCGAGGTGAGAATCGGTGAGCAAAAGATCGACATCCGTGTGTCCACGGTGCCCACCTCCTTTGGTGAACGCCTGGTAATGCGGCTGTTGAACAAGTCCGGCTCCCTGTTGAAACTTATGGAGTTTGGTTTTTCAGAAAAAGACCTCACCCTCATCAAGGAGCTGATCTGCCTCAACAACGGCATCGTCCTCGTGACCGGCCCCACGGGAAGCGGCAAGACCACCACCCTCTATGCGGCCCTGTCCGCCATCAACTCCCCGGACAAGAACATCATCACCATTGAGGACCCCGTGGAGTACAACCTCATGGGCATCGGCCAGATCCAGGTCAACCGGAAAACAGGGGTCACCTTTGCCGCAGGCTTGAGGTCGGTCGTAAGGCAGGACCCGGATGTGATCCTGGTGGGGGAGATCCGGGATCTCGAGACGGCGGAAATCGCCATACAGTCCGCCCTCACCGGCCATCTGGTTTTTTCCACCCTCCACACCAACGACGCGGCAGGGGCTGTAACCCGGCTCACGGACCTTGGGGTGGAGCCCTATCTGATCACCTCCTCGGTCAAGGCAGTAATCGCCCAGCGCCTGGTACGAGTGCTCTGCGAAGAGTGTAAAGAGGAATATTGCCTGAGCGAGGCGGAGCTTGGCTACCTCAAGATCCAGGACCGCACACCCGGCCAGTGCAGGGCGTTCAAGGCCAGGGGATGTGACAACTGCTTTGACACGGGGTACACGGGCAGACAGGCGATCCTGGAGATCATGGAGATCGATGAAGAGCTCAAGTCCATGATCCTCACCACCTCCGACTCCAACCAGATCAAATCCCTGGCCCTGAAACACGGCATGGAGACCCTTCGCCAGAACGGCGTTGCCAAGGTGCTGGCCGGTATCACCACGGTGGAAGAGGTGCTGCGTGTCACCCAGGAGTAGCAAAAGTAGCGCCTTTTGCCTGATTGCCCTGGCCATCCTCCTTGCAGGCTTTGCCCAGACGGCAGAATGCCGGGAGAACAGCAATCCAATCATAAATTTCTACGGAAAGTATATCTCTCCGGCCGACGGGGACCGGTGTGCCATGACCCCCTCCTGCTCCGGCTATGCTGCCGAGGCATTCCGGAAACACGGCCCCCTCATGGGATGGATCATGACCTGTGACAGGCTGGTCCGGTGCGGCAGGGACGAAACCCGGCTCTCTCCCAATATCATTAAAGGCAACACCCGCTTGACCCTTGATCCGGTTTCAGCCAACGATTTCTGGTGGTACGACAAAAAATGAACAAAGTAAAACGCCTCGTTCAGATCACGGTCGCTCTTTTTGCGTTCATGACCATGACGCTCCAGCCCCCCTGTGCCGCCGGGAAAAACGGCCTTTATATCAACGCTGACATGCAGTATGACTATGCCCAAAAGTGCTTTAAGGAACGAGACTATTCCACAGCCATGGTGGAGTTCAAGCGCTTTGCCCACTTTTTCCCAAAAGACCAACGGACCAGGCAGGCACGATTCTACACCGGCAAGGCCCTCTACCACCTCAAGGACTATAACAAAGCAAAACAGGTATTTGACTCCTTTCTCTTTCCCTTTTCAGAGGATCCCCTGGTCACAGAAGCCTATTTCATGCTGGGCATCACCTATGAGAAAATGGGAAAAAGCGGACGGGCAGAGACCGTTCTCCAGAACCTGCTCATGCTCACCGACGACATCGCAACCAAGGACCGCATCCACGCGACCCTGGGGTGGACCCACCTGAAGCGCTCCCAGGAGATGGACCCTGCCGCCCTTGAAAGGGCCGAAGCAAACATCGACAGTATCAGCCCCTCAGGCGCCCAGCCCTACGGCAAACAAAGACTGAAAAAGACCATCACCGCCATAAAACAAGAAAAGGAAAAGAGTCCCGCCATAGCCGGAGCAGTAGCACTGGTACCGGGCATGGGCTTCCTGTACTGCGAACGCTACAGGGATGCTGCCATCTCATTCCTCCTGAACGCGGCCCTGATCATGGCGGCCCATGAGTCCTTTGATAATGGCAACGAAGCCCTGGGCGGGGTGATCACCTTTGTGGAGGCAGGCTTCTACTCAGGCAACATCTACGGTTCCATATCCAGCGCCCACAAATACAACCGAAACCTGCGCCAAAACGCCCTCGAATCCCTGGAACAAGAATTAAAACATCCCGCTGCCCTTCCCCTCTTCACCGTCAAGTTCTAGGGTCAGGTCTACACTCTTGACAACAACGGTCATAATTGACAAGCAGGTTGTCATTAGGTAATGTTATTTTACGTCGATACTGGCAAACACCAAATATTTAAATTTTGAAATTATCCATCCTTTCGAATAACATTACAAACAGAGTGATATACTTCTATAAGTATATTAGAAACAGACAAAAAACGACTAAAATTACGCAGTTATATATAAGGAGATATCGTGCCAGAAGAAAATAACATATTTGAATCCGAAGAACGCAAAGTGTTAGCAAAGGGGGGTCATTAATAGTATTATTCAATCAGCTATTGCGTATGGTGCGATCGATGTTGATGGTTTATCTGACGAAGAAGCAAAGGATAAAGCAATTGATTATTTACAGCTCCTTCAGGAATCAAGAGAAGAGTTAAACTTTACGACTGATCACACAAATAGCTTACTCAATGAGGCTAAGAATTTTGTAACATCAAACAAGTACAATTTAGCATTAGTCACATATGCTACTTGGTGGGAGCACTGGATTAATGGAATTATAAAATCAAAGCTCTACCCAAAAGATATTGCAGGAAAAGAATTTAAACAAGTAATCACTTCTCTGAATAATCGTTCGAAAACTAGTTGGTTCTTAAAATTAATTGATTTGCCACCTTTTGACACGGCCCATTTGACTGTAATGACAAAGCTATCGGAAAAACGGAATAGCTTTGTTCATTATAAATATCCAATTGAAAATATAGATGGGGAAGACTTTGACTGGGGAACATTCTTTGATTCAGTTGAAGAATCAATTTCATATTTTCACGAGTATGAAAATACTAATATTTATCAATCCCAAAAAGGATTAGAGTTATAATACGTAACAAACTGTTCAAGCGGATGCAGTTACACTCGGCGTTTTTAGTTTGAAGTCCGGTGTGCTTGGTTAGTTCAATGTTATGAGTGCTTAAACAGGGCGTTAAGCACTCATAAATCACGACATTTGCGGGCGATCAGCTTTGTGAAGACAGGCTTCTACTCTGGAAACATCTACAGCGCCCGTAAGTACACAACCGAAGCCTGCTCCAAAGAGCGCTTGAATCGATAAAACAGTGATCTCAATCTCAAGCATCTTGGCCTCCCCCTCTTTTAAGGGGCAGGTCTACACTCTTGACACCCTACTTCACCAGCTGGTTCATCTCAAAGATGGGCAGGCAGACGGAGAGCACGATGAAGCCCACCACGGCTCCCATGACAAGGATGATCAGGGGCTCCAGGAGCGCCGTCATGGCGGTGACAGAAGACTCCACCTCCCGTTCATAGAGATCGGCTGTCTTTTCCAGCATCTTTTCCAGCTGGCCGCTCTTCTCCCCGATCTTGATCATCTCCACGGCAAGGGGGGGAAACACCCGTTCCGCTTCCAGGGAGACACCCAGCTCGCCGCCCTGCTCCACATCAGTGGCTGCCCGGGAGATGATGGCTGAGATCACCCTGTTGCCGGCCGTGGCCTTGGAGATCCCCAGGGCCGTCAGCATGGGAACGCCGTTGGCCAGAAGGGAGGCAAGGATTCTTGCAAACCGTGCGGCGGCAAGTTTTTTCAGCATCTCCCCAAGCTTGGGGGTCAGGAACAGGGCATTGTCGATGAGATACGCCCCTTTTTCGGTTCTTGCCATGGCGTAGAGAATAACGCCAATGGAGACCGGAATCATCAGCACCACCCACCAGAACCGTTTCAGAAACGAGCTCACCGAGATGAGAAACAGGGTAGGAGCGGGCAGGGTCTGGTTCATGTCTGAAAAGATCGAGATGATTCCCGGCACGATATAGGCCAGGAGAAACAAAAGCACCAGGGTCCCTACAATGGCCATGAGCACGGGATAGGCAAGGGAGGCCTGGATCTTCTTCTTTGTCTCCTCCCGCTTTTCAGTGATGTCGGCCAGGCGCTCAAGCACAATCTCAAGGGTGCCTGAGGACTCTCCAGCCCTGATCATGTTGACATAGATGGACGAGAAGATCGACGGGTACATGGCCAGGGCCTCGGCAAAACTCTTTCCCTCCTCAATGGACCCCTTTATCTTGGAGAGGACCTTTTTCAGCGCCTTGGACTTTGTCTGGGCAACAAGGCTTGTAACAGCGGAGATCAGCGGAAATCCTGCCGAAAGAAGGGTGGAAAGCTGGCGGGTCACCATGGCGAGTTCCGCGTTTTTGATGCGGCCGAATAAAAAAGATCCCGGAGAGGGACCATCGGACACGTCTCCGGTCCCGGATCGCTCCGAATCGACCTCAAGGATGGAAGTGGGATAGATGCGCTTCTCCCTCAGCCGCGTCCTTGCCGAAACAAGGCTTTCGGCATCGATGATGCCTGTCTTTTTTTTCCCCCTGCTGTCAAGGGCCTTATATTCAAAAACCGGCATGGATCGTCTCTGTGCATGGTAGGGTCATGGATGGTTTTTCTCTTTTTTATAGATAAGTAATAGTTAAAGAAAAATCTACACAATAAAAGGGGTTGTGTAAACCGCTTTCTTGTTTTTCCTTGACACGGGTCCCATGGAAATATAGGGAATGTGGCTGTTGCTTACGTTTAGAAGACCAGAAAAGAAGGAACTCAAAATGAAAGGATCAAGGGTCAGATGAAGATAACAGCAGTTCGTTGGTGGGAGGAATCCCTTCCGTTGACAAGGCCCTACACCATTGCCTACCAGACAATCAGCGCCGTTGAGAACCATTTTGTCACCATTGAGACCCGGGACGGCACCATGGGGATCGGGGTGGGCTCACCGGCCGAGGAGGTTACAGGAGAGAGTGAAACGGCCTGCGGCCAGGCCCTTGACTCCGTTCTGGAGCCGCTGCTCCTGGGCAGGGATATCCGGCATCTCAACGCCATTTTAAGGGAACTGGACCGGGCACTACCCAAGGCGCCTGCGGCCAGGGCCGCCATTGACATCGCCCTCCACGATCTGGCTGCTAAGCACCTGGGCCTTCCCCTGGTGGATCTTCTGGGCCGGTGCCACACCACCCTTCCCACCTCCATCACCCTTGGGATCAGATCCCTTGAAGAGACCCTGGAGGAAGCCCGGGAGTACAGGGCAAGGGGATTCAACTACCTCAAGGTAAAGATCGGCAAATCCCTTGACGAGGATGTGGAGCGGCTGGTGCGGCTCAGGGAGGAGATGGGACCCCATGTGAAGATCCGGGTGGATGCCAACCTGGGTTACACCTATAACCAGCTGGTCGCCTTTGCCATCAAGACCCGGAACGTTGACCTTGAATTGATCGAACAGCCCCTGAAGGCCCATGACCTGGCCGGGATGCGAGCACTTTCAGACCGGACAAGGAACCTGATCGCGGCAGACGAAAGCCTTGTCACCGTCAGTGACGCACTGGCCCTGGCAGGACCATGCCCGCCATTCGGCATTTACAACATCAAGCTCATGAAATGCGGCGGCATTGCCCCGGCACTGAAGATCGCCGAGATTGCGAGACTTTCCGCCATCGATCTCATGTGGGGGTGCATGGACGAGAGCATTGTGGGCATCTCGGCCGCCCTCCATGCTGCCCTTGCCTCCCCTGCAACCCGCTATCTGGATCTTGACGGCAGCCTGGACCTGTCAAGGGATCTTGTACAGGGCGGATTTGTTCTGGAGAACGGAATGCTGAGGGTAACGGATAAACCCGGCCTCGGGGTTGAACGCATTTGAGAACCACATACTTGAAAAAAGAACGCCACCTTGCCACCAGGGCTGAAAAAACCGGTCTTGGCGTGGAACGGATATAAGGAGAAGTGAGTTGAAAAAAGAGAACGCCATCGTCCTGACAAAGGGAAGCCTTGCCACCGAAGCAGCCAAATCCGCCCACGGCCTGATCCGGGGAGGAGACAGGTTCAATATTCTTGCCGTCATCGACCATATCGATGCCGGCAGGGATGCAGGGGAGGTGCTGGACGGCAGATCCAGGAACATCCCGGTCCATGGCTCCATCCGGGAATTCCTTGATGCAGGAACTGCCCGCCCCGCCTTTTGCATCATCGGAGTGGCCCTGGCCGGCGGCAGGCTGCCAAAAGAGTGGAACAGCCTCCTGGTTGAAGCCCTGGAGAACGGGATATCCATTGTCAATCCCATGCACCAGCGGCTAGGGCAAGTCCCGGAGCTGAAACAGGCCGCCCAAAAAAGCGGGGCCGCCATCATCGATGTTCGGGAACCACGGCCCCTGGAAGAACTCCACTTCTGGACCGGAGAGATCTACCGGGTCAAAACGCCTAAAATCGCCGTGCTCGGTACCGATTGCGCCCTTGGCAAGCGAACCACCTGCTCCCTTCTCAAGGAGGCCTGCCAGGAAAGAGGAATCCACGGGGAGATGATCTACACCGGCCAGACCGGCTGGATGCTGGGCAACCGGTTCGGGTTCATCCTCGACTCCACCCTCAACGATTTTGTGAGCGGTGAGCTGGAACACGCCATTGTAGAGTGTGAGAAAGCCACTTCCCCGGACTGCATCCTCATCGAAGGACAGTCAAGCCTTAGAAACCCCTCGGGTCCCTGCGGCTCTGAGTTCATCCTGTCCGGAAACGTCAAAGGGGTGATCCTCCAGCACGCCCCGTTCCGGGAGTGCTTTGATACCCTTGAAGAACCCGGGTGCATGATTCCAAGCCTGGAAGATGAGATCGAGATCATCCGGCTCATGGGTGCCAGGGTCATTGCCATCACCCTGAATCTGGGCCATGCAGAAGAGCAGGACGGTGTTGCCTGTCAGCAACGGCTGGAGGAGCAGACCGGTATCCCGGTTATCCGTCCCCTTGAACAAGGAATGGAAAGGCTGGTCTCGGTGATCGACGGGTTCATCAGGGAGGACGATCCTGAAACCACGGTCACTCAACTGAATAACAGGTCACGGATATGACAGAGGAAGAAAGATGAGCCGGGAATTTTTCCACAAAGATCCCGGCCTGCCCTTTGCCGAGTGCCGCTATACCACAAACAGCGGCCGCCACTACAAACCCCACATGCATAAGACCTTCAGCATCGGGGCCATAGATCAGGGGGAGGTGGTCTACCAGGTCAACGGCCAACCCGCCCTTCTCAAGCCCGGCACCCTTGCCCTCATCAATCCGGAACAACTCCACGCCTGCAACCCCACCCAACCGGCCAGGCGCAGTTACTACATGCTCTACCTCACCATGGAGTGGTGCCTGAACCTCCAGCAGTCCCTGTGGAAGACAGACACCTTTATCCCGGTAACTGCCGTTGCCCTGGAAGACGAACTTCTCTACGGGCAGTATATCGACCTCATGGATTTGATGACAAGAAAGGAAGAGGTACTGGACAAGGAGCAGCTGCTGGCAGAGCTTGTGGGAACCGTTTTTACGAGGGTCTGCGAACATGGCGAAAAACCCGGCCACCTTGCTATGGATATAAAATCGGTAAAGGGGCAGTTGGGTAAAAACCTCCACCGGGAACTGACCCTGGCCCAGCTTGCCGAAAACCTCCGGGCCAACCCCTACACCCTGCTCAGGCAGTTCAAGCGGGCAACGGGCTTAACGCCCCACGCCTACAGGATGAACTGCCGGATCGAGCGTGCCAGGCAACTCCTGCAACAGGGGATGGCGGTGTCCCAGGTGGCCCTGGAAAGCGGTTTTTTCGACCAGAGCCACTTTCACCGCCATTTCAAGGCCATGACCACGGTGACCCCAAAAGAGTACCAGGTCAATTTTATACAATAACCCTGTGACCAACAGGGGCTATGGTGTTGCTTAAAAAAAGGAGAAGCAACCCATGGAATTTTTAATTATCGCATCCACCCATTTCCTGGCGCTCCTGAGCCCGGGACCCGATTTTTTTCTTATCCTGCAAACAGCCCTGAGGCTGCCCCTGCGTTACGCCTTTGCCGTGTGTGCCGGCATTGCCGCTGCAAACGCGCTTTATCTTGCCATTGCAGTGGCAGGCCTTGAAGCGGTAAAGGAGATGACCGTTTTGATGCTGGTCCTGAAATACCTTGGCGGCGCCTACCTGGTCTACATCGGCGTGCTCCTGATCAAGGCGCCCAAACGCGCCATGGACGGGGCCGGGAAAGCAGGGTGTATCCATGCCAGAAGCATGAAACGACAGTTCACCCTTGGCTTCATGTCCGGAATACTCAACCCCAAAAATGCGGTGTTCTATCTCTCCCTCTTTACGGTGATGGTCTCGCCCACAACCGATCTTGGCCTGCGAATCTTCTACGCCTGCTGGATGACGGCAACGGTCCTGTTCTGGGACATGGGGGTGGCGGTGATGGTGGGGAACCCGGTGGTGAAAAAAAGACTGGGACGGTGGATCTTTGGCATTGAAAAGATATCCGGCGCCGTGCTGACCCTCTTTGGCATCCTGTTGACCATCCGGTAGGAGGATCTCCAGGCCTGAAAACCGCGATCCTCAACCGCTTCAGCGGCCGAGGATCGTGGATATTCTATGCTGCGCCGGCAGCAGCCTCAAATCCCAGGTTAAACGCGGCAAGGTTCATATCAACGAACGCCGGCTTTGTCCGGGTTTTAATGGCCTGTTCAACGCTCTCCCGGGTCAGGGGAAGGATTCCTGTCTGAATCAAAGCGCCCACCAGAACAATATTCGTGGACATGGGGCTTCCCGCCTTTATGGCAAGTTCCATGGCGTCAAAGGCGATGAGGGAACCGGTTCTCTCTTTGATCAGGGCCTGGATCGTGTCCATCTCCGGATAGACCCCCCTGCCGATGGAAACGGTAAAGGGAGGGAGTGGGGCAAGGTTGGTTATGACCGTGGTCTCCTTGTTGCACCGGTTCAAGGCCCTCAGGGTCTCGGAGGGTTCAAACCCGAGCAGCAGATCTGCCTCGCCGTCGGAAATAATGGGGGAGCTGGCATCACCGAACACAATGGCTGATTCCACGACCCCGCCCCGCTGGGCCATGCCGTGGATTTCGCTCATACGGACCGGCACCTTGCAAATCAGGGCCGCCTCGCCAAGCACCTTTGAGGCAAGCAGGTTTCCCTGGCCGCCAACCGCCACCATGATTAATCTTTTTATATCCATATCAAGTCATATCCTTATCGTTTAAAGATCATTTTTTCAGGGGGACGATGGCATTTTCAGGACAGATCTGGGCACACAGGGCGCATCCCACACAGGTGGTGGCATCGATCCTGACCTTGTCATCCTCAAGAAAAAACGAGGGACAGGCAATTTCGTTGATGCAGTCCCGGTGGTTCTTGCAGCGGTCCGTCACGGTAAAGGCCCTGGGCTTTAAAAGCTTGAGCCCCTTGGCATGGAGAGCGCAAGGCTCCTTGGAGATGATGACGGAAACCCCTTCGAAGGCAAGGGCCTCTTTGATCGCTTCAACGCTCTTTTTAACCTTAAAGGGTTTAACAACCGTAACATGCTCGACCCCAAGGGCTTTAACCACATTCTCAATGGAGATCCGGTTGTAGCCTTCCAGGTTGAACAGGGACATGTCCACCCCGGGGTTGGGCTGGTGGCCGGTCATGGCTGTGATGCCGTTGTCCAGGATCACCAGGGTAAAGTTGTGGTTGTTGAACACGGCATTGGCAAGACCGGTCATGCCGGAATGGAAAAAGGTCGAATCGCCGATGAAGGAGATCACCTTCTTGTCCGTGGCCTTTGCAAACCCGCAGGAAGAGCTGACCGAAGCACCCATGCACAGGACGAAATCACCTGTTGAAAGGGGCGGAAGGAATCCCAGGGTGTAGCATCCGATGTCCGAGGGACAGATGGTGTCCATATCAAGGGCCTTGGCAGCCTCTTTCACCTCGTAGAACGTGGCCCTGTGGGAACAGCCGGAACACAGGTTTGGCGGACGCTGGGGAATCTCGGGAAGATTGGAGGTATCCACCGGCTCCTTTGCCTGGTACTCGATTTCAAAATAGGACGCCATGACCCGTTTGACCATGGCCGGGTCAAACTCATAGAGCCTTGAAAAGAGGTTGTCGCCTTTGCCCTTTATGGAAACAGAGATTCCTGCATCCTGGGCAATGGACCTCACCGCCTCCTCCATGAAGGGTTCACCCTCTTCGATCACCAGGACCTTGTCGCAATCCTTGAGGAACGCTTCGATCATCTGGTCGGGCATGGGATTGGAGAATCCAATGCGGAGGATCTTGACCTTGTCTTCAATCCCGAGATCCTTGACAGCATCTTCGGCATAGAGAAAGCTCACCCCGTTGCAGATAACCCCGAATCTGCCCGTACCCGTGAGAATATTGTGCTCAGAACGGTTGGAGATCGCCTGGGCCTTATCAAGGTTCTCAAGGAGCTTGACATGGAGCTTCCTTGACACGGCAGGCACGGTCACAAAACTCATGGGGTCCTTTATGAACTCACCCTTTGTGTTTCGTTCCTTGATATCCCCCAGGGTCACAAAGGCGCTGGAGTGGTTGATCCGTGTGGTTGTCCTGAGAATAACAGGTTCCTGCAGGGTTTCCGAAAGCTCAAACGCGGCCTTGGCCATATCCTTTGCCTCGGCCACGGATGATGGCTCAAGAACGGGGAGTCCTGCAAACTTGCCGTAGTAACGGTTGTCCTGCTCATTCTGGCTTGAAAACATGGACGGATCATCTGCCGTGAGAATGACAAGCCCCCCCTTCACGCCCACATAGGCCAGGGTCATGAGGGGATCGGCAGCCACATTGAGTCCCACGTGCTTCATGATACACATGGTTCTGAGTCCTGAATTGGCGGCTGCTGCCGCTACCTCAAGGGCGACCTTCTCATTGGTGGAATACTCGAAATAGAGGTCCGTCTCCTGGGAGATCTGAAAGAGGTTGAGGGAGAGTTCCGACGACGGTGTGCCAGGGTAGGTGGTGGCAAAGGCAAGGCCCGCCTCCACGGCACCCCTGGCAAGGGATTCATTGCCCAAAAGCATGATCTCTTGATCTGGAGCGTTCTGTAGAAGTTTGTGCATACAAAATCCTTTTCCTGTGTTTATAACAGCCTAACCTGGACAAGCCAGAACCATAGATCTTTCGGATTCTCTTGCCAAAATGACACAAAAATCAGAAATAAGAACCTAAAGGTTAAGCGCCTGGCTGCCAGGGAGAGAAATGGCAGGTGTTAGGAGTAGAGTTTTTCAGCCTCATCCAGGGAGGAGGCATACCCCTTGAAACCGTGAACATCTTCGCAGGAGTTGATGGCCTGGGAAGCGAAAAAGCCTTCGACCATGGTCTTGTCTCCATGCTTCATCAGCCCGAGAAAAAGAACAGGAACAAGGCTTAAACCGGAAACGCCCTGCATTACGGCATGATCCATGGGTGTATCGCTCTGGTACACGGCATATAGATCCTTCTGGGCAGGCATGATCTGAACGATTTCAGGATGGTGATGGTGATGGTGACTGTGTTCATGTTCATTACAGTTGTTACACATTTACAATGACCTCTCTTGGTTTGACGGTTGCACTAATCGCTGGGCAAATTCTTCTGAAATACCCGCCTTTCTAATCTTTTTTGCGGCAGCCTCCCGGTCGTAATCCACATACCTTGCTTCGATACAGTACCGGTCAGGATCAAAAACAAGGTACTTGGCATCAAGACTTGACTTCCTCGGCTGTCCGACGCTTCCTGCATTGATAATATATCTGCTTCCTTTGTCAAGGAATAGAACTTTTTTTTCAATCTTCGACCGACTCACCCTGTCCCGGTCAAGCCTGATGACCTCCAACTGGTGGGTGTGGCCCACAAAGGCGATCCGCTGTTCCATGCTATCCATGATATGCGAAAGCCTCGTATCAGAAGCCCGGGACAGATAGGCGGTCACCAAATCCGGGGGAAGGCCGTGGACAAACAGGCACCCCTGGCGAACCAGAAAGGTCCTGAAACCACTGATCTGTACACGACTCTTCATTGAAAGCAGACGCTTATTGATCATGAGCGCCTTCCTGGCAAGGGGGTGAAAAGCCTCAAGACAGGCCGGATCCAGCATTGCAAGCTCATGGTTGCCGATCACGGAATCGATTTTCTGTTGCCTCAACAGCTGCACAACGGCCTCCGGATCACCGCCATAGCCGATGTTGTCCCCAAGGGAGACCACCTGGTCAATCCCGAGGGCGGCCACATCCCTGAGTACCGCTTCAAGGGCCTCCAGGTTGCTGTGAATGTCCGAGACAACAGCCAGTCTCATCTTTTCATATTCTCGATATCGCTCTTTGTAAAGCTGTAGACGGTGTTACAGTTGTGACACCTGAGCTCCACGGGGAAGGGACCGTTTTCAAGGATCTCTGCCAGGTCATCCTGGGGAAGGCTTGCAAGGTGACCGCGCATGACCTCCTCGGTACAGCGGCAGAAGAATTCCACCCTGTGATTTCCCATGAAAACGGGCATTAGGCTGTGAAACTGCTCCTTGACGATGGCTTCAGGTTCCACGGCATCGGCAAACGCCTCGCCCAGGGAGGAGATATCCTGTAGCATGGCCTGGGCATCGTCCAGCACACCCTCATCGGCCCCGGGCATTGCCTGGAGAAAGAGCCCACCGGCACCGATCACGTCTCCCCGGTCGTTGAAATGAACACTCAGGTTAAAGGCCGTTGGGGTCTGTTCGCTGGTTAAGAAATAGTTGGCAAGATCCTCGGCAATGCTGCCGTATTCAAGCACCACCTGGCCGGAATAGGGTTGTTTTAAATCTTCCAGGTATTTTGTCACCGTTAAAAAACCCGCACCGAAAAAGGGAGAAAGGGTCTTGGTCTCCTGGTTGACCTCCTGGGAAAAAATGGGGTTTTTCAAAAATCCCCGCACCTCGCCAAAAACATTGGATTCCACATCAAGCCCCTTAAGGGGACCGGAACACTGGATGTTGATGCTGACCCGGTCCTTGCCCTTGAGGCTTGCCGTCAAAAGGGCGGCGGCAATGTAGGCCTGCCCCAGGATCAGGGTCTCGACAACCCCCAGCTGGTGATTGGCACGCATCTCATTGACCATCCGGGTGCTCTTAACAATGCCGCCCCGGATCATGCCGTCGGCCATCATGAAGCGGTAAAGCCTGTCCTGGGCTGAAGCCCTGAGCTGATCCTTGATGCTGCCCTCGAAAATATCTTTTTTTATCATTTTCTGATTCTTCTTTTCCATGATCATGGGCAGGACCCACGATTTGTTATTGTTCTTATAATAACCCGTGCCGCTCAAAGGAACAAAGCATTCACAGGGTGTCTATTCTATCAAGGCTCCTGTACTGGATCGCCTCTGCAACATGGCGATGAAGCACACGGGGCTCATCTTCTATATCGGCAATGGTTCTGGCGATCTTCACCGCCCGCCCATGCCCCCGTGCCGACATGCCAAATGCGTCAACGGCCCTGGCAATAAGCGCCACAGCCTCAGGGTCCAGGGAAGCAAACCCCTTGATATGGGTCGGCCCCATCTGGGCATTGCAATGGATTCCTGCCCCCTGGAACCGTTCTGCCTGACGCTTTCTTGCACCCTCTACCCGCTGTCTCACACCAGAGGAGGCCTCGGGCAAGGTCGATTGGGACAGCTCTTTAAAAGGCACCTGGGGAACATCAACATGAATATCGATTCTGTCAAGCAGGGGCCCCGAAATCCTTGCCCGGTAACGCCGGACCTGGGCGGCGGAGCAGGTGCACTCCTTGAGACGATCCCCGGCATAACCGCAGGCGCATGGATTCATGGCGGCCACCAGCATGAACGAGGCAGGGTAACACACCCTGAAACCGGCCCGGCAGATGGAGACAACTCCATCCTCCATGGGCTGCCTTAACGCTTCGAGCACATTTCTCTTGAACTCGGGAAGCTCGTCCATGAATAAGACCCCGTTATGGGCAAGGCTGACCTCACCGGGTTCGGGACGCTGTCCTCCCCCCACAAGCCCTGCATCGGAGATGGTGTGGTGGGGAGACCTGAAGGGCCGCTCCATGACGACGGGGGAATCTTCCTCTAAAAGGCCTGTCACCGAATAGACCTGGGTGGTCTCCAGGGCCTCGTCAATGGTGAGCCTTGGCAGGATCGAGGGCAGGCGTTTGGCCAGCATGGTCTTTCCGGAACCGGGCACACCCGTCATGAGGAGGTTGTGGCCGCCTGCCGCAGCAACCTCCATGGCCCGCTTGGCATGGTTCTGTCCCATGACCTCAAAAAAATCAACCCCACCCTGGGACGACGCGCCCTCCTCGAAAAACGAGGCATCCTTTTTTATGGGCTCAATGGTCCGGTTCCCGGACAAAAACTCCACCACCTCAGCCAGGGTCCTGGCCGGAATCACTTCCACACCTTCCACAATGGAGGCCTCCACCCGGTTACCAAAGGGTACGATGATTCCCTTGAACCCACCGTTTTTTGCAGCAAGTGCTGCGGAAAGAACACCCGGGACCGGCTTTACCCTTCCGTCAAGGGAGAGTTCTCCGACCATCAGAAACTGTAAGCCGCAATCCAGTGGAAGAACCTTGGACGCCAGCAGAATCCCCATGGCAACAGGCAGATCAAGGCTTGTTCCCTCTTTTTTTATGGCGGCAGGAGCAAGATTCACGACAATCCTGTCCACCGGGAACTTGTATCCGGAGTTTTTCACAGCGCTCTTCACCCTCTCACGGCTCTCACGAACCGCGGTCTCGGGTAATCCCACAATGTTGAACACAGGAAGCCCGAACGAGATATCCACCTCAACCTCAACGATATAGGCATCGATTCCGGCAACGGCAGAACTCTTGATCCTTGCAAGCAAAGACACTCTCCTTATGTCGGTTCAACCAATGAATGAAGAGCAGTATAGCATGCGCTATCTGAAAATAACAATTCCAGTAAAGATTTTTCTCAATTATTTGCCTTCCTGAACAAAATCGGGTATAGACTACATCAATAGTCAACAACGCCCCCGGGATCGTACCCGGCCTGCAAATTAGAGGCAAAACAACAAAATAACCATGAAAAACTTTTACCTGCAACAAACCCTGGCCAGGTCCGTAGAATGCACGGGCATTGGTGTCCACTCCGGAAAACAGGCCAACATCGTCATCAAACCCGCCCCGGAGAACCACGGGATACGGTTCAGGCGAGTGGATCTTCCAGGCACCCAGGACATCCCGGCGCTTTTCAAGACCGTTGTCGATACGAGCCTTGCAACGGTGATCGGCAAAGAGGGAGCCATTGTCTCCACCATCGAACACCTCATGGCCGCATTTTCCGGCCTATCCATCGACAATGCCCTGGTGGAGATCGACGGGTATGAAATGCCCATCATGGACGGCAGCGCAAAGGAGTTTGCCCTAGGGCTCACAAATGCCGGCATAGTAGAGCAAACCGCGCCCAGGTGGTACTTTGTAATGACCAAGCCCGTCAGGTTCTCCCAACAGGAAAAATTCGTGGAGATCGTTCCGGGCAAGGGGTTCAGCATCGCCTGCACCATCGATTTTGACCACCCCCTCATCGGCCGGCAGGAGATCTCGTTTGATCCCCTCCAGGAGAGTTTCAAGGATAAGATCAGCCAGGCAAGGACATTCGGTTTCATCCAGGACATGGAGTATCTGAAAAGATTCAGCCTGGGCAGGGGAGGAAGCCTTGACACGGCCATTGGCATCGACAAGGACAAAATTCTCAACCCGGGCGGTCTCAGATATCCGGACGAATTTGTACGCCACAAGCTCCTGGACAGCCTGGGGGACTTCTCCCTGCTCGGCATGCCCATCCAGGGCCATATCACAACCTTTAAATCCGGCCATGCCCTGAACCACTCCTTCATCCAGCACCTTCTTTCCACAAAGGATGCCTGGGAGACCCGGCCGGTGCCAATAGAGGATGCCACCTCCCTATGAAATCCCAGCTCGGAAAAAAGCTCATTGCCGGAGCACTCCTTGTTGTGATGACCCTCGTCCCCTTTGCGGCCCTGGCGGCTCCGGAGGCGTCCCTTGAGAACATCATCCTCACCAACACCCGGGACGACCTGGTGGTCTACTTTGATGTTGAAAACGCTTTCACCGACGGAATCAAAAAGGCCGTACTCAACGGGGTTCCCACCTCGTTCTCCTTTGTTGTCTCTGTCTACAAAACCCGGGATGCCTGGTTCGATAAAAAGATCCGTAACCTTGAGATCGTAAGCACCCTGAAATACAACAGCCTGAAGCAGGAGTTCACCGTTTACAGACCCTGGAAAACGGACAAACCCTCGGTCACCCCCTCCTTTGACCAGGCAATGTCCATGATGACAGAGATCGACAACCTCGGGGTCACCCCCCTGTCAACCCTTGCAAAAGGAGATAAATACCAGATCAGGATCAAGGCGGAGCTGAGCAGGGTCACCCTCCCCCTGTACCTGCATTACATTCTCTTTTTCGTTTCCATGTGGGACTTTGAAACAGATTGGCACACAATGGATTTTATCTATTAACCGTCTCCTGCCCCAACGATAATGGTAAAAAGACAAAAAAACAGCAGCCTTCCCAACCCTCCGGAGTGGGAACGGGCAAGACGAAAACGAGAGGGCGCCCTGATCCTTGCCATCCTTTTGGCAGTGGGGCTGCTCACCTATGCCGAGACAAAGATCACCGGCTTCGGGGCCAACTTCCCCGTGTCCAACACGGTGTTGATGTTCATCCTGATAAACACCAACCTCCTGCTGCTCCTTGCCCTCATCCTTCTGGTGTTCCGGAACCTTGCAAAACTTTACTATGAGAAGAAAAGCGGAATCCTCGGCACAAAGCTCAAAACCCGGCTTGTGGCCGCCTTTGTCACCCTGGCCCTGGTGCCAACCACCGTGCTGTTCTTTTTCTCCATCCACTTCATCAACACATCCATTGTGTTCTGGTTCAACGCCCCGGTGGAACAGGCCCTTGACAACTCCCTCTCCGTCGGCCGGAAACTCTATGCCTATGTTGAGGACAAGAACCTCTTTTTTGCAAAACGGGCGGCATTCCAGATCCACTCGAGGAACCTTCTGGCCCCGGAGAAAACCAAGGAGCTGAGCCGGTACGCCCAGGTGGTCCAGCGGGCCTTCAATCTCCACGGGGTGGAGGTGTACACACCCGATGCAAGAAGAACAACCCTGTCATTGGCAAAGGAGCTGAAAAACAGCTATTTCGGGATCCTCACCGGAGACGATCTCATGAAGATACCAGAGGGCGAGACCTCAAGAACCCTCTCCGAGATCATCGATGCGGGAGAGAGCATACGGACCATCACCACCATCCCCTTTGGCTCCTCCCCGGACCGGAGCCAGGCGTTTCTGGTGATCACCGCGCTGATCTCTTCTGATCTGTCCCAGGATCTGGCCTCCATCTCCAGGGGGGCCGAAGAGTACCAGCAGCTCAAGATGATCAAACGGCCGGTTCAGATCTCCAACTACATCGCCCTCTCCATTGTCGCACTTCTTGTGATCTTCTGTGCCGTGTGGTTTGGGTTTTACCTGGCAAAATCCCTCACCATCCCCCTGATGAAGTTTGCCGAGGGCACCCAGCGGGTCACCCAGGGGGACCTTAACTACCAGATCGATTTCCAGTCCGACGACGAGCTCGGCACCCTGGTGGACTCGTTCAACTCCATGACAAAGCAGCTGGCCCTGGGCCGGGAAAAACTGGCCAGCTCTGAAAAGACCATGCGCCAGCAGAACATTGAGATCGAAAAAAGCCGGCAGTACATGGAGATCGTGCTTCGAAACATCTCGGCCGGGGTGATCTCGCTTTCAAGCACGGGAACCATCACCACCATCAACAAAGCTGCCGAAACCATGCTTGACATCAAGGCCGGGGAGACGTTGAACCGCAACTTCAGGGAGCTCCTCCGGGAGGATCACCTGGCCATCGCCAAGAAGATTGCCGACACCGTCTCCTTTGCATCGGACAACGTGGAGTTTCCCCTGTCCGTCACCATCAACGGCAGCCCCAGATACTTTGCCGTCCACTTCAACGCCCTGAAGAGCGATACCGGTGAAAATATCGGGGTGGTGATGGTGTTTGACGACCTGACCGAGCTTGAAAAAGCCCAGCGCATGGCTGCCTGGCGGGAAGTGGCAAGAAGAATCGCCCATGAGGTAAAAAACCCCCTCACCCCCATCAAGCTGTCGGCCCAGCGCCTCAAGCGCAAATACTCCAAAACCATCAACGAAGAGGTATTTGACAAGTGCACGGAGATGATCGTGGTTCATGTGGACCTGATCCGCAACCTGGTCAATGAATTCGCAACCTTTGCAAAATTTCCCGACACCAACGCCCAGCCGTGCCGAATCGAGGGAATCCTCGACGAAACCGTGGCCCTCTACCAGGAGGGGCTTGAAAACGTCGAATTCCTCACCCAGGTGGCCCACAACCTTCCGGAGATCAACCTGGACCGTCAGCAGATGAAGCAGGCATTTATCAACCTGTTTGACAACGCAGTGGCCGCCATCAACAAGCAGGGCACCATCACCGTCGACACCTCCTTTGACCCGATCCTGAAAATTGTCCGGGTGGAGGTTGCCGATAATGGAAAGGGAATATCAGACGAAGAGAAGACCCGGCTGTTTGAGCCCTACTTCTCCACCAAAAAATCCGGCATAGGCCTGGGCCTTGCCATCGTAAACTCAATCATTACCGATCACAAGGGAATGATAAGGGTACAGGACAACAAACCAACGGGAGCCCGTTTCATCATTGAGCTTCCGGCATAGACAGGAGACAACATGTATCCAGCAGTATTAATCGTAGATGATGAAGCATCCATCATTGAATCCTTGGAGGGTATTCTTTCGGATGACGGGTTTGAAGTCTCCCACGCCTTCAACGGATATGAAGCCCTGAAAAAAATCGAGGCAGAATCACCGGACATCGTGCTTCTGGACATCTGGATGCCGGGAATGGACGGCATTGAGACACTCAAGGAGATTAAAAAACAGTTCCCCAACCTGCCCGTGGTGATGATCACGGGCCACGGCACCATTGAGTCCGCCGTGGACGCGACAAAATCCGGGGCCTTTGATTTTCTGGAGAAGCCCCTGTCCATCGACAGGGTGATCGTGACCATCAACAACGCCCTCAACTTCCGGCGCCTTGAGGAGGAAAACCTCTACCTTCGAACAAAGACCATTCAGAAACACTCCATCAACGGGTTCAGCCCGGCGGTACAGGAACTCAACAAGGAGATCATGAACGCCGCCCCCTCCACTGCCTCCATTCTCATCACCGGGGAGCACGGAACCGGAAAAGAGCTTGTGGCAAGGACACTCCACCAGTTCAGTTCCCGCCCTGAAGAGCCGTTCATCATCGTCAACTGCGCCGCAATTCCCGAAGAGACCATTGACAGCGAACTGTTCGGCCATGAAAAGGGTGCCTTTCCCGGGGCTGCAGCAAAGAACAAGGGAAAATTTGAGCTGGCCTCCGGGGGCACCCTGTTCCTGGACGAGATCGGCGACATGAACCTCAAAACCCAGGCAAAAATTTTGCGGGCCCTTGAATCAAAAACCTTCCAGAGAATCGGTGGCGGACGCACCCTTAGCGTGGACCTGAGGATCATCGCGGCCACCAACAAAGATCTTGAGGCTGAGATCGCTGCCGGCAATTTCAGGGAGGAACTCTTTTACAGACTCAATGTAATTCCGGTGGCCGTGCCTGCCCTGCGGAACCGGAAAGAGGATATCCCCCTGCTCGTGGATATTTTTCTCAAGGCCGCGGCCCGGGAAAAAGCCGGAGGCCCCAAGGACATGGACAAAAAGGCCCTGGATCTCATGGCCGGCTATGAATGGCCGGGCAACGTCAGGGAACTCAAAAACCTTGTGGAACGGCTTGCCATCATGGTGGAACACGATACGATCCAAACCCGGGACATCCCTGTGCCCTACAACCCTGGCAACGGGGACACCGCCAAGGAGAAACAGGCCGATCTTTTCTCCATGGACGATTGGGAAAAAGCCAGGAAAAAATTTGAACAGGAATTTTTCAAACAGAAACTGGCAGAAGCCAAGGGAGAAATTGAGACCGCGGCCGCCAAGCTCGGCGTGGACCCCATTGATCTTGCAGCCAGGGTTCAGGACAAATAGCATGAGAATCATCAGCGGAAACTGCAAGGGCAGAAAACTTGTCACCCCCAATGGACGGGACACAAGACCCACGTCGGACCGGGTCAGGGAGTCAGTCTTCAACATCATCTCCCAGGAAGTTACAGGAGCCAGGGTGCTTGACCTGTTTGCCGGCACCGGGGCTCTTGGCATGGAGGCTTTGAGCCGCAATGCCAAGTCAGCCCTGTTTGTGGAGAAAAGCCAGGAGGCCTGCGCCGTCATCAAAGAGAACATCAGCCTGTGCAGGCTTGAAGACTCGTCAACCGTTCTCTGCCACGACATCACCCAACAGATTCTTCCGGCCTGGGCAACCCAGGAGAAGTTCGACCTTGTCTTCATGGACCCCCCCTATGGCCAGGGCCTCATCGACACCGTGCTTGGGTCAGGGTCATTTATCGACATTCTGGCCGACCATGCCATCATTATTGCGGAACAATCCGTAAGGGAAAACCCCATACAACCGATTTCAACACTTGACATTCGCGATCAAAGGAAATACGGAAAGACACTGATTACCTTTTTAACACTGAACCTGTCATGTGAAAGGGATTAACATTTCATGGAAAAAAACCCCAAAATAGCAATCTACCCCGGATCCTTTGATCCATTGACCAACGGCCATGTGGACATCATCGAACGGGCGCTGAAAATCTTTGACAAGGTGATTGTATCGGTGATGCACAATCCCAAGAAAAGCTCGCTTTTTTCCGTCCAGGAGCGGGTCGATATGATCCGGGATAGTATCGGGAAGAAAGCCAACCTTGAAGTTGACAGTTTTGACGGACTCCTGGTCGATTACACCCGGATGAAAAACGCCGTTGCCATCATCAGGGGCATGCGGGCCATTTCAGATTTTGAAAACGAATTCCAGATGGCATTGATGAACCGCCGCCTCAACCGGGATGTCCAGACCATCTTTCTGATGACCGGCTTAAGGTGGATCTTCACAAGCTCCTCCATCATCAAAGAAGTGGCAACATTTGGCGGGGACATCACCGGAATGGTTCCCCAACCGATCAAGCTCAAAATGCTGGAGAAATTTCCAGCCAGGAAAGAGAATTAGCATGGATTTGTGGCAGCTGAAAGTGTTTACCAACGTGGTTGAGAAACGAAGCTTTTCCAAGGCCGCAGAGGCCATCCACCTTTCCCAGCCAACCGTTAGCAGCCACATCAAGGAGCTTGAAGAGCATTTTGGGTGTCGGCTCATGGACCGCCTTGGCAGGGAGACCGTTCCCACAAAAGCCGGCGAGATCCTCTTCTCCTATGCAAAAAAGCTGCTCCTGCTCCGGGATGAAGCGGAATCGGCCATCTCAGATTTCCAGGGCAAGATCCGGGGCCACCTGGTGGTCGGGGGCAGCACCATCCCATCCGGCTATATCCTGCCCAAGATGATCGCCCCCCTTGCCAAGGCGTTTTCCGAGGTATCCATCTCCCTTGTGGCAGGAGACACGGCAGAGATCATCGGTCAGGTCACCCAGGGAGAGATCGAAGTGGGAATAGTCGGGGCCAGGGTGGACAGCGGCCTGGTCAACCAGGAGAAACTGGTGGACGACGAGATGAAGCTGATCATTCCCTCCACCCACAAATGGGCAGACCGGGACCAGGTGGAATGCGCCATGCTGTTCAACGAGCCCTTCCTTGCCAGGGAGCAGGGCTCCGGCACCTGGCGGTCCATCACACAAAGCATGGAGACCGCAGGGTATAATCCGGAGAGACTGAACATCATTGCCACCATGGGCAACACGGCCTCGGTGATCCAGGCCGTCCTGGGCAATGCCGGCATCTCCATCCTCTCAACCATTGCCGTGGCCGACCTTTTGGAATCGGGCCGGCTCAAGGCACTCACGGTCAAGGGCCTCGACCTAGGGAGAAGCTTCTACATCACCACCCACGGCAAGCGAACCCTGTCCCCGCTTTCCAAGACCTTTATCAAGTTCATCAAAGAAAAATTTTCAGTGGATTAGCCCTCTTCGGCCCCAAACACCTCAACCCGGTCCCTTCCCCGGGATTTTGCCTGGTAAAGGGCCTTGTCCGCACATTCGATGAGCTCTTCCAGACACTGCCCCCGGGATGGTACCAGGGTGGCAAGGCCCATGCTCAAGGTCACCTTGGTACCAATGGAAGAGCCCTTGTGGGGGATATTCTCCTGGGCCAGGCGCCCCCTGATCTCCCGGGCAATGGCAAGGACGCCGTCCCCAGGGGTGTTGGGAACAATGGCGGCAAACTCCTCTCCTCCGTACCGGGCCATAAGATCGGTGGATCGCTTGACCGAATCCTGGAGGACCCGGGCTACATGCTTGAGACACTCATCCCCCTTCTGGTGGCCGTAGGTGTCGTTGTACACCTTGAAATAATCGATATCCATCATGATGAGGGAGATGGGGTCGGCAGTGCGCATGGCCCGGTCCCACTCCCGTTGAAGCACCTCATCAAACCTGCGGCGGTTAGCCACCCCGGTGAGGCCGTCCTTGAACGACATGGCCCTGAGCCGTTTGTTGACCTTCTTGAGCTTTAAGGTGTAGGCATTGATCACCTTCTCATTTTTCAGGCGCTCATCCATCATTGCATTGGCCCCATGGGCAAGGGCCACAAACTCCTGGAAGCCGAGACCGGTAACATCGATCTTCTTGCCGGAAGAACCTGCCCCATGGAAAAAACGTTGAAACACGGCAAAATTCAGCTCGATCTGCACCCTGAAAAAATATCCCAGCAAAAACACGGCAACAGAGATAAAAAGGAGAAGCGTTCCCATCACAAAAAGCCCCTGGCGCGCCTCTATTCTCAGCTTGGTGATGCTTTTGGCGACATAGGCATCGACTTTCCCCATTCCCATGCCGATCCCCATGATCCAGCCCGATCCCCCATGTCTTCGGACATAGATCAATTTGGATTCAGTCTGGCCGGTTTCAACTATTTTGCCAGGAAGATCAACAAAAAAACCGTCCGGTTCCCGGATGGACCGTTCAAGGATCGTCCCTGACAACGATGAATCCCTCTGTGTAAGTTCGGGAAAATTGTTCAGAAGTATCCTGCCCCTTTTGTCCATGGCAAAGGCATACTCACCGGTTCCCAGGAGGGTGGTCTCCATAATCCCCAGGATTTCCGACTGCATCTCCTTTTTGATTTTATCAAGATCAGCTCCGGATCCGACAACCCAGTTCAAGGGCTTGACCAGTTTCACATATGCGATCTTGGGAAAATTCAACAGGTCGGGGCTGCCGAATTTGTCCCACTCGTACCGGTAAAACCCCTCCCCCTTTTTCAATGCGATATCGATCATCTCCCGGACAACAGACTGCCCATTGGAATCGGTCAGTCCCAGGATGTTGTCGCCCTCACGATTGGGATCAGGGGGATAAACCTGGAGAACCCCGTCCGGGGAAAAGGCAAAATAGTAGCCGTCCCCGTCGCCGTAGCGGATGTTTCTCAGGATCTCCCTTTGAGAAAAGATATCGTCCTTTGATAAATCCGGGTTAAAACCTTGCCCTTTGATCCTGCCAAACATTACCTCAACCATTGAATCAAGGGCGTTGACCTGGGATTTGACCACCCATTTCACCCGTTTCTCAAGCCTGGACTCATAATATTCGGCCGTTGAAAAAAAGGAGTCCATCCAGTGCCGGAGGTCCTGCTGGGTGTTTGAAAGGAACCGGTTCTCCAAGGCGTTGATCTCGTTCTCATACGCTTGATATTGATTGGATATGTACCAGATCCCCATGGGAGCGAGGACAAAGACAATACAGACCATTGCCACCCAGACCGGTATCTGGGTGATCCGTTTTTTTTCCATGTCAGCCCTCCGCTGTCAGCTGTGGATGAATTCGACTCTTATGGATAGCAATGGCGACAAAAAACCAAAGGAGGTGTTAAAGCACTTTAATTCCAGGGCACTGCTTTGACAGCTCTTCCGGTTGGGTTCGAAAATGGTTCCAGAATGGAAAGGTCCTGCATTGAACCGGCCTGGCACCGTAGATCAGGCACCCTTGGCCAGGTTCCAGAAAAACACATAGATATTCGTCCCCTGAAACGATCTCCTTGATGGAGAAACGATTCCCGACCCGTTTAAAATAACGGTCCATGCCGTCAATCACATTGATGTTCAACGTTTCGCAAATAGCTTGAATATCCCGCTGGGTGACCCAGATGTTTCCGGAAACACCCCTGCAGCAACGGCTGTTGCACTGTTCACAGGCCTTGGGATCGAAACCGAAATCAAATCCCTGTTTTGTTACAAGATCCACATTCACACTCTTCTTTAACTGCTTGTTTTATAGATAGTGGTCAGAAAAGATATTTCAAGGCCACAAATCCTGCAACCAGCAGCAGGGTAAACGCCGTGGCCAACAGGTTGAAATAGCTGTCGATGAACCGCTGTATCCCCGAACCGAACCAGTAGATCAAGCTTCCCAGAAGGGCGAACCTGAGGGTTCTGGAAACGGCAGAGGCGATCACGAACACCGGGAAGTTTACCCCGAATGCCCCGGCAGAGATAGTAAAAAGCTTATAGGGCAGCGGCGTAAACCCAGCAATGGAAACGGCCCAGGCATCGTATTTCTGATAAAGGGAGGAGATGTAGTCGACCTTGTCCCCAAGGCCGTAGAGCTCGATGATCCTGTCCCCGACAACCCCCATGAACTGCCAGCCGATGCAATAGCCCAGTACGCCCCCCAGGAGGGATCCGAGGCTGCAGACCGCAACAAATTTAAAGGCCTTTTTCGGGGCGCCCACGGCAAGGGCAATGAGCAGGACATCCGGAGGAATGGGAAAAAAGGACGACTCACAAAAGGCCAGGACAAACAGGGCCCAAGCGCCGCCGGGTCTCTCGGCCCAGCCAAGCACCCAGTCATAAAGCCGTTTGAGCATGGACTACTCCTTCCATCCGTGCTGTCCGATCAGTTTTACAAAGCGGCAGCCGCCAAGACTCTGGGTTACAATGCCGTCAGCGGTCTTCTCCACCCGGATCAACTCCTGGCTGAAGAGCCCTCCCACCGGCATCACCAGCCTGCCGCCCACGGCAAGCTGATCGATCAGGGGCTGGGGAATTTTCTGACCGCCAGCCGTGACAATGATTGCGTCAAAAGGACTCTCCGCGTTCCACCCCTGGGTTCCGTCCGAGTACCTGGCAACGATATTATGGTACTTGAGTTGGTCAAACAGCTTCCTGGTTCTCATGAACAAGGTGTTGTTCCTCTCGATGGTATAAACCCGGAAAACAATTTCAGCCAGCACGGCGGCCTGATATCCCGATCCGGTTCCGATCTCAAGAACCCGCTCTTCGCCGGTGAGTTCAAGGGCCTGGGTCATCTCGGCAATGATATAGGGCTGGGAAATAGTCTGGGCTTCCCCAATGGGCAGGGGGAAATCCCCATAGGCGCTGTCTGTTAACGCCTCACTCACAAAAAGATGTCGCGGTATCCGGCCCATGGCGGCAAGCACCTTGGTATCGGTGATCCCCCTGGATATTAACTGCTTCTCAACCATCTCCCGTCGCCATCGCTCAAATTTTCTCTCTTCTTTGTTCATGGCACCCAGTTTATCAGCACACTTTGCATCAGTCAAGAAGATAGCAATGGCAATTATCACCTTGCTTTTTCCCAAAATCACGGTTATAGGAATTCCATATGAACAAACTAAGACAAATCATGATTGCCGCGGTAATATCCCTGGCAATATCCATCATTGGTACAGCCGGCTACATGATCATTGAAGGGTGGGATTTCCTTGATTCCTTCTATATGGTTGCCCTCACCCTGAGCACAGTGGGATACAGCGAGGTACATCCCATCAGCCCCGGGGGCCGGGTCTTCACGATCATACTCATCATCACAAGCGTGAGCCTTGTACTCTACCTGGCCGGAATTATCGTGCAGTTTGTAGTTGAAGGAGAAATACGATCCATACTGGGGAGGAGAAAATTGGATAAGCGCATTGCCAAACTGAAAAACCACTATATCGTCTGCGGCTATGGAAGGATCGGAAGAATCCTGTGCAAGCAGCTTGCCGAACAGACCTCGGACATTGTCGTTCTGGAGAAGAGCAATGAGCTTGAGCCAGCCCTTGTGAAAGATAACATGCTTCACCTCATGGGCGACGCCTCCGACGAAACCCTGCTTCTCAAGGCGGGCATAAGAAACGCATCCCACCTGATCGCAGCCCTTGCAACGGACACGGACAACGTGTTCCTGGTGCTCACGGCGCGGCAGCTCAACCCGGGGATCGACATCATGGCCCGGGCCGAAAAAAAGGCTGCAAAGAGCAAACTCTATGCAGCCGGTGCCAACCTGGTGGAATCACCCTATGATATCGGCGCCGTATCCATGGGACTGCGCCTGCTCCGGCCCAGCGTCAGCAACTTCCTGCACATTGCCCTCACCCGAAAGAAGAGAGCGATCCAGATCGAAGAGGCACCGATCTCCGCAAACTCGAACCTAATGAACGTCATGCTCAAGGATTCAGGGATTCGGCAAAAGTACAACCTGATCATCATTGCCATCAAAAAAGCAGACGGAGAGATGATCTTCAACCCTTCGTTTGACACCTATATGGAGGAGGGAGACACTGTCATCGCCATGGGCCGTGCCCGGGACCTGAAACGCTTTCACCAGGAACTAAGTCCCGGTTAGCACTCTCGGGAACAGATTTGCTCGGTGACAAGATTTGCTGGGGACAGATTTGAAATCTGTCCCCTTATATCCTTTATCCCTTTTATCGAATTGGTACCCTTATATCAGGACAATCTATATTTTGTAGATAATTCTCTTGTCGGTGATGATGATATCGAGATTATATTTCCTCGACTCCATCTGGACATGATCGGCCACCTGCTCTTCAAAGGCAATGGATATCTTACGGGTTGTTTCTGGAAGCTTTGCGATAAGCCGGTTGTAATACCCTTCCCCAAACCCCAGGCGGCCACCCTTTTCATCAAACGCAAGCCCCGGGATCACGGCGATATCGATCTGATCGAGGGTGACCTTTTTGCAGGTCTCAGGATCAGGCTCAAGCCGTCCCTGGTCTCCTTTGACAAGGTCGGTGTCAAAGTTGTGGATCCGGAGCAGGTTGATGGCGTGCCTTGCATCGAAAAATGCCGGAAGCACAATCCCTTTTTTAAAATCAAGACTCTTTTTTATGATGTTCCCCGTTGGGATCTCGCTGCTTCTCTCGATATAGAGAAGCGCCAGCTGAGCTTCCATGAAATTGGCAAACTCAAGCAAATTCTGTTCAATCTGGGCCTGTTTCTCAGCTATTTCATCTTTGGTGAATCGGGCAAGTTTTTCTGAGATTTCAGCCAGAACGCTTTTTTTACTATCTTTAATATCATCCATAATTGTCTTTGTCCCCAGTCGTATTATTTTTTAAAAATTATTATACACAAGCTAGCAATTGTCAACCTGCAATAATCATTGACGGATCTTATGGGCCGTGATATTTTTTGCCGATGATCAGTGGATCTTAAAACTCGTAATCTTCGCACACATAGCAGATAGGTATTTAAATGCTGGAAATCAAGTACGTTAGAGAAAATTTGGATGAAGTCAAACAGGCCCTGGGCAAACGGGGCGGCAAGGCTGATTTCGACGGTTTTGCCGAAGCAGAAAAAAAAAGAAGAGAACTTCTTCAACAGATCGAAGAGCTGCGACACCGAAGAAACACGGTTTCGGATGAGATTGCCAAAATGAAACGCCAGGGAGAGGATGCAGAGTCGAGCATCCTTGAAATGCGAACCGTTTCGGAACAGATCAAGACCCTGGACAAGTCCCTTGCTGAGACGGATACCACCATTCAGCAGTTTATGATGTCCATCCCCAACATGCCCCACCCGGATGTTCCACTTGGGATGACAGACGAGGACAACCTGCTTGAAAAAACTGTGGGAACCCCCAGGACCTTTGATTTTCCCATCAAGGCCCACTGGGATATCGGCGAAGATTTAGGCATCCTTGATTTTGCAAGGGCAGCCAAAATCACAGGAGCCAGGTTTCCCTTATATATGGGAAGCGGTGCACGGCTTGAACGGGCCCTGATCAGCTTCATGCTCGACATCCATATTACCGAGCACGGATACACCGAGACCCTCCCCCCCTTCATCGTAAGCCGGAAGAGCCTGTACGGCACAGGCCAGCTTCCCAAGTTTGAAGAGGACCTCTTTAAGATTGAAGGCCTGGACTACTTCCTCATCCCCACCTCCGAGGTTCCCATGGCCAATATCTACAGCAACGAGATACTCAAGGAAGAGGATCTTCCCATCAAGTTCACCGCCCATACCCCCTGTTTCAGGTCAGAGGCGGGCTCCCACGGCAAGGACACCCGGGGACTTATCCGCCAGCATCAGTTCAACAAGGTTGAGCTGGTCAAGTATACCACACCCGAGACATCCACGGCCGAACTGGAATCGTTGCTGCTCAATGCCGAAACCATCCTCCAGCGTCTGGGACTGCCCTACCAGGTGGTAACCCTCTGCAGCGGAGACCTTGGTTTCTCTGCAACAAGGACCTACGATATTGAAGTGTGGATGCCCGGCCAGGACTGCTACAGGGAGATCTCATCCTGCAGTAATTGTGAGGCCTTCCAGGCACGGCGGGCCGGAATAAAATTTAGACGAGCCGGCCAGAAAAAACCCGAATTTGTACACACATTGAACGGCTCAGGCCTTGCCGTAGGCCGGACCGTGGCAGCTCTCCTGGAAAATTACCAGCAGGCTGACGGTTCTGTCATAATCCCCGAAGCCCTCAGACCCTACATGGGCGGCAAAGAGGTGATCACCAATGAAACCAGATAATTTCCCGGAAGAGGTCAGACCCTTTGTGGTTCCCAAGCCTGCCGGAGATCTGTGCTACCGCTGTCTTGGATGTGGTGAAGAATTTTCCATCACCGAGTTGCTCTATGTCTGCCCCGGCTGCGGCGATGTTCTTCTCATCGAGGACAGGGATATCGACCGCCTCAAAGAGATCCCCGGAACCACCTGGCAGAAGATCTTCGACTACCGCAGGATGCTCAAGATACCGGCGCTCAAGGGGATCTACCGGTACCACGAATTTATCGGTCCCAACATCCCCCTTGACTCCATTGTCTACCTGGGAGAGGGGCACACCCCGGTTGTCGAAGCCAACCAGCAGCTCCAGGAGCGGGCAGGAATGCGCTTCTTCTACAAAAATGACGGTCAGAACCCCAGTGCATCCTTCAAGGACCGGGGCATGGCAAGCGCACTCTCCTACATCAAATACCTCATTGATCAGGATCTTGCCTCTGACATCATCGCCATCTGCGCATCCACGGGAGACACATCTGCTGCGGCAGCGCTCTACGCCTCCTACCTGCAGCCCCACATCAAATCCGCAGTACTCCTGCCCCACGGAAAGGTGACCCCCCAGCAGCTGTCACAACCCCTGGGAAGCGGCGCCAGGGTGTTTGAAATTCCCGGGGTGTTTGACGACTGCATGAAGATCGTGGAAAAACTCTCCGAAGAGTACAATGTGGCCCTGTTGAACTCCAAGAACGCCTGGCGTATCCTCGGCCAGGAATCCTACTCCTATGAGGTCGCCCAGGATTTCGAATATGAGATGAAGGACAAGGTAGTGGTCGTCCCCATCGGCAATGCCGGCAACATCTCAGCCGTGATGAGCGGTTTCATCAAGTTTTTCAAGGCCGGCATCATCGATGCCCTGCCCAAGATCGTCGGGGTTCAGAGCGAACATGCGGACCCGGTATTCCAGTACTATCTTGAACCTGATGCAGCCAAGCGGCAGTTCAAGCCAGTGACAGTCAAGGAAAGTGTTGCCCAGGCCGCCATGATCGGCAATCCCGTTTCCATGCCAAGGGTAATTGCACTGACCAACCGCTACAACGCCCTTGCCGGAGAACAACGGGTCTTTGTTACCCAGGTTACGGAACAGTCCATCATGGACTGGCAGCTCGAAGCCAACCGGAACGGCCACATCACCTGCACCCAGGGCGGCGAATGCCTGGCAGGACTTGTGGAAGCCCTTGCCCAGGGAGTTGTCACCAAAGACGAGACAGCCATTGTTGATGCCACAGCCCATGCCATGAAGTTTTCCGGATTCCAGGAGCTCTACTTTGACAAAAAGATTCCTGCGGCATTCAACATTCAATCCAACCCAGACTTCATAAACTATCCAAAGCTTGTGATGCCTGAGGATACAAACAACGTTCCTGGCCAGGGAACCCCCCTTGAAGAAGATGATTTCAAACGATTCGCAGGGGATGTATCGCAAAAAATTGCAAAGGAATTGAACCTGAAGAATAGCCTATGACGACATGGCAGAAAGCATGGGGTACCCTGATCTGCATAGCAATATGTACAACGTGGGTCTGCCCCCTGCCCTCTCCTGCCATGGAACAGTCGGTCAAGACCTCGTTTAAACGGTATGCGGTCTATCCCTACAACGACCGAAAAGTCCTTTGCGAACCCTACCGGGTTGCAAAGGATGACTGGCTCTACAAGATTTTTCGACAAAAGGGGGAGATCTCGGATAGTGATTTCCCCCTTTTCCTTGCCATCTTCAAGACATTGAATCCCGGCATCAGCAACATCGACAGCATCAACCCGGGCCAGGAGATCCTTATCCCCCTCAAAACGATACTCCAGGAGGATTTCAACGAAACAGTTCCCGGAATGGTGGATGTTCCCATGATCGAGTTCTCATCCCTTCCGGAAACCCTCTCCCCCCATCTGAGAGAATACAGGGTTCAACGGGGAGAAACGGTGTCTGAGCTGCTTGATCCCGTGTTTTTAGACAGGTACGGCACCCTCACCGAACAGGGGGTTCGCGCCTTTAACCTGGCCAACCCCCATGTGAAAAACATCGATCTTATCTATGAAGGCTCTGTTCTCAACCTTCCCTCCCCTTCGCTTCTCTCCCAGAACTGGTTCTCATCCCTGTTCCCGGCTGCCCCACACAATACAAATTCAAATACAAACCAGGCACCGTCTTTTCCCGTCCTTGACAAGGCCGGAATAAAGGCAGGTTTGAAACGATATGCCGCTATGAAGCAGGGGAGCCTGATCCAAAGCGGAAAATATTATTTCCCAAAAAAAGACGACCAGGATCTGGTTCTTAACCTTGAAGCAACGCCCCTCATAGTGCTCAAGAATGGCTCCAGGCTCGTGATGGTAGATCAAAACAGCCGGGACCGCCAACTTGAAGCTGCCATGGGGGCATACTGGAAAAATATAACCTTTGTTGAGAAGGAAACTGCCCTCCAAACCGTCCCCCCCCTTACCGGCTCGGCCGATAATCCCGGGAAAACAAAAGCAGGTAAATCTGATCCGGGACAGATATCCATGGACCACACCACTGCGGTCCGGGAACTTCTAGAACACACGGGGGTTGAGTACATCCCCGATACCGTCATCACCCTGAACCTCGGAGGGGTCGAGCTGGATGTAAGGGTGGGAAAGATCCCGAGACAGGGGCGCTCCGACCTTATTGTGGCGTTAGGCGATGTTTACGGTTTTGCACTTGAACAGATCAGGGAACAGGGGTATGAGATCATCTCCCTCTCCCCCAGGGATACGACCCGGGATATGGCAATCAAACTCTTCTCAAACCTGGAAATAACAGTGGTGGAAGATCCCGCCTTTATCAGCACCCTTGAGAAGCGAACCGTCACCATTCCCGGAATTTACATCACAGGAGCCCCCCGGAAGCAGAAGATCCTGGTTGCGGAGCAGCGCCTTGACAGGGTAACAATTGATTTCTTGAGACAGAAGCAGATCAAGGTTTTATACACGATCCCCCAGCCCCCTGGAGCCTAAAGCAAAAAAACATAAATCAAAGGATGTTCAATGAAACAGCCCTTCATGCTACTTCTCGCAAGTCTGACCCTTCTTTCCTGTGCCTCAAACAGGGTCCAGGAGCAAAAGATCGCTGCGGCCACCGTGGAACTTGGGGAGGTTTACCTGAACCAGGGTAATTTCACGGCAGCCTTAAAAGCACTCCTGGATGCGGAAAAGGTGCTTCCCAACGACCCCTACCTTCATAACGACCTCGGGGTCGCCTATATGGGAAAAGAGCGGTTTGAACTGGCAGAACACCATTTCAAAAAAGCCGTAACCCTTAAACCGGATTATATTCCAGCCCGGAACAACCTTGGCACGGCCTATCTTAAACAGAAAAAGTATGACAAGGCCATAGAGTGCTATAAGCAGTTTTCCACAGACCTGCTCTATTCAACCCCGCACTTTGCCTTTTCCAATATGGGATGGGCCTATCTTGGCAAAAACAACCAGCCCCTTGCCCGGAAATATTTTTCAAAGGCCCTGAACCTGAAACCCGATTTTATCAACGCCGTTCATGGTCTTGCAACGAGTTACATTCAATCCGGCAATGCCCGCAAAGCTGAAGCAATTATAGAGAAAACCCTGAAAAAAAGACCCAATGCTTCGGTCCTCCATGCGGACCTTGCCAGGGCCTATGAGGCACTAAACCAGTCTTCCCAAGCCAGAGCAGCCTGGGAACGGGTTCTCCTTTTCGCCCCTGAAGCAACCCCCCTGGCCCTAGAGGCCGAATCAAAACTTAACAACTGAGACCTCCAAAGCCTGGAAAAGAAAGACTGCCGGTAGTGGTGCTGGCACGGATGGTCACACGACCATTCAAAGAAACCCACACATAATTTATTGCAATAAATGCATCATGGTCTTGTCCTTGATTATCCGGTTGTATGAAAAGGCCTTCTTGAAACCGCAACACAGGTTCCACCAAATCAATTCTTCTTTTGCTCAAGCTGAACAATGGTTGGCGTAATAAATATCAACAACTCGTTTTTCTTGTCGACACTGGAGTCCGACCCGAACAACCGTCCAAGCCCTGGAATATTTGAAAGTCCGGGAAATCCGTTCTCGGCCTCGGAAGCGGTATTTTTTACGACTCCGCCGATAACAATGGTATCGCCGTCATTGACCAGAAGTTCAGTCTCAGCCTCATTGGTTGAAAGGGATGGAACGCCACCAACATCACCGGCAAGGTCGTTCTTTGTGATAAAAACACTCATGGCAATGCGATGGTCCGGTGTCACATGGGGAGTCACCTCAAGCAGAAGATTGATCTCTTTATATTTCACAGATGATCCTCCTGAATCGTCCCGCTCAAGATAGGGATGCTCGATGCCCTGTTTGATCATGGCCTTTTTATTGTCTAAAGTAAGAATTTTCGGCGACGATATGATCTTGACATCCCCCTTGATTTCAGAGGCTGTCAATGTTGCATTGAGTTCCAGCGGCGTCCCGGTAATTCGGCTAAAATCAAATCCAATGCTTCCCTGGCTTGCCACAGGATAATTCATTGCCACGTCAAACCCATAGGCATTTCCATCGTCATTATTCCTCCAAGTATCTCTTGATGCACCCCAGTTGATCCCCAGGGATTTTGTAAAATTCTTGTTCACCTCCACCACCCTTGCCGAAATCATAATCTGGGGAGTCACCTTGTCCAGTCGGTAGATTAGCTCTTTTGCCTGATCGATCTTCTCCTGGATGTCGGTCATGATGATCATGTTGGTCCTTTCATCCACACTCAACACTCCCCTTTCCGGGGTGAGGATCTTCTCAAGATGGGGGCTTACATCGCTTCCAGCACTGGAGTAATTGATGGGAATGTACTCGGTCATCAAGGGTTCCAGGCTCTTCCTCTGCTCCTGGGTCGCCTTATAGGCTGCCAGGGCATCCTGTTTCAGCTTCTGCTCCTGGGCCAGGGTCGTAAGGGTGGCTATACGGACGATGGTTCCCTCCTGGATCTGACCCAGGCTGTTCATCTTCAACACCAGGTCAAGGACCTGGTCCCAGGGAACGGGCTTGTCCAGGGTAATGGTGACACTGCCGGTCACATCCTTGTCAATGGCAAAATTCTTTCCGCTCACGCTCCTCAGTATCCTGAAGACATTTTTTATATCCGTATCAAAAAAGTCGAGGCGGATCTTCTCCCCGGTATAGACCTTTTTTTCAAATAAACCGGTCTGCCCCTTTGTTGATTCTTGTTCATTGGTATTTTCTACTTCACCCTTCTTTTCTTCAACCCGCCCCTGGACGGTGGCGGAGGCAACCCGCTTTATCGCCTGGTCAAAGGCTGGCGGTTCCAGGGTCGACGGCTCAAACGTGAGATAAATTCCATCCTTGCCCTGGACAATGCGATAGGGCACCTGCTCACGCATTTCCACCTCGATTGTTGAAGCTGCTTCGCCCTGGGGCCGCTGAACCGGAACGATCCGTTCCACGGCCGATTTGAAATAGGTTGTGACCAGAGAGCGGCGGTGGTAATCCGGAATATCCGTATCATAGAGCCTGAGTCTCAGATCCCCTTTATCCCCTTTTTCAAGATCGTAATTCACCGGTTGGGAGGTTTTCACAAAGATGTCGGAGGAACCATCCTCGGTGGCGTTAAAAAAGATTCCGGTCAAAGTAGACGGCCCCGGGGGAATCACAATGGGAGCGTCGGCTGAAGGCTCCAGCGCTTTTGCAACCAGGGCCTTACCCGGTGTTGTCTCCGGTGTTGTCGCCCCATCATCTCCTGAGGTAAGGTCTCTTTGTTTAAGGAAAATCACTGTCAAGCGGGTCGTATCATCGATCACCTCGTAATCAAGATTCGCCTTCAGGAGGATCTCCACCTTGGCCGTTTTCCTCTCCCGGTCGGCATAGGAGACAGAAATGGCGCTGATATCCCCCGCCCCAGCCGGCATGGACTCCTGAATCTTCTCCAAAATCACGGTGTCAGGCAGATAAACCGCAACCCCCAGGGGAAAAGCCTGCTTGACCGAAGTGTAGGTCGGACTCTGGTTGCAAATGATATCGATCTCCACCGTATCAGCGGTCTGCCCCACCTCAATGGCGGTTATCGCCCGATGTTCAGCAACAGGCTGTTCCGACGTTTCAATCGTGCTGACCTGTTTTTCAGCGGTACAACCGAAAAAGAGCACCACAGCCAAAATCAACCATACCGATCTTACGGAAAACGTCCTTAATCTTATCAATGGATGAGACATATCACCCCTCAAGCTCTTGTTTATGAAGTTTCATTTCCCTGGAATGGGAAACAGTCTCCCCCCTGAAATTCTTCACGACCTCTTTGATCACGATCCTGTCCTTCAGTATCTTCTCCACCCTGCCTTCGTTCTTGCCTATATAGGTTCCGATCCTTACCACATACCCCTTGCCACTGGTCTCCTCCACCATGGCGAGATTATCCGATTCGGCAAGCACCACGGCAACGAGGCGGATCTGGCTCAGATCTAATTTTTCCAAGGGAGTCAGCACCCGCTGGGGTTTCTTTTCCCTTACATCCGTCCCGGCAACCGCTTTTTCTTCTGTCCGGATCAGGGGCAGAAAAGGATCTATCTTGCCCTTGGCGGAATAAAACTGCGGTTGCGCAGATTCAGTAACAACGGGTTTCTGTTCGGTTTGGGACACTGGCGGAGCAACGGCCGGTTTCTCCAGTGGAGCCGCATCTTTCCGGCCACTCTTTGCGATCTCCTGCTTCGGCAATATTGCTGTTTCCTGCTTCAGTGGTATTGGTGCCACCTTCTTCGGTGGTATTGCTGTTTCCTGCTCCGGTGGTATTGGTGCCACCTTCTTCGGTGGTATTGCTGTTTCCTGCTCCGGTGGTATTGGTGCCACCTTCTTCGGAGGTATTGCTGTTTCCTGCTTCGGTGGTATTGGTGCCACCTTCTTCGCTGTTATCGGTACGGAGACAACGGTCGGTTCCGGTGCAACCGTCTGTTCCGGTTGATCTTGACACGAGGTCAGAACCACCAGGGCAAAAAAGATAAATACGATTACTCTTTCAAGGCTGGCATGCATGATCTGTCTCATTTATTTTTTTACATCCTTCTTTTTTTCGACAAACATATAGGTGACAGCATTGCAGGATGCTTCAAGGCCGTCTGACTTACTCCGGGACTTAATGCTGATATCGTTGATGTTTACAATCCGATAGAGCCGGGCCACCAGATCGAAGAAGGTGGCTAACTCATGATACCTCCCCTGCACCTTGACCGCCACGGGAATTTCGGCATAGAACTCCTTCTGGACCTCGGCCTTGGGCTGAAACAGATCAAATTCCAGACCTGCGTTACTGCCGGATCTTGAGATGCCGGTCAAGAGGGAAGGGATCTCCTTTTTGTCTGGCAGGGCGGTCATGGCAAGGTTGAACCTGGCCTGGACCTGGGCCATCATTTTTTCATATTTTTCAAGGGCTGCAGCCTTTTGTTTATAGGACACAAGCCGGGTTTCAAGGGTGGTAAGCTCATTCTCAAGCCGTTTCATCTCCTTCTGCCTCGGCATGTAGAGGAAATAGACATACCCTGCCGAAAGCAGTGCAAAGGTGACCACACACACAAGGATTCTCTGAACCATGGTGAGGTTCCCGATCTTTTCAAAAACCGGGGCGGTCTTCTTACCGATTTTGTCGCTGATACTCTCCTTGTGCTCATTTTTCATTTTTTCACATTACCCGGTTTGTCTAAAATATTAGGAATTGCTTTTTGACAAATCAGCTCAAACTCCTTCATCTGAATGGTCTTATCAATCGTTTTCCTCTTGAGATTTTTCAGATCCACATTGATAAAAAGCGGGGACGCTTCGAGCCGGGTCATGAAATCCGCCACGGTTTTGTTGTCAAAGGCGATTCCGTTCAGGGCCACCATGGACTCTCCGGTTTTCAGGCTGGTCAGCCACATCCGTTTGGGAATAACAAGTGACGTCATGGTATCGAGGAGTTCCACAGGTTCCCGCCTCTTTAACTCAAGGGACTTGACGATGGCAAGTTTCCGCTCGAGGACGGCGAGATTTTTCTTTATCCTGGTGACCTTATCGGCCTTCTCCTTGTATAGGGCAATCTGTGACTTGACACCGTTTATCTCGGACCGGATCAGATCCTTTTTTTTATCAAGATGAATGGTATAATAGGCAAGCCCCAGAACAAAAAGAACGATCATCAGGACAAAAACGGAGACCTGGCGCCGAATGTTCTCTTTCCGCCGTGCGGCCCTGAATGGTAATAGATTTATCCGTATCATTTGTCATCCACTTTTCTTAAGGCAAGGCCAAGAGCAATGGGGGCCAGGGGGGCCATTTTTGTGAGCAGAGCGTCTGGAAACAGCTCCTCATCAATGATCAGCCCGGAAAACGGGTCAAGGATGGCAACCTCTGCCGCAACCTCCGCCGCCAGACTGTCGGAAAACCCTTCCACAAAGGCCCCTCCCCCGCACAGCACCACCCTGTCCAAGATTCCTTCACTGGACTTGGACTGGTAAGTATTCACAACACTGTAAATTTCAGAACACCATTTCTGCACAATGGTGCCACGGATCGCATCAACCTCTTCCTGGGGTATCCCCCCGGATTCCCGCCCCCAAAGAGCATCCTCGGCCTGCCCGGGGGTGCACCCGGTTGCAGCAACGATCTCCTCAATAATCTGGGCAATTCCGGAAGAGTTATCCCGCATCATCAACGAGGTCGTCCCCTTGAGAATGTTCAGGGAAGTCTTTGAATGCCCCACGTCCACCAACATCACCACATGATCGTCGCTCCCCGTATCAACGAGTTCATGGATGTTCTGGAGTGCAAAGGTGTCCACATCGATGATGCAGGGATTAAGCCCGGCCATGTGGGTCAGGTCCATATATTCCGCGACCAGATCCTTTTTCACGGCCACCAAAAGAACGTTCATCTGATCCGGGGAAAAAGCGCTGGTTCCCAGGATCTGAAAATCGATATTCACATCTTCGACGTCATAGGGGATGTATTGTTCCGCCTCAAAGCGGATCGACTCATGGAGTTCCTGTTCCGATGTTGTTGGGAGGCTGATGGTCTTGATAACCACCGAGTAACCGCCAGTGGAGATGGCGACGTTCTTCTCTTTGATCTTGTGGGTCTTGAAAAGGGTGCGAATCGTATTGGCAATCCCTCCGACATCCTGGATGCTTCCATCGACAATGGATCCCGGGGCTATCTTTGCTATGCCGAACTTTTTAAGCAACGGCCCCCTGGAGGTCTCCTTGATCTCAGCAACCTTTATCAGGGAAGATCCAATGTCCAGTCCCACAAGATGATCACGTTTTCTAAAAAGCATAGTACCTACTCTGTCGGCCTGAAAAGACATTAAAGAGACATCGGCGCCACAGGCGAGCAAAAGAGTGACGCGCCATATTTTAAGGTTGATAACCAGAGGTATTACTACTATACTTACAGTTCTTAAAGTATCGTATATTGATGTTAAGTCAAGAACAATCATCGATTGGATAAAAAAACAGCGATTTTCAGATGCAAAAGAGACGGCCCTGCCGACTTATTTTTGTAAAAAGGACGGGGTCAGATTAAAGAATGAAACACCATGATATAAAGGAGAAAAGGCCTTTCCGGCTGGTCAAATATTTTACCTTTACCAGCCTTGTTGTCATGTTTGCCGCCACCATCATCATCTCGGCCATCAACACCCACTGGGTAAGAAGCATTCTCCAACAGAAAAACGAAGAGTATGCCCACCTTCTTGTGGAGAACCTCAACCACCAGGTCTTTCTGCAGTTCATCATCCCGGTCGTCCTGAAATACGGCCAGATAAAACTCAGGGAGGAAGCCCAGTTCAAACGGATGGACCGGGTGGTCAAGACCACCCTCCACAGTTTTAACGTGGAAACAGTCAACATCTACGACATGAACAACATCATCTCCTACAGCTTTGACAAAACCAGAATCGGCACGAAAAATGCCGGCGGTTCAGGCTACGAAAACGCTGTAAAAAGTACGTCAAGCTCCCGCCTGGTGCAAAAGGGCTCCTCCCTGGAGCTTTTTTTAGGTGTGCCAAAGGAGACCAAGATCGTCACCTTTGCCCCCCTTCGGGCAGAAAAACCCCTCTCCTCCATCTCGGGTCCGGTGCTCGGAGTCGTGGAAATCGTCCAGGATGTCTCCAAGGACTACCAGAAGATTTTCAGGCTCCAGGTGATGGTGACGGTCACCTGCTGCATCGTCATGGGCATCCTCTTTATCGTTCTCATATTTGTCGTAAAACAGGGCGAAAACATTATAGACCGGCGAAATCTGGAACAACTGAAACTGGAAGAAAAGCTCAGGAGAGCCGAACACCTCTCCGCCATCGGGGAGATGACCGCCGGGGTCTCCCATGAGATCCGGAACCCCCTGGGAATCATCAAGAGCTCAGCCGAGTTGCTGAAGAAAAAGATGGCAAAGCTTGACACCGCCACCACCATTCCCGATATCATCGTTGAAGAGTCTGTCCGGCTCAACAACATCATCAAGGATTTTCTGGATTTTGCCCGGCCCATGAAACCCGACCTCCGCCCTTGCAGAATCGAGGATATCATCGAAAAAAACATCTCCTTTTTAGAACCCAAAATCCTTGAAAAGGGGATTGAGATCGAGAAGCGCTTCAGCGACAACATTCCGGGAATCCTGGCCGACAGTTCCATGCTCTACCAGGCGTTTCTGAACATCTTTCTCAACTCCTTCCAGGCCATGGAGGATGAGGGCAGAATCATCATCAGCCTGTTTTATGATGACACCGAGGTGGTCATCCTGTTTGAAGACCAGGGAAGCGGTATTGGTGAAGAAAACTTAAAAAAAATATGGAACCCCTTTTTCACCACAAAGGAGATGGGCACAGGCCTGGGACTTGGCATCGTCAAAAACATCATCGAATCCCACGGCGGTGAGATAGAGCTTTCAAACAGAGAATCAACCGGCGTCCAGGTGGAGATCATCCTGCCGGCAGAGGAGAATTAACAATATGGAAAAGATCCTGATCGTTGATGATGAAAAAAACTACCCCACCATCCTGGGAGAGGTCCTCAAGGAAGAGGGATTTTCACCGGTTACGGCAGCAAGCAGCCTCATGGCACTGGACATTCTCAATGACCAGCGCATCGATCTTGTGCTCACCGATGTGAACATGCCAGGCATGGACGGAATCGAACTGATGAAAAAGATCAAGGAGATCACCCCGGACATGCCCGTCATTGTCATGACCGCCTACGGGAGCGTTGAAAAGGCGGTGGAGGCCATGCACAAAGGCGCCTACACCTATATTCTCAAACCCTTTGAGAACGAAACCCTGGTGGCCCATATTTCAAAGGCGATCTCGATCCACGGAATTGTGCAGGAGAACACCATTTTAAGGGACGCCGTGAGCGCGGCCTACAGCTTTGGCAACATCATCGGCAAGAGCAAACCCATGCAGGAGCTCTATGAAACCATCAAAAAAGTGGCTCCGACCAACGCCAGCATCCTCATCGAGGGAGAGAGCGGCACGGGAAAAGAGTTGGTGGCACGATCCATCCACTTTAACAGCCCCAGAAAAGCCAAGCCCCTGGTGGCCGTCAACTGTTCGGCCTTTGCCGAGAGCCTTCTTGAGAGCGAGCTGTTCGGCCATGAAAAAGGCTCTTTTACCGGGGCTGCGGCCATGCGAAAGGGACGGTTTGAAATGGCCGACCAGGGCACCCTGTTTCTCGATGAGATAGGGGAACTCCCCATGAGCCTCCAGGTGAAATTATTGCGGGTGGTCCAGGAAAAAACCTTTGAGCGGGTCGGGGGCACAAACCCGCTTACCGTTGACTTCCGCCTGATTGCAGCAACCAATAAGAACCTTGAAGATGAGGTCGAGAACGGCAATTTCAGGGAAGATCTCTACTACAGGCTCAATGTGGTAAAGGCCGTGATCCCCCCCCTCCGGGAGCGCCAGGATGATATCCCCCTGCTGATCAACCACTTCATCGAAAAATACTCCAATGAACGCAAATCAACGGAACCTGTAACCGGGGTAAACCAGGAAGCGGCCCAGCTGTTTTTCGACCACGCCTGGCCCGGAAACGTAAGAGAACTTGAAAATACCATAGAGCGGGCCGTGATCCTCTCCTCAAACGACCGCATCACCCCGGCCGACCTTCCCTTGAAGATGCGGCAACCCATCTCAGCCCCGCTTCAACTCGATGGCATTCCCGAGAATGCCGGCCTGTCAGAAACCCTTGCCGCCGTTGAAAAGAGAATGATCCAGAGGGCGATGATGCTCACCGGCAATGTCCAGACCCGGGCGGCCAAGCTTTTGGGCATCGGCAAGAGCGGGTTGAACCAGAAGCTCAAAAAGTACAAGTTATAAAAAGTTCAAGATTATGAACATGAATCAGGGTTGAAAAACCGGGCCTTGACCGCCACCCCTTCCCGATTCTGCAGATGGATTCATTTTTTTGAACCCCAGGGCAAATACGCCAACACCGCCTGATTGTCGACCATTGGGACCAGGGAACGACAAAAAACCATCCGTACCGGTTCAAAATTTTGAACTTTTTGACCAAAATCCCATGCCAAAATCCGGCTCAAAAACAGGTCAGAATTTAAATAATGGAAACAAAGGTGGGATTAACAGGGCTTTGGGCAAGAAACTAAAAAAAAAGAAAGGCAGAACAACAAAGTGGCAAGCTGTTTGCATAGATAAATGTAAGGCTAACAAAGATTAGCCTTTCATCTTTTTCCTCCTTTTCTTAAAAAGGCTGCCCTGGAAACAATTTCCAAGGCAGCCTTTTTAAGTTTTAACAATAGCTGTTCAGATCAATCGTTGATCCGGGCCTCCACCATAGGCTTATAGAAAGACTCGCCATGGTCGGAGACAAGGGTTTTAAACAACTTCTGGCTTTCGGCTGTATCCCCTTTATCTGCCAGGAGCACGCCCAGGTTAAACAGGGCCTCCCCCTTCAGAAGGGAGCTCTTGCCATCGGCGATTTTCCTGAACCAGGTTTCAGCCTCATCATGGCGCTCCATGGCCTGGCAGGTACGGCCCAGGGATGCCTGCAATAGATTTTCCATGACCTGGTCGCCCTTGAAATCATCCAGGGCGGCAAGATACATCTTATGGGCCTCCTCAAACTCAGACGCCTTGAATGAGATCTCGGCAAACCGGACCCTGGCCTGGGTAGCTGCGGCCGTGTTGGGATAGGACTCGAGGAACTCGGCAACATCATCCTTCACCGTTTCATACCCCTTTACCGGGTCCGCATCGCTGTACCGGGAGAGGGTCTGGGCCAGGAATTCGGAAGCTTTCTCCTCGGAGCGGTTAATGCTGTAGATCGTTCCGGAAAAGATGGCAACAACAGCAACCACGGCACATACGCCCATGGCGATCTGTTTCCTGTATTTTGTGTAAGCATTGGCATACCCCTGCAATGCCTCCAGAAAAGGATCCGGCTGTTCAAGCTCTTTTTTACGCGCATTTGATATTTTATCGACCATTTTTTCCTCTCTCTAAACAATTATAAGTTGTAAATGCTTACCAGACAAGGGTCTTATAGATCCAACCCCTGTCGCCGTCACCATGTTCCACCCGAAGCCAGTTTCCTTTTTTCTGAAGCACCTTAAACGGAACACCCTTTTCCACCGTAAAAACAACAGCATTTTTTGGTCCCGGGCCGGAGCGGACATTGCAGTTATCCTTGACGGTAATAACGGAACGGATCTTTCCGACAATGGATTTGTGAACCCAGCCAACGTCCCCTTCAAAATCTTTAAATCTGTACCAGCCACCCTTTTTTTCGATAACAATAAAGGGGTGAAAGGTCTCCATTTTCCAAAGGGTCTCGTGGTTGGTTCCGGGACCTGACCTTACATTGGCGATCTTGGATGTGACGCAAAGCCGCTCTCCTGCCCAGGCAACCTGGCAAAACATGGTCGCCATGAAAAGAAAGCAGACCAGAGACCACACCCCTACTCCTTTCTTCCTCTTTATATGTCTACTAAAACTTGGTATTGAACACAAAATACACCTCCTGGTTTTCTATCCAAAGCCTAACAATTTTCCACCCTGGTATACCAGAAAAGAGAGACTCCATGCAACGCCTGTCGTATATAAAAGGTTAAACCAGGCCCATTGCCCGGAAGCCTCTTTCCAGATGGTTGAAACCGTTGCGATACAGGGAATATAGAGCAGCACAAACACCATGATGGAGAGCGCCGAAAGCGGCGTCATTCCGGCATTATGAAGGGCATGGTTCAGGGCGTCGGACTCATCGTCCCCCGCGCCGTAGAGAACCCCCATGGTGGAGACCACCACCTCCTTGGCAACCAGCCCGGTCACCAGGGCCACACCGGCCCGCCAGTCGATGCCAACGGGCGCAAAGACGGGTTCCAGCACCTTGCCAAACCGTCCGATAAAGGAGTTTTCCACAAGTTCCTTGTCCCTCTCCTTTTCAAGGGCGGCAACCCTTGCCCCGACCTCTTGGGCAAGCTCTTTTTGCAGGGCCGGATCTGCCGCAGCCATCTTCTGGGCGTACTCGCTGGTCACCCTGGAAATATCATCGGAATAGCGGGCCGAAACACCGGGATCCTTAGGAAAGGTGGAGAAGACCCAGATGATGATGGACCCCACAAGGATCACGCCGCCCATCTTTCTCAGAAACATCTTGCTGCGGTCCCACATGTGGATCATGAGACTCTTGAACATGGGAACCCGGTAGGGGGGAAGCTCCATAACAAAAGGGGCGTCCTCTCCCTTGAGCAGGGTGGAACGAAACAGCCTTCCGGAGAGGATGGCAATGAAAATGCCCGTGGCATAGAGACCAAAGATGACGGTGCCGGCCCGTTCGGCAAAAAACGACCCTGCCAGGACGATGTAGACCGGCAGCCTGGCTGAGCAGGACATAAAAGGCGTGATCATGATGGTCAGAATCCTGTCCTTCCTGTTCTCAAGGGCCCGGGTTGCCATGATGGCGGGCACGCTGCATCCAAATCCCATGAGCATGGGAATAAAAGATTTACCGTGTAGCCCCACCGTATGCATGATCCTGTCCATGAGAAAGGCGGTCCGAGCCATGTAGCCGGTATCCTCGAACAGGGCGATACAAAAAAACAGGATCAGAATATTGGGCAAAAAAACAATAACGCTGCCGATGCCTGCTACAATACCGTCCAGGAGAAGATCCTTGAACATCCCCTGGGGCAGCAGGGTATCCAGAAAGGATGAAAACAGGGTCACGCCGGAGTCGATCCACTCCATGGGATAGACACCCAGGCTGAAGGTGAGCTGGAACATGGCCCAGATAAAAAAGATAAAAATGGGAAAACCGAGAAACCGGTTGGTCAGGACAAGGTCGATGTTCCGGGAAATGTCCGCCCGTTTTCTGGCAGACACGGTAACCGCCTCCCTGACAATCCCGGCAATGAATCCGTAGCGCTCGTCGGTCAGGACAATCTCGGGCTCATCATAGTAAAGCTCCTCCATGCGGGAGCGGGAGCGTTCGGCCACGGCCAGCACCTCATCCACCCGGCCCTCCTCCATGGCGGCAAGGTTCTCCTCCACCACCTGGTCATCTTCCAACAACTTGATGGCCGCCCATCGCCTGGGCCAGGAATCCAGGTTGAGGCCGGTCTCATCGATGGAGGTCTCGATCTCCCGGATAAAGGCTTCGATCTCCCGGTTATAGGTAACCCTGCGTCCCTCCTTGCCCTTTGGCCCGGCAAGGGCTTCCTTGATGGCTGTCTCCACAAGAAGATCGGTACCCTGCCCCCGGTTCCCCACGGTAAAGATAACAGGCAGGCTCAACAGTGCTGAGAGCTTTTCAGCGTTGATGGTGATCCCCTTGGATTTTGCAAGATCGGCCATGTTAAGAACAAAGATCACGGGGCGGTCGAGCTCCATGATCTGCATGGCAAGGTAGAGGCTCCGCTCAAGGTTAGCGGCATCGATGATGTTAACAACCACATCGGGTTTTTCGTTGAGGATAAAATCCCTGGCCGCAATCTCTTCGATTGAAAAGGGGGTAAGACTATAGGTGCCGGGCAGGTCCACCACCTTCAGCTGGTACCCGTTCCGTTTGATCGTCCCCTCTTTTTTCTCCACCGTTACCCCGGGCCAGTTGCCGACCTTCTGCCGGGCGCCGGTGAGATTATTAAATATGGTGGTCTTACCGCAATTGGGATTTCCAGCCAGGGCTATTGTCAGACACTTCATCGCTTGGTCACCGTTCTCACCCCTTCGACACTGATGTGGGCCGCCTCCTCAACACGCATGGAAACATGGTACCCCTTGACGATCAACTCAATGGGATCCTTCAGGGGAGCATATTTTTCAACATAAACGGTGGCACCACGGTTGATGCCCATCTCAAGTATTCGCCTTCTCAAACGGGTCTCCCCGGCCACCCGTGCAATGACCCCCTCCTGGCCCTCCTTCATCTGACTCAGTGGAATCGTCTCTCCGGTTCTTTGACACCTCCTCAAACATCGCGGCTTCGGAAGAGCCACATGGGGATGATGGCAGACATGCTCGACCCTCACCTTCTGGGCAAGACCCTGTCCCATGACAAACCGGTTGTCGCCAAGGGCGATGACAAGCTGGCCCCCGGCCTGGGTGGAGACCACTTCGATGGTGTCTCCAATCCTGAGCCCCATGGAAGTGAGGCGCATCTGGGCCTTTTTTCCACCTTCAAATCCCTTGATGACCAGAAACTCCCCCTGTTTTGTCCTGGAAAGGGGCACCAGCATGGACCGCTTTTTCAGGCAGTCGCCACAGATACCGTAGATCTCCATTTTGTGCTGGAGCATGTGAAAGCCATAGGCCGCAGCAAGATCCACCTGCTGCCGTTCCAGGGTTTCGTCCCTGAATTCGATGATGATTCCGCACTTGGTGCAGACCATGTGATCATGGTGAAGGCCCAGGTGACGGTGCTCATACCTGGGAGGGCCGTCATCGAATTTCAGCTTGTGGGCAAACCCGAACCTGCACAGAAGCTCCATGGTCTCTGCAACGAATCCCGGCCCTAAAGTAAGCCCCTCCTGTTCGAGCCGCATGGATATCTCAGGGCAGGTTTCATGGTTTTCACTCTTTAAAAACGACTCAAGAACTTGAAATCGTTTATCAAGTTCATCCACACCCTCCTGGCCCAGGAGCTTGATGAACTGTTTTTTCTCTTGTTCGTGCCTCTCATTCATATTATTATTCCTGACTTTAAAAATGAGTTATCAAATTATTACAGGCATGGAAAGATGTCAACATGAACTATGGGGTATAACAAGGATCGATGACAGACAACGATAAGTACACAAGCTATATACAGCAAAGCATCACCATCAAGGGAAGAAAAGTCGCAAACAGGCTCTTTCTCGCACCCATGGCAGGCCTTGGTCATGTGGCATTCAGGGAGCTTGTCTCGGAATTCGGCGGCTACGGCCTTCTGTTCACGGGCATGTGCAGCGCCAAGGCCCTTCCCCATGAAAATCCCAGGGTCTCCCCGGTATTCAAATGGCGGGAGGAGGAACTCCCAAGTCTTGTGTGCCAGATCTTCGGCCCGGACCCGGCTTCCATGGCTGCGGCGGCCCAACGCATCGAACGGGAGGGTTTTTTCGGCGTGGACCTGAACTTCGGCTGCTCGGTTGCGGCCATCTGCAAGCGGGGATGCGGCGCAGAGCTGTTAAAGACCCCGGCCCTTGCAGCCGAGATCGTGGCCCGGGTGAGGGAATCGGTCTCCATCCCGGTTTTTGTCAAGTTCCGCACTGGCTGGGAAAACAATCCCACCCTTGCAACGGACATGGCAAAGCGGTTTGAAGATGCAGGCGCCGATGCCATGGTTTTCCACCCAAGGGTGGCCCCGGACCGGCGTTCCAGGCCGCCCAGATGGGAACAGATCGCCATGGTGAAAGAAGCGGTCTCCATCCCCGTGTTTGGCAACGGCAACCTCTTTGATATAAATGATGCATCAACCATGCTGGAACAAACTGGGTGTGACGGCCTCTCCATCGGCCGCATGGCCATTGCAAAGCCCTGGATATTTGCAGAGTGGAGCCAGGGGTTTGAGCCTGACGCCACCACCTACCATCACATGGCGACCCGGATGACCGAGCTTCTCCTGAAATACCATGACGAGGCCTTTGCCGTCCGGCTCTACAAAAAATTCATCCCCTATTTTTCGGCAGGCTTCAGGTTCGGGCACAGCATCTGCAAACAGCTGCTCAAGGCAGATACCATGGAAAACCTCAGGGAGAACATCGACCGGGTGTTTGAAACCAATCCTGAAACCGTGGCCCGGCCCAACATCAACCTTTTCACTTAATTCATTGGGGTCAGGCTTAGCTTATTGTCGTTA
>JAQYWC010000014.1 GCA_030145245.1 Desulfobacterium sp.
GAGTTATTTGTTTTGTGGCTCCCCAGCACGGATTTGAACCGCGGACAAAGTGGTTAACAGCCACTCGCTCTGCCAACTGAGCTACTGGGGAACAGAACTCTTAAATCAGCAAGGCCTTGAGATAATTTTCGGCTCAAAGCCATGCTTTATTCAAACTCGTAACGAGTTATTTGTTTTGTGGCTCCCCAGCACGGATTTGAACCGCGGACAAAGTGGTTAACAGCCACTCGCTCTGCCAACTGAGCTACTGGGGAGCAGAACGTCTCTCTATCGCCGAAAGACCCGAGACTTATACCCCGACACTAAACCCTTGTCAACATAAAAAATAAAAAAATTGACTTTAACAAATTCAAAGGTATATTCTTTATATAGGTAAGCAACCAAGAACTTGGGAGGTTAATAATGGCTATCAACAGTGTATCCGCCTCAAATCATTATTTTCAGACACAAAACCTTGAGGCGACAGCCCCTGCCACTCCCCCGGTGAATCAGAAAACCCCGGAGCCGTCCACGACCACCAGTGACCAGAAGAGTGTGGATCTTTCGAACCAGGCGTTCCAGGTTTCCATCACCGACCGGGCACGGGAAGTCCTTCGAGCAGAACAGGCAACCCAGGAGCCACCGCCGGCCTCTGAGTCACCGCCGCCCACCACCGAAGCCCCGAGGCAGAACCAGGGTCCCAGTAAAGTAGTTGACTTGGTGGCCTGACCTCCGGAGCTTTATAACTAAGGAGGAGAGACCAATGCCGACAGTAACATCCGGCATGGAAGCATCACAGCAACAGCAGTATGGCAGAGCGCAGACAACACCCCTTCTCACCTCCGCTGTGCAAAAGAACGAGAAATCAACCGAAGAATCGAGTTACGACCTTAAACTTTCCCAGAAAGCCCGGGCGCTTCAAGCGGAGCATGCCGGCAAACAGGAGGAACTGGAACAGCAGCACAACACCAGGAAGCAGAAAATAGAACGAGAGTACCAGCAGGAACGCCGGCAACTCGAACGGAACTATGAACTAAAAAAGAGAGCCATGGGCATAAGCCTTTATGCCTGAACACACTTGAGCCTGAAATCCGTCAAGGTTTTCATCTGATTTTAATTTTAGAATTGAAAGATCCAAACTATGTTTACAGAAGAAGGTATCATCACCGGCACCAACAGATCAATGGCATGGGTAAAAACAGTACGTTCCAAAGCGTGCGAGTCATGCGACGCATGCGACTCATGCGAATCAAACGACAAGAGCAAAGAACAGATTGTCCAGGTAAGCAACACCATAAACGCCTGTGAAGGAGATCGTGTCGTTATCGGTTTCAAGACCGCTCCCCTGCTCAAACTGACCTTCATGCTCTACATTTTTCCAATCATCCTTCTAATTGCAGGGGCTGCCACAGGCCAGTCCCTTGCTCCCCGATTCGGGACCGACCCATCCGTCACCTCCCTTTTGGCAGGTCTTACATGTTTTGCCCTGTCCTTTGTCATCATACGGAGAATCAGCAACACCCTCTCCAACAACAAGGAATTCAAGCCGTTCCTCATCAGAATTTCTAGACAAAAGGAATCCTGACCCCCCGCATTTAATGGCTATTCATTAAAAAAATTTAATTTTTGCTTGAAACTTGACTGGTTCTGCGATAAATGAATCAAAGTTTTTTTTTCGTTTTATCGTTCGATTTTTACTAACGATTTTTAGACGATGAGGGCAAAACACCATGACCCCGAAGAAAGACCTGAAGATCACCCTGCTCCTTGCTATCGTACTTCTAATCACCGGCATAGTCTGTTATGCCTCATTCCCCCCGCCAGCACCGGAAGAACCCGTACGGCTCATGTTTCAAAATGCTGCTGGAAAAGTTCTGTTCGGTCACATGACCCACAAGGCTGACTATGATCTGTCTTGTGTGGATTGTCACCACAATATCGAGGATGATGAGGTTTACAACTGCAGCGAGTGTCACGAAGCCACCGGCGACGAGGAGATGCCCGGCCGGGCAGACGCATTCCACGCCCAGTGCAAGGGATGTCACGAAGATGCAGGAGCTGGCCCCGTGGAGTGCAACTCATGCCATGCGATATAGTCGGTAACCCGGCCTGACCGCTACTTAACCGGCTCCAAGCATGAATCATTATTTCCAGATAAAGGTTTGTTATGATTAAGAGATCATTTATCAAATTAACTGGCCCCAGGCTCTTGTGCGATCGGGTAGAGCCCGATCCCAAGAAACCGGAAACAATTCCAATCCCCCCCAGATTAGTGCTTCTGCTCCACGAACCCCTGGACAGTACTCGGGAAACCCTGATCAAAAAAGGGGACATGGTCAAGAGGGGAGAGCGACTCTTTCTCTACAAAGAGAGCACCGAGTACGCTGTATCACCCGTTTCCGGTACCATAACCTCCATCGCCTCCTACACAGGGGACTTCGGTACCATTGCTACCTATTTCATCGTTGAACGTGATGAGAAAGACACCAGCGAAAACGAATTTGCAGAATTTGCAGAGACACCCGATCTCAAATCCGCTGACAGCTTTCTCCGCTCCCTGCCGGGAGCTCCGTCCCTGTCCCGTTTCCTTGATCCGGACCGCAAAATCAACACCCTGGTGATCGAGGGAAGCGATTCAGACCTCATGTCCACCACCCGGCAGTACCTGCTGGCAACGGCAAAAGAAGAGATCAAACGCGGCATACAGATTCTCAGACAGATGACCGGGGTCGCAAAGATCGCCATCACCGTACCTGAGAACGGCAACGACGCTCTTTCTTCAGAAGGAGTACAGGTCTTCAAAGTCTCCCGGGTCTATCCCAAGGCCCTGCCCCAGATGGTCATGAAGGACCACCTGGAGATCACCGTGCTTCCGGGTGCCACCTGTGAAGATCACGGGGTCACATTCATGAGCGTCGAGGCGGTCATCTCCCTGGCCAGGACTTATACTAAAAAAGATCCGGTTTACGATAAAGTCCTGACGGTTATCGCCAAGGACGGGACCAGACACCTGGTAAAGGCGGTCATCGGCACCCCCCTTCACCGAATTTTCAAGCAGTTCAACCTCCAGACCAACGAGAGGGACAGAATCATCATCGGCGGCCCCATGACGGGATTCGCCGCCTACACCCTCTACCATCCGGTGGAGCCGGCCATGGATACCATCCAGATCCAGGACAGGGAGGAGATACCCTATGTATCCGACTACCCCTGCATCAACTGCGGAAAATGTGTCCGGGCCTGCCCAGCCAATGTACCTGTCAACCTGCTGGTTCGATACCTTGAAGCGGACTTGTATGAGGAGGCTGCCGACAGTTTTGATCTTCAGTCCTGCATTGAATGCGGACTGTGCAGCTACGTCTGCACCGCACGAATCCCTCTGTTTCAATACATTCGACTTGGAAAGCACCAGCTGACAGAACTGGAATCGGAGGCAACCAATGCATAAACAGAACAAATACACCGTATCCCACGCCCCGTTCTGGCATGATGGCGACACCATAGCAACAATGAATCTGAACCTCATCCTGGCAGCACTTCCTGCGGCAATTTTCGGTATTCTCAAGTTTGGTGCGCCTGCCCTTGGCGTCCTTTCCCTGGCAGTATCCTCGGCCATACTCTGGGAGCTTGCCTTTAACTTCATCTCAAAACGGGACATCACAATCGCCGATTACGACGCAGCTGCTATAGGAATGCTCGTCGGAATGATGCTTCCTGCAACAGCTCCCTGGTGGATCGTCCTGATCGGAACCCTGATAGCGGTTGTGGTGGGCAAGATGATTTACGGGGGTATCGGAGGCAATCCCTTTAACCCCGCAGTCGTTGGAATCGCAGTGCTCCTGGTCTCCTGGAAGCAAATTTTCGACTTTGACGCAGCCCTGCTCAACTATGAGTTCGGCTTCACCGCCCTGGCCCCCCTGGCAGCCCTCAAACACCAGGGTGTCGCGGCCATGGACCTGTTCCAGACCCGGGATCTTGCCATGGGATGCCAGGTTGGCTCCATCGGCACCGTCTTTGGGGCAGGCATCATCCTTGGCGGAATCTACCTGATATTAAGGGGCTACATCCGGTGGGAGATCTCCCTGTCCTATGTGGCAGGTATACTTCTCACCGCCTTTCTCTTCAGGCTCGTTAATCCGGATATCTACGCATCTCCCCTGTTCCACCTCTTTACCGGGTATACGCTCCTGGGTGCCTTTTTCCTTGCAACGGAGAACTCATCTTCCCCGGTCAATCTGGTGCCCATGATCATCTACGGAGCCATGGGAGGAGTGATGACAATCCTCATCAGAAACATCGGTTCCTATCCCGACGGTACCGTGTTTGCGATTCTCTTGATAAACCTTATTAACCCCCTCATCGACAGAATCAGGCCCAAAGCGCTTGGAAAGGGTGTGAACAATGCGTGAAATGATTAGCATGGTTGTTGTTCTGACTGTTTTAAGCGCCTTTTCAGGCGGCTTGCTTGCCACAGTCAGAAGTAACACACAGGATCGAATTGAAAATCAGGTTCTCAAATTTGAGAAAGCGCCGGCGATCAAGGCCATCCTCAGCGACGTTTCCAACGACCCGTTACAGGATCGTTTCAAGCTCACAACCGACGGCATTGAAAACACCTTTTTTGTAGGCAAACAGGACGGTAAAGCCGCTTCCGTTGCCTTTGAAACAAAGGGCAAAGGTTTTGAAGGCGCGATCGGCCTCATGGTCGGCATTGATCTTGAGACCGACACCGTCATCGGCGTAAGGGTAACCACCCACAGTGAAACACCCGGGGTGGGTTCCAGGGCCAAGGATGACCCCTCCTTTGCCAGCCAGTTCGAAGGCCAGTCCCTTGAAAATGGTTTTTCAGTCAAGAGCGACGGCGGTGCCATTGATGCCATGTCCGGGGCCACCATCACTTCCAAAGGTGTCTGCCTTGCGGCAACAAAGGCCCAGGAACTCTATACAAAGCTGAAACCTGAGATCAACAACCAGATCACAAACTTGGCCAATTAGGAGACAATAGTTATGGCTCAATCCATTGCAAAAGAATTCACAAAAGGACTCTGGGCCGAGCTCCCCCCGTTCAGACTGGTCCTGGGGCTCTGTCCTGTACTTGCGGTAACGCAGAGCGTTGAAAACGGAATCGGAATGGGGCTGGCAACGACCTTTGTACTTATCTGCTCAAACTTCCTTGTCAGCCTGTTGAGAAATATCATCCCCGCAAAGGTAAGGATCGCCTGCTACATCGTCATCATCGCCACCTTTGTAACCATCGTGGAGCTGTTGATGCAGGCCTTTGTCTACGAGCTGTTTCTCAAGCTCGGTATCTTCATCCCCCTCATCGTTGTTAACTGTATCGTGCTGGGCCGGGCTGAAGCATTTGCAGGCAAGAACGCCCCCCATATGGCAATTGCTGACGGGCTTGGCATGGGTATCGGATTCACCCTGTCCCTTGGCGCTCTGGGAGCTGTCCGGGAGAGCCTGGGAGCCGGAACCATCCTCGGAACACCCCTGTTCGGGCCTGATTTTCAACCCTTCACCTTCATGGTTCAGGCGCCTGGCGCCTTTGTCTGCCTTGGGCTCATGCTCTGCCTGATGAACCTCATAGGTAAAAAATAAGGAGCATTGCAATGACTGACTATTTTGTTCTTGCCATCAGCTGCATATTTGTAAACAACATTCTCCTTGCCCAGTTCCTCGGCAACTGCCCCTTCCTTGGCACCTCCAAAAAAATGGAGACCGCCGCAGGAATGAGTATGGCCGTTGTGTTCGTACTGGTCATGGCGGGGATCATCACCTGGATCACCGACACCTACCTGTTAAAACCGTTGAACATCGAATTCCTGCGAACCCTCTCCTTCATCCTGGTAATCGCCTCCCTGGTGCAATTTGTGGAGATGTTCCTCAAGAAGAGCATCCCGGGCCTTTACGCAGGCCTTGGAATCTTCCTCCCCCTGATCACGACCAACTGTGCGGTCATGGGTGCCTGTCTTATCAACATCAAGGAGGAGTACACCTTTCTCCAGGCCACGGTGGCTTCCTTCAGCTACGCCATTGGATTCGGTCTTGCCCTGGTGCTTTTTGCAGGCCTCAGGGAGAGAATCAACATCGCACGGGTTCCACAACCACTCCAGGACACATCCCTGGGTCTTGTCACCGCAGGAATGATCGCCCTTTCGTTCTATGCATTCAAAGGAATGGTTTAAACACAACGCATATGATAATATCAAACAAAATAAACCTTTGATACGAGGTTATTATGACGGAAGCACTATTGTTCATGTTAGGGCTTGGCGGAGCATGCGGTATCGTCCTCAGCTTTGCCTCCAAGATATTTCATGTTTATGAAGATCCCAGGATTGCACTGGTGGAGGAGAACCTTGCCGGAGCCAACTGCGGAGGATGCGGATATGCCGGGTGCAGCGCTGCTGCCGAAGCCGTTGTCACAGGCAAGGCATTACCCAGCGTATGCGTAATCTCCAGCGCAGAAGGCATCTCCAATGTTGCTGCCGTCATGGGAATGGACCCTGGAACCGCAGAAGCCCATCAGGCCTACAACATGTGTGAAGGCGGCACCCGGGCCACGGACAAGTACCATTACATGGGCGTCACCTCCTGCAAGGCCATGGCCGTGGTATTTGGCGGCAAACGGGATTGCCACATCGGATGCGTCGGACTTGGAGACTGCGTCAAGGCGTGCAAGTTCGGCGCTGTCACCATGGGCAGTGACGGCCACCCAATGGTGGACGACAACAAATGTGTGGGCTGCGGCGCCTGCCAGAAGGCATGCCCCAAGGATATCATCGAGGTCAAGAGCATGTCTGAAAAGCTGCTCAAGTTCAACCAGAAACACGACCCCCTTGCCCCCTGCGCCCAGACCTGTCCGGCCGAGATAAACATCCCCATGTACATCAACCAGATCAAGGCCGGCGACTACCTGGGGGCGGTTCAGACGATCCGCATGCGAAACCCGCTGCTGCTCTCCTGCGGCCGGGTATGCCCCCACCCCTGTGAATCAGAGTGCCGCAGGGGCATTGAAGACGAACCGGTTTCCATCAATCAGCTCAAGCGGTTTGTTGCCGATTACGAGATGTTCTCAGGTGCCAGGATCCCCATCAAGTGCGCACCGGACACCGGCAAAAAGGTAGCCGTTGTGGGCTCCGGCCCCTCGGGCCTCTCCTGTGCCTATTTCCTGAGACGGCTGGGCCATGAGGTGTCCATCTTCGAGAGCATGCCGAAGCTCGGCGGAATGATCCGCTACGGCATCCCGGAGTACAGACTGCCGGACGATGTACTGGACTGGGAGATCGAAGGGATCCTCAACCTTGGCATCAAGAGCTACAACCACGTAAAATTCGGCGTGGACTTCGGCCTTGGCTCCCTGATGGCGGCCGGCTACAGCGCTGTATTCCTCGGTGTAGGCGCCTGGCAGGATTATGAGCTGGGCATCCCCGGGGAACACCTTGAAGGATGCTTTACCGGCATCGACATGCTCTCCAGAAGGGCCGGCGGCGAAGTGCTCGACCTTGGAAAAACCGCAGCCGTCATCGGCGGCGGCAACACCGCCGTGGACTGCGCAAGGACCATGCTGAGACTTGGCCTTGAAAAGGTCTACATGGTCTACAGGCGAACCCGAAAAGAGATGCCGGCCAATGAGGTGGAGATTGTCGCCTCCGAGGAAGAGGGTGTTGAATTTGTTTTCCTTGCCGCACCCACAAAGGTGATCGGCAACGATGACGACCATGTCACCCACCTGGAATATCTCCAGATGCAGCTTGGCGAACCCGATGCCTCAGGCCGTCGCAGACCCGAGCCCATCGAAGGCTCCGAGACCCTTCTTGAGGTGGACACCATTGTCACGGCAATCGGCCAGTCCCCGGAAGCCAGCTTCAAGCAGGACCCCCATCCCAGGATGGCGGAACTGGAGCTCACCCGATGGAACACCATTGAAAACAACCCCGAGACCCTTCAATCCACCATTCCCTATGTATTCACAGCAGGGGATGCCGCAACAGGTCCCTCCCTGGTTGTTGACGCAATCGGAGGCGGACGAAGGGCTGCCAGATCCATTGATCTATTTCTCAAGGGCAAGAAGGTCGAACCCGTAATCGATTCCCTCCAGCACCGGCGAATCAAAGAGTCCATCTTCACCACGGTCAAGGGGATCACCCCCAGGAAGCGTGCCAAGATGCCTGAGCTTCCTGTGGACAAGCGGCTCGACTCTTTTGTGGAGGTGGATCTCGTGCTTCCCGAAGACAAGGCACTCAAGGAAGCCAACCGATGTCTCAACTGCTGCAGGCTCTGTTACAACCCTGACATCAAAACCGCATAACAGCTGTTTTCAAAAGGAGGTAACACCATGACAAGTCTTGAAACACTCGAAAGCCTTGAGATCTTCAAAGAACTGACCGACGATGAGCTGGTAAAAATCCAGGAACTCTGCTCCGAAGAGGAGTTTCAACGGGATGAACGACTGTTTGCCGAGGGTGAACCCGCAAGGCACATGTGGATCGTAACCCAGGGCAAGGTTGACCTGAGGTTTGAAATGCCGGTGGCAAAGCGTCCCACGGACGAATCCACCATCAGCTCCCATGACCATGTGAATCCGGAATCCCAGGTTTTCGGCTGGTCCTGTTTCATACCTCCTTACAAAATGCGGCTGTCCGCCTTTTGTACCTCACGGAAATGCGCCGTCGTGATGATCAGCAGAACCGCCCTGAACAACCTTATGGAGAGCGACACCGCCATCGGGTACAAGCTGATGAAATATATGCTCCAGGTGGTTGGTTTCAGGTCAAAACAGTTCCAGGACGAAGTTGTAAAGTTCATGGGCATCGACATGATGAACTCCTGGTAACACGTCTAAAAGCTATTGACAAATCAAGGCAGAGGACCTGTTTAAGGTTCTCTGCCGCCTTATTTATGGACCTGCAACAAAGATAAAAGACTTCATGACCCATTTAAAAAAGATCCTGTCCTCCCTTGTGTTTTTATCAGCCCTGACCCTTCTTGTGGGCGATCCTTGCGTTAAAGCCAACACCCTTCAAAAGCACCGGCTCACCGGGTTCACCATGGGAACGACCTATGCCGTCACGGTGATGGGGGACAAAAGCGTTGATGCCAGCCTGCTAAAAAAGCGCATCGATTCACGGCTTGCCATGGTCAACAAGAGCATGTCCATGTTCTCACCCGCAAGTGAAATATCAAGGTTCAACAGGTCCAAGGAAAATGTGCCGTTCAGCATATCCCCTGATTTTGCATGGGTGATGGAACGGGCAAACCGGCTATATGAATTAACAGACGGAGCCTGGGACGGCACCCTGAAACCCCTGGTAGACTTCTGGGGGTTTGGCACAAAAGAGGCGATCACAACGCTTCCAACCCCGGAACAGATCACCCGCCTGTTGAAACAGACCGGATTTCACAAGATCGAACTCCTTGAAAACGCCCTTCGGAAAAAAGTGGCCACAGTCACCCTGGACCTGGGTTCCATTGCCAAGGGATTCGGGGTCGATGCCGTTGCCCGGCTGATCGAAGAGGCGGGATTTACGAGCTTTATCGTCGAAATCGGAGGAGAGGTGTATGCCAGGGGAACCAAGCCTGGCAACCTGCCCTGGACCGTGGGTATTTCAAGGCCTGAAAAAGGCTCCTCCGTCCGCACCCTCTACCGGTCGATCCAGCTCAAAGACAAGGCCCTTGCCACAAGCGGTGACTACAGGAACTTTGTCACCATCGACAACAAACCGTACTCCCACATCATCGATCCCACCACCGGATATCCGGTTGTCACAGGTGTGGTGAGCGCCTCGGTCATTGCAGCAAACTGCACCTTTGCAGACGGACTTGCAACCGCCCTGATGGTGATGCCCCCGGAAAAAGGCGTCCAAATCGTCAACCGGCTCGACACGGTGGAATGCCTCATCGTTGTGAGAGAAAAAGACGGAACCTTCACGGACTGGGCCTCGGACCATTTTCCAGAGCATTAACAGCGTCCACCTGCCGGCCGGACAGGTAAAGTTTTTTGTATTTGTTGACACAATCCCGGGCGTCATACTAAGCTTGTAAAACCCTATATTCCGAAAGGGTATGAATAAACAGAAGTGATGTTTTGCTGGTTGCAACCCAATGATTCCTGGGAACAACGGGATGTTGATGAAATTGTGCAGATACTTGATCACAGCGCTGTTACTGACGCTTTTCACAGGTCAACTCCATGCCCATGCCCAGATCAACGTAACCGTCTATTGCGATGAAAGCTACCCCCCCTTACAGCTACCAGAAAAAAGGAACACTCAAGGGAATCTACACCCGGATTTTAACCCGGGCATTTGACCGGATGACCGGGTACACCGTCACCATCAAGGCCGTTCCATGGAAACGGGGGCTCAACCTGCTGAAAACCGGCAAAGGATTTGCCATCTACCCGCCCTACTTCCATCCCAATACGCGGCCTTACATGGACTATTCCGTACCGATCCTGGAGGAGCGCCTCACGGCATTTTCCACTCCAAAGATCACTAAAAGGCAGAATATTGCCAATTGGCCCCAGGACTTCATGGGTCTTCGGATAGGGAAAAACCGCGGTTTTGTGATTTCAAAGGATCCCGTTTTTGTTCTGGCCGTTAAGACCGGCACCATCCAGGTGGAAGAGGCCAATGGAAACCGCCAGAACATCCTGAAGCTTGCCACAGGGCGCATCGACGTCTACGTGAACGACAACCACTCCATCCTCTGGGAGATATCTAAAATGCGTGAATGCGGGTTATATGATCCGGCAAAGGGCCACCTGCCCATTGTCCAAGGCCCCACCATCTCCATTCACCACGGTTTTCTCGGATTCACCAACATGGATGGTGGCCGATTCTTCTACAAGGATGATTTTAAACGCCAGGCGAACGCCATCATCAAATCCATGCAGGAAAGCGGAGAGATCGACAGAATAGTCAGGCAGAGCCTTGGCACAATGCCGTGCCCTGATTAGTTAAGCCCCTATTTTGAAAACCGTTTCCCCTGGAACGATTCCCTTGCCGCCATTGTATCCTGGATCATCTTAAAGGTTTCATTTCGCTCCATGGACCAGGCAGGCGCCGCAAGCTCTTCAGGATGGGGATCCCCGGTAACACGCTGGATGATCACCGACTTTGGAAGAAGCTCCAGGAAATCACACAGGGTATCCACATATTCCCGTTGTTCAAGGCAGCGATAGTCTCCGTTTTTCCACATATCCTCAAGGGGGGTACCCTTGACCACATAGAGGAGATGAAGCTTCACCCCGTCGATGCCAAGGTCTCCCAGCACCCGTGCCGTTTCAAGCATCATGGCGCGGTCCTCCCCGGGCAGCCCCAGAATCACATGGGCACACACATTAATTCCCCTTTCCCGTGTCATGGCAGCAGCCTGTTTGAAACTTGCAAAATCATGCCCCCGGTTGATCCGCTTCAGGGTTACATCATGGACCGACTGCAACCCGTACTCCACCCAGACGAGATACTCCCTGGCATAGGAGGCAATAAGATCGAGTTTTTCTTCATCAACACAGTCGGACCGGGTGCCGATGGCCATACCAACCATTCCGGGAACGGAAAGGGCCTCGTCATACATCCGCTTCATGTTGGCACAACTGGTATAGGTATTGGTATAAGACTGAAAGTAAACAAGAAACTTGCTCGCCTTGTAGCGCCGTATCATGGCCCTTCTGCCCCTCTCAATCTGCTCATTGATGGACAGTCCCTTGCTGAAGAGTCCTGATCCGGATCCCCTGCTGTTGCAGTAGATACATCCCCCCGAGGCAATGGTTCCGTCCCGGTTGGGACATCCCAGCCCCGTATCCACGGTGATCTTCTGGACCCTTTGCCCGTATATGGATCTAAGATACTTATTATAGTCTGAATAGCGCCGCTCGATGCTCATCTAAAAATCTTCCCTCTTGTTATCGCCCGGCCTCTTCTTGTCTTGACCCAGGCGGAAACCGGATATATATTACATTCCCATGAAATTTTACAGAAAAAAATATGACGTCATTGTTGTAGGAGCTGGCCATGCAGGCTGCGAAGCGGCCATTGCCGCAGCCAACATGGGTTGCCGGACCCTGCTTGCGGCCATTGACCTTGACAAGGTGGCGGCCATGCCCTGCAGTCCCTCCATCGGAGGCATGGCAAAGGGCCAGCTTGTCAAGGAGATCGATGCACTGGGCGGCCAGATGGCCAAGGTCTCCGATGCCTCGGCCATCCAGTACCGAACCCTGAACACGCGAAAAGGCCCGGCCGTGCACTCGACCCGGACCCAGAACGACAAGATCCGCTACCACCAGGCGATGAAAGCCATCATCGAGACCACTTCGGGACTCGATTTCAAACAGATGATGGTGGAAGAGCTGGTCATTGAGGACAACCAAGTCGTTGGAATCATTGAACAGACCGGATTCGGCTATTCTGCAGACACGGTGGTCATTGCCACGGGAACCTTTCTCAAGGGGGTGGTTCACATCGGCGCCTCCAGGTTCAATGCGGGAAGGGCCGGCGAGTTTGCATCCATTGGCCTTGCAGCATCCCTTGCCAAGGCAGGTTTTACCCTGGGCAGAATGAAGACCGGCACCCCGCCGAGGCTTGCCAGGGGAACCATCGATTTTTCCCAATTTGCCCGCCAGGATTCCGACCCAGGGCCGACCCCCTTCTCCTATTCCACCGAAGCGGTCACAAGCCCCATGCTTCCGAGTTATATCGGACACACCAACAAACGGGCCCATGACCTTGTAAGGCGCAACCTGAAACATTCAGCCCTCTACAGCGGCAGCATCATCGGCAAATCGGCCCGCTACTGCCCTTCGTTTGAGGACAAGATCGTCAAGTTCCCGGACCGGGAACAGCACCAGATCATCCTTGAGCATGAAGGCCTTGCCACCGAGGAGATATACGCCTCGGGCCTTGGCAACAGCCTTCCCGTGGAGATCCAGATCGAATTTGTCCGGTCGGTCAAGGGGCTGGAGCAGGCCGAAATCATGCGGCCCGCCTATGCCATCGAGTATGACTACATCAATCCCCTGGAGCTCAATCCAACCCTGGAAACAAAACGCCTCAAGGGACTCTTCCTGGCCGGCCAGATCAACGGCACCTCAGGCTATGAGGAGGCGGCAGCCCAGGGGTTGTGGGCCGGGATCAACGCCGCCTGCATGGTCCAGAAACGCAAACCGTTCATCCTGGACCGCTCGGAAGCTTACATGGGTGTAATGATCGACGATCTTGTAACCCGGGGAACAAATGAGCCCTACAGGATGTTCACCTCCCGGGCCGAGTACAGGCTGATGCTCAGGGAAGACAACGCAGACCTGCGCCTTGCGCAAAAAGGACATGAACTTGGTCTGGTGGACGATGCAACCCTTGCCCGTACCCGGGAGATCGAGGATCACACCGCAAGTGAGATCTCAAGGATACGAACCGTTATCATCAAACCCGACGCCGATACCAACGAGTGGCTCGGGGCCGCAGGATCCAGCCCCATTACCACCGGACTGAAGCTGGATCAGCTTATCAAGCGCGCCGGAATCGGCTACTCGGCTGTGGAGCACTTTGCCCCTGCAAAGCCCCCTGCACCAACAAGGATAAAGCAGCAGGTGGAGATCGAACTCAAGTACGAGGGGTATATCGCCCGCCAGCTCACCGAAATCAAGAAGTTCAAGGATATGGAACGGATCAAGATCCCAAAGAACATCGATTTTGAAACTATCCACGGGCTTTCCAACGAGCTGAAGGAGAAGCTTACCAGTGTGCGGCCCGATTCCCTGGGCCAGGCTTCAAGAATAGACGGCATGACCCCTGCCGCCCTGTCCGTGGTCATGGTAGCCATAACAGCCCTGGAACGCCGGTCAGCCACTTGACTTTGATGGGATGTTAGTTATTTTTTATACCATAAATAACAGGACACGAATTTTAACAAAGGAACAACTATAGAATGCCAGAAACCGACTACTACAAAATGCTCGGGGTTGAAAAAACGGCCTCTGACGTTGAAATCAAAAAAGCCTACCGAAAATTAGCACTGAAATACCACCCGGACAAGGCCAACGGCAACAAGGCCTTTGAGGCAAAATTCAAAGAGATCAGCGAAGCCTATGCTGTTTTGAGCGACAAGGAAAAACGCCACCAGTACGATACCTACGGGTCTGCGGATTTCCAGCAGCGATTCTCCCAGGAGGACATCTTCAGCAACTTCGACGTGGGCGACATCCTCAGGGAGTTCGGCTTTGGCGGAGGCAACAGGGGATTTGGCGGCAGGGGCGGAATGGGTGGCAACCCATTTGGCCAGGGCATGGGTGGCCGCCAGGGAAGGGCCCGGCAGATGAAGGGAAGCGATCTTGAGTATGAAGCCGCCCTGACCCTGGAAGAGATGATCACGGGCACGAGCAAGACCATCACCATCAACCGTGGCAACACCACCGACACCATCAACGTCAAGATTCCCAAGGGAATGACCCAGGGCAAAAAGATACGGGTTACCGGCAAGGGCGAGGCCAGCCCCTATGGCGGCCAGCCAGGGGATCTGTTCATCAAGTCAAGACCCATGGTCACCCCGGGATTTAGAATCGACGCCAACGATATCTACACGACAAAAGAAATTAAACTGACCCAGGCCCTGCTGGGAACAAAAATCGAAATCAAAACCCCCTTGGGAAAAAGCATCAGCCTCAACATCCCCCAGGGCACACGGCATAAGGCAAAAATGCGTCTTGCCAGCCAGGGCATTCCCCATATAAACGGTGGGGGCTGCGGTGATCTCTTTGTTGAAATCCAGGTCAACATGCCCAGGCAGCTCGATGACGAACAAAAAAAATTAGTTGAAAAAATGGCTCAAACCGGATTATAAATCATTCTATGACACAACTTATCCCATTGATCTCCCAAGAGGAGATAAAAACCCAGGTAAAAGAGGCAGGGCGCAAAATATCCATCGATTACAAGGATAAAAAGCTTGTACTTGCAGGAGTCCTCAAAGGAGCCTTTGTTTTTCTTGCCGACCTGACAAGAGAAATCACCATTGACCATGAGATTGACCTGATCGGTGTTTCCAGCTACTCCGGCACATCGTCAACAGGGGAGATAACATTCACAAAAAAGCCAGACATTGACCTTGAGGGCAAGGATGTTCTGTTGGTTGAAGACATTGTTGATACCGGAAATACCCTTGCAGCACTCATGGACCATATCAACACCCTGAACCCCGCATCCGTAAAAATATGTTCCTTGATCGACAAGCATGAGCGCAGGGAAACAGAAATAGATGTGACCTACTCATGCTTCACACTGGAACAGGGATTCATTGTCGGCTACGGGCTCGACTACAACGAACTCTATCGAAATCTTCCAGCAATATTTGATCTGAAACTATAGCAAACAAGGGGAAAACCATGGTTATCACCTGTGAAAAGTGCTCAATACGGTTCAATCTTGACGAATCCCTTCTGAAAAAAAAGGGGTCCAAGGTTCGCTGCAGCCAGTGCAAGCATGTGTTCATGGCCTACCCCACAGCCCCCTCCATCAAACCCCTTGACCTTGGTGATGACATTGGTGAAGCCATGGAGCCGGATAAAGACCTTGGTCTTGACGAAACCGAGGGATTAGAAGAGTTCCGGCTCGATGATGACTTTGACGAAGAGCTGGAACCGGGTGAACTCGACCTGGAATTTGACCTCGGGGACGACCTTCAACTCGAACTCGAAGAGGAACCGGCCGGAACAGAACCAGACAAAGACCTTGAGCTTGACGCAGAAACGGATCCGGGTGAACTCGACCTGGAATTCGACCTCGGGGACGACCTTCAACTCGACCTGGAGGAGGAGCCGGCAGGAACAGAACCATACGACGACCTTGAACTTGACACAGAAACGGAACCGGGCGAACTCGACCTGGGTGACGACGTCGAATCGGTCGAACCTGAACTGGATAACGACCTTGAACTCTATGACGAACTCGAGTTCGAGCTGGAAGACGGCGAGGAGTTAGATATCTCGACCCTGGAAGCGCCTGGTGAGGAGGAAGCCAATGAAGATGATTCTGAGTTTAACCTCGAACTCGACGTGGATCTGGACCTGAACCTGGACATGGCCCCCCATGAGCCGGCCGAAATAGCGCCAACTGCAGACACGGCCGAACCGGACGAGGAACTCGACTTCGCCGAGTTTGACGAGATGCTTGAAGAACAGGAAGAGCAGGAAGACTTTCTGGAACTGGACATCCCAGAGGAGAAAGAGAGAGAACCGGAAACCGACCTTGCCGGCACCACCGATGTTCCAGAGACAGACACGGAAGAAGCCGTCGAACTTGAACCACCTGGAGAAACGCAAAAGCCAGAGCCCCCTGCCGAGGATCAAGCCCCCGGGAAAGAGATAGCGATTGAACCGGCACCTCCCCTTGATTACGGCATTGAAGAAGATTTCAAGAAACCTGTAACCATCGGAAAGCCTGTACTGATCATTCTATTGCTGGCAATTCTTGCCCTTGGCGGCTACAGCGCCTGCATCATGTACGGAATAGAGATACCCTACCTCTCAACTGTCAAGATCCCTTTTTTGAGCGACTACCTGAACCCCCAGCCCCCCCCATCCGTGCCAGTACGGCTGGCCCCTGAGAAAAAGAGCGTTAACGGCCGGTTCGTGACAAACACATCAGCCGGTACCCTCTTTGTCATTACCGGCAGGGTGATAAACACCTCGGAGGTTCTCTGCAGTCACATCAAGATCAAGGGAACCCTCATCACCACGGAAAAGGTCAAGGCAAAGGAAAAAACGGTCTACTGCGGCAACCTCATTCCCGAAGAACAGCTAAAGAGCCTTGAAACGGCTGCAATCGACGCCCAATCTGCAAAAATAACCGGAAACAATCAATCCAACGTCAACATCAAACCGGGCCGGTCGGTCCCGTTCATGATCGTGTTCTCGGATCTGCCCGACAATCTAGAGAATTTCACAGTAAATGTTGCAGGGTTTGAAAGAAAAACCCAAGACAATTGATTTTGTTGTTGACAGGTCTTTAATTTCGGTGCTATATAGTCCTGGTTTTTGGCGATGTAGCTCAGATGGTTAGAGCACACGGCTCATATCCGTGGTGTCCGGGGTTCGATTCCCTGCATCGCTACCAGAAATTACGAGAGTCTTCTTTACAGGGGCTTTTTTGTTTACATATATTTCTGTCAGGACTCAAACAGTCCTTACAGATATGGCGATGTAGCTCAGATGGTTAGAGCACACGGCTCATATCCGTGGTGTCCGGGGTTCGATTCCCTGCATCGCTACCAGCAGTACGAAAGCCCCCTTTTTAAGGGGGCTTTTTTGGTTTTAAAGGCTTCTTCAGGACATTAACAACTTGAGAAAGGCCACCAATGAAATTATTCAGCAACTCAAACGAATTCCAGAATCAAACGTTCAGCAACGTCAACCTCGAAAATCAAAGAATAACCAACAAACTATTCTTTGACTGCGAATTTCAAAACTGTAATTTTTCATATACTGATTTTGAATCCGCCCTCTTTGAAGACTGCTCATTTTTCAATTGCAATTTCTCTTTATCCAAAATCATCAAAACACAAATCAGAGGAGTTGCCTTTGAAGGCTGCAAAATCATGGGGATCGATTTTACAAAATGCGACACATTGATGATCGATTTTTCCCTGACAGGGTGCAATGTAAAAAGCTGTATTTTTTCTAATCTCTGCCTGAAAAAATGTATTTTTTACAAATCAGACTTAATTGAGTGCGATTTTGTTAATACAGACCTTTCCGAAACCAACCTTTCCCAATCCGATTTTTCAAACTCACTCTTCCACAACACAAATTTATTCAAGGCAAATCTAACCGATTGCATCAACTACAACATCGATCCGCTCAGAAACAATATAAGAAAAGCCGAATTTTCTTTACCGGAAGCGATAACCCTACTCAATACATTTGAGATAAAAGTCAGTCTGTGAAAAAAGGGGGAGATCCCACCAGGACACCCCCGGCCCCATCAATTCACGTAGCCTTCATCCACCAGCATACCATCTGCCCCCTGGGCGGCACCATTGGCCAGCTCATCAGCCCTTTCGTTAAGTGGGTCACCCGCATGTCCCTTAACCCACTTAAAGGTCAATTTGGGCAACCCTTCGGTGATCTCGAGCATCCGCTTCCACAAATCAGGATTCAGGGCGGGTTTGCCATCGGCTTTTTTCCAGCCCTTTTTTCTCCAGCTCTTTGCCCACCCCTTGGTGATGCCGTTGATGGTATACTGGGAGTCGGAATGGACCACGATGGATCTCTTCCTGTCTGCCCCCCGGATCTCCTCCAATGCAGTTATAACAGCCATCATCTCCATTCGGTTATTGGTGGTATGCCGGTACCCCTGGGCACACTCGGTGTATTCACCATCTATCATCAAGATGACCCCATACCCCCCAGGCCCCGGGTTGTTCAAGGCTGAACCATCCGTGTAAATCCTGATACCCTCTGACGATGCGGCCACAGACCTCTTTACGGCAGTGGTTTTCCCTGCTTCAGCAGCCCCTATCGGAGGTATCTTTCCGGGCATCCGGTCAAAGACCTGATAAGCGCTCCCAGGATGTTTTTTCTGGTACTCCATGGCATCCTTAGCATTGGTAAAGATGGCTCCATGGCCTGACTTTGATGTTGATACGGTATGGTATTTCATATATTCCCTTAACGTGTTTAAATAATATCCCAGGTTCGTTTGAAGAAGGGTCTCACCCCCTGGACCGGGCCTTATAGCAATCGAGCACAAAGGTGATGTGCTTTTTCATTTCCATGTAGGCTTCATGGGGATTTCGCCCCTTGATGGCAGCCACGATACTCCCATGCTGGAGAAAGATCTGCTCGATGTTTGCCATGTCTTCATACAGGAAGGCAAGGCTCTCCCGGATGCCGTGGGAAAGGTAGTCGTGGAAGTTGTGCATGATGATCACCTGGAGGGGGTTCTTGGCCCCATAGGCAACAGCCATATGAAACGAAACGTCGGCCTCGGTACCAAGCCTGCCCGAGGCGATCTCCTGCTTCATCTCTTCGATGCTCTGCTCCATGGCGGCAAGATCGGCACCATCCGCCCGCTGGGCAGCAAGGGCCGCGGCATTGCACTCAAGCCCCATCCTCACCTCGAGAAGATCCTCTATGGAGGCATCCTGGACCCTCATGGCCTTGGCAAAGGGATTACTCTCCATGCCGCCATCATAGGTTTTTACAAAGGTGCCCTGGCCCTGCTTCTGGACAATCATCCCCATGGCTGCAAGCCGCTGGATGGCATCCCTGATGGTTGTCCTGCTCACGGACATGGCTTCGGCAAGTTCCCGTTCAGGCATGAGTTTCTGGCCAGGCTTGAGCTTTCCTTTAAAGATGAGCTCCCTGATCTGGTCAAACACCTGATCCGATATCCGCTTGGGTTTTATTGGTTTTATGGGTAAAGTCATATTTCTCGCATTCTGGTGATTGGTTTTAGCTCCTCTTATATGAATTGAGCCCATTTCCTATGATAGTAGACAAAACAGGCACCATTAAGACCGTTGCCTCAACGACTCGGCGTAGATCTCGATGGGATGCTTTACCTTCATATCGGCCCCGTTTTTGGCAAGCATGTCGGAGATCTGCATCATACAGGCGGGACAACCGGTTGCCACGGTTGAGCAGCCCGTATCCACAATGGCCTGCTGCTTTAGATTACCGATCTTTGAGGAAAGATCATAGTGAAACAGGTTGAAACTGCCGCCCATGCCGCAGCATTTGTCCGCCCCCTCCATCTCCACCACGGTTTTACCGGAAGAAACAAGGAGTTTTCTCGGCTCGGCGGTCACCCCAAGGGATTTCTTGAGATGGCAGGGATCGTGGTAGGTCACCTGACCGCCCTCCCCTGCCGGCATTTCCGGGTCAAGCCCGATCCGGTTCACCAAAAAATCATTGATATCCAGGGTCTTTTCGGCGAGATCCTGGATATACCGGGTCAAACTGCTGGCCCCGGGCCGGTAAAGGGCCGGCCAGAGTTTTTTAACGGTGGAGGTGCAGGTGGCGCAGGCCGTGACAATGGCGTCAACCCGTTCCCTTCTCAACTGATCGATATTGTGGGCAACCAGGGCTTCAAAGGTTTTGGTGTCCCCGGAGGCAAGGGCCGGGATTCCGCAGCAGCCCAGGGTTTCCGGAATGTAGACACCCACCCCGTAATGGTCAAGCACCTCCAGGGCGGCAAAACCGATGCTGGGAAAGATTTTATCCACCAGGCAGCCGGTGAAAAAGGCCACCTTCAGGCCGGATCTGCCGGGTGAACTATTGAGCTTGGGCACAGCGCTGTGGAACGGCTTGGCTGCCATGGGCAGGAAGTGGCGATCCTTGAGCAACGGAGAGATCACCCGGGCGCAGGAGGTACCCTGGGGATTGTCATCCTTTCTGATGAAGAGCCCCTGGAAACGGCCCGCCCACTGGGTGAGCCGGTCAAAGGTGGCAGGCTTTGCCAGCATCCCCCTGAACACCGCTTTTTTTAAAGGGGAAAGCCCCTGATACTCGGTGAGAATGGCCCTGGCCCGGATGAAAATCTCCAGGGCATTGACACCGCTTGGGCAGTTTGCCGCACAGGAGCCGCAGAGCAGACAGCGGTTAAGGCGTTCGGCCACCCCATGGGCATTCTCAAACATGTTCTTTGTCAGGGCATCCAGCAAAGAAAGTTTTCCCCTTGCCACATCCGCCTCTTTTCCGGTCTGCTTAAACAAAGGGCAGACCGCCTGGCACATGCCGCAGCGAATGCAGATCACAAGCTGCTCTTCAAGTTCATTCACGCGGAGTGCCAGCGCTTTCATTCCAACCATCCCATCAAACTCCTGTTATCTTACCCGGGTTGCGTATATCCATTGGATCAAGGGCCCTGCCGGCCTCGTCAACCCGTTTCCATTCCTGATTTATTCCTGCAAAGGGCGGTTTTGCATTATATTTCTTACCCCAAGGCAGGATGTCCATCCACTTTTATAGGAAGAAGCCCCCCCGCGTCAACAGGAACTCCTCCATCAAAGCAACCTTCACAATGGTAACACCAATCACCCATACCTTTTTTCACCCCCGGATTTTACAATGGTATTACCCATCAAGACCAAAAATCGAAGATCCGGCGGATTGACAGCCCTTTCATTCAAACAGCTTGTCATTATTCCAATAAAATTTCAAATAACTTTGGGGAAGCTGA
>JAQYWC010000029.1 GCA_030145245.1 Desulfobacterium sp.
GCCGCTCCGGGCTTTTCTCATCTGCTTCCTTGATCTTGAATTGAATTATACGAATAAAATGAAAGATTTGAAAAATCTTGTCTGAATAAAATGGAATAAAATCTCACAACATAATCAAACTCGCTGCATAACTTGCATTATCCTGAACCTACCCGGTATTGAATAATGCAAGCGGAATCTTTAATCTTTTACGATGGGTAAATTTGGGATTGCAACCCCGCTTGAGAACAGGCGGGATATTCTAACCCGGGCGACAGAAGCTGACAATCAGGCCGTCGCCTCTTTTTCCTTGTTAATGGGAGCGAAATTGTTTATGGATCAGGAGGCTATTCTGAGTTTAAAATTTGTTTTGATCCAAGGGAGAAGGCTGGGCAATGAAAATTCTGGTAGGTTACAAAGGCGTGAATGTGGGTGAAGAGTTACTGAAGCTTGCCGCAATGCATGCAAAAGCTTTTGATGGCGAAATCCTGATTGTCACATCAATGAAGGGCGGTGAAAAAACCGATCAGTCAAAGGTTAAGGCAAAGATTACGGAGGCGGAAGACAACCTTGAAAAAGCCAGGCAATACTTTGATGAACAGGGGGTGAGATCCGAAGATCACCTGCTTGTCAGGGGATTAGAGGCTGGCGAGGATATCGTTAATTTCGCCAAGGAAAAAAAAGTGAATGAAATTATTATCGGCGTTAAAAGCCGGTCCAAGGTGGGCAAATTGCTTTTCGGCTCAACCGCCCAGGCCGTCATCCTCCGGGCGCCATGCCCGGTTGTAACCGTTAAATAGCAGACGAAAATATTAATAAAGGGACCGGGAACAGCTTTCCGGTCCCTTTTATGTTTTGAAGTCAAGCGGATTAGAAAAAACCAGACCAGAAGACTTTATTATCCGGCTGGCCAATAAGCTAATAAGCCAGGCCTGACCCCAAGAAACTATCGGTTGGCTTTTTTGATGCCCAGCTGATCAAGGGCGATGATCATCTTGCAGATGTTGGCCGACCCCTCCACCATGCTGTAGGTGGGGGCATCCCTGTAGAAACGGGCCACGGGATACTCGGTGGAGTAGCCATAGGCGCCAAGGATTCTCATGGCAAAGTTGGATGCTTTGGTGGCGACTTCTCCTGCAAGGTACTTGGCCTTTGCCACATCAAGGCCGTTGTTCAGGTTGCCATGGTCCTTCTCTACTGCGGCCCGGTAAACCATGAACCGGGCCGCATCGATATCGGCGGCCATCTGGGCGATCATATCCTGGTTCATCTGGAACTGCCCGATGGGTTTACCGAACTGCTTCCGGGTGTTGCAGTATTTAACGGCCTCATCCAGGCATGCCTGGGCAAGGCCCACACCGCCTGCCGCCGCCGACAGCCGGGTATGGTTCAAGGAGCCGAACAATATCTTTGCACCGTCCCCGGGGTTGCCCAGCAGGTTCGCTTTGGGTACCTGTACGTTGTCAAGAAACACCTCACCCGTGGGGGAGGAATGGGAGCCAAGTTTCTCCAGGGCCGAGGTGGTGATCCCCCAATAATTCTTGGGCTCGATCACAAAGGCCGACAGCCCCCGGCTGCCCTTTGCCTTGTCCGTGTAAGCGTAACAGATCAGGACATCGGCAATGGAGGCATTGGAGATCCAGGTCTTGGAACCGTTAAGCAGATAGTGATCGCCCCTGTCCTCGGCGGTGGTGGAGATGGCCATGACATCGGAACCGGCATCCGCCTCGGTGATGCCGAAACCGCCCAGGTATTCGGCGGTGCATAGCTTCTCAATGTACCGGTCCTTTGCCTCCTGGGTACCGTAGCTGAAAATGGTAAAGGCACAGCCCAGGACCTGCATGTTCACCTGGACCCTGAGGGAGCTTGAGCCCCGTGCGATCTCTTCGGTGACCACCATGGCAGCCAGCCACCCCATATCCTCTCCCCCGTACTCCTCGGGAATGACCGTGCCGAAGAACCCCAGCTCGCCCATGGGCAGCACGGCCTCCTTGTAGGGAAAATAGTTGGCCGCATCCCAGGTATCGGCATTGGGGGTGATCTTCTTTTTCACAAATTCCCTTACCGCCTTCTGCAGCATGGTCATCTCTTTTGAGAGTCTGAAATCCATTGTATTTCCTCACTTGTTTATAAACTGGGCCAGGCTGACCCTATTACCAAATAACGACAATAAGCTAAGCCTGACCCCCAATTTTTTCCGAACGGCAAAGGCGAGCAGATCCGGCGTAAGCCCCCTGCCCTCTTTTGCCAGGACGCCCAGGGAGGCAAGGGCCCAGTCATGGCGCTTGACTTTGAACGCCTTGAAATCGATCTCAACCACGGCGGCAGGGGTGTCGGGAATGGTGACGCTCTTCTCCCTGAGCACAAAGGTGTCGGAGTTAAGGGTTGCAAACATGGCCTTGCGCCGCTGAACCCCTTCGTCGCTGATGGCAACCACCACGGTGGGGGATTCAATGCCGGCATATCCTATTTTTTCAGGTGAGATAATGATCTCACCCACGGAATGACCCCGGAGCACGGTGATATTGTAATCAGTCTTCATGGAGACATTCATGCCGGCGGCCATGCCGGCATAGCAGACAATGTCGCCGGCGGTCACAATGCGCATGCCAGCGGAGCCAAGGATGACGATCTCCTCCCGTTTGGGGGCTGCGGGCTCAAATTGCTTTTTAATGGTGACAGGCATGGAAAAGTGCTTGTTTTCAAGGGCAAGCTTCCTGTAAGTCTCCCCGTATTCCGGCCGTTGGTTCTTGGCCACCGGGCCGTTCATCTGGGGCATGGCTTTGATCATGGCGTCGATGGCCCTGGGGGTGAGCTGGTTTTTCTTGGTGTATCTGCCGGTGCACACGCCAAGGGTCTCCACAAGGGAGAACCCCTTGTGGTCCATGGCATCCACAAAGAGATCACACAATGCCGGGTCATGGCCGGAACAACGGCTGATATAGGTGGCTCCGGCACTCTCGGCAACGGCGCAGAGATCCATTGGGACTTCGGCCTGGTTGAGGAACTCCGACCCCACCTTCGCATCCGTGGGGGTGGTGGCCGAGTACTGGCCCCCGGTCATGCCGAAATTAAAATTATTGAGAACGATCAAGGTGATATCCAGATTCTTCCGGCAGGCAGCCAGCACATGGGCGCCCCCGATGCCCAGTCCCCCGTCCCCCATGGTGACAATGACGTTGAGGGTGGGATCTGCGAGCTTGAGCCCCTGGGCATAGGTGAGGGCCCGGCCGTGTAGGCCGTGGAGGGCATGGACATTAAAGAAGGTGTCAAACAGCCCGGAGCAGCCGATGTCGCTGACGATCACGGTCTTATGGGGCGCAATGCCTCTCTTTTCCAGGGCCCTGTCAAGGGCCTTGGTAATTCGTTCATGGGTGCACCCGGGACAAAACACAGGCGGACGGTCCAGATTCAGACGACTACTCATTTTCAATCACCTCCATGATCTTTCCGGGTTTGATCAGAATGCCGTTCATCTGGCCGTAGAAATCGATCTTCTTGCCGCAGAGGACCCGCCGGATTTCACCCACGTACTGGCCCAGGTTCATCTCAATGACAACCAGGCGGTCATAGTTTCGGGCCGCTTTGAGCAACAGGGTTTCCGGCACCGGCCACAGGCTCTTGAGGGTGAGGGAGGAGACGGGTTTGCCTTTTTTTTCAAGGAGCCGGCAGGCATCCTCAACCGCCCGTGAGGTCACGCCGTAACTGATCACCAGGGTATCGGCCCCCTCCCGGTGGTTCTCCTCGTACAGGGTGATCCGCTCTTCCGCAGCCAAAATCTTGTTCTGCAACCGCTCCTGGTTGGCCGCGATCACCCCGGGATCGATGGTGATATAACCGTCCGGTCCATGGGTGGAAGAGGTCTGGCGAACCAGGGTTTTGCCGCCGATGGGAAGGAAATCCGGGGCAGCGCCGGGGGCTGCCCCAAAGGGAAGATAGCCCGCTCCCCGGTGTTTTTTACGCTCCACAAGCGCCGGGAGCGCCACAGCGTCCAGATCCACGCTCTCCCGGGTCATGCCGATCTCCTTGTTGGAAGCGATGAACACGGGACACCTGAACGCTTCGGCATAGTTGAAGGCGTGGATGGTGAGCAGATAACAGTCAAGGGCATCCCTGGGCACAAGGACAATCACGGGCACGCCGCCGGTGTTGCCCCAGCGCATGAACTGAATGTCGCTGTCCGCCCCCCGGGTGGCCGACCCGGTGGAGGGCCCCAGCCGCTGGACATCCACGATGACAAGGGGAATTTCACTGCCCACGGCAAAGGAGATCTGTTCGCTGTAAAGGCTGAGCCCGGGCCCGGATGTGGCTGTCAACACCTTGCGGCCCGCCATGGAAGCACCGATGCAATAGCCCATGGAGGCGATCTCATCCTCGCCCTGGATGCAGATCCCACCCTTTGGCGGCAGCATCTTCAACATGTTGGCAAAAACCGTGGTGGCAGGCGTGATGGGATACCCTGCAAAAAAGGAGCAGCCCGCAGCCATGGCACCCCTTGCAACAGCCTCATTTCCGTCCATAAAAGACAAAGCCATCTTTTTCCCCCGATCGTATTTTTTATAAAATCACACGGACAGACCACCAATCCAAACATAATTTTAATTATAAGAACAACCGGGAAAAAAAATCAAAAAAACCTTCGGATATCCATATGCAGAAGCTATACTTCATCCTTGAAGACAAAAAAGGCTTTCCATCTGAACCAAACCCAAAATCCGGACCCAAAGGAGCATACATGAAATTTCTTAAAGCCCTCGGCATCAAAGAGAAAAATCAGGGATCTTCAACCGGCCTGAATTGGAACAGCACCTGTGATCAGGGGGAAATTGATGTCATTTCACCGGCGGACGGCAAACCGCTGGCCTCGGTCTATCTTGCCTCGGAGGCCGATTATGAACAAATGGTGGCAACGGCACAGGCCGCGTTCAAGGCCTGGAGAAAGGTGCCGGCACCCAAGCGGGGCGAGGTTATCCGGCAGATCGGCAACGCGCTGAGGAAAAACAAGGATGCCTTAGGCTCCCTTGTCTCCGCTGAAATGGGCAAATCCCTCCAGGAGGGATGGGGGGAGGTCCAGGAGATGATCGATATCTGCGACTTTGCCGTGGGCCAGTCCCGGCAGCTCTGGGGCTCCACCATCCATTCGGAAAGGGAGAACCACCGCCTCTATGACCAGTACCATCCCCTGGGGCCGGTGGGCATCATCTCCGCATTCAACTTCCCCGTGGCCGTGTGGTCCTGGAACGCCATGATTGCGGCCGTATGCGGGGATGTGACCATCTGGAAACCATCCTCCAAGACGCCGCTGACGGCCATTGCCGTTCAGAACATCCTCGGGCCTGTGATCCAGGAAAACAATCTGCCCGAAGGCCTTTTCTGTTTGATCGTGGGCCGGGGCGGCAAGGTTGGGGAGACCATGCTCAACGACACGCGGCTTCCCCTGATCTCCATCACCGGCTCAACACGGGTGGGCCGCCACGGGGCCGGACTCATTGCAAAGCGGTTCGGCAAAGCGATCCTGGAACTCGGGGGCAACAATGCCATCATCATGACGCCTTCGGCAGATCTGAAACTGGCCGTTCCCGGCATTGTCTTTTCCGCCGTGGGCACGGCCGGCCAGCGCTGCACCACCACCCGGCGGCTGATTCTCCATGAATCCATCTACGACAAGGTCAGGGATCTCCTTGTCAGGGCCTACGCTTCCGTGAAGATCGGCTCCCCCCTTGACGAGGCCAACCACATGGGCCCCCTGATCGATAAGAGTGCGGTTAAGGACTACCAGAACGCCCTTGAGCGCCTGGTAAAAGAGGGGGGCAAAATACTGACCGGGGGTAAGGTCCTTGAAGGAGAAGGGTTTGAATCCGGGTGCTACGTCACCCCGGTGATTGCCGAAGCCGAGAACAGCTATGCCATTGTCCAGGAGGAAACCTTTGCCCCCATCCTCTACCTGATCAGGTATTCAGGGGACCTTGAAAATGCCATCGATCTCCACAACGATGTTGTCCAGGGCCTCTCCTCCGCCATCTTCACGGACAACCTCCAGGAGGCAGAGACTTTCCTTTCCCACTGGGGGTCTGACTGCGGCATTGCCAACGTGAACATCGGCACATCGGGTGCTGAAATCGGGGGCGCCTTTGGCGGAGAGAAAGAGACCGGCGGCGGCCGGGAATCGGGCTCCGATGCCTGGAAAGGCTATATGCGAAGACAGACAAACACCATCAACTATGGAAAGACCATCCCCCTTGCCCAGGGCATCAAGTTCGACATTTAGTTGAGGATCAACTTTCGGGCTTCACTCCGGTGGACGGGGTCAGGATTATTTTTATTGTGCTTTTCCCAATGTTTCATGATAAGACGAGCCAAAAAGGCAATAAGCCAGGCCTGACCCCAACGTATTAAGGAGGACACATGGATACCACCTTCAACCGTTCCGATTCCGTTCCCAAAGGGACTGAGATCATCAACAGTGCTAAAACCCTTGACCTTGACCCCAGTGTTTTATACGAAGCGGTCATTGATCTCTCGTCCCAGGGCCTGATCACGGCAAACGCCATCAACATGGCAGCAGGCATACTTCTCAAGGACCTGGGACTGCCCAACTACTTCTTCAAGAACATCAAGAAAGCGTCTTTAACCCACCTGCTGGCCTCCATCGCAACCAGCATCAAGGTGCAGAACGGCAAGGTAACCCTCTATGACCGGGTGGCCCACGTTGATTTTGACCTTGAAAGCGGCAGCGACGTCCAGCGGGTGCGGATTGCCACCGGCAAGACCCGCAACAGCATGGAAAAGGTTCTGGAGACCCTGATCTCCGGCCACAGGCGGGAGTATTACTTCAGTCCCGGGAGCAATTACTACACCTATATAGTACGGCCGGAAACGGTTAATGACTACGCAAAAGACGAGTTCAGGGAGTCCCGCTTCCTCTTCGGCCTGGCAGGCGACCTGACCGCAACCCCGGGCGCCACAAGACGGCGCTATGAATCTTTCCTTACGGCCACGGAAGAGTCGGTCAGCCCGTTAATAGAGGTGTTCAACCTGCCGGAAACCGGTGAGACCCGCCTCATGTTCAACAGCGACTTCAACTCACCCCAGCTTCCCATCCTGAGACAGCTGTTCAAGGATCATGGTCTGGTGCTGGTGCGCGCCTATTGGGAACCCTATTCCACCTCCTCCGCCGTGCCCTCTTCCATCTGCTCCATCTATGTCCAGGGAGAGCTTTCACGGAAAAAAGAAACAGAGATCTCAAACGCCCTTTGTGCCTTTCTCTCCTTTAGCATCAACGGGGTGACCGACCTCTACCTTGATGGCAAGCTGACCTTTGATGAGATGCTGTTTGCCGGCAATGCCGTTGATTTCACCCATATGTTCATCTACAAGGAACAGGACAATGCAACGGACATGGAGGTGCTTGAAAGCCTGACCAGCAAGGACCACAAAGACGCGTTCACCAAACGGCTCCACGGGTCCAACAAATCCACCTACGGGTCAAAGCTCATCGAGGAGATGGCAAAGGCCAATCCCGATCTCATGAAAGCCCTGTACGATCTCTTTGACCGGCGCTTCAACCCGGAGCAAACCAACCGGCCCACCGGGGCTGACCTGGATAAACAGTTCGCAAGCTTCAACAAAACCATCGCCTCAAGGTTCATGGATCAGCCCCTGGGGTACGACATCTTCAAGTTCATGTTCAAGCTTATCACCTGCACCCTGAAGACCAATTTCTACAAGCCTGAAAAACGGTCGTTTGCCTTCCGGTTTGACAACGCCATCCTCGACCCCCTGGTATATGATCAATTTGTATATGGCATCTTCTTTGTAAACGGCCACTATGCCTGCGGCACCCATTTGCGGGCAAACGACATTGCCAGGGGCGGTTTGCGGCTGATCCGGGTCTCCCCGGCCAATCACGAAACAGAGCTCGACAATGCCGTTCTCCTGAACTATGCCCTGGGTCCCAAGGCCCAGCGGCTCAAGCACAAGGATATCTGCGAGAGCGGCTCCAAGGGCGTGGTGGTGCCCCATGCCCTCTATTCACGATACAGCTGGGATGCCCTGTATGATTATACCGAAGGAATCATGGACCTCATGCTTCTGGAAGATACCATTGTGGACTACCATGGCAAACCCGAGATGATCTTCTTCGGCCCGGACGAGGGCACGGCGCCCTTGATGGATGGGGTGTCATTCCATGCAAAAGAGCGGGGATATAAATACTGGCGCACCATCACCACGGGTAAAAGCTTTGGCATTCCCCACGACACCTACGGCCTGCTCGAAAACGGTGACCTGTTCGGCCTGGTCGAAAAAGAGGAACAGGGTACAGAGCTTCAGATCAACGGGCAATCGGTTGCCATCACCACAGACATGGACAGCATCCATGGAAAGATCGGTAATTCCATCACCACCAGCGGCATGACCACCACCGGCATCATGAGCGCCTTCAGGACCCTGATCGCCCATTATGATAAAAAGGAGGAAGACCTCAACCTGATGATGACCGGCGGCCCTGACGGGGATCTGGGTGCCAACCAGATCCAGTGTTACAAGGGAAAGATCTGCCTGATCATCGACGGGGGCTCCATCCTGTTCGATCCCCAGGGACTGGACCGAACCGAGTTGATGAAACTTGCATTCATGCGCCACTCCTCCCCCAGGGCAAACACCCTGGATTTCCCCCTGGACAAACTGAGTCCCCAGGGATTCAGGGTACCCCTCCTGGCAAAGAAGATCACCCTGCCCGACGGCACCTTTGTGGAAGACGGCGCCATGTTCCACCGCACCTTTCTGTCTGAACCGGACAACCGCAGGTTCATGGAGCAGGCAAACATTGAGGCCTTTATCCCCTGCGGCGGTTTCAAGGACACCATCAACCAGGGCAATGTCAAGGCGTTCCTCAGCATTTTCAAAGAGCTCGCATTCATTGTCGAGGGGGCCAATGTCTTCTTTGATGACCCGGCCCGGCGTCACATCGCAACCGCCACCGGGATCAAGCATATCAAAGACACCACGGCCAACAAGGGCGGCGTGTTCTCAAGCTCCATTGCCGAAGTGCTGACTGGTTTTCTCTTTGGTGAGGCGTATGAGGAAAAGCTCCTGAACGATACAAAAACACGGTCTGCCCTGATCAAGGATATCATCACCCTTGTGGAGGACTATGGCGCGGCGGAAACCAGAATGCTCCTGAAAATCCACGAGTGTGATACCGCCATTCCCCTGTTTGATCTTTCCGAAAAAACCAGTGAACAGATCTTCAAGCTCCAGGCCCACCTTGACCGGGAGATCTCCACCATCCTCCAAGACAAGGAACTTGTCCAAAAGGTCATGGAACACTACATCCCCGGGGTGTTGATCCAGCGCCTAGGCCATGGACCGATCATGGAGATCCTCAACACCAGGGAGATGGAGGCCTACCGGAACGCCATTATCACAAAAAAGCTGGCGTCCATGGCCTTTTACAAGTTTGGCCTTGAATGGGATGCGTTCATGGAGGACGTTGAGACCGACCTGATAAAAGCCCTCAAAAGGGGGGCAGGCCTGGCTTATTAGCTTATCCCAGATAAGCTACATTTTACCGAACAGATGGGGATGGAGAATCCTGTGATTTTCCATCCCCTTTATTTTCAGCAAAACATCAGAGAGGGTCTGGTTTAGCTTAGTACATCAAAAGGGGTCAGGCTTAGCTTATTGCCAAGTTAATTATAAACCGTAAGATAAAGACAATAAGCTAAGCCTGACCCCGAAGATCTGACACCGAAGATCTGACACCGAAAGGCTATGCCCCCAGAAAGCTCAAGCGAATAAGCTAAGCCTGACCCCGATTATACGTTCTCGTTCAAAAGGATTTAAAGGTATTGAAGAAAGAAAATTTTATCCGGCCGGTGACGGCACTGATTATCGGTGCATTCATCATCAGCTTTTCAAGTGTGCTTGTAAAAACATCCCATGTCTCCTCCTCGGTCTCCGCCTTTTACAGGGTGCTGTTCGGCGCTGTTTTCCTTATCGGTGCCTGTATCATCAAGAAAGACTTTAAAAAAAGGAGCCTGAAAAAGCACCTGATGGCCGTGGGTTGCGGACTCATATTTGCCTTTGACCTCTGGGCATGGCATTTGAGCATTCAATATGTGGGCCCGGGGCTTGCCACCATACTGGGCAATTGCCAGGTATTTATCCTTGCCCTGGTGGGATTCCTGGTGTTTAAGGAAAAGATCCGGCTCACCTTTGTTTTATCCCTGCCCCTGGCGTTCTTCGGTCTTTTTCTCATCATAGGCACCGATATCGATCACCTGAGCCGGGACTATGTTACCGGGATCGCCCTGGGACTTGCAACCGCAGGGTTTTACAGCATGTTCCTGCTGCTGTTGAGGCAGATTCAATCCGATGCAAAGGACTTTTCCCTGTTTTATTATCTCATGCTGCTGTCTGTGGCCTGCTCATTTTTCCTGGGCGGCAAGATCTATGTTTCAAACGATTCCTTTGCTATCCCTGACATCACCTCCCTGCTCTCCCTTGTCTGCCTGGGGGTTTTAATCCAGGCCCTTGCATGGGTGATGATTTCCAATGCCCTGCCAAAGGTGAAAGCCTCCCACGCAGGCCTGATTCTTTTGTTGCAACCGACACTTTCCTTCATATGGGATGTCATCTTTTTTAACCGGCCGACAGACATGGCAGGATGGATGGGCGTTATGATTGTGCTTGTGGCCATCTACCTTGGCATGACCGGAAAAGAAAAACCTGCAGAAACAGCCAGTTCCGCGTAATTCCTCCCAGGGCACCTTCATCTGCTTCATTAATACGGTGGGGCAACCCGGCTGATACTAAATGGCATTTTTTAAAAAAAGCAGCTTCATAATATGTTATGTTATCAGGGCTGCTGCCGATATATCCGGATAGTACGCTTGAAATCCATATATAGTTGCACCACGCAAGGTGACGCAATTCCCAATATATGAGGGTCATGGGTGAAGAGTCACCCCTGATGAGAACTGTTCTGCATCAGGAACTTTTTTTAAAAAGGAGTTATGGAGCAATGCAAGGGATCAAAATAAGAACCAAATTATTATTGATAAGCGCAGCTGTGACATTGCTGTTGCTGGTATGCGTCATTGGTACGGTTGTCAATCAAAATCAGAAAGTGATTCAAATTGGTGAGCAGGAGAGCCTGAAGCTTGCCTATGCGGACCTGATTCATATCGTGGACAATCTTTATACCCTTGCCGAATCCCACCAGGAAGTGACCCAGAAGAATATCGTTTCAGCACTCAATGTGGCCCGCAAACTGGTCACCAGGGACGGCGGATTTTCATTTACCGAAGAAACCGTCAACTGGCAGGCGGTGAACCAGTACTCAAAAGCGGGAAAAGCCATTGAACTGCCTGAAATGCGTGTTGGCAACCAATGGCTGGGACAAATTTCATCTCCGGATGAGGAGGCCCCCCTTGTGGACACGGTGCAAACCCTGCTCGATGTGACCTGTACGGTTTTCCAGCGCATGAATCCGGCAGGAGACATGTTGCGGATCTCAACAAATGTAATCAAGACCGATGGCAAGCGTGCCATTGGCACCTATATTCCGGCAATCAATCCCAACGGCAACAGAAACCCTGTGATATCCAAGGTGTTGAAAGGGAAAACCTTCAACGGAAGGGCGTTTGTCGTAAATGCATGGTACATCACTGCCTATGAACCCATTTTCGACGCCGCCAGGAATGTGGTGGGGGTATTATATGTGGGGATTCCCCAGGAAAATGTCACATCCCTGCGCCGGGCCATCATGGAGATGAAGATCGGTGACACCGGATTTGTAACGGTCATTGACAGTTCAGGCAAGTACACCATTTCAAACAAGGGGCAAAAAGACGGCCGGGACGCTTTGAATGTTGTTGATGCCAAGGGGACCCCCTACATCAAAGAGCGTATCGAATCGGCAAAGGCCCTTGGCCCCCGTGAAATCGGGAGTCAGGTGTTTATCCATCAAGAGGATGACGGGACAGAAAATGTGCGGGATGCCCGTTTTGTATACTTTAAACCCTGGGACTGGGTCATCACGGCTGAAGCAGATACGGCTGAATTTACAAAGGCCTCGGATCTGCTCGGTCACCTGGGCAAAAAGAGCAATATGATATTGGGCCTGGTCGGCCTGATCGCCATGTTCGTAACAAGTTTTGTCTGGTTCTTCGTGGCCCGCAGCCTGGTGAAACCGATCAATGCCGCCATCTTCGGCCTCAAGGATATCGCAGAAGGGGAAGGCGACCTGACCATGCGCCTCCAGGCCAGCACCCGGGATGAGATCGGGGAACTGGTGTTCTGGTTCAACACCTTCATCGAAAAGCTCCAGGGGATCATCGGCCGGATCGGGGAAGACTCAAGACAGGTGGAGACCTCTTCCACAGAGCTCTCGGCCATCGCCTCCCAGATCGCTTCAGGCGCCGAGAACAGCTCCAACCGCGCCAGCAGCCTGGCAACTGCCACCGATGAAATGAGTGCCAACCTCAACAATGTGGCCGCTGCCATGGAGCAGTCCTCAACCAGCACGACCATGGTGGCTGCGGCAGCAGAAGAGATGACGGCCACCATTAACGAGATCGCCAAGAATGCGGAACAGGCCAGGGGCATTTCAGTCAAGGCAGTGGAGAGGTCCACCAGCGCTTCGGAACGGATGTCGGAGCTGGAACGGGCGGCCATGGCCATCGGCAAGGTCACACAGACCATCACCGAAATCTCCGAACAGACCAATCTTCTTGCCTTGAATGCCACCATTGAGGCGGCCAGGGCGGGTGAGGCAGGCAAAGGATTTGCCGTGGTGGCAAACGAAATAAAAGGTCTGGCCACCCAGACCGCCAGTGCCACCCTTGACATCAAGACCCAGATCGAAGATGTGCAGAACACCACCACCCTCTCCATCACGGAAATCAACGAGATCTCCCAGGTGATCAACGGGATCAACGATATCGTTGCCACCATTGCAGCGTCCGTGGAAGAGCAGTCTGCCGCAACAAAGGAGATTGCAGACAATATCAACCAGGCATCCCTGGGCATCGGAGAGGTCAACGAGAACATCAACCAGAGTTCTTCCGTGGCGGAAGAGATCGCCCAGGACATCACCCATGTCAACCGGGAAGCAGGCGAGATGTCCCTGGGCAGCGAGCAGGTAAAATTGAGTGCCGAGGGCCTCAATGAGATGTCAAGGAGGCTGACCGAAATTGTGGGGCGCTTTAAGGTTTAATCCCATCAAAACCCTCAACATAACAGCTACTCCCACACCGAAACATCCTTCGTCCACAAAACCGGTGTCAGCATCGTTTACAAGGTGTAAAAACCAACGCGCCAACGACGGGTTACGCCAGAGCGGTGTCAGGCTTTTTTTATTGCAGTCGACAGGGTCAGGCTTTTTTTATTGTATCATTATTTTATGCTCAGACGCCCCCAAGGGCAATAAAGAAAGCCTGACCCCATTTACGCAGATACGAGCATATCCTCATCGGCATGGTTATTGCTCTGTTAAACCTGAAAGATGAATGCTAACGATCAATCTCAAACCCTTGGTAGAACAGACATGACACCTTTCCACATACTGGTAACCGACACCAATCACCATGTGAGAACCCTCTTGAAGCGGGAGCTGAAGAAGGAGGGGGACATCATATACACGGCAAGCAACAAGCAGGAGGCCCATAAATATATCTACGGCCCCAACCACCTGGATATCATCATCCTTGACCCGGAACTGCCCGATTTCTTCGGCCGCTCCCTCCTGAAAGAGATCCTGGACAGGATCCCGCCGGTTCAGATCATTATCCATACGTTCAAGGAATTTTTCAACGAGCTGCCCCTGGATGAAAACATCCACCTGGTGGAAAAGAGTGCCGTAAGCATTGCGCCGTTGAAACAGATGATCGACTCGTTTACCAGGGAGTAAGGGGCGACACCCTGCCGCCCCACGGGCTTGTTGTTTAGCTTCTTAGCTCTGATTTTCATATTATTATGGCTTGGCCAGGTCAGGGTAAAGGTTTCTCCCGGACACTCAGCACGGTAACAGGTGAGTGCCTGAACAGCTTTTCCGCCGAGGATCCAAAAAGAAAATCAGGCAGGTTGGTCCGGCCCTTGGGCCCCATGACCAGGAGGTCGACCGCCTCTTCCTCCACAAAATTGAGGATCTCCTCAAAGGGAACTCCGGTCTGGATCTCGATCCGGATCGACTCCTTGTCAGCCCCGCACTCGGCCATCAATTCCGTAAGCTGGCGCGTCCGCCGGCTGATATCATCCCCAACAAATTTATCCATGGAAAAGCAGCCCGGGTGCTCTGCATTAAAGGCCTGTTTGGCAGCCTCCAGGTTGCGGCGGTTGATAACGTTGACAATGACAAGTTCAGCCGATGTCCGCCTGGCCACGGTCTGGGCATATTCCAGTATTCCCCTGGAATAGACGGAGAGGTCCATGGCCACCGCAATTTTATCGATTTGTCTCATGGTCTCCCGGTTCCTGACGCTGACCACCGGCACCGGGGAATTTCTGAACACCTTTTCAGCATTGGAGCCGAACAGGGTGAGTGAAAGATTGCTTCTGCCCTTGTGGCCCATGATGATGATATCCGCCTTTTCTGCCTCTGCAACCCTCAGGATCTCCTCATAGGGAACCCCCACGGTGACCTGTATGGTCATGGCCGACTTTTTGTCAAAGAACCGGTCCTTGATCAGGGCCCGGATCATTTTGAACCGCTCTTTTTTGGCATCTTCCACATAGCGGTCAATATCGAGCTTGTCCGGATAATAGGCGCTGGCAAGCTTCACCCCATTGAGATCCCGCTGGTTCACAATGTTCAGCAGCAGAATCTCGGCATTGGAATCCCCAGCAAACTCAACGGCATAATCAATGGCCGGGGTGGAGTACTCGGACAGATCCAGGCACACCAGGATCTTTTCGATTTTCTTCATACGGACCTCCTTAAAGGCAAATACGGGTTGCTTAAAAAAGGATTCTCCTGTCCCTCTCCTGGTCTGCGGCATAGATCATATCCGCGGCCTGCCTCATTTTTCCAACCACCGGATCAAACAAATCCGGTGCCAGGTCAAAGGTGTGGATAAATATCTTGCGAAACCCCTCATCCGTGTCGTCATAGGATGTCATGATGCTGCCCAGCCGGCCGTCATTCTCCCGGATGATATCCATGAGGGTATGGACAATGCCGGGACGGTCATTGATCTTGAACGCAAACACCTGGCCCCGGTTGGCAACCCCGGTAAACGAGACAAGGCACCGGAAGATATCACTCTTTGTGATGATCCCCTCCATGGTGCCGTTCCTGCCCATCACGGGCATGCCGGAGATGTTCTTGCTGAGCATGATGGCCGCGGCCTCGTCAACGGTACGGTCGCAAGGCACAGTCACCACGGGGCTGGACATCACCCGGTCGATGCGGATCTTTCGAACAAGGGACATGAGCTCATAGATGTCAAGGGAGGTGGCCTCAGAGGGAGAGGCCTTTTTGATATCTCCGTCCGTGACGATCCCGATGGGTTTTCCGTTGCTGACAACCGGAACCATGGAGATGATCTTACTGCGGAACAGGTTTGAGACGTCCACCAGGGATGCGTCCTTCTCAACGGTGATAACGGATCGGCTCATCCATTTCTTTATCAACATGTTTCAATCTCCTTAGATGATGGTGATGTTCAGGCAACCGAATCAAACACCAGCATAAAGAGCAATTCCCATGCCAGTCTGCCAAGGAGAGCAACCATTGAAAAACGGTGATAAAAAAGGGGAGTGAGCAGGCCAGAAAGATCACCGGCGGTTGAACCAACGGGATGGATGTCAGCTTTCTTTACACATTGTAAAAGGAATGAACAGCAAACACAAGCACGATTACTCCCTGGAGCTGGTTCCGATACGGATCCCGTACTTTTCAATCTTGGAGTGAAAGGTGGGCCTGGACATGCCCAGAAGCTTTGCAGCCCTGGACCGGTTCCCCTGGGTAATATCCAGGGCCTCTTCGATCAAAAGCGAGGCCACATGGTCCAGGCAGGAGTCAAATATCTTCTCCTCTTTTTCCGACCGGAGGCAGTTGCGGACCCACTGTTTTACGCTGGCTTTGGCCGTGGGCGCCCCCCCCTCGATACGGCTGCGGTTCTCAAGGTCACTGATGGTGATGTCTTCTGGCTGGACCGGGGCTCCCCGGTTGAAGATCAGGGCCTTTTTCAAGACATTGCCAAGCTCCCGGATGTTGCCGGGCCAGTCGTACCGTTCGATCTTTTTCACCGCGTCCGGCGAGATGCCGGGATTGGCCATGGACATCTCCGAGGATAGCCGTGCCACAAGATATTCGGCCAGGGTGACGCTGTCCCCTTTTCGCTCCCGCAACGGGGGCATGGTGATGGTAACCACCTGGAGGCGGTAGTAGAGATCCTCCCGGAACTTGCCTTCCCCAACCGCCTTTTCAAGGTCCCGGTTGGTGGCGGCAATGATCCTGACATCCACGCTGATGGGCTCCTTGCCCCCCAGCCGCTCAATGCTGTTCTCCTGGAGAAGCCGCAGGAATTTTGCCTGGATGCTCATGGGCATATCCCCGATCTCGTCCAGGAACACGGTGCCGCCACGGGCCTGCTCGATCTTGCCCACCCGCCGGTGGGCAGCGCCTGTGAACGATCCCTTTTCATAGCCGAACAGCTCACTCTCAAGCAGGGTCTCGGGAATGGCCACGCAGTTGATCACCATGAAGGGCTTTTCCGCCCTCAGGGAATGGTTGTACACGGCCCTTGCCGCAAGCTCCTTTCCCGTTCCCGACTCCCCCCGGATCAATACCGTGGCATCGGTGGAGGAGACCCGGCCGATGGCCTTGTACACATCCAGCATCTGGCTGCTGCTGCCCACCAGGGCCTCCCGGCCGGAAAGCCGGTCTGCCTCGGGATTGACATCCACTGGGGAGGACATGCAGCGGCCGGCCACCAGCCCCTTTTCAATGAGCCGGAGCATCTCGGGCACGTCAAAGGGCTTGTAGATATAATCGTAGGCCCCTTTTTTAATGGCCCCGATGGCGGTCTCCGTGGTGCCGAAGGCCGTGATGATGATCACGGGCAGCTTGGGTATCAGTGCATGGATTTTCTCAAACACCTCCATGCCGCTCATATCCGGAAGCCGGATATCCAGGATCACAAGATCGGGGCAAAGGGTGGTGGCCTTGGTAATGCCCTCCTGCCCGGTATAGGCTGCGGCCGTCTCATACCCGTCCTGGGTCAGGATCTTGGTAAAACTCAGGCTCAGCTGCTGGTCGTCGTCAATGATCAGTATCAGGCTCATGAATTAGCTCCTTCACTGGCAATTTAATGATGAATTCAGCCCCCTGCTCCCTGTCCGAAGACACGGAAAACGCACCCTCATGTTCCCGGACAATCCTGGCAACGATGCTCAGCCCCAGGCCGGACCCATCCTCCTTGGTGGTGAAAAAGGGGTTGGTGATCTTGGGAACGATGGCGTCGGGGATGCCGGGCCCGTTGTCGGCAATGGAGAGTACCGCCACTTCCCCGGTGCCGGGCTCAAGGGTCCTGGTTTCCGAGATGATGATCTCTCCGCCCGTGTCCATGGCTTCACAGGCATTGGAAACAAGATTGACCAGGGCCTCCTTGATCCGGTCCGAATCCGCCATGATCTCCGGAATCTCAGGATCTGCGTCGTACACAAGCTCCACATTGTACTCCTTGAGCCGGTACTCCAGCAGGGTGATCACGGAGTCAATGACGTTTCTGAGACTGCACGGGGTAAGCCTCAGCTTTGGGGGCCTTGCAAACTCGAGGAAATTCTGCACGATCTTGTCAATGCGCCCGATCTCGTCGGCGATCACCTGGAGGTCCTCGTTCTGGACATCGGTGAGATCCAGGGAGCGGCTCAGGGAGAACATCCGCATCTTGATGGAGGTGAACGGGTTCCGTATGGTATGGGCGACGCCTGCGGCCATCTCCCCCACCATCACCATGCGCTCGGCATGGACAAGGTGCTGCCGGCTCCTGGCCAGGGCATCGTGGGTATCGTCAAAATCCTTCATCATCCCCTTGAGGGACTGGCTGAGTGAGAGCACCTCATCCCGGGAGCTCTCCTTGGGAGAACCGCCGGTCTCGATGGCAAGTCCCCGGATGGGAATCAGGATCTGCCGGTAGAGGACAAACAAAAGCAGGCCGCAGAGCACCACGAATACGGCAATGGCACCCAAGGCCACCATCCTCAGGATGTTGGAGCGCGCGTTGTTTATCGCCTCGGTCTCCTGGATCACGTCCCACTGTTCAAGGCTGAACCGGCGGCACAGGTCCAGCAGATTGAAGAACACCCCCCGCTGCTTCTCGTGGAGCAGGGAGATGTGTTGCTGAACATCCCCCCGGGTGTACTTCTCTATGACATTATCCTTTGCAGCCACATAGGTGGCATACTCGGCGGCAATCAGGCCCAGGGTCTTTCGCTGTTCATGGTTCAGATTCAGGGAAGAGGCCCGGTTGAGGCTCTGGCGGAACACCTCCCGGTACTGGCCCAGGGAGTTGAGCCACTTGGCCTGGCCATCCACAAAATAGTAGGTCAGAAACCCCTTCTGGTTGGCAAGGGCAAGTTCCATGTCCTGGGCAGTCTTATAGAGCACCACCTCTTTTTCCACCATGGTCACCAGCATCTTATCGATCTCGTAGGAGTACCAGAGAAGGCCGATGCCGCCGGCAAGGGCGATCCCTGCCATGGCGGAGAAGATATAGACAATTTTCGATCTGAGACTGAGATAATGTATCATCGGTTATGGGTGTCCTTAAGTCGTTTTATCAAAACCACCTTCCTGCAATTTCCTGTCCAACCCGACCTATTCCTGATCAAAAATTAGCTAGTTTGTCAACAAACAGCCCAAAAAAAAGGGCGGTGTCATATTGACACCGCCCCATGATGGTTGAACCTCCCACCGGTTATGGCTGGATCACAATGGTCGGGAACATCCCTTTCTTCGTGCCCTCTGGATAGGGCTGGATGGTGTTGAAGGAGATGAACTGGTTTTTCTGGGCATGGCCCTTTTTCTCGGCGCCGTTGAAAAACGCGCCGTTGGCCTCGAGGATATGATGAATCCTCTCCTGGAACGCCGCCACAAACCCTGCGCCGTTTCCTTCAAAGAACATGTTGCCCACGGTCAGCCGTGAATCAATGGTGGAGAGCCGCTCAATTGAGATGGAGTTGGTCGCAAGATCCGTCTCATCCTTGATCAGTCCCCACACCAGGTGGCCGGGGGGAATGGTCAGCGGCTCTTTAATATCGATGATGGTGTGGGGCATGACAATACTATCTTTCCCGATGACAAGCCGGCTATCCGGACGGCCCCGCAGGAAGCTGTTAAACCCGACAAACACCATGGTACCCACATCGGCCTCGATGATTTTGGCACCGTGGGCCGTGACATCGTTTCCTTCAAGCCTGGAGTTGATGATAAAGCAGTTCTCCTGAACATTGGCGCCCTTGCCGAGCCAGGCATTCTGGAGATAGGCCCGCTGGGCCACCAGGACATTTTCTCCGATGGTGGTATGGCCCTTTGTCACGGAGTAGCGGTCAAGGGATGCGCTGGAGGGAACATCCACGGACTGCTCGATGTTTACCACATCAAAGATCCGCTGGAACGCATCTTTCCGGTCCTCGACAAAATCGATGAGCATTCCCTGGGGCGGGGAACCTGCGGCAAGGAAGACATAGTCGTTCAACTTATCTTCCGGATACTGGTAGTAGAAATTAAACTCGCCGGGGTTCCGGACCCACACGGTTCCCGGGGGAATGTGGAGGTGGCTGATCTCTCCTGCCTGGACATAGGAAAAGTTTCCAATGACACAGTCGCGCATGGTGGTCAGATCCACCGTGGAGAAGACACCGAGGAAACATCCGTCCGACGGTGCGCCGTGGATGTTTGCATAGTTCATGGAGATGGTGTCCTTGATGAAGAACCGCTCCAGGGTCTCGGGATCGTGGGAGAAATTATGAACCAGGGTCTTGATGAGAAAGCTGTCCTCAATATGGATCTCTTCATTGTCCACCACCGGGATCTCAAAATCCTGGTACTGGAACAGATCCTTCTCCTTCTTGAGCTCATCCCCCCGGATGTCGCTCTTATAGAGCAGGGAATTACTCACCCGGCACCGGCCCAGAAAATAGCTGCCGGCAAGGTTTGAGTTCCTGAATTCAAAGCTCAGGGGATGGTGGGGAGAGACCCCGTAGAACCCGTAAAACTTGACCATCTGGTTGAACGGAATAAGCTTATGGACATAGGGGTTGACATCGTACTCAAGCTCCCGAAGATTTATATTAACCCGCTGGACAATCCTGTCAAAAAGTTTTTCAATCTCTTTCATGGAATAACCCCCTTGTTAATGCGCTTTTTTCATGGCCTCGATCAATGCGGAAAAGACGTCGGAAAGCCTCAACACCCCAACCACTTTGTCTTCCCTTGTTACCAGGAGGGAGAGGCGGTTTCGAACCGTCAGCTGGTGGGCAGCCGAATTAAGGGAGGTGTTCTCGTCGATGAACTCATTTTCGACAAGGTTCTGCATGAAATCCTCCACCTTCATATCCATGGTGACAGGATTGGTGTAGACATAGTCCCGGGAGTTCCCGTTCTGGAAACTCTCTTCCCTGATGGCTGCAATAAAATTTGAGCTGAACCCGAATTTGCTGATCCTGTCCACTGTTTCCGTCTGCTCGGTGATAGGTTCAAGGGCCCGGACCACATTGAGTTGGCTCATCTTTCCGATAACCTCTCCGTCCTTGTCAAGAACCAGCACGATCCAGTGGGGATGAACGGATTGATCAACATTCTTATCTTTTTTAATATTCTCCAGGGCAAGCACGGCCTCGTACAGGGTGGAGCCTTTGGAAATGGTGGCATAGTCGGAGAGCGGCACCATGAAATCTTTTACAATATAGTTCATTAAAAAACACTCCGTTATCAGGTTAATAAACTGACCTCAAAAACGACCCAGAAATTTTGGTACTCCTGCCCAAAATATGACAGAGGGTTTACCACGTCTTTCCCATTTTATCAAGCCCCTGTAATTTAAGCCCAATATCCGGCATAATTTAACCCGGAGCAAGGCCTGAAAACAGTGCATTTCCGCCAGTTCTCCACGCGCGCATTCCTTTAAATACAGGAAGTTAGACAATCGCACCCCAAACGCGGCATTTCCTTGATCTTTTTTTTTCTACATGATAGGCGTAATTTAATTTCAATGCCTGTATTTGATAAAAAGGGCAATTTGAGCCCTGGAAACATATACATAGGATGAACATGCTCCATTCATACACCAGGGTCATGTTTCACAACCCAGATTGAACAGCACCGTACGTGCTAAATATATAAATAGGAGGAAGTTGAATTGAAAACCAACACAGTTAAGGATCTGATGGTCTCGTTGTCGAAATATGCGACAGTGACCGAAGATGCGTCGTTGTACGATGCAGTGCAAGCCCTTAAGAAAGCCCAGAAGGAATTTGACAATTCCCCATACCCCCACAGGGCGGTGATCATTCTGGACAAAGACAACCAGGTGGTGGGTAAGGTAACCCAGCTGGATGTCCTGAAAGCACTGGAACCCAAATACCAGGAGATGCAGGACAGAAACGGCCTTGCCAAATACGGTTTTTCAAGAAAGTTCATGAAATCATTGTTGAGCCACCACCACCTCTGGGACACCCCCCTTCAGGATGTCTGCCGGAAAGGGGCCGCCATTCCGGTTTCAAGTTTCATGGAAACCCCCACGGACGGTGAATTCGTTGAAGAGGGTGCCAACCTGGATGAAGCGATCCACCAGATGGTCCTTGGCTACCACCAATCCCTGCTGGTCCTGAAAGATGGCACCGTCACCGGCGTACTTCGTTTGACCGATGTATTTGAGGCTTTTTCCGAAATAATTGAGCAGTGCCCAACGGATGAGTCCAAATAATCACTGTAACTTAAATTAAGCAGACCGAAAGATCACATATTGAGGAGGTAGTTCCCAATGGCTGTTGAAGTAGAAGTAAATGAAGCGCCCAGTGTAAACTGGGCTAAAATAATTGCCCTGCTCGCAGGTGTAGGACTTTTTGCGATTGTCTATTTTTCCCCCATGTGGCCCGACGCCGTCGATCCCATGGGCAAACACTTTGCCCTGTCAAAAGCGGGCAAGGGTGCCATAGCGGTATTTCTCATGGCCGGCACCTGGTGGGTATTTGAGGTGGTTCCCATTGGCGTGACAAGTCTTGCCATCGGCGTTATGCAGGCGTTGTTCCTCATCCGGCCGGCCAAGGTGGCGTTCAAGGATTTCATGGATCCGTCTGTCATGTTCATCTTCGGCTCCATCGTCATCGGGCTTGTGTTTACCAAGACGGGTCTCACCAAGCGCCTTGCCTATAAGATGCTATCCATTGTGGGTGAAAGAACCAGCATGATCTATCTTGGCTGCTTCGTCGTTACCGCAGCCCTTTCCCACATCATGGCCCACACCGCCGTTGCCGCCACCATCTATCCCCTGCTCGTGGCCATCTACTCCCTTTACGGGGAGGGAGACAAGCAGACAAAATTCGGAAAAGGCCTCTTCATGGGCATGGCCTATGTGGCCGGCGCAGGTTCCATCGTCACCCTGCTGGGTGCTGCCCGGGGCGCGGTTGCCATCGGCTTTTTCAAGGATATCATGGACAAGGAGATCGGGTTCTTCGAGCTCACCTACTACATGCTTCCCATTGGCTGGATCATGGTGATCCTCCTGTGGGCCTACTTCATGATCGTGATGAAACCTGAGAAGAAAAACATCCCCGGTCTCAAGGAAAAGGCAAAACGCCTCTACATCGAGCTTGGCGCCATCACCCGAAAAGAGGTCATTGCAGCAACCATCGTGGGAACCTGCATCCTGGCCCTTGGCACCTTTGCCATTCTCAAGGCCTTTATCCCCGGCTTTGTTCCGCCCCACAAGACTGCGGTCATCCTTATCTCCACCATTCTCTTCTTTGTCACCGGCATCCTTGACATCGACGACCTGGAAGAGATCCCCTGGAACATCATCCTTCTCTTTGCAGGCGCCATGAGTATCGGTTTCTGCCTCTGGGATACCGGGGCCGCAGAATGGATGGCTATCAACTGGCTCACCATCTTCAAGGAATCCCACTGGTTCGTATTTGTAATGAGCATCGCATTCTTTGTCATGATGATGACCAACTTCATCATGAACGTTGCCGCTATTGCCATCTCCCTTCCCGTGGCCCTGGTCATCGCCCCCTACCTTGGGGTAACTGGAGAGGCGATCCTCTTCTCCTCCCTGGTGGTTGCCGGCATGCCCTTCCTGCTTCTGGTGGGAGCGGCCCCCAACGCCATTGCCTATGACTCAAAGCAGTTCACCACCGGAGAGTTCTTTCTCTACGGCATCCCGGCAAGTATCATCCTCATGATTGTGACCGGACTTGCCGTCTATGTCATCTGGCCCATGATGGGAATGCCCATCACCCTGGGATAATGCGTTAACCCGAAATAATCGTTAGACCCCATAAAGGCGGCC
>JAQYWC010000065.1 GCA_030145245.1 Desulfobacterium sp.
GATGAAGCAGAGGAACTGGCTGTATATGAAAGCCAAGACGACATGACTGATTCCGAGGAAACCCCTGTCCAGGTCAGCGAGGATGAAGCAGAGGAACTGGCTGTATATGAAAGCCAAGACGACATGACTGATTCCGAGGAAACCCCTGTCCAGGTCAGCGAGGATGAACCTGCTCCGCTATTGACACCCAATAGCAATATTGATTTCAGCAACTTACCCGACCCCGACAGCAACAATGAGCCCCCCCCCGCCTTGGTTACCAGTGAGGCCCAGCCAATTGGTTTGACCATGGATGACGTACTTGACATGGCCGGTAATGATCATGTGCTGCAGTCCACCGACAGCGAAGATGAGCTGATGACCTTGGATGCAAATGAACCGCTACCTTCAAACCTTGAAGGTAGCGGTTCCATGACCAATATAGGTGCTCCAGTACAGATTGGCCCCATCGATGATACGGACAATCCGATTAAGAGCTTTACAGATGACGGGAACCCGATCGGGTAACAATAAAAAAAGCCCCCGGCCGCCCAGCCGGGGGGCAAATTGCTAACAACGGCAAAAAGACCCTAACCAATTACTTTACTTTATCCGTGACACAGAAATACACAGCGCCTGGTCAACCATGCATTTTCACTACACACAATGACCATTATCTTTCCCTTAATGCATTTTCTTTTGCCCGGAAAATCGGTTTCATCAAGTACTGCATAATTGTTTTGTTACCCGTAATAATATCGACTTGTGCAGTCATACCCACCAGTATATCCTTCATATTATCCTCCGTGCCCAGATAGTTTTTATCTGTCTCTATACGAACCAGGTAAAACTCCTCCTTACGCTCATCGGTAATGGTATCTGCGCTGATATGCTTCACCCGTCCTTCAAGCCCCCCATAGATTGCAAAATCATAGGCCGTGAGCTTGGCAACAGCCTTCAGTCCCGGATAGAGGAAGGCGATATCAGAGGGTTTTATCTTGGCTTCCACCAGTAGGTTCTCTTCATTGGGGACAATCTCAATAATATCCATTCCAGGTCTGACAACCCCGCCCACCGTATTGATCAACAGCTGCTTGACCGTACCGTCAACAGGCGATCGCACATTGGTCCTGGCGACCCGGTCTGCAATGGCCAATTGGGTTTTGTCCATGCGTTCCAATTCAGCCATTATTTTATTATACTCTTCCTGGGCTTCACCCCGGTGCCGGTCTTCCAGCTCCGCTATCTGGTTTTCAGCCTCAAGAATCTTTGAGTTTAAGGCATCGTTACTCTTTCTGGCACTTTGCAGTTGATATTTTTTATCCAGCGCCTTCTGCTTCAGTTGAATCAGTTCCAGTTCGGAGACAAGCTGCTTTCGATACAAGGGCTTCAGCAGCGCCATCTCCCGTGCAATCATTTTTGTACTGCTTTTCAGGGTTACGATATTCAACCGGGCATCGGAAAGCTCGATTTTCCGCTGTTTCAACCGTTGCCTCAATACAGCGATGGCACTGTTTTTCATGCGGAGATTGGTGTCATACAATCTTTTTTCTTTAATAATAAGCCCGGTCAGATCTTTAAACTCCGCTGAATCATACTCAAACGGCCGGATCCCGGCTTCCGCCCTGAGACGGACGGCCCGGGCCTTGAGTTCATTGATCTTGGATTTGCTTTCCTCAAAGGTGCTTCCCGCGCCGGTATCATCAATGGTGACCAGCACCAGTCCCTTTGTGACAGTGTCTCCCTCACCCACCAGTATCTCTTTTATAATGCCGCCTTCAAGATTCTGTACCACCTGAATCTGTCTGGAGGTTATCACACGGCCCACCCCCCGGGTCCTTTCATCCAGTTTCGCAAAACCTGCCCAGGTAAGAAAAGCCGCAACCACCAGGGAGATGATATAGAGTAAAAGATTCGATCTGGCCGGATTCCCCGCCAGAACAGCCGCACTCAGGCTGTTCATGAAAGCGATGTCCTCTTTGCTGAACCGTTCCCGGGCCTGGCGCCCTTTATGAAATTTATTGTAGAAAGTCATCAGCTTTTTCCTCCAAGTCTGGCCAGGATCTCGTCTTTCGGACCATCCATGGCGATCCTGCCATTGTCCATGACGATGACACGGTCCACGATTTCAAGGATCGTGGGTTTATGGGTGATGATGATCGTGGTTCTCCCGTGGCTGAGTTCCCTGAGGCTTGCAATCACCTGGAGTTCCGTATTGAAATCCATGGCATTTGTCGGTTCATCCAGCAGGACAATGGGACCTTTCTCGAGAAAGCCCCTGGCCACGGCAACCGACTGGCGCTGACCGCCGGAGAGGTTCCCACCCCTTTCTCCCACCTGGAGATCCATGCCCATGGGGTGACGATCGGTAAAGCTGCTGACCTTGCCGGCCTCAGCTGCGGTAATGATCGCCTGATCACTGACATGGGGGGACTTGAGGGTGATGTTATCCCGTACGGTCCCGGAAAAAAGGACCACATCCTGGGGCACATAATTAAAATTATGGCGCAGATCCGCCGGATCGATCTGCTTGATATCCAATCCATCAATGAAAGCCGCGCCCTGGTTTGATTCATAAAATCCCATCATAATTTTGCTGATGGTGGATTTCCCCGACCCCACCTGCCCGATAATCCCCACCCTTTCACGGGGCCTGATTTTAAAACTGACGTCTGCCAGGGCTTTTCTCTGTTCATCCGGGTAGCAGAAGCTGATATCTTTAAACTCAATATCCCCCTGGAATTCCGGCCTGCGGATAAACTGCTTTTTTTCCGGACGCTCCACGTCTTTTCCCATCAAACCATTCAGGGATTTCAGCCCGGCCTTCATCTGTTCAAACCCTGACAGCAGGGAAACCACCTGGCTCATGGGTGCAATGGCACGGGATGAGAGCATATTAACGGCAATAAGGCCTCCCATGGACAACTCTCCTTTTTTAATCAGATAGACGCCCAGCACGATGATAACCATGGAGGAGATTTGTGCCAGAAAAGCGGATACGGTGGACAGGGCATTGCACATGATTCTCGACCGAAGGCTTTTGGAAGCGATATCGCCGGTGCTCTCTTCCCAGCGCCACTGCATGCCGCTGCTGGCATTAAAGGCCTTGATTGTTTCCAGGTTGGCCAATGCTTCCACCAGAATACCGTTGCGGCGGGAGGTGGCCTCATGGGTACTCTCGACAATTTTATAGATGGAATTCTTCATGGAAACACTGACCATGAGAATCAGCAAAATCACCACCAGGGGAACACTTGCCATGGTAGCGTTGATGGAATAGATGACCAATAGAAAAATAATCGCAAAAGGGAGCTCTATGAACGCGGTGATTGCACTGGATGCAAAGAAAGAACGAATGCTGTCAAAATCTTTTATATTACTGGTAAAGGAGCCCACGGAGCGCGGCTTATCTTTCAGCTTCAGGTTCATGGACTGTTCAAAGAGGAGTGAGGAGAGAATGATATCGCTTTTTTTAGCGGCCATTTCCAGAAAGGTGGTCCGGATGAACTTCAGTATCAGATCAAAGAAATAAATCAGTGCAATACCGCTTGCCAGCACCCACAGGGTGTCAATGGCGTTATGGGGAATGACCCGGTCATAGACATTCATGGTAAAGAGCGGTCCTGCCACCACAAACAGATTAACAATAAAGGTGGCCAGCAGCACCCGGGCGTATATTCCCCTGAAGTTCAGCAGGGTGCCGAAGAACCAGTTGTCGCTGTCCACAATTTTATCCACCTGCTTACCGTGAATACCCCCTTCATATTTTCGCTTCAGGAAAAACACAAAGCCGAGGTATTGCTCCTCCAGCTTTTTCAGATCAATTTCCATGGCTGTCTCATCCACAGTGGGGATAACGATCTCTGCCACCCCCTTCTCGTATGAGATCTCTTTGAGGACACAGGCATTATCGCCCTTCAGGACAAGGATTACGGGCAAAACCACAGGAGGAATTTCTCTCAATGTCCGCTCCTGCAAGCGCGAAAAAAATCCTGCCCTGCCTGCGGCCCGGGAGAAATTTGATTTGGGCTTGTCTATGCTGAAAAGCCGTTGTTTCTCCTCCTTTGGATCAAAGGGTAATCCGTGGGCCAGGGCTTCGGCGGAAGCCGGTTTATTGGTCAATCTGGTCAAGATGACCAGGCACTGCATCAACGGGTCTGTGGAGATAATACGTTTCATTTCAGCCCCATAAAGGCGTAATATTTACGATATCGCGTCCCTGAAAATAGTTAACGTTTTTCGCAGTCAGCGCCAGCCGCTGGGCCTCATTTTCGATCTTCACAGCGATCAGTTTAATGTCAAGGCTGTCGGTGATCGTAGTAAGAGAGTTCAACCCAGCGTCACTGCCCCCCGGAGTCTCGCTGTCCAGCAAATAGCCTTGGTCTACCTTGATATAGTGCGGCTTCAGATCTTTCAGAAGATCCAGGGCAATATCACTTATGGTAAACTGATCAATACCCAGCTCATAGCCCATCCCCTGGATAAGTCCGGCAAGGTCAAGGCAGATATCGGAATACTGGACCAGGGTATTTTCATGGATCTCAAAAACAATATTTTTCGCAAGGGATTTGCCGGCAGCAAGAAACTGTCTGAACCAGAGGAAGGACAGCCGGTCCCTGCAGAATTCAGTGGTGATATTAACAGCGAGCACACTCCCCGGATGCCCGGAAAGGTAGGCAACCGAGCGTTCCAGAACATATTGATCCAGCGTGACGGCAAGGCCCAGGGTGATCACCATGGGCATAAAGAAACCGGCTTTGTGCTGAACGCCCTGGGGATCGATCAGGTTGATATAGACCTCCTTGTGCAACTCTTCCGTGCCGGCCATGACCGGTTGAGCCATCAAGACAAACCGGTCCTGGGAGAGAGCCTCCTGGATCATTGTTTTCCACGCCAATTTGCCGGGAACCGCCCGGCTGCCCTCTCCCGTGAACGCCTCAACCGTCCCGGAAGGACCGCTTTTGGCCATGGAGAGCGCATAGTCTGTTTTGGAAAGAACGGCGCTCAGGTCATCCCCATGGTCATAGGATGCCATCCCCCCAGATACACAAACAGAACCGGACAGTTCCGGTTGCCGGGCAATCAGTTGCTGGAATCGGTTCACCGTCTCCTTTGCAATGGCAAGCCCCTTTTCCCGGGTACAGCCTGGCAGCAGACAGGCGAATTCATGCCGGGGAAGTTGTGCAACAACAGCATCTGCAACCGCCCGGCTCTCTTTTTTAAGCACATTGGCAAGATCGTTATAAAAACTGTTGAGAAAAGTGTGTCCCGGAGAGATGTTCATTGTATCCATTTCAACAAGACCCATGAGAACAACCTGCCCCCACGCCTTGTCATTATCACTGTCAAGGAAATGGGCGAGTTGCCTGACAAGAAATTTTCGGTTATGGAGTCCGGACCGGGTGTCCTTAAATTTCAATTCCTGATAGTTCTTCAGGTATTCCAACTGTCTGTTGTAGATTGTCTGTACTTTTTCAACCATGGTGTTCATGGCGATCACAACTTTTTTCAACTCCGGCGTTTCCGGAATTGAAGCGTTAATAATGAATTCATTGCGGCTGATCCCTTCGGCCTGATGCCGGATCAAAACCAGGGACCGCAGAAGGTATCTCAAGATCAGGTAACTGACGATAATGGAAACACTGCCCAGAAGAACAAACAAGAGACAGAGCTGTTTAAATGTTTCCCACAACTTCAGATAAGACGAACCGGGGTGGGGTTTCACCTGAAGTGTGCCCATGACAGACCAGCCATCCATCACCTGAGCCGCTGCAACGGGTATCTGCAGATTAACAAACTCTATAAACAGAGCCGGAACACCATCCACAATGATTTTTTCATGCCTTTTGAACAGATCCCCACCGTCCTCACCGACCAGGGTGATATCCTCAAAATATCCGCCGTCAAACATGGCGTTGATGCTTGATTCCAGAAAGACACCATCCGACGGCTGGGAGCTGAGTGACAGGGCCAGGACATTGGCGATGTTCTTGCCATTATTAAACAGTTGCCTGGCAGTGAATTCCCGGGCATTGTCAAAATTGATCTTCAGAACAATTGTCAACGTGGCCAGCAGCAGCAAGGTAATCAATATCTGAATCTGCTTAAAAAGGCTCATTGCTCTTTTCCTCTGTCATGTATCTCCAGATCGATCGCTTTAAAGTTCTTCTGGGTTTTCAACGATGTTCTGTTGATGCGCCTGCCAAGCCCCTGCTGCTTCTGCAGGTAGAGGTCATTGGCAGTAAAACTGTAGACAGGAACCAGGTCTTTTCGCTGGGTGGCGGGTAATATTCTCTTGTTGTAGTTGTCCAGGACAAACGGTATTGTGCCCGGCTTCTTGTAATAACTCACCACCAGATGGGCCGCCTCCGGATACCCGACGGCCTTAACATAGGTCAGGAACAGCTTTTTTCCCGGAATGCCGAGCTGCATCATGGTCAGGTATTTGGCAACGGCATAATCCTCACAGTCCCCCTGCCCCTTGCCGAGGAATTCCAGGCGGCTGGCCCAATAATCTTTTCTCTTCCACGTCTTTATATCAAACTGGTATTCCAGCTGATTATAAAACCGGTTGACCTCAATCACCTTGGTCTCTTCCGGTGAGTCGATCAGGCTCTCCATCAGCGCAAGCAGGCTGTCCAACCGCCTGCCCGCCTGTCCCCCATACTCCTTGTTGAAACGAACCATGCGATTTTCCGGAACAAAAAACCGACTGACCGGTTGAGCAACAACACCCTGGGTTAAAAAGAGGAGTAAAAGAACAACCCGAGCCATGGATCAGTTTGTTTTGTCTAGCTTCAGCTTAAGCTCTTCAGGCTGAATATAGGGACTCAGGCCGGTGGGTTGCTTATAGCCCACAGCAATGGCACTCTCCGGATCACATCCGGAAGGCAGGACAGGGCTTCCTTTAATGGAGTTATCACACTGGTCCCATCTGTCTTCAACAAAATCAGCGTCCCGGTCACGGGCAAGCTCATCATAGCCCTTGAGGTCGAATCGTTTGTCAGACGAAAGCTTCATCTTTTCCCGCAATCCGGTGTCATACTCATGGAGTAATATCCCTGTGGCCTGGGAGATCCGGTAATAGGCGGTCAGGTATGAATAAACAGATTCGGTTCTGGAATTTTTCGCAGCGGTGTATTCGTTCTCCATATTGAGAAGATCAAGCAGTGTTCTCCGGCCGATATGGTACTCCTCCCGGAATGCGTCCAGTGTCGCGGCACTCATGTCGACATAATCGGTCAGGTATTTTCTTTTATGGGTTTCAGCCTGCAGAATATTCCATGCCAGACGGGCCGCCTGGTTTACATTGCGGATCTCCACATAGGAGCGTTGGTTTTCCTTGCGTAAAATTTCGTAAGTCTTTACCTTTTCGCCCTTACGCAGGCCACCGTCGAAAAAAGTGTAGTTTAACTTAAGCATGGCAGATGCCTGATCCGTATCGCCCTCGTCTCCACCGGTATTATTCCGATGCTGGGCCTTTAATTCCAGATCCACCCTGGGCAGATAATCGGCTTTCGCTTTTTCATGGGTGTATTTTCGTACCTGGATATTATATTTTGCCACGTCAAGGGCAGGATGGGCATCAAAGGCGATGGCCAGGATCTCATCCACCGTGTCAGGGAACTGATACCCGGGAGTGGGTGTGACAAACGCTTCCAGACCGATAAAACGGCCCACCTGGCGATGGACCGTGACAACCGCCTGGTTCAAGTCCTGCTGCCTTGAGATATAATTACTTCTGGCCAGAGCCAACCGGGCCTCTGAGTTTTTCAAATCCGATATCCGGTTGAAGCCGGAGGCTGTTTTTTCCCTGACCTGTCCCAGGATTTTCTCCTGGGTCAACACATTTTCCCTGGCAAGCTCAAGCAACTCACGGGTTTTAAGGACATTGAGATACGCTTCCGCGGTTTCCAGAAAGACCCTGTTGGCAACGGTTAAGACCTCATATGCGGCGGCCAGGATACGGGCATCGGTTTCCTTAACAAATGCCGAGGTCTTGCCCCCGTTATAAAGGTTTTGCCGTGCATAAAGGGTTGCTGAACTTGCTGTAAGATTTTCGCGCTTGTCACCGGAGGCAACCCCGTCGGTTATCTCCCGCCCCCCCATAAGTTCGGTACCAATCGTTGGCAGGTAACCGCTGGTGGCAATTGAGCGCTCCCCCACCACACTGTTGTATCGGCGCTGGGCCTCCAATATTTCCGGGTGTGTCCGGGTAACGATCTCCAGCACTTTGCTCAAAGGCATCCCTTCGGAGGGTTTGTCTTCACCTGCGGCCCCAATAACCGGACGACAGAACAGCATTATCATAAAAACAACCCGCACAGACCACCTGAAACAGTCACGTTTTGTTTGCATAAGTCACCATATGAGTCAATAATCCGCCTGGGCCTGGGCCTGGGAGAGCCTGGCAGATAAATCGACCTTAATTATAGTCGTTTATGGATTCAAATTATAGTTTCATGATGAATGATAGATGCTACCCATCAACATACACCAGCCCCGGATCTATTTCAATAACATTATACCCCCTAATCCACCGCCCAATTTTGCCGGGCGGTTCCAGGCACGTTATCCTGAGCCGTGTTTTCTCTTCTTCATACTTGAATGGTCATACACCCTATGTCATACTGTTTTTCACCTCGTTGACAATCCGCCCGGCTATAAATAAGGAGTTTTAAATTTGGAAAAAACCAATAATCCTATGTGCCGGGAAGGTTATCGACTCAAACCGGAAGGAGATTCAGATGCCGTTTTATACATGGCTACGTCCCCGCTCAGGCGATAACGCCGACACACTGAAGACGAAACAACGGGCAGCCCAAAAGATAAAAGCCCTGGGTGCTGCGCTCAAGGCGCACATCAACGCTGCAGACCTGCCGGACAATATGGAACTGCCATCCGACATGTCAAGGTCCGTCCGAATCGCAACATGGAACATCCGCGAGTTTGACTCATCAAGCTATGGATACCGGAGCCAGGAGTCAAAAGCATACATCGCTGAGATCCTGTCCCACTTTGACCTGATTGCATTGCAGGAGATCCGCCGTGACCTCGGCGCCCTTGACGACGTAAAATGGCTGCTGGGTCCTAACTGGGATTATATAGCCACCGATGTCACGGAAGGTGCCTCCGGAAACAAGGAGCGCATGGCCTTTCTCTTCAACCGCGATAAGGTACGGTTCCGTAACGTCGCAGGAGAGCTTACGCTTCCCAAAGGCAAAAAAATCACCGACCCGTTTGGCGATCGTTTCAAGGTCAAGGGCGGCGCCCAGCTGGACCTTCCCCCAGGGCAGATCCTCACATCTCCCAAGGGGCTGAAAACCGGCACCCTCGCCTCCGGCAAGACAAAGGTCACAGAGGATGTTGAAATCCCGCTGCCCGAGAGGACAAAGATCGCCCTGCCGCCCGGCTCGTCCATCCGCTTTCCCAAAAACGCCCGGGTGCCCATCACCCCCGACAACGGGATCGATATCGAAGCAACGGCCACGCCGACCCTGGCCGAAGCCGTGGAGATTGTGTTGCCCCCGAACTCGCTCCCGGGAGGTCCGCAACAGTTCGCCCGAACACCATTCTTCGCATCGTTCCAGGCCGGATGGCTGAAAATCAACCTGGCCACCGTGCACATATACTACGGTACCAGTACCGCCGGAATCGAACGGCGTAAGGAGGAAATCCGCCGCCTCACCGCACTCCTCGCCGATCGAGCCAAGAGCGACAATGACTCGGACGCCGACGCGTACTTCATTGCCCTCGGGGACTTCAATATCGTAACGCCCGAGCATGAGACAATGGAGGCCCTCCTGACCAACGACTTCACGATCCCGGAGCCCCTGCAAAATGTCCCAGGTTCCAACGTCAGGCAAAACAAGTTTTACGACCAGATTGCACTGTGGACAGGAACGTCCGGCCGTCGCAAGACCTACACCCGGATCCGCCCCTGCCGCGCCGGTGTCTTTGACTTCTTTGATATCATTTACCGGGCGGACGAGGAAGAGACCTACCGACCGTTCATGGGCAAGCCCGGCTCGGACGACACATACGACAGCTACCCAAGCTGGCGGACACACCAGATGTCCGATCACCTGCCCATGTGGGTCGAATTCCCCATTGATTTCGCCAAGAACTACCTGGACCAGGTCGAGGCGGATATCCAGGCCCGGCTTGACGGCTGATATCCCGGGATTGTCCTGAACCAGGACCGACCATCAGGGACTCGTTCCACCATGTCCCTGATGGTAAATAAGGGACAGCAGGCTGCCCCTTTTTTTATTGCGCAATGTACTGATTAATGGTCCAGACCGAGGAGGCGGCGGGCGTTTTTGTACATCACTTTTTCCCGCACCTCTTCAGTAAAGGGGAGGGATTCGTAGATTTTAAGCGCATCCTTCTGCTCTACGAATGGGTGGGCGCTTGCAAAAATGAACTGATCCTGAATAACGGTGTTGGCCGCCTGGATGTATGCGTCTGCCTGGGGGGAGAGTTCAAATTCAGAAACGTCGAGGAACACGTTTGCGTTGCGCTGGGTGACGAAGATCGCTTCGTTCACCCAGGGATAACCGCCGTGGCTGATGACGATTTTCAATTCCGGGAAGTCCCGGGCCACAAAGTCGATGTAGCGGGGTGCCACGTGGTCCATGACGGCACCGTCCACCAGGGTGGCAGGACCGGTGGTCATGATGATGGGGATGTTGAGCTCGCAGCATTTTGCATAGATGGGGTAGTACTTGGCATCGTTGGGATAGATCTGGGCAAGGTAGGGGTCGATTGCAGCCCCCCGCATGCCAAGCTCTTTGACCGCATGTTCAAGCTCCCTTACGGCATCCATGCCCTTGTGGGGATCAAGGCCGTAGAACCCGATGAACTTATCCGGGTATGCCGAGCAAAACGCCAATACGCTTTTGTTGTTGGCAGGGACACCGTAGGTTTTTTCACAATCCCGGCCCGTGATGACAGCGGCTTCAACGTTTCTCTCATCCAGATCTTTCACGATCTCTTCAAGGGTCTGTTTGGGTCTGTCATCAAAGTTGATGGCCTTGCAAAGTCCTGCAAACATGCTGCTGTTTTTGATGCCGTCGATTATTTCCGGTGTGTTGGGTCGAAAACGAAAATCAATAACTTTCACTGTATATTCTCCTTGTAATCAAAATTTGGGGCAATCCCGTTTCCCTGCCCTACAGCAAAATACATGCCTTGTTTCTGAGGCAATGGAGATATCTTCTGCCTGCCCGGAGAAACAGGGTAAAATGGCAATCCTTAAGATCGCTTTTCTAATAGGTAGCAAAAGAGGGGAAAAATATTTTTTCCCCCTTGGGCAACGGCCATGTAAATCAGGCTAAAACACGCTGGGAACAGGGTCGGGTTGCAGAAGAGAAACATGGTTGCAGAATCGCAACATGAGGTGAATCCCTGGTTCCATGGGAGATTCAGCGGCATGGATGCAAAAATGCAACATGCGTGAATCGTAAAAACATTGAATGGGGCGTTCAATTATTTTTCACAGCCCCGGACTTGAAATATTTTTTCAACTTTTTTCCGGGAATGTTTGCACCTGCTGGATTTGAAAAGTTTTTCGCAACGCCCCAACGGATATCCGCCTGATAACAAAGGAGATATCAACTTTCCTCCGAAGCATGGTCCGCATTTTCAGGCGGGGGGACAGCATGGCTCAGACAGAGCGTTGCCGGGCTGAATTTCACAAACCCACGGGGTCTTCCAGGTGTTGGCATCACAATTGCTATGTTGGGAGGACAATGAGTGAATTTTAATAAAACGTTAATCGCAATTTTCATTGATGTTGCAAAGATTTGGAGGATTTATGAGTTGTTTGCGTAAAAAGATTGTTGTGGCCCTGCTGACTGCCGGCCTGATAGTGGGTGGTGCCGCCGGAGCGAACGCCAGGAAGCTAACCCTTCGCCTTGGGCATCCAATGGCTCCGGGTAACAATGTGACCATTGGCTACGAGAAGTTTAAGGAGCTTGTTGAAGAACGGTCAGAAGGCAAGATCAGGGTTCAGCTGTTCGGTAACGCCATGCTTGGCAGTGACCGTGTGACCATGGAATCCACCCAGCGGGGCACTTTGGATTTAGCATCCAGCTCCTCACCCAACATGGCGAACTTCTCCAAGGCGTTCATGGTATTTGACCTGCCTTACATCACAAGCCCGGAACACCAGAAGAACCTGTATGCGGCCCTGGATAACGGTCCTTTGGGTGAGTATCTCGCAAAAAAATGTGAGAAGATCAACCTGAAGCCGATCATGTACAGTGAGTACGGCTACCGAAACTTTGTCTCAACCAAGAAAGAGATAAAAACCCTTGATGGGCTTAAGAACCTGAAAGTCCGTACCACGGCATCCCCTGTGGAGGTTGCGGTGGCAGCCAAGCTCGGCATGAACCCGACCCCCATCGCATGGGGAGAAGTGTACACAGCGCTCCAGCAGGGAACTGTGGATGCAGAGGGCAACACCTACTCCCTGCTTAACGATGCAAAGCACACCGAAGTTCTCAAGTATGCAATGGACTCTGCCCACAATTACTCCATGCACATCCTGCTGATGAACAAACGCAAGTTTGACTCCCTGTCCGCTGATGTCCAGGCGCTTATCCTCAAGGCCGGCCATGACGCGCTCGAATATCAGCGGTCCATCACTGCCGATCTTGAAGTCAAAGCGGTTGACTCATTCAAGGCCCAGGGCATCCGGATCCACCAGCTGACCCCGGAAGAGCGTGCTGCCCTGGTGGAAGCGACCCGCCCGGTCTGGGACCAGTTCGCCAACGAGATTCCAGCGGAACTCATCAAATTGGTACAAGACACACAGAAGTAGTTCCAGTGGGGGGCAAACGCCTGCCCCCCCATGCTGAAATCTTTGAGGAGACACCATGGCTACCATAGCTCGTGATGACAATAGCCCCAACGCTTTTATGGCCGCTTTAAAGTGGCTGGATGAGAATTTTGAAAAGCCGTTCCTGTTCATGGGAATGCTCAGCATCATTCTCATCATTACCTTCCAGACCTTCTACCGCTATGTAGGAACCTATTTTTCCGCAAATGCAAGCGGTGCCATCTGGACGGAGGAACTTGCACGGTTCATTTTTATCTGGATCTCTTATCTTGCGATTCCATCTGCAATCAAGAAGAGAAACAACATCCGTGTAGATATTATTTACGACCGGCTTCCGCCGCGATTCCAGGCCATCAGCTGGATCATCGTGGATCTTTGCTTCCTCGCCCTTGTCGGGGTGGTGGTGATCATGGGAATGAACCACCTTGAGATGCTCCAGGAGTTCCCCCAGGTGGCCCCTGCCACGGGCATGTCCTACCTTTTTCCTTACCTTGTGCTGCCGGTGGGTTTCGGCCTCATGGGGATCCGCCTGCTCCAGGACCTGTTCAAGCAGGTCAGAGAATGCGGCTTTGTGGACAGCCTCATTGGCGCGGCGTTCTCCGTTGCCATCGCACTGCCTGCATACTACTGCGAAGATGCCGGCACCCTTGCCATCCTGTTCGGCTACTTCCTGCTCTTCCTTGTTATCGGGGTGCCCATCGCCATCAGCCTGGGGCTTGCGGCCACCGCAACCATTGTAAACGCAGGCACCCTTCCCATTGAGTATGTGTCCCAGATCGCATTTACCTCCATTGACAGCTTCCCCATCATGGCGATCCCCTTCTTTATCGCAGCGGGGGTGTTCATGGGGGCCGGCGGCCTTTCCAAGCGGCTGCTGAACCTTGCGGACGAACTGCTCGGCGCCCTCCACGGCGGTATGGCCCTGGGGGCAATTGCCACCTGCATGTTCTTTGCCGCCATCAGCGGCTCAGGCCCGGCCACAGTTGCGGCCATCGGATCGCTCACCATCCCCGCCATGGTTGAGCGGGGGTATGACAAGCTGTTTGCCGCCGCCATCGTGGCCGCCTCCGGTGCCATTGGCGTTATGATTCCACCGAGTAACCCCTTTGTGGTGTACGGTGTTTCCGCCCAGGTATCCATTGGCAAGCTCTTCATGGGCGGTCTGGTCCCGGGCGTGCTCACCGGTCTCTCCCTGATGCTCTTCAGCTATCTCTATTCCAAAAAGCGCGGCTGGAAAGGGGTTGAACGGGAACGGAACCTTAAGACCTTCATCAAGGCATTCTGGGATGCCAAATGGGCGCTCATGGTGCCCGTGATCATCCTCGGCGGCATCTACGGCGGCATCATGACCCCCACGGAAGCTGCGGCCCTGGCGGCCTTCTACGGCCTGGTCGTGGGCGTGTTTGTCTACCGGGAGCTCAATTTGACGAACATCATGCCCTGCTTCATGGATGCATGCAGCACCTCCGCCATCGTCATCATCCTCATGTCCATGGCCACGATCTTCGGCAACATCATGACCATTGAGCAGGTGCCGGCCACCATTGCGGCGGCCATGCTGAGCTTCACCAGCAACAAGATCATGATCCTGCTGCTCATCAACATCCTTTTGCTGATTGTGGGTACCTTTATGGAGGCACTTGCCGCCATCGTGATCCTCACCCCGATTCTGCTGCCCATCGTACTGAAAGTGGGGGTGGACCCGGTTCATTTTGGCGTACTCATGGTCGTAAACCTTGCCGTGGGATTTGTAACGCCCCCCGTAGGCGTAAACCTCTTTGTGGCAAGCGGTGTGGCCAATGTGAAAATAGAGGATCTGTCCAAGGTGGCACTGCCCCTGGTGGGTCTGATGATTCTGATTCTCTTGCTGATCACTTACATACCGGCAATTCCGCTGATACTTGTAAACTAATCATACTGACACTGCGATAGTTGAAGGCTTAAAGCACAATCTCTATCGAAAATACGAACGAATAAAGAAATAAAATAGGAGTAACACCATGTCTTGTTGCGTATCACCCCATGAACAACGTCTGTTGGACAAAATTGAAGGTAAAGAAGATATCTACCGCGCATCCCATCCCCGGGTATTCAAGATCCTTGAGACCTTTGACGGTTTACGGCCGATCATCGATGTGGAACGTGCCCGTTATTTCACCCAGTCCATGATGGAGACGGAAGGGGAGATGCTTTGCCTGCGCTGGGCAAAAGCGTTAAAGCACATTGCTGAGAACATCACGGTTTACATTGATGAAGACAACCTTGTTTGCGGCCGGGGCGGTGTAAAAGGCCGTTACGGTCTGCTCTATCCTGAGCTTGACGGCGACTTCCTTGATATCGCCATTAAGGATCTTCCCAACCGTACCGAGTCTCCCTTCTCCATCTCAAAGGAAGATGCCCGGATCGTTGTTGAGGAGATTGCGCCCTACTGGAAAGGCAAGACCTACCACGAAGCGTTGAACGCGGCCTTCCCTGAAGAGGTTCACAAGCTTTCCTATGACGATCCCGAAGGGCTTACCTCCCGTTTCATCGTCAACGAGACCTCCTCCTTCCGTTCATCCATCCAGTGGGTACATGACTACGAGAAGATCCTGAAACGCGGGTTTGGCGGGATCAAGAAAGAGGCCCTTGAAAAGATCGAGGCCCTGGATCCCCTCTCCCCCATCGATAACGTTGAAAAGAAACCGTTCCTCCAGGCCATCGTGATTGTCTGTGACGCCATCATCACCTGGGCCCGGCGCCACGCGGTTCTGGCCCGGGAAGAGGCAGAGAAAGAGACCGATCCGGTTCGCAAGGCAGAGCTCCTGAAGATGGCCGACGTGTGCGAACGGGTGCCTGAGCATCCGGCCCGTAACTTCCATGAGGCGGTCCAGTCCCAGTGGTTCACCCAGATGTTCTCCCGCATGGAGCAGAAAACCGGTACCATTGTTTCCAACGGCCGCATGGACCAGTACCTCTACCCCTACTACAAGGCGGATGTGGAAGCCGGTATCCTGGATGAGGACCAGGCCCTTGAGCTCCTGGAGTGCCTCTGGGTGGGCATGGCCCAGTTCATTGACCTTTATGTATCCCCCACCGGCGGTGCTTTCAACGAAGGGTATGCCCACTGGGAAGCGGTCACCATCGGCGGCCAGACCCCGGAAGGCCGGGACGCCACCAACGAGCTGACCTACCTCTTTCTCAAGTCAAAACGGGAGTTCCCCCTCCACTACCCCGACCTTGCAGCCCGGATCCATTCCCGGTCCCCCGAGCGCTATGTTGCCGACGTTGCCGAAACCATCAAAGACGGTTCCGGCTTTCCCAAGCTGATCAACGACGAAGAGGTTGTTCCCCTCTACGTCTCCAAGGGTGCCACCTTTGAAGAAGCCTATGACTACGCTGTTTCCGGGTGTACTGAAGCGCGCATGCCCAACCGGGACACCTACACCTCGGGCGGTGCATACATCAACTTTGTGGCCGCCCTGGAAATGGTGCTCCACAACGGTAAAATGCTCAAGCACGGGGACGAGCAGCTGGGCCTTGAAACCGGCAACCCCTGTGAATTCAAGACCTGGGATGCGTTCTGGACAGCCTACCAGCAGCAGCACAAGCTGTTCCTCAAGACCGCGTTCCATCAGCAGTATGTGATCAACAACCTGCGGGCCAAGCATTTTGCCCAGCCCATGGGTTCTGCCATGCATGACCTGTGCATGAAGCATTGCCTTGACCTGCATACCCCCCAGATCCCGGAGGGCATCAACCTTGGCTACTTTGAGCACATGGGTTTTGGTACCCTTGTGGACTCCCTCAGTGCCATCAAAAAACTTGTGTTCGAAGAGGAAAAACTCACCCTGGCTGAGATCATTGAAGCCTGCGATGGCAACTTCGAAGGCAAGGAAGATGTGCGTCAGCTCCTCATGACCGCGCCTTGCTACGGCAACGACGACCCCTATGCCGATGAGATTGCAAGACAGGTGGATGAACTCAACGTTCTCTTTGGCCAGAAGTACAGCAAAGAGCTCGGCATGCACAACGATATCCGTTACGTGCCCTTCACCTCCCATGTTCCATTTGGTAAGGTTGTCGGTGCCACCCCCAACGGCCGTTTTGCATGGACCGCGCTTTCCGACGGGTCTTCCGCGTCCCATGGTGCGGACAAAACCGGCCCCACCTCTGTGCTGCTGTCCAACTGCAACTCCAAGAACTACGGCCACCGGGATCGTGCGGCACGCATGCTGAACATCAAGTTCACGCCCAAGTGCCTTGAAGGCGAAGAAGGCACCGAAAAGATGGTTGCCTTTATCCGCACCTTCTGCGACCTGAAACTCTGGCACGTACAGTTCAACGTTATCAACAAGAGCACCCTGCTCGCAGCCCAGAAAGATCCTGAAAAGTACCGCAACCTCATTGTTCGCATTGCGGGTTACTCAGCCTACTTTGTGGATCTTTCTCCGGATCTCCAGAACGACCTCATTGCCCGTACCGGCCATGACAGCATCTAGTACCAACTTTAGCTGCTTGCACCCGAATTGATACCCAATTACCAATTGTAATAAGAAATGGGCTCTGTTCATATGCGAGGAGCTATAAGACAGCATCCTGATCGGGAGCCCGCAGCGGGCGGGCTCCCTTTACCAATTGATGAACACAGGCGACAAAATGACAAACAAAGAAATTCAGAACACGACAGGCACGGTTTTTAATATTCAAAAATACTCGGTTCACGACGGCCCCGGCATTCGAACTGTTGTCTTTTTAAAAGGGTGTCCCTTGTCCTGCATGTGGTGCAGCAACCCTGAATCTCAGTCTTTCAAGCCCCAGCTTGCCTATAACAGCAACAAGTGCATCTCCCTGGCCGAGTGCGTACGCTGTGCCGAGGTCTGCACAGCCGGGGCGCTCATCCAGGGGGAGGGGGACAAGATCCACGTAAACTGGGACACCTGCACCAACTGTCTTTGCTGCGCAGATTCCTGCCCGTCCGGTGCGCTGATTACCTATGGCGACAAACAGGCGGTCAGGGATGTGATCGATCAGGTGGAAAAGGATGCCGCGTTCTATGCCCGGTCCGGTGGCGGCATGACCCTGGGCGGCGGTGAACCCTTAGCCCAGCCGGAGTTTGCCCTGGCATTGCTCAAAGAAGCAAAACGACGCTACATCAAAACAGCGGTTGAAACCTGCGGCCACGTATCAACTGAAGCCCTGCTCGAGGCCTGCAAATACCTGAACATGATGATGTTTGACATCAAGAGCATGGACAGTGAAAAACATAAGGAGTTCACCCAGGTCGGCAACGAGCGGATACTGGAGAACCTGAAAGCGGTTCGGCAAGCGTTCCCGAAATTGCATATCCGTGTCCGAACCCCGGTTATTCCCGGGTTTAACGACACCACAGAAGATATCCAGGCAATTGTGGATTTCCTGAAAGCCTATGATGTGGAGTATGAACTGTTACCCTATCACCGCCTTGGCACACAGAAGTATACCAACCTTGGCCTGGGGTATCCATTGGGTGATACCTCCCTTGAGAATGACGCATTCCTGCCCCTCCTGGAGATAGCCGGGCAGATTGGTTTCTCCAAGTAATACAGCCGTCCACCCAGAGGGGGGAGGAGACACCACCACAACGCACTGTAATAACGGAAAGAAAACCTTGTTTACTAGAATAAACTTAGACTTTTGTCATCAATTCTGGTAATCCTCCAACCATGGAAACAACCAATACCGGTTCCTGTCACAAGATGCGTCATTGAGCCGGATTTAAGATCCCCGGCCAGGTTGAAGTAAATCCCCCCCTGAATGGATATGGGCAATGAACAAATACCACAATTTTTTAGCCCCTTACCTGGAGAACATATTAGCGGCTTTAGACGATGGCGTTTATATTACCGACAATGAGGGAACAACCCTCCACGTAAATGCCATATATGAAAAGCTTACCGGGCTTACGTCTGATGAGCTTTTGGGAATGAATGTCCGCGTCCTCAAAGAGAAAGGCATTTTTGACGCTGTTGTAAACCCGGAAGTTGTAAATACCCGGAAGCCCCAAACAAGTGTTCAGCTGTTAAAAGGCGGAAAACGCGTTGTACTGCGGGGGTTCCCGGTATTTGACGATAACCATGAGCTTGTCCTGGTCATCACCCTTGTGCGGGATGTCACCCTTATCGGGCAGATGCGGGAACAGATCCTCAGGCAAAAGGAACTGATCTCCATCTACCATGATCAGATCGGGCACCTTTCGGCCAAGTCTCCGGCCACCAAGGGTTCCTACGAATCGCCCCAGATCAAGCAGCTTTCTGAACTGGTAAAACGGGTGGCTTCAACCGACGCCACCATTCTTCTGCTGGGTGAAACCGGTGTGGGTAAGGACTGGTTCGCCCGCATGGCCCATGAGAACAGTCCGCGTAAGGATGAAATCTTCTTAAAAGTCGACTGCGGCAGCATCTCTGAAAACCTGATTGAGTCTGAATTGTTCGGGTATGTGCCCGGGGCGTTTACAGGGGCCATGAGCAAAGGGAAACTCGGCCATTTTGAAATCGCAAACAAGGGCACGGTCTTTCTGGATGAGATCGGGGATCTGCCGTTGATGATGCAGACAAAATTATTACGGGTATTGCAGGATCAGGAGGTCATGCGGGTGGGGTCCTCTGCGCCCAAAAAGGTGGATGTCCGCATTATTGCCGCCACCAACAGAAACCTTGAACAGGAGATGGAAAAGGGCAACTTCCGAAGAGACCTGTTTTACCGGCTGCGGGTGGCGGTTGTGGATATTCCCCCCTTGCGTGAAACGCCCCAGATGATTCCGGGGCTGGTGAACCATTTCCTGAAACGGTTTGGGGCAAAATATAAAAAAGATATTCTGTGTCCGGAGAGTACAATGGATATCTTTCTGACCTACCGGTGGCCCGGAAACATTCGAGAGCTTGAAAACACCATCCAAAGCCTTGTTGTAACCTGTGAAGGAAACGAGATCCACCCCCAGGACCTGCGTCCGTCCATGCACAGGGCAACCTCCCATGAACTGAAAAGCCCGACAGGCGCGTTAGGCGGCGGCTCCGGAAGACCCCTGAAGGAGATCATGGGGGATCTTGAAAAGCAGGTGATCCAGCAGGCATTGGACAAATACGGGTCCGTAAACAAAGCGTCAAAGGTGCTGGGCGTTAACAGGACAACCATTTTTCGGAAAATGCGGTAATGGGACAACAAGGTTTCATCCCATCCATCGTTTTTCTCTTCCAGGAGTAAATATGCCGGAGTTGGTATTGATAATGTTGGGCTGGTTTGCCGGCGGGTTTATCAACGGGGTTGCAGGCTTTGGGGCGGCCATGGTTGCCATGCCTCTGATTGCACCGTTCATGGATCTGTCTGTGGCCGTGCCAAGTTGCACCTTGATCGTACTGACCTTGAATTGCCAGGTGGGCTGGACGTTTCGGAAATATATCGAATGGCATTACGTGAAAGGCATTTTCATTGGCGCCATTCCCGGTGTGATCCTGAGCGTGTTTATTCTGGAATATCTGTCAGAAACCTACCTCAAGGCCGGCATGGGGGCATTCATTGCCTGCTACGCCCTGTGGAGCCTGTATGCTGACAAGGGGGGTGAGCGAACCATCCGTCCGGCATGGGGGTACCTGGCAGGCCTCCTCTCCTCTGCCCTGGGCATGGCCTTTGGTTTTAACGGACCGCCCCTTGCCGCCTATATTGCCTATAGCGGGTGCCCGGCACCCGCTGTAAAAGGAATCCTGGGGGCAGGGTTCATCATCACAGGTTTTTTCATTGTTACGGCAAAGGCCGTAACCGGGCAGATCACGCCAACCGTTTTACTCACCTATGCGGTTGCAACCCCTGCGGTGATACTGGGCAGCAGGCTTGGAAACTGGCTCTCATCTTATCTGAATGAGCATTCCTATCGTAAGGTGCTGTTTGTTGCCCTGGCCGGAATGGGACTGAAGATCGTGTGGCAGACCCTGGCCCACACCGGGCTCCTGTTATTCTAGGCCTTACACCCCAAAGAACTCTTCGCAATGGCGGGTAAAGCTGATGAACTCCCTGAGAAGGGAACTGATATACTTGTTCCGGTGCCGGATGGTATACAAAGAACGGGTAAAGGTGAGCCCCTCGATATTGAGCCGGTATAGGAGCCCGTATTTCAGCTCGTTTCTCACACTGAACCGGGAGAGGCAGGCCAGGGTGTCCTTGTTTGAAAGCACGGATTTTACCCCGCCGGTTTCATCAAGTTCCATAAAGATGTTCAGCAGTTTTGCATGATCCCCCAGGTGGCGCAGGAACGCCTCCCGGGTGCCGGACCCCTTTTCCCTCAAGATCCAGCGTTTGGCCCAAAGCTCCTCCATGGGATAGCTTTTTTCCCGGGCAAGCGCCATATCCCCGGTCACCACATAAAGTTCGTCGGTTCCAAACACTTCCTTTTCAATATCAACACTGTGGCACTCTCCCTCGATAAACCCCATATCCACCCGGCCTTTTTCGATGAGATCCACCACCTCCCGGGTGTTGCCTGTCTCCATTTTAAAAGTGACCCCCTCGTATTTCTCCATGAACCGGTAAATCATGGGGGGAAGAATGTAATTGGCGATGGAGGAACTCACCCCGATGCGGATCTCCCCATGAAGGAGCTCATCCCGGAATATTTTCTCACTCTCCTTCAGCCCCATGATCAGGTGCTCCACCCGGCCCAAAAAAAGACGCCCATCTTCGTTCAGGATGATCTTTTGGTTTATCCTGTCGAACAATCGGGTTTCAAGGGTCTCTTCCAGGTTCTTGATCGCCATGGAAACCGCCGAAGGAGTAAGCCCCACCGCCGAAGCCACCTGGCCCAGGTGGGGGGTTCCCGCCAGGGCAAGAAACAGTTCCAATTGTCTTAAGGTCATACGACTCTGCACCCTATATTCCTCCTATGGCATGGCTCTGTAGCAAAACCAAAACCCATACTGTTCAATATTATTGATAAACTTGTCAGAAACGATCAATTTAACTTACCACAACTTTTCCCCGAATTAAAGACCGTACAGATGATTTCACCCGGTTGATATTTTTCAACCCAATAATTGGAGGCAAAAATCTTTTGTAAAACGGTTTGATTTGAATTATTTGAAAATAGCCGGAATTCTGTTTGCCATGCCGATTTGAGTGGTATACTGTTAAAAAATATAGTTTCCCCCTGCCATAGTTGATCTCAAATGAGCGTTATCCGACAAACGGCGTTTAGCTGAAGGACAGGTATCATAATTTGCGTCAATTAGCATATTCCGTAAACTTACAGGAAATCATCCATGTATTATTTCTGTAAACATTATCACCATTTTTGGAAAATAATCCGGCTTCTTTTCCCTGTACTCATTCTTCTGTGCGGCAATCTTCAAGCCCAACCGTTGAAAGTCGTGACCACTATTGACCCTCCTCTGGTGTATTATGATGAAGAGGGAAAACTGACAGGAGCCACTGTCGAACTGATCCGGGAAGTCGCCAGCCGCCTTAACCGCGAAATCTCAATTGTTCTTGTTCCCTGGAAACGGGCGTTGCATCTTGCAAAAAACGGAAAAAGTGAGGCCATATGCTGTGCCGGAATAAATGAAGAACGTCTTGAATACCTTTATTTCCCCGACATAAACATAACCTCTGAGGAAAACGTTTTTTTTATTAAAAAAGGGAGAACAATCAAACTCAATGAGGATTTAAAAGATGTAAGCGCTATCAGAATCGGCGTGATGCTTGGATATCTTTACGGTCAACTCCAGAGTGCGATAGATAATGATAAATTCAAAAGAGTTCAGCGGGTACCGACAATTGAACAGAATATTAAGCTGCTTCTGGCAGAAAGAACGGATATCTTTATAGGGAATAAAATTGTGGTTATCCATGTCCTTAAAAAGATGAAGCTTTATGACAAAGTGGTTATCCTTAAAAGACCAGGAACAGATGAGAATTGGATCATAACTGACTGGCCGGTCTATTTGGCATTCTCGAAAACAGTATTGAAAAATCCATCTTATATGGAGAAAGTCTCACAGATAATAAAGAAGATAAAAGAGGATGGAACATACAGGCGTATTCTCAGCAAATATGAATAGCACAAGAATAAGAGACTCCCAAGTTTTTGGTGATCGTGGGAAGAAAAGGAGGAGAGGGATGAAATCTATCGCGACATTTTTTTTTATACTGATTGCGGTATCGACTGCCAGTGCTTCCGCCAGGGCAGTTTCCTACGTGGTGGATGGAAAACCCTTTGAAGGATATTTCATCAACCAGTCTTCTAAAGCGCCTCTGATATTACTTATCCACGACTGGGACGGACTGACGGCCTACGAAGTCAAACGTGCCAACATGCTGGCGGATCTCGGGTATTCGGTTTTTGCCGCCGACCTGTTTGGCCGAGGCGTAAGACCAACCGAGATGAAGGATAAACGACAGCACACGGGTGAACTGTACGCAAACCGTGGAAAAATGCGTTCCCTGCTGCAGGGCGCACTTGAAGCGGCAAAAAACAACGGTGCCAATATTCATAATGCGGTAGTAATGGGCTATTGCTTTGGTGGTGCGGCAGTACTTGAACTTGCAAGGTCCGGAGCAAACCTGAAAGGGTTTGTCACCTTCCATGGCGGATTAAAGACACCGGCAGGCCAAGACTACTCAAAAGCAAAGGGAAAATTGCTGATTTTACATGGCACGGCAGATACAAACATCACCATGGATCATTTTGCGAAACTTGCCACAGAGTTGGAGAAGAATAGTGTTTCCCACGAAATGATCACCTACAGCGGAGCACCCCATGCGTTTACCGTGTTTAATTCCAGCCGGTACCGGGAAGATGCGGATAAGAAATCATGGAAACGGTTTACTGAATTCCTCACCGAAACCCTTGACTGATAATTTTATGGTGTCCCCGTATTGGCAGACGAATAATGAACCGGGCTCCCCGGTCCGGTATCGATTCAACGGTCATGGTACCGCCGTGGCACTCGGTGATGATGAAATAGGCGACCGAAAGCCCAAGTCCCACGCCCTTGCCCACCTTGTGAGTGGTAAAAAACGGTTCGGAACATAGTTTCCTCACCTCTTCCACCATTCCAGGGCCGTTGTCTTCCACCTCGATCACTGCCAGCCCCTTTTCGCGCCGCAACCGCAATATGAATTGGGGCGGTCTCTCCGGGACCTTCTGTTCCCCCATGGCCTGGGCCCCGTTCCTGAGAATGTTCAGCATGGCCTGCTGCAGCCTGCCTGGATCACAGGGCACCAGGGGCATATCCGGGTCATACGCCCGGATAATCTTTATGTTCCTGAGAACCTGTTTCCTCTTCAGCACATAATCGTTTTCAGCCAGGGTCACGGTTCTGTCCATCAGCACTTTCAGATCCACGGGGGTAACAGCAGGACCACTGTCGCGACTGAAGGAGAGCAAATTGTCAACGATGGATGCGGCACGCCCGCCCGCCTCCAGGATCAATTCAAGCATTTTCACGATACCCCGTTTTTCCAGATACCGCCCCAGGGCATCCATACGGATTCCGCACTGTTCGGCCGCATCCCGGTTTTTCACAAGCTCCGTTGCAATCCTATTCTGAATCACCTGGGCATTCTGGAGCATCCCGGCCAGGGGGTTGTTGAGTTCATGTGCCATTCCCGTGGCCAGCCTGCCCACGGAGAGCATTTTTTCAGTATGAATCATCTTCTCCTGGATACGTACCCGCTCGGCAATTTCCTGCCTGAGCCGCTCATTTATATCCCCCAGCTCCTTTTGAAGCCTGCGCAGCTTGAGGTGTGTTTCAATACGGGCCAGCACCTCCTCTTCCTGAAAAGGCTTGGTGATGTAGTCCACGCCCCCCAGGGAAAAGCCCTTGACCTTGTCTGTGATATCATCCATGGCACTGATAAAAATCACCGGTATCTCCCGGGTCTTTTCATCTGCCTTGAGGCGTTCGCACACCTCATACCCGTCCATGCCGGGCATCTGGATATCCAGGAGTATCAGTTCCGGAGGCTTTGCCAAAATGGTGGAAAGCGCCATGGTTCCGCTGGTGGTGGGACGAACCACATAGCCCTGCTTGGAAAGAATGGCTGCCAGGGTTCGCAGGTTGTTCTGGTTATCGTCAACCAGCAGGATATCCGCCTTGGTTTCGTTCATTTTGCTTCTCCTGCCTGCCGGATCCCGGCCAGAATTTTATCATAGGCAAAATCGTTGGCCAGTTTTGTCAACAGACCGGCCAGTTGAGGGTTGTGTTTTCTGATTTCATCGATCCGGGCCGTGACCCGATCCATTTCAGCATAACTTGCCGCCTCTTCCAGGCGTTCCAGCAAGCCTTGGGGTAATTCTCCAAGGGCGGCCGGTGTCAGCACTTCCCTTGAAGATATTACTTCCGGAACATGCTCCCCGGGCGCTTTTTCATGGATAAACCCCACCCCCAGGTTTTTCTCCAGCATATCGAACAGATCGGTTTCACGAAAGGGTTTTCGCAGAAAATCATCACACCCTGCCGCCATGATCCTCTCGCGATCTTCATCAAAAACACTCGCCGTTACCGCGAGAATGACGGTATCTTTTCCCATAGGTGAGGCTTTAATCCTTCTGGTCGCCTCACACCCGTCCATGACCGGCATCCTTATATCCATGAAGATCAGGTGGGGCCGGAAGATTTCACACAGGTTCCACGCTTCCCGGCCGTTGGCAGCCTCCTTAAGTTTGAATCCCAGGGGAGCGAGGATCTTGAGGAGCAATTGACGCGCCTCCGGGTTATCGTCGACAATAAGCAGGCGCCAGGAGGGGCTGCCGGGTTTCAGGCCGACGACCCGGGAAACAGGCCGAATGGTTGGGACAGGTGTGTCAGTGGCAATATCAACCTTGATATGAAACAGAAACACAGTACCTTTACCGGGCTCACTCCGGAGGGTTATCCCGCCGCCGAGAAGTTCGACAAACCTACGACAGATCGGGAGGCCCAGGCCTGTTCCTTCCTGCCCGTGATCTGTGGAAGCGGCCTGGGCAAAGGCATCGAAGATCCCCTCCAGCTCTTCCGGGACGATGCCGGGGCCGGTGTCCTCAATTTCAAACCGGATCACCTGTTGCCTGGCTTCTTCCGTATCTGATATCCCATTTTTGACCCGGACCGTTACACCCCCCTCCCGGGTAAATTTGAAGGCATTGCCAATCAGGTTGATCAGAATCTGACGCAGCTTGATCTCATCGGTTCGTACATAACGGGGAACCCCGGGCTCCATCTCCAGCAAAAATGTAAGGCTCTTGTCCGCGGCCTTTACCCGGAACATGGACTGCAGTTCATCCATCAGATGATAGAGATCGAAATCCTGTTTGTTGAGGATGATTCTTCCGGCCTCGATCTTGGACATGGTCAACACATCGTTGATCAGCGTCAGAAGATGTTTTCCGCTATTCCCAATGATGTCTAGGTTTTGCTTTTCCTCTTTCCCCATGTTTGGACTGTGGGTCATCAACTGGGAGAAACCGAGAATAGCGTTCAGGGGGGTACGCAATTCATGGCTCATGTTGGAAAGAAAAACACTCTTGGCTCTGTTGGCGGATTCGGCAACATCCCTGGCTTGGGCAAGTTCTACGGTCTGCTTTTCAAGGCGCTCTGTTCGTTCAGCAACCAGCTCCTCCAGATTTTCCGAGTACTTTCTGATTTTACTTAACGCACTGTTATATGTATTCTCAAACAACTGCCATTCCCTGTAGGAGGACCCCAATGTGACCTCATTCATGGCATCCTTATTGATCGAGGCTAAAAAGACGCGCAGGGGATTGTAAAAGGATCTGTTGATCCAGATGCGTCTGAAGAGGTGTAATATCAATACCAGTCCGCCAAGTATGGCGAAGGATCTGGTTACGATCACGAAAGATCTCCGGTAAAGTCTTTCGGGGGTCAGTACGACAAGTTGAAGATTCAATACTTTCAGCATCTGCCGGTCATAATAGTACACTTGGTTGTTTATCTTTGTTTGCTTTTGTTCCCGGGGAAGAAATTCCCAGTAGGGATATTGATCCGAGGAACGATAGAGAATCTTATGGGAATCGGGTTTCAGCAGGAGAATGACAGCATCGGTGTACAGGCCGGATAAACCGGTCTGATTCATGATGGCAAACAATCCAAGGATATCCAGTTCCGCGATAACAACAGATGAATTTAAAGGAAAGATAAAACTGACGGACTCTTTGCCGGTGAAAATAGACCTGTGAACCTTGGTGATAACCGTAGTTTTTCTTTTCCGGGCCAGATCAATATATGAGGTTATCTGACTTTCCGACATGTCGATCTGTTCCATGTATTTCCTGCCATCCTGATATTCAAACACATGTTCGATGACCATCTCTTCATTTACGCTGTAAAGGGCCTGGAGTGATTCAATATGTCCGAGAAAGGATCTGTTCTTTACCAGGCTGGGGGAGAGTTCGTAAAGAAAAGGAATTGTGGTCTGAATATGTCTTGATTCCCTGACGATGAAATTGTTGACGACTTGGTTAATGTTCTCTATCAGCAGTTTATGTTCTCTCTCCTTTTGCATGAAAAGGGATTGTTTCAGATCGGCATATATCATCCCAAAGGCGATAATGATAAAGGCAACCAGGATTAAATCCATGATTTCGGAAATCCGTTTGAGGCTGGGTCCGCTATTCCAGATATTCACGATGGCCACCGACGATTCTGAAAAAATGCAGCTTTCCCACCAGATCACCATACTGGTTGAATTTTATCCTGCCGGTGGTCCCATCATATGAACCGGAGAGGATCTCCTTTTTCAGCAGGTCGCCTTTAGCGGATCTACACCTGTGAACCGCCTTGAACAGTATCCTTGCCATGTCGTAGCAGAGAAGTGATTCAATGGCCTCGCCTGGGGAAGAGCCGTATCTTGCACTATAGCTGTTCATAAACTTCAGATATTGCCTGTTGGAGAGCCGGACATATGTGGGGATAATAACGTTCTCCCGGCTTCGCCCCATGGCCTCCATGAAGATCTCCCCTTTGCTCCAGGGGGTTGTCATGATCTGAACGGTTGAATCGATATTGCGCAGGTGCTGGATAATGATCCCCTCTTCCCTGGGACAGCCGCCTGCAATGAGATAGACATATCTGAAATTTCCCTGGCTGAATGTTTCCAGGGGCACCCTGAAATCCATCTCTGACGGGGAAAAGGTGGTGTGCACAACCCCATGATCATAATATTCTGAGAATCGTTTAAAGGCCACCCCGTTATATTGCAGGTTTTTTTTGCTATCCTGTATAACAAGGATTTCACCGGCATTTCGGGCTTCAAGAAAGGCGGCAATGTTTTTTTGCTCCAGTCTGTCGTCGATCCCGTTTCTGATGACATTATCATCCCTGTCGCTGATGGAGGAATTGATGCTGCCCGCCAGCAGGTGAAGCATATCGGTATGGGACACGACCTCGTCAAATATGGCCAGAAAAGCCGTGGAACTGGTCAGAAACAGGATGAAATCACTTTGAACCTTTAAAATATCGTAGGCCTTCCCGATTTTAGCCGGATCCCAGCTGTCGTCAACCGGCAGAATCTGCAGATTAAAACTTGAAGGATGTTCCTGTTTGAATTCCGCAAAGGCAAGTTTTACGGATTTCAGGGCATTGACGGCGGATTGGGTGTTTTTCCCCTCAAAATTGGATATAACACCGAGTGTATAGGTCGGTTCCGGTTTGCCCATAAAAAAAAGGATTATTGCAATCCCCGCAATAATTAATCCTGCCAGGTATATTTTCTGTTTTTTCATCGCTTCAGGAAACCGGGTTTAAAAATTGATTGAGCCGATGGGTTTGTCTCACCCCCAACAGCATCGGATGGAAAGGGGTAAAGGGGCTGACCAAATCTAATTGTTTATCGTATAGAGGAACCCGTTTTTTGTCAATGGAAGCATGGGAAACAGATTAAACCGCTTTCAAATAGTCCATTGGCTCTTATGGCGGCACAGGTTTGGATCAGCACCATGGGGAGGGCACGGTCGGAATGCGTAAGAGATCTACGCATTCACAAGAAAGAGTCCTGGACAGTTACAAGGTCGTCAGATAGGTCGCAAGATTGACCTTTTTGTTGGTGATCCCAAGCTTTTTGCGGATGTAGTTGCGATAGGTTTCAACGCTTCGGTAAGAGATGTTCAAAAGCTTTGCCACCTCCTTGGAGCTGAGGCCGCTTCGGATCATATTGCAGATCTCGTTCTCCCTGGGGGTGAGCCTGGGGACCTTTTTTGAGATCTGGGTGCCAAAGGATGAGGTGAGCTGCCTGATGTTGTCCTCCAACAGGGCAAGATACTCCCTGTCAATGGCCGAGCCCTTGTTCTCGAGCTTCTTCAGCAGGGGGAGCAGAAGCTGGTCCACATTGGCCATCACCTTTGTTTCCAGGTTGTTCTTCTCCGTGATGAGCTGGTCCATCACCTCCCGGAGGGCAATGTTCTTATCCTTTAACAGGAGATTCTGCTCCTTGAGCTTCTGTTCGCTCTGGCTTAAGGCCTTTTCCGCCTGCTTGCGTTCGCTGGTCCTGCCAAGCCTTTCTGCAATGGCGTTGATCAGGGATCGCTCCTCGGCCAGGAAGGGCCCCTCCTCCCGCTCCGGCCGTTTCTCAAGGTAGCAGACCGTGAGAACACCGATGGTCTGTCCGTAGGCCACGACCTCGGCCCGCTGCTTCCAGAAGGTGTTCTTGTAGTTGGCTGTCCGGTAGCTCTGGTCGTTGATGAGGAGTTGGGCGCAGGTGATCTCCGGGTATTGCCATGAAGCGGGGATGAGGTCCACCACCTGCTGAAAGATCGTTGCAAGGGAGAGATCGGTCTGCTCCACGATCTTTGAGATGCCGTAAAGGCAGTTGATCTCCTTGATGCGCTCCTTCAGGTCGCTGGCCTGCCGCTTCAGGGCCTGCTCCATGCGGCTGTGGGCAAGTTCGAGCTGTTCCAGCTCCTGGTTCCTCTTGAGTAGCGCCTCCATATTGAGCCGCTCTGGGTCGTTGGTTCTAATCATGGCTCCGTCGTTGTCGGGCCCCTTTCCCCAGGGGCTGGGGAAAGGGGCATGGGTCCAAATGAAAATCCCTACATATCAGGATTTAATGATCTATACAAGGCCCTGGTCGAGCATGGCGTCTACCACCTTGACAAAGCCTGCGATGTTGGCTCCGGCAACGTAGTTTCCTTCCTGGCCGTACTCGCTTGCCGCATCAACGCAGGAGGTATGGATGCTCTTCATGATCTGCTTGAGGCGGTTGTCAACCTCCTCCCTGGGCCAGTTGATGCGCATGCTGTTCTGGGACATCTCAAGGCCGGACACGGCCACACCGCCGGCATTGGCTGCCTTGCCCGGTGCATAGAGGATCTTCCGGTCAAGGAAGATATCCACGGCCTTGGGGGTGGAGGGCATGTTGGCACCTTCGCCCACGACAAACACGCCGTTTTCAATCATGTTGATGGCATCTTTTTCATTGATCTCGTTCTGTGTGGCGCTGGGGAAGGCGCAATCGGCCTTGATGTTCCACAGGGGATTGTGGTCCTGGGAGGAATCTGTCTCGGTGTATACGGCCTCCGGGTAAGTCTCGACATACTCCTTGATCCTGCCGCGCTTGACGTTCTTGAGGTTCATGACATAGGCAAGCTTCTCCCGGTCAATTCCTTTTTCGTCATAGATGAAGCCTGCGGAGTCGGACAGGGTGACAACCTTGCCGCCAAGGTCGAGGATCTTCTCGACCGTGTACTGGGCAACGTTTCCTGAACCGGAAACAATGCAGGTCTTGCCTTCAAAGGAGTCATTCCGTGTGGCTAGCATCTCAGCGGCAAAGTAAACGCAGCCATAACCTGTTGCCTCGGGCCGGATGAGGCTTCCGCCCCAGTTGAGGCCCTTGCCGGTCAGAACGCCTGTGAACTCGTTGGTCAGCTTTTTGTACATGCCGAACATATAGCCGATCTCGCGACCGCCAACACCGATGTCGCCTGCGGGAACGTCTGTGTTCGGCCCGATATGGCGGTAGAGCTCTGCCATGAAGGCCTGGCAGAACCGCATCACCTCGGCGTCTGACTTGCCCTTGGGATCAAAGTCGGATCCGCCCTTTCCGCCGCCCATGGGCAGGGTGGTCAATGCGTTCTTGAACACCTGCTCAAAGGCCAGGAACTTGAGGATACTCAGGTTTACAGAGGGGTGGAAGCGAAGTCCGCCCTTGTAGGGACCAATGGCGCTGTTCATCTCGATCCTGAAACCACGGTTCACCTGGACCTTGCCGGCATCGTCCATCCAGGGCACCCTGAACATGATCATGCGCTCGGGCTCGGCGATCCGCTCAAGGATCCTTGACTGCCGGTATTCAGGATTGCGGTCCAGGACCGGCTGAACAGTCTCCACTACTTCCTTAACTGCCTGGTGAAACTCTTTTTGCTCGGGATCCTTATCGATGATTCGTGCTAATTCCTCTGACATGTTGTACCCTCCTTAAAGTTTGAAAGGACCGGCCAGGCCGGTCGTAAATAGTGTTCTGTTATTTAATGTTCTATTATCAGGCACCAAGAATAACGCACCTTGATTGCTTTCCGTCGATCTTGACCACAAGCGGCGTGTCGAGCCGCACATGGCGTAAAAAAGTGGTCTCATTGACAGCCGGAAGCCCCTCCAGCCATTCCCAGTCAACCCGGTCCAGGGACGATGCCAGGGTCTCATTGACCGTAATGTATGGGATGCCCAGGGAGGTGATGTTGTGAAAAAAATGAGATCCCTGGGAGGGGTCGGCGTTGATGGCTTTGCTTCTTGTTTCCAGGATGGCACCCGCTCCCGAGATATTGCGCCACTTGACCGGAATGCCGAGCCAGGGATCCGAAGCGCCCCACCGGCCCGGGCCTGCCAGAATATACCGCCGGTTTTCATTAACAAGCCCGGCATTAATGGTGTTGATCTCCCTGGCCATCTCCCGGGTCATGCCGGCCTTGAACCCCCCGGGCTTGACATAGACGATATCCGCCATGGTATCGATGATACCGTTGCCAAGGGCCTTGTCAGAGAAGCAGACAGCAGCGTCGATCTCCTCCTGGGTGATGGGCACGGAAACGCGGTTTTCACTTGTCACCGTGGGCCGGATCTGGAGAAAGAAGAAGTCGCAGGGTTGATCTTTCCCGTCATAGAGATTTGCCGAAAATTCGATCTCCACCGGCGCCCCAAGCCCCTTTCTCCCAAGCTCCAGAAGATCGTTGATCAAGTCCGTGAGGGGGGGTGTGTCATACTTCAGCACCCGGGCAAAGGTGAGCACCTTTGGCCCCGGGCAGTACCAGGTGTCCCGGATGCGATCCTCATCTGCCACATAGGTGCTGGAAAGCGTCTTGACCGGGAACTCCTCCAGGGCGTCCGCCACCTCCCTGCGCTCCAGGTTCGACAGGGTCGGGAAATGGAGATCCTCGGGATAGCCTTTGGTCTTTAATGCGTAAAACGAGCGCTGGGTATTGTCCAGATAATCCCTGGCCGTTGCAAACTGGGGGGTGATGTGGGGGTGTCTGGGCGAAACCCTGAAGCTTTGTTCCCCCTCCACCACGGTCTTGCCCAACCCCAGGGCCAGGTGGACCACCCCGTCCTCGGCCTTCATGTGGGAGAACGGGTAGAAATTGTAGGACTGGGCCACCCCGGAAATTGCCGGATAGAAATAATCGTTGTAGTGCTCCCCGCCCACCTCCTGGATAATAACAGCCATGGAGTCGTTAAAGGGCTGGGTGGAGGTGCTCCTGTAAAAGGCCTTGGCATCCTCGTAGTAGGTGGATGCGAACACAAGTTTGATGGCCGTGACAAGATGGTCCAGCCGGGTCAACGGCTCCGGGTGGTTGTTTGGAATCTTGTAAGTCTTGTAGAGCCCGGCATAGGGCTGAAAATGGGCATCCTCCAGCTGGCTTGAGGAGCGAACGGCCAGGGGCACGGTCACCTGGTCAAGGAACACGGCAAGCTTTTGGGTCACATGGTCGGCCAGGGGGGCGTCGATAAATGCCTGGACGATCTCTCTCACCTTGAATCCCGGCTTGGCAAAGCCCTGGAGGTTGTTGTCGCTGACAAACCGGTCAAAGATGTCCGTGCAGATCACCAGGGTCTTTGGAATCTTGACGTTGATTGCAGGATAGCGCTCCTGGATCTCGGGGTGCTGGCGGAGCAGGCCTGCCATGAAAGCCAGCCCCCTGGCCTTGCCCCCGAGGGAACCCCGGCCGATCTTGACAAAGGCCATCACTTCGGCATCGAACAAATTCCGGTCAAACTGCAGGATGATGCCATGGTAACGCTGTATCCTGAGCTCGTGGATATTGGTGATGATGTAGGTGCGAAGCGCGTCCACATTCTTGAAATCCGCACTTTTCACGGCCCGGAACTTAAGCCCCAACCCGATTTCAGACCGGGCCATGAGCCAGTTTGAGAACTGATCCCGATCCGCATGGTACATGAGGGATTCATCCGGGATGGTGGCAAGTTTTTCCTCGAGTTTCATGAGGTTGGTTGCCCGGTCGATCTCCTCCCCATTGGCTGCGCAGAAGACAAAATCGCCAAATCCCAGGTGGTTCAGAAAAAAGCTGTGGGTTTCGAGATACAGGTCCTGGGCGTTTTTATCAAGGAACACAGCGGGGATCTTTTCGGCCCTGGCCCGGTTCTCCTCCTCGGCGCTCATGAGAAGAAGCGGGATCTCAGGGATCTCTTTCCGAATCCTTGCAAGGATGGAGATGCCTGCTCCCCGATCCTCTTTTCCGGCCTTTGAAAGCCGGGTGTCCGAGATCACGCAGAGAAGATAGGAGCGATATTTTTCGTAGAGGTCCATGGCCTCTTCATAGGTGGTTGCCAGGAGAACCTTGGGCCGTGCCCGCATGGTCAGAAGTTTAAGGGTGTCGTTGCATCCGATCTCAAGCAGGGCCTGGGTCTGGGTCACGATCTCCTTGTAGATGATGGGCAGAAAATAGGAGGCATACTCCGGGGAATCCTCCACCAGGATCACCACCCGGACATTGCCGGACCGGGTGTCATGGGCAACATTGAGATGGTCCTCGGTGCTCTTTACCATGGCAAGAAGCATGTCCGGGTTGCCGGACCAGATAAAGGTCCGGTCGATACCCTCAATCCGTTGAAGCCTCAGCTCGGGAAAGATGCCCCGGGTGCTGGGGGAAAGAAGGATAACCGGAAGTTCGGGGCGGATCATCTTGATCTCTGCCCCGAGAGTAAGGGGGTCCATCCCTTCCAGGTGGGGCACCATGAAGACCAGGTCGAACTTTTTCTCCCTAAGAAGGGTGAGCGCCCGTTCCACCGAGGAAACGCCGGTGATCCTCGGGGGGTGGGAGAGGCTGAGCCCCCTGTACTCGTTGACAATCTTCGAGGTGAGGCTGCCGTCCTCCTCCATGTTGTAGATATTATAGAGACTTGAAATGAGGAGGATCTCCCGGATCTGCAGGGGCATCAGCTCCCTGAAAATTTCAGGCTTCACATGAAGTTCGGTTTTTGATACTCTCTCGTTTCTGTCCATGTTTGTTCTGCCGCAATGGTTGTTCAGGCTTAGGGCCGATCCCGGGTTTGGGTTGTTGACCACAATAAGAATGCGATACTCTCTTACGCATTCACGTGGGGTTCTTTTTATTTTAAATTATTGTTTTAGGCAACACGACAAAAACATGGAGAAAATGCGTATAAAATCTACGCACTTTCTCCCAAGAGGTAGGTTTTACAGTGCTGAAAGACAGGTTCTAACTGCAGAATATCTCCTTTTCACCCTCTTCAAGCGCCATCTGACCTGACAGAATCAGAGTCGCTTCAGGGCTTTACTAGCCTCCTCCCTGGTTTCGTAGATATGGGGGGCGACATTACGCTTTTCCAGGGCATCACCAATTTTCATACGGGAAAAGGCCGACGTTGTGTACCGGGTGACCCCGGAATAGAACCGCTCCACAAGTCCTTTTACCATTTCAGTATACTCGTCCAGGAGTTCATCATGGATGGTGAAGTTGTCATAGTTGACAATGGCGTAGACCTGTTTTCCCAGGGGAGTCAACATCGCCTCAACCCCCTGCCGGACCTGGGCGATCTCAGACCTGCTTCGGATGGATAATCCTTCAAAATTTACAAAAAAGAGATTTTCCTCAGCATTGTAGGTGAGCCGGTTTTCCAGGGAGAGTTCAAGCAGATCCTCCTTAAGCCCCATGACATCTTCCCTGAAGATCCGCGGATCCATCTCACAGGGTGGCGTGTTCATGATGGGCACAAAATCCATTTGAGACAGGATATGCTTCTCAATATCGATTCCCGGGGCCACCTCCACAAGTTCCATCCCGTTTTCCGTAAGAGAGAACACACACCGCTCGGTAACATAGAGCACAGGTTGTCCCTTTTCCACCGCATACCTGCCGCTGAAGCTCACCTGCTCCACCTGCCCCACGAACTTTCTCACCGTGCCTTCGGTGTCGATATTAAGCTTGCCGTCATGGACGGACGTCTTTAAACCATGGGCCGTGAACGTTCCCACAAAGATCACGGTTTTAGCATTCTGGCTGATGTTTATGAACCCGCCGGCACCGGCCAGCCGGGAGCCGAACTTGCTGACATTCAGGTTGCCCTGCCCGTCGGCCTGGGCAAGTCCGAGAAAAGCCAGGTCCAGGCCGCCGCCGTCATAGAAATCAAACTGGGAGGGTTGATCAATAAGGGCATCCGTATTGACTGCCGCACCAAAATTGAGCCCCCCTGCAGGCAGGCCGCCGATGACACCTGGTTCTGCTGTCAGGGTCAGGAAATCAAGGATCTTTTCTTCATTAGCCACACTGGAAAGGCCCTCGGGCATGCCGATCCCCAGGTTAACCACGCTGTTGGCCTTGAGTTCCAGGGCTGCCCTGCGGGCAATAATTTTTCGCTCGCCCATGGGCATGGGGTTGATGAACTGCATGGGCACCTTGACTTCGCTGCTGAAGGCAGGGTTATAAATTTCAGCAAAGGTCTGCCAGTGATGTTCGGGTTTCGAGACAACAACACTGTCCACCAGGATTCCCGGAATCTTGACCTGGCGGGGATCAAGGGAACCCCGCTCGGCGATTCGCTCCACCTGTACAATGACAAGCCCTCCCGAATTCCGGACCGCTGTGGCAATGGCCAGGGACTCCAGGGTCAACGCCTCTTTTTCCATGGTGATGTTGCCGTCGGTGTCTGCCGTGGTGCCCCGGAGCAGGGCAATATCAATGGGCAGGGTTTTGTATGCCAGGTACTCGTTGCCGTCAAATTCAACAAGCTCCACCATCTCTTCGGTGGTCATCCCATTTATTTTCCCGCCGCCGTTGCGGGGATCCACAAAGGTGCCCAGTCCCACGGTGGTGATGGTTCTGGGTTTGCCAGCAGCAATGTCCCGGTACATGTGGGAGATCACCCCCTGGGGAAGGTTGTAGGCGGCAATTTTGTTCCCAATGGCCAGCGCCTGGAGTTTGGGAACAAGTCCCCAGTGCCCGCCAATCACTCGCCGGACAAGGCCTTCGTGTCCCAGGTGATTCAGCCCTTTGGTTTTTCCGTCCCCCTGGCCTGCGGCATAGAGAAGGGTGAGGTTCCGGGGGGTGCCCGTTCGCAAAAAACCGGACTCCAGGTCAACGGCGATCTGCTCTGGAAATCCAATGCCGACAAATCCGCCCGTGGCAACGGTGTCGCCATCCCGAATCAGCTGAATCGCCTCCTCGCTGGAGATGATTTTCCCCTTTTTCACCCTGGCGGGGGAAAGGGCGGACAGCATGGGGTGACCGCTCTTCTTCATTCCGGTTTTGATCTCTGTCATCATGAGAATCTCCTTGTAGCCCCCGGACGGGGGTGTAAACATTTAGAAACAGGGTCGCCTCTGACCGGGTGACCTTGCGGTGCCATCAAACAAGCCCACCGTTGTTCAATGGAAAAATCGATTTGCCGATCAGAAAAGAATCCTGCCTGAAAAGAACCAAACCAGGGGAGTAATAAAGTATCATGGGGAGAAACTGGAAGGATTGAAACCCAAAGCCTTTATTCAATAACCATGGGTACCATATTTTTGATTTTTTTGAAATCCTGAAGTCGTACCGGTCTCTCTCCTCTGTTGTTAAAAGCCGCGCCACCGGGAAAGCGAAAAACGGCTATAAAACAAGTTGAACAAATATAGATTTGCCTCCATAATAAAACAAGTTACCCCCCTTTTTTTCATGAGGAGAAGAAAATGAAAAAATCCATTTTATTCGGTTTAATTATTTCAATTCTACTTTGCGGCATGGTCTCAGCTGAACCCGCAAAAAAACTTTTGATCCTTGATTCACAAGGTGGTGAACCCTATGACCCAGCGCGAATTGCCATGATCCAGGAACTCGAAACACAGGGTTTTGTTGCCGGCAGGAATATCGAGATCAACAGGTTCAATGCTCAGAACAGAGAAGGATTGGCAAAGCGAATCTTAATGGATGAAGCAGATAAAGGCTATGATCTGTTTTTCATAAACGGAACCGTTGCCAATAAATCTGCTTATAAATTCGGCTACAATAATCCCAAATATAAATTTGTATTTTGCAGTATTACGGATCCGGTAGGTGTCGGATTAGTAGACAAACTTAACGCGCCCACGAATTCAAATTTTACTGGAATATCATATCCTGTATCTGTTGAAACAAGGCTCAGGTTTCTCAAAGAAGCATTGCCGGATGCAAAAAAAGTGGGGCTCATCTATGCAGACATGCCGCAATCACATAGTTATATTGTGTGGTTAAAGGAGGCCTTAAAGAAACCTGAGTTTAATGATTTAGAAATAATATACAGAGAAATAACCTTTGTAGAAGGCGACAAAGGACATCTTAGAATGGCTAAACTTGCAAAAAGCCATGTGATAGAACTCGACGCTGTTGTTGATGTTTTTTTAACCCCCAGCGATCAGTTTGGAACCAAAAAATCTTTTGCACAAGTTGTTTCCGACAACTCAAATAAGCCGTTAATGGGACTGAGTGAAAAAGAGATCAAAGAGAACTGGGGGGCACATTTCGGCGTTTATATGGTTCAGAGTCTTTCCGGCAAACAGGCTGGAAAGATGATTGTCAGACTGTTAAAAGGGGAATCCATTAAAACGATCATTCCTACAAATCCATCGGGTGAATATGGGATAAATATGAAACGTTCCAAAGCGATTGGCTTAAAATACCCCGAATCTGTTTTGAAAAAAGCAGGTCAAAATATTTTTTATTAAAGAGATTGTACATACCCCTTAGGCCTTGGTTTGTGCCACATAGACGGCACCCTCAGACGATCCGCCTGTTATTGGATTTTTAAACTCAATGGTGTGGGACTCGGCCGTTGCAAAGACCCGGGCCAGGTGGTTGGTAAAAGATGCCTCCGGGAAACCGTCGGCCCAAAGAGCAAACACCCCGCCAGGCTTTAAATGTTGGGCCAGTTCCGCAAGTCCCTCCTCACTATAGAAACGCGTGTTTGTCTGGTGTAATACCCGGGTGGGTGTGTGGTCTATATCCAGAAGAATGGCGTCATGTTTTTTTTCCGGATACGCCGGGTCAAAGCTTTTCGACACGTTGCGGGACAGGGCAAAAAAGTCGGCATGCACCAGTTGGCAACGGGGATCTTTTGTCAAAATCTTGCCCAGGGGGACAAGCCCGTTCTGGTGCCACTCAATGACCCCCTCTAAAAAATCCACGACCACAAGCGAGGTGACCCGCTTATCTTCCAATGCGGAAACAGCCGTGTAGCCGAGACCGAGACCGCCGACCACAACGTCGAGCTCTTCTTTTTCCAACATGCCAAGTCCAAGCTTGGCGAGCTGGGATTCCGCCTCATGGAACAGGCTTGACATGAGAAACTCTTCGCCAAGCTTCACTTCATATATTTCAAGCCCCCCGAGTTGGAGCAACCGGCGGCGCCGTAACATCAGATCCCCAAGGGACGTCTCTCTAAAATCTAATTCCTCGTAGTTTAAACCCATTCTTCCCCCTTCCAATAAAGTAGCGTTACAGTCCCCCCCTTGGAAACGATCCATGAAGTGGGCCAAGGCTTTATTACCACCACTTCCACTTTTTTCATAGCGTAAAGACCCCCATGGCGCGGCCATTCCACCTGGCGTTTACCCGCCTCTCCCCTGGGCGGAGGCCAATCCCATAAATCTGAGCCAGCCCGGAGGCACCGCGATCTTGACATTTCAGTCGGCCCGGCTTATGGTTAGGCCACTAACTAAACAACAGCTTGAGAAAGGAGAGACATGGTTACGCGTTTGGAAAAAAAGAATTCCAGGACTGTTCAGCCAACAGCATCCCCTAAGGTGGAGATCACCCCCTTTTCTCCTGAACATGGAAAAATGGTGGTTAATCTCATTGTCGGGATCCAGCAAAACGAATTCAACATTCCCATCACCATCGATGATCAGCCCGATCTTTTGACGATCCCGGCATTTTACCAGAAGAGTAACGGCAATTTCTGGGTGGCCCTTGACAAGGGCAAGGTGGTTGGCACCATCTCCCTCCTGGATATCGGCAATGGCCAAGTGGCCCTGAGAAAGATGTTTGTTGCAAAGGCGTACCGGGGAGGCAAAACAGCCACCGCCCAACAGCTGTTGAACCAAGCCTTGACCTGGTCCCGGGAGCAGGGGATTGATGGGATATTTCTCGGAACCACCGCAAAATTCAAGGCGGCCCATAACTTTTACGAGAAAAGCGGTTTTCTTTTGATCTCCAAAAGCCACTTGCCCCAAAGCTTTCCCGTCATGACCGTGGATACCCGGTTTTACTCTTACAGCATCCGGGCCTGAAGTCTTAGGGTCACAAAGGGTGGCCATGGTGTCAGCGGTTCATATTCCATCCGACCTATTTCAGTAAAGTTGTGATCAACAAAAAGCCACCGGGTTCAATCAGGTAAAAATCACACATAAATTTATCCCCCTGACCGGTTTTTACTTACGTCTGGGATTCGTATTGCCGACAAGGCCACTGGTTTTTTCAAAGATGAAAACCCAGTTGTTCAGCCCCACAATCCAGGCCAGAATCCAGTATGGCCAGGACTCGTCAATAAGGTCCATTGGAATGATGGGAAGAAACATCTGTACGATTCCAAAAAAAATACCGGCCATCACGACAGCGATGGGTGGATTGATGATAAACCAGACCGTTAAATGATAGCTTGAAGGTTTTATTCCCCCGAGATTATGTAATTTGACGTACATGCTCACAAGGCTTCCGATCAATCCCATTAAAAGGACAGAATAAGGAATGTTGAAACTCGGGAGCATGATACTGGCCGATGAGGTGAGGAATAAGAATGAGAGCAGGGCGACAAGGGTATATAGGGAGACGATAATGGAGATGCTTTTTTTCATTCTGTGGGTGGGGTTTTCAATGTCCATGGTAATCTCCCCAAGTTCTTTTTCAACCATGTCCAGGTCATCGCTGGAATTGGCTTCCTCCCTCATCTTCATCAGTCTGAGGTTGTACAATATCCCTTTTTTGTTGGCTTTCTGGAGGTCGAGTTTTTTACGTATTATATCAATATTCTTGATGATTTCGTCTCTGTACGCCCTGCTGTTGGAGATATAGCTATCCGGATTTATTCTATCTCGATCGCTGTGGATGAGCTTATGTGGACCTTCGGGTACAGCCATCGGTTAATCCTCCTTATCTATCAATCATCACGGGATCAGGCATTTGTATCTTTCCAGATAAGTTCCAATGAATGGGTGAATTTGTCAACAAGTCTTAAATAGACTGAATCAACGGCGAGAAATGTATTCATGATTGTAAAGCAGACCGAAAGAAAAATCCCCACCACCGAGCTGTTCATGGCAAATGTCATACTTTCAAGAAATTGCCCAAGGGTTGCCTGTGCGGCCATAACATTCCCCGGATCAATGGCTTTCAAAGCCGGCAACCCCTTGCTGATCCCAAGAAATGTTCCTAGAATGCCTCCAATAATAAAGAGACTGGGCAATATGGAGAGCACGCTGTTCATCATCCCGATGGGGATCACCCCCCACAGCTTGTTGAAATAGGGATTGGACATAAAGACATATCTTGAAATGCTCTTAAAATCAGGCTTATTGTCTTCATGGTGATACCGGGTCTGATTCAGGGTGTCAGCGATCAGGGAACGGGCACCGTCCTCCACCAGAAAAATTTTATGAAGAACAGCCACCTGGGGATCCCCCTTTCTCTTCCTGAACATTCTCTTCCGTTTCAGGTAGAGTTCCTCATAGGTTCTCCGCAAAATCGATTCCACAACACCCGGAAAGGTGACAGATTCTTCTTTTCCACCACTATTGCTTTTCAGGTAACGGTGTGTTCTGGTTTCAATGGCCGAGGAGAGGTTGAACTCACAGCGTATCAAATAATACATGAGCATCTTCAACACCACGCCCACCAAAAAGACCAGGAACATTAACAGCATCAGGTTTTCCGTACCATATTGGATCAGGTAGGTGCACATGTCGTTAATCATAATAGTCATGGCAATTTCTCCTATTTTATAAGATTAAACCTGATAACAGCTCTATGAAATTTTTCGCAATCATAATTTTTGCAAAAATCATCCATCTTTATATCGGCGCCGGCCATCTCTTTTATTGGGGCTGTTTCCAGATAGCTGCGCCCGGCGACTTTAAGGTACATCATAAGATCTTTCTGCTTTCCGTAGTTCATATTACCCTTGTCCAAAATATACTTAAATATTGAACGCGCCCTTCTGTAACTAAGGTCCATATTGTAATTAAGAGCAGCCCTGGATTCATTTTTCAGGCTGTAGGGATCCACATATTTCCCCTTGTAGATCGGAGATGCAAATCCGACGACCTCGATGGACTGAATGTATTTGTAAATATCATTCTCACCAAAGATGCTTTCTGCGTAAACCGGAATGATTTTTTGAAGGTAGTCCTTCATCTCGGTTTTCAAGTTGGCGCTGTCAAAATCAAAGTAGGCTTTTTCAAAGGGCAGGGTGACCTCACCGCTCTTCTCATCTATTTGTGCAGTGATTTTATTCCTGTCGAAATTGTCCTTCAGGCTTGAGATGATTTTATCCCTGAGTTTCTCTTTTTTCTTGTAATCCCCCAGTTCTTTCTGGAGGTCTTTGCGGGTTGCAGCCAGTTTCTGTTTTTCGTCCTCGGCCGCCTTTTTATCCTTTTCCATGCTTTTCAGTTTTGAGAGTTTATCATCAAGGTTTTTCTCAAGCATTTCCTGGGCGGCAATGAGCCGGTCTTTCTCATCATCGGACGCTTTTTTCCCTTTTTCTATATCCCTGAGCCTGTTAGCCGTCTGCTTCAACTCGTCTTCAAGTGCTCTCTGGGCTGCTGCCAATTTATCTTTTTCAGCATCAGCAATTTCCTTGCCCTTCTCCATTTCCTGATATCTGGCTTTGCTTTCCCCCAGCTCCTCCAGGACCCTTTGTTTGTCAGCGAGGAGTTTCTCCTTGTCAGCATCTGCCTTTGCATTTATCTTCTCCATGGCCTGGAGCTTATTTTCCGTTTTAAGGAGTTCTTTTTTAAGCTTGTTCTGAGCGGCGACAAGTTCCCTTTTATCTGCAGTCGCAGCATTCTTACCCTTTTTGAGGGAAAGGAGGCGGGCATTGTTCTTTTTCAGGTCTGCTGAAAGTTTTTTATGGGAGTCATAGAGCTTTCCTTTTTCAGCATCGGCCATACGTCTTTTTTTCTCCATGACTTTTAGTTTTGTCTTGCTTTTCCCCAACTCTTTCTCAAGGCTTTTCTGGAGGGATGCCAGTCTCTTTTTTTCAGTAATAGCGACTTTCTTGTCCCTTTCGATGCGTTCTATCCTGGACCTGCTGTTGCCCAGCTGTGTTTCTAATTTTTTCTGAATAACTGCCAGCTGTTTTTTCTCCGCAACGGCATTTTGTCTATCCCTCTCCTGCTTCCGTAAAAGGACCATGCTACGGTTCAGGTCATCCTCAAGTTTCTCATGGGCGGCGAGGAGTCTCTTTTTTTCTGCCTTACCTATCTCTTTTGCCTTAATCAGCTCTTTTACACGACCCTGCTTTTCAGATAACTCCTGCCTGAGCTCTGCCTGGGCCATTTGAAGCTTTTCTTTGTCTTCGGCAATATCCGATTTTTCCGATTCCAGGGTTATAAGCTCCGACTCCTGGCTTTTCATCTTCTCTTCCAGGGATTCCCTCAGCATTCGCAGTTCCGCGTTGCTCTCGGCAATTTCGTTTGAGGCCTCACTCAGGTCTTTGAGCTCCCTTTCCCGCTGTGCAAGCCGGTTGCGGACATCAGTCACATCCGCCTGATGCCTTTGTTGTTCCTGATTAAGGGTTTCATCAAATTTGATTCTGTTCTGATTATTGAGGATTTTCTGCTGGGACAAAGAAGAGGCCAGAAAGTTATTTCTGTCTTTTATATGCTTGAATACAGTCTGGTAATTGTTGAAAAGATCTTTTTCCTTCTCCTGGTAGGAATTGATCTGCTGGGAAAAATTCTCTGCAGCCTCCCGGGCATTATTCTCCAGCAAAGCCAGTCGTATCAGAACCTTTTCAAGGTCAATCTCTTCGGGTTCATCCCCAGAAGCCCCATCATCCTCCTGGGCGATAACTTCGTATTCCTTGAGCTGTGTCTCAAATTTGCTGAATTCAATCCTCGACGAGATGGATTCAAGGCTCAACTGGAGGACCGAAATCACGTAGAGAAAAAGAAACACAAAGGCAAGGGCCGCAAAGAGATCGCTGTATGAGCTCATCGACGTTTGAGGCGACTCTTCCGTCTGACTGATTTGATCATAATTCAGACTCATGATTAAACCCCTTAGTATGGCTTATTTTGGTGATGACACCCACCGCTGTTAACGGTCACTTATTATTGCTAATAACAATGAATATGCCAGAGGTCGCTTAATTGAGATAGAGTTTAACAGAAGCCGATTTATATTGAGATTGCGGCATTTTTGAACCGGCATAAAGAAAAGTTAGTTATTGGGGAATACCACGTCAGCTTAACCGCTTCTTCTTTGAATTTATTTGACACCTCCAGGTGGTTTTTTTACCCCACTCTTAACAAGTGCCCACAAATAAGTTACCATCTCAAGTGATTTTTTGTCAACAAAAGTATCAAAGAAAAATTAAACCACTGAAAGATGCGTCGCGTCCGGCACAGACACAACATTTTGGGTATATCAAGGGATTTACCCCATACACTTTCTGAATTAATTTCTCACCAGCCCCTTAGGGAGCGATCACCTTGTCATCCCCTCCGTTGTGGGATTTTGCTTTCAGGTATCCGTCTCCGTTCTCCTGGGAAACCATAATAAGGGACTCTTTACCGTTTTTGTTGAGTAGGGAAATGTAACCGCCGTCCGAATCTGATTTTAAGGTAACCAGATCATTTTTTTGGTGTACCAGGCTTAAAAATGGGCCGCCGTTATCGCGGTACATGCCGGCGGTCAGGAACGCTTCGTTTTGTGAAGAGAAAAGTTTGATGTAGCCACTGTTTCCGGCAGACGAATAGAGCTGGAGTTTATTCTCTGCATTCCCGTTATTGATATCAATACAGCCCGATCCGCCGATGGCGGAACATATTTTGACCGCTTCCTTATTATCGCTGTTTTTAACCGATATGGAATCGACGATGATGTCTCCCAGATTGAAAGGAAACTCTTGCTTGAACCTGGCCAGGTATTCTTCGTACCGGGCACCCATCTCTTCCTGTTTTTTCAGGTTGATGGCTTCAACGGTTTCCAGGTAGTCGGTCGATGCCTGCCCAGCTTCAAAAGCCACTCTTCCGATTGCAGAACGCATCTCCTGATGGATATCGTTTGACAATGCTGCGAATTTTTCGTCGCCGTCTGAGAGTCTCTTTTCCAATGCGGTGATTTCAGCCCGGAGTGCTTCGATCTCAGAGGATGCCGCCTTGAGAAGCTTCAAGCCGTAGGCACCGCAGAAAACGAAAGCAACAATAATGAGCGCTGCAGTCCACGATTTCTTATCATGGGGACCCGTATTTCTTTCAGCGTTGTGTGTTATTTCTTCCAATGTAATGTTTTTCTCTTCTGTCATGATGCACCTTCCTTTATGGTTGTATGGTGGGCGTTGAATGGATCGGAAGCGTGGTTGATTTTCATTAATATAATATATACGGGGCATTAAATAAATAGTTCTTTGAAATGACAGATGAGGGGGGATAGGCTTTAAGGGTGTTGGTCGGTCTTAAAATACCTTTATAGCCAAATAACACCTGAAACGGTAAATCTGAAACTATACCATGGAGATGGATTGAGCAACGCCCTTTTGCGCCAAGACCTTAAGTCCAGCCTCAAGTATTTGCATTTTTCTGATCGCTTCCAGCTCCGGTACGGGAAGCATTGCCTATCCTTCTCTTTTGTTTGGGAGTCCGGACGCCTCGTACGGCCTGGGGACTCCCCAAAGGTATATCAGTGTTATTTGATGGCGGCGCTTATCTTCTCCGCCCGCGCCTTGATCTCATCCATGTTGCCGGGTTTGATATCCCACTTGGCAATGGGAAGGGCGGGCTGGTCGTCTCTCCTGGGCACCAGGTGAAGGTGGTAGTGCATCACCTCCTGTTGAACCGCACGGCCGTTGAGCTGCATGCAGGCGATGCCGTCGACGTTCAGGGCCTCCTTGATGCCCCTGGCAATTTTTCTGGATGCCCGTTGCACGGCCAGCAGGTCTTCCTCGGATATATCCCAGATGTTTTCAGCGTGGTTTTTGGGAATCACCAGGGTGTGGCCCGGCGAGATGGGGTTGATGTCCTCAAAGGCAAACACCTTTTCATCCTCATACACCTTGAAGCTTGGTATCTCGCCCTTGATGATTTTACAAAAAATACAGTCGTCCATTTGTCGCTCCTTATGGGTAATTGATGTTCGTATCGATGGTTCCTTTGTTAGTCGTTTTTTTGGCCTTTATCAATATATAATTTTCCTCACTCGCCCATCACCCTGATGGTGCTGGTACCTCCGGACACGGGCACCACGTCGATCTTGGCCGTAATGCGTTCTTTTAAGGCATCCACGTGGGAGATGATGCCCACGGTCTTGCCGGAGGCGTTGAGGGTGTCCAGGGCGGCAAGGGCCGTCTCCAGGGTTTCGGTGTCCAGGGTGCCGAACCCTTCGTCAAGGAAGAGGGATTCGATGTTGGTGCGCTGGCTTGTGAGATCGGACAGTCCCAAGGCAAGGGAAAGGCTCACAAGGAAGGACTCCCCGCCTGAGAGGTTTTCCGTGGGCCTGATCCTGTCACCGAAATAGGTGTCGATCACCGTGATCCCGAGGTCATGCTCCCGGCTTCGCTTGAGAAGGTAGCGCTGGCTCAGCATGGCAAGGTAGGTGTTGGCCTTGAGGGTGAGCCTGTCCAAAGTGAGTCCCTGGGCAAATTTCCGGAACTTTCCCCCGTCCTGCTGCCCGATCAACTGGTTAAGGCCGTTCCACCGCCTTGTCTCGGCCCGCTGGCGCTCCTCCTGCTCAAGCTTTTCCTGGTGCTCGGCGCACCGTTTCCGATTTTCCTCAAGCTTAAACTCGTCCCCATGCTTCATCCGGGTAAGCTCGGTCATGGTTTTGGAGAGCACGGCCTCGGCCTCCTGGAGCGCCTCCAGGGTCTCCTCCGTTTCCGGGTTCTCCACAAGGGCTTCAAGCCTTGCCTCGTTGTCCCGGGCCAGGGCCTCGAGTTTGACCCTCTGGTTGTTGAGGGTCCTGGCAAGGGATTCCAGGTGCTCAAGCTCCTTTTGGGCAATCCTGGCCCCCAGGAAATCGTTCTCATGGGCAAATCCGGCTGCCTGAATCTCCGTGTTAAACCGCTCTCCAAGGGTTTTGGCCTTTTCCCTGGCAGCCGCAAGCTCGTTTTCGGACGTTGCGATCCCCTCGAGGGTTCCCTGGAGCCCGGCCTCGGTGCGGGTGATGGCTTTTTCCAGCGCTGCAAGGCCTTGCTCCCCCTGCTTCAACTGACCCTTGAGTCGCTCCTTAAGATCTTTCAGCTCCTTTTCAACCACATGGGGGTGTTCAACCATGGACGCGGTTTCAAGATCGGCTTTTTGGGCCCTTGTTCCGCATTGCTCCATGAGCGCTGCCAGATTATTGCGCTTCTCCGTCAGGAGGGCGTTGATCTCGCCGATCTCCGTCCCAAGGCCGGCCGCCTTTTCCTCAAGTTTTTCCGCCATGGCAAGGGCGTTAACAGCGTCAACTTCGGCACGGCCCCGGGCTTTCTCCCCCTGCTGGATCAGCTTGTCCGACCGGACCTGGGCCTGGTTCAACTGTTTCAGCGCTTTCAGGGTATCGCCTGCCGCAACCAGGGCCTGCTTCACCTCCTCTTCATGGTGTTCAAGTGCCTGCCATTGGGAGATGGGAAGGGTGATCCCGGTCTGGTCGGCAAGGATGCCGGCCTCGTTTCGGGCACGGATGACACCGGCCTCCTCCTCGGCAATTCTTTCCGTATGGTTCTTGATGGTGTTGGCAAGCTCCACCCGTTGTGCTGCAAGCGCCTGTTTTTCCATATTCAACTTAGACAGGAGTTCCTCTGTTGCAACAATGGCCTTTGCCGTGGTCCCGGTTTCAGGGAGCTCCCCTGCAAAGGGGTGGTCTGTGGAACCGCAAAGGGGACAGGGCGAATCCTTGACCAGCTCTTTTCGCATCTCTTCCAGGCTCACTATCTTGAGCTCGATCTCCCGGGCCGCCTTGAGATCCCCAAGGGATCGTGTGAGCGCCTCCTCCCTTTCAGCAAGGGGGGATTCCATTTTTAAAACCTGGTCCAACCGTTCCCGGCACCCCTTGACCGAAGCGGTAAGCATCCCAATCTTTTCGGATCGCCCGTGAGCCTCTTTTGCCCGCTCCTTCTGTTTCTCAATCAGGCGTTTCCGGGTCTCCATATTTCCCAGGGACGCTTCAAGGGCGGTTTCATCGGTATTGCCAAACCCTTTCGCAAGCTCATTGGCAATCTTTTGCTTTTCAGCGACCCGCATTTGAAGTTCCTGGGTCAGGCGCTCAACCGTTTTCTTACGCTCCAGGGCGGTTTGCTCCGCGATTTTGAGACTCCCAAGGGTGCTCTTTTTATCCGTGGCTTTCCGGGCCAGCCGGACCTCCTCGTTATGAAGTTCCTGACCACGCTCGCGGATCAGGGGAAGAAAACGCCCGATCTCCTCAAGGAGTTCCAGACGGATTTCAACGGTTTTCCCCAGGGTGTCGACACGCTTTGCATCCAGCCCGTGCTGTGCCTTGAGGTTCTTGAGCTCATGGTTGATCCGGGGGAGGGCTTCTTTGCCCGTGAGGATCTTCTTTTCAAGGGCCTGGCAGATATCCCGTGATCCTGCAAGGGTGGCATGGGCAGCCGAAAAAGGAGATGCCCTCCGGGCCTGTTGCAGGCGTTCAAGATCCGGGGCGGCCTGTTTTTCACCCGTCACAAGCTGTTCAAGATCATTCCTGCACTTGAGGGCCGTTGCCCTGCATGCCGCAACGTCCATGAGAAACTGCTTCTGGGTAAGAAGAGCCTTGCCCTTTTCTTCGGCACGGGTGATCTCCCCATTTTTTTCTTCGATCCTCTCCTTGAGCCCATCAATCTCATCCCCGGAGAGAAGATTGAAATTGGCCAGCATCTGCTGGATGGCCGCAAGCTTGAGCTCCTCCTCCTTGTTCCGTTCAAAGCTCTTTTGGGAGATGAGGGAGTAGATCCGGGTACCGGTGATCTTCTCAAGCAGCACGGCCCGCTCGTCGTCGCTTGCCTTGAGAAAGGCGGCAAAGTTGCCCTGGGCCAGGAGCATGGAGCGGCAAAACCGGTCAAAATCTAGCCCGGTGAGATCCTCCACCGCCTTGGGCACCTTGGATTTGGATGCCATGATGGTCCCGGTCGCAACATCGATGAGCTCCATATTGGCCGCCTGGATCGCTCCGTCCGGTTTTTTGCGCGCCCTGTGGCGGCCGTACCAGGAGCGGTATTGCTTCCCGTTCACGGTAAAGGTCACCTCGCAGGCGCACTCACCGGTGTGGTGGGTCATGAGCTCCTCCATCTCCCCGGCCCTGGGAAGCCTGGGGGTCCTTCCGTAGAGGGCGGCACAGAGCCCGTCAAGGATGCTTGTCTTGCCGGCGCCGGTGGGACCGGTGATGGCGAACACCCCGGCCTTGCCCGGCATGAATTGATCGAAATCGATCAGGAAACTTCCCTTCAGGGAATTGATGTTGGTCAGGGCAATGGTCAGAATTCTCATGGCAGTTCCTGGTTCTCCTGGTCAATCATTGCGGTTATCTCCCTGAAGGCCAGGGTCAACTCCTCTTTCACGTCAGGCGCCATCTCCCCTTCCGCCGCAAGCCGTCTCTCAAACACCTCTTCCGGTGTAAAGTGGGCAAGCTCGGTGGTACTATCCATCTCCTCCCCGCACAGGATGGCCAGCTTTTTCAAGCGCTTGATGGCAAAGATTTCAAGGGTTGACCCTTCCACGCTAAGGTTGATCCTCTCCTCGGTGTCCGGCTGCCAGGTCTCGCTGTCCACGGAGATCTCCACCCAGGTGGTGGGAAAATCTGCCCCGGGGTCTCCCGCCTCGGATTTAAGGGTCCCAAGGGTCTCAAGAACGCTGTCCAGATCGCCCTTGACGGCCCTGAGCCGCTGGAACTCAGGCACCTCCAGGGATTGAATCTCCATGGTTTCATTGCCTTGTGCAAACGTGATGGAGAGCACCTGTTTTTTGCTGCCGGCCTCGCTGAAGCTTAAGGGAATGGGGGAGCCGGAATAACGGACATGGTCCAGCCCACCAGCGGTCTGGGCCCGGTGTAGATGGCCCAGGGCCACGTAGTCAAAGGCCACCGGAATCTGGGCGACGTTAAACTTATCAAGGCTTCCCACATGGATATCCCGGATATGCTCCCCCTCCTTGACCTCGCCCCCGGCGGCAAACAGGTGGCCCGTGGCAATGATGGGAACCGGCCGGGACCTGTCCCACCCTTCCAGGGCTTTTGCGGCAATTTCCTCATAGTGCGCCTTTATCCCCTGGGCCAGGGCCTTGTTCTTCTCCTCATAGCTTTCCCCGGGAAGGGAGCGCCGGATGTCCCGGTCCCTGAGGAAGGGTACGGCGCAGACAATGGCCGATGTCTGGCCTGACCCGTCCCTGACCGTGATGATCTCCTCTTCCGGATCCCCGGTGATGCCGCCGACAACATGGATATCCATGGTCTCAAGGATCTCCCTGGGTGCGTTGAGGCAGGCCACGGAGTCGTGGTTTCCCCCGGTGATGACGATCTTTCTGCAGCAGGTCGCGGATGCCCGGGACAGAAACCTGTAATACATGGACAAAGCGTAGTTGGGAGGGGTGGCCGTGTCAAAGATGTCCCCTGAAACGATCAAGAGATCAATGGCCCTGGTTTCTATTGTTGCAAGGAGCCAGTCAAGGAAATGCCCGTGCTCCTTTTTTCTCTCCCTGAACATGAAGTTCTGGCCCAGATGCCAGTCAGACGTGTGCAGTATGTTCATTAAATAGGTCTTCCTTTCCAAAAGATGGGTTGCAAAGCTGTGACGGAATGTATGGGAACGGATGTTTTTTCTCAACCTAAAAAAAACAAAGGAGGGATAGAGGGGCGAATGGGGATCCGGCCCAAAGTTGCCGGACCGTTGAATTCCATGCCAAAATCCTTATTTTAAGTATGAATGTTGGTTGTTTAAGTCCAACACGTATCAAAGGAGGACGTTATGAAACTTAGAAAATGCCTTCCCCAGAGAGTCTCCATCGTACTGGTTGCCATCTTCATGCTGGTCGGGGCCGCTGGTTTTTCGGTGCTCGCTTTTTCCTTTCTCCCCATGGTAGGATTTCTGGTGGCCGTCCCGATGTTCATACTGGCCGTCTGGGTTATTCGGCTCCGGTTGAACAGCCAGTGTGAAATCGTCTGAAACGGTGAATCAATCATTGTGTCCATTGGAGAAGCAGCAGTGACGGTAGTAAGAACTGCGGCATTGACAGGCTGAGGCCCCAGGCCTTCCACCCGATTCCCGGGGAATGGGGTGAAAGGCCTGTCAGAGCGTAATGTCAAACCAAGGGGCGCTTCTGGCAACGCATCTAAAAATCCTGAAACTCGTCATCCTCCATGGGAATGATCTGGTCAGGAGTCACTTCCTTTGCCTTATTTCCCAACAGCTTGCGGGTTCCAGCTGTTTCTTCTGAAGGGGCAAGGGTGTCGTGCGCCGGGCGGTTTACCGATTTCCCTCCTGTTGCGCCTGTTGCCAAAAATTGGCGATCCCTTTTTCCTGCACCTCCGACCATTGCCATCAGTTCGTCCGACACTGATTTCATCTGTTCTGCCTGGGAGTTCATCTCTTCTGAGGCGGATGCGGCCTCCTCGGCATTGGCCGCATTCTGCTGAACAATCCTGTCCATTTCGGCGATGGCTTTATTGATCTGTTCAATTCCCTGGGCCTGTTCCCCTGATGCGGCCGAGATCTCCCCAACCAGCTCTCCCACTTTCCGGGAGCTTTCCGCAACCTGGACAAAAGCATCATTGGTATCGCTTACAAGCCCGGAGCCGTCATTCACCTTTTTCACGGTGCCCTCGATCAGGTCTGCCGTGTTCCTGGCGGCATCGGCGGCGCGTATGGCAAGGTTTCTCACTTCATCTGCCACAACGGCAAATCCAGCCCCGGCTTCTCCGGCACGGGCAGCCTCCACCGCGGCATTCAATGCCAAAAGGTTGGTCTGGAAAGCGATTTCGTCAATGGTCTTGATGATCTTGGATGTCTCCACGCTGGCCTTGCTGATCTCATCCATGGAAGAGGTGAGCTGGGTCATGGACTCATTTGCCTTTGAAACAACCTGGTTGGCCTCTTTCATGAGATTGTCGGCCTGGTCGGCATTGTCCGCGTTCTGTTTGGTCATGGAAGAGAGCTCTTCCATGGAGGAGGAGGTCTCCTCAATGGATGCCGCCTGTTCGTATGCGCCCTCGGCCTGCTCCTCGCTGGAAGAGGCGACCTGAGCGGATGCCGCTGCCACCTGGGCTGCGCCCTGGTTCATCTGGAAGGAGATCTGCTGCAGCACAAAGGTGATGCCCCTTGCAATAACAAAGGCCAGCAAGAGACCCAGGACAATGGCCACAGCACCCACGATGGTCACGTTACGCTTGGTGCCCTGGGCTGCTTTCAGCATCACAACATCGGTCATGATGTTGTTTTTAGCCTCCCGGCGAAGCCTGACAATAAGTTCCTGGGTTTGATGAAGCGCCGGCAGCGTCTCCCCGGCATAGGTTCTCCTGGCATGGTTCATTCCATCGAGCATGGCATCTGCCCGGCGGGCAAGATTTTCCATGGCGGCTTGAGTCTCTCCAAGGGCTGTCAGCGTTTCGGTTTCAAAGATATAGCGGGCGCGGTTGCCGGCATCGATGTTCTTTTGTTCAAGCCTGATCAGTTGCTCGAAATACCTGACAACGTTTTCAAGCTCTGGGAACAGCTCTGTCTCAAAGATACGAACCCTGGCATCGTGGCCGGCGGCATCGATAATCTTGACTGCTGTGTGGTGAAGATCTCCATGGGGCTCGAGAACCTTGGCGATAATGGCGCCAAATTCCGGCCACCTGGCGGACAAATCCTTGCAGTCGCTGCTGTTGAGCCAGTTGCCGAATTCGCACTTTACAGGGTCGGTGGTAACATGGATATTTTTATTGGTAAGGAGACCGGTGGAAATCACGGCCGCCCATTTCCGGTGAGCGTCCATCAGGGCTCTCAAGTTATCTATCAGGCCTGGATGGGACTGCTTCCATCTCTTCTGAATTTTACCTGCCGAGGCATGCAGCCTGGCATGGGGGCCTTTAAGCTCAGCGATCAGCCGGGCCAGTTCCGGATCTGAAGCAGCGGCGTTACGGCCGGCATCGCCATCGAGGAACTTACCCAGCCCGCAACCATGCTCATCAATCGTGACATCAAGTTCCGGGAGATTCTTTATGAAAAGCGCCTGAACTTTGTTTATCCAGTTGAGATGATCCACCGCTTTCTCCACAAGAAATAAGGGAAGCTTCTCATCTGCCTGAACAAAATGTTTTTTGATATCAATGGCCGAGTCGTGCACTCTTTTGTGGGGTTCCTCGATCTCCTTCAGCAGGGGAGCCATGGTGGGAACCAGGGCTTCTGCCTCCCTGCGGCCTTCACCGTAAAGCCACTTGCCAAACGCGCACAAACGGTGATCGGTCTGAACATCCAGCCCTGTCACGTTTTCATCGGTCAAGAGCGCATTGACCTTGTTGGCCCAGTTCAGGTGATCAACCTCTTTCTGGGCCAGATTCGCATCCAGTTTGTTGCCCTCAATGACCTGACCTGCATTTTTGACAATCCCGCCAACGCCGTTATAGCTCAGCAAACCGACAACCCCCAGCAGGGTTAATGTTACGCCAAAGCCAATGGCAATCTGTTTGCCAACGGTTAAATCGTTCCTGTTCACGGCCGCCACCTCCTAATAGATGTTTGCATTCGCAATTGATGCCAGCTTTACTTTTTATAAAAAGGAATGAGCTCTATTCATATGCAAAAAGCTATAAAAACTATTCTTGTCAGGCTGCTTTTTCTATGGCGGCGATCTCTTCAGCGTTCAGCACCCGGTCGATATCCAGGAGGATCTTCACCCCCCCTTCCATCTTGGCCATGCCAAGGATATAATCGGTATCAAGCTTTGTGCCGAATGTGGGAGGGGGTTCCACATCGTCCCCTTTAATGCTCAGCACCTCAGATACGGAATCCACCACAATGCCGATCTGAACGGTCCCGGAATCTTTTTCAATCTCCACCACAATGATGCAGGTGCGCTCCGTGTAATCCATGGCTTCCATGCCGAATTTCAGCCTTAAATCAATGACAGGAATCACCTTTCCCCGGAGATTGATCACACCTTTCACAAAACCAGGAGTTTGGGGCACCGTGGTTATGGCCATCATCCCGATGCCATACTCCTCACCGGCAAGGGTGAAGCTTAAATATTTCCCTTCCTTTTCGACCATGGCTTTTGCTGTATTGCCTGTTGCTTCGTTTGTTTCAGACATTTGAAGATGCCTCCTTTTTGTGATTATATTTTTTTCTATTGAAGTACCCTGTTTTATAAACAAATTCGCCACAGATCCCAGGAAGACCAACCAAAGGTAACTATTGGTATAGACCCATATATTGCAAACAAAAAATCACTTCCAATGCCATGGTTGAAAGATCATGGCAGGAAGGCTGAATCGCGGCATTCGGTAAAATGAGAGAGGGGTATGATTGGAGATCGCACCTGCCGCGGCAATGCCGCTTGTGATGGCGGCAAAGATCCCCTCGCCCATGTCAAGGGTGGACAGGCCGGCGGCATCGCCGATCACAACGGCGTTGTCGATCCTCCCCCCGGAACTGGGTTGCCTGAGATAGTAGGTATGCCCCCTGGGTGCAGGCGGCATGGACCGGATGAGGCCTTGAAGACAGAGGGTTTCAATGAAGCGTCGCCAGTGGTCCATGATGGTTCGTCCCTGTTTTCTCAGCCTGGCAAGTTTTCCTCCGATGCCGATGTTCAGGTAGCCGCCGGCCTTTGGAAGGTACCAGGCATAACCGGGAAGGCTGTCGTGGAAAAACCAGATATGGCATCGCCTGTCAGGGCAGTCGCAGGGATACTCCGCTTCCACGGCTGCGACCAGGGCTTGGCCGGACCGGGGGTGGGAACTGCTGAAAAAAGTCCTCCGGACAGGACAGTGGGTGCCGCCTGCGCCGATGAGATAGCGGCAGCAATAGGTATCATCAATGGTGTACCCCCCCTTTTCCCGGGTGATGGTTTCGACCCTGTGGGTGTGGACCGGCACCTTGGCCCTGGCAATCATCCAGGGATCGAACTCGTATCGCCGGATGGCGTACTGGCAGGTCTTGACAGCGAGGGTCGCCCCCCAAAGATGGAACAAAAGCCGGTCAAACCGGGTCATGGCATGGGGATACCGCCCGGGTGTAAGGTCGAGGAGGTCAAGCACCCGGGGGGTGATCCAGCCGGCACACACCTTGTGCCTGGGAAACGAAAACCGATCCAGGACAAGGGTCTGGATCGACCGTTGCCTTAACTCAAAGGCGCAGGCAGCCCCTGCGGGTCCTGCGCCGACAACAATGGCTTCAGACGAGATCATGGTTCAAATGCCTCATGGGAGCCGGCACTCCGGCCGGGCCCGGCCCTGTTTGGTCATGACGATCTGCCACAGCTGCATGCTCCTTGAGCGAAATCCCCCTGCCGAGCTTAACAGGTAGTATTCCCACATGCGATGGAAGCGTTCGCCGTAACTGTTTTCAAGGTCCGGCCACGCCCTGACGAAGTTGGCATGCCAGGCCATCAGGGTCTTGTCGTAATCTTCGCCAAAGTTGTGCCAGTCCTCCATGACAAAGAGGCCCTCCATGGCCTTTGCCAGCTGGGAGATGGAGGGAAGCATTCCGTTTGGAAAGATATACTTTGTGGTCCAGGGGTTGGAGGTGACGTTGCTGACATTGCTTCCGATGGTGTGAATGAATGCAATGCCGTCATCCTTTAACAGGTCGGAGGCAAGCTTCATGTAGGTGCGGTAATTCTTGTATCCCACATGCTCCATGATTCCGATGGAGACCACCCGGTCAAAACATCCCCGGGCCTCCCGGAAATCCGCAAGCTTTATGGTAACGGGAAGCCCCCTGCAGTACTCTTTTGCGAATTTTGCCTGCTCCCTTGAGATGGTGTAGCCGACGACCCGGACCCCATGATGCTTGGCCGCATACCGTGCAAACCCGCCAAAACCGCAGCCGAGCTCGACAATCTCCATTCCAGGCGCGAGGGCCAGCTTGTCGCAGATCATCCGGAGCTTTGCCTTCTGGGCCAGGTTCAGGTCAACGGTATCCTTAAAATAAGCGCAGGAATACTGCATCCTTTTATCCAGCATCCTCTGGTAGAGATCGTTACCAATGTCGTAGTGCACCTTGCCTACCTTGAACGCAAGCCCCGGGCGCTGGAGGTTGAACACCGCAGCCTTGACGATCTCCCAGGCGGTGACCCAGTCTTGCCTCAGCCGCTCCCTGATGTTCATTCGCAGGATTTTTTCAAAGAACTGGTCAATGGCGTTGCACTCCCACCACTTGTCCATATACGACTCGCCAAGTCCCAGGGCTCTCTGGCTCAACACCCGCTGGTAGAAGCTGTCGTTGTTGACCCGGATGTCAAAAGGCCGGTCTCCGTTCACGGTGATACCTGCGAACCCCATCAATCTCGCGACGGTCTCTTTTTCCTTGTGTCCTGTCATGTTGTCGTTGTTCTCCGTTGAGGTTACCTGCCTGTTTCGATCTTTTCCTTCAGAAGATCGACCAGGGCTTCCTGGTCATTGGTTCCCACGCGAACCGGCCCCTGCTCCATCTGAATCCTCACGCACTTGAATCCCCAGATGTTATAGGTCCAACCCCTCCAGGGAATATAATGGATCCCCCATCCGTCCAGGAGGGAGGAACGGGCCCGGTCCACCCCGGTGATATCTGAGTAAACGATATAGGCCCTGAAGACCGGCAGGGGACCGAACCTGAGGCTCAGGTGATCCCCGGCGTCACTGACGGTCAATGTGCTGAAAAAAAGGGAGGCAAAGAGCAGCACCAGGGTGATCACCAGCAGGGTCGCCCCTACCACGGTTCTGTCCGAAAAGAGCATGGCGATGACCACCAGGCCAAAGCCTGCCCCGGTAAGAATCCAGCCCAACCATGATCTCTGGGTGTGTTTGTAGCCCATGGTGTCACCTCCAATACCCAAATTTTCCGGGATAAACAGGATCGCCATTCTATTCTATCGGTGAGTTATGGTGAATTGTATCATGGAAACACGATGTTTAAAATCCCTTTTTCGCATTATCGTATCCGGCTGCGTTCACCGCCCATAGGGAATAGAAGGCCGGACGGGTCAGATTTTGAGAGGTATAGGTATGTTCTATCAGAACGCCTTATTGAATCATAACTATCAATTAGAAATTATAGAACAGATGTGCAATTAACAACCGTCACTCAAACGAGTCATGATTCAAAACATAGGGTCAATATTTAATTTTACTGTCGGAGGTTATGCACAAATGGTGAAAAATTTCTTTGCCAGTCGCTGGGGGATCATCGGGGTCGGGGCGTTCATCGGCATTGCGGCAGCCCTGCTGCAAAAACTTGGGAACCCCGGAAACATGGGCATCTGTGTGGCCTGCTTCGAGCGGGACATTGCAGGAGCCCTGGGATTCCACAGGGCCGGTGTGGTGCAATACATTCGCCCTGAGATCATCGGGTTTGTCGCAGGGTCGCTGATTGCGGCCTTAAGTTTCAAGGAGTTCCGGCCCAGGTGCGGATCAGCCCCGGTGGTCCGGTTCATCCTCGGCATCATCGCCATGATCGGCGCCCTGGTATTCCTGGGTTGTCCCTGGCGGGCCGCGCTTCGCCTGGCCGGCGGGGACGGCAATGCCGTGATAGGACTTTTGGGACTTGCGGCCGGCATCGGGATCGGGGTGCAGTTCCTGAAAAACGGCTACACCCTGGGCCGAACCCAGGATAGCCCCCGGGCGGCTGGCTTTATGCTGCCCCTTTTCATGCTTGGGCTGCTTGTGCTCATGCTCATCTATCCCGGGGGGGAGGCCCAGGCCAAGAGCGGGGTGCTCTTTTACAGCCTCAAGGGACCGGGTGCCATGCACGCGCCCCTTCTGGTATCACTGGGAGTTGCCCTGGTCATTGGATTTCTGGCCCAGAGAAGCCGGTTCTGCACCATGGGGGCGCTCCGGGATCTGATACTGTTCCGCCAGGTTCACCTGCTATCGGGATTTATCTCCCTTGTGGTGTTCGCCTTTTTAGCCAACCTCCTGCTTGGCCAGTTTCATCCGGGATTTGCAGGCCAGCCCGTGGCCCATACCATGCATCTCTGGAACTTTGCCGGAATGGTGGTTGCCGGTTTAGCCTTTGCCCTGGCAGGCGGATGCCCCGGGCGCCAGCTCTTTCTGGCCGGAGAAGGGGACGGGGATGCCGCCGTGTTTGTCTTTGGAATGATAACAGGTGCCGCCATTGCCCACAATTTCGGGCTTGCAAGTTCGCCCAAGGGGGTCGGCCCCCACGGGATTGCGGCCGTAATCGTGGGACTTGCCATCTGCCTGATTATCGGATTTACCATGAGGAAAAAAGCCTAGGAGCCTGAAAATGAGTACAACCATCGATGCAAGGGGACTCTCCTGTCCCCAACCGGTCCTGATGACCATGGACGAGATCAAAAAGAGAACAGAGAACGAAATCATTGTGGTGGTGGACAGCGAAGCCTCAAAGGAAAACGTCTCCCGGGCAGCCGCAAGCCAGGGCTGCGGGGTGAGGAAAATCACCCAGGATGGGGATGAATACAGGATCACCATTGTCAGGGATTAATCTTCTCCAACGGGTGACCATGGGGTTTAAGCGGGGGCTGTTCAAGAAAAAGAGACGAAAGCTGCCGGAACGAACAAGGGAGGATCTCGGTATCCTCGTGTTTGAGAACACAAGCGAGGTGATCCAGGCCGAACGAATTCTCAAGGCCCAGGGGTGGAAGGTCCGGGTGATGGGGCCGCCCCCGGGCATCCAGAGCGGATGCGATCTTGTGATCGAAATTCCCCTTATCGAGGAGCTCCACCTTTGGCGGCTCCTGGACCAGGAAGGCATTCCTCCCCTTGAGATGGTCCCGGTGACAGCCCCCCTTCTTAAGCCGGTGGACCTGTTTCATGTCAAGGATTTCGGCGACTATCTCATGGTGAGGGCGGCCAACATGAAGCTGACCGTGGAGAAAAAGAGCCTTGTGATCGTCAATGTTTCAGGCGGCGGGTGCCCGGATGTCCCCTATCTTGCCCGGATGATGGTGGGCAAACCCCTTGGGGAGGCAGCAAGGCCCAACACCATGGGGCATACCCTCTGCGGCTACGCCCTGGAACTTGCCCTTCAGGAGATGGAGAGACAATGCTTGCAATAGTCGGAACCGTACCGGACCAGGCGTTTCCCCTGGTTTCAGGCAGGGTAACCCTGGAAAAGGAAGATCTGTCCATTGAGGGAAAGAGCGTCTCTGTGAACCGGGGCACTCCGGCGCTTCTCGCAGCCGTGGTAAAGGCCTGTGAAGTCCTGGGGGATCAAGGGGTCACAGGTTTCCTTGTGGGGGATATCGGGCTTGGCAACGGCAGCCGGAAGCTCTATCGCTACCTCACCGAAAACCTTCCCGCCATGGCGGTTCACACCATGGCGTTTCATTACCTTCAGCCGGATGTGGACTGGCACAACAAAATCGTGTTCGCCGTGGAGGCCATGGAGCAAAAACCAGTGATGATCGCGGACGCAGGGTTCATGTATGCGGCCAAGATGAGCGGCCAGGCCGGTTTTTATGACCTCTTCACCCCGGATGCCGGGGAACTTGCATTTCTTGCGGATGAGACAGCCCCCCACCCCTTTTACACCCGGGGATTCATTCTCCATGACAATAACACGGTTGAGGATCTCATCCACCGGGCCTATCACCATGAAAACGGGGCCAGCTATCTCCTGGTAAAGGGCATGGCCGACCATGTTGCCAATGCAGGCGGGGTGATCGCCACGGTGGATGCGCCGGCTGTGGCGGCCATGGAAGCCATGGGGGGAACCGGGGACACCCTTACCGGGATTGCAACGGCCCTGGTGGGCACCGGCATGGCCATTCCCAGGGCCGCAAAGCTTGCGGCAAAGACCAACCGCCTTGCCGGGTTCTATGCCGACCCCACCCCTGCCACCCAGATCATAGACGTGATCCGGGAGATCCCAAGGGCCCTTGCCCAGGTGTTGAACGAAGATGACACAAAATAAAAACCATGACAAAAAGGTCGTCCCAACACCCGTCATTGATCCATCCATGACGGTCCTGGACGTTGTGGCAGCCCATGGGGCGACCCAGGCGGTGTTCAAGCGCTACGATGCCATGGCGGGAGAGTGCATCTGCTGCCATTCGCTGTTTGACTCCCTTGACCGTGTGGCCGAAAAATACGGTCTTGACCTGGCAGATCTGCTCACGGATTTAGGGAACGCCTGACTCAACGCTGGGAATTTTCCATGGACCGCCGGCGTTCACCCACTCAACACGAAAGACCATGGAGATAAAAAAAGTCCCCTGATCAATATTCGGAAATAAAGATAACAGGGGACTCCACATTCATTTTGAATTTGCCGGCAATTACACAGGCTAATTCATTCCGGGAATAATAATCCTGGAGTCATTAGCACTTTTCTGCTGGTCCTGCATTTGCTGCATCCGCTTTAAATTCTCAATGACCTTCTGGGTTTCAACTTCCATGGCCTTCGGAAATTGCTCCATGGCCTCTTCAAGTGTGGTGGCGTCAAGTTCTGCCTGCATGGGGATCGGACCCTGGGGGGTGCCAAGCTGTGTACTGCCCAGGAAAATGGTTTCCCGGCTGCTGTCGTCGGATCCGTCAAGCTTCACAGGAATCAGCTGCCGTATGGTGGCGATCTTGAGATCTGTGACAGACTCTTCGCGATAGAGGTTATCTTTATCAACTACAAAATCGTTACTGCTGGGTGCTCCGCCGTTATCAGTCATGGGTGGTCTCCAATATTGTTTTTTATTTAAACGCCTGACCTTTTTTACCAGAATTATGAACCATGTCAATTCGTAATATGGGTAAAATGATGATGGCTGGTAATTTCGAGTCTACCGGAGCAGCCATAAAAGGGGAATCTCCCAAACGTTACCCAGGACCTTTTGCCCCAATTTGCCACTGCCGTCGGGCCGGCGTCGTTTCACCATTGCGATAGACATGCCTTTCTTCTACTTTTGATCAAACGGCTGGTTCAGTATCCCTGTGCCGTCAAGAACAAACCGGCCGTCCCTGATGATCTCAATTTCATCGCCTTCTTCAGTCAATACCGCAATTTGTGCCAAGCCCCCATAGGGAAGCGTAATATCCGTATGGCAATGGGTATACGCCTTAGCGATATCTTCCTTGCGCAGGATGGATCTCTCATTATCACGTGCCACGATCTCCTTGCCGTCCATGGCATTATGGACCGGATTGTCTTCACCAAAAGAGAAGCATGTGTCGCCCAGGGCAAAGTGGGGCCCCATCTTCTCAACAATCAGGATGGGAAGCTTATCCCGGATATCATACTTCTCAGAGATCACATATGCCAGGGTGTTGGTGCCGATGGCAAACTCTCCCAAGGGAAGGGTGTCATGGGGAAATAGGAGATTCTCCTGAATATATTTTTTATTGGCTGCTTCATCCTCAAAATTGGCACAGGTGTAATCGGTGACATATCCATCCTTGAATGTGAGCTTCAGATCTTTGTAATTGAATCCTTCAAGGTATACCCTTTCAAGATGAAGCACCCCTTCTGTATTTTTTAACACAGGCGATGTAAACACCTCGCCCACCGGGATGTTGACATCTGCGACACAATTGACAAAGTTGGTCTGTTTTTCAGGATTTTCAAGCCGGCCCAGGGCAACAATCATATCGGTTTCATTGTTGCCCCGTCCAAGCACACGAACCTTTGAGCCCTTATCAAGGGCATCGATGATTCGCTTCTGAACAGGCTCAAACGCCTCGCTGCTCTGCATATTAATCAAGGCCGTATCTTCAAATATCGCTTCAAACCGCTCTCCGATTTCAGGGGTAGGGAACGCCACAATACAGAAGCTGCGCTCTTTTTCCGGAATGAACTCTTCAATGAGCTGGCGATGCCCCCCCATCAGTTTCCGGGAAAGCCCCTGCTGTTCCGTGTCAAGGGTCACCCTTGCCCCGTTGTTCTTTGGAGTGAAAGGCGTTTCACCAAAACGCTCCACAAAGAGAACCCCTGAATAGTCCCGGATCAGGGATTCATGGGCAAGGGCTTTTTCCCGCCTTGAGTCCAGGCAATCCCGGACATAGACCTCTGTAAGATACAGCCCGATATCAAATTTATGGTCATACCCACATTGCCTGTTGATGGTCGTTGTTACAATTTCGCCGACATAACCGTTCAGATGCTTCTCCTTCATCAGCTCAACAATACGCCGGGTCAGCCGTTCCTGGCCGGCATTGGCAATGATTCGCACATTATGGCGCAGACTGATATCTTTGTTCTCCCGCCTGAAACCATCCACGTATGCCTTAACTATTGTATCTGCCAGTTTTTCCAGCTTGTCTTTGGCATACCCTCTTAAAAAAGCGGCTGTCTGGATCTCATGGTCTGTAATGTACACCCCATAATCGTACAAATAACGAAGATCAGACAGATCTGCTTCTAAGGTAATATCCGTCAGGCGCATGTTCCGGGCACCATGGGTCTCCCGGATGAACGCTTCGGAATCAAATGGGATCTGGTCATTTCGATAATCTACCACCGCCTGCTTTAATGCCTTTACATCCTGGTTTTTCACAGCGTCATGGGCATGGATAAACAACGAAAACACACCGGCCATTCTGAACCGTCTATGCTCATACGCGTATCCAAAACATTCACGGGCCTGCACATGAACATAGGAAAGCAACGGACCAAAGAGGTCTCCGTACCGCTCCACGCAAAAGACAGGATTGGCAAAACTTTCGCCATAATTTTCCGGCAAGAGATCCATGTACCGCTCAAGGTTCTCCTTTTTCAACTGATCCAGGCCCATATCCGCCCGGATACCCTCGTCCAACTGAGCCTCCAATACGGATGCCTGGATGAGACGCTCCCCGGTGGCCTCAAAACAGGCCCCATACGGGCTCTCCTCTTTTTCAGCTGCATCCACGATTCCATGGATCGCTTTGAGACGGGTCTCATATGCTGACCTATACTGTTCATTATAGCGTTTATAAATATCTTTAGATTTCATTGCTGTTTTCCTTGTGGGTTATAACTTCATGTACATTAGAAACTGCCCCAGGATGCAACCAGGCCCACCTCCATGATGGGGATCTCCCAGTCGTCGCACAGGATCTTTGCCTCATATCCGCCTTTGCAGTCGGACCTGCGCCGCTTCACCATGGCGATCACCCTGGCCCGGCTGACCCTTGGTAAAAGGGTGCCCCACTCTTCCCTGGCACTGGCGGCAACGGCTGCCACGGGGGTTCCTGCCGGGGTTAACAGGCAGAGTTTTGCGTTAACAAAACCAAAACCTAACTCGTCCCCCGCATTCAGGTCCTTAAGGGCGGTGAGCACCGGATGACCGGGATGGCAGCGGCCGGCAAAATCCATAAACAGCTCCTTGAGCCCGAGAATCCGGTGGCGAAGGAGGGATGGACCCGGGCCGGCCAGACGGGCCGGGGAGGGAACAAATGTCAGCCCCTGCTCCTTGCCAAGGATGGCAAGGTGGGGGTTGCATTCCCCGGCCAGGCGAAACAGCCCGAGAAAGCGCTTGGCCCTTGTCATGGCCACATAAAAGAGCCGCCGCTCCTCCTCCATCTCTTCAGATTTTGCAGGCAGGTTCCAGCCCCCGTCCAGGATGAACAGATGGGAGAACTCAAGTCCCTTGGCACTGTGGACCGTTCCGAGGAACACCCCGGTTCCCAGGCGCTGTTCCCGTTTCTGTTCAGCCAGCAACCGGGTTAAAAACTGGTGGGCCTGGAACCGCTCCCATGTGATAGATCCTGCCACTGGGATCGACCTCAAGATCAATAAACCCGATCTCATTCCCTATGTCCTTGTCTGCCGCAGCCATGGATGTTTTTCTATCAGAAATGGGGGCAGCAGGACAAGCATTTCCTCACGGTACAAGGACGTTTCAAGTGACCGTTCCCTCAAGGAAAACCCAACGGGTCAGATTCGTTTCGGCCTTCAGGGTCTCGGCCCCACCCCTTGTTGTGATCCATGCCTGGGATGTCCCGCTCAAACTCGTTGTTCCAGACCCCATAGAGAAACTGAAAAATCCGTTCCAAGTCCATGGGATCCCTTGGAGGGGTTACGGAAACGGTCATGGAAATTCTCCTTTCCGGGTTAATCGAGAAGATTTCTGATGCTTCTGCTAAAGGTGTGCATGGTGACAGGCTTCATCAAAAAATCGTCAATCACCTCGGTGGAATAATTTTTTCTCGAAATTTTTTCGCTGAAACCGGTGCAGAGAATGATCGGGGTGGAGGTGCTGAGATTCTTGATTTCGGCGGCCAGGATATCGCCGGTCATGTTGGGCATGGTCATATCGGTGATCACAAGATCAAACCGGTCTGACTCGGCCTTAAAGGCCTCCAGCGCCTTGAGGCTGTCGGTATAGATGGTGACGCTGTAACCGTGCTTTTCCAGCATCTGCCTGCCCATCTCGGCGATGCTCACCTCATCGTCCACCCAAAGGATGTGCTCGGTGCCTTTAACGATGGGCTCCCCGGGAAATCTTTCCCTCAAAGGCGTTGTTTCAGCCTTGGGCAGGTAGACATGGAAGGTCGTGCCCTTGCCCGGTTCGCTGTAAACCTTAATGTCGCCGTTTAAATTCTTTACGATCCCGTAGGTCACAGAAAGCCCGAGGCCCGAGCCTTTTCCATTCTTCTTTGTGGTGAAATAGGGATCAAATATCATGGGCAGGATCTCTTTCTCAATCCCATGACCCGTGTCGCTGACCGACAGATGGACGTACTCTCCGGATTGCAATCCGGGATTCCCCAGGATCGCGTCCGTATTGATCTCGACCTCGTCCAGCCGGACCTCGAATTGGCCGCCGCACTCCTGGACCGCATGGAAGGCATTGGTGCACAGGTTCATGATGATCTGATGCAGTTTGGTGGGATCGGCAAAGACGGGGCTGGCCCCCGGCTTGATGTTCTGGATGATTTCGATATCATTTGGGATGGATGAGCGCAACAGCTTGAGCACCTCCTTGACGATCAGCTGGTACTGGACCGGCCGCGGCTCCTGGTCTGCCTGGCGACTGAAGGTCAGGATCTGCATGGTAAGCTCCTTTGCCCGGTATGCAGCCTTGTAGATTTTCTGAACCTTACTGTACTCGGGGCTCTCCCCCGGCAGATCCTCAAACAGCATCTCCGAATACCCCATGATGGGAAAGAGGATGTTATTAAAATCATGGGCGATACCACCAGCCAGGGTACCGATGGCCTCCATCTTCTGATAGTGGTTGAGGCGTTCTTCGAGTTTCTTCCTCTCCTCAAGGGTATGCAGCCGTTCCGAAAGGTCACTGCAGATCGCCTGGAACAGGCCTTGTTTGTTGGAAATGATCCTGAAGCTGATCTCCACGGTAATACGGGTGTTAAACCGGGTGAGCAGCGCAGTCTCAAAAAGTATTAGCCCTTTCTTTTGGCCGGAATTCAAGGCCTTTTTCACATCTGCTGCGCCCTCCGGGGAAAACAGATCCATAAGATTCATGGCGCAGAGCTCATGATGGGGATATCCCAGCAGCAGGGATGCGCTCTTGTTGACATTCTGGATACGCCCGTCAATGGTGTGGATGAAGGTGGCGTCATGGGAGTGCTCAAACAGGTTCCTCAACATCTCTTCGCTCTTCAGGAGATCCTGCTGGGCCTTCTTGCGGATCTTCTCCTGGGTTTCAAGGGTCGCAACCATCTCGTTGTAGCCCTCGGCGATAAATCTGACCTGTTCGATATCCGAATCCTTTGTAAAACGGTAGGAAAAGTCTCCGGACTTGACCCGGTCAAGGCCAGCCCTGATTCTCTTATTGGCGGCATCCTGCATGGATGAGCGGGGAAATATCACAAAAAGGATCCACTCGATTCCCGGAATCACCTCATGATAAACCATGAGATCGAAAGCGCCTTCCTTTGTGAGCCTGAAACTGCCCTTGCCTCTCTTTTTCAGGCGAGCCAGGGAAATCTCCTTGAACCCAGGGCCGAGACTGTGGAGGTGGCGCTGAAAAATGCTGCCCTTTGCCTTGTCGATCTCGGTTTCCACGGAGGGGTGGTCCATGATGGTTCCATTGGCATCCACGATAAAGTTAACCTGGCCGGGGATGTATGGGTCAAGGATAAAATCCTGGTGCAGACTCTTCATGGGAAGGTCGATGCTCCAGAGCCCCACGAACTGATCTGCCAGATAGACGGGAACCGAGGCCGAAACGATAAGCCCCTCGCCTGCGTAATCAATGGTCGGTTTGGTCCACTGTATCTTTCTTTCCGGGTTGTTGGAAGGTTCCACCGATACAAAGGTATGGCAGGACGTCCAGTCAAACCCGGGATCAATGGCTTGTTGCTGGTCGATATAGGGGAACTGAACCGAGGTGTTTGTCACATCCTGGTAATAGAACCAGGCACTGGCCGGCAACCGGGTTCGTATTTCGCCCAGAAAGGTGCCGATGTTTCGAAGACAGTACATGCGAAAACAGGTTTCCGGATCATTCCTCAGGCCGGGGGACCAGGAGTAGGAGATGGCATTCCCGGGGACCCTGTGGGACCGGAACGCCTCCTGAAGGGGAAGCCGGAGCCAAAATCCGGCATCATCGACGCCAAAACCCTCTTTTTCAAACCAGCGCTCAATATCGGATTGTTCGCACCTGATCTCGGAAAAAAGCAGCTGGGAGAGCCGCTTGAGTTCGTTGAGGGTGTCATGGCAACTTCTGATATTTGCATCAAGGGACGCTGCGATCTGCTTTATTTGAACGTGGATGTGGTTAGTTTGTACCATAAAACCCTCCATAAATCCGCCAAGGTCTAAGCAGTCATGTCCATGTAGGTATTGGGCCGTAAAAAAAACACACCGTTTGAGATCCAGGAGTCGGACGTGTGTGATTGTTGCGGGTGATTGTTGCGGGTGATTTAAAAATCAATGATCTCTTTTTATACAAAATCATTGATTTTCCGTCAACAAGTTATCTCATCTCCACGCCCTGTTGAATGGTATGCATCATGCAACACGCCGGGCAATGTTTCAGGGTTAAGTTGCTTTCCAATGACAACGACAAAACCGGATTCATCGTATCTGCCGTCATGCCTTGAGAAATCAACCCGGCCGCCGACATACTGACAAACTTGGGCAGCCTGGCCGTGGTTGAACCTTACAAGCCCTTTGAGCCTCAGGATTTCAGACGGCAGCGCTTCAAGGGCTGCCACAAATGCGGACCTGTCCACCGGGCCGTCAAAGTTTATCTTTATCGAACCGATACCTTCCTCTCCGTGGCATGCATGGCGAATATGCCAGGTCCCATGATTGCCAGGTGACCCCTGTGCCGGCGTCTTGCCGGCCGTTCCCCCCATATCGATATCGTCATTGTAGAGAAGGCCGGGGTTCAGGTTGCCAAACCTTGTTTCCAGCAAAAGCGCGCCGGGAGTGAGGCGCCTGATCCGTTTGCCAACTGTGGCAAGGCTCTCCGGGTCCGTAAGGTCTGTTTTGTTCAGAATAACAATGTCGGCGGCCCTGACCTGATCACAGGCAATTTCATATTCATCAAGGGTATGAAGGATGTTTTTGCAGTCAACAACCGTTGTTATGGAGTCAAAACGTACAATTTCACTTAGTTCGTCAATTTCCGCCAGCAGATTGAAAGGATTTGCAAGCCCTGTGGTTTCAAGGAGTATCACTTCAGGACCGAAGTTTTCCATAAGTCCTGAGATGCCGGCGGAAAGGCGGCCTGCAAGGGTGCAGCACACGCACCCCTCGTCCATTTCAACGACATTGCAGTTGCTCTCAAGAAGCTTGCCGTCCAGGCCGGTTTCACCGATCTCGTTCTGTATGACGGCAACAAAGTTGTTCCGGCTGTTATGGTATTCCACAAAGTTTTTTACAAAACTGGTCTTGCCGGATCCCAAAAATCCGGTGAGCACAATCAGTTGCGGGCGCTTGTCCCAGGCCCGGAGGATCTCCTTGGGCAAAATCGGGTTTTCCGGATCGTTGGCCTTCCACCAGAGCAGATCGGCAACCGCCACAGGAGTGGGTTCCCCTTTGTTCCAAACCGTGCGGCGGATCGGTTTCTCCCCGGATATTTCACCAAACGCCCCCCGGGTCAAGCCGGATAGCCCGGAGGGGGTTCCGTAGCCCAGGGTTTCGGTGATGGCAGGCAGTTCCCCTGTTTTTGTGTATGTGATCTCCCCTGCGGAATTGTACGATATGATCCGGCCGGGCGTCTCAAGGCGCTCATAGTATACCGGGGGCGCCTCCAGATTAAAGGTTGCGGCGGCGCACACGGCTGAAAAGAGATCCATGGAAAGGTCGAAACAGGGCAGATCCGCTTCATATCCGCCGGGCCGGACAAGATAGCCGCCCCCGGGCTGATCCGGATTTTTGATCCCGTTTTCAGACACGATCCGTTTTTTCAAGGCGGACTCAAGGGAAAACCCCATGGATTGTTCGTCCGTGGATAGTTCCATCACCATCCGTCCCGTGCAAAACGGCTCGATCATCTCCTCGTGGGAGATAAAGTCCCTGACCTTTTCAATGTATTCCGGCTGATGCACGGTGATGGCGGCCCTGAGGTTGATCAGATCCACAATTTCCTCATCCTGCCGGGGAAAATAGCAGATCATGAACTCTGCGGCCTGGCTCTGCTCATATCTCTCTGTCTTTACATGGCTGACACCGAAAAGCCCCAGGCGTTTCCTTATTTTGAAGGTCCAGGCGCAGCCACTGGTTTGGGTCTGGCTCATCCCCTGCCACCCCGAACGTTTTTTGAATGATTTGCTGTAGCAGGCCCGGGTGATCATATTGATCAAAAGCCGGGGCATTCCTCTCCCGGGATCGGTCATCAGGTCTGACGGGCGGACATGGACTAATTTTGTAGTTCGGTCTTTATTCACTTATGTTTGCCGTTTTCCGGGGCCCGGCCAAACGGCTGGACCCCGGTTCCTTATCTGTTATACGCCAAAGGTGATGGTGTCCCCGTTTCCAAGATAGTCGGGTGATGATGACCTGAACCGTGCGGTTCCCCGGATCACAGGATATCCTGCCTCAATGAATTTCTTGGCAGTCAGGTGACCTGTACAATGGTTGCATCCGATCTTTTCAAACCCCCACTTGCCAAGGGAGATCACAAGGTCGTCATACTTGGGATCCCAGTCTTCAAACGGAGAGATGTGAAGGCCGCCGTATATTCCGTAGAACCTGTCATGGTCGTATTTCAACTCCCTGTAGGCCAGGTCTGCGAATTTCAGGATGCCCTGGTGACAGCAGCCGCTGACCAGTACCAGCCCCTTGTCCTTGACATTAAAAGCAAGGGAGAGCTCCCCGAACACCCGGTTGATGATGGGAACATCAAACTTCAGGGCCGCCATACCGGGAATCACCTGATTTACAGCGTCCGTGTAGGAATGGAGGGGACCCGTGTGGCCTGAATCCTTGATGTATTGAAGGCCTTCCTCGTAGAATCCGTCCTGGATATAGACCGGAATGGTGGGATCGTATTTCATTGTCACCGGGAATCCCCAGAAATGGTCCCAGTGTTCATGGGAAATGAACAAGGCTTCAATTTCATGGTTCTCAAGCATCTTGTCGATCCCTTCCCGCTTGAATGCGGCATCGGTCCATTTGTATGACCAGCCGGTGTCGAGAAGGTATTTATGCTTTTTGCCGTTGAGCTCTTCAACCTCGATAAGGCATGAATAGCCGCCGGCATTTTCAGGATGCAGTGACAGTTTCTCCTGGATCTCCCACGCTTTTTCAAGGTCGTGGGGGATCAGGTCTTTGATGGTTGCAATCCCGCTCTCATAGGACCCCTGGGCGCTCCCTTTGCCATTGCCAAAGGGAGGCCAGTTCAGGTCATACTGGTTGACCAGCAGCCCGCCTGCCTTGTGGATGTCCCCCATGAGGTTTGCGTTGCTGAACCAGCTGGTTTCGGAAATATTGGTAATTTTAACGCTTTTCAACACCCCGAAATCCTTCATCGCCCGCTGGGTTTTGGCCAGCCTCTTTTTGGCAAGGGGGGAATAGGAATAGAGGCCCATGGTGGCGAATGTGCCTGCGCATACGCCGGTGGCGGCGCCTTTTACAAAATCGCGCCTTGAAACGCCCTTATCTTTCTCTTCAGTCATGAAGATGTCTCCTTTTTTTAGACATTTACGGTTCACCTGTGCAGATGGGATCCTGCACAGGCGTGCCGCATCATCAGTGAATAATGGTGTAAACCGTTGAAAACCACGGAATGAAATTGATAATCATGAAATAAACGCCCACGCCGCCGGCAAGTCCGGCGATGAGTCCGACTGCGAACCTAGGTGTCCACTTCACGTCGCTTGCAACGACCTCGGATTCGAGCTCTTTGATTTCAGCAGCGGTTTTCGGTACGGCTTTCCATCCGGGCCATCCGTCCATGAACCAGGAGTTGATCAGGAAGATGTTGATCAGCCAGATCATCGGTATCATGGGGAACTGCTGGGGATGGGAAAAACCCTTCTGGGTTCCAAGGAAAAGATGGGAGGTTTTGTAATAGATGATGTAGACCACCACAGCGATAACCGCAGTGAGAAAGGTCCTGATGATCACATTGACCGGCCGGCTGAATTTTGTGGGCCAGTTGTTGCAGTAAAAGGTCAGAAACAGGGTGGGACAAAGCCAGAATATCGCCATCTCGCCAACGTGGAGCCATCTCCAGTCCGGTGCCATGAGCCGCCTTGTGCCCCTGATGGCCGGCCCCCAGGCAAGTTCTTCGCAATAATAGAGGAAAAATGCCAGACAAACGGCAATGGCAATAATGCCGAAAAAGGAGGAGACACGCCTGAGCCAGTTGGTTTTGATCAGATTGAACGGGTAGCGCTCCCAGATGGTCTCATACAGCCAGACAACAACGGTGCAGCACATGATCCATGCGATATGGAAGTTTCCGGATACCGTGTTTGCAAACTCTTCCCAGTAGGGCGGACAGATGGCCGTGAATTTCTGCCAGGGGTAGAAAAGGATGGCCATGTGTGAATGCATGGTAAGGAAATATACGATCATGCTGATGAAAAAGGTCACCGTAACGATGGTGAATCCCCTTGCCGGCTGGGGCAGTTTCTGCCACGGCGCATTCTCGCAGGCCACCACCCAACTGGGGCTCAACCATGAGGCGATGGCGGCAAACATCATGATCGCTTCTGCCGCGTACTCAATGGCGTAGAACTCGGTCAGCCCCATGCTGGTCAGCCGTTCGGGATTGAAGTAGGCGATGCCATAGTTGCCCAGTATGTCAACAAAAAAGACCTTGATGAGCAGATACATGGCGGCAACGCTGAAGGCAACGATAACGGTTGATTTCACCAGGGGATGGGTCCGGTCGAGCCACGCCCTTTTAAACGGCCAAAAATCAAAAATGTAGGCCACCCAGATGAACAGTATCAGGAGCCATCGGCACACCATATACCCGATATAGGGGGTGTACATCCGCATGATGCCCCTGGGATCCTGGAAAATCCACCAGGTGATGTAAAAGACAACCGCGATAAAAAGTGAATTGGCCAGGGCAGGCCAGGGTCCCTTCCACCTTTTAACCAGCTTTCTGCTTTCAAGGTAACTGACTTCGTTTCTTTCCATAAAAACTTCTCCTGTTTAACATCTATTGCTATTAACCGGCTGGTACCCGAAAGATTCAACCCTGCTGGAAAAAAAGATAGAGATATCCCCTCTTGCCACAAGGGCAGCATTTTGAAAATCGCCAAACTGGTATACCTGGGATCGGCTTTAAACGTTCACGCCGTTATCGCACTGTTCCACGGGGGGTCAGCCGGAAGTTGTATCCTTTTTTATGAAGGTGTTAACGGTTTTTCTCAACTCCGCCGGGGAGAGCGTTGCCGGGTCTATTCCGAAGCGCATGGCTTCCATGAACAACTCTTTTTCCGACAACGGCGCTTCAGTGCGCTCAGGTTTGATGAGTTCCAGGGACCGGGTCATGATATTCTTAAAAAAATCCCGTCTGTCCATTTTTGCCCTCCTCCCATTTGGAAGAAATTTCAACCGTTCAGTTCCCCAAAAAGCCTGTACCGCTCTTCAAGGGAGGCCCTTACCTGCTCTGCTGCCGTTGCAGCATCCCGGTTCTTGAAACAGTTGATGAGTTCAACCCGGTTTTTAAAAATAGCCTGTATTCTGTCGTCACTGCACCCGGATAATACCCGGGAGAGAATATGCTTCTCCAGCTCCATCTCCTGGATGATTAGAATGAAAAACCGGTTGCCGCTGATTTCAGACACGGCCCTGCCGAACGCAATGATGGCATCCCCTGTTTTGTCGCTGTCCCGGTTGATGATGGCGTTGCTGAGCCCCACCATGATCTGTTTGAGCGTTTTGATATCCTTATCTGTGGATCGCTCCACAGCCTTGCAAACAATCAAGGGTTCGATGGCCACCCGGGCTTCCATGTGATCCTTGAGAACCCCGGCATCGGTAGTGTCCCGAAGACTGTCCCAGTTTGCCTTGTCTTCGAGGCGGGTCACAAAACAGCCGCTGCCGGATTTTGTTTTTACCCGGCCTTTTGTCTCAAGCTCCCGTATGGCCTCTCGCACGGTATTTCGGCTCACCCCGAACATCTCTGCCAGTTTTCGTTCAGGGGGCAGCCGGTCTCCCAAACCGAGTTTTTTCTCTTCAATAAAAGCGATCAACGCTTCTGTCACACTGTTTTTTTGATGGCCTCTTTTCAATTGGTCCTACCTCTTTTCTGATTGGTTATACCGATATTTGTGTTTTTCACTAAAAAACGCAAGCTATTTTTTCAAAAACATGAATTTAATTGATCCGGTTGGACCAATCAATAAAATTATACAGGGGATACAGCGTCTCCCATGGGGCGCTGTGGGGGAAGGGGATGCTTGAGCCGGGGGCTAATGAAGATATAAACGGCCCGGCCCATCCATGCACATGGCGGATCGCGCTGCTATGGCCGTTTTTTCCACCTTGCAAGTCCCTCAAGAAAGGCGGGAAAGAGGGTGCTGTATGGTTTTACGTTCTCTTCATTGAAGGTGCCGGATTTTGACGAGCAGAAGACCAGCACGGTATTGAGTACCCCCTCTTCATAAAAGGGTTTTGCAAAATAGGAGCGGATGCCCATGGGGATGAACAGGGCCCAATCAATGGGTTTTATGCTTTCCGAAGTCTCGTTCAGGATGAGGTGGTTCAACCGAAATTTCCGGATATTCTCGGCGATGGAGCCCTCATAGGGATGTGTAGCACCCGGGACAAGGTTTTCAAAACCGGATCCGGCCCCGTGTACGGAGACCCTGTTCCGACGGATATCCACATCCGAATACATCACTGCATCGGCAAGACCGGGTTCGGGTTGGCTGTCCAGGAGCAATGGGAGGAGCCGACCGATATCATCGGTCCGACCAATCTTCTCAACCCGGCGGACATCGGCTGAAGAAGCTTTTTTTATCCCTGGAAAGGGTTCGATCCGGGGAGACTCTTTTTCGGTCAAATTGCGTATGGAGATCCAGAGCATGTTCTTTCCGAGATCAGACACCGCGCGAATGGCGGCTTGCCCGGCAAAAGGGGTGCCCTTTTGGCCTTGCAGGATAATGTCCCCGTTCCATATTTGGTCAAAAATCAGGCTCTCATAGATGGCATGGAGATAGGGTTCTCCGTTCCCTGAGAAAATGTCATCCAGGGAAAGCCCATGGATTTCATCTTCCGTATAGTTGAAGACCGATAGCGCTGCCCGGTTGGCCGCCATGATTTTTTTGTCACTGAAATTGGCAAGGAACACCGGGTTGTCAAAGAGGTTGACCTTTTGCCGGATGGATAATTCGTCCCTCGAAGCCACCCGGATCCCGTTGATCAGGTCCGTCTCTTCTGAAATGGATCCAAAACAGCAGGACGATTTGCAGGGATCGGGCCATCCTGCGACTCTCAACCATCTGACGGTTCCGTCGTCCGCTTTTACCCTGACCAGGACAGACGCAGGTTTTTGACTTTTTACGGCTTTCATGAACGCCTCGAACCGGAAAAAATCCTTCTCAAGGATAACATTGCGGGCATAGGCCATGTTTTTGAGAATATGGCAGGTTTTGCTCCCAAGGCCGGGCACCCTGTAGCTGTTCAAGTACCTGATTTTATTTTTGATGATGTTGATCCGCCAGAAGAGGGCGGATGCGGTATTCAGGTAAGCGTATATCAGCTCTTCAGCCTTTTCCCTGATCCGGGGGCCGCAGTTCGCAGTATCATTGTTCTCGTGTGTCATAATTCCTCGTAAAATAACCCTAATAGGACAGAAAGTTGCGGTTTGTCAAGAACAGCAGAGAAAAACATTCAAACCCCTTCGGCCCTCACCCCCTTGGCCGGAGCGCCCCAATTGAATGGCGACAAGGCATTTAATACAACCATATACCACGATGACACGATGACACCTTTACACACACTGCTGATGCTGATACACCACCACACGCCGGCAACCCCCCAGGGTGTAGCCCCCACAACAACAAGGGCTGCAGGGATTCTCAATCCGGTGAACAATACACTTGTCAATGAGGGCGGCCGTGTTCTTCCCAGCCCGTAAAACCCGCCTGCTGAAATAATTTCAAGGCACATGAACATTTGCGAAACCGCAAGGATTTTAAGATAGAGCGCCCCGGTTGACCGCATGACACTTTCACTTGTAAACAAAGAGAATATCTGGCTGCCGAAGAAATAGAACCCGATGGTGGCAAGCCCCCCCAGGCTGAGGCTTAAAAACAGGACAATATAATATCCTTTCCTGATTCTATCAAACTTCAACGCCCCGTAATTTTGACCGGTAAAGGCGCCAAGGGCGGTGGAAAACCCCAACGCCGTATTCCAGGACAATGCCTCAATGCTTGCGCCGACATTCTGAACGCCCAATGGAATGGTGCCAAAACCAGATACAATCCTGCCGATATACATGGATATCAAACAGAATGCCACCTGCTGAATGGTCACGGGGATCCCGATATTTAACAATTTTCCCAAGATCTTTTTATCGATCGGGACGAACAGCTTAAACCGTTTCAGTACAGAGTTGTCAGATTTCAGTTTAAACAGAAACACCGCAAAAACCAGAACATTTGAACAAACCGTTGCCAGGGCAGCGCCCTTTGCCCCCAATGCCGGTATGGCGCCCCACCCGAAGATCAGTATGGGGTCAAGGATAATGTTCAGAACCAGCCCCATGGAACTTACAACAAACGGGGTTCTGCTGTTGCCAAACCCGATATAGATCGCGCTGAATGTGGGATTGATCACAGCAAACACCATCCCAAAGGAGACAATCCGCAGATAGGCCAGGGCCTGCTCCATCACAACGGGTTCCAGCTTAAAGAACTTGAGCAGACCGCCTGAACTGACCAGTACCAGCAGGTTTAAAACCAGGGAACAGCAGATGGCAAAGGTCAGTGCATTTTCAGCCACCTGCCGGGCCGTTTTCACGTCTTTTTTACCCACCGCCTGGGACACCAGGGTTTCAGTACCGGCTTTGGTGCAATAGAAGATACTCAGCAGCAGCCACATGAAAAACCCTGCGGTTGTAACGGCTGTAACCGTGGCAGATCCGGTCCGGCCAAGCCAGATGACATCGGTAAGATTGTACGCCATTTGAACAAACGAGATCCCCAGAATCGGCAGGGTCAGCCCGATTATTTTAGGCAGGATATTTCCCTCGGTCAGATCTATTCCTTTTTTCATACATCCCTTTAAATTTTCATTTTGGTTACACCTGTTTCATCAGGTGACGGTCCATACCAAAATAAAATAAAAAAAGATAGTAAGGAACCAGGGACGGGATCAAACGTCACCCTGTTTTATTCTTTTCAGTTTTTATGCCCCCCGGCATCGAGCTCTCCTGTGATCAGCTGCACGAGCACAAGGGAACCTAGGCTCAACACGGCTCCCCCGATAAAGGGGATCCGGTAATCCACGATCCACAACATCCCGCCGATGGCCGGCAGCACCACGGCAGCAATATGGTTGATGGTAAATCCCACGGCCATGCTCGGGGCAATATCCCTGGGATCGGCAATTTTCTGAAAAAAGGTGTTGATGGCAATGGCAAAATTGAAAAAAATATGGTCTGCCACATAGAGCAGTGCCACCAGCACTTTTGAGTCCACCAGGGCATAGGCAATGAAAATAAAGATCAGGCTGAAGTATTCAAGGGAAAGCACTTTTCTCTCGCCGAACCGGACAATGCACCGGCCGATAAAAGGGCTCAGAAAATAGTTCACAAGGTTGTTAAAGAGGAACAGGGCCGCAATGGCCTGTACGGAAAACTCAAATTTCTTCACAAGGAGGAATACGGCAAAGGCGATGAAGATCTGACGCCGGGCACCGGCCATGAAAGTGAGAACATAGTAGAGCCAGTAGCGTCTTTTCAGGATCATCTTCTTATGCTGGGGGATCATCTCCTTTGACGTGGGGTTCTTGAGAAACGCCCATGCCCCCACACCCACCACGAGAAAACCAAACACCAGGTAGAGCTGGGCATAGGAGAGAAAGGACGCGGCAATGAAGATCATCGCTCCTGCGGCCATGTTGCTCACCGCAGCATAGCTTCTCAGTTTTCCAAACACAAGGGGGGCGGTATCCCGGTCAAAATATTGAAGGGTCAGGGATTTATTCGTGGTTTCAAAATAGTGAAACCCAAAGCTCATCACAAGGGTGGTGAAGATCAGCCCATAAAAGGTTGGAAAAACACCTGTTGCCGACACACCTATCCCGAGCACCACAATGGAAAGGGCTGAAAGCTTGTGCTCCTTGATGATGAACAGGAGATAGACCACCAGCAACGCCAGAAATCCGGGAATTTCCCGGATGGATTGAAGAATGCCGATGTGGTGACCGTCCAGGCTGACCATATTGACGGCAAAGTTATCAAACAGGGTTCGCCACACATGGAGACCGGCTGTCGCGGCAATGGTGAGAACCATCAGATAGATGTACATGGGGTTACCGGACACTTTTTTTTTCATGGAACCTGTTTATCTCCTTTGGGTCATTGGTGGTTGTCCATTGTAAATCCATGGAAACCTTTTACCAGCACCAAGGACACAAGATCAAGGGGAGGTTTTTATCTCCCCGGGTTCACCCTTCAGGTCCGGGCAAACAAAAAAGGGGCGGCAAACGCCGCCCCTTTTTTTCATCTTTTCTTTTAACCGGGTGTCAACCTTAGAACTTCAGGGTCTCCTGGAGCTCGTCAGTTGAGAAATCCCAGGTGGTGTTGTGGGGAGGAAAGTTCTCCTTAAACATCTCCGGGAGCTGGTCGTCTTTCTTGGTAAAGCCGGCCCTGCGGTTGAACTCTCTCTCGTCGTTGAGGATGGACTGGCCAAGGCTGACCACGTCGTCCGGGGTGAGGCTTGCGCCGTACTGGGCGTTGAGCAGGTCAACGATGGTCTGGACCCCGTCCTCGTTGTCAAGGACAGCAAAGGCGACAAAGAGGCAGAGGCCTGCCGCATCAATGGCTGCCGTGGCAATCTGGAGGTTCCTGGAAAGCTCCAGGTTGCCCTCTTTTTTCAGGGGATCCACGGTGCCGCCAACGGCAAGAATGTTGGCCGTGACGCCGTAGCCTGCGGTATGGTCGGCACCCATGGGGGTGGTTGCATAGGTGACACCGACACCCTTGACGGATCTGGGGTCATAGGCGGGAAATGCCTGGCGCTTGACAGCGGGAATCCGGTCGACACCCAGGGCGTCTGCCGTGAATGCGGTACCGTTGCCGAGGATCTTGCCCATGGGTGTTCCCTGGCCGATCTCCTTGACAAGTTCGACGGCAGCCTTGCTGTCCCCCCATGGAATGAGTCCGCCCTCCATGGCCATGCCGATGGCAACACCGGTGTCGATGGTATCAACACCAAAATCGTCACAAAGCCTGTCCATCATGGCGATGTCATCAAGTTCCTTGATCAGGCAATGGGCACCGAAGGCCCAGAGGGTCTCGTACTCAAATCCGGAAGTCAGGTACTTTCCGTCCTTGTCATGGTACGCCTGGGAGCACTTCATGATACAGCCGGGATGGCAGCCTTCCGCAACAACGCCGCCCCTGGCCTCCATGTTCTCGACCATCTTCTCGCCGCTGATATCCTGGGCATGGTCAAAACGGCCGGTCCTGAAGTTCTTTGTGGGCATGGCGCCGGCTTCGTTAACCACGTTGACAAGCACGGCGGTGCCAAGGGCGGGAAGCCCTTCGCCGCACACGGGGTGGGTTCTGAGCATATCTACCCATCGCTTGTTGGCAACCTTGAACGCGTCGGAATCTGCGATGGCGACCCTGGATGCACCCTTGTCATCCACGATGATCGCCTTGATCTTCTTGGAACCCATGACCGCACCGAGTCCGCCCCTGCCAAGTGCCCGGCCCGGGGTTCCCTGGGGATCGGCCACATGGATGCTGGCGGCCTTGAGGCGCTGCTCCCCTGCCTGGCCGATGCACATGACGCCGGTCTTCTTGCCGAACCGGTCCCAGAGCTTCTCCATGGTATCGTAGTTGCCGTTACCCACATACTCGTCTGCCGGGAGGAACTCCACGCTGTCCTTCTTGATCACGATCATGGAGAAGTCGTCATCCTCGGGTTTGTCCTCCAGCACAAGGGCCTTGATCTCAAGCTTTGCAAGCTTCTGGGAAACAAGCCCGCCCGCGTTGCTCTCCTTGATGCCGCCGGTCAGGGGAGATTTACTCCCTGCAGAAAGCCTGCCCGAGTTGGCTGCAGGAGAGCCTGACAAAAGGCCCGGGGCAAAGATGATCTTGTTTGCCTGGCCCAGGGGATGGCAGGTGGCAGGCACTTCGTTGAGCACCATCTTTGAGGTCAGGGCCCGGCCGCCCAGGGCTGCAAGCTCCTCGGGTACATCCTCAAATTTATATGTTTTGCTCTTTGTGTTGATTCTCAGTATTTTTGACATGGTATCTCCTTGAACATTCTCACTTGAAAATTATCGCTTTTTTCCTTTTCGTCTGTCGGCAGGCGCCCGCTTGACCCGCTGGGGGTCAACCCAGGCAACAACATCACCAGGATCCTTTTGTTGCACCATGGCACCAAAGGCAGGGGTTGCCATGGATCCCGGAATAACACCAATGACTCCCTTATATACGGGAGTCGCTCCTTTGCGGTGAACGATCACCTCCTCATCCCCACACTGCATTTTCCATACAAAGTTATGCTGGTTCTCCAGGATCAGGGCAGACACTGCCCCCGGATGGTTCAGCACACTCTGCTGGATAATATCATGGCCTGCAGACACGCCTCTGCCCATGAGTTCCATTGTTTTCCAGTATTCAAGCCCTTCCGGCCAGTCAAGGTCGAGACAGGCAAGGTTATTCAGATAGTTGAAACGCTCCGGTTGGAGTGCAAGGGTCTCCCAATCAAAGTTTCCGCCCCAAATTTCATCGGGAGCGGCATAATTGGCTGTTTTCTCTTCTTTCATTGAGATCCCATTACAAACTCTGTAAAACTGTAAACGACATTCGTTTAACTCCAACTTGGGGCATTATAAAAAACAACGGGTACTCTGTAAAGGAATAACCAGTGAACACTATAAATAACAACAAAAACCTGCGACTCTTTGTTGCCCTGCCGGTGCCGGAAACGGTGGTCCGTTTCCTCCAAGGGGTTCAGATCTCATTAAAAAAACAAGGATTCAGGGCGTCCTGGTCCAACACAGCCACCATGCATCTCACCCTGAAATTCATGGGGGACACCCCGGCTGAAATGATCGACCCCATAATAGGAGCGCTGGAACAAACAGCCCTGGCCCATGAACCATTTGAATTGAGGGCACGGGGGGTGGGGGTATTTCCTTCGGTGAAGAGAGCCAGGGTGATCTGGACAGGGGTGAGGTCGGAAAACGAGGTCTTGTCAGACCTCCACCAGCTCCTGGACAGCAATCTTGGAAAGACCGGGGTTCCCCGGTCGAAAAAGCGGTTCTCCCCCCATCTGACCCTGGCCCGGCTCAAGACCCGGGTGGACAGCCACAAGCTTGTGGAGGTGATCAAGGCGTTTCAAAACGTTGAATCCGATGGGTTTGACTGCGCAAGCCTTGATCTGTACCAGAGCGTTCTCACCCCTTCCCGAGCCGTTCACACCCGGCTGTTCCGGGCAAAGCTCGGGCTGAGGACCGGTTAAGTTCGCTTGAATGGGATGCCGGCAGACCGATCGCTGACCCGTCATTTTTCACCCACGGCAATGACACGGTTTCGCCCCTGCTCTTTGGCGACATATAGCGCCTTGTCCGCTTGACTGAGAAAGGTTGTAATGGACTGGCCCGAGGCCGGGCAATACCCAGCCACACCGATACTGACCGTCATCCGGAGGGAGACCCCCTGGTATTCAATGACATGGTTTTCCAGTTTCTTTCTGAATCTGTCGCAAAACAAACGGGCATTTTCCATGGAGGTGTCGGTGATCACCACAACAAATTCCTCCCCCCCGTACCGGCAGGGAATATCAGATTCCCGGGAGAATTCCCGGAGGAGCCCTGCCACCTGCCTCAGCACTTCGTCACCGGCCGGGTGGCCATGGGTGTCGTTTATTCTCTTGAAAAAATCCAGATCCATCATGCCGAGGGCAAGTTTCCTGTCATACCGTTCCGCCCCCTTCATCTCACGCTCCAGCACGTCCATGAAATATCGACGGTTGTACAGGCCTGTCAATTCATCCCGGGTTGACATTTCCGTCATTTTTTTCACGGCCAGCCGCATCTCCTTATTGAGGCGATGTTTTTCAAGGGCGTTGGAAATCACCCTGAAAAGCGACTCCCTGGAGAGCCTTGCCTTTGCCAGATAATCATAGGCCCCTGACTTTATGATCTGGGAGGCGACCATATCATCCCCCATTCCTGTGATCACGGCAACGGGAATATCGATCCCCTTTGATTCCATGGAGGTGAGAAAATCGAACACGGTTCCGCCCGGAAGGGTATGGTCCATGAGGATGATGTCCACCCCAGTGGTTTTGATCACCTCAAATGCATCCCCAAGATCTCTGACGTGGAACACCCGGATATCTCCTTTATCCAGAAGCAGATCCCTGATCCTTTTGCAGGCGGATTCATCGGCGTCTACACACAGAACTGAGATGGACGATTCAAGATCCATGGAAACAGGATCTCCGGGCTTGCGTTTAACCTCAAAAAGGGGAATGGTTTGAATTTTCCTGACCATCTCCGCAATCCTTTCTCCTGCGGTTTCGACCCTGGCAATATGGCGGTCCATTGCTTCGGGATCGTTCCGGTTCTGCTCTAACAACCGAATATTCTCCAAAAGCTGGGACAAGGGCTGAATGATGCCATGGGCTGTGGCCCCGGCCATCTGCAAAAGCACCTTGAGCCGCTCCTCTTCAATCACCGCCTCATGCTGTTGGACAATTTGACAGTTGGCCTTTGAAAGCTCCCGGGCAGTTTTTTTGAGCAGCTCCTCCATCGCCTTTCTTTCGGTGATATCAACCATGCTGCCCACAAATCCTGCCACCCTGCCCTCCAGATCCCGATAGGACGCCTGATTCAAGATAATGTCCCGCTGCCGGCCAGCCTTGTCCAGTATCACGGTTTCAATGGTGACAGCCCCGGACCGATGGATCAGCTGGTGATCGATCCGATCATATCTGTCCCCGGCTTCTTTTGCAGCAATCTCATGCAGGCGCTTTCCCACAATCTTCTCCCTGGGAATGCCGAGAAAGGCCTCAAACGCCTTGTTGCATCCGGTGCATCTCCCTTCCCCATCCTTGTAGAAGATCGAATCCGGGATGGTCTCGATAAGGGTATTGAGAAAGGTATTCTTTTCATTAAGGACCCTGTCCGCCGCAATCTTTTCCATCGCATGGTGAACTGTTCGGACAAGGAGTTCCCTGGTCAGAACGGTTTTGATGAGATAATCGGTGGCACCGCTTCTCATGGCCCCCACCGCCACCATTTCACTGCCCTGGCCGGTCAGCAGGATCACCGGTGTCGTTGTGAAATTCGGATCTTTCGATAGTTCATTGAGCACCTCAATGCCGTCCATGTCCGGAAGGTTGTAATCCAAAAGGATGCAGTCCACCGGGGTTTGCCGGAGGATCGCCACGCCTTCCTCACCGGTCTCAGCTTCCATGAAGCGGTATTCCCGCTCCCCATCCTCTTTGAGCAGTCTCTGGTAGGTTGCCTGATCTTCAGGGCTGTCCTCGATGATCAGAATTTTCAGCGGTTTCTTACCCATACATTTCACTCTCCCCTGGGAAGGATGACAATCTCAAACCAGTAGTTTGTCAGTCTCTGGATCGACTCCATAAATCCGTTAAGATCCACAGGCTTGGACAGATAGCTGCTGGCACCCGCATCATAACAGCCCTCAATATCCTGCTCATTGGTGGATGTGGTTAAAATAATCACGGGAATATTTTTCAGGGTCCCGTCTTTTTTGATCTCCCTTAAGACCTCCCGGCCGTCCGTTCCCGGCAGGTTCAGGTCCAGGAGAATGATGCCGGGACGGGGGGATTTTTCCATATCCCGATATTCGCCCCGCCTGAACAGATAGTCCAGGGCCTCATCCCCGTCTTCGCATCGAAACACGGGGTTGGCGAGTCCCGATTTTTTAAAGGCCCGCAACGTTGTCTCATAATCTTCGGGACTGTCCTCAACAATCAGAATCGGTTGGCTGGACTTGACCATGATATTCTCCTTGCTTCAGGCTAAAATAGAAGGTGGTTCCCTCACCGGGCCGGGATGCCACCCAGATTTTCCCCCCATGGCGTTCCACGATTTTTTTCACAATGGTGAGCCCGGCCCCTGTTCCCCCGCCAAATTTGTCCCGGCCGTGCAGCCTTTTGAAGATGGTGAAAATCTTTTTATGGTGTTTTTCCGGGATGCCGATCCCGTTATCTTTCACATAAAAGATATAATGACCGGACGCTTCTCCGGGAACAGCCGGATTAACACCCGTTTCGATCCGTTTTTCAGCCTTGTCATTGTATTTTATAGCATTGGTAAAAAGGTTACAAAACACCTCATTGATGCGCACACTGTCACACCAGATGACCGGTAACGGCTGAGGCACCCGGATATGGACATTCTGCCCTTCAAAGGAGGGCATGATGGCCCCGGTCACCTCCCTGACCACAGCGTTCAGGTCCACCCGTTCAAAGGCAAGCTCAGTGCGGCCGACCCTGGAATATTCCAGCAGGGACTCGATCAGGGACTCTTCCCGCCGGGCCAGGCGGATCAGGGTTTTCAGCTTTGAGCGGCCATCATCATCCAGAATATCCCCGTAATCCTCCATGAGAAACCCGGAGTAGTTGGCGATCCCCCGGAGGGGCTCCTTCAGGTCATGGGAGGCGACATAAGCAAAATCATCCAGCTCCCTGTTGCTTCTCTCCAGTGCCTCTCTCTGCTTTTCAAGCCTCACTTCAAGCTCTTTTCGCTGGGTCACATCATTAATCATCAGCAGCAGGTGAGCCTGACCGCCGGAAGAGAACCTGGAAAGATAAGAGTCTATCCAGACCTCCCGACCGAATGTGGTGACCAAATGGGATTCAAGATGCCGGTCCGACCCATCTGCAACCACAGCCCGGGCAGCTGCCAAAAGCCCGGTTTGCTTCCAGGAATCGATCCGGTTATAGTTCTGTTCCAGAATCTGCTCCTGGCTGGTGCCGATGATCCGGGCTGTGGAGCGGTTGGCCAGCATGCACTGGCCCGTGGCATCATAGGACACGATGGCAAGGGGGGATGCGGAGATCAGTTTCTGGTTGAATTCCAGGGACTCCCGCAACTCCCCCTCTGTTTTCTTTCGCACCCGGATCTCCTCGGTCAGGGCGGCGTTGGTTTCGTTCAGGTCCTCGGTACGGGCCTGAATCTCCTCCTCCAGGTGGCTTTGCCAGTTTGCCTGCCGGATCCGGTAGCTTTGGATCGCCCCTGCCATCTCCTCCATGCTGCGGGCAAGCTCCCCAAGCTCATCCCTGGAGCGGATATCTATTCTGTCCACATCCTCCAGGCCGGCAATGGCTTTGGCCGCATCCTTAAGCCGGGAGACAGGGATGATAAGAAAACTTCTGAAGATGAAAAAGATCAGGAAAAAACCAACAACAATGCATAGTAAGGCAATCCCGAAGGTGGCATTGCGGATACTCCTGGCTGAAGCAGTCACCTCGCTTGCGGAAATGGCATAAATCACAGACCAGCTCCAGGGCTTGAAATAACGCCCCACATAGATCTCCTTCCCCTGGGCGGTCTTGAGCTCTCCTTTAATCTCGCCGTCAGGCTGGGAAGCGATCCGGGTCGCCACATCACGCCACAGGGGTTCAGCATGGTTCAGCCCGTGTTTGCTGCTGAAAACAGCCCTGCCGGACGGGTCCAGGATCACCAGGTGGGACGATTGCAGATAGTGGAACGTTTTTGCCTCTACCAGGGCAAGCTCCTGATATTTTCTCACAAAAGAGTCCACCTTTGTCAGCCGGTTCTTCTCCAGCACCCCGTACATCCGTTTTAAAGAATGGTCCATGAAGTCGTCCAGCTCCAGGGTCATGACAAGCTCCATGGATTTTCGCAGGCTTTGGGTTGAGGTAATCACAGACCATGAGCCAAGGAAGAGGATCGCCAGGGAAACCATGGGCAGGATGGCCAGGCTGGTTTTAGTTTGAAGCCTCATCATTTCTCCAGTCTGTAGATATGCTCTCCGGCAAGTTCCAGCAGGTCCGGCGGCACGACAATCTTGTTTTCCAGGGCTGTGGTCAGGTTGATGCCCAGTTCAAAAGAGGTGGGCGGAGTGACCGGAATCTTGCCCGGATCCGCCCCTTTCAGAATCGCATCCGCCAGCATGGCGGTCTCCCGGCCACTGGCCTCGATGCTGGGGGTGAGGTGGAGCAGGGCACCCAGTTTAACGCTTTCCAGTTTGGTTCCCATCACAACCGGTGCCGAAGAGTGTTCCAGAAGCGCCCGTGTATACGCCCCGACCTCTCCCAGGGGCCCGGAGGGCTCCCACCAGAAATCCACCTGGTCCCTGATGATTTCGACCCCCTGGATCACCTCCTTCAGCATGCCGGGCAGGCCCTGGGGGACTTTCCTGTACGCCACCTGAAATGGAACAAACAGAATATCGCCCCGGCTTTTAGCAGCTGCAGACAGTTCCCTCAGGTCCCCTACTGCTGAAGGGTAGGAGGAGTGAACAAAGCCCATACGGACCGGTTTTCCTGCAACCGGTTCCCCAATGAGCCCCATCACCATATCGATCCTGGTTTCTCTATCGATCATATGCACCTTTCCGGTGATATTCGTGCCTGTTGGGTCCCCCACCTTCCGGATCAGGCCCGCCCCCACCGGATCGGAGACCGTCATGAAAAGAAGCGGTATGCCCGTGCCTTTCAGCACCCTGGCTGCGGTCTGGGAGGCCAGGGTAGCATTGGTCACCACAAGATCCGGAGCTCCCCCGGTCAGCGCCTCTCTGAGCAGGCTTTCCGCCCGTGTCCTGTCGCCATTGGGCTGAAGGAGCACAAGCCTCATATTTTCGCCCTCTTTATATCCCATCTCCCCAAGCTGGGTCAGAAACCAGCGGCTGTGCTCCAGCACCACAGGTACCGGCATGGTTTCCATGAGAATAATCCGCTTGATCTTCCCGGCACAGGAAGGTGAGGCGACGCCGAACAAAAGCGCTGCCAGGCAAAAGATAAACATAAAACGTTTAATAGAATCAGCAGATGTACGGTTTGACATAACGCCCCCTCCAAGCAGGCTAAAGGATTAATATCCTCTTTATCTTTTGAACTTAATGGGAATCTGCCTGTTGTCAATGATGGACGGTGTCATTTAAAGCGGGAGTTAAAGCTTTTTCAGCGTTAGTTCAAATTTTTCCGGAACCCCGGCTTTTCTCTTCTCAAGGACCTTCACCCCCTGGCAGGATTTCTGAACCGTTGTTGAACTGAATTGCCCGGTCAGCACCGTTTCCTGGGCAATGGTCCCTTTGACGGCTATTTCAGCTGTGCCTGGGCATTTCCGGCTCCACTCAATCAGGGCAAACCGCTCCTGTTCAAGCTTATGCACCTCAGCCTCCACCCCGGGCCTTGCAGCAGCCTCCTTCTCCTTTATGGTGGTCAGCTTTTTGCCAATGGCCTTTTTCCGTACATTAAGATCCTTGAGTGAAGCCCATGAGGATGCCAGTCTCTTTTCAAGGCCCTTCACAAGATTGACGGTCTTGGCCCTTTCCTCGTCCGTTCCTGTGCCATGGGCGGTTTCAAGGTGATGCCGGGCCTTGTCTCTTTCCTGTTCAGCCTTGTCATGGAAGCGTTTGAGACCCACCATCTTATCAAAGATCCGCTTGATCTCCCCCTTAAGTTCCCTGGCCCTGTTTCCAAGTTTATCGATCTCTTCCATGGTGCGGGCCATATGGTTGGCGATCCTTTCAAGCTCGATCACCAGGTGATCCTCCCTGCCGGCGCTGATACGGCAGGGCACGGTGACGTCACTTCCCACCCCCCCGGCCGCAACACCCCCCTTTGCCGAAATCCGGGAGGCGATGATCCGGCTCTTTTCGGCCCGGCAGCGACCACTGATGATAATGGTGGAGTCCAGGATCTCATGGTCCACAATAACATCGCCAAAGGCCTCGATGGTCGAGTTGTGTATATACCTCGCCCGGACACTGCCCTGGGTTTTAATAACGGCATTTGTGATGCCGATGGATACCGAGATATCGTCGAGGCTCACAATATCGCCCCCCCTGATTTCCCGGGCGTTTACCCTGCCTGCCTGAACCGGATAGGCCCCGGTCAGGATACCTGTCACCTTGATGTCGGAGAACGCCTGGATGGGCCCGAACCTTAAATCCGCATCATCGAGAACATTGACCTCGGGGAAAACATAAGGACGCCCCAGGAGAGATACAAAAGGAACTCCCCGGATGCCTGAAAACACCTTAAACTTTTCCCTGGAAAGCCGTGCGCCCCTGCCGCAGCTGAAACTGGATCTTCTGTGGGGCAGCGCCGTTGCCACACTGTTGCCAAGGACATCCCTTCCCTGGGTGGTTGTCCCACGCCGTCCCAATGTGGCCAGGGCCTCCCCCCGTTCCACCCGGGTCCCGGGCAGGTTCTCCCCCGCCCCCTCGGTTTGGGTCTCAAACAGGTAGTCCACCCGGATCTCTCCCAGCAGCAGGGGCAGATCGCCCTTTGCTGCCATGAAACAAGGCATTTTTTTGTCCATGCAGCACTGGATCAAAGCATCGCTCAGCAGGCCGTGGACAACCCCCTTCCCGGCCAGGGCCGCTTTGAGTCCGGCCATGGACAGGTCGCCTTTCCTGGTTTTCGGCACCTCGACCCAGGCCTCCATGGCATCATCGGAGATCACAATGCCGATCTTATCATCCGGAGCAGCGTCAAGCGCTTCCCCGCCTGGAACCGTATCCAGCCGGTTCTGTTCGGCCAGGATCAAATCCCGCTGCCCACGGGTTAAAAAGCCCTTTAAAACCATGATATCTCCAAGGAGCCGGATGGTTCCCTGGCGCTTGAACGCTATCACCTGGCTCTTCAGGGAGGCGTCCACCTGTTCCTTTGTTGCAAACGCATTTTCAACCACGGTGGCGGCAAAGATCTTGTCCAGATCCCGTATCCTGAGGAAATCCAGCACTTCAGGGGTAAGTTCCAGGGCCCCAGGGCCGCTTGGCACCGCCTCTTCCACGGCGGAGCGAACTTCCAGGCGCTTTTGTTCCCGGGCAATAATCTCCTTCTGTTCCGGGGTGATCACCCCGGAGCCCACAAGGATATCACCGATCAGCCGTTTAAGCTTGGCCTTTCTGAACTCCTGGAGCTGTTCCTTCAGAGCCGCGTCCACCTGCTCCCTTGTAACAAATCCCCTTTCAACAGCCAGCTGACCGAATTTCTCCCCCTGCCGCTTAATGACAAGGAACTCCCGTATGAGGGAAAGCAGGCTTATCTGGTACTCGGTGGCCAGCTTCTCCTGCTTCATGAGTTGAACAAAGGAGAGATCGGTCTGCTTCGACAGGATAAGGAGACGGTCCAGCTGTCGGCTGTTGATGGTGCCGTATTGGAGGGCAAGCTCTCCCATGGTAGGAACATCCGGGCTCTGTTTCACGATTATCCATTCCAGTTTTAAGGTATAAGTAGTACTCCCTCCCCTTTTCTTAACTAAATCCGTGCCTGTGTCAAGGGTTTCCTCCCAAGGAATCACCAGGTTCTCCTTGAGAAAGAAAAGAGGGTGTGATAGTTATTTAATCTTTTACCATGGGACGCGTTTAATCCGTCACCATGCTACCCTAAAATCCAAAACGTGTACATTTTATTATGAGAATAGTAACAAGACCCGATTTTGATGGAATTGTCTGCGCCGTAGTCATCCATGAGTCCGAGGAGATCAACGCCCCGGCCCTCTGGATCGAACCGAGCCAGGTTCAGAACAGGGAAGCCGAGATCCGGGAGGGTGATATCATGGCAAACCTTCCCCATGATCCCCGCTGCTCTGTCTGGTTTGACCACCACGTCTCCAACCAAACAGAGGAGAAGATCGAAGGGGCCTTTGAGATCGCCCCCTCTGCAGCCGGGGTCGCCTATGGGTACTACAAAAGCGCCAACCGGCTGACCAGGGATTATGACGAACTGATCCGTTGGACCGACATCATCGATGCGGCCGACCTCAACGAGGACCAGGTCCTTCGTCCCGAGGCCTACCCCTACGTCCTTCTCTCCATGACCGTGAAAAACCATGATGACACAGATCCCCCCTATTGGAACAAGCTTGTTGCCATGTTGCGGGAACAGACCATCCTTGAGGTGATGGAGGATCCGGAGGTGAAACAGCGGTGCAACAAAGTGGTGGAGGAGAACCGCCTCTATGTGGACGTCCTGAAGCAGCACACCGTCATCCACCATGGGACCATCTCAATTGCCGATTTCCGGTCCATGGACACCGTTCCCTCGGGAAACCGGTTCCTCACCTACTCCCTCTTCCCCCAGAGCCATGCCAGCATCAAGATCCGGTATGCCGACCCGGAGAAAAAGAGAGTTCTCATGAGCATCGGTCATTCGATCTTCAACCCAACCTGCCGGGTCAACGTGGGCAAGCTGCTTTCCAACTATGGCGGCGGCGGCCATGCCGGTGCAGGCGGATGCAGCCTGGATGCCCGGGATGCCGACAGGGTCCTGGAAGAGGTTCTGGCAATTCTTAAGGCCAACCGGGAGAGTTAGCCTGACCTGGACAAGCCTGAATCAAAGAAGCTCTCTGATTATCCTGCCAAAATAACGCGAAAATCAGAGCTACGAAGCTAAAGGGGAGATGTACTTCAGGCGGGACGCCACCGTAATGGCAAGGGAGATGAAACAGGCCACAACCGGCGTCAGGAACCAGGCCAGCAATATCCGCTTCAGGGTCTTCTGGCTCACGGTGTTTGATCCTTTGACGATGCCGATGCCAAGAACGCTTCCGATGACGGCCTGGCTGCTCGACACCGGCACCCCCATCAGGGTATAGAAGTGGATGGTCAGGGCCAGGCTCAGGGAGACCACCAGGGCCGAAAACGGATCCAGGGTCACCAGGCGCTTGCCCACGGTCTCCATCACGGGCCGGCTGAAGGTGACAATGCCCAGGGCAATGCTGCCCCCGCCGATGAGGGCGGCAGCAGACACGGTGATCATGCCGGCGCCCACAAACACTGCGGTCACGTTGGCCACGTTGTTGGCCCCCAGGGCATAGGCGCCATAGGACCCTGACACCACAAGGCCTGCCCGCAGCAGCCGGTCTGAATCAAAGAGGGTCAGGGGGAGCCGGTTATAGACCACCGCCATGGCCCGGTAGAGCAGCACAGCGATCAGGGCGCCCCCCACGGGGGTGCCGAACCAGCAGAGGACAACCTTGCCAAGGCCTGGAAAATTCAGCTGGTTGTTCAGGACGCCGATGCCGAGGATGGCACCCACCACAGCCTGGGAGGTTGACACGGGAAGACCCAGGAGGGTCATGAGGGTCACGGTAAGGGCTGCGGCAACCGATGATATCACGGCCTGGGAGAGATCAAAGCTGGTGAGCCCCTTGAGGGTCTCGATGCCGGCCTGGCCCGAAAAAAGAGCTCCCAGAATTACAAACACCGCCCCCAGGAGGGCTGCGGTCCGAAACCGGATCATCTTGGAGGAGACCGCCGTTCCAAAGATGTTGGAAGCGTCGTTGGCCCCCAGGGACCACCCCAGGAACACCCCACCCAAGAGAGAAAGCATCACACCCGCCGTTTCATGATCAAAATGTTGACCTGGCGGGAGACCCGGTCGGTCTGATCGGAGATCTCCCCCATGTTGATCACAAGATCCTTGAGCTGCAGCTTGAGAAAAGGATCCATTCCGGAATCAAATATCGTTGAGATCAGCTGCCGTTCAATGTGGTCGCAATGGCTCTCGTTGATGTCGATGGTAGTCACAAGCGCCCGGGCGCCGGTCTTCTTTTTCAGAAAGAGCCTGACCTGCTTTGCGAGCAGGTCACAGGATTCAAGGCTGATCCGGACAAGATCCCGGACGTCCGGGAGAAGCGCCTCCGGGATCACGATCCGCTGGTACTTGATGATAAACAACACCCGCTCCAGCAGCTGGGGAATTTTGTCCAGGGCCTGGAGCAGGTTCATGATATCCCCCCGGGAATCCGGGATCAGCACCTTGCCGTACATGAGGTTGTTGATCTCATCGATGATGTCGTCGGCCCTGGACTCGTACTTGTGGGTCTGCTCAATAAAAAAATCAAACTCTTCGCAATGGTGGTTGAGAATGCAGGCCCCGATCGCCTTCCTGAAATTCTCCTGGGTAAGGTGGAAATTTTCAAGATAGTCGTAGATCAGGGATTCCACCTGGCTCTCTTTCCTGAAAAGAAAACGGAACATCCCCTCCAACGTCTCCCATGGTTAGACGAATCTAATAAACCACCTTGGTGGTCTCGGCATCAAAGACATGCAGCTGGTTCAGGTCCATGGCGATCCGGATCTTTTCATTGGGATGGATCACCCTGCGTCCCTCACTCCGTGCAATCATCCTGACCCCATTGAAGTTTACATGGATGTGGGTCTCGTTGCCAAGGGGTTCCACCACCTCAACAACGCCATCGAACTTCCAGGCATCGGTCAGCTCTTCATTCATGTCCGCCGGCATCATCTCTTCGGTGCGAAGACCCATAACCACCTTTTGGCCGTCACTGAGATTGATTCCGTTCTTCCGGGGCACGGGGATCTCAAGGCCCCCTTCAAAATGCAGAACAACATCGTCCCCGGTCCTTTTAGCGGTACAGTCGATCAAATTCATGGGCGGGGTACCGATGAAGCCAGCAACAAAGGTGTTCACCGGATTTAAAAAGAGCTCTATGGGAGTGCCCACCTGTTCGATATAGCCGTTTCTGAGAACCACGATCCGGTCGGCCAGGGTCATGGCCTCCACCTGGTCATGGGTCACGTAAATAATGGTGGAATCCACCCGCTGGTGCAACAGCTTTATCTCGGCCCGCATCTGGATCCTGAGCTTGGCGTCCAGGTTTGACAAGGGTTCGTCAAACAGGAACATGGAGGGTTTTCGCACCATGGCCCGTCCCATGGCCACCCGCTGGCGCTGGCCCCCGGACAGTTCGTGGGGCTTTCGATAGAGGAGCTCTTCGAGTCCGAGGATCCCGGCCACCTCCTCCACCCGCTGCTGAATCTCTGCCTTGGGTGTCTTGGAGATCTTGAGGCCAAAGGACATGTTGTTGAACACATCCATGTGGGGATAGAGGGCATAGTTCTGGAACACCATGGCAAGCCCCCTGTCCTTGGGCGCCACGTCGTTGATCACCTTATCGTCAATGGAGATGGTTCCCTGGCTGATCTCTTCAAGGCCCGCCACCATCCGCAAAAGAGTGGATTTACCGCAGCCCGAGGGCCCCACCAGCACGAGGAACTCCTTATCCTTTACATCCAGGTTAATACCGTGGACCACCTCGGTTTTTCCATATCGCTTTACAACATCATTTATTTTTAGTTCAGCCATTCCATATCCTGTATTTTTATTAGCCAGTGTTTTCCATGTTCATAAGTTTTCTAAAACTCACACAATAATGAATTCGCCCCTGTTTCCCGTGTTCATATTTTTTCTAAAAACCACATAATAGGAAAAAAGGCAATTGCGTAATAGTTTTTTTTCTGAAATATAAATCTTGACTCTATTGTAATTAGCTATTAATTCATATTGAATTAGGATAGCTGTTTTCTGTAAGAAAGGGAACAACCATGTTCAATTATGAATTGGAAGACCATTAACCAGGAGGAAAAAAGGAATATGAAGCTGCGCAGATTGCTTATTTGCACCGTTGTTGCACTGGGGCTTGCCATGCCCGCAGGCGTGTTTGCCAAACCGGTCACCATCGAGTGGTGGCACGCCATGAGAAGTGCCAGGGGAAAAGTTGTCGATCACATGATCGAAGAGTTCAACGCCTCACAGACCGAATACAAGGTGGTTGGCACCAACAAGGGCAACTATGACGAGACCATGAACGCGGGCGTCGCCGCCTTCAGGTCCAAGAAACAGCCCCACATCCTCCAGGTGTTTGAGGTGGGAACCCAGACCATGATGCTTTCAGGCGCTGTCTACCCGGTGTACAAGCTCATGGCAGACGCGGGCTACAACATCGACTGGTCCAACTATCTCCAGGCCGTACTCTCCTACTACATGAATGCCGACGGCAACCTCATGTCCATGCCCTTCAACTCCTCCACCCCCATCATGTACTACAACGTTTCCATGTTTGAGAAGGCAGGCATCGCGCCCCTTTCCAAGACAGAGCCCATCACCTGGGATCAGCTGGGTGAGATCACCAAAAAGCTTGTGGAGGCAGGCATTGCGCCGGCAGGCATGGTAACCGCGTGGCAGTCCTGGACCCAGATCGAAAACTACAGCGCCATCCACAACCTTCCGTTTGCAAGCAAGGCCAACGGCTACAAGGGTCTTGACTGCGAGCTCCAGATCAACAACCCCAAGGTCCTGAACCACATCGAGCGCCTCAAGACCTGGACTAAGGACAAGCGTTTCATGTACGGCGGACAGAAGTACCAGGGTCCCAAATCCGAGTTTCTCTCCCAGAGCGCTGCCTTCTACATCGACAGCATCTCCGGCATTGCCAAGCTGAAATCCGCTGTCAAGGATTTCAAGTGGGATGCGGCTCCCCTTCCGGTTGAGTCCTGGATGACCAAGCCCCAGAACAGCATCATCGGCGGCGCCTCCCTCTGGGTTCTCAAGGGCCACACCAAAAAAGAGTACAAGGGCGTTGCAGCCTTCCTCAAGTTCCTTTCAAGCAATGAGATGCAGGAGTACTGGCACAAAGAAACCGGCTACTTCCCCATCACCCTTACCGCATACAACGATCTGAAGTCCAAGGGATACTACAAGGAGAACCCCCTCCAGGAGGTGGGCATCACCCAGCTCAACCGCGCCATCCCCACCGAGATCTCACGGGGCCTTCGCGTGGGCTACTTTGTCCAGATCCGGAACATCATCAATGAAGAGTTAGAGCTTGTCTGGAACGGTTCCAAGACACCTAAGGAAGCCCTGGACGAGGCGGTCAAGCGAAGCAACGACCAGCTCAGAACCTTCGAAAAAACCTATAAATAGCGAAAAAAGGGATTAACAAAAAGCCCCTGCCCTGTGTAGAGACAGGGGCTTTTTGTTGTTTTTGTATCCATGATTAAACGATCTTTTTTTAAATCTTCGTATTTGCCATACCTGCTGATTCTTCCCCAGGTGCTCATAACGTTGACCTTTTTCTATTGGCCGGCGCTCCAGGGACTTATTCAGTCGTTTCACCTGAGTGACCCCTTTGGGCTCCAGAGCAGGTTTGTATGGTTTTATAACTATATCGAGCTGTTCACGGATCCCCTCTATCTCAAATCTATCTTCATCACCATTGTGTTCAGCATATCAGTGGCATCGGTCTCCCTGGGCCTGGGATTGTTCCTTGCCACCATGGCCAACAGGGCCCTCAAGGCCAAACCCCTGGTAAGGACCATGCTTATCTGGCCCTATGCCGTGGCCCCGGCCATCTCCGGCATCATGTGGCTGTTTCTCCTCCACCCCTCCTATGGCGTGGTGGCCCTGGGCATCAAGCGCTGGCTGGGCATCAATTGGAACCCTGTTCTGAACGGGGCGGACGCCATGGCCATGATCACCATGGCTGCGGCCTGGAAACAGATCTCCTACAACTTTGTTTTTTTTGTGGCAGGCCTCCAGGCCATCCCCAAATCCCTCATTGAAGCGGCCGCCATTGACGGTGCAAGCCCCCTTCGACGCTTCTGGACCATCACATTTCCCCTGCTCTCCCCCACCTTCTTCTTTCTGTCGGTCATGAATATCATCTACTCGTTCTTCGAGACCTTTGGCGTTATTCACACCGTCACCCAGGGAGGCCCGGGCGGCTCCACCAATATCCTGGTCTACAAGGTTTACCAGGACGGATTCGTTGGATTGAACCTTGGTTCCTCCTCGGCCCAGAGCGTGGTTCTCATGTCATTGATTATTTTTATAACATTTCTGCAGTTTCGATTTGTTGAAAAGAAAGTACAATATACCGGATAAACATTATGGTTGAAAAAACACCCCTATTGGATTTTTTTACATATGCCTTTCTCATCTTCGGCATACTTATCGTGGGATTCCCCATTATCTACAGTCTCATCGCCGCCACCCTTCCCCTGGAGGATGTGTCACGGGTTCCCATGCCCCTGATCCCCGGGGACCAGTTCATGGTGAACATAAGAGAGGCGTGGACCCGGGGGGATCTGGGCACACAGATCTTCAACTCCTTTGTCATGGCATCCGGCATTACCGTGGGAAAGATCGCCATCTCCATGATCGGTGCCTTTTCCATCGTCTATTTTGACTACCGGTTCAGGGCCGCTGCCTTTGCCTCGGTTTTCTGCACCCTCATGCTTCCGGTGGAGGTGAGAATCATGCCCACCTACGAGGTGGCCGCCAACATCCTCGGCCCGCTCCAGCCCGTGTGGGACTTTCTCCACATGGATGGCCTCCTCTCCTGGTTTGCCGGCCACGATGTGGAGGTGCTCCTCAACTGGTCGCTGCTGGACAGCTACACAGGGCTCATCCTTCCCCTGGTGGCCTCGGCCACCTGCACCTTTCTCTTCAGGCAGTTCTTTCTGACCGTGCCCGATGAGCTGTGCGAGGCTGCCAAGATGGACGGGGCCTCTCCCATGACCTTTTTCAGGAAGGTCCTCTTTCCCCTGTCAAAGACCAATATCGCTGCCCTTGTGGTTATCGAATTTGTGTATGGCTACAACCAGTATCTCTGGCCCTTGCTCATCACCACAAATCCCAAGATGACCACGGCGGTCATCGGTCTCCAGAACCTGATTCCCCAGGCAGACGATCTCCCGGAATGGAACATCGCCCTGGGAGCAGCCGTGCTGGTGATGCTGCCGCCCATCCTGGTGGTGCTCTTCATGCAGCGCTGGTTTGTAAAGGGATTGATCGAGAAGGAGAAATAACCGCCAAAGCATAAAACCAAAGCAAAAACCCAAAACGGGCCGGCCATGATGGCCGGCCCGTTTTGGGTTTTCCTGATCTTGCCCCACCCCTTTGTCAGGGATCAGATCTCCCTCAGGGTGTCGAGCTTCCTCTCCAGGGACTCAAGCGTCTCCTCTGGGGGCTCAAGCTCCCGGCCGCCACCCTCCAGCCGTTTTTTAAGCGCTTCCAGCTCTTTTTGAAGCTTCGGGAGGACCTCGTTCTTCATGGTCTCCTGGACCTCTTTCCCCGAGGCCTTCATCTCCCTGGCCAGCTCGTCCATGGCGGATTCAAGCCGCTTGAACTCCTCACTCTCGGGGATCTTGCCCACCTCGTCCATGAACTGTCCGAATCCTGTTTCCAGTTGTTTTAACATCCCGGAAAAGCCCTGGACAGGGGGAGCCTCCGCGCCCTGGACAATTGCGCCCTTTTGAAGGGGGCTTCCCCCGGGTGCAGCCTGGGTCACCCTGACCACGGTCTGGCCGGGGCTTTCCCGGGAAGGTGCCAGGCGAAAAACAGCGTGTTCGGTCATGAAGGGTTTGAACTCTTTGTCGATCTCAACAAGCACGGCATAGGTCCCGTTTCCAGGCGGAGAGATGGCCGTCACCCGGCCCACCGGGGTCTGGTCCACCACCACAGGGTCACCGGCCTTAAGGCCGTCGATCCCCTTGAAGTTGACCGTGAAGTCGAGGGTGTTGCACCCCGCAAAGAGAAGGGTAGAGATCAGAACAAGGATGGCAGTTCGAAAGAAAGGCATGGTTCTCCTCCCGGGCGATCAGTTAAGGTGCTCGTCGGGCTTGGGCGGCAGGGGCAGCTTGACCACATCAACCCCCTCCTGGTCGAGGAGCTTGTCTTCTTCGGCCGTGGTGGTGCCCATTATGTTCTTAGGTTCCGAAGCACCATAGTGAATCTTCAGGGCCTCTTTGGCAAAGTTGGGGCCCACATTATCAAAGTTCTTCCCGATGAAGTCCGAGACCCTGGTATGAAGTTCCACCAGGGCCTCCTCCCTTGCCCGGGTGTGGGCAAGAGCCCCCTGGGAGGTCTTCACCGCAATGGGGGACAGCTTTTGGGCTACCGAGGTTGTTTCGCACACAGGACAGGTGACCTGCCCCTGTTCCTGCTGGCGCTCAAATGCTTCCCCATGGTCAAACCACCCCTCAAAGGCGTGGCCGTTGATGCATTCAAGATCAAAAACGATCATTGCTATTTTATCCGGTTGATTCCAATGGCAATGTTATAACAATAGTCACCCATTTTTTCAAAATTGGACAGCAGGGCGATGAAGAGCACGCCCACATCCACGGAACAGGCCTCAGCCCTGAGCCGGTCGATGTGATCCTGGCGCATGCGCTCGCGCATGTCGTCGATGAGATCCTCCTGGGCCTTGGCCCGCACTTTAAAGTCCGGGGTATGCTCGCCCAGCTCCTTGATGACAAAATCAAAAAAACGGTCGACCTCTTTTGAGATGGCAACAAGGTCGCCTGATGCCTCCTCACTTATATCATAACCATTGTCATGGATGCGCTCAAGGATCTTGGAAACATTCTCGATGGAGTCGCCCAGCCGCTCGATGTTGTTGGTGATCCGCATCATCTCCGAAATCTCGATCGCCTCGGGCTCATTGACATCACCCTGGTAGATGGAGGTCAGATATTTGATGATCACCTTTTGCATGGCATCGATGTGATCCTCAACCGCCTCCCGCTCGGCAAGCCGGTCGTCGTCCCGGACAGTGATGCATTCACAGGTGTGCCTGAGGCTCTTCTGGGTGAAGAGGGCCATCTTGGTCACCTCTCCCCTCACCTTGGCAAGGGCGCCGATGGTGGAGTCCATGAACCGCATATCAAACGAGGGCAGCCGGTATCTCTCCTTTCGCTTCTCCTTGGGAGACAGATAGATGGCCACCTTGATCAGCTGGGGAAGAAACATGAGGAAAAATGAAGCATTGAGAACGTTGAAAATGGTATGACCGTTGGCGATGTAGCGGCCCACGTTCAGGAATTCACCGTTGACCGTATCGGTCACAGGCTCTGCCCCCATCATCATTGTGACCATCGAGATGAGTTCCACAAACCAGGGAAATATCAGGACGATCATGGCGACGCCCACCACGTTGAAAAGGGTGTGGGCCCGGGCCGTTCGATGGGCGCTGAGGCTGGTGGAACCAAGGGTCGCGATCTCTGCCGTTATGGTGGTGCCGATGTTTTCGCCCAGAACCAGGGCCATGGCCGTTGGAAACGAGATCAGGCCCTGTACCGCCAGGGTCATGGTGAGCCCCACCGTGGCCGAAGAGGACTGAACCATGATGGTCACAAGCGCCCCCATACCAACGCACAAAAGAATGCCGCCGTAGGTGTCGGTGGAGAATTTCAGAAAAAAGGAGATGAATTCCGGATCGTTCTTGATGGGCGCAAGTCCGTGCTTCATAACGGTCATGCCGTAGAAGAGCAGACCAAAGCCAAGGACGATGTCACCGATATGGCGGTATTGCCGTTTTTTAGAAAAGAACTTCATGGGAACGCCGATGGCAATGGCGGGAAGCGCCAGATCGGTGAGCTTAAAAGCGATCATCTGGGCCGTAACCGTGGTACCCACGTTGGCACCGAGGATAACGCCCACGGCCTGCTCCAGTGTCATGATCCCGGCGCCCACAAAACCAATGAGCATCACGGTGGTGGCCGATGACGACTGGATCATTGCGGTGACCCCGGCTCCGGTGGCGCAGCCGATCACCCGGTTGGACGAGATGGCTCCGAGGATGCGCTTGATCTTCTGGCCTGCCGTCATTTCCAGGCCTTCTGTCATCATCTTCATGCCGAGGATGAAGAGCCCCAGGCCGCCAATGGTTTGAATAAGAATATCTAACAAATCCAAGCTATCACCTTTTATTTAGTTTTAGTTAAGCCAGTGTTAGGACGCTCTTGAAATCAAGTTTGCGCCATGTATAGTTTATTTTGTTATTTTTTTCAATTGTGAAATTGTTTTTATAGGGGGAACGCCCTTGGCAAGGCATGGAAAGAGGGCGTTGTTCGAGAACACGGGATCTTTATCCAGATCGTACCTTGAGGCCGTCTTTGCCTCCTCCCACATGGGCGTGTGGGGGATGGGCGTGTAAAAAGCAAGAACCGGGGTGATACCGCTCTTTTCAACCTCAACCATGGATGCCTTCACTTCGGCCAGGCCCTGATCGGGCAGGCCGCACAAAAGATAGGCGCCGATCTGGTCATGGTCAAACCCGGCCTCCTTGAGCAGGGTGACCGCCGTATGAAATTCATTGGCCTTCACCTTGGTATCGTGGGTCCTTTCGGATGAAAAATCCGTGGTTTCCAGTCCCAGGCGGATGGTCTTGAAACCGGCCTTAAACATCAAAGTCGCCGTCCGTTGGCTGATCTCCCGGATATGCAGGGCGTTGGGGGTATGAAACGCAAGGTCCATCCCTGCGTCAATGATCGCTTCCAAAAGGGGTATGGCGTAGCGTTCTGCGTCAATGAGCAGGGCATCGTCGTAAAATGCAAAATCCCGGACCCCCTTTTCCCTGTGCCAGTGGCAGATTTCCCGGAACACCGATTGGGCAGACCTGCGCCTGAACTTCGGCTCAAGGAATGACGAGGCGCAGTATTCGCAAGAAAAGGGACAACCCCTGGAGGTGAGGATCGGTGCGTAGCTGAGATGGGAAATAAGATCCAGCGCCGGATAGGGCTGGGAATCGAGTTCCCCTATATCCGTCTTGGGTGTGAAGGCAAACCCGGTGTAGCGGAAAACCAACTCCTGGAGTTTCTCCTCCCCTTTGCCCGGCACCACCTCATCGGCAAGGGAGCAGCTTCTTGCATGGTCGGTGCAGAGGGTGGCGTAGATGCCGCCAAGCACCACCGGAACGTCCGGGAACACCTCCTTGATAGAGGAGATGGTCTCCCTGACCCCGGGGGCCCAGTAGGTCATAAGGGACGTGACAAACACAAGATCGGGTCGTTCCATGGCCAAAAGATCCTGTTTAAACCATTCAGGCTCGATGCCGTACCGGAAATAGCGCTTTCCTGTCTCTTCCACCCCCTTGGGCGGCGGAATAACGGTCTTCCGGTAGGGGCCCCGGCCGTCGGCCAGCACCTTCACCCGGTCACCGGCCCTGGGGTGGAACCTGTCCAGGCAATCCATAAAACTCACCCGGATGCCATTGTCCCTGAGCATGGCGGCAAGGCCCAGCAGCCCTAAGGGCTTGGCCCAGAAATCAAAAGCAGCATAGTCATGGATCCACGGATTGACGCAGAGAATATGTGGCGCTTCTTGTCTCAATCAGTCGAAATATCGCATGGAGGTCTTTTTCAGCTCTTTCCTGCTAAAAAGAAGAATGTACGCTTCAACCCCCACGGCCTTTGATATCTTTTCCGCAATGGCGTGGCAGGCGGGTTCGTCAAAGGCGTGGATCATGGTGTAAAGATTGTAGGGCCAGGTTTCCGTGGGATTCCTGCGGTAGCAGTGGGAAACCTCGTCAAATCCAGCCATGGTGGGCCCCACCTCCTGAACCCTGGCCTCATCCACCGACCATGCAACCATGGCGTTGGCCGTGTAGCCAGATTTCTGGTGTTTGAGGGTTGCGCCGAATCGTCGGATGATGGCCCGCTCGTCCAGCCCCTTTGCCGTCTTGAGGAACTCCTCCTCGGACATGCCAAGCCCCTGTGCAAGCTCAAGATAGGGACGTTCGCATACCGGGATATTGCCCTGGAGGGCGGAGATCACTTTTTTTTCTGTTTCAGTCAACATAGGGCTTCTTTAATGGTGTTCCGGTTCATATGTCAAGTATAAAATTGAGCGCCCCTGGTTCACCGGCCTGGCATCATCGCCATGATGGCGTTGCCAGGGCGCCCAATACACCTTCCGGGCGGGGGCCAGTTTCTGCCGGCCTGCACCTTGCCCATGTGGTTCGTGGTTTATCGCTTCTCCGGAAACAGGGTCAGAATTCCCTCCCGGGAGGCGTCGCACATGCCCCGTTCCGTAATAAGGCCTGTGACAAGCCGCGATGGGGTCACGTCAAAGGCATGGTTGGCGCACGGGCTTGCCGGGGGCGGTACCAGCACCTTCACCAGGTTGCCGCCGCCATCCAGCCCCTGGATATGGCTGATCTCGGCCGGGTCCCGCTCCTCGATGGGAATCGAGGTCACCCCGTTGTCCATCTCCCAGTCAATGGTGGAGGAGGGAAGGGCCACATAAAAGGGGATGTCGTTGTCCTTTGCGGCCAGGGCCTTGAGATAGGTGCCGATCTTGTTGGCAACGTCCCCGGTCCAGGTGGTCCTGTCCGTGCCCACGATCACAAGGTCCACCATGCCGTGCTGCATGAGGTGGCCGCCGGCATTATCCGTGATCACCGTGTGAGCGATGCCGTGCTTTCCAAGCTCCCAGGCCGTGAGCCTTGCGCCCTGGTTCAAAGGCCGTGTCTCGTCCACCCACACATGGATCTCAATGCCCTGGTCAAAGGCCGTATACATGGGGGCCGTGGCCGTACCATACTCCACGGTGGCAAGCCAGCCCGCATTGCAGTGGGTAAGGATGTTGACAGGCTTGCCTCCCTTTTTCCGGCTGATCTCCCGGATCAGGGAGAGTCCGTGTTCTCCGATAAGCCTGCAGTTCTCAGCCTCCTCTTCCACGATGGCCAGGGACTCAGCCAGGGCGGCGGCAAGCCGGGCATCACGATCATCCCTGCCCATACAGGTTTCAAGGACCCGTTCAACTCCCCAGGCAAGGTTCACGGCCGTGGGCCGGACCGCCTTGAGCCTGTCGCACTCTGCGGCCAGGCGATCATCGTTGCACTCCTGATCCCGGAGAACGGCGGTATAGACACCAAAGGCGCCGGTGGCACCGATCAGGGGCGCTCCCCGGACAAACATCTCCCGGATCGCCTCGATGACATCATCCACAGTGTTGAGATCCGCCACAACCAGCTGATGGGGCAGCATTCGCTGGTCGATCACCTTTGCAATTTTCAAATCAGCATCAAACCAGATGGGGCGCATCTGTTTACCGTCAACAAGCATGTGAATCTCCTTTCAATTCTTCGGAATATGGGAACCGGAATTTGAAACGAACATGGCCCAAATCCGGTATAGGAACGATATTTTGATCCAAAATATACCATTGTCGTTCCGGGCGTCAACGATAATGTTACCCAACTCTTGCCTTGACAAAGGTTTTGGCCATCATATAAAAACAAACAGGATTTTTTTCGGGCCTCTCTGGTTAAAAACAGGGGCCATTGATAAGGGCGAGATGCAAGGCAGGAGAACATTGGTATGGTTAAAGTTGGAATCATCGGCGGATCCGGGCTGGATGACCCTGAAATAGTTCACAACTCCCAGGAGATGACGGTTACAACACCCTATGGAAGCCCCTCTTCCCCCCTCACCTGCGGAACGATCAACGGGATCGATGTGGTGATCCTTGCAAGGCACGGGCGGAATCACGATCTCAGCCCCACCCAGGTAAACAACAGGGCAAACATCGCAGCCCTCAAGGAGCAGGGGGTGACCGCAATTCTGACCACCACGGCCTGCGGAAGCCTGAGACAGGAGATCGACCGGGGGGATCTTGTGATCCTGGACCAGTTCATCGATTTCACCAGGTTCAGGAAAAACACCTTCCACGACTCCTTCAAAAACGGGGTGGTCCACACCTCCATGGCCGAACCCTTTGACAGGGATCTGAGACATCTGCTGTATGAGACAGCCGTTAAACAGGGGGTGAGGGTCCATGAAAAAGGAACCGTGGTGACCATCGAGGGCCCCCGCTTTTCCACCCGGGCCGAATCAAAGATGTTCCGGATGTGGGGGGGGGATGTGATCAACATGTCCATTGCGCCTGAGGCGGCCCTGGCCTGCGAGGCCGGGATACCCTATGCCTCGGTGGCCATGTCCACGGACTACGACTGCTGGAAGGAGGATGAGGCGCCGGTCTCCTGGGAAGAGATCCTTGAGGTATTCAACGCCAATTCACAGCGTGTTAAAGCGCTTTTAATCACGGCCATTTCCGGGCTGAAAAACAGATAAACAACCAGGTGAGACAATGGACATAAAAAACAGCATACGATCAATACCGGGCTGGCCCATCGAAGGGGTGATCTTCCGGGACATTACCACCCTTATGCAGGATCCCGACGCAAACAGGAAGGCCACTGACATCTTTTTTGACCGGTACAAAAACATGGATATCGACAAGGTGGTGGGAATCGATGCCAGGGGCTTCGTCTTTGGCGCCATCCTGGCCCACCAGCTCCACGTTGGATTCGTTCCGGTTCGGAAAAAGGGCAAACTGCCCCACAAGACCATCAGCGAGTCCTACAGCCTCGAGTACGGCCAGGACACCCTGGAGATCCACGAGGATGCCATCGAAAAAGGGGAGCGGGTGGTGATCATGGACGATCTCATTGCCACGGGCGGCACCATCGGCGCAACGGTGAAACTCGTGGAGAAGATCGGCGGCAGCATCGTGGAGTGTGCCTTTGTGGTGGAGCTCCCGGATCTCAACGGAAGGGAACGGCTGAACGGCCACAAGATCTTCTCCATCGTCGAGTTCGAAGGAGACTGATACGTTTTCTTTTTACGCGCCATTGCCCCGGTTTTGATGGGGCAATGGCGCGGCTAAACAAGGATCAGGCCTTGATATTGCCGGCCCTGACGCCCTTCAGGTAGTTCATGCAGAAGCTGTCGTTACCCTTGAGCATCTCACAGGTGTTGAGCACCGCCATAATCTCAGAGTCAAGGGGATCCATGATGGCCGAATCAAACCCGTGGGCCATCATCAGGGCAAGGAAGTTCCGGTTGATGATCTTACGCTGGGGAAGTCCGTAGGAGATGTTGGACAGTCCCCCGGTGGTGTGAACCCCGGCAAGATCGGTCATGATGGTCTGAACAGCCTCCATGGCAACGTTGCCGTTATTGGCATCGACGCTCATGGGCTGGATCAGGGGATCGATGAAGATGTCGTCCCGTTTCATGCCGATCTTCTCAAGCTCCCCAACGAGCCTGGCGGCCCGGTCAACGATGTCGGCAACCGACTTGGGCATGCCGGAATCGTCCATGCACAGGGCAATGATCTTGCACTCCTTGCCGTCGAGAAAGGGCATCATGGCGTCAAAACGATCCTTCTCAAGGCTGATGGAGTTGACCATGGGAATCTTGTTGACCATGGGGTAGGCCATCTCCAGAATGGCGGGATCCGGGCTGTCAAGGCAGAGGGGAAGATCTGTACCCTCCTGGACCACCTCCAGCAGCCAACGCATATCCTCCTCTTCATGACCGATGCGGGCCCCGGCATTCACGTCAATATAGGTGGCTCCACCTGCCTGCTGTTTCCTGACATCTTCCCTGATATAGTCGGCATCCCTGGCAATGACTGCGGCCTGGACTTTTTTCAGGGTGGTGTTGATTCTCTCTCCAATGACTGTAAACATCTTTTTTTTCTCCGCTTAATGGTTTTTCCTAGGCTGATTTTTTGAGCAGGGTCTTGGCAAGCTTGCTTGCGGAACCGGCATCCGGTGCATATCCGTCCGCACCGATCTCATCGGCAAAGGTCTGATTCACGGGAGCGCCGCCCACAAGGATCTTGACCTTGTCCCTGATGCCGCTCGCCTCAATGGTCTTGACGGTCTGGGCCATCATGGGCATGGTGGTGGTCAAGAGGGCTGAGAGGGCCACAATATCCGCATCGTTCTCTTTGATCGCCTCAACAAATTTTTCAGGCGCCACATCCACGCCCATCTCGATCACATCAAAACCTGCGCTCTCAAGCATCATTGAGACCAGGTTTTTTCCAATATCGTGGAGGTCGCCCTTAACCGTTCCAAGCACCACCTTGCCGGCCACGGCAGAGTCCTCTTCCGAAAGCAGGGGTTTCAGGATCTCAACCGCACCGCCCATGGCCTGGGCACTCATGAGCACCTCGGGTATGAACATCTCACCGGACTCCATCCTTGCTCCCACAACGTCCATGCTGGCGATGAGTCCCTGGTTGAGAATCTCGTTTGCGGGCGCACCATTATCCAGGGCCGCCTTCACAAGGGTTTCGAGTTTCTCACCGTCTCCTGTGAGCAGGATCTCTAAAAGTTCTTTATAATCAGACATAGGGTTCTCCATTTGAAATCGTTTAAGTGGTTTATGCGTTTGTCCTGGCCGCAATATAGGCCTTGAGATCCTTTTCAATACCAGGGTCAAGGTCAGGCTTTATATAGGACGCAAGACGCTCCTTAACATGTTTTTCCGCAGCCTTTGTGACATCTTCCTTTCCGCGGCTCTCCCACTTCTCGTAGGTTTCCCGGACCGATACCTTTGGCATGAAAAATTCCGTCCGGCACCGCTTGGCCGTCATGGGCTCCATGAGAAAGCTTCCGCCGCAGCCGACCCTGTCGATGGCATCCAGAGCAAGGGTTTCATCGCTGATCTCAACCGGGCGTATGGCCCGTTTCACCATGCCGCCGATCTCCTCATCCAGGACGAATTTTTCAAAACTCATCTCCGTGTATGAACCGAGGATGCCGCAGGCCTGGTGCATGTAATGGGCACCCGATGCAAGGCTCAGGGCGATATTGAGGGTGGATTCGATTCCCGCCTGCATGTCCGGGAAATGGGCGTCGGTCAAGCCGCCTCCGTACCGGCAGGGCAGACCGTAAAACCTAGCCATCTGGGTTGAGATACCCATCAGCTGGATCAGCTCGGGGCTTCCGATGGTGGCACTGCAGAAGCGAAGATCGGCCGCACAGGAGGTGCCGCCGCACACACAGGGAACCCCGGGGTTGACAAGCTGGGCCAGAACAATACCGGCCAGGCTTTCAGCCATCTCCAGGACAGCTGTTCCGGCGATGGTGATCGGCCCGCTCAGGCCCGCCATGACCATGCTCGATATCAGCAGTGCCTGGCCGCCCCGGGCGAACTCGATCAGGCCGCCTGCGGCTTCCGGGGTGTAGGTCAGGGGGGAGGTGGGGTTGATGGAGACAATGGAGACCGGCCCCCGGGTGGCCGCCTCCCGGCTGCCCCAGACAATGGATGCCATCTCAACGGTCTCAATGGCGTTCTCCCGGCAGCAGGGATTGGTTGTGACGGGCATGTCTGTCAGGGTGAAACAGGACGCCAGGAGTTCTGCCGTGGCGGTTTTGGGATCCAGATCCTTGGGGGGAACCATGGAGCTTGCAATCATGTCCAGGTGGGGTGAGGTCTGCACAAGCTTGCAGAAATTGTTGGAATCCGCCATGGTGGCGGAACGGCTGTTGCCTGCGGCATCAACGATGAACGGGGCTCCCCAGCCCGGGCTCAGAACGAAATTATCCCCTCCTATCCGGACGGATTTTTCAGGATTCCTGGCATGGATGGTAAATTCGGACGGCGTCGTTTTCAGCGCGTTCATCACCTGATCTTCCTCAAAAAAGACCTTGTTTCCATCCATCCGGAAACCGTTCTCCCTGAAGATCTCCAAGGCTTCAGGTTCGTTGAAGATAACCCCTGTCTTATTCAAGACTTCCATGCAAGCATGGTGCAGACGTTCCGTCCGGGCCCTGTCAAGGGACTGCAACCTGTTCAGCATCATTTGGCAAACTCCTTTGGTGTCGTTTCAACCCGCAATTTACGGGCGCTGTTACTCCTGTAAGAATCCACTATTTTTTTTTACTACATAGGCAACTTGCGTGCCAGGAAGCGGAAAGCCCCTCAAGGCGGGAGAATATTGAACCCCACCCGGAAAATCCACCATAATGAAACCCGGCAATCGATGCGAAAACGCATCGACAAACCGCCAAACAGCATTGCTGGCTCCCTATTTGGAGAGACAAACCCGAAAGATGCGTTTTTGCATCAAAGCCGGGAATGGCCCCGGTGCAGCAGGTTTTGACTTTGCCGGCTTACAGGCGATGCAACTTCGCATCAAACCCAATAAGTGTGAAGCTTTTTAACGTTGACTTGGCTCTCTACAATAGTTATTCTCAGCCCTTAGCGTAATCTCGGGATGGTTTTTACTCGAATTTTTTTTGACTTTTTTCCCGCCATCATAAAGGGGAAGGATAGAAGACTTAGGATGTGCTGTCATTCGGATATATTCAACAAAACAAGGCGCCGGCTCAAATTAAATAAAGGATGCAGCAATGGACCAAATTCTTAATTCTTCGCCGGACGGCATCTGGATATGGGACGGTTTCGGCCGGGTCATTGCGGTGAACAGGACCGCTGAAAAGTACGGCGCGGTCAAAGAGAACGCCCTGATCGGCAAGTGTTATCTCGAACTGATCAGGGAAGGTATTTACGATCGGTCCGTGGCCCACAAAATTTTCAAGACCAAACAGAAGGCCGTGGTCCAGGCAGAATCCATGCGTACCGGGATCATGACAATCAACACCGGCACCCCCCATGTGGACGACCGGGGAGAGATCCTTCGCATCGTGGTCAGGGAACAGGAGATCGCCAACCTGCCCCCCAGGGAGGCCCAGGGAATCAAGGCCGGTTTTGGGGAGGAGTTCAGCGATCCTGGTATGGTCCGCCTGGCTTCCCATGAAGTCGTTGCCAGGAACCACAGGTACAGGCAGATCCTGCAAACAAGCTTCAAGCTTGCAGTCTCCGGGGTTTCAAAAATCCTTGTCCTGGGAGAATCCGGCACGGGCAAGGGACTTCTGGCAAGACTGATGCACGATAAGAGCCCCAGGAAAGACAACGCCTTTGTCCAGCTCAATTGCGCCGCTGTTCCGGAAAACCTGCTGGAGGCCGAACTGTTCGGTTACGAGGGCGGGGCCTTTACCGGAGCCAAAAAGCAGGGTAAGGCCGGCCTGTTCGAGATCGCCCATGGGGGAACCCTGTTTCTGGATGAGATCGGGGAGCTTCCCCTGCCCCTACAGGCAAAGCTGTTAAAATACCTGGACGATTTTCAGGTCATGCGACTCGGCAGCACCCGGGCAAAAAAAGTCGACTGCACCATGATCGCAGCCACCAACTGTGACCTCAAGGCACTTGTGGAAAAAGGCAGGTTCAGGGAGGATCTTCTCTACCGGATCAACGCCTTTACCGTCAGGATCCCCCCCTTGAAGGAGCGCCCGGAGGACATTTTCGGGCTTATGACCCACTTTCTTGAACAGTACAACAAACAGTACGGACAGCATCGATGCATCTCTCCCCGGTTGATGGGCCAGCTGCAATCCTACCCGTTCCCCGGCAATGTGCGCGAGTTGAAAAACATAATTAAAAGAATCGTGGTCCTGAGCGAAACCGATACCCTGGACGAAAGCATCTTCAATTTCATGGCGCATCAACCGGCAAAGACGCCGGCTCTTTTTCTAAAAGAGCAGATGCTTGACTTTGAAAAAAAGCTGTTGATCAAGGCCATGTCCCTGCACACCACCACCCGGGCCATGGGCGAACACCTGGGGATTGACCAGTCAAGTGTTGTGAGAAAGTTAAAAAAACACGGGCTTGTGCCCGGAAAGAAACAGGGTCATTGATCACAGGCCGCCCAGGTTTTGGCAAAGGGTCTGCACCCCATCCATCACAGCGCCCACATCCATGGTCAAAAGCGCTCTGTTGTCCATCACAAGTTTCCCGTCAATGACGGACGCTGCGACATCGCTGCCTGCTGCGGAGTAAACCAGATGGGAATAGGGGTTGTACATGGGCACAAGATGATGACCGGACAGGCCGACCACGATGATGTCGGCCCGCTTGCCCGTCTCAAGGGAGCCTGTTATCCTGTCGAGTCCCAGCACCTTTGCCCCGTTGATGGTGGCCATTTTTACCGCGGTTTCCGCATCAATCACCTCCGGATCCATGGCAACGACCTTATGGAGCTTGGCGGCTGTATCCATTTCACAGAAAAGGTCAAGATCGCCGTTGCTTGCACAGGCATCCGTGCCAAGCCCCACGGTGATGCCAAGCCCAAGGAGCCGGGGGATGGGCGCAACCCCTGAGCCAAGGGCCATGTCGCTCTCCGGGCAATGGGCCACCCTGACATGGTAATGCCTGTAAAGTTCCATGTCGTTTTCGGTCAGATGGATGGAGTGGCAGGCCACAAGACCGGGCCCAAGGAGTCCCAGGCTTTCAAGGAACTCCACCGGGCTCTTTCCATGCTTTCTGGCGATCTGCGACACCTCACTCCCTGTCTGTGCCACCTCGATCACCAGGGGAACCCTGTTTTTTCTTGCAAGGTCAGCCGCCCGCTTCAACAGTTCCGGATCTGCGTCAGGGGCAAAAAGGGGGGCCACAGCCACCGTCACCCGGCCAGGTTTTCCCCATTGGGCCACCATTTTCTGGGCACGGTCAAACCCATCTTCCATCTCGCCGCACCCGGAAAAACCGTTGAGCACCTCCCCCACCACCGCCCGCATGCCGGTTGTTGCAGCAGCCCGTGCCACTGCCTCCCCGAACCAATAGCTGTCGCAGAAACAGGTGGTTCCGGAGAGGATCATCTCAGCGCAGGCAAGTAAGCTCCCCTGGTATACCGCTTCCCGGGTCAGGCGTTCATCCGCCGGAGAAACGTGGCGATTGAGCCACGCCAGGGGGGGAAGATCCCGGGCAAGCCCCCGGAACAGGGTCATGGGGGCATGGGTGTGGCAGTTGACAAGGCCCGGCATGATGATCCCGCCCCTGGCATCGATCACGGTTTTCGCCCCGGGTACGGGCAGGGTATCGTGACTGCCGATCCCGGCGATACACCCCTTGTCCACGCCCACCCACCCCTGGTGGACGATCTCCATCCCTTTGTTCATGGTCAAGACGATACCGTTCTTTATAACAAGATCCATGGCGTATCTGTCCAATATTACATTGTTTTAGTGTGGTGTTGGTGGGATATCCTCTCCTTTACCTCTATAGCTTCTAACCCATGAGAGTTCAACAAAAGAAGATGGTTTTGGCAACTTTACCCATTCTCCTTCTTGACAAACCGCGGCGACCCCTCTATCTCTGTAGATAGATCACCCCCCTAAAAAATTAAGGAGATAGCCATGGCTGAGACCACCATGCCCCGGTTGATGGATGCCCTTGGCGCCATTGAAGACGGCGTCTACATCATCAGTGACGATTTTGTCATCCAGTACATGAACAAGGCCATGGTCTCCCTGTTTGGGGAAGGGGTGGGGAAAAAATGCCACGCCGTGATCAACCGGGAGCAACAGGCCTGCCCATGGTGCAGGGCCGACCAGGTCTTTGCCCGGCAGGAAACCCTCCATGGCGAGGTGTCCCTTCCCAGGATCCACCGGTCCTTCCATATCATTGCCATCCCCGTGACCAACAAAAACGGCAGCAGATCCCAACTGGTGATCTACCGGGATATCACCCGCACCAAGGCCCAGGAGGCCCGGCTGAAATCCTCTGAAGAGGATTACCGGCGGCTGTTCAACAATGTGGGGTGCGGAGTTTTCACCAGCAGCAAGCAGGGGCGGTTTCTGGACGTTAACCCGGCACTTCTCTCCATGCTGGGATATGACGACAAAAAGGAGTTCCTGGAGCTCGACCTTGCCACCCAGGTATACCGGGACGCAACGCACCGGAAGGCCTATCAGGATATCGTTGAAGGAAAAGGAAAGGTGGTGGACTATGAGGTGGAGTGGAAAAAGCGGGACGGGTCCATCATCCAGGTGCTCCTGACCACCCATGTCCGCTACGATTCCAAGGGCAATGTCCTGGGGTACGAAGGAATCATCGTGGATCTCGGGGAGCGGCTCAGGATGGAGCGAAAGCTGCATGAAACCCGCCAGCATCTCCTGCAGTCGGAAAAACTGGCTGCCATGGGCCGCCTCACCTCCCAGGTCGCCCATGAACTCAACAACCCCCTGTTTGGCATCATGAACACCCTGGAGTTGATGAAGACGGAGATCGCACCTGAAAGCAAGCGCAGACGGCTGCTGGACATGTCCCTGTCGGAAACCCAGCGCCTTGCCGACATGCTGAAAAAAATGCTCACCTTTTCAACCCCGGACCAGATCGAACGGGTCAACATCAACGTCAATACCATCCTTGAAGAAATCTTGCTGCTCTATGAAAAAAGGTTCAGGGAAAACAGCATCAAGATTACCACCCGGCTCATGGAGGCCCCGGGCCATGTTTGCGCCTCCAAGGATCAACTGCGCCAGGTCTTTTTAAACATGTTTTCCAATGCCCTGGACGCCATGCCCGAGGGAGGGGTGTTGACCCTTGTGACCACCCAGGCCGGCCAGGAGATGCGAATCCTCATCTCCGACACAGGGACCGGCATTGAAAAAGAGCACCTTGAAAAGATCTTTGACTCGTTCTTTACCACCAAGAGAGAGAGCGTCAAGGGGGTGGGGCTGGGGCTCTCGGTCTGTTACGGGTTCATCCAGGATCACGGGGGAAAGATCACGGTGGAAAGCACCCCTGGCAAGGGAACCACCTTCACCATCTCCCTGCCCGTTGCCAAAGAATCGTGATTCTGTGCAGGGTTTGAACAGAGGAATCAACGGAAAAACGATTTTTTTCCATGAATTTCCATGCGGTTTCCGGTATATACCCTATGGAAGTTCAGGAGGGTCGCAAGATACCTTACCCGGGAATGTAAGGTTAACCAGAGAACGGATGAAGGGAGGGACGATGAAAATTCTTGTTGTTGATGATGAACTTGTCAGCAGAAAGAAGATGGAAACCATCCTGGAGAAATTTGGCCAGTGCACGGGGGTTGCAACCGGGCTCCAGGCGTTGACCCACTTTTCCAAGGCCCTTAAAAAAGGAAAAGGATTTAACCTCGTCACCCTGGATATCTCGCTTCCCGACATGGAGGGCACCGAGGTGTTATCACGGCTGCGGGGCATTGAGCAGCAGGAAAACATCCGGGAAGATGGAAAAGTCAAGGTATTGATGGTAACCTCCCATGCGGATCAGGAAACGGTCCTCCTCAGCATTGTGGCAGGATGTGATGACTACATCATCAAACCGTTTTCCAAAGAAACCATGGAAGAGAAGATCAGGAAGATAGGGTTCTGAGCCGAAAGGTTGAGCGCCGTTGTGAGAACAAATAAAGGGATATATCGGATGAATTTTTGGAGACCTTTTTTCGTTGGGGTTCTGACAGGGGTCTTCCTTGTGCTGGCACCTTTGGGAACCGCCTTTTCACAACCGGGTGAAATGCGACGCATTTTTATCCTTCACAGCTATGAAAAGGGCCATGTATGCGGCCAGCCCCAGCACGACGGCGTGATTGCGGCCCTGGCTGCCGCAGGGTTTGAGGAGAACGTCGATTTCAAGGTCCGGGCCTTTTACATGGACACCAAACGGACAAACAACACCCAGCCCCTCATTCAGCTCCAGGCCCAAAAGGCCCTGGCCGCCATCAGGAATTTCAAGCCCCATATCCTTGTGCCTTTGGATGATAATGCCTTCAGAACCGTGGCCCTGGAGCTTACGGACGCTCCCATGGCCATCGTCTTCTGCGGAATGAACGGCCAGCCTGAAGCCTACAACAGGATCAAGCCGTTCATGGAAACAAGGAAGCGACCGGGACACAGGACCACCGGCGTCTATGAAAAACTCTACATCGCCGATGCCATCCGGGTCCACTCAAAGCTTCTGCCCGGGCTTGAAAAGGTGAGAATCTTTGTGGACCCCTCCCCCACGGGCACAGCCATCCACAGGCAGATCCTCCTTGAGATGGAGAACGCATCCATCCCCTGCGACTGGGAGATTACCACGGTCAGGGATTGGGAGCAGTATCAGCAGGAGATTTTCCTGGCCAACCAGGACCCGGCAACCGGCGCCATCTACCCTGCGGTTCTGCTGCTCAAGAATTCTAAAGGCGCAACCTATACCGCCCCTGAAATTTTTGCCTGGACCGTTGGGCATTCGAGAAAACCCGGAATCCCCCTCAATTACGCCTTTGCCCACATGGGGCTCTTTGGCGGGGCGGCCGTGGATTTCCACGCCATGGGCGTCCAGGTGGGCCAGATGGTGGCAAGGATTTTCAATGGCGAGCCGCCAGGCACCATCGCCATCCAGGATGCCAAAAAGTATGCCCTGGTGTTTAATCTCAAACGGGCCAGTCAACTCGGGATCACCATCCCGCCGGATATCCTCATGGCGGCCGATGAAGTGATAACGGAATAGAATGTCAAAAGAGACCCATTCCATGCCCCGGCAAAAGACGTTTTCAAATTTCCTGGTCAAAGTACTTGTGGCATTGATTTTCCTCTCCCTCGCCCTGGTTGTGGGGGTGCTGTACAACACCCTTAGCCGCAGCATGACCCGGGAATTTTTCCACGAGCTCAAGCTTCACCAATCAGAGGCGGCCATGGCTGTCCAGGACAGGGTGGAATCGGTCAGGTCCCAGCTCGGTTTTTTGGGACAGGACAATGCCATTCGGATTGTTTTGATGCTTGGGGTCCATGGCCAGCTTGTTGAGATAATGGAGCGTCAGTATCCCAGCTCCCGGGGGGTTGTCTTCACGATCCAGGACCGGGAAAAGGGAATCTTTATCCCCCCCCTCCCGCCCTCCCTGGCTGAATCCATGGCCGAGCTCAGCAACAAGGACGCAGGTGCCGCCCCCCTCCCCGAGAGCTTTCACTATTTAAACAACCGGATCATCGCTGTTTTTTCCGTTCCCATCATCCGGAAAGATGAGCGGATCGGCACCGGTTATGCCCTCTTTGAGATATCCCGGGACAAGGAGTTCTGGCAGCGGTTCGACGCCCAAAACGGGGCACGCCTACTGGTGCGCACCCCGGAAGGGCTTATAAACCTGAAGAACGGACAAAAGGTTTCAATGGAGAAGGATACCGACGCCCACATCTTTCCCATGAAAAATTTTCCAGGGTTTCTCTTTGGGGCCTCCTCAACAAGCCTCAAAGCAGAAAAGCTCTCCCTGATCGTCCTGCTGGTGATCCTCTGCAGCGCCATCTTTGCCCTGACCCTGGTGGTCAGTTTCGCCATTGCAAGAAAGGTGAGCAATCCCCTGGAGATGATGGCCGAGCAGGCCCAGCTCATTGCCGGCAATCCCTCCAGGCGCTATCTGGACGAAGATGCCATCCACCATGTGGAGTTCAGCAAGCTTGCCAGGGCCTTTAACCAGGTACTCAAGAGCCTGTTCCACTCCCAGGAGACCCTTGCCCGGCACAGGGATACCCTTGAGGAGCAGGTCAAGGAACAAACCCTTGAGCTGAGGCGCTCCCAGGCCATGCTCCAGACCATGGTGGACAGCCTTCCCTACGGGGTGATGATCATTGGAAAGGACCGGCTGATTCGCCACGCCAACCAGGCGGCCCTGGCCATGATGAACCTCGAGACCATGGACCAGATCCTAGGCCAGGCGTGCCACGGGACCATCTGTCCTGCCCGTGAGGGGGCCTGCCCCATCCTGGATCTTGGCCAGACCATTGACGCCAGCGAACAGATCCTGTTGACCCGGGATGGTGACGAGCTCCCCATCCTCAAGACCGCGTTGCCCATTGTGCTCAACGGGGAGGAGGTACTGCTCGCGGCCTTTGTGGATATCACCGAACGACAGAAAGCCGATGCCAAGATCCGTCAAGCCAACCAGGCCCTGGAAAAGGCCAGATTGGACGCCGAGGCAGCAAGCCTTGCCAAAAGTCAGTTTCTGGCCAACATGAGCCACGAGATCCGAACCCCCCTGAACGGCATCCTGGGCATGGCCGAGCTTGCCCTGGATACGGATCTGAACCGGAAGCAGCAGACCATTGTGGAGACCATCAACGAAGAGGCCCATTCCCTGCTGGAGGTGATCAACTTTGTCCTGGATTTTTCAAAGATCGAGGCCGGAAAAGTCGAGCTGGAGAGCATCGTTTTTGATGTGGACAAGACCGTCAACTCGGTGGCCAGGCGGTTTGCCCTCCAGGCCGGGCAAAAGGGCGTAGGCCTCACCGTCACCCTCCCCTCCGACCTGCCCCCAAGGCTTATGGGCGATCCTGCACGGTTGCGGCAGATATTGACCAATCTGGTGGGCAATGCCCTGAAATTTACCCACCAGGGAAAGATCGTTATCACAGCCAAAGGGGAAACCCTGGCAACCCGGGAATACAGGATGGTTTTTTCGGTCAGGGATACCGGCATCGGGATCTCCCGGGACAAGCTTGCCACCATCTTTGACAGCTTTACCCAGGCGGACGGGTCAACCACCCGCAAATATGGCGGCACCGGTCTTGGCACCACCATCTCCAAGCAATTGGTGCAACTCATGGGGGGGACCATGGATGTGGAGAGCGAGCCGGACAAGGGTTCCAATTTCTGGTTCACCGTGGCATTCCCCATCCCCGAATCCCCGGCAGCGGATGGGGCAGACACGGATCCTGATCCCCGGGAACGCCCGGTCCGGCCAGGCGAGCAGCAGGACAGGGGGCACCTGCTTCTGGCGGAAGACTATCCTGTCAACCAGAAGGTTGTCATGGCCCATCTGACCCGTGCCGGTTATCGTGTGGATCTTGCCGAAAACGGCCGGGACGCGGTTGAAGCCTTTCAACAGAACCGCTACGATCTGGTGCTCATGGATATCCAGATGCCGAAAATGGACGGCTACGGCGCCACCCGGGCGATCCGGGAGTTTGAAAGCAAGCACCCAACACCCGGTCTCAGGCCCGTTCCCATCATCGCCATGACCGCCCATGCCGTCAAAGGCTACAGGGAGAGATGCCTCAGCACGGGCATGAACGACTATATCACCAAGCCCCTCGGCCGTGGGGCGCTTCTCGCAATGGTGGACCGCTGGCGTTCCGGCCCTGGCAAACCAGCGCCTGGAGCCCGCACATACGAGGCGCCGCCCATGGAGCTTGAACGGGCCGTTGAGGAGTTTGACGGTGACAGGGAACTTGTCCTGGAGATCCTGACCGGGTTTCTGGCCATTGCAAAGGACCAGGTCTCCACCATGAAAAAGGCCCTGGAACACCAGGAAAAGGATGTGATAAAAAGAGAGGCCCATGCCATCAAGGGGGGAGCGGGCAACCTGACGGCGGACAGGCTTGCGGGCCTTGCCCATGAACTTGAAAACGATCCAAGCCCGATTGCTTTAGCAAGGCTTGACAATGAGATCAAGCGACTGGCTGACCATGCCGATAACCTGGGATGACCCTGCTGTGTTGCGTTAACTGCTGAAGCTAAGAAAAGGCGTTGAGAATGAAGGTATTGATCGTTGATGATGAACTGGTGAGCCGTAAAAAGATGGAGGTCCTGGTCCGAAGCCTTGGCTATGAACTGCTTGTGGGATCTGACGGCCTGGAGGCCTGGGAGATGTGGAAGACCGAAAGACCGAGGCTGGTCATCACCGACTGGATCATGCCCGGGCTGGACGGTCCCGGGCTCTGCGCCAAAATCCGCCAGGCCGAGGGCAGCCGCTACACCTACCTGATCATGGTTTCCGCCAGGACCGGCACCAAGGACTGTGTGACAAGCATGAAGGCAGGAGCAGACGATTACATCACCAAGCCCTTTATCAAGGAGGAGCTGGCTGTACGCATCCAGGTGGGACAGCGCATCCTCGGGTTTGAGACCCGGGATCTTGTGATCTTCTCCATGGCCAAACTTGCAGAGTCAAGGGACTCGGAGACCGGCAACCATCTGGAACGGATACGTTTCTATTCCAGGACCCTTGCCAGTGCCATGGCAGACCTGAACCATCCCCCCGGGGAGATCACCCCGGTATTTGTGGAAAACATCTTTCTGACAAGTCCCCTCCACGACATCGGCAAGATCGGTATCCCCGACTATGTGCTGCTCAAGCCGGGCCGCCTTGACGACGCGGAGTTCGAGATCATGAAAAGCCACACCACCATCGGGTTTGAAACCCTGAGCGAGGCACTGAAGCGGTATCCCCGGGCCGACTACCTTCAAATGAGTGCGGACATCGCCCTGTGCCACCATGAGAAATTCGACGGCACCGGCTATCCCCAAGGGTTTTCCAGGGAGGAGATCCCCCTTGCCGCCAGGATCGTGGCCCTGTCCGATGTGTACGACGCCCTGGTCAGTAAAAGGGTCTACAAGCAAGCCATGCCCCATGACATGGCCCGGGACATTATCCTCAAGGGAAGCGGAAATCATTTTGATCCCAGGGTGGTTGAGGCCTTTCTTGCCTGCGAAGGGGAGTTCGTCAAGATTTTCAACCGTTACCGGAATTGACCCCGAGTTACCGGGGTGCCACTTTTCGACCACCAGCGGTTGATGATCTCGGACGCGTTGGTGGAATAAACCCCTGATACCACCAGGAGCCCCCCGATAAAGAGGGAGGGGGTGACAGGCTCCTCCAGGATGAGCCAGGCAAAAAGAATGGCGGAGATGGGAACAAAGTTGATAAACACGCTGGCCTTCATGGGCCCGATCTTGCTGATCCCCTCGTAGTACCAGAAAAACCCCAGCACGGTGCCGAAGAACCCCAGGTAAAAGAGGCTTAACCAATCGGTCACCGACCAGACCCCCATGGTTGTAAGATCGCCCTTGACCATGGCGGCAACCCCCAACAGCAGGGCCCCGATCACGGAAGAGTAACACACCGAGGCCACAGGAGACATCTTCCCCATGACCGATTTTCCGATGAGGGAGTAAGCAACCCAGCTCAGAACGCAACCGCAGATCAAAAGCTCCCCCCGGCCGATATCGTAGCTGACAAGATCCAGCACATGGCCGTTGGAGATCACCACAAGGGCCCCGGTAACAGACATGAGAATCCCAAGCCCCTTGATGGGGCTGAGCCTCTCCTTGAAAATAAGGGCGGACAGCAGGCTGATGATGATGGGGTTTGTTGCGATGATCAGGGAAGCCCTGCCAGCATTGATGTGGTGAAGGGCGGTGAAAAAGAGGATATTGTACGCAAACACCCCGGTGCATCCCAAAAGAAACAGGGGAAGGATCTGATTCTTTCCCACCCGGGGCAGTCGCCCCTCAAGGCGTCTTGTGATGGCCAAAAGAAAGACAGAGGCAATGGTAAAACGGACAAATGCGGCATCCAGGGGGTTCACATGGGCGGCAAGGGATTTTGCCGCAATAAAGGTCCCTCCCCAGAAAATGGCGGTCAAGATGAGTTTTACGTAGATCAAAGCGTCCCTCTCCTTATGCTGAAAGAATGTCAAAGGATATTTATATAGCCTTCCACCGGACAATAGGCAAGTTTTTCAAGGCCATGGAAAAAGGGCTCAGGGGATCTGCTTCACCGTGACGGCCTCTTCCCACAGGCTTGAAAGCACGGTTTCAACGCCCCGGGAGCCGCTGGTCCAGAAGGTTACAGCCCCAGGCCCCCGGCTGCAAGTTAGCAGATTCCTGGTGGCCAAAGTCCGGCACACCTGGCGGGAGACCGCCTCCCCCGTATCGATGATCCGGATCTCATCCCCTGCCATCTCCCGGATCAGGGGGGCAAGAAAGGGGTAGTGGGTACACCCAAGGACAATGGTGTCTGCACCTTTCTCAAGCAGGGGGGTGAGGTAACGGTCCAGAAGGTCACGGGTCTTTGGGGCGGTAAAGGCCAAGGACTCCACCTGCTCCATCAGGCCGGGGCAGCCCTGGACCTCCACCCGGACGCCTTTTCCGAAACGGTTGATCAGGGTGTGAAAGGAAGGACTCTTCAGGGTCTCGGTGGTGGCCAGCACCCCCACCACCCCGGATGCGGTTACTGCCAGGGCTGGCTTCACACCCGGTTCAATGCCGATAAAGGGAACGGCAAACAGGGATCTCAAGGTGGCGATGGAGGTGACGGTGGCCGTATTGCATGCAACCACAACCGCCTTGGCCCCCTGGTCCAGAAGAAAGCGGGACATACGGATGGCCCGCTCTTCAACATAGTGTGGAGACCTGTTGCCATAGGGGGCGTAACCTGCGTCCGACACGTAGATGAGGTCTTCCCGGGGAAGCAGCCGCCGTACCCATCTAAGCACGGACACGCCGCCCACCCCGGAATCGAAAATCCCAAGGGGATTGTTGTTTGCGGATGTTTTCATTGTACCCCCCATATCACTCTCCATCGTCTCCATACCTTTCCTCATCCCTGAGGGGTGTATACTCTTGAATCCGGTGGGTTTCAAGGGTTTCTTTTGGTAAAAACCGTGGATTGGATGATGACAAATTTCACGGTTTATGATAATTGACCTCTTTCAACGACCGGTTTGCCGGTTTAAAATTGTTGGCCAGTCTCAATGGCCGGTTTGTCGGTTCAAATTGAAGCCCGTCTCAATGACCGATTTGTCAGTAAAATTGTTGACCAGGATGAAACACAAGGCATATGAGTCACAGAGTCGCTATAAACGGATATGGAAGAATAGGACGCTCGGTCCTTCGCGCCCTTTACGAGTCCCACCACTATCGGGCCCTTGAGATCGTCGGCATCAACGAGCTTTCAGATGCCAGGACCATGGCCCATTTGACAAAATATGACACCACCCACGGAAGATTTTCAGGCGAGGTGACGATCTGCGAAAACGACCTCTATGTGAACAACACCAAAATCCGGCTGACCCATGAACCGGAGATCCAGCGGCTGCCCTGGGCCGACCTTGGGGTTGACGTGGTGCTGGAGTGCACAGGGTCCTTCTCCCAGAGAGAGCGGGCCGAGCTGCACATCAAGAGCGGGGCGAAAAAGGTGATCTTTTCCCAGCCGGCCGAGGATGATGTGGATGCCACCATTGTCTACGGCATCAACGACCACACCCTGGAACCCCACCACAGGGTGATCTCCAACGCCTCCTGCACCACCAACTGCAGCGTCCCGGTGCTCAAGGTGCTCAACGACACCCTGGGCATTGAATCGGGCATCATCACCACCATCCACTCGGTCATGAACGACCAGCCCGTGATCGATGCCTACCACCACCACGACCTCCGGCGCACCCGGTGTGCCGGCCAGTCCATCATTCCTGTTGATACGGAACTTGCCAAGGGCATCGACCGGATACTGCCCGAACTCTCAGGACGGTTCCAGGCGGTATCCATGCGGGTGCCCACCATCAACGTGTCTGCCCTGGACATCACGGTGGTGGTGTCCAAACCCACCAGCGTCACCCAGGTGAACCAGATATTGAGCAGGGCGTCCCAGGGAAGGCTCACCGGCATTCTCGGCTATACGGAAGAGCCCCTTGCCTCCTGCGATTTTAACCACGATTCAAGATCGTCGGTGGTGGACGGCTGCCAGACCCGGGTCAGCGGCACCACCCTGGTGAAAATACTGGCCTGGTTTGACAACGAATGGGGCTATGCCAACCGGATGCTCGACACGGCGGCGGCCCTCCTTAAAAAGAGCGACGCCTGATTCTCCACGGGTTTCGCGCCCATGGACACCGTTGACAGGAGCCCCGCCCCCCGGGGCTCCCGGTTCCTTATGCCCTCCATATCCGTGTGTCAAATATGCAGATATGCCCCTGATTTAAACACGTTTTTCTTCGCTGTATAGCGTTCATTGAATAAATCAACGATATACGCTGAATCCCGCTTGACGACTGAACGAATCTATAATAATTAGAATAAGTAGATTACCCCCAAACAAAAAGGAGGGATGCGTTATGGAAGATACCTTGACCGTATTTACCGCGAGCAAATACTGCAACGTTTCATCTAAGACCATCATCAACTGGGTCGAGGCCGGTCATATCAAGGCGTACAAGACCGTAGGCGGCCATCGGCGAATCAAAAAAGCCGATCTTTTGAGCTTCATGGAGAACCAGGGGATCCCCATTCCCGAGGAAAAGGGCGAAGAGGGGCGAAAACGGATCCTTGTTGTGGACGACGACATGATCATCGTGGAGTCCATCGTCCAGGCCCTGGAGGAGGATGAGTTTGACTACGATGTGGTCTCGGCCTCGGACGGGTTTGAGGCCGGCCTCCAGGTCAAGCATTTCAACCCTGATCTGCTGATCCTGGACATCATGATGCCCGACATCAAAGGGTACGAGGTGTGCAAAAAGATCAAGTCCGATCCCGAGACCCGGGAGATCAAGATCATCGTCCTGTCGGCCTACCTTGACGACGAAAAGTTCAAGACCATGAAGGAGAACGGCGCGGACATCTGCTTAACCAAGCCCCTGCCCCTGGCCCAGCTCAAATCGGAAGTGGCAACCCTGCTTGGATTAAAATAGAAGGAGGCACGTCATGAACCTAAGAGAAGCATTGGATCAAAAGAGATTTGTCGTAACATCTGAAATCCAGGCCCCCCTCGGCGATGACGATCCCGAAATGCTGGTCAACAGCCTCAAGCGGGTGAAGGGCCGGGTGGACGGGGTGTCTGTGTCCGAAGTCGAGCTTCAGGGGGTGGTGGGCGACACCATCAAGACCTGCGATCTGTTGAACAAAAACCGTTTCACCCCCATCTACCAGACCACCACCAGGGACAAGAACCGGTTCCAGCTCCAGAAAGACCTTGCCGCCGCCCATGGGATCGGCGTGGAAAACCTCCTGGTGTTTACCGAGGATTACCGGATCTCCGGGGACACCCTCCAGGAGACCATGTTTTTCCACGTGGATTCGGGGAAGCTGGCTTCCGTGCTCGACCACATGAAGGATGGCCAGACCATCGACGGCCAGGCCCTGCCGGGCAAGATGGAATTCACCCTCGGGTCCGGCGTCACCACCCCCTGGGGAAAGCCTGTGAGCAAGAAGGGGATGGAGGAGATGGAGGATATGATGAACCTGAACACGGGATATTTCCTCACCACCCCGATCTTTGACCTGGACCAGTTTGAACGGTTCATGAAACAGGTCAACACCTTTAACGTCCCGGTGATCGCCGAGGTGATGATCCTCAGAACCGCGGGCATGGGAAAGTTTCTCAACCGCCACTTCCGGTCGGGCCTTGTGCCGGACTGGGCCATCCAGAAGCTGATGAACGCGCCGGACAAGGCAAGGGCCAGCATGGAGCTTTTCGCGGAGACGATCAACGGCTTAAAGCACCTCTGCCAGGGCGTACACATCATCACCATCGGAGGGCAGGACCGGCTTGCCCATTACCTTAATGCGGCAAGATTATAGCTCCTCGCATGGGGATTGACCCCAGTTAATCAATTCCATTGCGAACGTCTATAGCAAAAAGGAGTCAGCCATGGCAAGGGTAATTGACATTGACCATTGTACGTGTGAATTAAAGGAACAAATCACCCACCTCCTGCCGGATGCCAACCTTGATCTCTGCCTCACCTGCGGCACCTGTACCGGCGGATGTCCGGCCTCGGAACAATACGACATGGACCCGAGGCGATTTCTGCGAATGGTGGTGCTGGGCATGGACGACGAGGTGCGAAACTCTCCCTGGGCCTGGGTCTGCACCATGTGCGCACGGTGCAAGCACGCCTGTCCCATGGATATCGACATCCCCAAACTGATCTACAACGTAAGGGCAAGCGTGCCAAGGGAGGAGCGGCCCAAGGGGATCCGGGGCTCCTGTGACCAGCACATCAAGGCCGGCAACGCCATGGGCGTGCCCAGGGATGATTTCATCTTCACCGTGGAGGATGTGGCAGAGGAGATCCGGGAGAACCAGCCCGATTTCAAAGATCTCAAGGTTTCGGTGGACCGGAAAGGGACCGCCATGGTTCTGAACCAGAACTCCAGGGAACCGGTTACCGAGCCGGATGAGCTGGGCCCCCTGTGGAAGATCCTTCATCTGGTGGATGCCGACTGGACCTACCCTTCAGTGATGTGGGCCGGTGAGAACTACTGCATGTTCCTGGCCGACGACGAGGGATGGCGATACATCCTGGAGGAGTTTGTCCACCACGTGGACGTCAACCTGAAGAGTCCCCTGGTGGTCAATACCGAGTGAGGCCACTCCTACTTTGCAATCCTGGAAGGGTTGCGAAAATACAAGATCGACCATAAATTCAAACTGGTTACCATCATCGAACTCTATGCCCAGTGGATACGGGAAGGAAAGCTTGCGGTCAGCTCCGACTGGAACCGGGATCTCAAGATCAAGTTCACGGTTCAGGATCCCTGCAACATCGGGCGAAAGGTCGGCACCAACCGGATCGTGGACGACCTTCGCTTTGTGCTGAAAGCAGCCATCGGCGAGGAGAATTTCAGGGAGATGGCCCCCAACCGGGCCAACAACTTCTGCTGCGGCGGCGGGGGCGGAGCCCTCCAGGCCGGGCACACGGACCAGCGCAGGGCTTACGGAAAGGCCAAGTTCGACCAGGTGATGGAGACAGGGGCCCAGTATGTGATCGCCCCCTGCCACAACTGCCATGCCCAGATTGAGGACATGGGCTCCCACTACGGGGGCGCCTACCATGTGGTCCATCTCTGGACCATCCTCTGCCTTGCCATGGGCATTCTCGACGAGAACGAACGAAGCTATCTTGGACCCGACCTGGCCATGGTGGGCCTCTAACAAAGGAGGGATACAAATGGGTGAAAACAAGAGAGGATCAGTGCTGGTGGTGGGCGCCGGCATCGCAGGAATCCAGGCGGCCCTTGATCTGGCCGATTCCGGATTCTTTGTCCACCTGGTGGACAAAAGTTCCGCCATTGGCGGGGTGATGGCCCAGCTGGACAAGACCTTTCCCACCAATGACTGCTCCATGTGCATCATCTCCCCTAAGCTTGTTGAGGCGGGACGGCATCTCAACATCGAGCTGTCCACCATGACCCGGATCCGGGAGGTCACGGGGGAGGCCGGTGATTTCACGGTCACCATGCTCGGGGAGCCACGATACATCGATCTTGAGAAATGCACGGCCTGCGGGGAGTGTGCCACGGTGTGTCCGGTGGAGCTGCCGAGCCGGTTTGACGAAAACCTGTGCAACCAGAAGGCCGCGTTCAAGCTCTATCCCCAGGCCATGCCCTCGGCCTTTGCCATTGACAAGGGGGACCGAGCCCCCTGCACCCTTGCCTGCCCGGCCAACATCAATGTCCAGGGCTATGTCCAGATGGTGAAGCAGGGACAATATGAACGCGCCCTTGGGATCATCATGGACAAGCTTCCGTTACCGGGGATCCTGGGCCGGATCTGCCCCCACGGCTGCGAAACCGCCTGCCGGAGAAACGAGGTGGACCAGCCCATTGCCATCCGGGATCTCAAGCGGCTGGCCGCCGATCGGTTTGACCCGAGAAAGGTGAAGATCGACTGCCCCGCTCCCACGGGAAAACGTGTGGCCATCATCGGATCGGGCCCGGCCGGCCTGTCCGCCGCCTATCACCTGGCCAGGAAAGGCATTGGCGCCACCATTTTCGAGGCCCTGGCAAAGCCCGGGGGCATGCTCAGGGTGGGCATCCCGGAACACCGGCTGCCAAGGGATATCATCGACATGGAGATCGAGGTGATCACCCAGCTGGGGGTGGAGATCCGGCTCAACGCTCCCCTGGGCAAAGATCTCACCGTGGACACCCTTCTCTCGGACGGGTTTGAGGCCGTGTTCCTTGCCATGGGCGCCCATCAGGGCATCGGGCTTGGCATACCCGGGGAAACCATGGAAGGCGTCTGCCAGGGGGTGGATCTCCTGCGGCGGATGAACCTGAAGGAACCCGTTGAGGTGGGCAAACAGGTGGCGGTCATCGGTGGCGGCAATGTCGCCATTGACGTGGCCAGAAGCGCCCTGCGCCTGGGGGCGGACGCCGTTACTATTCTCTATCGCCGCACCCGGAACGAGATGCCGGCCTGGGAGGAGGAGATCCAGGCCGCCGAGGACGAGGGGGTCAAGCTGGTCTATCTGGCCGCTCCCCAGGAGGTGCTTGGAGAAGAAAACCGGGTCACGGGCCTGAGATGCATTCAAATGGAACTTGGCGAACCGGACAGTTCCGGCCGGAGACGCCCGGTTCCCCTTCCCGGGAGCGAGTTTGAGATCCGGGTGGACCAGGTTATCCCGGCCATCGGCCAGCGGCCGGATCTCTCGATCATGGAAGCCCTTGGCGAAATTGAGATGACCGCCTGGGGCACGGCCCTGGTAGACCCTGACACCCTTGCCACCACCCGGACGGGCGTGTTTGCAGGCGGGGATTTCCAGACAGGACCCGGGGTGGCCATCGGTGCCGTGGGGGCGGGCATGGCCGCAGCAGCGTCCATGGCCCGGTATCTTGCCGGGGAGACCTCCCCCAAAGAGGACACGTCATTAAAAGAGGACGCGGCCCTGTCCGACGAGCCCGATTATGTCCCGATCCCAGCGGATATCCCAAGGCAGCCGCGTTCCCATATGCCGGAACTGCCCCTGGAAGAGCGCCGGGGCAATTTCCGGGAGGTGGAGCTGGGCCTTTCCGAACAAGAGGGTCAGGTGGAGGCGGACCGCTGCCTCAACTGCGGCTTCTGTTCCGAGTGCATGGCCTGTGTGGATGCCTGCCTTGCCAAGGCCGTGGATCACACCATGGCACCTGAGATAAAACAGCTGTCCGTGGGGGCCATCATCCTCTCCCCGGGATTTACCGCCTTTGACCCCTCCGTCTACGACACCTACGGCTACGGCACCATCCCCAACGTGGTCACCAGCATCGAATTTGAACGGCTATTGTCCGCCTCAGGTCCCAACATGGGACATCTTGTAAGGCCCTCGGACCAGAGGGAACCCAGAAAGATCGCCTGGCTCCAGTGCGTGGGCTCCAGGGATATCAACAAGGGAGACCACAGCTACTGCTCCGGGGTGTGCTGCATGTACGCCAACAAGCAGGCGGTCATCGCAAAGGAGCACAGCGAGCTGGAACTTGATACCGCCATCTTTTTCATGGACATGAGGACCCATGGCAAGGAGTTCGACGCCTACAGCATCCGGGCCCAGGACGAGCACGGGGTAAGGTTGGTCCGATCCAGGATCCACAGCATATTTCCCCACAAGGATGACACCCTCAAGATCGTCTATGCCACCGAACCCGGGTCAACCGTGGAGGAGATCTTCGATATGGCAGTCCTCTCCGTGGGCCTGGCCCCGCCAAAGGATGCAGCAGCCCTTGCCAAAACCATGGGGATCGGGCTCAACCGTCACGGGTTTGCTGAAACCTGCAACCTCGCCCCGGTGGATACCACCAAAGAGGGCATCTTTGTGTGCGGCAGCTTCCAGGAGCCCAAGGATATTCCAGGCTCGGTCATGGAGGCATCGGCCGCCGCGGCCTCGGCATCCCGGCTTCTCAACACCGAACGCTGGAGTCTGACCCGCACCCCGGAGCTTGTGCCGGAACGTGATTTCTCGGGCATGGAGCCCCGCATCGGGGTCTTTGTCTGCAACTGCGGCATCAACATCGGCGGCATCGCCGATGTGCCTGCGGTCCGGGACTATGCCGCCACCCTTGACCAGGTGATCCATGTGGAGGACAACCTCTTCTCCTGTTCCCAGGATGCCCAGGACCACATCCGGGATGTTATCATGGAAAAGAACATCAACCGGGTGGTGGTGGCCTCCTGCTCCCCCAGGACCCATGAGCCCCTGTTCCAGGAGACCATCCGGGCGGCAGGGCTGAACAAATATCTCTTTGAGATGGCAAACATAAGGGACCAGAACACCTGGGTCCACATGAACCAGCCTGAAAAGGCGACCCAAAAGGCCAAGGACCTGGTGCGCATGGCCGTGGCCAAGGCCGCCCATGTGGAACCCCTGCACCTGGTGAACCTTCCCATCCACAAGGCGGTCCTGGTGGTGGGGGGCGGTGTGGCCGGCATGGAGGCGGCCCTGGGGGTGGCGGACCAGGGCATCAACGCCTTCCTTGTGGAACAGTCCGGGGTTCTTGGCGGGGTGGCCAGGGATCTTAAGACCACCTGGCAGGGGGAAAAGGTCGCCCCCTATCTTGAGGATCTCATGGAGCGGGTCAAGGGCCACGACAGGATACAACTCTTCACCAGCGCAAGGGTGATCGCCTCAACCGGCTCCCTGGGGAATTTCGTCACCACCATTGCCCAGGAGGGGGGCATCAACGGCAAGACCATGGTGGAGCATGGTGCCGCCATCATCGCCACCGGCGGTCACGAGCTCAAACCCGATCTCTATCATTACGGCAAACACCCCAATGTGCTGACCCATCTGGAGATGGACAAGGTGGTGCAGGCCACCTCAAACGGGGTAACCCGGACAAAGGCCGTGGTGTTCATCCAGTGCGTTGGCTCCAGGAACGAGGAGCGACCGTACTGCAGCAAGGTGTGCTGCACCCACAGCCTGAAGACGGCCCTTGCGCTGAAGAAGCTGAATCCCGCCACCCGGGTCTACATCCTCTACCGGGAGATCCGCTCCTACGGATTCAGGGAGGATCTCTACAAGGAGGCCCGCAGCAAGGGGGTGATCTTCATCCGGTTTGAGCCGGAGAACGGCCCGGAAGTGACCCTTGACCCAGAGAAAGCCCTGGGCGTCACCGTCATGGACCATGTACTCAACATGAAGGTGAGAATCCGGCCGGATTACCTGGTGCTGGCCTCGGCCATCATTCCCAACGCCAACCAGGAGCTGTTCGAGATGTTCAAGGTGCCGGTAAACAGCGACGGCTTCCTGGTGGAGGCCCATGCCAAGTTAAGACCCGTGGATTTTTCCTCGGACGGTCTGTTTGTGGCAGGCCTTGCCCACTATCCCAAGCCCCTGGAAGAAAGCATTGCCCAGGCAAAGGCGGCAGTGGCAAGGGCCATGACCATCATTGCCAAAGATTCCATCATGGTGGGGGGGGTGGTGGCCGAAGTGGACAAGGAGACCTGCGCTGTCTGCCTCACCTGTGTCAGGGCCTGTCCCTATGAGATCCCCTACGTCCATGAAGAGGGGTATGCCGTGATCGAGCCGTCCGAGTGCCACGGCTGCGGCGTCTGTGTGGCAGAGTGCCCGGCAAAGGCGATCCGCCTCAACCACTTCACAGACCAACAGATCATAGCCAAGACCGACGCCCTGTTCCAGGAGGAGTGATACTTAACCTGGACAAGCCGGAACCCAAGTTTACGATCCATTGTGGAGGACTATTATGACAACAGCGTTTGAACCAAGAATCGTCGCCTTTTGCTGTCAATATTGAGCCTATGCAGCAGGGGACCTGGCAGGTTCCATGAGGCTCTCATATCCGCCCGAGATCAAGGTGATCCAGGTGCCCTGCACGGGCCGGGTGGACATCATTCATCTGCTCAACGCCCTTGAAAACGGGGCGGACGGCGTCTATGTGGCCGGTTGCCTCGAGGGGGAGTGCCACTACAGAACGGGAAATCTAAAGGCGAAAAAGCGGGTGGGATACGTTAAAAAAGTGCTGGCCGAGATCGGCATGGACCCCGGCCGGGTGGAGATGTTCAACCTCTCCTCCGCCCAGGGGAAAAGGTTCGCCGAAATCGCAGACGAAATCACGGCACGGATCATTGAGCTGGGCCAAAGTCCCGTCAACAAACGGGAGAAAGCCAAGGCAGCCGTATAACCTTAATAAAGAGGTGACCCATGATAGTTGCAGACAGAAAATCCCTTGAAGAGATTTTGGCCATGGTCCGGGAGAAGCGTAAGATCCTCATTGTGGGGTGCCGGGGGTGTGTCACCGTGTGTAATGTGGGCGGGGAAAAGGAGGTGGAGATCCTGGCCGCCTCCATCAATCTGGCAAGGAAAACCAGCGACCAGCCCATCGAGATCGATACCGTCACCATTGAGCGCCAGTGCGACAACGAGTATGTGGCGCTGTTAAAGGAGGGGATCGGCACCTACGATGCTGTGGTCTCCCTGGCCTGCGGGGTGGGCCCCCAGTTCCTCTCCGAAGCCTATCCCAACCAGCTCTTCTTCCCGGGGGTGAACACCACCTTTTTCGGGGGCGCCGTGAGCCACGGCATCTGGGAGGAGCGGTGCCAGGGATGCGGCACCTGTATCATCCATAACTTTGACGGGCTCTGCCCCATTGCAAGGTGTGCCAAGAGCCTCCTCCACGGGCCCTGCGGCGGATCCTCCGACGGCCTCTGCGAGGTGTCCAAAGAGACCCTCTGCATCTGGGACATGATCGTGAAAAAAAAGATGGAGCAGGGGCGCCTCACCGATCTGTTGAAGGTGATCGAGGCCAAGGACTGGAGCTCGGCCAGGGACGGCGGCCCCAGGCGAAGCATCCGGGAGGAGTTGATTCCCTGACCCGGACAAGCCAAAGCAAAAGCCCGAAAAGCGTTTTATTCCCTTGCCCAAATAACACGGAAATATACGTTAAAAAGCCAAACCCTTTGTCAAAGGAGAGAACCCCATGGATGAGTATAAATCCGGAAGCAATCTTGAAAAGATCCTCAGGGCCGGCCATTTTGCCTTTACAGGGGAGTGCGGTCCTCCCAAGGGCGCCAATGTGGAGCATCTCAAGGAGAAGTTCGCCCATCTGAAGGGCATGGTGGATGCCGTGAACATCACGGACAACCAGACGGCCGTGGTTCGCATGTCAAGCCTTGCCGCCTCCCACCTCCTGGTCCACGAGGGCATGGAGCCCAATTTCCAGATGGTGTGCCGGGACCGGAACCGCCTGGCCATCACCTCGGACATCCTCGGGGCCCATGCCCTGGGCATCCGTAACATGCTCTGCCTCTCCGGGGACCACCAGAGCTTCGGCAACCACACCCAGGCGAAAAATGTCCATGACATCGACTCCATGCAGCTCATCCGACTGGTCACCAACATGAGGGACAAGGGACGGTTCATGAACGACGAGGAGATCGACGTCCCTCCCCGGCTGTTTGTGGGGGCGGCCTGCAACCCCTTTGCCGATCCCTTTGAATACCGGGTCTACAGGCTTGCCAACAAGATCACGGCCGGGGCCGACTTTATCCAGACCCAGTGCATCTTCAACATGGAGAAGTTCCGAACGTTCATGCACCAGGCCGTGGACATGGGACTTACGGAAAAATGCTATATCCTGGCCGGGGTCACCCCCATGAAGAACCTTGGCATGGCTAATTTCATGGCAAAATTTGTCCCCGGCATGGACATCCCCGACGCCCTGAAAAAACGGCTCAAGGGGGTGGAAAAAGCAAAACAGGCCGAAGAGGGGATCCGGTTCGCCCTGGAGCAGATCGAGGAGTTCAAACAGATGGAGGGGGTGGCAGGGGTCCATCTCATGGCCATCGAGTGGGAGCACAAGGTGCCCGAGATCGCCGAACGGGCAGGTGTGCTTCCCCGGCCCACGGTCTGAGATCCCCGACCGATCATCCCAAAGGTGGCACAGATCACCGTGCCACCTCTCTTCTTTGCCTTTTTTGATAAAAGAATGTCCGGAACAAGGGAAAAACGTTATCAGGGAACAAGATTCAAGCTTGCGCAGAAGCTCTCCACAGGATAGAATTGATATCACTAAAAACAAATTATGCCCGCCCCCGGCGACTCAATGTATGGAACTCCTTTTGGATGCCGTAAAAGAATATTTGACAGAAAAAAGCCGAAAGAGAAATGGATCGTAAAAAATTAAAAGAAAAATTACTTAAGATAGGGGATTTAGCAACGCTTCCCGTGGTGGCATATAATGTGATGCAGCTGACCCAAAATCCCAAAGCGTCTGCCATGGATGTGGGCAAGGCTATCTCCCAGGATCCGGCCCTGACATCAAAGGTTCTTAAAATTGCCAATTCGGCTTTCTACGGATTCCCCCGGAAAATTTCAACGATAAATAATGCCATAGTCATTCTCGGTTTTTCAAACATACGAAACATTGTACTCTCTGCCGGTATTATTGATGCACATAAAGGCAGGAAAAGCAGTCAATATTTTGACCGGACGGATTTCTGGAAGCACTCCCTTGCATGTGGAATCGCTTCAAAGATAATCGCCTCAACAGTCGGCCTGAAAAATTCCGAGGAAGCATTTATTTGGGGACTTCTGCATGATCTAGGCAAAATTGTGATGGACACCTATATTCACGAAGAGTTTAGCCAGATTGCGCAGCATGCAAAACTGAAAGGCATATTGATTGTCGATGCGGAACAGAAGTATCTTGGGTTTGATCATACGGATGTTGGGAGTCTGGTGGCGAAAAAATGGAATATGCCTCCGGCCTTGATCAAGGTGATCAGATACCACCACAACCCTGTTCTGGATTATAATTCACTTCGGATATCCTCCATTGTCCATTTGGCGGATATTCTTTGCCGCACATTAAAATTGGGCTGTGGGGGCGACAATGAGATACCCATTATTAATGAGATATCGTGGGATCTGATGAATCTGAATAAGCAGATGTTAGAACAGATATCTTTTAAGATTGAAGAAGATTATGAAAGCGCAACTGCGTTTTTATAATAGAAAAACAAACAGCTCCCCCCAATCCGTTGTTTCGCAAGAAGTTCTTATGTAGGGCAAACGTCACTTAACCATTGAGAGTCAAATATGAGTACTGAACCAATTAAAGCCGACACACATTTCCTGAGAGATACCATTTACGGTTTAACCGAGCAGATTGACCTTTTGACGATCCTCCAGGATTTAAGTAAGAAGATCGTTTCCGGATTTGATTTTGATCAGATCATTAACCGGTTTCTTGATGTTGTAAAAGAGGTCGTTAATTATAACGCCTGCGCCCTGTTCCTTTATAATGAAGACTTAAAAACATATCGTGTGGTTAGTTCCAGGGGCGGTCCAATGAAAAAGTTTAATGACGATGTTCCCGATAATAAAATAGTTGATTGGATTATAAAGGAGGGAAGATGGACGCCCATTCCAAATGAATCAAAAACACCCCCAAAAAAGTTCCAAAGTATACTTCCCTTGTGTGGAATGATTAAAAAGCTGGGATTTTTGTTCATGATATCCGATCAAGATGAACACTGTTATAACAAAACCAATATGACGATCCTCTCCTTTATAGCCGATCAGGCGGGGATTGCACTTGAGAATCAAAATCTATATGTTCAACTGAACGATTCACGTAAATACATCAACAATATTGTGGAAAGTATCAATAACGGCATCGTAGCCATAGATTTATCCGGCGAAATTACCTTAATCAACAAAAATGCAACGGCGATACTTGGAATCGAGTCCGGAGATGTAATAGGCAAAAGCTATCGGGAGGTTTTTACGGATAAGTTAACAAAGAAGATCGATTCTCTGATAAAGAAGATCATTAACCAAGGCTATGTTATCGAAACAAGATTTGAACATTCTCCCTACAAAGAGTTCCCAATTACCATAGGGATCAATGCGTCCGTACTACTTGATGACAACAACAATAAGATCGGAATTATTTTTGTTTTCCGTGACATGTTAGCATCCATGGAAATCCAGCGCCTTTTGCAGCAGGATGAAATGAAGAGCGAGTTTGTATCAAATGTTTCACATGAGTTGAGAACCCCCCTCAGTATTATCAAGTCCTATATTGAAGCAATACTTGACCAGGTTGATCCCGAAGATTACAACACTCAAAGGGATTTCCTTAATGTTGTAAACAAGGAAACCGACAGATTGTCGGGATTAGTTAACGATCTCCTTGACATTTCAAGGATTGAGTCCGGGAAATATAAAATATCCTTAACCCCGGTATCGCTTCCTGAAATCATTCAATCGGTAATCGATAACCTTAAAAGCGAAACCGATTCACATAATATTATCACCAGGATCCCGTCCGATTTAAAACCTATATCTGCGGACAGGGATAAAATGACCCAGGTTTTTATCAACCTTATAAACAATGCCATTAAGTTTTCCCCCGAGGGTGGAGAGATAGAGATCCAGGTTATAATAATGGAAAAGATGCTTTTATGCCTTATTAAAGATCAGGGGATAGGAATCGCCGAAGAGTGCATTCCCAGGATATTTGATAAATTTTACAGGGTTGACACTTCGGATACATATGAAATCCCGGGAACCGGGCTTGGGCTTCCCATCGTCAAGCATATAATCAAATCCCATGGCGGAGAGATTACGGTAAAAAGTGAATTAAACAGAGGATCTGAGTTTATCTTATCTCTCCCCTATGGTGATAGTAAACAAATCAAGTAAGAAGGATCCTTTACCGTTGCACTTTAGAGGTTAAAGCGGAAAACGGTTTTCTCTTTTTTTCTTGGAAACACCTAAATTTATCTGGTTCAGGAGTTCAGGATGGGAGAAAAGAAAACGATTTTAATTGTAGATGATATGCCCCAAATTAGAAACATTTTGCGTTTCAGCCTGAAAAAGGAAGGGTACAATGTGATTCTCGCAAGCAGCGGCAGGATTGCCCTTGACCATGCCTTTGATGAAAGTAACTCCATAGATCTCATTCTTCTGGATATCATGATGCCCAAAATGGACGGGTATGAAGTGATGCGGCAACTCAGGAAGGTGGATCGCACAAAAGAGATACCCATTATATTTCTAACAGCAAAAGCGCAACAGAAAGATGTCATAAAGGGACTGGAGGTCGGCGGGAATGATTATGTTGTAAAACCGTATAGATTTGATGACCTTAACAAAAAAATCCAAAAGTGGCTTGGTTGACCATCCCTGAAACCTTATTTCCTGCCGTACCTTAATTCAAAGATTCGTTGGTAGGCCATGTCGAGTTCCTCGCCAATGGCCCGGATATTCCAGATAAATGCGGAGATAGTATTCCGCCTGGCCAGGGGGACATCTTCAAATTCCCCCGAGGCTCTCAGGCTACGGATCTCTTCGAGGAATTGGGGTATGGCGGTTTGGGACGGCCGGGGGTCTGACGGCTCCGAATTCAGGGCATAGCGCTCAAGCCATATAAACTCCGCCCGGGTGGCTGCCAACAGTTTTTCCGTGCTTTCGGACAGAACCGGAAGCACGGTTCCCCCGGAGCGCCGGATAATGGTGGACAGGGAGGTGAGCAGGTCGAGAATCCTGAAAAATGTCCGGAGCAGGCGGGAGAGGGCCTGGCGTTGTTCCGTCCGCATACCGGGTTCTGCAGAGGCTTCGAAAAACACCTCTTCACATTGATTCAGCGCATCAATCACATGGATTCGGGTTCGGATGATCGCAGGTTCCCTGTCCTGGCCGGTCAGGTAAGCACTTGCGAGCAGGTCAAGGTGTTCTTCAAAAGTTGCAAGGATTCCGTGGATCTGCTTTTTTAGCGAGGCCCGGGCTTTCTGGGGCCAGATGAGAAACGCGGCCCCAAGGCCGATGGCCGCACCGATGAGGGTATCCATGATGCGCACCAGGCCCATTTTCCATCCCATGGGCATGATAAGTCCCAGAATAATGACCACCGTGGCTGTCAGGGCAACCACGAAAAGGGTGTAGTTGTGGTTTTTTAAGAAAAAGGTCACCAGGAAGAGGAACAGGGCAAGGGGAATGATCACATTGAGGTGAGCGCCAAGGGTAATCAGCAGACCAATGCCTGCCCCGGCACCTAGCACGGTTCCCAGCACACGTCGCCAGCCATGGCGGATGGTGCCGCCCAAAGAGGGGCGCATGATCACCACCACGGTAATGGGCAGCCAGATCCCGTGGTGCAGGTCCAGGGAATGGGCGGCGGCAATGGCAGCGGCCACGGCAATGGCGGATCGTATGGCATGGCGGAAAAAAACCGAATCGGTTCGAAGCTCCCCCCGCAGTTTTTTAATGGCGTCTGTCATGGTCACGCTCTTCCCCCGATTCGCAAGTGCCCCAGGGTTTCAAGTTCCTGGGCAAGGTTGCGCAGGGCATGGATAATGCCCCAGATCTCAAGGAACTCCTCCCGGACAGCGTCGCCCCGTTTGTATGCACCCAGCTCCAAAAGCCTGTTTTCCAGCTCATCCACCGCCCGGTCCATGGGCGCCGGGTCCGGGGTCTCCCCCCCTGACAGGTTTTGCGCAAGCCGCTCAAATGAAACGGTTGCATCAACGGCAAGGGCGGAAAACGCCTGTCGCACCCCGTCATACAGGGGGCTTGCTTTGTCAAACCGGCTGTTTTGATTCAGGTTGATCACCGCGGTCAGCATGCGGACAAGGATGGCATATAACGCGGTGGGCCCTTCATTTCTGTCCAGTCCCGCCATGGGATCCATATTCATGGCTTCCATGATTTCCCGGTACCGGCGTACCGATTTGCGGGCCCGGTCCCGGAACTTATCCACCGCTTCAAGGGAGTGCTTCTCCTCAATGCTTTCCGCCACAACCCTGAAATAGTCCCCCAGGTCCGTGAGGGCGGAACTTCCGGCTTTCCTGAGAATCCGCCGGGGGTAAACCGGCAGGATAAAAAAGTTGACCCCATAGGCGATCACGCCCCCCATCATGACCAGAAGGGCACGGTCCCCTCCGGCGGACAGGGTATCCGGATCCCCAAGGGCAAAAAGGTTCAAAAGGAGAATGCCCAGGCCCGTAATCATGGCGGGCAGCCCGAGCACCGCACCAAAAAAAGCAAAAAATGCGAGGAGAAACACATAGGCTTCCCGCAGGAGATCCGTATTCCCCACCAGGGTGGAGAGGGGAACCAGGAGCGCTGAAATAAAAATCACCCGCAGGGCAACACGCTGGCGCTCCCGGTAGGAATCTCCGGCACGGCTCAGCATGACAATAAACGCACCAAAAACACCCCATTGCAGGAGGGCATTGGGCACCTGGAGGCCCATGCCCGCAAACAGTGCGGCCACACAGGCCAGCACCGATTTTAAGGCATACCCGGTCATAAAGAATGCCGGATCCACCGGGTGGATGATTTTTTTGTAAAACCCGCGAATCAAATAATGCATGGTAACTCTTTTTTTTGCTTCCAACGGCGTCCCATGGGATCAGTCATACCCGGAGGCTTCCGGCAGTTCATACTGTTTCAAAAATTCCATGATCTCCCCGGTGTCCTCCATCACAAGCACCCGCTCCAGGGCCGCCCGGGCCTCCCTGAAAGAGATGCTGCGAATCAGGTTCTTGACAATCAAAAGCGATGCCGGGTTCATGCTGAGCCGGTCGGTCTTCATCCCCAGAAACAGAAAGGCACACAGGGGGTTGGACGCCGCCTCTCCGCAGATACTGACCGGTTTATTCATCCGCCGGCAGGTGGTGACGGCGTTATGGATCATGGTGATCACGGCCGGGTGCAGGGGGGTGTACATGGACGCGACCTTTTCATTGTTCCGGTCCACAGCAAGGGTATACTGGATCAGGTCATTGGATCCGATACTCACAAAGTCGACATACTTCAGCAACCGGTCCAGTATGATCACGGCGGCAGGCACTTCCACCATGATTCCGATCTCAAGACCTCTGTCAAACAAGTGCCCGGCCATCTCCAGGGCCTTTTTTTCCTCATCGATCATGGCGCGGATTCTCCGAATCTCGCTGACCGAAGAGATCATGGGAAAGAGCAGCTTTACTTTGCCAAAGGCGGATGCCCTCAGGATCGCTCTCAGCTGGGTCCTGAACACGGTGTCCAGTTCCAGAAGCATCCGCACCGACCGCCAGCCCAGATAGGGATTCTTCTCCTTGGGATAATCCAGGTAGGACAAAAACTTGTCTCCCCCCACATCCAGGGTCCGGATCGTCACAGAACGCCCCCTGGCAGCATCTATCACTTGTTTGTAAAGGGACAGCTGCACCGCTTCGGAGGGAAACTCCCCCTGCATCAGAAACGGAAACTCGGTCCGGTAAAGACCGATGTGATCCGCACCGTATTTTTCCGCAAGCTCCACATCGGAAACAAGCCCGATATTTGCGCCCAGCCGCACTTCATGCCCGTCAAGGGTTTCTGCGGGAAGGGTCTTCAGGGCCGAAAGGACCTGATATTTCTTCGCCTTTTCCTCCTTGAGATGGGCATACTGTTCAATGATCTCCCGGGTGGGTCTCCGGAAGACCAGCCCGGAATGACCGTCCAGGATCAGGGGGTCTTCCGGCTTGATGGTATCCAGGGCCGCGCTCACACCGATCACCATGGGGATCTCAAAGGACCTGGCAAGGATCACGGCATGGGATGTTTTTCCGCCCTTGGAAAGCAGAATCCCTTTCAGGTTTGCCTGCTTCAGGGCCACCACATCCACAGGAGAGATATCGGACGCCACCAGGATCGTGGGCTGCGTCAACTCGGTGGTAATGGCCCCTTGAAAGCCGAACAGGTTACGGAGCACCCGCTTTCCGATATCCTCGATATCAGCGCCCCGGTCCTGGAGATACGGATCATCAAGTTTCCTGAAAAAGTCCACATGCTTGAGCACGATTTTTTTCAGGGCATATTCCGCGGTGAGCCCGTCCCGGATATGGTCTTTCACCTTTTTCTTGAACGCGTTGTCCTGGAGCAGCATCAAATGGGTATCAAGGATCGCCTGATCCTGGGTGGAAAGGTCCCGGACCTGGCCCACAAGGCTTTGCACCTCACCCTCGGATCTCTGGAATGCCGTCTCAAGACGGGCGATCTCCGCCGGGATATCCTCAACGGTTTCATGGGGAACCTGATCAAACCCCACCCGCTTTCCCAGGAAATGGGCCCCGCCTTCGGCAAATCCACTGGATACCGGCACCCCCCGGAGGAGATTCTTTTTTTCAGATTTTCGGGGCCTCTGTTTTGCGGTCCCATCTGTTTGCGCCTTGACCGGCCCCACGGTCGCCCCTTTGATTACGTTTTCAAGGAGACCGGTATAGGCCGCGGTTGCTGCGATCTGGCTGCTGAGGGTCGTAAAAAAAGGGATGTCCTCATCCTGGATGCCGTCCCCCCGCAATGTCTGAACCACCATCACCCCCAACCGCTTCTGGTGGTGCACCAGGGGCAATCCCAAAAACGTCCGGTAGTTCTCCTCACGGCTTCCCTTAAAATATTTGTAACGGGCGTGGGCAGCCGGATCCCGGGCAAAGACCGGCTCCATGGTTTCCAGAACCAGACCGGTCAGGCCCTCGCTGACATCCATGTGAACCGTCCCCACCGAATCCTGACTCAACCCCACCGTGGCCCGGAGAACCAGATGTTTTTCAGACGCGTCCAACAGGTACACCGAGCACACATCAATCCCCAACCTTCCTGCGATCATATGAACCAGGGTCTCCAGGGTTTTCAGAGGATAGGCCGATTCGGTGATCACCTGGCAGATATCACCGAACAGGTTTATTTGCTTCTTCATAATAACAATCTGTCCTTACTTTAAGCGGCTGGGCAGATCCATGCCCCACCCATCATAAAACAGCGCATACGGATGACCGGATCATCCCAGGCAAGGACGGTGACGTCAACCCTTTTTACAGGTTGATTCGAAACACACCCGAATTCAGGGCCAAGCGCCTTTATGGGTTGGCATTCCCGGCTTTGAATGATATGATCATGGCTCTTTTAAAAAGGGCAATGGCATTGGGTTCAGGAGGTTTCAGATCATCCGCATGGCTCCCTGGGAGCAAAGCGGAAAGAGAACTTCATGACAAACACAAAAAAGAAGCGCAGTAAGAACAGGAATCAGACAACCATGGCCCAGGTAGAATATGCGGACATGCCATTAAATCAGGTGGTAGCCCTGTATGGGGATCTCCTCCCAACCAGCGATCCCATGCCGGAGATGGAACGGTTGATCGGAAACAGGGCGGTCCTTGAAGATCGCCTCCCCCTTCTCGATTCCCTTCCCGGGCATACGGCCCTTGCCAGCCAAAAAGCCTGTCTTGAGAAAGCAAGCCTGTGTATGAATGCAGGCCATTGGGAGAAAGCGCTCGAGACGCTGAAACCGATCCCCCGGAAGTCGCCCTTCGCAGATATCAAGATTTTTGCCAAACTCATGGCGAGCTTTTTAAAAGACGATAAAGAAGGGATGCAAAGGGCCGTCTCCCTGCTGAGCAAGGAGTTCCCCCTGACATCGGTGCCGGCGCTCTTAACCGCATATGGTAAAGAGGAGGGGATGCCGTCAGCCCCTGGCACCAGGGAAACCGCAACCCTGCTGTGGGGCAACGCCTTTTTAAATGACCGCCATGCAAGAACGTTGAAAAAGGGCGTTTCCGACAACAATCTTCTGAAGATAAATCAGGCCGCAACAGAGCTGACCGCCAGCCTTACCGCCGGCCATCGTGAAAAAGCCATCTGTTTTCTGGCAGAGATGGCCTGCCAGGGGGTGATGGAGCAGACCCACCAGGCCGACCAGGCCCTGGCCTTGCTGAAAAAAATGCTCCCGTCAGAGGTCCAGGCAGAGCGGCTGCTGATCAAGACCTTTGCACCCAAGGACCATTTTTTCAATGACCTTACCCAGGAGTTCTGGGAAGATCTGGACCAGCTGTTCCCGGACAAAACCGGGCGGGACCTGGCCAAGGCCTTTGTTCTGGTAGAGATCACACAAGCCCTCATCCGGAACCCGGAAGGGGCGTTCAGCGTAAGGGATCAGTTCAACTCCCTTTTTTGCGGGATCGGGTTTAAAGACGTGATTCAGATCAAAGCCCGGGACAACGGGGAGGGGATGCACCGGGTCTTCCTTACCATCCTCAGGCAGGCCCTGGCCCTGGACAGTGAAAACCAGGACGCCTACGGGTTGCTGCTACAGCTTCCCCTTGGCTCCCCTGCCCTTCGCAAGACCCTGATCCCCTTGCTGGAAACCATGGCCAGGGTGTTCCCGGACGACCCCCGGCCCTGGCTCAGGCTGGCAAAACTCCATGCCCGGAAAAGCGCTGTCAGAAAGGCCGAAACAGCGCTCAAGGAGGCGTTTCAAAGGGCTCCCCATGATGGAGAAGTTCTGGAACAATATGCCCTGTCCCATGTTATTGCCTCCAACAGACAGCTGACCGTGGATAAATACCCGCTGGCCATGCGGGATCTTGGGGCGGCGGCAAAGATGGGAGTGACCTCCCTTGGGGTCTGTATCGCTGAGAAACAGCTGCTTTGGGATCTCATTCAAACCCGTAAATTTTCCCCCAAGGCGTTTGGGGAGAAGACCGACGGCTTAAGCCTGGCCCAGACCTTAAAGGTGCTGGCCCTCTTCAAGATCGACCTCTCCGACCCGGCAGCGATCTGTTCCACCGCCCCCAGGGGACTTCAATCGGTTTTCAATGGGTTCAAGAAACAGATACCGGAGTTAACCTCCCGGGAACTCCGCTACCTCCTAGAGCCGGTTGGCGAGCCGCTCAGGGAACTGTACCACAGCTCAGACTGCGCGTCCTGGTTCATGGACAAGGGAGGCACGATCCTTGCCCGTCTCAATTCCCGGGACCTGACCGGGATCGCCCTGGATCTGGTTGCCAACGGCGCAACAGACCCGGTGATCCGTGAACTTGGCAAACGGGTTGCAGCCGGGAACGACACCCATCCGGAATCGATTGTCATGGCATTCCTTCATCTCTCCCTGACCCATATCCGTGGAGACAGGGTGAATGCCCACACCTTTACATCCCTCATCGATTCCGCCCGGGAAACCGTAAAGGAGGCGCTTCGAAAACTCTCAAGGCGGCTTGCCCCCATTGCCCCCGGCCATTTGCGTCCGGCCTATGCACAATTTGATTTCAGCCAGCTCAGCACCCCTTTGGAGGAGATCTATCCCGGAGCCATGGACGAGATTCATGAAACCATGGAGAAAGTGATGGGCCAGGATGATGATGATTGGGATAACGACGGCGGTTGGAGCGAATTTCAGGTGGAGGAGGTGTTCTGCAAAGGGCTTGATGCCGGGGTGATCCATGGCATGGTGTATGACCTTAAGGAGGCTGCAGAGTGGGTCCTGGAAAATCACAAGCACCCGGATCGAAGGGTTTACGGCCAAAACTTCATAAACGCCTTTGAGACGCTTTTGCAGGCTGCAGGGAAAAAGGGCCTTGATTCCCCGGATGCGTTCAGAAAGGCAGGCGTTCGCTTTGCCCGGCATGTTCCCTGTGCCCAGAATGCCTTAAATGCGTTCAATACCGTTGACAAGGCCAGTGCGGACCCTGTCTCAAATGAACTTCTCAGTTTCATTCTGGGCATGAGAATAGGACTTTAACACCAAAAAGGACAGGTCATGTACGTTTATTACAGATTGCTGGGGGTGGATGAGGATGCAGGAGATGAAGAGATCCGGCGTTCCTACCTGGATCTTGTGAAGAAATTTCCCCCTGAAAAGCATGCCGATCGATTCAAGCGGATCACACGGGCCTATGGGGCCCTGAAAGATAAGAGAGCAAGGGTGAGAGCAAGGGTTACGGGCACATGGGGTGCCTACCGGCTCTGGTCTGAAGCCCTGGATGATTTTCTGCAAACAACAGCAACCCGGGAGAGGCGCTCTCCCGGTCTAAAGGATCTAGTGGAGGCTCAACAAAAAGATGATGGAACCCATTAAGAAAAAAATGAAATCGGCCAGGGAGTTCTGGGACAAAAAGGTTACCCTCAGATCGTTGAAGGCGATTCGCTCCTTTGCAGACAAACGAGTCAGGTTGAAAGAGGCCCGGTTTGGCCTGGATCAGGATTGGAAGACCTCGGTCAAAGCGGATTTTGAATCATGGCTCATGGACCTGGACCAGCCCGTGCTCCCGGAGGATCCGGACAGCCTCCATAAGATGGACCTTTTTACCCTGCTGGGTGAATTTGCTTCCCTGAGAAAAGAGATCCATCTCCAGAGCAGGGAACAGGCAAAAAACATCAAGGTCATGAAAGATTTCAATGGTTTTGTCGATCAAACCGGGCAGTTGATGACCCTGATGGATGAAAAGATCACCCATATCGACGCCATGGAGATACGGATTCAAGATGCGGCCGAGGAGAGGACACTCCGGCTCTTCTTCGATGTCCGGGACAGCTTGAAGCGGGGCATGGAATCGGGTCAGAAAAGCGTGAAAACCATCTTTTTCTGGAGACGCAAAAAGATAAGGGCCCTGGTCCAGGGATATGGGATGGCCTTGAATAAATTTGACAAGGCCATGGCCATGGCCGAGACCGTTCCCATTGCCACGGAAGGAGAAAAGTTTGACCCTGAGACCATGCGGGCGGTGGATCGGGTCGCCATCAAGGGGATGGACAGTGGCATGGTCCACACAGAGGTCTCCGGCGGCTTCATTCGCAAAGACCGGGTGATTCTGCCGGCCCAGGTGATCGTAACCGAGTAAAACAACGGGAAAGAGACTATGAACACACCCCCCATTATCGGCATCGACCTTGGCACCACCAACTCCGAGGTCGCCTTTGTCCATACCACCCGTCCGGAGATTCTCCGGGAGGGCGATGACGGCATTCTTCCCTCCTGCGTGGGGGTTGATGATGACGGCCGGTTAATCGTAGGAGCCACGGCCAGGAACCAGGCCGTGGCCTATCCCGAGCGAACCGTTCTCTCTGTAAAGCGAAAGATGGGAAAGGAAAAGGAGATTCCCCTGGCCGGAAAGAGCTATTCCCCCCAGGAGATCTCTGCCCTCATCCTGAAGGAGCTCAAGGAGAAGGCGGAAAGAATCATGGGCCGGGGGGTGGCCCATGCCGTGATCACGGTGCCCGCCTATTTCACGGACGCCCAGCGCCAGGCCACCAAGGAAGCCGGTGCCATTGCAGGCCTTGAGGTGGTCCGGATCATCAATGAGCCCACGGCCGCAGCCCTTGCCTATGAGGGGGGCAATGTCGGGGATGAAAAGCGGACCATCCTGGTCTATGACCTGGGTGGAGGGACCTTTGATGTCTCCATTGTGAGAATCGAGGACCGGGTGGTGGAGGTCCTGGCCACCACCGGTGACAACCGGCTTGGCGGGGATGATTTCGATAACCGGATCATCCAGTGGCTGACCCGGGAGCTGAAGCAGAAACACCACCTGGACGTCACGGGAAACAGGGCGGTTCTGGCCCGTCTCAAGTCCTGTGCAGAACGGGCAAAGATCGAGTTGTCCCAGGCCCCAACGACCCGGATCGAGGAGGACCACATCACAGGGGATATCCATCTTTCCGTGGAGCTGACCCGGAAGACGTTTGAAGAGATGATCCGGGAGGATATCGACAGAACCATGCAATCGGTGACCAAGGCCCTCCGGGATGCCGGCATCACCCCCGGAGGCATCGACAGGATTCTTCTTGTGGGCGGCTCCTCCCGCATTCCCATGATCTCGAGCATGCTCAAAGAGAGGCTTAAGATCGATCCCAGCAAGGAGATCGACCCCGATCTGTGCGTGGCGCTGGGCGCCGGCATCCAGGCGGCACGGGAGATGGGCATCGACACCTCAGGGGTGTTGATCGACATCACCCCATACACCTTTGGCACCTCAGCTGCCGAAGTTAATAATGAAGGCCTGGATCCCCATGTGTTTATTCCCCTGATCAAACGCAACACCAAGCTGCCGGTTTCCCATACAGAGACCTTCTATACCATGGTGGACAACCAGGAACTCGCCCTGATACAGGTGTTCCAGGGGGAGAACAGAAACGCCCTGGACAATATCCTCATCGGCAGTTACAGGTTTGATCTCTCCGATAATGCGGCCGGGAGCATGATCACCTTGAAATATGATCTGGATCTGAACGGCATCCTGAAACTTGAGGCCGTGGAAAAAGAGACCGGCAGGAAAATAAATGCCGTGATCGACAATGTTTTCGCCTGTGAAGATCCGGACCGGGTACGAACCTCCCAGGCAAAGATCAATGTTTTTTCCCCCATGGGTGCTGCCCACAATCCCGGAGCGGAGACCATTCCCTCCGATATCACCGACACCCTGACCCTGGCCAGGGAGAAACTCAATGTTGCATCCAAAGAGGACCAGGACGAGATCATCGATCTCATGGAAGAGATCACCGATGCCGTGGAAGATAAAGATTTTGAAACAGCCAGGGTCATCTGCGATGAGCTGGATGACCTGCTTTTCTATATTGACTGATAGGGGAATTAAATAATGGATGTCTGTCCGATCTGCAAAGCAGCCTATGCCGGCCAAGGCAGCTGCCGCCGCTGTAAGAGCGATCTCACCCAATTTGTAACCATTGAAGGGGATGCCCGGGAAGAACTGGAAATAGCGGTTGCGGCGTTGAAACAAAAGGACTACGAGTCCGCCCTTCTCCATGGGAAGCGCGCCTGCTCCCTGAAACACTCAAAACTTGGGGAGCGGCTCATTCTCTATGCCAGGGCCCTGGGCAAGTAAAACAGGGACGCTTCTCTTCCTAGGAACAAAGAGTAAAAACAGCCGCCACCACGGCGCTGAAGGGTTAAAAGTTCAACGCTTCCCTTGCGCCCTGGTGGCTGACTTTCTTTGAACTCAACCGTTGTTTTTCAGGTTCACCCTTTTGAGAAGAAGGGAGTTACCCACAACCGTGAGGGACGAGAACCACATGGCAATGCAGGCCCATTCCGGTTTCAGAACCAGGCCCAGGACAGGATACAGCAGGCCTGCGGCAATGGGTATCATGAGGATGTTGTAGAAAAACGCCCAGAAGAAGTTTGCCTTGATGGTCGAAAGCGTCTTTCTACCAAGGCGTATGGCCCTTTCAACGTCCAGCAGGGTGTTGTTCACCAGAATGACGTCCCCTGTCTCCTTTGCGATGTCGGTGCCCGACCCCACGGCAATGCCGATATCGGCCTGGGCAAGGGCCGGGGCATCGTTGATGCCATCCCCTGCCATGCCGACCTTGAGCCCCTTGGCCTGCCATTTTTTTACAATATCGCTTTTATCCCCGGGCAGCACCTCGGCCTCCACATCACGGATACCCACCGTTTCAGCCACAGCCCTTGCCGCCTTTTGGTTATCCCCGGAGATAAGGGCGGTTCTGATGCCAAGCCTGTGAAGCCTTGTGATCGCTTCCTTTGAATCAGGTTTGACCTGATCGGCAAGGGCGATGATGCCGATCATCTCATTATCGAACCAGACATACACCGAAGACTTACCTGCGTCTGACAGGCGTTGTCGGACCTTGACCGCCTGGGTTGAAAGCAGGGCATCCCCATTCATAAGCTTCAGGTTACCGGCCATCACGATTTTTCCGTCAAGCTCCCCACGGGTGCCATGGCCTGGCATCTCCCTTGCGTTCATGATCTTTTCCAGCACAATCCCTTCATCAGCCGCCTTCCTGACCACGGCCCCAGCCAGGGGGTGAACCGAGTTCGCCTCAACGCTGGCCGCGATTTTAAGGAGGTCTGCTTCAGACCAGTTGCCCAGGGCATGGACGGAGGACACCTGGGGTTTTCCCTGGGTGATGGTGCCGGTTTTATCAAACAGGACAATATCCAGGTGGGAGATGGTTTCAAGCACCGATGCCCGTTTAAAGAGAATCCCCCTGTTAAGGCCGACCCCGCTCGCCACCATGATGGCCGTGGGCGTGGCAAGGCCAAGGGCGCAGGGGCAGGCCACCACGAGAACCGCGATCATGAGTTGAAAGGAGAAAAGAAACCGGGTGACACCCGGGGGAACCGGATACTCAATCACATAAGACCAGAGGAAAAACGTCATCAGCGCCACCGCGACCACCACCGGCACAAAATAGTTGGAGACAACGTCTGCAAGCCTCTGGATGGGCGCCTTGTCGGCCTGGGCATCCGCCACCATCTTGACGATCCTTGCGAGCATGGTGGCCTTTCCCACCCGGACAGCCTTGATGGTTATCACCCCAGTCCTGTTGATGGTGGCACCGGTCACAAGATCGCCATGGCCCTTGTCCGACGGAAGGGGTTCCCCTGTGATCATGGATTCGTCAATGGTTGTGGTTCCTTCAAGGATCTCTCCGTCCACGGGGATCGTCTCACCCGGGCGCACGGATAAAAGATCCCCCACCCTGACCATGGACGCCTTGACCATGCGCTCCCGGCCATTTTCAATCACCCTGGCCCGGTCCGCCTCAAGTGACATGAGCTTCTCCAGGGCCATGCCTGTTTTTCCTTTTGCCCTGGCCTCTAACATTTTTCCCACCATGATAAAGGTGATAAGCATGGCTGAGCTGTCAAAAAAGGTGTGGGCGGCAGGATCAAGGAAAAACAGGGAAAACAGACTGTAAAAATAGGCCGCCGAGATGCCGAGGGAGATGAGGACATCCATGTTGGTGGAGCGGTTTTTCAATGAATGATAGGCCCCTTCATAAAAGGTGCGTCCGGACACAAACTGGACCAGGGTGGCAAGAAAACCCATGAGATAGTTGGTGTTAACGTGGCCAAAGGGCATGGTATACATGAGGACCGTCAAGGGAATGGTCAGGAAAAGGGCAAAAAGGAACCGGAATCTCTCCCTTGCGGCAAGTTGGGAATCGTCTGTTTTTTCCGCGTCTTCCCCCACGGCCCGGTACCCTGCCCGGTTAACCGCTTCAAGTACCGCCGTCCCATCGATCAGGCTTTTATCATAGGTCACAAAGCCTTTTTCCATGGAGAAATTAACAGAGACCTTTTCGATGCCGGCCGTTGCCCTGAGGGCCTTTTCAATGGCCCCGGAGCAGTTGGCGCAGGACATCCCCTCGATTATGAAGGATAGCTCCCCCATGGTGTCGTTTTTGGGCACCTGGGAAACCGGGAGGTCTTCTGCAACCGCTGCACTGATCTTTTCCGAAAAGGTCTGGCCAGGAAAAAGCGGGCCGGGAGGAGCAATCACGAAATTCGCCATGGGAATGTCGGCGATCCCGAACCCCTTTGCCTGGATTGCATCTTTCAAGGTCCTGAGATCAACCCTTTCCTGTTCAAAGGTCACTTCAGCCATTGATTTCTCAAGGGAGACAAGGGCGCAACTGACCCCATCCATCTCTTCCAAGGCCTTGGTCACACCGTTCACACAATGTTGGCAGCTCATGCCGGAGACACGTATTTTTTCAACCACAACCATGGTACCCATCCTATTTTTTTGAATATTTATAGACGGTTTCGATCAACTCGTTGATCTTGCCCTGTCCCTCCCCCTTTAAGATGGCCTCCTTGACACAGCTCTCCACATGGCGCTTCATCACATTTTTTGAGACCACGGTCAGGGCTTTTTCGGCCGCCGTGATCTGATTGATGATGTCGATGCAGTATTTTTCATTTTCAACCATCCTGGCAATGCCCCGGATCTGGCCCTCTATCTTTTTCAGCCGGACCAAGGAATCTTTCTTGACCTCTTCGTTAATCATCTCCGCTCCTTTGTTGTTTTTTGTACCCTACCCCGGTAGGGTACCCATGGAGAAAAGATGCAGCAGCAAAGAAACTTTGTCAACCTATTTATGGGGATATGGATGGGAATGGAGCGGTGAAAAATTGCCGAAAGGCAACAGGGTCCCTTGAATTTACCATGGCCTGGGGCCGACCCTGCCTGAATTCAAAGGCCTGGTCGACCCCGGTGCTGTCCTGCAGATTGCATCTAATAGTCGCAGATGGACGGATTCACGCTCTTGGGGACGCCTTCGAACGGGGTCCATTTGTTACCCTTAATCGTCTGCGGTTCCCTCATGTTTTTCAATACCTCGATGCTGGTCTTGTATCCCTTGTACAACCTGCACATATCCATTGCCATGCCGCACACCTGGGCAAGGGCCTGGACAAGGGTAATGTCATTGACGGAAAATTCCCAGGGCTCTGCCGTATAAAGCCGGATGGCGCCGATGATCTTGTCATGGGCAATGATGGGCACCCCGAGCAGGGAAGAGATCCCCTCCTTGGCAGCTTCCTTGGGGTATTCGATCCGGGGATCGTCCTGGACATCATAGATGGCGATGGGCACGGCATCCTTTGCTTCCTTGATGGACTGCATAAAATGGATGGGGCCCTTGTTGAGGTACTCCTGGCTCAGACCGAAGGAGGCCGCAAGCCCCAGCTCCCGGGTATCCCTGTCCACGATAAAGACCGAGCAGCCCTTTGCCTTAAAGGCGGTCGTGATGCTTTCCGCCGTTAACAGGGCCACTTCTTCGGGATCCCTGCAATGGGAGATGGCATTGGTTACCTTGACCAGAGTGTCGTAGTACATTGAATGATCTTCCATGATACCTCCTTTTTGATAGCGATCATTGTGAACATGCCGGTCCAAAAGGACCCAAATGGTAAAAACGGCAACGGTTCTGCTGGAGGGTAAGAGAACATGTGTACCGGGCCTGGCAGGGGGACACTCCTCCTGTGGAGAGGATGTCTGTAAGACTCTTGCTGGATATAGGATCAAAGGGAATTCAGAAAATATCTTGAATAACTATAGCCCAATGAAATTAAATATTCAAATGAAATCAGATGGATTTCCCTGACTTAAGGATCTCCCATCAATCCGTTCAGAAACGACCGTCATTGGCATCCCCCTCCTGGATGCCGGTTTCACGGATATCAAAACGTTTTGACTTGTCCGGCGCCATGGATTATGCTCTGCGCAACTGCAAATGCTTACACCTGATTCAGATAACCCCTGGAGGAAATGATGAAAATACGAAAACCAACCCAAGAGACCTACGGCAAAGTATCGGCCCTGCTGCGTTCTGCCTTTCCCAAAAGCCAATACGAGGCAAGGCTCGTGGAACAATTCCATGACAACGAGACCCCCATCCATGAATGGGTCTGCATCCATATCAACAAGGTCGTCGCCTATATCGCATTCTCAAACGCCTACAACGAAGACGAGATCTGCGGCCTTCACCTGGGGCCCCTGGCCGTGGCCCCCCAGTTTCAACGCCAGGGCTTTGGCTCCGAGATCATGCAGTTTGCCCTGCGCCAGAAACCCATCAAAGAGAGCCCCCTCTTTGTCCTGGGGGCACCCGGGTTTTACGGGAAATTCGGATTTGAACCCTGCACCATGCCCATCTGCCCCTTTACCAAGAACAACAAACACTTTTCAGCCCTTCGCAACACCGCGACAACCCAGTTCATTGTAGGGTATGAACCGGAGTTCGGCCCCAACAAATGAGAACCACGACCCTGGGCGGCATCCCCCTGAAACCCATGGAGTTCTTGCCCCTGACCCTTTTCCTGCTCCTGGTCAGGGCAATGGACACCACTGTTCCCCAAAACTGGAAGCTCCCCTTTGTTACGGCAGGCATTCTGGCCCTTTTCGTAACCCTGGTGATGCTGCTGAAGCGGGTGCCTGTCAACCGGATCTTCCTTGGCATCAATCTCCACCTTGGAAGCGGCGCCCTTGCCTTCATCAGCCACCAGTGGTGGCTGAACGATCTCTACGACCGGCTGCAGGCCTCGGGCATGCTGGCATGGGTTTGCATTGTCGGGGTGGTCACCACCCTTCTTGCCCCCTCAGGGTTCATCAACAGCCATTGTTCCAGGAAAGACCCGATACTGCGTTTCTCAATCTATCTGCTCGGCTTTTCCCTGGCGGCATTTGCCGTCTCCTTTGCTTTTCAGGGAAACCGGGTAATGTCTGAAATGGTACCCTTTATCGGCCTGTTTACCACCCAGTCAGTACTGCAATCCCGATTATCTAAACAGGAGAGCTGACCATGGTCCAAACCCAACCGGATCCCTTTCTTGAAAAACGTGTCAAGGCCTATGATCAATGGCTTGAAAAGGGTAAGATCTCGTTCTCGTCCAGGGTGATCCCCGTGGCAGAATCCATTGATGCCAAAAAATGGGTGCTGCCCACGGACAGGGCAGTGGAGATCGTCAACAGCGCCGACTCCATCGCCCTGCAGCCCTGTGAATGCAGGAGCCATTACCAACGATGCGACCATCCCCTTGACACCTGCCTTCTCTTTGACCAGGTGGGAGGCCGGCTGGTTGCCAGGGGCAAGGCGCGCCACATCACACCAAAAGAAGCGGCGGAGGTCCTGAAACAGGCCAACAAAAGCGGCCTGGTCCATCTGAGCCTCTACATGCCGGACCATCAGATTTTCGCCCTGTGCAGCTGCTGTTCCTGCTGCTGCCACGACCTTCAGATCGTCAAACAATACAACAGAAAAGATTTGATGATGCGTTCCGACTTTGTTCCGGTCACGGACAGGGATGAATGCATCCTCTGCGGGGAGTGCGTTGACCGGTGTGTGGTCGCAGCCCGGGAAATCGCCGGGGATGAACTTCAGTTCGATCCGGACCGCTGCCTTGGATGCGGGCTTTGCATCACCCCCTGTCCCGTGGACGCCATCACCATGGTGCGCCACAACCAGGAGTAGCCTGTATCAGGCTGTCAAATCGGCCCACCAGACGTTCATGCTCTCAAGCCCCCCCGCGATATGGGTGTTGTTCACAAGGGTTCCCCCATACCGATAGCCGGCCCTGGCAAAAACGATATTCATGCCGTAGGAGGTGGCCCGGGCAATGGTGTAGGCGGTTCGGATGCCCATGGAGCGAACCGCCTGGCCCATGGCGAAAAGCAGACAATCTGCAAGCCCCTGGCCCCGCATATGGGGAAGGGTCGCAAAATCGGTCATCTCCGCACTCAATGATGCCATCTCCATCTCCGCCGAAGAAAGGGCAACCAGGTCCCGGCCCTCAAAAACGCCAAAATAGCGCACATGGGAGGCCATGGTCTCTTTGATGAAACCGGGATCCATGATGGGAAAGGGATAGGAGGAAAACACCTTACCATACAGACCGGCCATTATCCCGGCCTGGCCCGGTTCCATGGATCTGACCCGGAACCCGCTGTCAACGGGTCTGACGGCACCGGCCCTGGACAGGGAGGCGGCAAGCACCTGGTCAAGCAGCCCGGCGTTCTTGACCCTGGCCCGGGCCGGGGTGAGAAATCTTCCCATGAAAAGACCCTCCCCATCCCCGTTGAACAGGCCCGGCACCCTTGCTTCCACCCTGTAGCCGCCCGTGAGGAATCCTTCCTCCATGGCGGCTGGGATCTTGGCAAAGATCTTGGAATACCCCTTCTCCCGGGCCAGGGTGTCCAGGCTGGTAACCATGTGGTCCCGGTCTTGGGGCGAAAGTTTCATCAGATAAACGCGGTCACTGAGTTTTCCGTGCTGGACAGTGGAACTGCCCAGGGTCTCCATGGAATCGGGTGTCATCAATCCTGTTTCTCCGTTCTGCTTCAAATCTGGGTACGTTAATACCGGCTCAATGGACATGGAAAAACTCTATAGTTATACTGGTTTAGCGGGCGTGGCAACCCCTTTCAGGGACACAGTTCCTGCCCATGGCAATTGTGTCCATTTCAAAACCGCCCCACAAAAAACTGTACCCCTTATCAAACCCGGGAACTGTGCCTTGTTATTTCCGGCAAACCCTGTAGATTAACACCATGAAACCGCATTCAACAACCCAGTCCCGGCCCATGCCGCTCTATGAAACCGTGGCATCAAAGATCGTCGACCTTGTGGAGCGGGGCACCTTCAACCCTGGAGAGCGGGTCCCCTCCATCAGAAGCCTGAGCCAGCAGTTCAAGGTGAGCGTCAACACGGTCAAGACCGCCTACGCCTTTCTCGAGGACAGACGGGTGATCGCGGCAAGGCCCCAGTCCGGCTACTATGTCTGCCCAAGGCTTCCGGAACCGCCCAGGGAACCCGAGATCACCACACCTGGGTTTGATCCGGCCATCATAACCTCAAGCGATCTTGTGCTCCGCATCATGGGGGATGTGATGGCACCGGATCTCGTGCAGTTTGGAGCGGCCATCCCAGACCCCTCCCTTGTGCCCACAGCGAAACTCAACCGCATGCTCTCTTCCGGGATCCGGCGCTTCCCCCAGGAGAGCACGGCCTATGCCATGCCGCCGGGCAATATTCGCCTGCGCACCCAGATCGCCAAGCAGATGATCAAGGCCGGCTGCACCCTTCACCCGGATGATATCATCATCACCAACGGCGCTTCCGAGGCGGTTTTCCTGGCCCTTCGCGCCCTGTGCAAGCCCGGGGACACCCTGGTGATCGGCGCCCCACTCTACTTCACGTTTCTCCAGCTCATCCAGAACCTGGGGCTGAAGGTGCTGGAGGTTCCCATGTCCCCCACCCAGGGCATCAACCTTGAAGCCCTGGAGACCGCCCTTGACCGGCACCGGGTGCAAGCCTGCCTGATGATTCCCAATTTCAACAACCCCCTGGGTTTTTGCATGGACGATGACCGGAAAAAGCGGCTCCTTGGATTGATGAAGCGCCACAGCATTCCCATGATTGAGGACGATATCAACGGCGATCTCTCATTTTCCGACACCCGTCCTTCGGTGATCAAAGCCTTTGACAAAGAGGGTGAGGTGCTCCTCTGCTCCTCCTTCTCAAAGACCCTGGCCCCGGGATACCGGGTGGGATGGATCGCTCCGGGCCGATATTACGACAATGTCCGGCGCCAGAAGCTTGTGACCAACATCGCAACCCCCACCCCGCCCCAGCTGGCTGTTGCCGAATTCCTTGTCAGCGGCGGGTACGAACGCCACCTGCGGTCCATCAGAAAGATCTATGGAAAAAGGATCCTTCAGATGGCCGATGCCGTGGGCCACTACTTCCCTGCCGGCACCCGGGTTACAAGACCTGGAGGCGGCTTTGCCCTGTGGGTGGAGATGCCCGAAAATGTGGACAGCATCGCCCTCTACAGCCAGGCATTGAAAAAGGGCATCACCGTGGCGCCGGGCAAGATATTTTCAACCACCGATCACTTCAACCACTGCATCCGGCTCAACGCGGCCTTCTGGTCCGAAAAAAACCGCTGGGCCGTGAAAACCCTGGGCCAGCTCGTTTCCAGGCTTTCCAGCAACCGTTAAACCACCCATAGGTCCACCCAAAGGATACCAATTATGGAAAATCTCATGTTCTACGCCCTTACCGTACTGATCTGGGGCTCCACCTGGCTTGCCATCAAATTCCAGCTGGGCACCATCGATCCGTTGATCTCCGTGGTCTACCGCTTCAGCCTGGCCGCAGCGCTGCTCATGGCCTGGTGCGTCATCAAGGACCTCAAGATGCGCTTCACCCCCAGGGACCACGGCTTCATGCTTCTCCAGGGCGCCCTCCTGTTCGGGGTCAACTACTGGCTCTTTTACGTGGCCGAACTCTATCTCACAAGCGGCCTTGCCGCAGTGATCTTTTCCACCATCGTGGTCATGAACATGGTCAACGCCAACCTGTTTCTCAAGACGCCCTTTGATCCCAAAGTGATTGCGGGCGGGGTCCTGGGCCTTGTGGGCATCATATTCGTGTTCAAACCCGAGCTTGCCGGTTTTCATTTCGGGGACAACGCCATGAAAGGTATGGTACTCTGCCTGGTTGCCACCTATTCCGCCTCCCTTGGCAACATCATCTCAGCCCGGAACCAGAAACAGGGGCTGCCCATCATCCAGACCAACGCCTACGGCATGGCCTATGGCACCCTCCTGATGCTCATGGTGGCCCTGGTCACCGGCAAGGAGTTTGAGCTGGTCCTGTCCACCCCCTATGTCACCGCCCTTGTCTATCTTGCCGTGTTCGGCTCCATCGTGGCCTTTGGCTGCTATCTCTCCCTTGTCGGCCGCATCGGCGCGGACCGTGCCGCCTACGCCACCCTGCTCTTTCCCATTGTGGCCCTTTTGTTCTCAACCCTCTGGGAGAACTACCACTGGACGTCCGAGGCGATCACCGGGGTGGCCCTGATTCTTCTGGGCAACCTGCTCATGGTAAAAAAGAGCCCCGGTCCGGCCTTACGGATAAAGGGGTCAGGTCTGCACTCTTGACATAAGGTTTGGAATGCTTTAAACACTCCCCTTTCCAACACTTTAAAATCAGGACCCATTTTATCACCATGAAAGTCGAACACGTTTCCATTGCCATCACTGAGGAGACATCTGTTTCCGCAATCATAAACCGCCCGGCCCGCCTCAACCACCACAGCAGCACAGGGCTCGTCTTTGCCCATGGCACGGCCAACGACATGCACCATCCGACCATTGAAGCCACGGCCGAGGGGCTTGCCAGGGCAGGCTACATCGCCATGCGATTCAATTTTCCCTACCGGGACAAGGGGCTTGACACCCCCAACCCCAAGCATGAGCTGATCCACGCATGGCAGAAGGCCATGGATTTTTTCAAGAATGACAGCCCCTACGAATGCGACAGGATCATTGCCGTGGGCAAATCCCTGGGGGCCCGGTCCGGATCCCAGGCGGTGGCAGGCAAAGATATCCAGCCGGACGGGCTGATCTACCTTGGCTATCCCCTTCACCAGGCAGGGGACGAAGATGAACGGTGGGACGCCCATCTCTATGGGATAGATATTCCCATGCTCTTTCTCCAGGGCACCCTGGACCCCTACTGCAACCTCGACCTTCTGGCGGGGGTGCTTGAAAAGCTCAACTGCGACCATGAACTGGAAACCATCCGGGACGGCAACCACTCCTTCACGCTTCCCGAATCCGACTCCCGCTCCCAGACGGATGTCCACCAGCAGATATTAACCCGGTGCCTGGCCTGGCTATCGGGGTCAGATGATTGGGGTCAGGCTTAGCTTATTAGCTTATTAGTCTTTTCAGCCATTGTGCCGGGGCCAGGGTCTCTTTACCGCCATTGGGCATAACGCCGGTCAGGATTGCAGGCCGGCCCCCAGCATATAAAGCAGGGGCATCAGGTACAGGGCGGTCTGCATCGCCTTTGACTCCCTGAGACTGCCCATGAAGATCACCACAAAGAGCCCGGCAAACACAGACGCCCCGCGCAATCCCATGGAAAGGTAGCTCCACTTGAGGATGGTGGAATCAAGTCCTGTGAACACAATGGCCGAGGACGCTGCCACCACCACCAGGGCACAGGCCCGGATCAGCCGCAACGGGTCCATGCCGGCCGACAACCGCGGCATCTTGGAGATCCCATCCATATAGAGGTTGGTGGTGACCCCCAGCACCAGTCCCGCCCCGGTGCCAACCACCACCAGGAGCAGCCCTGCGGAAAAGAGCGCGGCGATACCCGAAGGAAAGGCGATCTTGAAAAAAAACGGCAGGGCCTGGGCGCTGTCGGCCCCAAGATCCGGATAATAGGCCCTGAGGTAGAGCCCGATGATGATGCCAAGGATACCGATGGGCGGGATCACAAGAGCGCTCAAAAAGGCACCGTTCCTGGCCTGCCTGACGGTCTTTGCCGCAAAGATCGCCTGGAGGTAGATCTGGGTGGACAGCACGCCCACGATCATGGAGCCCATGTCCACCAGGGTTGGGGTCACCCCGTAGGAGAAGAGGCTCAGGAAACGGCCCCCCTGGGGAAGCCTGGCAAGGATCGCTTCAAATCCCCCCCCGTTCCGAACCGCCAGAACAGCGGAGAGCACCATGATTCCGTAGAGCATGAAGAACTTGATTCTCCCCACCGTGCCGGCCCCGGCAATACCGCCTGAAACCACAAACAGGGCCATGAGCCCGGTGGTGATCAACACCGATATCACCTGGGAAAAACCAAATACGGACTGGAGGATCGCCATGGCGGCAAGGTACTGGGCGATGATGTGGATGAACATGCCCAGGGAGTTGAAAAAGCTGCTGTAGTATTGGAACCTTTCCCCAAAGTAGTTGCCCAGAAATTCCGAGACAGTAACCACCTGCTCCCGCCTCAGGGCCACGGCAAAGAAACAGCCCAGCACAAAGCAGGAGATGCCGCTTCCCAGGGTAAAGATCCAGGCAGCCACCCCGTGGTCATAGGCGGCCTGGACCGTTCCAATGGTGGAGATCCCTCCCACAAGGGTTCCGATGATCACCCAGGAGACCTGGGCTGCGGTCAGGGACCGGTCGGCAACGGAAAAATCCCTGCCGGTTTTAACGGTTTTGGACGTCCGGATCACAAACCACGAAATGAGCACAAAGGAAAAGGTAAACACAGCGCAATACAGATAGTTGTCCACAACACCCCCGGAATCGGTTGATTTTCAATCAAAATCAGGTCTACACCCTTTTTTGACGGGGGTCAAGACCTCAACCGTGTCAGTGGAAGTAGTGGTCGTGAACCCTGTCGGCAAAGGCCTCGAACCCATCAACGGCGTCCTTGTCAAGGGATGCCGAGTAGAGGTTCACCAGAAGATCGTGGGAGATGTAGTCTTCGCTGATCTCCATGAACCCCTGGTCCCGGGTCCAGGTCACCTTGCTTTGCTCTCCCCGGGAGACAATGCCGGAGATGGTGTGGGTGCTGTCGATGATGATGGACATGAACCGCTCTTTTTTCTCGGCAAGGTACCGGTCCATGCGCCTGTGGGGGACAAGGTCCTTGTAGCGGTTGTTGCTCCCGAAATAGATGCCCCGAAGGCAAACCCCCCGTTCAAGGGCCTGATCCAGTTCCGGGTAGAGCTCCGTAAGCTCCTCCTCCCACACGGACATGGCGATCCGTTTTTCAGCCCCCCCGATGAGCTGTTTCAGGAAGCCGATAATGTGCTTTCTCCCCCGGATCACCACCAGCCTGTCATCCTTCTTCTTTGCCTTGTAAAGCCTTGTGGTATGGTCGGAAACGTTGGAGAAGACCTTTTTGTAGCTCGCCTTGAGGGTGTTGATAAAGGTCTCAGGCTCCACCGGGTAGTAGAGCTTGTTCTTCTCCTCCTCCTGCTCCAGGACCATCTCTTTGGCCATCAGGTTTTTCAGGACCTCATAGATCCTTGATCTCGGTATGCCGGAAAGCTTGCTCAATGCATACCCGTTCAAAGGGAACTCCGCAAGCAGGGCAAGATAGGCCTTGCACTCATACTCGGAGAACCCCAGCCGTTTCATGTCGTCCATGACGATAAGGGACGTATCCATCTATATTGTTCCTTTCTCAGATATTAGCCAGCAGCACGCAATAGGTGACTGCCACAGATCCCAGGACCGGCACGATGATCCCGCCCCTGAACAGACCGTAGACAATGGTGAATCCCATGCCGGCAACGGCAGCTGCGGGCAGATCCGGGGTAGCCTGGAAGGCGCCCGGGATGATCAGGGCCCCCAGGGCGGCCAGGGGAATGCATTTCAAAAACCCATCCATGCGCTGGGGAATCTTTCGGTTGCCAATGAAGAGCAGGGGTATCAGCCTCGGCACATAGGTCACTGCCGCCATTCCCAATATCAAGGGTATCAATGTTTTCATAATAGTTCCTCCTCTTTTTCCCAGGTCATGAAAAAACTGCCGATGGATGCCACGATTAGAATGCAGACAATGATGGTCCACCCCTTGGGCAGGATATCCAGGTGGACCAGCCAGGTGTTGAGCACCCCCGAAGAGATGGCCAGGATCAGAGCCCGGCCCGACGCCTTCACCTCGGGCAACAGGATGGCAAGGAGCAGGGCATAGAGGGCCACCCCCATGCTCTTTGAGAGAATCTCCGGTAAAAAGCCCCCAAGGATGAAACCGGCCACGCTGCCGCCCACCCATGCCGAATAGGCGCACAGTTCCACCAGAAACACATGGGTCTTGGAAAGCTCGCCTTTGGTAAAGGAGAGCACGGAAAACACCTCGTCCGTGATGCCGAAGGCCATGGGAAAGAGGTATCGCTTTGGCAGGTGGCCCAGCCGTGTGGAGAGACTGGCGCTCATCAAAAAGTGACGGAAGTTGACAAGCAATGTGGTCAGGACAATGCCCCCTGGCCCCATGCCCGTGACCAAAAGGTTCAGCGCAATGAACTGGCTTGCCCCGGCAAAGACCACGGCGGAAAAGAGAAAACACTCCAAAAGCGTTATATCACAGCCCTTGGCCAGTATCCCGAATGCAACGGCCGCAGGCACATACCCGATAAAAATAGGGAACCCGGCCTTTAAAGATGCCCCTGTTTTCTGTTTCATCTTCCTGTCTCCCCTGTTTGGTTTTCGTTAGTGACTATTATAGTAACTACTATAATTTTGTCAAGGGGGGCAAGTCTGGCTGATTGTCGCCATTACCGCCATGGTGCCGTGAAATCTGTCAAGGGTGTAGACCTGGTACCTTCAATCTGCTATCTTGTGGCCTTTTACCGGCGGGAGAACCGATGCATCAAACCGTTAGATCAAACATCCTCCGACTCTACGTCATCAAGCTCTCCAAGTGGCTGATGCTCACCATGCCCATCGTGTTCCTGTTTTACCGGGAGAACGGTCTTGCCACCCATGACCTGTTCCTGCTCAAGGCGGTCTATTCGGCTGCCATTGTTTGTCTGGAAATTCCCTCCGGCTATTTCGGGGATATCTGGGGAAGAAAACGCTCCCTGGTGCTGGGCAGCGTCCTGGGGTTTATCGGATTCGCCCTCTACTGCGTTTCCACGGGGTTCTGGGGGTTCCTGGCCTGTGAAATCATCCTGGGCATTGGCCAGAGTTTCATCTCCGGCTCCGACTCCGCCCTGCTCTATGACACCCTCCAGGAAGCAAAAAAAGAGAAGGAGTACCTGAAGATCGAGGGACGGTTGATCTCTGCCGGTAACTTTGCCGAGGCCATTGCAGCCCCCCTGGGGGTTCTCATTGCCGCCATCAGCCTTCGCACCACCTTCTTTTTCCAGGCGGCAGTGGCATTTTCAGCCATCCCGGCAGCCCTGACCCTGTTTGAGCCCACGCGCAGGGAGATGACCGGCACCACCAGTTTTAAACAGATCCTCAGGATCGTGAGATATGCATTGTTCGAGAACCAGGGACTGCAGGCGACCATCGTCTATTCATCGGTCATCGGCACGGCCACACTGACCATGGCCTGGTTTGTCCAGCCCTACTTTGTCTTTCTGGCACTGCCCCTGGCCCTTTACGGCATCTTAATTCCCCTGTTGAACCTGACCGCCGGCGTCACATCCATGCACGCCTACAAGATTGAAAAACGGCTTGGCCGGGAAAACACCATCCTGTTCATCGCCATGGGCATTGCCTCGGGATATCTCTGCCTGGGCCTGTTCAACACCATGTGGGCGCTTTTCTTTTTACTTCTATTCTACATCATCAGGGGAATTGCCACGCCGATCCTGAAAAACCACATCAACGAGATCACCCCCTCGGAGATCCGGGCCACGGTGCTCTCCATAAGGAGCCTCATCATCCGGCTCGCCTTTGTCATCCTGGGTCCCTTTCTGGGCTGGTTTGCCGACCGGGCCGGCTTGCAGTCCACCCTGGTTACCGGGGCAGGCATTTTCCTGGTTACAGGCGTTCTTGCCGCCATGTTTCTCATCAACACCTTCAGGGAACATTCCTACCTGCCCGGGGCAGAACAGCCGGCCCCAAGCCAGAATCCGTCAGGCCAGTAGGCCCGCCCCATACGTTACAAGCAAAAATCTGTCAAGAGTGCAGACTCGACCCCATCTTTTTAACCACCTCCGCGTAGGGAATGGCGCCGCCAAAGATATCCAGGGCGCTTCCGATGGTAAGATCCACCCGGCCCTTGCCAAGGGTGTTTACCGTGTCAAGGTCGGCCATGGTGCTGACGCCCCCGGCATAGGTCACAGGAATGGTGGCGTGGTTCCCCAGTATCTCCACAAGCTCCGTCTGAATACCCTGCATCTTTCCCTCCACATCCACACCGTGGACAAGGAATTCATCACAGAACCCGGACAATTTTGACAGGGTTTCAGGGGTGACGGCCACATCGGTGAAGGTCTGCCAACGGTCTGTCACGATCCAGAAGGTATCCCCCTTTTTTCTGCAGCTCAGATCCAGGACCAACCGCTCTTTTCCGACTGTGGCAACCAGGGTGTTGAGCCGTTCCATGTCGATCCTGCCCCCTGAAAACACATAGGAAGTAACAATCACATGGCTTGCTCCGGCATCCAGGTAGGAAAGGGCGTTGTCCGGGGTAATGCCGCCCCCCACCTGGAGCCCGCCCGGATAGGCGGTTACGGCATCGATCACGGCATCATGGTTGCCCGGCCCAAGGGCGATCACATGACCACCGGTCAGGTTATCCTGTTTATAGATCTCTGCAAAATCCCGTGAAGACCGCATGCTCTCAAAATTGGTGACAGGGGCTTTGCCCCCCTGGTCCGTGAGTGTTCCCCCGACGATCTGAACCACCTTGCCGTTGCGCAAATCAATACACGGCCTGAACTTCATACTTGTTCCCCCTTGCTGGAATTCCTTGGAATAAATCCTGTTATCAATTCCTTCGCACCCTATCGAAAACCCTTTTCCGATTCAATCATTATTTACTTGACGACCCGATTTTAATATGCGCAGATGAAAAACATACGCAAGTACAACCTCAAGCGATCCAGTCCCCGCTGTTATGATCTAAATCACCTCCTGTCAGATCAGACCTGTTTGAGAATCAATGGGAGGGCGCGGGTTGAGGGCCGGAAAAGAGGATAACCCAATGCAACAGGAAAAAAAACCATTAGACGCAAGGGTGTCACAGCACGATGCCGCAGCCCTGTATGACAGATTGTCCGGGGGTTATGACATCTGGGGCCGCCTGACAGAATCGAAAGCGCGAAACCGCTCCCTTGAAATCGCAAACATCAAAAATGGTGAGCACGTTCGGGAGGTTGCGGTGGGCACAGGGCTTGCGTTCGTTCATGTGGCCAGGAACAACCCCGAAAGACGAAATGTGGGCATCGACATATCCCGGGGAATGCTGTCCAGGGCAGAGCAACGGAATCCGGTTGTCTGAGTTGCTTGAGCAAAACGGCTTTTCCGTACATCTGAGGGAATACTTCCAACAGTTACTGTTTCCTTCAGAGGTTATTCAGGCTTCAAAGCAAGGGGAAAAACAATGAGAAAAATCGAATTTTTAAACCGTTCTTTTCGGGCTGAAGTCGTAGAGTTACTGGAACTCTGCGAGGAACAGGGGGTCAAGGTGGTACCCTATTTCACAGTTCGTGATCCCTGGAACCAGGCCAAGCTTTGGCGTCAATCCCGGAGTAAGACTGAAATCAAGCGGGCCATACGGCGTTTAAGTGACGGCGGAGCCCCCTGGCTGGCCGAAGTGATAGCCTCTGTTGGCCCCCGGTATGGCAAACATGTCACCAACGCTTTACCGGGAATGAGTTGGCATCAATGGGGGGAGGCACTGGATTGCTTTGTTGCCAATGCAACCGGGGGAGCCATTTGGGATGGCCAGCACCCCGGGTATAAAGTCTATGCCGATACAGCCGTTGAACTTGAACTCACCGCAGGCTACTACTGGACAAACTTTTTTGATCCAGGTCATGTACAGGCACGGTCAGGCAGTGTAAAGAATCTGCACTCCCTGTCTGAAATTGACCAGGCCATGCGCGCACGATTCGCCATGCGCAGTCCGGAACTCATCACACCGGCCGATTACATTCCAAAAGATGAAGAGATGACAACGGACGAACCTGTGGATCAGAATGATGTTGATATAATGGCAAGAACCATTTTTGGTGAAGCCCGGGGGGAAGCCGATGATGGCAAGATCGCAGTCGGCTGGGTGGTCATGAATCGCGTGGCCTATGCCCAGGCCCGTGGCGGGTATTGGTGGGGGGAGACGATTCGCAGGGTTTGCCTTAAACCCTGGCAGTTCTCCTGCTGGAATTCCAACGATCCAAACCGGGGTGTAATCGAAAGGGTTAAGTCAAGCAATCCGACCTTCAACCGTTGTCTTGAGATTGCCATGCAGGTCATTACCCGTCAGGTTCCGGATCCGGCGGACGAAGCGACACATTACTATGCAGAATATATCTCACCACCGGCCTGGGTGAATGACGCAACATTTGTGACCCAGATTGGTGTTCATCGTTTTTACAAGGATATCTCCTGAAAGCAAAATATAGTGGGGGCCCAATGAAGATTGAAACCGTTTCCATCCCGGTCAACCCAGACGAATCGGTCTCCGGCATCCTTGCCGCACCCGACACCCTGAACCACAACAGCAGCACCGCTCTTGTCTTTGCCCACGGCATGGCGAACGACATGCACCATCCCTCCATCGTGGGTGTGGCAGAGGGGCTTGCCAAACTTGGCTTTATCACCCTGAGGTTCAATTTTCCCTACCGGGAAAAGGGAAGGAAATCCCCCGATCCCGAGCCCAAGCTGATCAAAGCATGGCAGAGCGCCCTCACCTTTCTCCAGGACAGACCGGATAAAGCCTGGAACACCCTGGTGGCCGTGGGCAAATCCTTAGGTGCCAGGATCGCTTCCAAGGCGGTGGCAAACAATGCCATCACACCGGATCGGCTCATATTCCTCGGCTACCCCCTCCACGCCCCGGGCAGGAAAGACAGCCCCAGGGACGCCCACCTCTACGAAATTACGGTTCCAATGCTCTTTTTCGAAGGCACACGGGATCCCTTCTGCGATCTTGGCCTGCTGCAAAGAGTTTTTAACAGGCTCACCTTTCCCCGGGACCTTGAAATCATCGAAAACGGAGACCACTCCTTTAACCTGCCCAAATCAGACCCGCGAAGAGACAAGGATGTGCACGAGCAAATAGTAAAAAAATGCCAGATATGGCTCCAGCAATAGAAGAATCGGATTTAGTTTGAAAAAAGGGATATAATTCTGGCCACAATTTTCTTGAGAACGACCGAAAACAGATAGCGGGGCAAATGGCAAAACAGTTCAAAAGGATATGCGTTTTATTCATCACGATACTTGTGTTTAAAGCGGCTTATGCCGAAGAAACCATCGTCATTACGACGGGAGAATTACCTCCCCGGTATTCAGAAGATTTAAAGTACAATGGGATTATGCCTAGAATTATCACAGAAGCTTTCGCGCTTGAAGGGATCAATACAAGATATAAATTTTATCCATGGAAGCGGGCACTGGTTACAGCACAAAAAGGTCAGGCAGATGCGACTGCGCTTTGGGGATTCAAGAAAGAACGAACCATACATTTTTATTACAGCGAACCTGTCCATAAAAGCCAATGGGTCTTTTTCCATCTTAAAAGCAACAACTTTGATTGGAAGACATTTGACGATTTAAAAGAGCTTAAGATAGGAGGCGTTCGAGAGTTTACTTACGGGGAGGCGTTCTATAATGCGGAAAAGCAGGGAAAGATAAAAGTCAATTGGGTGACTGACGAGCAGCAAACCTTCAAAATGCTCATGGCAGGAAGACTTGATATAACTCCTGGCCAACCAGAGATTACCTATTTTTATCTGAGCAAATCATTCAGGCCAGAAAAAATCGATCTGTTCAGTCATCATCCCAAACCATTTCACAGTTTTAAGCTCCATCTTCTCTTTTCAAAAAAAGTTAAACGGAGCAAACGTCTTTTAAAATCGTTCAACAGGGGAGTGAAGCATTTAGAAGAGAGTGGAAAACTTCATCAGTTCCTGATTGAGGATGTGAAGCGGGGAGTATATTTAAAGTAGCAGATATAGGCTCTCATCCAAGAGAGCCACAAAGAACCCGGTAACCCATCCGGCCAATAGAGATGGCGACAGAGAATTTGTTCTTATCAGGAATGATAGGAAGCCGGTATATCTCAAATGGAAAAACACCACAACCAGGATTTTCCCGGTGCCGGCCCGGCAGACAAAAGCTGCAGACCGGCCGCCCCGGTAATCGGAACGGCTGATCCGCAGCTTTCTGCCCAAAGAGGTCACAATTGTCTATACGACCTGATCAATGACTGGGGCCCCATCGGGTTCAGAGGTATCTTCAGGCTCACCTGCTTCACGGCTTTCACCGTTTTGAACAAAGGCCATTTGCGATAAGAGATCATGCACCCATCTTGTGTCCATTGCTCCGGGCTGCTGAGTTTCATCGTTCTCCGTGGTTCCATCAGGATCAAACAGGTTGCCCACGGTAAGGGCGTCAAACATATTGGTTACAAATGCTGTCGGTTGCTCAAAGAGATCAAGGATCGCGTGGTTCATCAGATTTCGCGCCATATCAGCAAACCCGTTTATGGTGTCAAATATCGGCAGCCCCACGGCTTCGGGCGGTGCAAGCACATTGCCACCATCCCCCTGCTCCCGGAAGGCGGCAAAACTTGTTTTCTGATGATTCAAATCCAGGGCAAACCCTGTGAGTTCATCCTGGTCAAATCCCAGCTCCATGGCCATTCCAAAAGCCGCCTGCAGATCGGAATCGAAAAAAGCCTGGGCAAGATCGTTTATATTTTCCATGAGTTCGGCAATGGCACTAAGTTCTCCATCATCAAGATCACCTTCAATGGAGAAATTCATTCCTCCGGCCATGGCCCCCAGGAACATATTGAAACTGGAACCGTCTCCGGTCTCTCCCCCTCCCATAAACGCGGATCTTGCGCTGCCGATTTCGATATTTACAAGATCGCCATCCCGGGTGAACACCTGAAGGCTCATGGTTTTTGTTTCACCCCCGCCTGCGACAAACCCATTGGAAAACCCCACAGGGGCTGGAGCGTCTGCATTTTGCCTTAACGATCTCAATCCGTGTCGCAGCAAAGAACGGGCCTTGTTCACTGGGAGAAAGGCATCATCACGCTGTTTTCTTTGGCTGTTTTCAGGAACAACCGGATTCTCACGGGCCAGGAGATCGACCATGGTTTTCTGATAGCCAAGTTCAACTCTCTGCTCGATCATTTGAAGACGCCCTGGTTTTTCATCGCCTGCCGGAGCTTCAACAGGGACTGTAGCCGGGGGGGCAACCGGGGCTTCAATGACGTCGGACCCTGTGTCCGCCATCTCTGCCGGAACGACTTCCGGTTCAACAGGTTCCTGTGGTTGGGCAACAGGAACGGTTACTTCTGCACCGGATACTTCAACCGCCTCCGGAGGAGGTACGCCAGCAGGGGGGTCAGGCACGGTTCCCCCGACCTCACCTGCCGGAATTTCCGGTACTGCAGGCGGGTCGACCGCCACAACATTCCCTTGGGGAGAGTCACCTGTCAACCCGGCTTTAATACGGTTGAGAATCTGCCCGGCAAAGGCAAACGGAGAATCCATGCTCCCATATCCCTGATCGATCATCCCGCCCATATCAAAAAGACCGCCCATGGAATCTGCCAGATTATTAAAGAAGGATTGAAGGGGAGAAGTGACACCGTTACTGCCGATGCTGACGCTGTCGTAGCGGACCTCAAGCTGTGAGGAATAGGAATAATTCCCGGACGAGTAATTAACAGATTGTGAATAGAACAGACTCTGGGACGTTGTGGAAAAAGTTTTCTCTGGCCGGATCACCCTATTACCGGTTTTGAATGACTCTGCCTGTGGCCTGGCACGGGAGCAACACTGCCGCACACCATGATTAACATTACCTATCATAATGTCACCTCTTCGTAAGTAAAAAAACAATAAAGATGAATCCCTTAACCAACCAATGGAAAATGATGGAAGAAGTATTCACCAACCAGAACTTGCATATGAACAGCCCCATCTCTTATTACGACAGGTTAATCGGATGTAAACATCCATAGGATCACCGGCGAATAGAATCATTTTCATTCCAGGACAGGGACGATGGGCAGACGGACATGGGAAGAAAGGAAATTTTACCGTAAACTACAAATATAATATGCTAAATCAAGTTGTTATAAATAATTATCGGCTAATAGAAACATTCCTGAAGCACTGAATACAAAAACGATAAAAGTCCATGGCAGCACCCGTGTCACCCATGGTGGTTCACACTGGGATCATGGATCTTTTCCAAACAAGGGCGGTTGCCGGAAAAAACCATATTGAGCTATCCCGGCAACCTGTTTCCTGGTATGGTCAGGATATTGGTTTGATAACTTTTAACCCCTTGGCAATGGATGGCTTCCCTTTGCTCTACAAAGAACTGGCTCAACACCTGGACCGCCTTCCCGGCGGATTCCCTCCCACGGAACGGGGGGTTGAAATAAAGATCCTGGAACTGCTCTTTTCACGGGAAGAGGCAAACCTTGCCCTCTGCCTGACCCTGATATCGGAACCGGCCCCAACCATCGCATTCCGTGCAGGCCTGCCCCTTGCTGAAACAGAAAAGCGCCTGGAATCCATGGCGGCAAAGGGGCTCATTTTCAGGTCCAGACAGCCGGACAAACCGCCGGTTTACATGGCGGCCCAGTTTGTGGTGGGGATATGGGAATACCAGGTGGGCCGGCTCACCCCGGAACTTGTCACCCTGATGAACGACTATATGCCGGATCTCATGGACCCAAAGGTCTGGAAACAGATTCCCCAGATGCGAACCGTTCCCGTGGGACGAAGCATCGATACCCATCTTGAAGTGATGACCTATGAGCGGGCCGAAGAGCTGGTAAAAGCCAAACGCCACTTTGTGGTGGCGCCCTGCATCTGCAGAAAAGAGAGACAGATGCAGGGAGAGGGGTGTGACAAGCCCATGGATGTCTGCCTCTCCTTTGGGGATGACGAAAATTTTTTCATCAAAAACAATTTCGGCCGCAGGGCAACCCTGACCGAGGTACTCGACATCCTTAAGCAGGCGGACCGGGCAGGCCTGGTGCTCCAGCCGAGCAACGGCAGGGAGATCACCTGGCTCTGCTGCTGCTGCGGCTGCTGCTGCGGGATATTAAGAACCCTCAAGACCTATCCAAACCCTGGGCAACTGGTCTCTTCTGCGTTCCAGGCCACGGCAGCCCCGGATCTGTGCACGGGGTGCGGCGTGTGCGAAAAACGGTGTCCCATGGATGCCATTCAAATGGACAACGACCATGCAACCCTCGACCCTGGCCGCTGCATCGGCTGCGGACTCTGCGTCTCCACCTGTCCCACAAGGGCATTATCCCTTGCAAGAAAACCCGGCCCCCTTCAGCCCCATGTTCCAAAGGATGTTGTTTCAGCATCGTTAAGACTGTTGTGGAAACGGGGTAAGATGGGTCCGGCAGGCCTTCTGTCCATGGTGGGCAGATCGTTCATGGACCGTTACCGTTCAACAGATCCTGGCAACCGGCACCCCTGACCCCCAGTTCACCGGTTTTTACGGGTCACGGTTCAGGTGTCATCGCCAGGCACGGTCGTTCACTAAAAACCTGTCAAGAGTGTAGACCTGACCCTATGAGAACCCTGCTTTTCCTGGCAATTTCCGTGCTGGCAGCCCAGGCTGCCCCCCTGCCCGGCCCATTGGTCATGGCAGGCTGGGTCCTGGAGATGAAGGAAGCGCCCCGGGGGCCCTTCCAGCACCTGCGCTGGTTCTGCAACGACGGCACCGTTCTTGAGCTCCAGGCGTATGGCTGCAAGGATCACGGTGGCGGTGTCCAGCACGGCGAATGGACCGAGCAGGTCAAAACAATGCGCCAGAGCGGATATTATATTGCCAACATCTATGCCGGCATGGACCCGGCAGCCTTTCTTGACGATCCCCGGCACCCTGGGATGTTAAAGCAGATGATCCTGGAACAGTTCCTGATCAAGGCCGATGACGGCTGGATTTTCCGCAAGGCCCGCTATTACAGGGGCGGCTTGCAGGCCGAGAGCGAGGACCGGGGAGCCGGGGCACTCCTACACGCACTGGCCGGGGAACCTGGCTGGCGAAACCAGCGGTTTCTCGTTCTCAGGGAGGCGGTGCGGCTCCTGCCCCGGAATCCCGGGAACGCCCCCATCAGCGAAATGAGACAGCTGAGCCTTGCCATTGCAGACTGGGATCCGGGGTTCACCCCCCTCAGGGCCAAACTCCATGTCAGGCCGGAGCCAGGCGATGGGGCACAGGTCCGCAACCATGCCGCAACAAAAGGCCTTCCCGGACTTAAGCAATCGTATGAACGCCTGGCAGCAATCATTGACGAAATATTCCGACCCCGGGATGCAGCACCGGAACTCATTGCCCTGTCAAAGAGCATCCGGGACCCCACCCTCTCCCAAATGCTCCTGGAGGGAGGCCATCAGCTCCTGGAGGAGAGGGACCCCTCCCTGGGCTTCGCCATTGCCGGCCGGTTGATGGCACAGCTTCGAAATCAGATCCACGACACCCGGGAGCATGAAAACCTGCTCCCCCTGCTTGATATGGGCGTGACCCTGGAGGATGGGCTGTTCACCATGGGCAACGCCCTGGTGGAGATGCTCCCGGAATCGAGCCTGGGCCAGCGCATTGAGTGGCTCAACGCCTGTTCGGACATGATCTACGGCCTGGGCCTGATCTCCCCGCGCCAGTGGCAGGCGCTTGGCAACCGGTTCTCCTCACTTCTTAAAACCAATCCCTACCTCATGGACTTCCAGGAAAGCCTGGAATACGCTGACCGGATGCCGTCATGGGCAGACCGGAACCTTGGGTTCCATTTTTCCGAAACCGTGGCCCATCTTGCAACCATCGAACCCATTTCCAGGCGCTTTATCCACGACCGGCTCCACAACAGCATCCTTGCCGTCTACTCCAGGGTGCTTGAAAGCCTGACAAAGGAGAGCGCCAGGCGATGGGGGATCCAAAACGAACTCTTTGGCCGGAAATTTTCCGTTGGGATCACCGCCTTAAATCCGGGCATTGCCAGGGGCGTTATCAGAATCCCGGCAAACAATGGCGATCCAGCGGTTTTCGCCCCTGACGCCATCGTTGTCCTGCCCGCCACCACCCAGGACCTTCCCCTTGTTGCCGGCATCATCACGGCAGGCCACGGCAACAGCCTCTCCCATGTCCAGCTTTTGGCCCGCAACCTTGGCATCCCCAACATTACAGTGGCCCGGCACCTTCTGCCCATGCTATACGAGAAGAACAAAAAAAAGGTGGTGCTGGCCGCCAGCCCCGGCGGGGTTGTCCAACTGGTTGAGGACGATGCCGGCTGGGACAATATCTTTGTTGAAACCGCCGATTCCCGGCCGTCCCGCATCCGGTTGAATCTGAAAAAGCTTGATCTTACAACCCGGGAGTTCATCCCCCTGGCACACCTGAGGGCAACGGATTCCGGACGGATCTGCGGGCCAAAGGCGGCCAATCTCGGGGAGCTGAAACACCACTTTCCCAAGACCGTTACCAACGGCCTGGTGATCCCCTTTGGCTGGTTTAAGGCCCTTCTGGATCACCCCCTGGAACCGGGCGCCCCCACCACCTTTGACTGGATACAGCACCAGCACGGCCTGATCCGGCTATTTCAAGACAATCCCCGGCAACAGGCGAGTCTCACCCAGGATTTTCTATCGCGTCTCCACGACTGGATCCTCACTGCCGATCCCGGGGAAGAGTTCCGCAACACCCTGAAAGCCGCCATGGAAGAGACATTCGGCCAGGACGGCACCTACGGGGTGTTTGTCAGGAGCGACACCAATGTGGAGGATCTTCCCGGGTTCTCCGGGGCAGGCCTCAACCTGACCCGGCCCAATGTGGTGGGATTTGAGAACATTCTCACAGCGATCAGACAGGTGTGGGCCTCCCCCTTCACCCTCCGTGCCCACGGCTTTCGCCAGGCGCTGATGGAGACACCGGAACATGTCTACCCTTCGGTGCTGCTTATGAAGACGGTGCCGGTTGAAAAATCCGGAGTCATGGTCACCGTGGACGCAAGGACAGGCCGATCGGGCAGACTCACCATTGCGGTCAACGAGGGGGTGGGGGGGGGGGTCGCAGGCCAGACCGCCGAGGAGCTGCTGGTCCATACCGAAAGCGGCCAGGTGGAGCTCCTGGCCCAGGCCACGGAACCAAAGAAACGGATCGTGCTTGAAAAAGGCGGCATGGCCAAGGCTGCGGCAAGCGGCACCCAAGCCGTTTTAAGCGAGGAGGAGATCCGTATACTCACAGCGTTTTCCCGCTCCATTCCGGATCGCTTCCCCATGTTGCGGGACGACCAGGACAAGGCCGTGCCGGCCGACATTGAATTTGGTTTCCATGGCGAAAAACTGGCACTCTTCCAGATCCGACCCTTCCTGGAGAGCAGACAGGCCCGGCAGAACCTCTACCTGAACAGTCTTGACCAGAAGTTAAACGCCTCCCGGGGCATCCGGGTCGACCTTGACCATGTTCCCGGAAAAGGAGTACCATGAACGCCCTTATCCGATTCACCCTTGTTGCCCTGGTGCTCTGCCTTGCCAGTCCCGGCCACCCCTATCCCCTTGACGGATTTGCCCGCACAGGCATCCTTCGCCTGGAGGGGTATCGCCTGGCCCAGGCCGGAAAGGTGACAGCAAGAAGGCTTCCTCCGGGTGCCAGGCTGGCCTGGAACCGGGTCCACCTTCGCCTGAAAGACCGGCCCGGGTTCACGATTCCCGAAATAGATCTCCAATTGAGCCGCAAACTCCAGGCGCTTCTGGGCCAGGGGGAGGACCGCTTTGGCATTGCCGTGCTGGACCTGAGCGATCCGGACCGGCCCGGGTATGGAGAGATCCGCGGCGATTTCAAGGCCAACCCCGGCAGTGTGGGCAAACTTGTGGTGGCACTGGCCGTTTTCCAGGCCCTGGCTGACATTTTTCCGGACGACACGGAAAAACGGATGCAGCTGCTGCGCACCACCATGGTCCTGGCCGACGACTTTATCATCTCCGACCGCCACAAGGTGCCCTTCTATACCCTGGAGAGCACAGAGGTTGAACAAAGACCCGTCCGGATGGGTGACCGGGCAAGCCTGTGGACCTGGCTTGACTGGATGATGTCGGCAAGCTCCAATGCGGCGGCAAGCATGGTGATGCGGGAGCTGATGCTCCTTGTGCAATTCAAGCAGGCCTACCCGGTTTCTTTGGAAAAAGCCCAGACCTTTTTCAACCGCACCCCCAGGAACCAATTGGGCAGGCTCCTGGCCTCAAGCCTTCAGGAGCCCCTGACCCGGAACGGCCTTGACCCGGCCTTCCTTCGCCAGGGCTCCTTTTTCACCAGAAGGGGGAAAGCCCTGGTTCCCGGCACCACCAGCCATGCCACCCCAAGGGAGCTGATGCGCTTTCTTATGAAACTCGAACAGGGGGCCCTGGTGGACCCGTTCACAAGCCATGAGATCAAGCGGCTTCTTTACATGACCCAGGGGCGTATCCGTTATGCATCATCGCCTGCCCTTGCCGCCGCCGCCGTCTACTTCAAGTCGGGCTCCCTATACAGCTGCAAGCCTGAGCCAGGGTTCAAGTGCTACAAATACCGGGGCAATGGGATCAACCTGCTGAACTCGGTGGCCATTGTGGAGCACCCTGCCCCAAGCCCGCGGCTCCACTACATGGTCGTGGTGATGTCCAACGTGCTCAGGAAGAATTCAGCCGTCCTCCACCAAACCCTGGCAACGGAGATTCATCAGTTGATGGAAATGCGCCACCCTGGCATCAATTAATGGCAAGGTCTTAATTTGATTTAACCCTTTTATAATTTACCCATAAAGGATATGTAGAAGCCTCTATAAGGGCGGAGAGGAGGCTTTCCCACTTGGGAAAATCCAGTGTAAATTAAAGGTGGTGGATGAAGCTTTTTTATAAACTGTTCGGCTTTTTAATTCTCGGAATTACTCTCCTGCTGGGCCTGGATGGCTATCTCAGCCTTGAACGAGAGAGGGTCCAGTTTGACAAGGCCATGACTGAAAATGCCATCCAGATCGGCAACATCATGTCCGGACTGATCGAGCATGCATGGATGGAAAGTGGTGAAAACAAGGCGATTGAACTGATCAACGATGCCAATAGTTCAAACCATTCGATAACGCTTCGCTGGGTATGGCTGGTGGATAGTTCTGATCCTCTCCATTCACCCGGGATAGTCTCTGTTAATTTTACCCGGTTAAAACAGGGTGATATCTTTTCACTGAAAACCGATGAAAAGGGCAAGACCGGGTTCAGGTACACCTATGTCCCCCTCAAACTTGACAATCACACGACAAGTGCCATAGAGATCAAGCAATCACTGGCCCCCCTGGCTGAATACTCGCACAAGATGCTGATTCGGTCTTTAAAGGTCGGCTTTCTTCTGTTGCTGACAAGCTGTCTTTTTTTATACGGTTTCATCGACCGTCAAATTCAAAGACGACTGGACCGCTTATCTGATAAGGCAAAACAGATTGGCAAGGGGGATATTGAACCCAACCTTACGGTCAGGGGAAATGATGAATTATCAGATCAGGCAGCAATAATGAACGTGATGTGCAGTAAGCTTCAAACGGCACAGGATAAAATAGATACTGTGCATGAGGCACGGATTAAAACCCTTGAGCAACTTCGTCACACGGAAAGATTGTCAACCCTCGGGCATATAACCGCAGGAATCGCCCATGAAATGGGAACACCGCTCAATATCGTCTCCGGCAGGGCCAAAATGATCGAAGCCGGGACGTTGCCGTTGCAGGATATGATTAACAGCGCCAGGATCATTAAGAACCAGTCTGACAGAATGACCGGGATTATCCGGCAATTCCTTGATTTTACCCGGAGACGCAAACCCCAATACACCTCCACCAATGTTTTGTCGCTTATCAGGCAGGTGTTTGAAATCTTAACCCCGATTGCTAAAAAAAAAGGCGTCGTTCTTAATTTGACCCACGCTGAAGAAACGCAGATGCGGCTTCGAATGGACCCCAATCAGATTCAGCAGGTTCTGATCAATCTGATCATGAACAGCATCCAGGCCATGCCCCATGGGGGAAGGGGGGATGTTAACGTCTTTAAAAAAGAGAGTGATGATACAGACCCCACTGGGAAGGAACAGTTTTTGGGGATCGCGTGTACTGATGATGGAGATGGCATTGGCAAGGAAGCCCTGGAGCATATTTTTGAGCCTTTTTTCACCACCAAAACAGCAGGGGAAGGAACCGGATTAGGCCTCTCCATTGTACAGGGAATTATTGAAGAGCATAAGGGCTGGATCGACGTTAAAAGTGATAAAGCCAAAGGCACCACATTTGTCATCTATCTGCCCATGGGACAAGAAAAATGAGTGGACGTATTTTAATAATCGAAGATGATCAGGACATGTGTGAAATGCTTGAGGCAGACCTTTGCGCCAGGGGTTTCACCCCATCCTGGGAAACCTCCGGGAATGATGGAATCAGTGCACTGGGCAGTAATATTTTTGATGTAATTTTAACCGATGTCAATCTTCCGGATATAAACGGATTGGAGCTTTGCAGACAATTCTCGGCAAATTACCCCGATATTCCGGTTGTCATAATGACGGCATTCGGAAGTATGGAAACCGCCATCGCCGCCATAAGAGCCGGTGCCTATGACTTCATCATCAAGCCGGTTGACCTGGATATTCTGGCTCTTTCACTGAAACGGGCGGTAAACCACAGGACCCTGCAGGAAAAAGTCAATCTGCTGAGTCATGCCATCAAACAAACCCAGTGTTTTGAGGATTTAATCGGTGAAAGCCAACCCATGAAGGAGTTGTTTGTACTGCTGACACGCATTGCCGACACGGATATATCTGTGCTCATCACGGGTGAAAGCGGTTCCGGGAAAGAACTCTGCGCACGGGCCCTGCATCAGCACAGCCGAAGGGCAGAAGGCCCCATCGTTACGGTCAACTGTTCTGCCATCCCTGAAGCACTCCTTGAAAGTGAACTGTTCGGCCATGTGCGTGGCGCTTTTACGGATGCTAAAAACGATCGGAAAGGTCTTTTTCTTGAGGCCCATGGAGGAACCCTTTTCCTCGATGAGATCGGCGAAATCCCCCTGTCTCTCCAGCCAAAATTACTTCGCACCCTGGAGGAACGATGTGTCAGGCCCGTGGGAGGAAACACTGAAATCCCCTTTGATGTCCGCATTGTGACCGCTACAAATCGTGATCTGGAATCGGCCGTTGAAGAGGGAACATTCCGTGAGGACCTTTTTTACCGGTTGAATGTATTTCAACTTGAAATGCCTCCCTTAAGGTCAAGGGGCACGGATATTCTGCTGATTGCAAAACATTTCCTTGAATATTTCACCTGCCGTCAGGAAAAAAACGTTAAGGAGATTTCCACCAAAGTCGCTGAAAAGCTTCTGGCCTACCCGTGGCCGGGAAATGTCAGGGAATTACGTAATGCCATTGAGCATGGCGTTGTCCTGGCCAGCTATGACACCATTGTTCCGGAAGATCTACCCCGGAAAATCTGTTCGCACCAGGATGAGCCGATTCTATCCGGCACCCACAATCCCACAGAACTTGTTTCCATGCAGGAGGTGGAGCGCCGATATATACTCCATGTCCTCAAAACAACAGGCGGCAACCGGACATTAACGGCAAAGATTCTCAAGCTTGACCGGAAAACCCTTTATCGGAAACTTCAACTATTCGGAGTTGACTGATCCCCCCTGACTGAAATCCAGCCTCAAACTTGGAGTTCGGCAACATAAGAGAGACCTTTGTTTTTTATTCCAATCAATCAAAGAGGATAATACGATTATGCAGTTCACCACTTTCTACCGGAAAACAGCAGTCTTTCTCTTCTGCGTTTTTTCTATCTGCTTAATTCTCGTTCCTTCTGCCCCATGCGCGGAAACCGCAGACAAAACCATCGACTGGTTTAAACTTATCATGGGACTCTTCGGCGGCCTGGCCCTGTTCCTTGCCGGGCTTGACCTGCTTTCCGAAGGGCTCAAGAAAGCCGCCGGCGAGATGCTCAGGACCCTGCTCGCAAAGATGACGACCAACCGCTTTCTGGGGGCTGCAACCGGAGCCTTTGTCACCGCCGTGCTCAACTCCTCGTCGGTGACCACGGTACTTGTGGTCAGCTTTATCAGCGCAGGAGTGATGACCCTGGCCCAGTCCGTCGGCGTGATCATGGGCGCCAATATCGGCTCCACCATGACGGCGCAGTTGCTGGCATTCAATATTGCATCCTACGCCCTCCTGCCCGTTGCCGTCGGATTTTTCATGTCCTTTACCGCCAAACGGGAAAACGTCAAGTATTCAGGAATGATGCTCATGGGCCTCGGCATGGTGTTTTACGGCATGGGCGTCATGAGTGAAGCCATGGCGCCCCTTCGCACCTATGAACCTTTCATGGTATTTCTAAAGAGCATGGAGCGGCCCCTCCTCGGCATCCTGGCAGGGGCTCTCTTTACGGGACTGGTGCAATCTTCTGCTGCCACGGTGGGTATTGCCATTGCAATGGCCACCGAGGGGCTGCTCACCCTGCCGGCCGGCATCGCCCTGGCCCTTGGGGCGAATATCGGTACCTGTGTAACGGCCCTCCTTGCTGCCATGGGCAAACCGGTGGAAGCGGTCCGGGCGGCCATCGTTCATGTCCTGTTCAACATTATCGGCGTCCTGATCTGGCTGCCCCTGATCGGTCAGCTCGCCGCCATGGCGATTGCGGTCTCGCCCGGTGATGCCGGCCAGGCGATTCCCAGGCAGATCGCCAACGCCAATACCCTGTTCAATATAATTAATACACTGTTGTTTCTCGGCTTCACCAGATGGTTTGCGAAGCTTGCGGAAAAAATATGCCCGGATCGCCCTGAAAAGACCACCATCATCATCGAACCCAAATACCTCAATGATAAGGTGATATCCGTTCCCTCGGTGGCCCTGGAACAGGTTCGCCTTGAATTCGGACGCATGGGAGAGATTGCCGCAACAATGCTGAAGGAGTTGGCGGGGGCGACCAAGAACCGCGACAAGCAGCATGTCGATGCGATCATCAAGCTTGATGATAAGGTGGATATCCTGGAATCCGCCATTTTTAAATTCCTGAGCCTTATCCGGCAACAGTCATTGACCAGGGATGAAAGCAAAACCCACCAGGACCTGATGGGCGCGACCGTGACCCTGGAAGCCCTGGCCGACGTAATCGAAACCGAGCTCTCCGGCCTGGTCCTAAAATTCATTAAAAAGGAGCGGCAAGTCAGCGAAACCACCCGGCAGCTAGCTATTGACCTCCACGGAGAGGTCCTCAAAACGGTAGAGCTTGCCGTCGGATCGATCCGGGATAACGATCAGCTGGCAGCAACGGAAGTGCGCGACAGGAAAGAGAGGATTACCCTTCTTGCCGAAAAGCTGCTGACCCTAAAATCGGAACACCTGGGTCAAGGCGAGACGGTTGAACTTGAAACCGCCAGAATCGAAATTTCTCTTGTCGACAAGTTGCTGCGGATCTATTCCATGGCAAGGCGCATGGCCGACATCGTGCTGCCGCCCGAGGTGAGGAAAAACGCGTAGAAGAACCGATATTTATTATACTATTTCCGAAATATTAAGGCGGCAACCGGACATTAACGGCAAAGATTCTCAAGCTTGACCGAAAAACCCTTTATCGGAAACTTCAACTATTCGGAGTTGACTGATCTTCCCTGACTGAAATCCAGGCCTAGGTTCTTCCCCATGGCCTGCCGTGGATGGCAGGTCATTGGGGCAATTTTCCACGGCGGGGCATTTTGCCCCGCAAAAACAACCCGCTTTCAGATTGTAAATCAATGAATTTCTTTATTTGAAAACAATTTGCGTTTCCATATCCCCCCCTGTCCCGGCGGACACAACAGCCCATGAAACCCACGAACAGATCATGGTACAGTATTTGCTCCTGCTGAGTCGCGTGAGTTCAGATGAGTTGGTTTGATTACTTGTTTTTTAAACGGGAAAGGGTGTTTATGTCTCTTTTATTCTTAGCTGTTATCATAATCGTTTCCGGGGGTATCCTGCCCACTGTTTTCCGGAAGCAATTTATTCTGATGAAGGCTGCAGGTGTTCTTTCCATCAGCGTTGGCTGTTTGATTGGATTGGGCTACGCCGTGAACGAATTGTTTCATCCGGGAGGGAGTGCTGCTTCCTTCACGTATCTCAACAGGTTTTCATTGTCCTTTCAAACAGACGGTCTGTCGGCATTTTTCCTGATCGCAATTTTTGCCGTTTCCATGATGGCGGCAATTTACAGCTTCCATTATATGAACAACAGGGAAAAACCGTGGAAAACAGCTTTCAGTTATCTGTTTTTTTCCCTGCTTGTTGCTTCCATGGCGCTGGTGGTCACGGCCGGCAATATGATTTCATTCATGTTGAGCTGGGAAATCATGTCTCTCTCCTCTTTTTTCCTGGTCCTGTACAACTATGAATCTTCTGAAAACCGAAGTGCCGGCTACCTATATTTTATCTTTTCCCATGTGGGAGCTATGTTTATCCTTGCCGCCTTTGGAGTGATGTACAGCCATACGGGCTGCTTTGATTTCACGGCCGCAGCCACCCTTCCCGACAGAGCAAAAATGATTGTTTTCCTGCTTTTTTTCCTAGGCTTCGGATCAAAAGCCGGCGTTTTCCCCTTTCACGTCTGGCTGCCCCATGCCCATCCGGCAGCACCCAGCCATATATCAGCTGTCATGTCGGGCGTGATGATCAAAACAGGCATTTACGGAATTGTAAAAATGTACGCCATACTGGGGCTTAATTCCCCCATAATCGGTGGAATGGTTTGCGGTGCCGGTATGATTTCAGGAATACTGGGCGTTGTCTACGCCATCGGCCAGCATGACCTTAAACGGCTGCTGGCCTATCACAGCGTTGAAAACATCGGGATCATTCTTATTGGCCTGGGTATCGGCATGATTGGCGTCTCCTCTGGAAACAACATCATGACCGTGCTTGGATTCACCGGCGGGCTCCTCCATGTGCTGAATCACTCCATTTTCAAATCCCTCCTCTTTATGGGAGCCGGTATGGTGATCCGGAAAACAGGAACAGGCGCCATCAGTTGCCTGGGCGGCCTCCTTAAAAAGATGAAAGTAACCGGCATCACTTTCCTCATGGGATCCCTTGCCATTTGCGGGCTTCCCCCTTTTAACGGGTTTGTGAGCGAATTTTTCATTTACATGGCCGGCTTTAAAGGGGTGGGGCTGGACAAGACCTCATTCATCATGAGCCACCTTGCCATTATCAGCCTGGCTGTCATCGGAGGACTTGCCCTGGCATGTTTCACAAAGGTGATGGGGATTATCTTCCAGGGAGAACCCAGGCACGGGTTTGCTGATAACCTGGATGAAAATGAGCCAATGATGCTTCTGCCCATGGTTCTCCTGGCAGGCGCCTGTGCCCTGATCGGACTATTTCCAAAACTCTTTTTTATCATGGCCCTCAAAGGCGTGGCATCCCTGGGACTTGTGCACGGTGAAATGCCCATTGAACCTTTTATCCGGATGACAGGCAATATCACCCTGGCTGCCGCGATCTTTATAACCGTCTTCCTTTTGCTCCTGGTACTTCGATTCTTTTTGTACAAAGGCAAGCCAGTTACCTCCTTTGGAACCTGGGACTGTGGTTTTACCCAGCCAACGCCCAGGATGCAATATACCGGGGGCTCCTATGGGGCATCCATTCTTGAGTTTTTCGAACCCGTGGCCCCGTTGAGCGAAGATCACCCGGCTGTAAACGGCTTGTTTCCCCAAAAGACCCATTACAAGCGGCATATCAGTGATATTGCCGAGGTTCATTTGGGAACGGTCATTGTGAAACCGGTGCTGGCCATATTTGATAAACTCAGGTGGATTCAGCATGGGGATATTCACCTTTATATCGCGTATATCCTTCTGGCAATTGTTGTATTGCTCTTTTTTGTTTAATTCTAACCGGCAGGACTCCCATGGTATTTTGCTCCTGGCCGCAACGGAAAAGGAAACTCCTGTGATTGCAGCATTTTGGTGGGAATTTCATAAAACAGGTGGGAAAAGTTTATGATTAAATCGATTATTCTCCTGGGACTTGCCATACTTTCAGCACCCTTTTTTTCAGCGATCATCCTGAAGGTCAAGGCCTTTTTCGGCGGGAAAAAAGGGCCGCCCCTGCTCATTAACTATTATACCCTGCTCAAGCTTTTCAAAAAAGGCTCCGTGTACAGCAACAGCACGACATTCATCTTTAAAATGGGGCCCATGGTCTCTTTTGCTTCAGCTTTAACGGTTCTTATGTTCCTGCCCATTGCCGGGAACAACCCCATTGTTTCCTTCCATGGTGATGTGATTTTTGTGTTTTATCTGCTGGGGCTGGGGCGTTTTTTCACCATTGCCGCCGCCCTTGATACAGCATCCCCCTTTGAAGGGATGGGGGCGGCCCGGGAAGCCTATTTCCCCATCATCTGCGAAGCCACCATGTTCATGGTTCTTGTCTATTTTTACAAACTCACCGGCCAGCTGACCCTTGCTTCCTACTTTTCAGGCAGTCAACCTTCCGGCCTCTGGCATCTGGCAGGAGCGCCCCTTTTTTTTGTTATTGTTGCCATTTTCATTGTGCTTCTCACGGAAAATTCCCGGGTACCCGTGGATGATCCAACCACCCACCTTGAACTGACCATGATCCATGAGGTGATGGTCCTGGACCACAGCGGCCCGGATCTCGCGTTCATTGAGCTGGGATCGTTTTACAAACTTTTTTTCTATTCAACACTGCTTGGCCGGTTGATCTACCCCTTTAAAACGCAATTTCCCGTTCAGGATCTCTGCCTGTTCACAGGCTCGCTCATAGCGGTGTATGGGGCCATTGGAATCACTGAATCCGTGATGGCACGATTCAGAATGGACAAGGTGCCAAGATTTGTTCTGGCATCTTTTGGCCTGGTCTTTTTTGCAACCATTCTCACCATGGAGTTTATCCGATGATAGAACCCCTTGACACCATCCTGTCACTGGCCCTTCTGTCGATTCTCTTTTCCTTTGGTTCCAGCTTTCTGCCCGGGCTGATCAAGGTGATGGCATTTCAGGGAATCATTGTATCCATTGTCCCGCTTTTTATGGGGCATGACCTGTCCACCAGTGAAATCCTCTTTACCCTGGTGACCATGACAATCCGGGGAATCGTCATCCCCCTGTGCATTTACAAGGCGATCAAAAAAGTGGCCGTCCGCCGTGAGGTCCAGCCGATCATCGGGTTCAACGCATCCATACTTATCGGCCTGGGATTGATCATTGCGGCGGCATATGTCAGTCCGAAGTTTGACGTCCCGTCCATCAGCATAAGTTCATTGCTGCTGCCCACCACCATCGTGCTTCTGGTTGGCGGCATGTTCATTTTGATCGCCAGGAGAAACGCCATCGCCATGGTCCTTGGCTATATCATGATGGAAAACGGAATCTATCTTGTGGGAACAACCTTTTCCGTACGCGCCCTTCACATTGTTGAATTTGGAATACTTCTGGATGTGCTGGCCGCAGTGATGATCATGGCCATCATTCTTCAAAATATTAAGAAAACCTTTGATAATATGGACACGGCTTTATTACGGACATTAAAGGAATAGGTGGTTGTATCATGGTTGAAAGCATTATCCTGATCCCCTTTATTGCAGGGTGGATTGTATTTTTCCTTCCCAAGACAACAGGGCGCAGAATCCTGGTGATCACGGGTGTCATTCATCTGCTCTTATCTGTTTTATTGTGGATCAAAAGACCCACTGCCATACTTGCGGCCTACTTTGCCGTATCACCGGAAGGGCTCCTGTCGCTTAGCGTCATCTCCCTTCTGTTTTTTTTAATCTCCATTTACTCGACAGCGTATCTGAAAGCCGCCGAGATTCAGTCGGAAAACATATTTACCGGGTCCATGCTGCTGTTTCTCTCCACCATGACCATGGTCACCCTTTCCGATCATATCATGGTGATGTGGATCGCCATTGAAGCGACAACACTTGCCAGTGCACCGCTTATTTACACATACAGGACCTCGGAATCCCTGGAAGCCACCTGGAAATATGTCCTGATCTGCTCGGTGGGCATTGCCATGGCCCTTTTAGGTTCGGTTCTGATCACCGTGGCCATGGATACCGGCAAGGTTAATGCGCCGGTCTCATTTTCAGGTCTGACAGCCGTGGCCAAAAGCCTGGACCCCCAATGGCTCAAGGCGGGTTTTGTCTTTATTCTTGTGGGATATGGAACAAAGATGGGCCTTGCCCCCATGCACACCTGGCTGCCGGACGCCCACAGCGAGGCGCCGAGTCCGGCATCGGCTCTTTTATCCGGGGTCCTGCTCAACTGTGCTTACCTTGGCATCTTTAAAACCAATAAAATCATGCATGCCGCAGGCCTGGGAGATTTTTCCGGTTCGATTCTCATGATATTCGGATTGATATCCATGCTGGCGGCGGCAACCTTTATTCTCAAGCAAACCGAGTACAAAAGACTTCTGGCCTATTCGAGTATTGAGAATATGGGAATCATTGCATTTGGAACCGGCATCGGCGGCATCGGTGTTTACGGTGCCATGATCTGTCTGATCCATCACAGCCTGATCAAATCCTCCCTGTTTTTAACCTCGGGCAATATTCTTCAGGGTTACAGGTGCAAGATCATTCAAAATATCGGAGGGCTTGTTTACCGCATGCCAAGAACCTTTATCGCGTTTTTTGCAGGTTTTGTAGCCATCTCAGGTTTTCCTCCCTTTGGAATGTTCATTGGAGAGATGTTCATTGTGATGGGGGCCTTCCGAAACGGTCACCATGTTGGGGCAATTATTTTCATGGGGACCATCTGTATTATTTTTGCGGGTCTCGCAAACCAGATCATGAGCATCTCCTTTGAAGATTCAAAAAGAAAGCATCGAATGCATATGGTAGGCAAAATGCTCTGGCCCCAGTATGTTCTTCTTCTGACATCGGTGGTTTTTTCCTTCTGGATGCCGGATACCCTGTACATGACGATTGTGGAAGCGATTACTTCCATCGGTGGAGGCGTTTAATGAAAACAGATTTTCTGCAGATTTCAAACGGGGAAGCAATAGGAAGAGAAAAGATTCCCCATCTTTCCTTTGATAATTTTTACCGGAACGCTTTGAGTATCATCCGGGTCGGGGGAAAGGTAGTACACTATTTTGCCTTTTCCGACAAAGGCAAAATAAAGCTGATGGCGGTTTTAAGGAAGGATACACTCAAGGTGGCCTCCTGCGACGCCCCGGATGTTTATCCTTCAATGACCAGTCAGTGCGAGCCGTTCCACATGTTTGAACGGGAGATTGCCGAGCAGTACGCCATCCGTCCGGAAGGCCATCCCTGGCTTAAAATGGTGCGATATCACGCCAACTTTCTGAACAGGCAGGATGTTTTCGGCAATGACTATACCCGGGATATTCCAGGAAATTTTGATTACTATGCCGTGGAGGGCCAAGAGGTCCATGAAGTGGCTGTGGGCCCGGTTCATGCGGGGGTGATCGAACCCGGACATTTCCGGTTCAACTGTATTGGTGAACGGGTGCTGAACCTTGAAATCCAACTGGGATACCAGCACCGGGGCGTGGAAAAAATGCTGCCGGGTGTGGCACCCAAACGCCTGCCCGTGATTGTCGAAGGAATTGCCGGAGATACAGCTGTCGGTTATGGACTCTGCATGTCACAGGCCGTTGAGGCGCTGTCATCCCTTCAGGCGGATCCAGGGGCACAGATCATCCGGACCATTGCCCTGGAACTTGAACGTATCGCCAACCACGTCGGCGACCTGGGTGCTTTAAGCGGTGATGTTGCCTTTCTGCCGCCGGCAAATTACTTCGGCCGCATGAGGGGAGATTTCCTTAACATGACGCTTCTGATATGCGGCAACCGGTTCGGCAAGGGCCTGGTCCGGCCAGGGGGAACCCGGTTTGCCCTGACCGAGGAGATCCGGAAGGCACTGAACGAACGTATTTCTGAACTGACGCCCCAGGTCAAGCATGTGATCAATCTTTTACTGACAAACTCCAGCGTCCAATCCCGTTTTGATGACTGTGGCGCTGTGACCAAGGCGGACGCAGAGAAACTTGGACTGGTTGGCCCTGCAGGCCGTGCCTGCGGACTGCCCTATGATGTGAGGCGCTGTTTTCCAACCGGGCATTATGGTCAACTGAATATCCCTGAAAATGCGAAACCAACAGGAGATGTACATGCACGGGCAACCGTGAGGGGGGAAGAGATTCTCCAGTCCCTTGAGATCATCACGACCCTCCTGAGCGCTCCTGTCAAAACCCGCTCCATTGAAAACAGAAAGCTTTCTCTTGCGCCGTCCTCTTTTGTTGTAACCCTGAACGAAGCCTGGCGTGGCGAGCTGTCCCATTGCATCCTGACCGATGCGGATGGCGCAATCCTCCGTTATAAGGTTAAAGATCCGTCTTTTCACAACTGGAACGGCCTGTCCATGGCGTTGAGGGATACGGAAATTTCAGATTTCCCCCTTAACAACAAGAGTTTTAATCTGTCCTATTGCGGGGTTGATCTCTAGGCAAACCGATTTAAGAGTCAATGGGTGACATGGTCACAACATTAAAAGAGACACTTTCAACACAATTTTTTGAGAGAAAATAATGTTCAACATATTAAAAAACAGACTCGATCAGGGTTACAGAACAACAGGCTACCCAAACGAAAAGATCAACCTGCCGTCAAGTTACCGCGGGCGGCCCCGGATAAACCGGCATGCGCCCGCTGAAGTGATCGCAGAATGCGCCGCGGCCTGCCCCCAGGATGCCATTGATATCTCCGGGAAATTGATCGACATGGGCCGGTGTGTCTTCTGCGGCACATGTGAACACATCTCAAAAGGAGAATTCATCTCCTTTACCCAGGATTTTGAAATCTCCGTATCTGAAAAAAAGCACCTGCTGACCGATGGCGGGCTGCCGGCTCTGGCTGAACATTCAAAGCAGCATTTTAAAAAGCTGTTCGGCAGGTCCCTTCAGCTCCGGCAGGTATCGGCAGGCGGATGTAACGCCTGCGAAGCGGACTTGAATGTTCTTGCCACCCCCTTTTTCGACCTTGCCCGTTTTGGTATCAATTTTGTGGCGTCTCCCCGTCATGCCGACGGGATTGTTGTGACAGGCCCGGTTTCAAAAAACATGAAAACCGCTCTGCTCAAGACATTCGAGGCCACCGCCTCACCTAAAGTGGTGATTGCCGTGGGCAGCTGCGCCCTGACCGGCGGCCCGTTCCGGGGAAGCCCCGAAATTGCCGAAGGGCTGGACAGCATTTTACCGGTGGATCTATTTATTCCCGGGTGTCCGCCCCATCCCCTGACCAATTTACATGCCCTGTTGACCTTTTTTAAATAACCCTGGTGTGAAACCCAAGGCAAAGTGCGTATTCCGGCCTTTGATTATTGCAATTGATGTTTTTTCAAAAGGGACTTTGGAATCGTCAGTGAGCCATGCTTAAAATCCGCCTTAAATCAATATAGTCTCAATTTTTTAAAAAATTCAGAATTATTTAGACTCTGTCAGTCTGGTGCCTGTTTTTCATTTCAGCAATATTTTGACCAAGCCCTGCACGGACACAACATGCTGTGTCCGTGCAGGGCTTGGTGCACATTTCAGCGTTTGGACTTTTTTTTTACTCTTGTTGACAAAAAGCAAGTTCCTACCCTTCACAGTTCGGGTCGAGTTTTTGTGACATAGCCTATTTTTTTTGAAGCACCCCAAGAGGGTTTAGATGAATCGCTCTCTGAAAATATACGAGAGATATACCATTTAAAAAGTCCGGTTTTTCGGGCTATTTGTATTTTCATTCCTCGTTTCACGGCTAAAGCTTACCAAAGCTATACCTTTTATGGGTGAAAATATACCATAGGTGAACTTTTATTTGTGGACACCATTTGCTTACCAGAGGTAAATATCGGTATGAACAAATCGCTCAAAATAAAACAGGAATTTCTTGAAGCTCTCAGAGAACGAAACAAAGAGTATGGAAGGGGTTTTCAAACCTTTATTGCAACAGATATTGGGAAAACTAAAGGTGCCTTCACCTCTATATTTAAATATTTCAAAAACGAAATTGAGCTTGAAAAAGTAAAGCTTTCTTTCGATCTACAGGTTGAAATAGCAGAAGCATGTGGAACTGATTATATCGCCTTTATACAAAAAGGAAGAGATCTTATAGAAGGAAAACCCACGCCCCTCATAGTCCAAACAAATTCAGATGAAGAGAAGGATCTCCTCACCCCAAAGGCCCCAGATTATAGGGGTGTGCCTTTGATGGAGTCGGGCAAGCTTGCTGCCTGGTCTAATGAATCATCATTTGATGAATATGAAAGGCCCAGCTGCGAGGTTATAGTCTACCTCCCGGAATTAGGCCACCGGGCAAACCACAATCTTGTAGCTGCCAGGGTGGGTGGTGACTCCATGGAACCTATAATTCCAAAGGATGCCATCATCATCATTGATAAGGATGACAGGGAGTTTGTGGATGATAAGATCTTTGCAGTGGCCATTGAAGACGCAGGGGTTCAGAACCTTGCCGTGAAGTATGTTCGGAAATTTGAAGTGGCCAAGGGGTTCTCACTGTGGAGTGAGAATCGACAGTATCAGCCTAGGTTGGTAACTGAATCGGACTGGTTGAGGCTCTGTGTTGGTCGGGTTATTTGGATGTGGCGGAGTTTTAATGGATGATGACTGAATGATATGTGAAAGCCAACGTTATGCAATTAAATTACAAAACAATAATAAAATATGAAATTTAGGACATTAAAAAAATGGGATGACCCATCCGAGTGTAGTCAATTAGTATATCTGGCGCAATTATTAGAAGAGTTGCTTTTTGATTATTCTCTCGACACCTATAAGCCGTCAGCAATGAATACTAGCATGCTTTGTTTCGAGGCTTTAACCGTAATCAAAGATATAGAAAATGGGGTTATCAAAGAGGCAAACCTACCTCACATTATAGATGAGCTGTCTTTAAATATGAGTAAGGATCCCGTTTCAAAAAAACTGATCTCTATAGATTACCCAAAAGCTATCACCACTATATCTACAAAGGAAACTCGTTTATCAGAAAAAAAAATAATATTAGAGCTTATCTGGTCTGAAATAGAACTAAAAAAATACAAAATAAAAAATGAACAACTTCTAATTAATGCCATTGAGAACGATCAGGAAAAAAGCACTATTCGTACTTTGGCAAGAAGCTACATAACAACTCTTATTAACTTGGGATATCGCCCCAATCATTTATATCAAACGACGATCGACTTCTTTCATTACTCAAAAAACAGAATAGGCAGTAACGAAGCTATAAAGGATTATGTCTCTAAATTTGATGGTAAACGCAGTCAATACACTGTGATTTATAGAGCCTCAGAAATATTTAACACATTAATTGAAGCATGTGCAGGGTTTAATGTTGAAGTTACTAATGATGCAAAAGAATATACGGCAGCATTAGAAGAAAGAGGGTATAGGCTTAGAAACAAAAATGAACTTTTCGTAATTATAAAAGAGATTAAATGTTTAGATCACTATTCAGCACGAGAGTTAGCTGTCAAAAAGATTGAAACGATAGCTACACTACTCACCCTATATCACCATAAAGAACACCCATCATGGAATAAAGAATGCGTTGTAATTGAGGTAGGTTCTAAAAAATCCAGAAAAATAGGAAAACCTCTAAATCCAATGCATAAATGTTTTGATCTTGTCCCGGATAAGGCTTCAAAAAAATTAAACACCCTCCTTTCTAATTTTTCACTCACCCCTCCCTCCTTTAACAGGTTTAGTAGAAGTGCCGAATTACATTCATTAGCATTAAACAGCGACTCTCAAGAAAATCAAATGATAAATTTATGGATTTCTCTTGAATCTTTAGTCCCCTCCAGCACAAAAGACTCAAAAATTATTAATATATTGGATTCAGTGATGCCGTTTTTGAACCTTAACTATGTTAATCGATTGTTAGAAAGGCTATTTTCAGACTTAATCGTTTGGAATAGAGGTGTTTTATTCCATAAGCTAAAAGGGATAGAAGGCAGCAAAACAACAGTGCGCTTAGCTAAGTTGCTGTCGCTTAATTCTCACGAAGATGCAAAAAAATCACTATTCGCAGATTTAGGTGATTTTCATTTACTGAGGAATAGAGTATTTCACATTGCAGAGATACTTGATTCAGGAAAAAAAATTGGAAATCTATTAAAGAATCACGATAAAAGAGTTAGGTGGCAACTTAGAAGGATCTATCGCACCAGAAATATTATTGTTCATACAGGTAGAACGCCTAGTTATACAGGAATCCTGATAGAAAACATTCATGATTATTTAGATATTATTCTATCAACTCTTGTCAATATAGCGTCTGGTGGAATAAATATCGATTCAATCGAACAGGGCTTTAAATACATTGAATTAACCTACGATTCATATTTTTCCACTTTGAATCTAACGGATAAGTTCGATGAAGCAAACATTGAAGAAGTACTTTTTAGACATGCAATCTAATCTGTCATCTGATGCCTTTTGCGCAGCCTCACAACCCCATAAATAGACAAAAAGGCTGCCGAGGCTCTGCAAGGTGGGATCTGCTGGATTGGAGAGGGGACGATAAGGGTAACTAATTGGAGATTAATTATGAAAAAACCGTTTATCGATCAATGGCTCAAGCAGATAAAAACCATTTTTCCAGAAAGCGCACGAATCGGAAATGATCATCAAGAGTCTGATGCTATTATAAAAATCGATTGGAAATTAGAGAATGATCTGGATAGGCCGAACAAACGATCCCGATTAATAAAAATTATAATTTCCGGAGAAGCGATCGAAGATTGTCAAAATCCCGTTGAAGCGGGTAAAATTTTTCATAAAATCATCAAAGAAAAATTTTCCAGTTTTGACCCTGACCATGATGACTCCATACATACGGGTCCCCCAGAAGAGGTGTGGGTCATTTCAACATTTGATTTGAATTAAACTTAGATCATATCAGGACAAGCCTCCATGTCAGTGAGATGAGACTCCTGACCATACCCCTGGCGTGAGACCAAAAAACTGTCCAAGCTCTGCAAGACAGGAGAGGATGGAGAGGGGAACGAGTGACCGGATTAATTCCAATTGGGATTGGAATAATAAGGAGATCTGAATGACTTCAAAGAAAGAAGAATGTTTTATAATCATGCCCATTTCTGATCCTGAAGGCTATGAAAAAGGGCATTTCAAACATATTTACGCCGATATCATCACGCCAGCATGTGAAAAAGCTGGATACCAGCCTGTCAGAGCCGATGATATAAATGATACAAACATGATCCATTTAGACATCCTCAAAAGGTTGCTGGACACACCAATGGCAATCTGTGATCTTAGCTCCAGAAACCCCAATGTATTGTTTGAACTTGGTCTAAGGCAAGCATTTGACAAGCCTGTTGTCTTGATACAGGAAGAAGATACTCCACAGATATTCGACATAACACTACTTAGGGTAGTTGATTACAGACAGGGTTTTATATACCACCAAGTTATTGAAGACCAGAATAGTATTGCTGAGGCCATCAAATCCACAAAGGAAGCGACTGAGAACAAAGAGGGGGTTAACTCCCTTGTAAAACTACTTTCACTCTCTAAAGCCTCTACAAATGAAATTCAGCAGACCGAAAATAATCCAATGTTACAAATAGTTTTGGCTGAAATGGACGCTATGCGCCAGGAATTAAGACGTGTCTCTCGAAATATTAATCAAATTAATATTATAGAAAGGGGGACTAATATTGCTGATCATTTCGAAAGACCTCAACATCAACTTGCTCATCTCAAAGATAATTTTAAACAGGTAAAAAATAGTTGTTTGGCTTCAAATTCTCATCGTAGAAAGAAGAAGGGGATCGAGTTATGCCATGAAATCATTCGGCAGGCAAAGCTTGCATCTTTTGACGAAGAACTCCCCTCCTCAATTCGTAAAGAATATAAAAACTTAATTGCCAGTGCAAATAAGTTAATAGATAATATGCCTATGACATCCATCCCTTGTATCCTTGAAGAAGATGAAAATGCTTAACAAATCTTACAACAGATCCTTTATTCCCAACCCTCAATACAATTGGAGCACGATATTCTGCAAGGTGGATCTGAATGGGGCGAGATACGGTGACAAATAGATTTCTATTGAGTTGGGCATTACATGATTCATGTCTTCAACGATGGCTATTCATGGGGAAATCATTAATTCTAATACTCTTGGCATTCACAATTACAACATCCTTACCTGCCACAGCTCTATCCGTTAATGATCAGGAAATTCGGATCATCAGAATGGAAGAGCAAGTGCAGGGGCTTAAAGAGCAGATTGCTGAGATCCGGTGTTAGTTGCCACGATAAATTGACCCTTTGGAGGCTGAAATTCTCAAAATAAGTTGACCCAGTGGGAAAAATATCATTTTATTTTGCACCTCATCAGCGGAGCTTTTATCCCGAGATATTTGGGGCTAAAAAGAAAAATGGCGTTAAAAAAATTTGAGACGACCTTCATTTTTGTTGCCAAGGGCAATGTTATGTAAACTTATTTCAACGCAATGGTCTTAAATAATATGAGAATTCCAGAATATAGGACTTTTTTCCCCTCTACCCCCTGGAGGGGGGAGTGTGTCATTTATTAAAATTACAAAAATGTCGCCAAAATTACCGTGTTTTTGTCTCATCTAATTTGAGAAAGCCAAAAGTTGGTCAAAAGAATCAGATAATCCGCGTTTATAGAACGTGACAATCAACAGCTATAATTTACAACCGAAAAGTGACCCCCCTTTCTAACCGAAAAATGACCCCCCTGTTGACAAAAAACAGTATGAGGGGATCATACTGAAAAAAAACAAACATTACCGTTTAATATTTAGTGAATCTTTTAGTCTAAAACTATCCCAAACGCACTGAATAATATGGGCTCTGTGGGTGACTCGGTCCAGCAAGGCAGATGTCAAATTCGGGTCGCCAAAGATTTGGGTCCAGTCTGCAAATCCAAGGTTGCTGGTGATGATGATAGATTTTTTTTCGTGTCGTTCGGTTAGAACCTGAAAAAGTAACTGGGCTCCTTCAACAGAAAAAGGCACGTACCCGAGTTCGTCCAGGATCAAAAGGTCATAGCGAGCGTAGCGGTTCAGAACCCGCTTTAAACACTTGTCATCCCGGGCTTCGACAAGATCATTAACAATACCGCATCCCGTGACCAATTTACATGCCCTGTTGACCTTTTTTAAATAGATCCATGGGTTGATGGAACAGCGCCACCCAGGGATCAATTAATGGCAGGACCATTATCAAAGATGAGGTTGTCCAGGCAGACAATGAGATCGGTGAGCCACTTTCCGCCGGAAGGGCTCTCGGCCAGGGCCACGGCGATATAGGTTCTGCCGTCGTGTTCAATGAGGGCGCTGTCCGCGTGGAAGTTTCTCCAGGTGCCTGATTTCCGGTAGATGCGTGACGCAGGATGAATCCGCTTCAGGCCTTTGACAAACTTATGCTCAATGGCCGAATCGGCCAGGATCGATTTCATCTGCCGGCTGTAGGCCGGCGAGACCAGCTGACCTGTCTCCAGCATATAATAAAATCTGGCCACCTGGAGCACGGTGGCCCCGTGGGAAAGGTTGTGCAGGGGATCCCGCTTCCAGGTGACGGCCCTGCTGTACTCTTTGCCCACCCAGAGCCCTCCGTTTCGTTCAGGATCGTAGAGCCGGTATCTGGGCGATTGCAACAGATCTGCGATGAATCCCTTGCCCACCCGGTTGAGCATCTCGGTTGCCGCCAGGTTGGAAGAGTTCCGGATCATGCGCAAAAGGGTTGCTTCAGTCGCAGGATCCAGGATCATCTCCCGGTTGGAGATCCGCTCAAACGCCCCCAGCAAAATGGCGATCTTGGGCAGGCTTGCGGCATACATCATCTCGTTGGGATTGATATAGGCATGGCGGGGATTGGAAGGATCGGTGATGTCCACAAGGGCAATGCTCAACGCCTTGGTGGCGGCGGCCTTTTTCAGGTGAAGATCGGCAAGACCGGACTCCAGCCCCTGCTGAAGGTGCGGGTCCGGGTCCTGCTCCAGCCGGGATACGGGGTATTGATTCACGGCCCCGGCCGGGACACACAACAGCACAATAAACAGGATGACAAAACAGGTGATTGGTTTCATAATGAAGTGGTACCTACTAAAAAGGGGATCACCTTGCAAGGGTTAAGTCCAAAACCGTGCCCGGGGCTCGGGATCCGGGCAAGCTTTTTGTTTGCCAATTTTTTCCTGATCCTCACGGCCCTGTACCAGCTCAAACCGGCCAGCCGCTCCATGGTCATCGAGGCCATGGGCGCCCAGCGCCTTCCCTATGTCTGGATCGTCACAGCCGTCACCATGATCGTGTTCGTCTCCTGGTACCACCGCATGGTGGCGCGATACCCACGGATCAACATCGTCATGGGCTCCTGCCTGACCATCAGCGGCCTCCTGGTCCTGTTCCGGGGCCTGTTGATCCTTCCCGGCCCCACGGCCGCCCTGGGATTCTATGTGTTTGTGGATATCATGGGGGTGGTTCTGGTGGAACAGTTCTGGAGCCTGACCAACGCCCTCTACACCACCGGGGAAGGGAAATCCTGGTACGGGTTCGTGGGCGCTGGGGGGCTTTTCGGCGGGGTTGCCGGCGGCGGATTATCTGCCCTGCTGGTCAGGCACACCCCCCTTGGGACCCCGGATCTCCTGCTCACCGCAGCCATAACCATACTCATTGTCCTGTTGCTGACCCGTGCCATGGGCCGGTTTGGCATCTACCGGGAAACTGCCCCCGGCACCCAGCCCATCCCCGTGGGTAAAGGCGGTCTCAGGCGCCTTGGCCAAAGCCGCTACCTGCTGCTCATGGCCGGGGTACTGCTGCTGGTTCAGCTGGTTTCTCCCCTGATCGAATACCAGTTCCTCAACACCGTGGAAGCCTCCTTTCCCGACCAGGAGGCCAGGACCGCCTACCTGTCTCTTTTCTTCAGCGTCATGGGCCTGATCTCCATCGCCGTCAACCTGGGGATCACCCCTGTGGTTCACCGGGTGTTCGGCACCATCCCGGGCCTTTTGGTGCAACCGGTGATGATCACCCTCTGTTCCTGTTTTTTCCTGCTGGACCCCTCCCTCGTTATGGGCGCTGCCGCCAAGATCAGCGACCGGGCCCTCTCCCACTCCATCAACAGGGCATCCAGGGAGCTGCTCTACGTCCCCATCCCCCCCGTGCTCATCTACCAGGCAAAGGCATGGCTCGACATGCTCGGATACCGGTTATTCAAGGTTTCCGGATCCCTGATCATCCTGACGGTTACCCAGTGGCTGCCGGTGGCAATGGACCTGTCCCAGCTGAGCTGGATCGCCATCACCATCTGCGGCCTCTGGATTTTCCTTGTCACAGTGCTGGGCCAGGAGTACCGCACGGTGTGCAAAAACCAGGGCGCTCCGGCCACGGACCCGGGCGGTTTTTTCAGGTAAAACCGTTGACAATCCCGGTAATAATCTGGTTTGATACCGTTTTTAGCGATGGAACAGAGCCGAGGTTGTCGGCTATTAACTTTATAGAGCTGTAATAAGGACGACAAATGGACCAGATTTCCCAAAAAGTCAACCAGTGGATCGACAGCGGTAAAGACCCCAGAAGCGCCCACTGGCAGGGCGGGCTCGAGGCAATGCTCGATCTTTTTTCCCCCCATGTGGAGCCGGGCAGACTCACCCCGGTGGCCCCCCTTGAAAAAGAGGACATTCCTGTTTTCAAAGCAGCCCTGAAGGCGATTGATCTCAGCCCCCACCTGATCGCAGCCTTTTTACCGCCCTCCGTTGCAGGGGCCGTCATTCCCCCGGAATCGGCCGAAGAGCTCCAGCGGATCGATAAAAATGAGCCCTCCTACAAGATTATGGTTGTCCGGCCCGGCAAGGAGCTCAGGATCGTGTGCGCCGAAATTTCCCAGCGGGCCACAAAGCCCGGGGCTGATATTTTTGAGGCCGGCGCCCTCCTCGGAACCTATGATTTTCCCTCCCAGGAGGTGTGCCTGTCCGAGTTGACCAAGCTCATCCAGGCCCATGCCTGGGAAAAGGGCACCTGGAGCCGTGAAGACCACGAACAATACACCCTCAACTGGTTTGAGCGAAGCATGGATCTCTCCTGCGGCGATCTTGCCGTGGAACAGAGCCGCTCCTTTTTCCACAGCCCCACCCTGATAAAGAGCAACCGGGTGGATGCCCTGTTCATCCTCATCCATGATCTCCTGATCAAACGCTTCAGCCATCCCCAGGATCCCCTGGGCCGTGCCGCAGCATCCATCAAAACCATAAAAGATAAAACCCTTTGTTCAAATAAACTGGAAGAGCTTGCAAGCCAGGCTGTCCTGGAGTTTTTAAACCATATCAGACAGCTGGAGCTCATGAAATTCGAAGAGTTATCAAACGCCGAAACAGAGCAGTTTAAGCGGGAAACCTCACGGACCATACTCAGGGTGGCTGACAAGCTTTCCTGATAAAGCGGCTTCCATGAAACAGCCTGGCTCCGGGGAGATCCATTGATGATCCCCGGGGCAGGCTGTTTTAAGAAACCACCCCTAAGATAACGGTATCAATATAAGCTGCGATCATGGCCCCCCGCATCATATCCACCGCCTCCCGGCACCCCAGCCCCCCGGGGGCATCGTCTTTCCCAAGTCAGAATCTGCAACCCCATACACACATTGACATGGCTTGCCATGGGAGTCATACTGGATGAGATTAAAGTTATAACGGTATCCTTGAATCCAAATTTTTCAAAAACAACACTGGAGAGACACATGGAACACTTTTCACTCCATGGCTCAAAACCGTTCAGTAAAATCATCCTTTTCCCGGCACTTTTCTTCCTGGTCTCCTGCGCCCACCTGCCCATGGATTCGCGGTATCCAGGTCCTGCGCCCCTGCCCCTGGCCCTGGAGCAGGAATACAGCTATCCCGCCTACACCGGTTCCTATGACGAGCGGGTTCTTGCGGAAGAGGAGAAGTTTGTAATCAAACGGATCACGTTTTCCTCCACCCGGAACCTGATCCCGGCCGGCCCCATCGCCATCGATTACTACGATATCAGGGACGAAAAAAAACATCCGGTGATCATGGTGCTGCCCATCCTCGGGGGCAACAACGCCATTGCCAGAATCTTTGCCGCATACTTTGCCGACAACGGCTATGCCGCAGTGATCGTGCATCGTCAAAGGGAGTACAAGAAGATAAAGCAGATTCACCGGGTGGACCGGGTGCTGCGCCAGATGGTTCTGGACCACCGCCAGGTGCTGGACTGGATCGAAACCAGAAAAGAGCTTGACGCCGAAAGGACCGGAGTGTTCGGGGTCAGCATGGGGGGCATCAAGGCCGCATTGGTAAGCGCCCTGGACAAGCGGGTAAGCGCATCGGTCCTGGCCCTGGCAGGCGGGGACCTTGCCTATATCCTGACCCACTCCACGGAGCGGGGCGTTAAAAAGCGGCGGCTCAAGTACATGGAAGCGAACAAGCTTACCCTGGACCAATTTTACCACGAACTTGAGACCACCATTGCCTGCGATCCCATGAAATACGCCGGCCACATCAACGCTGCCCGAAGCATGATGATCCTGGCCCTGTTTGACCAGGCCGTTCCCTTTCAAAAGGGCCGGGAACTCAAGGAGAAAATCGGGAACCCGGAAACCATCTATCTTGTGTCCGGCCACTACTCGGCCATCCTCTACCTCTATTATGTGAGGCGTTCCGCCCTCAATTTTTTCAGGAAAAAACTGGTGCCCCAAGACTACTCCAGGGCTGTTTTAAAATCAAAATAGAACCACTTCTGGTTGCACGCCTTACCGCCCTCGTCGTGGGGGTCGGAGGTGGTGGCATAGGAGGACCAGCTTTCAAGGGTTTCCGGCTTAAACACCACGTTCTGGATGTTTCCCTTGAGGGAGACCCGCTTGGATATCTCCATGAGGGCCTGGGCATCCAGCTCTCCATAGCCTTCGCTCAGTGCCCGGTAAAGCTTTTTGGCCCGGGCCCCGGCATAGAGGGTGTCATCAAGGGCCGGAAAGACATCGTCATCCCGCTCATCTTCCAGCACCGTGTTCTCCCTGAAGGTGAGGACCCGGTCCCTGTCTGAGATGAACATCAGGGCATTGGTCTCAGCCTCGCTCCTTTTGGCGTCACTGATGAGATAAACATAGGAGCAGGTCCGTTTGGCGGCTTTGATCATGGCCACGGCCTCATCCAGGCGGGAGGTCTCCCGCATCAGCTTCCGGAAGAGAAAAACAAAGGGAATTCCCTCCAGGGTTTCATTGGGCGGATTGCCATACCCCATCTCCCCAAAGGCCATGTGCTGATCGTTCATCCCGGTGACGCACCCGATGAACCCGGCAAAGGAGTAGGTAACCGACGCATTGCCCACATCCGGTTCATGGACCAGGATCAAGGGCCAGCGATGCACCCCCATCTTCCGGTTCCAGTCAAGGACCCGCATCTGGTACATGCGGCCATCCACCGTGGCCCGGTCAAACACCACCATGTTGCTACAGCTTGTGCTGGTGAACCCCTTTGAGAACCGCTTCTTGTACTTGTACTCGGACACGGCCGGGATGGCGTGGTACCAGTGGACCAGGCGCAGGGGCAGGCCGGCACCATGGGCCAGTCCCCGCATCTCCTCCTTCTCGGCAAGGGGAATGTAGGGGGCAATGAGATCGTACACCTCGTCCATCATCTCCTGTCTTGCGTAGAGGCTTGCAAGCTTCATCACGTGGGTGACGCTTTCGCGCACCTCCTTTTGGAGCAGGCGGCCGTGCTGGAATCCCATCTCATAGGGGGTGCCCTTGAGGCGGATCACCTTGAGATCGTTCAGGCCCGGATCATGGGTGGCGACCACAGACGCCTTAGAAAGAATAGCAGCTTCCCTGTCCAGGTCCCGGATCTCCATGGAGCGCTGGAAAAGGTCAAGATTGTTGGTGGGAAGGGGTGCGCAGGATGCGACGATCAGACTTAACAAACAAAGGCACAGGGGTCTTGTCACAGGGTTCATCATGATATCTCCTTTTTTGATCTGTTACAAACAAGGAATAAAGACAATTCACTGAAATGAAAGGAGTTTCATTTATGAGGCAAGGCCGACAGCTCCCATTAATTTACCCCTGGCACCGGGCAAATGCAACCCATAAATCGGGTCCCCCGCAAGATCGCCACCCCCGTCGCCGATATTGACCGGTCCCGGAACGGCAGGGTCGTCCGGCCATGGATTTTTCCGCCAGGTGTTGACAATTGGGCCAAGACCATCTACAAATATTCGCTTTTAACAGGTTCAACCATTTAAAATAAAAAGGATTATGCCCATGGCACTGCCCTGGAACGTCGTAGATCGATTCATTACCGAAGAGGAAGGTGTGCTGGAGCTTCGCCAGCGGGGCCAGCGGGACTTTATCATCACCCTTGGCACCCAGGTGCTCATGAACTCCATGGCCCAGCGCTCAGAGATCGCCCTGGGGGAGCTGGGCGCAAAACCCCTTGCCAGCCACCCGGCCCCACGGGTCCTGGTGGGAGGGCTTGGCATGGGCATCACCCTGCGGGCTGTGCTGGATTCCCTGCCCCGGACCGCAACCGTCGTGGTGAGGGAGCTCAATCCCCAGATAGTGAAATGGTGCCAGGGCCCGCTTCTTGATCTCACCCATGGCGCGGTTGCCGATCCCCGGGTCACGGTTGAGGTCGGGGACGTTGTTGAGGGCATCAGCAACGCTTCCAAACAGGACCGGTTTGACGCCATCATCCTGGACCTCTACCGGGGTCCCCATCCCCGCACGGACAAAAAGAATGATCCCTTTTACGGCTCCAGGGCCATTGAGCGGGCCCGAAAGGCACTCAATCCCGGCGGCACCTTTGCGGTCTGGGGGGAGAACCATGATGAGGGATTCATGAAGCGTCTTGCCAGTGGCGGGTTTTCCGTTGAGTTCAAGCGGGCCGGCAAGGGCGGGTACTGCCATGCGGTTTTCCTGGCCACAAAAAAAAGGGGATAGCGCCCCGCAAAAGTAAAACACGCATCAATTCGGGGCAAACGTCTAAAAGATAACAGCCCCGGCCCGGCCGTTAAACAGTCGGGCCGGGGCAGTTGGATTAAACGTTTCTAACTAGTTCACCCCTTTTTTGAACAGGCTTCTGGCCTTAAAGTAGGAGCGGTTGAGTCTTGCGATGTTGGTGATGGAGATCCCCTTGGGACATTCCACCTCGCACTCGCCTTCGTTGGTGCAGTTTCCAAATCCCAGGCTATCCATGGTTTCCACCATGGTAACTGCCCGTTTGGCGGATTCGATATCCCCCTGGGGCAAAAGCTTCAGCTGGGACACCTTGGCGCCGACGAACAGCATGGCCGACGCATTGGGGCAGGAGGCCACACAGGCCCCGCAACCGATGCAGGAGGCCGCGTCCATGGCAAGGTCCGACACTTCCTGGGCAATGGGAATGGCGTTGGCGTCGGGTGCGCCTCCGGTGTTCACGGAGATATAGCCGCCGGCCTGGATAATCTTGTCCAGGGCGCTTCTGTCAACCACAAGGTCCTTGACGATCTTAAACGCCTTGGATCTCCAGGGTTCCACCACCACCACGTCCCCGTCATCAAAATGCCTCATGTGGAGCTGGCACAGGGTGGTTCCCTCCTCGGGTCCATGGGCCCTGCCGTTGACCACGGCCCCGCAGGCGCCGCAGATGCCCTCACGGCAGTCGTGATCAAAAGAGATGGGATCCTTGCCTTCCAGGATGAGCCCTTCGTTGACCACATCGAACATCTCAAGAAACGACATGTCCGTGGAGATGTCTTTTGCCTCATATGTTTCCAGACCGCCTTTGACATCCGGGCCCTTCTGGCGCCACACCTTGAGTGTCAGGTTGATCAGTTTACTTGCGTTTGCGGACATTATTTGTAACTCCTTTGGCTTAGCTCAACATTTTCAAATGCCAATTCTTCCCTGTGAAGCTCAGGTTCTTCCCCTTCGCCCCGGTATCCCCATGCTGAGACACAGCAGAAATTCTCATCATCCCGCTTTGCTTCGTTCTCCTCGGTCTGGGACTCTTCGTTAAAGTGGCCCCCGCAGGACTCCTTGCGGAACAGGGCATCGGTCACCATCAACTCGCCAAACTCCAGGAAGTCTGCCACCCGGGCGGCATTTTCCAGGTTCTGGTTAAACTGGTCCATGGTGCCGGCCACCTTCAGGTTGGTCCAGAACTCTTTTCTCAGGTCCGCAATCATCTCTTTGGCCTTTAGCAAGCCCGCTTCGTTCCTGGCCATGCCGCAGTAATCCCAGAGGATCTTTCCAAGCTCCTTATGGATATCATCACAGGTTCTGTCACCATCGATGGAGAGCAGTTTCGCGTAGAGTTCCTCCACTTCCTTGGCGGACTTTGAAAATTCAGGATGGCTTTCATCCACCTCTCCCGGCTTAGCACCAGCAAGGTAGCCGCCAATGGTGTAGGGCAGGATGAAATATCCGTCCGCCAGCCCCTGCATCAGGGCACTTGCCCCCAGGCGGTTGGCGCCGTGGTCGGAGAAGTTGGCCTCACCAATGACGAAAAGTCCCTTCAGGGTACTCTGGAGGGAGTAATCCACCCAGAGACCACCCATGGTGTAATGGGAGGCAGGATAGATCATCATGGGCGTGGTGTAGGGATCTGCGGCCGTGATTCTCTCATACATCTGGAAGAGGTTGCCGTATTTTTTCTCAATGCTGTCCCGGCCGTCCCTTGCAATGGCATCCCGGAAGTCCAGGTAGACAGCAAACCCTGTCTCGCCCACACCCTTGCCTGCATCACACTGCTCCTTGGCGTTCCTTGAGGCCACATCCCTGGGCACGAGGTTACCGAAACTGGGGTATTTCCTCTCCAGGAAGTAATCCCTTTCCCCTTCAGGAATATCCTCGGGTTTTCGCTTGTCACCCGCCTCTTTGGGAACCCACACCCTGCCGTCATTTCGCAGGGACTCGCTCATCAGGGTCAGCTTGGACTGGTAGTCACCGTGGACCGGAATACAGGTGGGATGAATCTGGGTATAACAGGGATTTGAAAAGAACGCCCCTTTTTTATAGGCCTTATGGGCAGCGGACACATTACAGGCCATGGCATTGGTGGAGAGGAAAAAAGCGTTGCCATACCCGCCCGTGGCCATAACCACGGCGTCTGCGGCATACTTTTCGATCTCGCCGGTCACAAGGTTGCGCACCACAATACCCCGGGCCTTGCCGTCCACCACCACCAGATCCCGCATCTCGCGTCGGGTGTAGAGCTTGACCTTGCCGGCCTGGATCTGCCGTGACATGGCGCCGTAAGCGCCCAGCAACAGCTGCTGACCGGTCTGGCCCCTGGCATAGAAGGTCCGGGAGACCTGGGCCCCGCCAAAGCTGCGGTTGGCCAGCAGTCCGCCATACTCCCTGGCAAAAGGAATGCCCTGGGCCACGCACTGGTCAATGATGTTGTTGCTCACCTGTGCCAGGCGGTACACATTGGCTTCCCTGGCCCGGAAATCGCCGCCCTTGATGGTGTCGTAGAACAGGCGTTTGACGCTGTCCCCGTCATTCTGGTAATTTTTAGCAGCATTGATGCCGCCCTGGGCCGCAATGGAGTGGGCTCTCCTGGGAGAGTCCTGGATGCAGAATGTTTTGACATTATAGCCAAGCTCCGCCATTGAAGCCGATGCTGAAGCGCCTGCCAGCCCTGTACCCACAACGATCACGTTGAACTTTCTTTTGTTTGCGGGGTTGACGAGCTTTACATTAAATTTATAATTGTCCCATTTCTTCTCTAAAGGGCCTTCAGGGATCTTTGAATCAAGCATAACAACAAACTTCCTTTATGAAACCATTGAAATAAAAACAGGAATACAACCAAATCCAAATGCCACAACCAGGCTCAGGATAATGCCGGCTGTCTTAAACTTTGACTTGCGGCCGGAATGACCGGCACCCAGTGTCTGGAAAGCGCTCCAGAAACCGTGGCTCACATGGAGGGCTGCAACAGCCATGGCCATGATATAAGCGGCAACCATTTCAGGCCGGTGGAACCAGTTGGTCAAAATCATGAGATCGCCAACCTCTTTCTGGCCGGCAGAACGAAACGTAAGCAGATGAAAGACCACGAAAGCCAGGATCAGAATCCCTGTGATGGCCATGCTTCTCGAGCCCAGGGTTCTGCCGCCGGCGGTTTTGCTCACGGCATACCGGACCGGTCTTGCCCGGTAATTCTCATAGGCGAGCAAAAGGCCTGTGATCACGTGCACGAGGAACAGAAAGAGCAGGACCCACTCCGCGATTTTAATCAAAACGCCCAGGGAGTGAAGGTGTTCCACATACCAGTTAAACAGCTCCGGTCCGCCGTAAACCGTCAGGTTACCAAGCAGATGAAAAACCAGAAACCCGCAAAAACTGAGACCTGTGATGGCCATCACCCATTTTTTACCAATGGAAGACCAAATGGTGTTCAAAAAACTGTTCATATTTCCCTCTAATACCCTTGTAATAATTATTAAACAAAAAAAAATCCAGACACACAGTAAAGCAGGGTGCCCAGATCTCAATTGAATCCAATTGAACCAGTTTTTCCTTGCCACATACAAAAAACTACACTGCCGATACTACGATTGTCTCAAAAAACCGTCCGCATAAAAAATATGATTATAAACAAACGACCAGGACTTACGTAAAACACCACAGAAAGTGCAAAACCTTTTTCTAGGTTTTGCATAACCAATTTTTATAGCGCCGAAAGATAAAAATCTCCAACAGCTGCGGTTTTCCCAGACCGCCTACTTCCCCCTTTGCCAATCTCATTGGACCCAAATTCGTTAACAACGATCATTCTTTCACTTACTGTTCAGAGGATATCTCATACGACATATTGTAGGACGTGTCAAAAACACTTTAAAAAAAAGTGGAATCCGCAAATAAGTTACAGAAAAGGCTTCAGCAGCCGCGCAACCGCTTCCAACCCATCCGGGCCGGGTGCCTTAAAATCCATGATTCTCCCCACCACTCCGGCCACGGGCACCCCGGAAAACCGCGCCACGGCCGCCATGTTCTCCTGGATGAGATCACCATCCGCCTTGTGGGCGTCCATGAAAATAATGCCGGCAGGGCGCATTCCCCGGGCTTTTAAGCACTCCACCGTCATCAGGGTGTGGTTGATGGTGCCAAGGCCGGCCCTGGCCGCAATCACGGGCTGGGCCTGGCACTCCTTTATAAAATCCGCCATGGTGATCTCCCCGGTCACCGGGACCAGCAGGCCCCCGGCCGCCTCGATCACCAGGTGGGAGTAATGGACCTCTTGTTCCCGGATCCTCGCCAGGGTCGTTGCAATATCAATGGTCTCGCCCATGTCCCGGGCGGCAAACCAGGGGGCCTTGGGATTTTCGTGGCAGTTGAGAACGGAACGGGCAGGATCCCTTTGTTCTAGCCCGGGGGTGTGGCCATAGACAAAGGACGCATCCCCCCTGGGGTCAGAAGGGGAGAGGCAGCCGGTCTGGAAGGGTTTGATGTAAAAAGGGGTTTTGCCTTTTCCTGTCAAAGACTGCATGATCAAAAGAGACAAAACGGTTTTTCCCACATCCGTATCCGTGCCGATCACCGCAATTTTTTTGCACAATGTCATCTATGCCACCTCTTTCAAAGCGTTCACAAGGGTTTGAATATCCGCTTCCCGGTGAAGCGCTGTCATGCCCAGCCTCAGGATCGCCTTTCCCAGGGGCACGGTGGGGAACCTGGCAGGAAAAGCCAGGATCCCACGCAAAAGCAGTTCCCGGGAAACCCGGACCGCCCTTTCCTCATCCCCCATCATCACAGAGAGAATATGGGCATCCCCAAACACCTCAAATCCCTGGCGGGTCAATGCTTCGTGCATGGCGACACTGACCTGGCCCAGGGTTTTCCTGGCATGGTCACCCTGCTCCACCAATTCCAGTGCGTCCACGGCCGCCAGGGCATGGGCCGGGGGAAGGGCGGTGGTGTAGATAAACGGGGAGGCAAAATTCACCATATACTCTTTCACTCCCTGGGGCAGCAGCACAAAAGCGCCAAACAGTCCCAGGGCCTTGCCAAAGGTGCCCAGCGCAATGTCCGCCACCCCGTGGGCAATTCCCCTGCCCTTGTCCCCCAGCACCCCAAAGGCATGGGCCTCATCCACCACACTGTAAAATCCGTGGGTCTCCTTCAGCTGGCCCAACGCTTTCACGGGCAAGAGATCCCCGTCCATGCTGAACAACGACTCGGTCACCACGGCCCTGTTTCCCAAGGGCACAGCGTTCAGCCGTTTTTCCAGGTGGGCAAGGCTATTGTGGCGATACCCCTTGAGGGTGGCAGCGCTCAAGGCCATGCCCTTGACCGAGCTTGCATGCACATGCTTGTCAAACAAAAGGGTGTCCCCGGTTTCAAACAGGGTGGAAAGAATCGCCAGGTTGGCCTGGTAGCCGCTGGGAAAAAAGAGGGCATCTTCATACCCGAAATATTCGGCAAAGGTTTTTTCCGCCCGGCAGATGGTGTCGTAATTCCCCGCCACCAGCCGGGAGGAGGAGGCGGAAGCGGCAGCCGAAGCAAAAGCGTTAAAGTGCTTTCCCACCCGGGCGGCCAGGGCCTTTGACGCCCCCAGCCCCAGGTAGTCATTGGAGGCAAAGCTTAGGACCCGGCGGCCTTTAATGGTCACAAACCTGCCCTCCCGTTTTTCGATGACCAGGGGATTCCGGTAAAGCCCCTCCTGTTTCCGGACGCTTATCCGATCCCTGAACCGCTTGTCAAACATGCAAATAACTCCTTATACCTGTTCATGAGAAGATCCTTGGGAAACCTGTCATCATAAGCCGTTACGGAAAAAACAAACCTGCCGGAGCAGACCTCTTTTCCCGCCTCTTCCGCCCCAAGATCGTAGGAAAAGGCGGCCTGGCTCCGTGCCACCAGGGTTCCTGAGAGTGCCAGGTTGCCTTGGATGCGCCCTTGCCCGGCAAGGGAGAAGCGCTCCACCTTGAGCAGAAAGGCATGCTTTGAGAAATCATGCAGCCGGCGCACATGGAGGGCGCCCAGCTGGGCCAGGCACTCCATCACGGCAAGGGAGGGCGGGTCAGCAAGCGCCGCCCTTCCCCGGATCTGCAGCCCATCCACAAGCGAGACAGAGGAGAGGAGATGAAACCCCTCCATTCCCGTATTGATCACTATTCTGTCCATTTTTTCACCACCAGGGCACCGTTTTGGCCGCCAAACCCGAAATTCTGGAGAAGCAGGGTGTCAAAAGCGATCTTCCGGTTCTCCCTGACGAAATCCAAACCCGAAGCGCAGGGCGCTTCCAGGTTTCTCACGGCCGGAATAAACTTACGTGCCATGAGGGAGATACCAATGGCAAGCTCCACCACCCCGCAGGCCGTGGACAGATGCCCGATCCAGGACTTAAGGGCCATAATCCTGGGGGATTTTCCGGGAAACAACCGTGCAAGAAGGGTCGCCTCCATCCCATCGTTCAGCTGGGTGCCGGTGCCGTGGGCAGACACCAGATCAATATCTGCCGGCAAGAGTTCCGCCTGGGTAAGGGCTTTTCTTACCGCCTTTTCCATCCATCGCCCGGAGGTTGCAGGTGCCGTCATGTTTCCCCCGTCCATGGACGCGCCAAACCCTGCCACCTCTGCCAGGATCGGGGCCCCCCGTTTCAGGGCATGGTCCAGGGCTTCCAGGACCACAAATCCGCCCCCCTCGCCAATGACAAATCCCCTGCGGCTGCGGTCAAACGGGCGATGGACCCGGCTGGGATCCCCCGGTTCCGTGCACAGGGCCCCGGCCATCTTGTAGGCAAGGGCAGCCCCCGGGTTGATGCGGCTGTCCCCTCCCCCAGCCAGGGCAATGTCCAGACCGCCCAGCCGAACTTTTTGGAACGCCTCCCCCACCACCTGCACCGTGGTGGCGCAGGCCGTGCTCATGGTGGTGCTTTCCCCATGGATGCCGGCAAGGGCGGCAATGGCTGAGGCAGCCGTATTGGGAAGAAAGTTCAGAATCCACAGGGCGGACAGACCATCATCCACCCCATGGCCAAGATCCAGGTTAGGGCCGGCACCCACAAACAGGCCGGCATTTTCAAGCATCCCTTCCGAAAGCCCTGCGGCCTTGACCGCCCTCAAAGCTGCGGCCACCCCAAAGGCGGCCCCCCGGTTGAGATACCGGGCGTTCTTGTATCGTCCGGTATGGGTTTTCAAATTAAAATCAGCCACAGGTGCCACCACCAGATCAGGATCAAACCCGGGCCGTTCAAAGGCGGTCCGGTTTTCCTCCATGGCAGTGATCACCTCCCTGGCACTGTTGCCAAGGGGCGAGAAAAACCCAGACCCTGTAATCACCACACGACGGTTCATCAGACCTCCCAACAGATATCAGCAAACGGTTTTCGTCCGGGGTCGGCCGGGGCCTCGTCCGGGAATCCCACCGTGACAAAGCATCGCACCCTGAAATTTTCAACCCCTGATATCCTGTTTTCACGGTTCAGGAAATGGAGGGGAGCTGTGAGAACGCAGGTGCCAAGACCAAGCTCCACCGCCTTGAGCATGAACAACTGAAGGGACATTCCCAGGGAGATATCCGCCCCCATCACCGAGAGCGCGTCTTCCGCCATCATACCGGCCCGGTTCAACCGTTTGGCAAAGCTCTCCCCCCCCGGTTCCACCCCCACGGCAAACAGGGCCGGGGCATGGCAGATGAACCTTGAATACCGCCAGTAATGGTTCAAAATATTGATGGCTTTTCTGGGTTTCTCCAACCCTTGGGCCTGGTTCACCATCTTTCCATATCCGGTTTCCATCTCCGTAAAGAGCCTGTGCCGGACGGCCGGGGAAACCATGCGAACAAACCTCACCGGCTGGTGGTTGGAGGGAGAAGGGGCCTTGGCAGCCGAAGCGATCATCCCCCGGACAGCGGATTCAGGCACCTGTTGCTCCGTGTATTTCCGGATGCTTCTCCGGGCCGCAACCAGGGCGTCAAGGGAACAGCTCATTGACAGCAATGCCCCACATAGGCGACCAGATCCCGGACCTGCAGGACCGGTCCGTCAGCAAGATCCGCCACCATCTCTCCGGCCCGTTTTTCCTGGATATGGGGAAGGTTTTCAACGATCGCAACCACTGGATCCACCCCGTTCTCCCCTGCATCCGCGATCAGGATGCGAAGGTTTTTCAGGAAAATCTCATCGTCCCGGACCTCGATCCCGAATTCGGTCGAGAGCGCCAATGCCACCTCCAACAGATCAATGGATTCCGCGTCCAGCTCCCGCACAAGGTAACTCTCCGGCAGGATCTCCCCTTCATCCAGATCCAGAATTTCTGCCAGGGTATGTCTCACCCGTTTAAAATTGTCCATCCTGCAATTACTCCTTATTTTCCTGAGGTGAAACCGCCGTCCATGGTGATCGCAACCCCGTTAAAATTCCGCGCCGTGTCCGACAGAAAGAAAACCAGGGCCCTGGCCACCTCGTCCGCTGATATAAAACAGCCCCCCGGCATCTTCTTGACCAGGGCTTGCCCCTGTTGTTCAATAAACCGCTCTCCCCGGCCCGACGCCACATACCCCGGCCTCAGGCCCATGGCGGTGATGCCCCGTGACCCAAGCTCAAGCCCCGCACTCCGGTAGAGGCCCTCTGCCGCAAGCTTGGACGCCCCGTACAGCCCCTGTCCCTTTCCCGGACAGCCCGCCGCAGCCGAAGAGAGAAAAATCATCCGGCCAAAGCGATGCCTGACCATGGTCCGGGAGGCCAGGCGCACAAGCTCAGCCCGGGCCGCAACATTCTCAGCCATATATCGTGCCAGGCGACCCGGATCTGCCGAGGCCACCAGGGTTTCGTAATCCCCCTGGGCCATGTCCACCAGGTAGTGGATCTCCGGGTGGTCAGCGAAGATCTCTCCCATCTGTTCCGGACAGGCAAGATCGAAAAAAGCGGTACCATATCTGCCGGCCCATGGAGAGAGCCCCGCCCCGATTGTCTCCTTTCCCTTGCTGTGCCTGGAGCAGAGGATGGGAAAAAGTCCCTCCTCAATCAGCAACGGAGCCAGGGCAAGGCCGATCCCGCAATTAGCACCGGTGACAAGTACAGTCTTTCCCGTAAATGTAAGGTTCATAAAACCAAAGTCCCTGTTACCACGGCCCGGTTATTGTCAAACAGGGTGCACCGGATTTCGTGCCCCTCCTCCCCCATGGCATACCGGTATTCCCCCGGGGAGACAAACCGCTTGAACCTGAAGTTGGCCACCCCCACCGGCCTTGCCTTACCCGCCCGGGCGTGGGCCCGGAGAAAGGCGTGGATGATCACGCTTCCCGGCACCACGGGATTTCCCGGAAAATGATCCCGGTAAATCCCGTCGCCGGGGTCGAAGAAAAACACCCCTTCATGGAGAAAAGAGGCTTCCATCTAAGAAACCACCCTGAGCCCTAAGTCGTTGATCATCTCCAAATCGGTCTTCATATTCCGCCCCTTGGTGGTGAGATAATCCCCGCCCATGAGGGCGTTGGCACCTGCCGTAAAGATCCAGGACTGGAACTCCTTCAAGGTCTTTTCCCGGCCCCCGCAGATGGTGATATTTTTGGTGGGATTGATAAACCGGAACAGGGCAATGCTCTTTAAAGCATCCAGGGGCGTCACCAGGGGCCTTGACTGCATGGGGGTGCCGGGAACAGGATTCAGAAAATTGATGGGCACGGTATCCACATCAAGCGCCCTTAGGGTAAAGGCAAGCTCCACCCGCTGTTCCCAGGTCTCCCCCAGACCCAGGATGCCGCCGCTGCACACGGAAAATCCGGCCTGTCCGGCGATTTCCACGGTCTCCACATCGTCACTGTATGCATGGGTGGTGCAGATCTTGTCAAAATGGCTTTTGGCCGTCTCCAGATTGTGGTGGTAATTGCTGACGCCCGCTGACCTGAGCTGTTTTGCCATGGCCAGGGTCAGTTCCCCCAGGGAGGCGCACACCTTGAGTGCCGTGGCCTTTCGGATCGCTTCCGCAGCCCGGCAGATGATCGAAAGATCACGGCCCCCGGCCATGAATCCGCTGGTAACCATGGAGAAACGGGTGGCCCCCTGCTTTTCCATGCGGACAGCGCTTTCCAGGATCCCATCCACGCCAAGCATGGGATAGGTGGCAATGCCGGTATTGTGAAAGGAGGATTGGGCGCAATAGGCGCAATCCTCAGAGCATCGCCCGGACTTGGCATTGATGATGGCGCAGGAAAAAACCCGGTCCCCGGTCTCTTTTTCCCGGATCTTTCCGGCACAGGCGATCATGTGGAAAAGATCCGCCCCGGAGACCCGGGTGAGGGCCAGGGCCTCCTCCCGGGTGATTTGGCTGTCAGCCAAAATTTTTTCAGCAAGAACGGAGATAGCAATATTAAACATGACGCCCCCTGAATTTATCTTTTTTTGTTTGCCGTATGGGATCAAATATGGTTTATATTGTCAACCCTAATTTTAAACAAGGTTGACAATATAGCAACGGAATGAATGCATGGGAAATCGAGAAACACTGCTGAATCTGCTGAAATCAAATCAAAACCACTGGATCTCCGGGGAGGTGCTGCGCCAGCACCTGGGCATCAGCCGGAACGCCGTGTCCAAACACATCCGCGCCCTCAGGGCAACCGGCTATGAGATCCAATCCGCCCCCCGAAAGGGATATCTCCTCCATGGCGTCCAGGATCGCATCATCCCGGAAGAGATCCGGGACGGCCTTGCCACCTCGGTTTTCGGCCAGCAGGAGATCCTCTGTTTCACGGAGACCGATTCCACCAGCCTGCAGGCCCGGATCCTTGCCGATAACGGGGCCCGGGAGGGCACCCTCATCCTTGCCGAAAGCCAGACCCGGGGCCGGGGCAGAAAGGGCCGCACCTGGTTCACCCCAAAGGGCCAGGGCATTTTCCTCTCCATGATCCTGAGGCCTGCCATCTCCCCCATGGACGCATCCCGGCTGACCCTTCTCACGGCCGTGGCCCTGGCCGAATCCCTGATCGATTCCACCGGTCTTGGGATCCGGATCAAATGGCCCAACGATATTTTGTGCAAGGGAAGAAAGCTTGCCGGCATTCTCACGGAGCTCAGCACGGAGATGGACGCGGTCAACCATGTGATCATCGGCCTGGGGATCAACGTCAACACCCCAAAGGAAGCGTTCCCAACGGAACTCAAAGAAAAAGCCACCTCAATTCTTTCGGAATCGGGCATCCCCCACTCCCGCTGCGAAATCACGAAACGCTTTTTGGAGCGGTTTGAACGCCATTACACCAGCCTGGTATCGGACGGTTTTCCCGATCTCCTTGACCGGTGGCGGTCGCTCTCCGACACCATCGGCCAACGGGTTTGCGTGGAGATGATCGGAAAAAGCCTCACCGGCACCATCCGGGATATGGACCCCAACGGCTTTCTCATACTTGAGGAGGAAAACGGCGTGCGCCACAGCATCCTGTCCGGGGATCTCATTCCATTGACAGGCAAAGAATCATGAAGGAAAACGAGGTTATAAAAACCGACCGGGATCTGCTCTGGCACCCCTACACCTCCATGGTCGATCCCCTGCCGGTCTATGAGGTAAAAGGGGCCTCCGGTGTCAGGCTCGAGCTTGGGGACGGCCGGGTTCTCATCGACGGCATGTCTTCCTGGTGGGCGGCCATCCACGGGTACAACCACCCGGTTCTGAACCAGGCGGCCCACCAACAGATCGATGCCTTCTCCCACGTCATGTTCGGAGGCATCACCCACAAGCCCGCAGCCGAGCTTGGCAAACTTCTGGTGGAGATCACCCCCAGGGGCCTGGAGCAGGTGTTCCTGGCCGACTCAGGCTCCGTATCCGTGGAGGTGGCCATCAAGATGGCGATCCAGTACTGGTACGCCCTGGGCCGTCCGGAAAAAAACCGGCTGTTGACCATCCGCCGGGGCTACCACGGGGACACAACCGGAGCCATGTCCGTGTGCGACCCGGTCACCGGCATGCACGGCATCTTCACCGGCATCCTCCCACAGCAGCTGTTTGCCGACGCCCCGGCCATCCCCTTTGGAGAAACCTTCCGGGAAGACGATATTGAAAGCATGAAAACCCTCCTTGAACACCACCACCCGGAGATCGCCGCCGTGATCCTGGAACCCATTGTCCAGGGGGCGGGCGGCATGCGGTTTTACTCACCAGGGTATCTCAGGCGGGTAAGAGAACTCTGCGACCAGTACGAAGTGCTCCTGATCTGCGACGAGATCGCCACGGGATTTGGCAGGACAGGTAAGCTTTTTGCCTGCGACCACGCAGGGATCACCCCGGACATCCTCTGCCTTGGCAAGGCGATCACCGGCGGCTACATGACCCTTGGGGCCACCCTCACCACCCGCAAAATCAGCCACGCCATCTCGGACAAGGGAAGATCCGTGTTCATGCACGGCCCCACCTTCATGGGCAATCCCCTTGCCTGCGCCGTTGCCCTGGCCAGCACCCGTCTCCTCCTGGAAAGCCCCTGGCAGGAAACCGTGGCCCGAATCGAAACCCAGATGAAGAAAGAGCTTTCCCCCTGCAGCAATCTTCCCCAGGTAAAAGAGGTGCGGGTGCTGGGCGCCATCGGCGTGGTGGAGATGAAAAAACCGGTGAACATGGGAGAGATCCAGAAACGCTTCGTCAAAAAAGGGGTGTGGGTGAGACCCTTTGGCAAGCTCGTCTATATCATGCCGCCCTACATCATCTCCCCCGGCGATCTGAGTCACCTCACCCACGCCCTGGTTGAGGTGGTCAGCCAGGAACCCTGAGATTTGTATAACCGGATTGGATATTGTATGGTATGGCCCATTGAATCCGCAACCAACCGGGAAAGGAGAAGAAATTGGAACGATGTGACTGGTCAACCAATGACCCTGATTATATTAAATACCATGATACGGAATGGGGGGTCCCGGTCCATGACGACGGGAAGCTCTTTGAATTCCTTATCCTTGAAGGCGCCCAGGCAGGTCTTTCCTGGATCACGATCTTAAAAAGAAGAGAGGGATATAAAAACGCATTTGCCGGGTTTGACCCTGAAAAAGTGGCCGGGTTTACTCCGGAAAAAATCGCAGAAATCCTCAGGGACCCCGGAATTATCAGGAACAAGCTGAAAGTCAATTCAGCCGTCACCAATGCCCGGGCGTTTTTAAAGATCCAGGCGGAATTCGGCTCTTTTGATCAATATGCCTGGGGCTTTGTAAACGGCCGCCAGAAAGTAAACGCGTTTACCCGTATGGATCAGATTCCGGCCACATCCTGGGAGTCGGATGCCTTTTCAAAGGATCTGAAGCAGCGGGGATTCAAATTCACCGGTTCCACCATCATCTATGCCTACATGCAGGCCACAGGCATGGTAAACGACCATCTGGTCTCCTGTTTCAGATACCATGAAGTAGAGAACTGGGGCAGATAACCTCATTTTTCAAATAAAGAGAGTAAGAGATGCACCCGCACTGCTCAGACGTAACATCCAGACCGGCATCCTTAAATTTTTTATTGAGCCTGAGCCTCATCTGCTGGGTCGTTGTGACCATCAGCCCCCCATAAGACTCATCCGCGTAATTGGTTATGTTTTCTTTCATAAACCTGCCCTGCACCCACATTTTAGTTAATCGGTTAACGAAACCGCCTTTTTTACATCAAATTAGGCACCTGTTTTAAACCCTTTTTTTAAAACCTGTCAAAAAAGGTATTGACGAATTCGAATCTTTTAGACAACAATTAGTCATTTAGCTAAATATAAAAATATAAAAACAAAGCGAAATGATTATGGATGATCTTCTTTTAATATTAAAGGCCATGTCTGATAAAAACAGGGTCAGAATTTTTAACGCGCTACAGTCCCATGAAGAGCTTTGCGCCTGCCAGCTCACAGAACTCCTGGAGGTTACCGGAGCCACAGCCTCCCGCCACCTGAGCCAGATGGTCAGAGCAGGCATATTAAAGAATAGAAAGCATGGACGATGGATTTATTTTCGCCTGAATACAGAAAATATTTTACTGGATTCTTTTTTCAAGTGGGTGAAACAGCAACTCCATGGTTCAAATCAAGCAGATAAAGACTTGAAAACGTTGGAACAGATCATGGGTGTCCCCTGTGAAGACCTCTGTCGGAAACAGCGGGGAGGCGCATCTTGCGCTAAACATAAACAGGAGATTTAGCAGAATGAGTCAAGAAAAAAGTTCCACAAACGATCGGAAAATGACCAGCATATTTGAGCGGTACCTGACACTCTGGGTTGGCTTGTGCATCATTGGCGGCATCCTGTTGGGCAAGATCGCCCCGGATCTGGCCAAAACCCTGGACGGCATGTCCATCAGGGTAAATGGTGCCCCGGTTGTTTCCATCCCCATTGCTGTATGCCTTTTTTTCATGATGTATCCCATCATGGTGAAAATCGATTTTGCCTCAGTTGTAAAGGCGGGTAGAAGCGGCAAACCGGTCTTTTTAACCCTGTTCATGAACTGGTGTATAAAGCCCTTTACCATGTATGCCATTTCACTCTTTTTCCTTGGATTTTTACTCAAAGGATTTATCGGAGCAGATGCGATTGACCTGGTCAAAATGCCATTTGGCCTGGATCTTCCTGTCGGCACCCAACATGGTGCGGGTGTGGTTGTTTTACAGGAAGGCGTCAAAATGCTGCAGATTCCATTATGGCGAAGTTACTTTGCAGGGTGTATTCTCCTGGGAATCGCGCCGTGTACCGCAATGGTCCTGGTCTGGAACTACCTGTCCCGGGGCAATGACGGCCTCACCCTCGTGATGGTCGCCGTCAATTCCGTTACCATGCTGGTCTTATACGGCGTATTAGGCGGTTTCCTGCTGGGTGTGGGGCAACTTCCCATCCCATGGCAGGCCCTGCTGTTGTCCGTTGCCATATATGTGGCCCTGCCCCTGGTGGCCGGTTATTTTTCCAGGAAATGGATTCTCCGTGCCAAGGGAGAAACCTGGTTCAAGGAAAAATTCCTGGGCGTCCTGACACCGGTCACCATCACTGCCCTGCTTTTGACCCTGGTACTGCTGTTCAGCTTTAAAGGAGAGGTGATAACGGCCAATCCCCTGACAATCCTATGGATTGCCATTCCGCTGTTTATCCAGACGATTTTCATTTTCTCCATTGGCTATGGGGCTGCCAGGGTATTGAAGTTGAAATATGAAGATGCAGCGCCTGCTGCCATGATCGGGGCATCCAACCATTTTGAAGTGGCCATCGCGACAGCGGTAATGCTCTTTGGCCTTTCATCCGGCGCAGCCCTTGCCACAGTGGTAGGTGTTTTGATCGAAGTGCCGCTCATGCTGATGCTGGTGGGGTTCTGCAAACGAACCAGATCCTGGTTTCACAACTAACCCGTGATGGCATGAAAAAAGAAGCAAAGGCAGGCTCAAGGCATTGGGAGCTTGCGCAGGTTCTCCAGGGTCCATCCACCTGGACCGGGATATAAACAAAAATATGCCCCTTGAACCAAGGCACCGGGCGGCCCTGCCGCCCGGTGCCGCTTTTCACGCCTTTTTCCGGATGTAGAGTTGCTTTGTCACCATGGCAACCAGATATCCCCGTTCATCCAGGATCTCCACCGGGTATTCCGGCAGATACTTCTTCCCCTGGGCCGTGTTTTCCATGATATCGTCCACCATGGCATCGGTGATGACAAAATCGGCTGACATGGTTCCCCGGCCCGGCTTGATGAAATCGATGGAGGCGGACCTGTCCCACACCTGATAATCGTTTCCCAGGATGGGAATGAGCATAAGCATGTAAAAGGGGTCCACCATGGCATAGAGGGAACCGCCGAAATGGGTGTGCATGTAATTACTGTTGTACCACCGCCGCTTCATCTCGACCCGCAGGTTCCGGTAATCATTTGACACGGCCTTGACGGAGATGCCGGTTCCCCAGTAGGGAGGATAGAGGTTCATGACAAGCTTGAAGGTAGCAGGGCTCATGCGTTCCTCTCCCGGGCGATGAGGGCCGCCCCAAGGGCGCCGATGGTGTCGGGTCTTTCCGGGATGTGGATGGTGTCGGTCTTGAGGCTCTCCCGGAGGGCCCGGACCACCCCGCTGTTCAGTGCCACCCCGCCGGACATGGAGATGGTCAGGCCGTCAATCTCCCGGGCCACCCGTTTCACAAGAGAAAAGGTCCGGGAGGCGATGGCCCGGTTCATCCCCCTTGCGATCTCCCGCTGTTCGGTGCCGTTGGCAATGAGGCTCACCACCTCGCTCTCGGCAAACACCGTGCACATGCTGCTCAGGACAAGATCGCTTTGGGCCCCCCGGTCAAGTTCCCCCAGGTCCAGGATATCCACCTCCAGGGCCCGGGCCATGGCCTCCAGGAACCGGCCCGTGCCGGCCGCGCACTTATCGTTCATGGCAAAATCCATGACATTGCCGTTTTCACCGATATGGATCGCCTTGGAGTCCTGGCCGCCGATGTCGATGAGAATGCGGGTGCCGGGAACCGCCTCCTGGATCCCCTTGGCGTGGCAGGTGATCTCGGTGACCGCCCCGTCCCGGTTTGCAACCCGGGTCCGGCCGTAGCCCGTGGAGATGGTGGACGCGATATCCTGCTCCGAGATGCCGGATTGCTCCAGCACATCCTTCGTTACCCGGGCAATGGCTTCCAGATTTCTGACCCCGGTGGGCACCACCGACGATGCCACCACGTTTTTTGATTCATCAATGAGAACTGCGTCGCAGGACAGGCTTCCGATGTCTATTCCAAGAAAATACACGTGTTTCGTCTCCCTAATTTCATTAAAAAACAGTCATTGCCGCAACAGCCCATATCGCGCCTCGCAAGGGCATCAGGTACCAATTCGAACTCCCCGGGCCGGGGCTCCTTAACCCTGTATCATCTCCGTGAACGCCTCGAACCGGGTCTGGATCTGGCCCTTGGCAAGGTTCCGTGAATCCACGCAATCGATCTCCAGGTTCAGCACCGGCACCCCGATCTCCCTGAGCCCGTTTGAGATGATCCCCCGGACCCCGGTTCCCTGGCGGCATCCCCAGTGGCAGGGGTTGATGGCCCCGTCGATCTGATACTCCCGGGCAAGCTCCTGAAGATGGGCGACCCGGGAATCCACGTTTCTGCTGAAGGGAATGGAGAGGATCCGCCGGGCAATGCTCTCAAAGGGGTTGTCCGGGTCCATGGGCTCCCAGGTGACATCATTGAGCTCATCCACCACGATCTTGGCCCCGGAATCACCCAGCATGGATTCCATGGGGAACGGAAACTGGATCCTGTTCTGGACCCACATGAGCCGGATCCGCTCCTGGGAGGGATCCATGGCGCTTGTGGCGATCCTGTGGCTGAGCTCGTCCCTGAAGGCCCGGCAGATGTCGACCCCTTCCCGGGTGCCCATGAACAGGGTAATGACCACGCCGAAATTATTCAGGAACCGGGAATCCACCGGCGAGGGCTTCTGTTTGGCAAGCCCATAGATCTCTTTGATCAGCACGGTGGCCTCGTTGGTCAGCTCCAGGGCCTCTCCCAGGCGATTTTTTGAAAGCGCCTGGCCGGTGTGGCCGGCCACAAACCCTGCCATCTCCTCGATCTGAAGGGCAAGAAACCTGACCGCAGCCGGGGACTCACTTTGGGGAACATTGAGCACGAACAGATCCTTTCTGTACTGCTTTGCCATGTTCTCCATCACCGCAAGCCCTGCCGTGCAGGGACTGCTGGTGCCGATGATGAAATCCGGAACCGGCATGGCGGATTTGAGCATGGCGCCTGTGACGGCCCGGTGGTAGGCACAGGAGTCTGCGGCATAGCCCGCATCCTCGGCCTCCTGCATGAAGAGCTCCGCCGTTTCCGTGGATGCCAGCATGGCCCCGACAAACTCGACAAAGCAGGAGGTGACCCCCATGGAATTGAGCAGGTCAAAGGGAGCTGTCACCCCGCACCAGGCAATGCGGGCGTTCTCGGAATAGAGCCGCTGGCCAAGCGCCGCAACGGCCAGGGCATAGCGTTTCCGGGCATGGATGCCATGGGGATCCTCTTCAAGCTTGGCCGTGATCCCGCTGACGATGGAACTGAAATAATCGTACATCATCTTACACCCCCAGCATTTCGGTAAAGGCTTCGATTCGTGTCTGCTGCTGTCCAATGTCTCCCATGGTGCAATCCCCCTCCAGCATGAGAAAGGGCAGCCCGGCCGCCTGGAGGGCCTGCCGGATCCCGGGGATCCTGGCAAGATAGGGATCGCAGAACTTCAGGGTAAATCCCATCACGGCCCGGGCATTGCTCGCCCCGGCCCGTTCAACGATCTTTTGGGCAATGGAACCCGGCCGGGTTATATCCATGGTCCGGGCACAGGGCGGCCCCGTCATGTACGACCGGGCCAGGGCGGCAAAGGGATCGTCTGTCTGGGAGAGATCCACGGTCGAGACAAAGCGTGACCCTGTGCAAAAATCCAGGCGTGTCACATGCATGTTCCAGCGTTCAAACAGATCAAACACCTTGGGGTCAAACAAAAGATTTCCAAACAGGAACACCGGCGCATGGCCCCCGGCAGGCACCCACGCTTTGGTCACAGCCGCTTTTGCCATGGCAAGGGCGGCATCCACGGAATCCGTGGCAGCCGTGTTCACAACGGTCTGAACTTCGGCGGCAAGCCCCGGATAAAAGGCCTCTCCCATCTTTGTTTCGAGAAGAGCAAGGGTTTGGCTAAGGTCGTTCCACACGTTGATCCGCTCCCTGACCCGCTCCCGGGAAAACGTAAGATTGTTCCACGTGAAAAAGGTCCTGGCCATACGCTCATACTCGGTGGCCAGAAAGTCGATGCTGGATGGTGTGTTTGTGGAGGGCAGATCAAGGACCATCACCTGGTCCCCGGGCCTGGCTGACCGCCAGGCATCCGCGACCCGGCGCATGGAATCGCAGGAGTTGACAAAAACCATGGCCGACACCCCGGGAAGATCGTTGTCAAGGGCCCTGTCAAGCACCCGTTTCACATGGGGGCAGAGGTTGTCGTGGAGAAGCTGGCCGGCCTGGTCCGGGCATTCTCCCTGGGGCAGGACCCTGAACGCCTGGAATCCTGCCGCCTCAATGATGGGCACCGGTGCATAGGCACAGGTGAACCCGAGGATCTTATTTTTCATTTCATCCCCTCCTTGCTGCAGTTTGTAAGAACGGTGCGAAGCACCCGTTTGGTGGTTTCGAGATCCGTGTCCGGGATACCGGCAAAAAGAGCGTCAAGGGTGTGGGTGACCGCCTCCATCACCGGTCCTTCGGCAGCAATGCCGTCGCAGGTAAGCTCGATCCTGCTGGCCCGCCGGTCCTGGGGATCCGGGGTCCGTTTCACAAGGTTGTCCCGCTCCATGCGATCCAAAAGCCCTGTCATGGAGGAGGGTTCAAGGCCCGCCCTCCTGCCGAGCTCACTGGGGCGCAGGCTCTTTTCACGCCACAGGGTAAAAAGCGCGCCAATGTAAGCCGGCTTGACATTATTCACCCCGGATACCGCCATTCCCTTTTTCAAAGCCGAGGTCACGCCCAGGTAAACCCTGGAGACAAGGTAGTAGGGGCAGTCTTTTAACGATCGAGATATCATGAGATCCTCCCATGGCACATAGTATTGATTCGAATATTACGTATACGAATTAAATTGTCAAGAACAAACATCCACACACTGACCAGCGGTCAACAAAAGTCAGGGGGGGGATTTTCCACCCCCCTATTCCTTGCCACCCAGGCGATACAAGCGGTCATCCCTTTCACCCTTCGTGGGCCACATAAGAATCCGACGCCTGCCCATACATCCATGGGATTCCAAGCATTTTACCCCCCTCCAAAGAACAACAACCCTTAATATAATAGGTAATTCCATATTTTTCGCTCAGAAAAATGCATTGAGTTAAATGCATTTTCATGTTAGATTCATTACGTTTTTGTTTTGTAGCGGGTGCAGTAATGATCGTTACGGCCCATTTGATTAACCCAACAGGCAGGAGACCATGGACGACTTAGACAGTCACCTCAAAGACGTAGATTGTACCAAACTTTTTTTTACCGATCTCAACGGCCGGCTGATGAACCTGTCGGTCAACAAACACAAAATCAAAGATATTTTTGACAACGGCGTAGGGTTTGACGGCAGTTCCATTGCCGGTTTTGCCAATGTGGAGCACAGCGACCGGATCCTTATGCCCAACGCGAAAACCCTTCACAAGATCGCCTTCTCCGATGAAAACGTTGGTTTTTTCATTGCCAATGTACTGAACGAAGAAGGCGCGCCGGCCCCAGTGGATCCCCGAAACATTCTCCAGGATATGGTGAAGGCCGCCCAAGAGGAATTTGGCTTCCGCTTTTTTGTCGGACCGGAGCACGAATTTTTCATTTTGAACGGGGATGAGTTTGCCCTGACATCAAAAAACGGTTTTCCCTCCGACGTTCATTCGGACCGGGCCGGGTATTTCCACTCCACGCCCCATGACATGGGCCAGGTGATTCGCCAGCAGATCACCGATACGCTTGGGGGGTGTGGGATTGTGTATGAGAAAGCCCACCATGAAGTCACCCCCTCCCAGCATGAAATCAACCTTGAATGCACCGATCCTGTCAGCGCTGCCGACCGCACCCTTTTGTTTACCTACGTTGCCCAGCGGATTGCCAAGGAAAACGGATATTACGCCAGCTTCATGCCCAAGCCGTTCAAGGAATACAACCGAAATGCATTTCACATGCATCTGTCCGTACAGGACAAGGACGGCAACAACGTCTTTTACGATGGGGCGGCCGATCATAATTTGAGCGACGTGGCCCGTCAGTTCATCGCCGGCATTTTAAAGTATGCCCGGGAAACCTCCGTGGTCATGGCGTCCACGGTCAATTCCTACAAAGCCTATGTGGTGGAAAAAGAAGCGCCCATCGTTCGCGGCTGGGGATTTCGCAACCGCAGCTCCATGGTGCGTGTGCCCTACACCAACAGCCCCCAGGCCACCCGGATTGAATTACGCAACCCCGATCCGGCAGGCAATGTTTATCTTCAGATGGCCACCCTCATCGCCATGGGACTTCAGGGGATCAGGGAATCGCTGCCACCGGCCCCCCAGGACACGGGCAACACTTACAAACGCGATTATAAAATGAAAGTCTGGGACGACCGGTTTTTACCCCGGACCTTATATGAAGCCCTGGTTGAAGCGGAAAAGAGTTCCTTTTTGAAAGAGGTGCTGGGCGAAAAGCTCTATGACAATTTCATGGCCCTTAAAATCCAGGAATGGGAAGACGACCGGGTTCATATTTCTGCCCGGGAGCAGCGCCAGTATCTATCCATCTAAGGTTCAAGACCTGCCCCCAAGGCTACCCCCTTGCCAGCCATGGACGCCATATGTCCCATGGTTGGCACATAACGAAATCAGATAGTTTCAGGTATTAACTAACTTTAAACACCGTCACAATGCGGCAACGGTATAATTTATTGAGCAAATCCATATGATAGAATACAAAAATGTTAAAAAGGTTTATGGCGATGGTGAAACTGCCGTAACAGCGGTAAATGATGTCAGCTTCAAGATCGCCCAAGGCGAAATAGTGGTATTCCTGGGGCCTTCGGGATGCGGCAAAACCACCCTGCTGCGGATGACCAACAAGCTTGAATCGATCTCCGGCGGCACCATATCGGTTGGCGGCCGCAACATCCGAGAGATTGACCCGGTCCGGCTGCGGCGAAGCATGGGATATGTGATCCAGCAGATCGGCCTGTTTCCCAACAAGACCATTTTTGACAACATTGCCATGGTGCCCCGGGTATTGAAATGGGATCGGGCACGAATCAAGGAGCGGGTCGGCAAACTGATGGAGCTGGTCAAGCTGGACCCTGAGCTCTACAGCAGCCGTTACCCGGTGGAGCTTTCCGGCGGTCAGCAGCAGCGCATCGGCGTTGCAAGGGCCCTGGCGGCCGATCCCGATATCCTCCTCATGGACGAACCCTTTGGGGCCATCGACCCGATCAACCGGGACAAGATCCAGGATGAATTCATGCGCCTCCAGGCCCGGCTGAAAAAAACCATCGCCTTTGTGTCCCACGACATCCACGAAGCGATCAAAATGGCGGACAAAATCGCCATCTTCAGGGGAGGACGGCTGGTCCAGTATGACACGCCCGAAGTGATCCTCACCCAGCCCAAGAACAAGTTTGTCTCCGATTTTGTGGGGGCCGACCGGGCCCTGAAGGTGCTGAACCTGATCCGGGCCCGGGATGCCATGAACAAAAATCCCAAAAACATCCTCAGGGCCGACACCCCCTGCCCTGAAGCCATGAAGTTCTTTTCGGAAAAGAGCCGCACCTCTGCCATTGTGATCAGGGACGACAAGCCCATCGGGTATGTCACCCCCAGACTTGTCAAGTTTGAGGAAGGGCCTGTCTCGGACGTGGCCGAACCCTACCAGGTGTTTGTGGAGGATGACGAACCCTTAAGGGACGTGCTATCATCCATGCTCATGGACAGCATGACCACCTATCCGGTGGTGGATGAAAACGGCAGTTTCAAGGGCTCCATCACCTACCAGAACATTCAGAAAAAGATTCTGGAACTCTATGAAGACGATACGGATTAGGAGGAGATAAAGCCATGGAAATCCTTAATTTTATAAGGGAAAATTTTGACCAGGCCCTCTTCCTGACCTGGGAGCACATCTGGATCGTGTTTCTGTCCCTGTTCATTGCCATGATCACAGGCATTCCCACGGGCATTGCCATCACCCGGAATGAGGCCCTGGCCAAAAAAGTTTTGAACACAGCCAACATCCTCATGACCATTCCCTCCATTGCCATGTTCGGTATCATGCTGCCGGTCCTGGCGCCCATGGGCTGGGGATTGGGCAAGGTGCCGGCGGTCATTGCCCTGGTGCTTTACAGCGAACTGCCCATCATTCGCAACACCTACATTGCCATCAAGAATGTGGACCCGGCCCTGGTTGATGCGGGCAGGGGGCTGGGGCTGACCCGGTGGAGACTGCTGAAGGAGGTGGAGATTCCCCTGGCCATCCCGGTGATCCTGGCAGGTCTCAGGACCGCCGCAGTGATGAACATCGGCATCGGAGCCATTGCCGCCTATATCGGGGCCGGCGGACTCGGGGTGTTCATCCAGCAGGGCATCGCCAGGTCCTATGAGGCCATGATAATTACCGGGGCACTGGGGGTTTCCCTGCTGGCGATCATGGTGGATTCCCTGATGGCCCTTCTGGAACGGGGGCTCACCTCCCAGGGCCTGAAGATTCAAGGGAGGCAGTGATGCAGACCAACATGATCAAACTATACAGATTTTTTTTGCTGGCACTTCTGTTCGTCTGCGGGGTAAAGGCCCAGCAGATCGGACTTGTGGAGTACCTTTCCGACCCGTACGAACAGGAGTATGTGCTGGAGCTTGTGAAACAGCACCTGTCGCTGGTCGGCTGGAGCATGATGTTTGCCACGGTGATCGGACTTGCCGCCGGCATTCTCCTGACCCGGAACAAGTTCAGAAAGTTTTCACCCACAGTGATGTACGTCATCAGCCTGGGCCAGACCATCCCCTCCCTTGCGGTGATCGCACTGGCCATGAGTGCCCTGGGCATCGGCACCCAGCCGGCCATTTTTGCTCTCCTGATCTATTCGGTCCTGCCCATTGCCCGGAACACCATGGCCGGCATCAACGCCGTTTCCCCCGGGATCATCGATGCGGCCCGGGGCATGGGGCTCACCCCCCTCCAGATATTGGTATCGGCCGAGCTGCCCAATGCGGCATCGGTGATTCTCACCGGTTTCCGGATCGCCCTGGTGATCAACGTGGGCACCGCTCCCCTGGGATTTCTCGTGGGAGCTGGAGGACTGGGGGATCTGATCTTCACCGGCATCGACATGATGGATCCGACAAAACTTCTGGCCGGCGCCATCCCCACCACCCTGCTGGCACTGACAGGGGATTATCTTTGTGAACTTCTCGGTCTGTTGCTGATTCCGAAGGGTCTGCGATTACAGAACACCTAGGTTTAACAATTAAATAAAAGGAGAAACAGATGCGTATTAATTTTAAAAAAGGGTTGATCGGATTGATCGGCCTGGTTTGCCTCACCCTGTTTACGGCTTCCGGCGCCATGGCGGAAAAGGCGATCACCATCGGTGGAAAAAACTTCACAGAGCAGTACATCCTGCCGGAGCTTGCCAAGCATCTGCTGGAAAAGAACGGGTTCAAGGTCACCCTGAAAACCGGAGTCGGTACCTCCATCGCCCGGAAATCCCTTGAAACCGGCCAGGTGGATTTCTATTTTGAGTACACCGGCACAGCCTATACCGTGTTTTACAAGGGAAAAGATGCCGCGGTGATGACAGATCCCCAGAAGGTGTTCGACTGGATGAAACAGAAAGATGCGGCCAAGGGACTGGTCTGGCTGGACATGGTTGCCTTGAACGACACCTATACCCTGATGATGAAAAAAGATCAGGCAAACCTGGCCGGGATCAAAACCATCGGGGATTTTAGCGCAGCGGTCAACAAGGATCCCAAAAAGCTTGTGCTTGCGGTCAATTCCGAATTCTGGGAAAGACCGGACGGCATCAAAAAGCTGATGAAGATCTACGGTTTCCGTGTACCCATCTCCCAGATCAAGAAGATGGATACAGGGTTGACCTATATTGCCCTCAAAAACGGTGATGTGGATGTTGCCATGGGCCTGTCCACCGATGGCCGCATCTCCGCCTACGGCTTTTGCAACCTTGAGGACAACAAGAAATTCTTTCCGGCATACAATCCTGCCCCTGTGATACGAAAGGCGTTGCTGGATCAATATCCTGAGATCCGTGACATCTTAAAGCCCCTGGCAGAGAAACTGACAACCGAAGAGATGCAGAAACTCAACAAGGCCGTGGATGTGGATCATAAAAAAGTATCCACTGTGGCCCAGACCTGGCTGAAAGAAAAGGGACTCTTGTAGACAACAGAATCCCCGTTTGAAAAAAGATGCAAAGTTTAACACCCAAAGGAAAAGAATGAGCTATTTGTTTAAAAAAGGATTGGCTGGCGTTATCGGCCTAGTGGCCCTGACACTTTTGACGGTTCCTGCCGCCATGGCTGAAAAGGCGATCACCATCGGCGGAAAAAACTACACAGAGCAGTACATCCTGCCGGAGCTTGCCAAGCAGTTGCTGGAAAAAAACGGATTCAACGTCACCCTGAAAACCGGCGTCGGTACCTCCATCGCCCGGAAATCCCTTGAAACCGGCCAGGTGGACTTCTATTTTGAGTACACAGGTACGGGCTATACCCTGTTTTACAAGGGAAAAGATACGGCAGTGATGACCGATCCCCAGAAGGTGTACGACTGGGTAAAAGAAAAAGATGCCGCCAAAGGATTGGTCTGGCTGGACAGGGCAAACCTGAACAACACCTTTACCCTCATGATGAAAAAAGATACAGCGGACCAGGCTGGGATCAGAACCATCAGCGATTTGGGAGAGGCGATCACCAAGGCCCCCAAAAAATTCACTATTGCAGTCGGTTCAGAGTTCTGGGAAAGACCCGATGGCATCAAAAAACTGATGAAACTTTACGGTTTCAGGGCTCCGGTCTCACAGATCAAAAAGATGGATATGGGCATCACTTATATGGCGCTGAAAAAGGACCAGGTGGATGTGGCCATGGGATATTCAACGGACGGACGCATCGTCGCGTTTGGCCTTGTCAACATGGAGGACGATAAACATTTCTTCCCGGTCTACAGTCCCGCGCCCGTGATCAGAAAAGAGGTCCTTGAGACCTATCCTGAAATCCGGGAGATCCTGAAACCGCTGATGAAAAAGCTTACCACGGAAGTGATGCAGACCCTCAACAAGGCTGTGGATGTGGAGCATAAAAAAGTATCCACGGTTGCCCAGACCTGGCTGAAAGCCAACGGGCTTCTGTAAAAACAAACAGATCGTCAGACTTCCCATTCCAGCATCCCCAGGGCCATTTTGCCCTGGGGATGCTTTTTTTATGATCAGACCGACACGAGCGCCATGTTTCAGGCCTTGAGCAGATTGTCAAGAAAATGGTCCACCATGACCGGCGCATCCCGGGACAACGGAAACAGGGTGTTGTCGGTCAGCCACATCTCAATGAGACCGGTAAGAAAGGACAAGACCATGATGGCTGCATGGCGGGCCTGGATATCCTTTCGGACCAGCCCGGCCGCCTGTAGCTTTTGCAGTGTTTCCTCAAAATGGTTGAGAATCAACCGGTCCTCGGTTCGTCTTTTGGCCAGCACCGGCCCCAGATCCTGGTGGTATTCAATCTTGTAGTAGATGAACTCGTAAAAGCGCCGGTACCGCTCATTGGTGTTGAAATGATTCAGCCAGGCCATGATTTTTTTCCTGATATCCCCAAGGGAGTCAACGGAGATGTTCAAAATATCCTCCACCCGGGCTCCAGCGCTGGCGTCAATGTCCCGGGACAGGACTTCAAGCAGATCCACCTTGTCCTTGAAATGCCAGTAGATGGCCCCCCGGGTCACCCCGGCGTCATCGGCAATATCCTTGAGGGTCGCCCTGACAAAGCCTTTTTTGCAAAAAACGTTCAACGCCGCGTCAAGAATATGTTGACGGGTTTTTTCAGCTTCTTCCTTGGTTTTTCTGGCCATCTTTTTTCCGTGCTCCCTGATCGCACTGTACATGTCGGGGCATCCGGCCGGCCGGGCTACAACCTCTGCCAAAGCCCCTGTTTTCTGCCTGTTGCTTTAATCTTATTATCAGACCATGCCCCTGGCTGTCATCCCCTATTTTCGGGTCAATGGCTCCCCGGAACGGCACCCCCCACAGCCACTGTTTACTCTCTCTTTTCCCTCTTATGAAAGGTTGGGGTTGATCCCGGCCGGAAAATGTGTATAATTCCGGTTCATGTTTTTGGCGGACGAGTGGAATCCCGCCCTATAAATTCTCCCTCACTTATGAACAATAACAGCGTGTTGCGATCATAAAGCAGCGTGCAAAAAGGTGGCTATGCTTACAATTACCAAAGAGTTTAAATTTGATGCGGCCCACAGGCTGTATCTGAAAGACCTCACAGAAGAAGAAAACCGTGGAATCTACGGCAAGTGCAGTTGTTTCCACGGACACACCTACCGCCTGCAGGTCACGGTTTCCGGCAAGGTTCAGCCAACCGGCATGATCATCAACTTTACCGACCTCAAGCAGCTTGTTACGGACAGGATACTTTCACGCTACGACCACGCCTGCCTCAACGAACTTGCTGAATACAGCAACCTGCCCACCACGGCCGAGAATATGGTCCTCCATATTTTTGACGACCTTGCCGCCTGCCTTGAAAAAGAAGGCATCACCTTAACCCGGGTCAGACTCTATGAAACCCCGGATTCCTGGGCAGAGGTGACCCCCGATGTTTGATAGAACCCGGGAGAGGCCCCACGATAATACGCTTGATCCGACCCTCGATGTCACAGAGATCTTTACCTCCATCCAGGGGGAAGGCCCTTTCATGGGCCGGCCCGCCGCGTTTGTGCGGCTCAGTGGCTGTGTAAAGCCCCTTTGTCCCTGGTGTGACACCAAACATGCCTGGGAACCGGGGGAATCCATCCCCGTGGCAACGGTGGCGGACAAGGTCAGCAGCCTTGGAAACGACCTGGTGGTGATCACCGGCGGAGAACCCTTTCTCCAGTGGGCGTCAGGCTTGAAACATCTGGAAGCCCTTCTCATTAAAAAAGGACTCACGGTGCAGTATGAAACCAGTGGAAAGATCCTGATACCGTCTGAATCCAAAGGGTTCAAGGTCTGCTCCCCCAAACACCTGGATGACCGCTGGCATTACGTTCAGGAGAACAGTCTCCGTGCGGATTGTTTTAAATTTGTTGTCAAGGCCGATCTGGCACGTGTGGAAGGGTTTGTGAAAGACCAGGGCCTTGCTGCCAACCGTGTGTGGATCATGCCCCTGGGGGACCTGGGGGAGGATCAGCTGGCCCTATCACCCGGCATCTGGGCGTTTTGCGTGAAAAAACGCTTTAATTTCTCCCCCCGGCTTCACACCCTTTTCTTTAACAACCAACAAGGCGTTTAACATGATCAATTCAGTCATCGTATTGTCCGGCGGCATGGACTCAGCCGTGCTGCTGGCCCATGCCCTGGACCAGGGAAAAACCGTTGAGGCCATCAGCTTTGATTACGGTTCAAAACACAATCTCCGGGAGCTGCCCATGGCGGCCGGGCTGTGTGAAACATTCAATGTAAAGCACCAGGTGATCCAGCTGCCGTTTATCAACGAGCTTTTCTCCTCAAGCCTGCTCTCAAGCGGGGAGGCGATTCCCGACGGCACTTACATGGAAGCCAACATGAAAAGCACGGTTGTTCCGTTCAGAAACGGCATCATGCTCTCCATTGCAGCAGGCTATGCCGAATCCACCAAGGCCGCAGAGGTGCTGCTGGGGTCCCATTCAGGGGATCATCATATCTACCCCGACTGCCGGCCCGAATTCAACCAAACCTTTGCCAAGGCGGTTGATATCGGAACGGACGGACAGGTGAAGATCCGGTTCCCCTTTTCCAATATGGATAAAAGGGAGATCGGCGACCTTGGCAGGACCCTTGGGTTGGATTTTACCAAAACATGGACCTGCTACAAGGGCGGCGAGCACCACTGCGGCACCTGCGGGGCCTGTGATGAGAGAAAATATGCCCTGCGACATGACCAGGGGCTCGATGTGACCACCTATCTGGCCTAGGAAGAAATCCCCATGAACAAGACCTTAAATGATAATATGCCCCTGGGCAAAACCGTGGGCCACAGTGAGACCTACGACCCTTCCCACCTCTTTCCCGTACCCAGACAAGAGGCGCGAAACGCCCTGGGGATTGTCAGCGCCCTTCCGTTCCAAGGGGTTGACATCTGGAACGCCTATGAACTCTCCTGGCTTACCCCAAAGGGAAAACCCTGTGTTGCCATGGGGGAAATTTCATTCCCCTGCGAAAGTGAAAGCATTGTCGAATCCAAATCCCTGAAACTCTACCTGAACTCCTTCAACCAGACCCGGTTCGACTCCCCTGAAATTGTTGCCAGAACCATGCAGGACGATTTAAGCGCTGTTGCGGGCGCCCCTGTGGCAGTGCATCTCCTGATGCCGGAAGAATTTGACAGGATGCAGATCCAGGCCCCCCATGGACAATGCCTGGACAGCCTGGACATTGGGATGGACACCTACCAGCGTGAACCCGGTTATCTGACCACCCGGACCGTCAAGGTGGAAGAAACCCTCTACTCCCATCTGTTGCGAACCAACTGCCCGGTGACCGGCCAGCCCGACTGGGCAACGGTGACAATCGACTATTCAGGCAAGGCAATCGATCATGAAAGCCTGCTTCGCTACCTTGTCTCCTTTCGCCAACACACGGGTTTCCACGAAAACTGCGTTGAGCGCATCTTCATGGATATCCTGAACCTGTGCCAACCGGACCGGCTCTCGGTGAATGCAAGGTTTACCCGGCGGGGGGGCCTGGATATCAACCCCCAGCGCTCCACGGATGAAACCCGTTTCTCCAACATGAGGCTTGCAAGACAATAACCCTGGCGATATCGGAAGCGATTAAGCAACAAGATAGAAAGCGGTTGCTCCGACACAAGGCTCACAAAGCAACACCCCTGGCGATATCGGGGGTTATTTTTGTGGCATCTGCACCACCGTCCCGAATCCCTGAAAGGGCTTGCGTGTAAATAAAAAATGTTGACCCCGGGCTGAGATAAAGGTAACAAAAAACAGCCGGCTTCGGAGAAAACAATAGCGCCGGAGCTTCACGACCTAGCCGTGTTGATTTATTTTGGGGTATTTGTCAGCCCGGCGAAAATTCCCGGTTAAGGGAAAACGTGAAATCTTCATAGAACGAAATCATATAACATCCTAGCGAACACCAGATAGGGAGGCGGATATGGATAAACACAGACCGGTTCACCCGTTGAATACTTCTTTTGGAACAGGAGCAATCCATAAAAACAAGATTGTGACGGCCGGTGAAGCTGTTGAAATCATCAAAAACGGTGATGTAATAGGGCTGGGGGGATTTGTGGGGAGCGGGTATGCGGAAGAGGTGGCCATTGCCCTGGAAGACCGTTTTCTTGGGACGGGGAATCCAAAAGAGCTGACACTCTATTTTGCTGCGGGCCAGGGGGACGGCAAGGAAAGGGGAACAAATCATCTCGCCCATGAAGGGATGCTCAAGCGCGTGATCGGCGGGCATTGGGGGTTGATTCCCAAAATGCAGAAGCTGGCCATGGAGAATAAGATTGAGGCCTACAACCTGCCCCAGGGATGTCTTGCCCATATGCTGAGGGATGCCGGTGCCCATAAACCACGGACGATTTCAAGTGTCGGCCTTGGCACCTATATTGACCCCCGGAACGGCGGGGGAAAAATCAACGAAAAAACAACGGAAGACCTTGTTGAACTGATCGAATTTGACGGCAGTGAATACCTTGCCTACAAAACCCAGCCCATGGATGTCGTCATTATCCGGGGGACCACAGCGGACACGGACGGCAATATCACCATGGAAAAAGAGGCCCTCACCCTGGAGAGCCTTGCCCTTGCAATTGCTGCCAAGAACAATGACGGCTTTGTGATTGTTCAGGTGGAGCGTATTGCCGGCAAAGGGATGCTCCGGCAGCGGGAGGTGAAAATTCCCGGCATTATGGTCGATTGTGTGGTTGTTGCAACAAAGAAAGAGAATCATATGCAGACCTTTGATGTGGACTATGATCCGTCATTCGCAGGTGAGTTCAGGGTACCGGTCTCCTCCATCAAACCGATGAAGCTGGATGAACGGAAAATCATTGCCAGGCGAGCGGCCTTCGAACTGATCCCCAACAGCGTTGTAAACCTGGGAATCGGCATGCCTGAAGGCGTTGCCAATGTTGCAGCCGAAGAGAACGTTCTTGATTACATGACACTTACGGCCGAACCGGGGGTTATCGGGGGGATTCCAGCAGGCGGCCTGAGCTTCGGAGCAGCCGCCAACGTCGATGCGGTGATTGATCAGCCCTATCAGTTTGATTATTATGATGGGGGCGGCCTGGATATTACTTTCCTGGGGCTTGCCCAGGCGGACAGGCAGGGCAACCTGAATGTGAGTAAATTCGGTCCCAGGCTTGCCGGGTGCGGTGGTTTTATAAATATCAGTCAGAACTCCAAGAAGGTTGTATTTGTGGGAACGTTCACGGCCGGCGGGTTAAAGGTGTCGGTGACGGAAGGAAGGCTGACCATTGAGCAGGAAGGAAAGGTCCGCAAATTTACCGATGCCGTGGAGCAGGTCACCTTTGCGGGCAACATCGCCGTGCAGAAGGGAAATCCCGTTATCTATATTACCGAACGATGCGTGTTTGAACTCTCGAAAGAGGGGCTTGTTCTGACCGAAATCGCGCCGGGGATCGATATTGAAAAGGATATTTTCGGCCAGATGGATTTCAAACCAGTGGTCAAAGGGACTCCGATAATCATGGATAAACGGATATTCGAACCCGGGGTGATGGGGCTGAAATCAAAGCTGCTCTCGATTCCCATTGAAAATCGCCTGGTTTATGATCCTGACCAGGATATCTTTTTCGTCAACTTTGAGAGTCATGCTGTTCGCTCCCGGGATGATATCCATCAGATCCGTGAACAGGTGGCCAGGGTTCTCACCCCCGTGGGCAAAAAAGTCAAAGCCATTGTCAATTATGACAACTTTGACATATCGCCGGAGCTGATCGATGAGTATATGGATATGGTGAAAAACATCATGGATGAGTTCTATACGGAAGCACACCGGTACACGACGAGTACATTCATGCGGATGAAGATGGGTGATTCACTGAAAGAGAGGAGTATGTCTCCCCATATCTATGAAACCCAGACCGAGGCCAGAGCAGCCTTTAAATAAACCATGGGTTTGGAGTGAAGTTTAAAGATTTAACCCCACATTCACTCATTTACATCCTGACCGAAATCCGTCAGCTGAATAGCTATACAATAAGTTCACCATTTCAGATGCCCTGGAGACCCTGTTTCATCGCCTCCTGCCCCCCATAAAATCGTTACACCATCGAAAAGTGTAAGGTGACACTTGACACTTTTGAGATAGTTATGCTATCCCATCTTCATACACTGACAAAAGGAAATCAATGGCCCCGAAGAGATGTACAAAAGATGGACGCCCGCTACTGAAAATGAAAGAACTCATGGAGCAGTCCGGCGTCCCCAAAGCGACTGTTCTTCACTATATCAATGAGGGACTGTTGCCCCAGCCCGAGGAAAAATCCCGCAACATGGCCTGGTACAACCCGGACAGCGTTGAAAAGATCCTTTTCATTAAAAGCGTCCAGGCCCGGTATCGCCTGCCCCTTTCATCCATCAAGGGACTGATGCGGGATCGGGACAAGGGACGCTGCACGGAGACCCTGGTGGAACTCCACGACAGCCTGTTCGGGCGATCCGATTCCCGGGATTTGAGTCTCAAGGAGTTCTGCAAAGCCTCGGGACTCGACCCCGCAGCAGTTGAAACATGGATGAACATCGGGATACTCATTCCGAAACAGAAGGGCAAATTCGATTCCGAAGATCTTTCCATCGCCCGTCTCCTGAAGCAGGTAGAAGAGAGCGGCAGCGGGCCCGATGACCTGGCTTTTTACGGAGAGATCGCCTCGGAGCTTTCCAGGAGAGAGATCGCATACCGGCAAAAGCTCACCCGGGATCTCCCCTTTGACAAGGATGCGGCTCTCACCCTGGCGCTTTCCCGTAATGTCCGGGTCCTCAGGGGTTATGTCATGGACCGGGCTTTTCAGCTCAGGCTCCTGTCCCACAAGGGGCTCAAGGATGACCTGAGTGCGGCGGAGGATGAAGACGCCGGGAAAAAGTGATCGAGACCGTTTGATACCACCGCCTGCTTGCGGACTTTTAAATTTTAAATAGGAGAATCCCCATGGAACAGGACGTTTACAGGAAATTGCAGGAAAAGCTGGACGATTTAGGACCCGGATTTCCAAAATCACAAAAGGGTCTGGACATCAAAATCCTTAAGCAGATTTTCACCCCTGAAGAGGCGGATATGTTTACCCTGATGTCTCCGATTCTCACCGCTGCCGAGGATGTAGCCGCCTTCTTCTCCCTGGATGCAGAAAACACCGCAACGCTCCTGGAGACCATGGCAACAAAGGGGCAGCTCTTCCGCCTGAACCGCGGGGGCAAACCCAAATATGCAGTTGTCCCCTTTGTCGTCGGCGTATTTGAATTTCAGCTGAATAACCTTACCAAGGAGTTGTCCGCAGACCTGGATGGGTACTACGAAGAGGTCTTCGGCAAGGAGATCCAGGCCCACGGGACGCCGATCCTCCGCACCATCCCCATCGACAAGAGCATCGTGGCCAAGTGGCCCGTGGCCCCCTACGAGGACGTGGTCAAGATCCTGGAGGATCAGAAAAAAATTGCCGTGGCACCGTGCATCTGCCGCACCATGGCGGAGGTCAACGAGAGGGACTGCGGCAAGCCCAAGGAGACCTGTTTTCTTTTTGGAGCCCACGCGGAATATTACGTGGACAACAAAATGGGTCGCTTTATCGAACTGGACGAAGCCAAGGCCATCGTGGAAAAAGGGGTGGAGTCCGGCCTCGTCATGCAGCCCTTCAACTCACAGAAGATCGGCGGCATGTGCTCCTGCTGCGGATGCTGCTGCGGCGTGCTCCGCTCCCTGAAGATGCAGCCCTCGCCGGTCGAGGCGGTAAAGAGCAACTATTTTGCCGAGGTGGATGAAGATCTTTGCACCGGCTGCGAGGTCTGCCTGGACCGCTGCCAGATGGAGGCGATAACCATCGATGATATCGCCACCATCGACCTGAACCGATGCATCGGCTGCGGCCTCTGCGTGCCCACCTGTCCCACCGAGGCCATGGGGCTGATGAAAAAATCCGAGGAAGATATCTACACACCGCCCACGGAAGGGGCCCAGACCTATCTCAATATCATGGAGGCAAGGGGAAAGAGTTTCTTCTAAACGTTTCATATCCACCCGGAACATAACGGCCGTCTGGAAGACGGGGATCCCGTCTCCAGGACTCCCCGTTGCCCCCGGGGCCGGGGCAACCCCGGTGGCCACGCCCTTTTCGATGCCAAACATTTCGCTTTCAAACAACGATTCAGGAATGGCGGTGCAATTGATGGCCAGAAAAGGTTTGTCCGCCCGGGGGGAGTTGAAATGGATGATTTTGGCAAACACCATCATCCTTACCGGTACCGCTGGCGCCCAGGCTGATGGTGTTGATGGGATGCCGGGCGATGTTCAGGGCCAGCCGGGTCGCCTGCTGCATCTGGGCGCACTGGCCCACTCCCTGGGCAGGGCTGTACTTCTTCCTCAGGGAGCTCACCAGGGATCGATTCTGCTCGCCAAGCCTGCCCTTTGCGATCTCCAGCTCCCTGTTTTTATCCTTCAGGTCCGGCAGAAGCACCACAAACTCATCCCCGCCCAAGCGCGAAGGAATACCGGTCAATGGATCATGTTTCGCCTTTTGGAGATCATCATCCTTGAACTCCAGGTGAAGCTCCTTGCCTTCCTTCTGGATCATCAGCATGGCGATATTTTCAGCAAAACACTTCAGATCCGGGGGGCGCGCGCCCCCTTCCCCGCCGGCCGTTTTCTCGTGGGGATCGGCCCTTTTTTACACCGGCCTTGACAGGGGGACCAGTTGCTTTATATATCAGGGCAACATCAACCTTGGCGAGGAACCAGTCTATGGAGAAGAGCAGATAGGAAGAGCACGGGGGAAATTGATTGCAATGATTGTCATTATCCTTGCCGGCTCGCTTCCTGCGCTTGCTTCCATGGGAATTGATTCCGTGCTCCCGGGTATCAGAAACCTTTTTTCAGGAAATCATCAACAAAGGTGCATAAGCCAATGAACAACGACTTGAAGAACAAAAAGTTGACTCCTCTCTTTAAGGGCAAACTCATTTTACTAACGACGATTATGATATTAGCCGCGTTGTCATTCAATGCATTTCTGACTTCAGCCACCCTGGAAAAAATATATATAAAAACCATTGTTTCAACCTATCAAATCATTGGCAGGGACCTTCAAATAAGCCTGGAAAAAGCGATCAGATACGGGAAAAAAATCGATAAATTCGTGGGCATCGAGTATCTGCTGCAGGATACTTATCAAAAAATGAACAATAACAGGGAAAGCAGTCGTTTTTATTCTTCAAACACCGACGCTGTTTCCCGAATAAAAAACTATGTCGCCATTGCACTGATGGACGGCACCATAAAATACTGCTCTGATCCTGAACTCATTGGCACGAAATCAATGTTGCCCCATGGTGAATCAAACGGACCTCAAGAGATAAAACAGATCCTTCAAAAAGAGCAGAAACGATACGTAATACCCCTCCCCATAAAAGGTCCGAACAAAGGGACAAGGGCGTTTGTCGTCATCGGGTTTGACAGAGATCACATCAAAGAGCTGCTGAATTCCATCCATAAAAGATATGTTAAAACCGGGGGCATGATATTACTTTGCGGGGTGATACTGTTAACCTTAACCACGAACATCATCCCGTTAACCAAAGGCGATAATGGGTTGGAATTATCCAGAAAAAGGATAATGACGGCTTCCCTTGCAATCATAATTCTATCTCAAATAGCATTTTCTGTTTACAGCAACAAAGCCTTCTATTCATACTATTTACAGATAAACAGGGAAAAAGCGGTTATTCTCAATCATATACTTAAAGACAAAATTGAATTCCTCCTAAAAAAGGGACTGACCATCGACAGACTTTTTAAAGTGGAAAACATGATGCACGGCATGATTGATCCGTCTCCTGAGATCCAAAAAATGGAACTTCGCAGCAAGAATAACGAGATTCTTTACCGGGCTGACAATGACCAGGAAAAGAACGCGATAAAGACAGATGTTACGCATAAAGAGAGCACAGACGAACTCCATGCAGGCAATCCGTATGATGTAAAAACCCGGATCATTCAACAGAATGAAATCCAGGGGTATTTAATGACGACGATTTCCAAGACGGAGGTCCGGTCACAAATCAGATCCATCAGTCTTGATTCATTGACCGTTTTAATCATATCCATACTGTTCTCCTTTGAACTGCTCATCATTATTTTTCAAATGCTCAACAGGACCATTAAAAACACCCAAATTCACTACGGAGATATTCGACCGGCCGCATTTATTTTCTCCTTCGGCATCGATATATGTGTTTCATTTTTGCCGTTATACATGGACAAATTACCTAATCCTGTTTCATGGATTCCCAAGGATATTTTCACAGCGCTTCCCATTTCAGTGGAAATGCTGTTTGAAGGTGTCGGCATTTTCATGGCTGGCGCATGGCTTGATAAAAGGGGGTGGCACGAACCATTCTTTTGCGGCATCGCATTGACGGGAATCGGACTGCTGCATTCATGGCTGGCACCGGATGCAGTGCATTTAATCGTATCAAGGGGGATCGCAGGATTGGGTTACGGCTTTGTCATCCTATCCGCACAGGGGTTTGCAATTTCATATTCAAAAGCCGATGAAAAATCACATTCACTCACCCAGCTATACGCGGGTTTATATGCGGGAAGTATTTGCGGAGGAGCCGCAGGAGCCATGATAGCGGAGAAGTTGGGCTTCAGGTCAGTTTTTTTGGTGGGGGCCTTACTGCTCTTTTCAATTTTAATATATGTTTTCATATTCATGGGCGATTCCATAAAAAAGAGCCGGCAAGATCGCATTAAAGAGCCGACCGAGTCCGTATCACCGTTGGATCTGTTCAAGTATTGCACCAACAGGAATATCCTCGGACTTATCACACTCATCATAATACCCGCTTCAATTTCATTGATCGGTTTTTTATATTATTGCTGCCCGATCTATTTAAACCAGCACAATGTTTCACAATCAAACATAGGCAGGGTCTTCATGCTTCACGGGATCTGTCTTGTTTATATTGCCCCGTTTATCAGTAAATTTGTGGACAGGTCCCCAAACAAAAGAGTTTTTCTGATGCTCAGCGGTCTTGTAGCCGGCATCGCATTTATGGCGTACTATTTTTTCCAAAGCTTTTTCGTCACATTATTTTCCGCAGTTATGCTGGGTGTGGCGGGAAGTCTCATGTACGCGGCCCAGACCCCTTACATTTTAAGCATGAAGATTACACAAAAATTAGGAGAAGGTAGAGCCCTCAGCATTATATCCATGGCAAGCAGGATCGGACAAGTTGCCGGCCCGTTTATTTTTGGCTGGATGTTCATTTTCGGAATTGATAAAGGCCTGCCGATACTGGGCATTATTTACGTAATTGCCGCAATAGGGTTTGTACTTATGACCCAAAAAGAAAAGGCTTAAGAGATCGAATTCCTGCACTGCCCGTAAAAAAGGGTTTGCGGGCAGCGCAGGAAAGGGATGCCCCTGGAACGCAATCAATTTACCATTGTTTGAAGGCCCTGGTTTTGACATATTTTTGATACAATATCATTAACACCTTCATAGTATGGCACCCGTGTCAGAATATTGTATTGGGCTTCGATTTCCCTTGCTTTTTTAAGGGCATCCTCTTTTCCAAGTTCCTTGGTATACAAGGTGATGGCAATGGGGGGTTTTCCGTCAAAGGCCTCTATCAGTTTCAATTCCCGATCAAGTTGCGGCATTTCGTATTCAGGGAAAAGAGCATAGGTTTTACGCTCGGGTGCATATTGAAGGATCACATATTCCGGTTGCGCAGCAGCCAGCAATTCAAACCCGCCAGGATCGGCAGGATGAAGCATGGCGCCTTCTCCATGGGTGACGATGTATTCAGGATCATCTTCCTTCCAGGCGTTCCAGACAACATCCTCTATTGCGCCGGTAATGAAATCAAGCACAATGGAATCAAGAACAATGGCATGCTTAAACCCCTGCATCCAGCCGGTCTGTCCCATGGCAACAAATGATGTCTTAATTTTTCTTTGTTGAAACGATTCATAGATATTTATGGCGGTGGTTCGTTTGCCGATGATACCGTCTGTTCCAATAACCGCCACCTTTTTAGCTGTCACTTCTTTGATTTTACCCGAAAAGGAGATTCTCAGATCATTAAACATCTTCCGTACATCGATCAATTCAGCCCCGTATTTAAGGGCAAGTCTGCACAATTCGGGATGATCGGATAAAAACATATGCAGGCCGTTTACAATGGTCATTCCTTTTCTGATCGCTTCACCGACCAGGGGATAATAATCATCCGGAAGTATCCCACCTGCATTGGCAACGCCTATGATTAATGTCTTGATATCAGGCGTCACGCTCAAGGCTTCAGACAGCGATGGAAAAATAGCAATATTTCTGTGAATCCCATCCAGGACTTCTCCGGCATCCCGGCCTGCAAGCTTGGAATCTATCACACCTGCGATTTCATATCCCTTGGAAAACTGTACCAGCCCGTGGGCCGTTTTTCCATTAACTGAATCGTATCTGTCCTGGGCCAAAATAATCGCTTTTCTATTCATTCTACTTTTCTTTACCTCTCATTTCGAACTTTGAAAATTAGAGTTGGCATTCAAACAAACGAAATATGAGCGTTACTGTAGGGGGGGAACTATTTCCTGATATATTTCATCCGCCGCAACAAGAACATCCACCGGAAGGTCAAACCCTATTATTTCAGCGGTTTCCAGATTTATTGCAATTTTAGGTGGCGCTTCAAAAAGTTGATTCAACCCACCGGGTTTCGCCCCATTAAATATTTTAGCGATGGTATTTGCGTTAAAATCCCCCACATACTTGAACTCCGATTGTGATATGCTCAAAAGAAGCCCCCATTTTACCTCTTCTGACCCGGATTGAGAGAATGTCGGGATCCGTCCATCATTTATTATTTTAACCAGATCAGTTATACTCTCAGGCGATATTCCATTGGGAGCCACGGGAAGATAAAGTGCATCAGCGGTTTTTATTAATTTTTTCAAGGCCTGTTTCACGCTCTCCACAGCGATCTCTTTTGAAGCGACATTACTTTCCTTCGTAAACGCCCTTACAATCTCAAAGTTTAATTCCTTTGAAAGCTTTTCGATCACATCCATTGCTGCATAACTACGGCCTTCAAGGGAATTCTCATATGGAATTCCTAACTTTTTAAACCCGACGATATCATGAAATATTCGAATCTGCCGCTCATCCCGTGTGGGATCCACCCGGGCAGTAAAATAATCATTTCCGGAATCTTCAACACTTTTTATTATTCCGGACGCGATGGGATCACTGATTGAAATGCCCATGGCAGGAATGTTTATCTTTGCGTTGGAAATATCCTGGGCGGCCCAGGTACCCACGGCAAGTATAAAATCAAGATCTTTTTTATTCTCGATCCTCAGGAGAATCTGTTTTTTTAAGTTTTTTCGAGCTTCATCATTCCAATCGGCACTGTAGTATCCATCCGCAACAAAATCGATATAGTCGCTCTTGGCATTCGTTGAAAGCCATAACCAGATCTTTTTCGTACTCTCGGTCTCTTTTTCCGGAATGTCTTTTTTTTCAAGCCATCCCGATTCCATGAGCCCTTTTATAGTGGATACCAATATTTTGGAATAATCCGCATAATCACCGCCCTGATATATGGCCATACGCCATTTTTTGCCGTTATGTTTTACGGGCTTCACCGGTACTTCATCTGCAAAAGACAGGGGAACAGCCAGATTCAACAAAAAACAGACTAGTAAGATCAGCGTGAACATGGATTTTTGCAAGATCTTATTCATAACAACATCTCCTTACAATATAAAAAAACATATAAATACATTATTCAACCGTTGTACCGGATCATTAGCATGGCGATGTCATCGGACTGGGGGGCGGTTGCGGCATGGCGCTTCACCTCCGCCATCACATTGTCGATCACCCCCTCGAGACCGTCCCTGGGCCCTTCATTAACCACAGTCAGCAACCGTTCATCGGAAAAAAGCTTCTGGTCCGGGTCCATGGCTTCGGTGACCCCGTCCGTGTAGAGAAAAAAACTGTCCCCCGGCAACAGCTCCACGGACAACTCCTTGTAGTCGATATCCTCGATCACCCCCACCATGGGACCGCTCTTGCCCCTTTGATAGGAGCACTCGCCCTTGGAAGGGACACCAATGGGGGGATTGTGCCCGCCGCTGGCATAGGTCAGCGCCCCGGTACGAATGTTCAAGACCCCGATAACCAGGGTGACGAACATGGCCCTGGGATTGTCTTCTGCCAGGATATTGTTGATGTGGGACATGATTTTGGCCGGTGAGAGTTCATGCTCTGCCGTGGTCTTGATAAGGGTTCTTGTGATCACCATGAACAGGGCGGCCGGCACGCCCTTGTCCGACACATCCCCCAGGGTGAAGCAGACATGATCCTTATCCAAAAGGAAAAAATCGTAGAGATCGCCCCCCACCTCCTTGGCAGGTTCTATGGTGGCGAACAGCTCGAACTCGCTGTGCTCGGGAAAGGTGGGAAAAGTTTTGGGGATGATGCCCATCTGGATCTCCCGTGCAACGGAAAGCTCGCTCTGGATCCGCTCCCGTGCGGCCGTGATATCCACCAGGTTCCGGATGTTCTTTTTCAACTCCGATTGCATGAAGTCGAAGGATCGGGCAAGTTCCCCCACTTCGTCCCGGGATTGGGGCAACAGTTCCGCCATGGGGATTTCCGCCGCCTCCGCTGCCCCTGCCGTAAAATCCTGCTCCGGAAGCTTTTTGGCATAGGCGGCAAGCACCCGCAAGGGAGAGGCGATCCGTGCCACCATAAAACCTGCGCCCACGAGCCCCAGGGCCAGTATCACGGCAATGACCCAGCTCTGGCGAAACACCAGTTCCCGGGCCGGACGCTGGATCTCCCGCACCGGCACCGTGACCCCGATATACCAATCCAACGCCTTGAAATAACTGACGCTGGTGGTCATGGCCTCCTTGCCGGGATCCAGGGAGGAGACATAGACGAACTTGGCATCGTCCGAGGTTGCGGCCGCCATCATGTCGTCCAGGATAGGCTTTCCGGTCACCTGGTTGATCCCGTTGGCAAGGTTCTGCACCACGGCCTCCGGGGGTGAAATGATGAACTCCTTTTTTCCGGTGAACATGAAGGAATAACCGCCCTTGATCATCACCAGCTCTTTGGAGGTGGTGTTGAGGGCCTTGATGATATCGTTGAGCTTTTTTTCGGCCTCGGCCTGGATATCGTCGATATCCAGGATGGTGACCAGGGTGCAGCGCCAGGGGGAGAAGGGAACAAAATAAGCCAGACTTCTGCGTTTACCCATGTTGATCACCGCATAATCCCCCCTGGCCGATAGACGGTCATGGCACATCACCTTGCCAAGGTCCCTGCCCTTGACGTCGGTGAGGGATTGGAAGGTCCTCACCTGAAACGTGGGATCGGAACTGGCAATCACCCCTGCCTCCCGGTTGAGCAACAGGCAATGGATCTTCTTAAACGGTATGGTCGCGATCCAGGCTTCAGCCCTCGCACTTACCCCCTGGACCGTATCATGGGAACGAAGCACGGACAGGGACACCAGGGCCGCCTCCTTGAGCTGGGACCGTTTTTCCAGGGTCATGTCGGTCTTGGCCCGTAAGAGTTTCCGGTACTCCCCCTGGGTGTTGAGCCGGACATAATCCAGCATCTTTTCGGCCGCCTCCCTCTGGGAGACCAGCATGGCATTGCCCACATCCCGCTGGGTGAAGTAGATATTAACTCCGGCTGCTGCCGTCATGATCACGGTGATGGAGAGAAGAATCTTAAATTTGATGGAAAAAAACATGCATCTCCTTACTCGGTTTTATGGATGACCAGGCCCAGAATATTCCTGTTGCCAGAACGCTCATAGGTCACCCCATCCATGAACTTCCGGATCATGGCAACCCCCAGCCCGCCAATGGGACGATCCATCAGATCAAGACCGGTATCAGGCTCAGGCGCGCCAAGGGGATCAAAGGGGATACCCGTATCGATGATACGAATGACCACCTGGTGGGAATGCTCCTCAAATTCGATGGCGATCTCCCCCTTCAGAGTCTTGGCATAGGCGTGGCTGATGATATTCATCACCACCTCTTCCACGGCAATGGCAACCTGTACCACCCGTTTCAGAGGAATCCCGGCCCCTGCGACCAGATTTTCCACGTACTCCTGGATGGGTGGCAGGGCCCCAAGATCGGCGGGCCATGATTCTCGTTTCACTGGGACAACCTCCAACAATATAGAAACCGGCATTGGGGACCGGCCGGAATCATGCGGCAAACGCCTCATCCACGGTGTCATAGATCTTGAACAGGGAATAAAACCCGGAAATATCGAAAATCTCCTTTACATTGCCCGACAACGCCGCAAAACCGACCTGTCTCTGGCCTGCATGGAGCTTTTTGGCAAACAAAAGGATAACCCTGAGTCCGGCGCTGCTGATATATTCAAGATCTTCCATGGAAACGATCACATTCTGACCGCCCCCTTCCAGAATCTCTCCAAAGGTTGCGTCAAGTTCCGTTGCTGTTACAGCGTCAAGGCGTCCCGAAATTTCCACAAGAATCCCTTCGCCCCTGTTTTCCACTTTGATCTCCATTATGATGCTCCCTGCTAATGATTGAAAGGTGTAACCACCCGTTTACGTCACCCAACGGTCTTGCCCGCTGGGTTGAATCCCCCTTGCAAACAACACCGCCCCCAAAGGATGGGTCCTCCAGGGACGGCGTTTACTGCAATGCATTTTTGAGAATAGTATGAGAATATGGTTCTAAAATCAAACAAATTCCCGTGATTCCCACGAATTACATATGATTTTTACAACTTCCCGCCATGTTTTCCTGTGCTGGCGGAAAGGAGGGCGGCAAAGGGGCACAGGATCCCGGGAGATAACCTGGGCTGTTGAAAGGGACACCAGACCTTGAAGACCCGGTGGTTCAGGAAGGAATGGAGGAATCCTGGAGACCGGCCCAGGATTCCAGGCCAAAACCATGGCGGGATTGAAAGAGACCCTCAACGTCAGGGCAAGGGTACCCCTGGTAAAACCCGGTCCCATCGAGCGCCCCCGGATGGAAAAAGCCATCGGGGTGGTCATAAACCATTGACTCAAAGATGTTGACTCCTGTCCCCGGGAGGCGGTAACAGCTCCATGGAAGGCGATACTTCCCGGGTTTTTCCGCGGTTTTTCCGTGGTTTTTCCTTACTGTCATCCCCTTGCCCGCCCAAACCCACAACCGTGGAAAGGGTATCAACAACAGATCGAATCTGCCTTGCCTGCACCCTCATCTCCTCTGCCGCAGCCGCATTTTCCTCGGCATTGGCGGCATTCTGCTGGATCAGTTTATCCATTTCACTGGTGGCATTACTGATCTGCTCAATCCCCTGGGACTGCTCTTCTGAGGCCGTGGCAATCGTGTTAATGACATCACCGACGCTTGAGAACACCTCATTGTTCGTGGTCAGGGCCTCCACGAGCTGGCGATTCAAGTGATCGGCTTCCACGATTTTGCCATTGGCGGTTTCGATCAGCGTGGCCGTCAGCTTTGCCGAATCTGCGGCACGGATGGCAAGGTTTCTCACCTCATCCGCCACCACAGCAAACCCTGCCCCCGCTTCCCCGGCCCGGGCAGCTTCCACGGCCGCGTTAAGGGCAAGCAGGTTGGTCTGGAACGCTATTTCATCGATGGTCTTGATGATTTTCTGGGTCTCCTCGCTGGACTGAACCGTTTCGAAGATCACCTGCTTCATCTTCTCGGTTCGCTCGCTCATGATCCTGAAATTGGGGATCGCGTCATTCTCCATGACGTTTTTTGCCTCCAACGCCCCCTGGGAGTTCGCCTTGACCATGGACTCCATCTCTTCAAGGGAAGCGGCCGTCTCTTCCACGGAAGCTGCCTGGGTGGAAGCGCCTTCGGCCACCGATTTGCTTGCCGAGGCAACCATCTCGGAGGCAGAGGCGACAAAACCGCTGGTACTCATCAGCTCAACCACGGATCGGCTGATGGTCTTATAGACACGGGTTGTTATCCCCCAGATGATTGCCGAGATAATTAAAATGGAAAGCGCCCCCAGCCCCATGATGATCCGAACCATGGCGTCAATGGCTTCGGTATACTCCTCCATGGGAACAGAGCTTATCAGCATCCAGCCCATGGGTTTGTAACTTTCCATGAAGCTGATCTTCTCCTTGCCCTTGTAGGAATAGACAAGGCTGCCGCTGCCCTGGGCAAGCATCTGCCGTCCAAAATCATACTGGGTCATACTGGAAAAGAGCTGGCCCTTGTCCGGGTGGGAAAGAACCCGACCCGTCTTTTCCACAAGAATGGCATACCCGCTTTTTCCAACCTTGATCGGTCTTACGAATGCTTTGTTGAACACCTCAAGCTTTGCTGTCATCCCAAGGCTTCCGAGGATTTTTTCGCCCTTTATGATGGGGGCTGTCACCAGGATCACCGGCATTTTGGTTATCGACGATATCACCACCTGGCTTACCCAGACCTCACCCTCTTTTGCCTTGGCGAGATTCCCATTAAACGCCTTGACCTCCCCGGCCTGTTTGCCCTTGCTCTCCTTGATGGTGCTGACCATGATCGTTCCATCAGGATCCATGATAAAAACATCTTCAAACAAAAGGGACTGTTCCTGATAGAGTCGCAGATGGTTTCCTGCCTGTTTCAGGAGTTTTCCCTTGGCGGCAAATTGAAACAATCCATTTCCTGCAAGAAGAACCGCTTCGCGTTTCCTCTCGTTGATCCAGTAATCAAGTTCAAAGATCACCCGGGAAACGGTATTTTCCATGTTGGTTACCTGGTGCTCCTTAATGGAACTCGATGCCATGTGGGAAGAGATGAAAACCAGTATTCCAATACAGAAAAAGACCACCGGGATAATCGTCAAAAGAAGTTTTTTCCTGAAATTTGTTGTTTTCATGGGCTGACTCCATTCATTCGATAATGGTTGCGGCCGACAGCACTGAATAGGGCAGCTCAATGCCCAATTTTTCAGCGGTCTTCAGATTGACGAAAAACCTGGGATCCGGATCTGTCTTTAAAGGGATGGTCCTGATGGATTTCCCCTTGATAAGGACATCCACAACAGATTGCGCAAGCATATGCCCAAGCTTGTCATCATCGGCGACAAATCCGCCCAGGGCTCCCAGTTTCACCGCCCTGTCCGAATAGGAAACCACCGGAATATCTCCTGCTGCGGCAACGATTTCATCGGCCCTGTCAAAAAGAAGGCTTTGATTTCCGATGACCACGGTTGTCTGGCTGTTGTCAACGGCCCTGACCGCCTTTAAAGCATCATTGATGACAAGACACTCCACATCTTTGTAGGAGAGAGCAAGATTACGGCAGACCTTTTTCGTCCCCTCACGGTCAACATCGGCAGACGGATTTCCCCTGCCCAGGAGCAAAAGAACCGACTTCATCTCCGGAAGAATCTCCTGAAAGATATCAAACTGGGTGTCCATCGGCAGAAAATAGGTAACGCCGGTGATGTTCTTCTCAGGGGATTCGAAATTCTGAACAACCCCAAGCTGTTTCGGATTGTTACAGCCACCGATAAACGTTGGAACGGCAAGGGGGTTACCGGCCAGCCATTTGGCCCCATTGGAGCGCAGCAAGACGATCCCGCTCTTTTGTCCCTCCCATTTTTTTACCACCTGGGCAAGCGCGTCAATGGAAGCAAGCTCCTTTCTGTATTCAATCCTTACCTGGGGGGCAAGCTCCGCCATCCCAGCCTCAAACCCCTTGACAACCCGTTTTGCCATGCCCGATTTCCCAACCCAGACAAGGCCGATTTCAACGGCATTGGCCGTTGATACGACACAGCACATCAAAAGAACCATCAACAACAAAAGACTCCTTGATTTCCTCATTTTGCCCTCCTGCTGGTTTGCATTAACCATAATGGTTGCCCTTTCTCCAAGACCGGGAAAACCATCGTAACTATAAAATGCAGTTATTTTTAAGGACGTTGTTAAATATACCGGTGACAGGTTGTTTAAGCAGAGCATGTTTTGCTTTTGCGAAAAGATCAAGCAGGACGATAATGGGAGGAGATGAAATTGAAAAAACCTGAGACAAAATTGCAGCATCCATACAGATAAATGTCCAGACCTTTTTTTGATTGATCATCCATGATATTCTTAATGCCGGATGAAGTCAATATTAAAGCCTGTACCCCTACAATTTAGAAGCCCACCGCGAGAATGAACAACAAATAACCGTAATTGACGATATCACCCAAGGGTTCAGCCTCAATCGACCTTGACGAAATAACCCGCTACAATCAGGAAATTCCCTGCAAACCATTAAACCAATCTGGAGGCCGTTAAATGAGATCCATAGAAAAGGAGTCCACCATGGGAACAAGCGTGATACTTTCTGCAGCTTCCCCCTCCCAACTGCGATTCCATTGCGACACCCTGAGATCGGAATTGGAATCAGACCATGCTGTTTACTCACGGTTAAAGACCAGGGATGGGCACTCTCCGATCCCATTGCAATCTGCCAGGGCAGGCTTTGTATCTGAGAGCCTGGAAGATGCCGTTGAGTCATTGCGGCTCATCACCGATTTTCTGACCACAGGCCCATCAGTAAGGCGTTGGGAGCATCCCAGGGGAATCTTTTACCGGCAAACCGGGTTGGACCCCAAGGGAAAAACCGTGGCCCTGTTCTCGGGCCAGGGCGGCCAGTACACAGATATGGGCAGCGCGCTTCGAAACCTTTTTCCGTTCATAAAACAGGGTTATGGGCACATGGACAACCTTCTTGAGGAAATCGGATTGACGCCCATTTCAAACATCCTGTTTCCGGACCGCCCCTTAAGCAAAGAGGAGATGCTCCTGTCCGAAAACACCCTGACGAGAACCGAATATACACAGCCGGCCATTGGTGTGTTCAACCCGAGTCTCTACCGGATCCTGGAACGCCTGGGACTTGAAGCTGCGATGGCGGCGGGCTTGAGTTGCGGAGAACTTCCTGCCCTGTGGGCAGCAGGGGCCCTGTCCGATGAACACTACTTTGATCTGGTCAGATGCCGGGGCCATGCCATGTCCCAATCCAATGGGACGTCAATGGAAGAGGAAGCCATGATGGCCGTTACCGGAGATGTGGAGGAAATAACGGCAAAGGTTGAAACCGTCGGGGATGTGTTTGTGGAGGCATGGAATTCCAGGGATCAGGTTGTTCTTGCAGGTCTTAAGAAACCGCTTCAGAAACTGCAGTACATCTTCCAGGACAGGGGGTGGGCCGCCTATATTCTTTCGGTAACAGGCGCATTCCACTCGCCCTTTATGGAAAATGGCAGACAGATATTTGCAGAACATGTTCGCGCCACGCCGTTTTCCCCCCCGAATATACCGGTCTACTCCAATGTCACCGCAGCCCCCTACCCCGAAGATCCCCATGCCGTCAAAGAGATGTTGATAGAGCAGGTGGTCAGGCCGGTCCGGTTTAAAGAGCAGATAGAAAATATGTACAAGGCCGGCAGCTCCTGTTTCATCGAATTTGGGCCGAAAAATATCATTACCTCCCTTGTCGGCTCGATCCTTGGGGACAAGCCCCATGGGGCGGTTGCCCTGAATTCAGGCAACAGAAGACGCAGTAATGTCCATGGGTGCATCCAGAGCTGCACCCTGCTTTTTGCCGGCCATGCCCCCATCCACTGTGACTCGGTAAACATCTGCCAGGGGGGCGTCGGCCTTAAGGGCCTGCCGGAGACATTGGGAGATGGATTGAAAGAGGTCGCTATCCTCTTTCATTTAAATGGCCACCAGGAGCCCCTGGAGGGCCAGATGGTTTGGCGGCAAGGACGGTTTGCCGGGGTAAAGCTTTTCAGGAGAGAAAAGCAAAGGAGACTGCTGAAGCGGCTCGGATATGACGAAGAGAGCAACCCGAAGCCTGTTTTTGCCAAGGATAGCTGCCGACAGCTCCAGGATGCCGTTGTCAACCTCATTGTCACGGGACTCCCCCTGAAGCCCCTGGAAAGCCTCCTGGATGGAAAGATCGAAAGCCCCGGTTTTTCGCTGCCGGAGAAAACAATCTCTTCAAAAGTTTCAGTCCACTGCCGGTGAGACATATCGCTGCCATGGTCAACTGTTTTTTTGTTGACAAGCAATTGGGATTCATTTACTACATTCTTGAACTGAGGGTTGGGGACAGGTAGAAAAATCGGCCAGGAAGGCCTGTGGTCCCCAGCTTCAGGAACATATTAAAGTCATACCATAAAGCCATGAAGGCTCCTCCCCTTGGGGACGTGCGCCTTCATGGCTTTTTTTTGTGTAAAAAACCATGGTTTTTGTAAATTGCGTCGCAAAGGAGAAATAACTTACACCCAACAAAGAGGAAAAGATCCATGAAACTGTTGAGAACACTTTTAATACCGGGCATTGCCTGCCTGGTCTTTGCAGGCTCGTCCCTGGCCGGACCGAGCGGCCCCATCCAACTGGACCAGATCGTTGTCACGGCCACCAAATCCGGAACCGCCATCAAGGATATTCCAGGGTCGGTCACCGTTATCACGGACAAGGAGATCCAGGGTCAGAATCTGCCCAACGGTGATGTGGGGGATCTGTTAAGGTCGGTTCCCGGCATCACCCTGAGAAGGGCCTATGCCCCCTTCCCCGCCTACCCTAACATCCGGGGGCTTGGCAGCGATGCCACGGTGACCCTGGTCAACGGGATTCCCACCAACTGGGAGATCACCCAGGCCATTCCCCACAAGAATGTCCAAAGGATCGAGATCCTCCGGGGGCCTGCATCGGCCCTGTACGGTGCCAATGCCACGGGCGGGGTGATCAATATCATCCTCAAACAGGGAAAAGAAGATCCTGAAACCTCCCTGGGCGTCGGTTACGGAAGGTTTGACACCCTGAAGCTGTCGGCGGCAACCAGCGGAAAACTCGAAAAGTTCTCCTACGCCCTTGCGGCAAGCCATGAAGACTCCAACGGCAGCCGGGTGGTCACCAACGATCTCAATCCCAGCATCACCATGATCGACGGGTGCGAATATGACAAACAGAGCTTTTCCATGAACACGGGGATCGATCTTGCCAAGAATTCACGCCTCTCCCTTTTTTACAACTTCTTCCACGATGACTACACCCGGGGCCGTCCCCATGTGGGTGGAGACTGGGACAGGCATTTTTCCGGCCTCACCCTTAACCAGGATTTTGGGGAGAGGATCTCGTTCATGGGCTATGTGGGCTATCGCTACGACGATCTGATCCATCTCTACGACAAGGGAAATACCAACCTGGACCCCAACAAGAAACGGTACACCGACTACTATGAGATCCCCGCGGAACTGAGGATCATGGCAAAGACCGGGGGAAACCACACCCTGACCACGGGCGTTTTCCACAACCAGACCAGCACCGAGCAGGAATATAAAGAGTGGTTTTCCCACGACCTGATCCAGGAGAACCGCTACAAGGTGAGAACCCTTGCAGGCTATGTGGAAGATGTGTGGAAACCGGTGGAGCCCCTTACCATCACGGCCGGCGTCAGATACGACCACTGGAAAAATTACGACAACATGTTCAGCAACTACACGGACAGCACCCCCGGGGACCGCACCGACCACAGCTGGAGCCCCAAGATCGGCCTGCGGTACAACTTTGCCAACGCCCTCTCCCTCTGGGCCAACTATGGCACCGGATTCAAGCCCCCCACATCGGCCCAGCTCTATGACGACCGGACCTCCGGGGGCAACCCAAGGCAGCCCAACCCCAACCTGAAACCGGAAGAGACCCGCGCCTGGGAGATCGGTGGGGAAAAATGGCTGACCCACAGGATTAGAACCAGCATCACCGGGTTCTACAGCATCACCGACCACAAGATTCTCTCCTGGTTTGATCCCGGCAATGTCTGGGTCAACAAGAACCTGGGGGAAACCCGCTCCTACGGAACCGAGCTGGATATCGCCCTCTACCTCAACGACCACTGGACCGTCACCGCCAACTACACCTACAACCGTGCCACCATTGAGGAGAACCCCTCAACCCCCTCCCAGGAGGGAAATTACCTCCCCTTCAGCCCGAAAAACAAGGCCAATGTCGGGGTGACCTATGAAGATAAGGATAATTTCACCATCACCGCCATGGTGCGCTACCTGGATGAACAGTTCACCAACGATAAAAACACCAGGGAAAACGCAAACGGCGAAAGCCTTGTCATGGACGACTCCTTTGTGGTGGACCTGAAGGCCGTAAAGCACTTCAGAATCAACCGGGGATGGCTCAAGACAGTGGCGATCTCCGTGGCCGTGGATAATCTCTTTGACGAGGAGTACCGCTCCTTCTACATGTACGAAGATCCCGGCACGGTGGTCTCAACCCAGGCTGAATTCACCTTCTGACCCAAACAAGCGCCTGCAGGAAGGCCCCTCAACCGGGGCTGTTCCTGCAAGGTGCTTTTCCTGATAACAGATCCGCTGAATCGCATCGATATCCTTAAAAAGATAGATCTTCTCCATGGTCTTCAAGAAACCGACAGCCTCTTTTGATTGTTCAATCGGTTCCAGGGTCATTCAAAATACCCCTGGATCTCGAAGGTGGTCTCCTCGGAGCAGGGCGCCTTTACCTCCCGCAGCTTGACCCCGTACATGGTCCGGTCGATCACCAGGGAGGAGCGCTCACCCTTGACGATGGTTCCCTGCTCGATCATATTTTTGACCTTGATCTCCGGGCTGAAGGGCAGAAATCCCTTTTCCTGGTCCATGAGAAAAAAATCCTTTTCAATGGACAGCTCCGCGATCTCCGTTTCAAGGGTCTCAATCTCCCCGACGGATGCGGCCATGCGCTGGTCGATGACACTCATATTCGCCTGGTTGTCGGCTTTCAGGCGCTGGGTGGCGTTCACCGCGGCCCTGTATATCCCAGATTGTTTATCAAGGAGAGATTGAACCTCCTGCTGCTTCTGCTCCAGGGGGACCGTGGCAAACCGTTCCACAATCCCGTTGATAAACTGGTGGGCCACGGATCCCCTGGAAAACCCGAGAACCCCTTTGAAATTGCTCAACAGATCGTCCAGCACGGCCGGGGTGTCGATGTCGGTACTCTCCAGCAGTGATCGCAACATGCCAAGTGCACTCTCCTGCTCCCCGTACTCCTCCTGCACCTTGACCTGATGCTGGAACCGGGCCATCATCCCTTGGAGTTCCTCTTCATACTTGAGGATCCGAAGGCTCTGCTCCTTGTGATCCAAGAGCTGGCTGAGCTCCACCAGCCGGCCGGTTTCGTGGCGGCCGATCCTCAGGAGGGAGCAGCTCTTGCCGCTGGAATAGACATTTTTCAGAACAATGCCCCGCTGGGCCAGGATCACCGACGAGATCACATCCGCCCCGGTCGCCTGGAAGCTGCCCTTGGTGACGATCTTTGCGTTTTCGATGTTCCGGCTCACCACCACATTGCCCTGGGCCTCGATGTCGGCCGGCTCCCGGGCCATATCCATCCGGGTGGTGTCCTCTCCGATGGTGCCCTTGATCTCCACGCTTCCCGAGGCAACCACCCGTCCCAGAACATGCTGCCACACCGTCAGCCGGTTGCAGGCAACAGCGGCGCCGTGGCCGATGGTCCCCAGGATCTCAAGGTTGTAGAACTTATAGTCATCCGAGGTGTCCCCCAGCACATCCCCCTCGATTCTCCTTGGGGGAGGCTCCGTGACCGAGGGGGTGACAAACAGGGTCCGCTCCCGGTAGAGGGCCGGATTTCCTTCAATGGCCGCAACATAGGAGATACCGTCAGAACTCTCCACCCCTTTTCCCTTGCCCAGGTAACAGGGATTCACTTTGTCCGGAAAGATGACATTCCCAAACACATCCCTGCCCGGCGTTCCCTCCGTGTGGGGCGTTCTCCTGGCGATCAATTCCCCCTTTTTCACAAAGGGAACCGTGCCCGCCCCCCCATCGCTCTCCCGGGAATAGTACCCTGTGTCAAAAAAGAACTCCAGGGAACCGTCCACCCCCTGCTCCGGCGGATACCCTTTGGCGATCAGGAACTCCTCTCCCGGTTTCCCTTCCAAAAGAAAGGTTTGAATCTCTTTGTCCTTAAGTATCCCGAACCGGATACCGGCAAGCTTGATCCAGTTTTGAAGGTTGTGGACGGAGATATCTTCTATCAGCTCCGTTTTTTTGACAACAAAGGCCTCACGCTTTGTCCCTGGGATACGGTATTCAAACAGCTGCCCAAGCCGCTGATTCATCTTGATTTCCGAATTATAGAGGTGCAGGGACTTCTCCAGGTTAAGCCGCTGGATCTCATACTCCTTCTGCTCCTGGAGTATGGAGATGACGTCCTGGTCGGTGAGGGAGAACGCCTCCTTGAGGATCTCCCCCAGGTAGCGCCGGGGCTCGCCCTGCTCTGCCTCTGTCTTCTGCTGTTTCAGGGCCTGGTTGATCTCCCCTATGGTGAGATATCCGTTCTTGACGGCAATGACACCGAACCGCTTGTTGATGTCGATCCACTCCAGCTCAGATCCGGCCAGGTGGTTCATGGCATCTGCCAGGCCCTCATCCCTGATGCGGTCCTGGGTCAGGAGCACGGCGGTGCAATGGGCCAGGGAGATCGCCTGGTTGGCCAGGAGGATCTCGCCTATCAGCTTGTGCTCCTGGGTCTTTGTGAAATGATTTTCCTGGACCTCCAGGGCCTTTTCCAGGTTATCGTAATCGGTGAACCGGTTGGCAATGGCAAGCTTGCCAAACGTCTTGTCCAACCGCTTGATCTCCGGGTGATCCTGAACCGCAAACAAGAAATCGATATCACGGTGGGAGAGGTAGTCGTGGCGCCTGAAGATGTTCAACACGGAAAAGCCGGGATTGGCCTGGAGCTCCTGGATCAGTTCCGTCAGGATCGTCTGCTCCTGTTCAGGGGAGATCAACTTACAGCGCACCGCCAGTTCGACAAGGTTGCGGTTCTCCTTGTCAATGGTCGTGATGGCGTGTTTCATTCAAAGTACCCTTGGATCACAAAGGTTGTCTCCTCGGAATCGAGGGCCTTTACCTCCTGCAGCTTGACCCCGTACATGGTCCGCTCGATCACCATGGAGGAGCGCTCACCCTTGACAATGGTTCCCTGTTCAATCTTATTTTTGACCTTGATCTCCGGGCTGAAGGGCAGAAATCCCTTTTCCTGGTCCATGAGAAAAAAATCCCTTTCAATGGACAGCTCCGCGATCTCCTCTTCAAGGGTCTTGATCTCCTTGCCGGAGCTGGCCATGCGCTGCTCGATGACACTCAGATTCGCATGGTAGTCGGCTTCCAGCCGCTGGGTGGCGTTCACCGCAGCCCTGTACATCCCTGAATTCTTCTCAAGGAGCGCTTGAACCGCCTTCTGCTTCTGCTCCAGGGGGAACGTGGCAAACCGTTCCACGATCCCGTTGAGCAACTGGTGAGCCTTGGTTCCCCTGGAGAAACCCAGAATCCCTTTGAAATTGATCAACAGATCGTCCAGCGCGGCCGGTGTCTCGATGTCGGCTTTCTCCAGCATGGATCGCAAAAAGCCAAGGGCGCTCTGTTGCTCCTCGTACTCCTCCTGCGCCTTGACCTGATGCTCAAGCCGGGCCTCCATCCCTTCGAGCTCCTCTTCATGTTTGAGGCTCCGAAGGCTTTGCTCCTTGTGGTCAAGGAGCTGGCTGAGCTCCACCAGCCGGCCGGTTTCGTGTCGGCCGATCCTCAGGATGGAGGAGCTCTTGCCGCTGGAATAGACATTTTTAAGAACAATGCCCCGCTGGGCAATGACCACCGACGAGATCGCATCCGCCCCGGTCCCCTGGAAGCTGCCCTTGGTAACGATCTTTGCATTTTCAATGTTCCGGCTCACCACCACGTTACCCTGGGCCTCGATCTCGGCCTGCTCCCTGGCCACATTCATCCGGGTGATCCCCTCTCCAATGGCCCCCCTGATCTCCACGCTTCCCGAGGCAATCACCCGTCCCAGGACATTCTGCCGCACCGTCAGCTGGTTGCAGAGAACAGAGGCCCCATTGCAGATGGAGCCCATGATCTCAAGGTTGTAGAACTTGTGGTCATCAAAGGTGTCCTCCAGCACATCCCCCTCGACTCTCCGGAGGGGAGGATCCATGACCGCGGGGGTGACAAACAGGGTCCGCTCCCGGTAGAGGACCGGATTCCCATCAATGGCCGCAACATAGGAGATGTCGTCAACGCTCTCCACACCCTTGCCCTTGCCCAGGTAACAGGGATTCACCTTGTCCGGGAAGATGGCATTCCCAAACACATCCCTGCCCGGCGTTCCCTCAGTGTGGGGCGTTCTCCTGGCAATCGATTCCCCCTTCTTCACAAAGGGAACCGGGCCCGGGTCCCCATCGCCCTCCCGGGAATAGTACCCGGTGTCAAAAAAGAATTCCAGGGAACCGTCCACGCCCTGCTCCGGCAAATGCCCCTGGGCGATCAGGAACTCCTCTCCAGGTTCTCCGTCAAGAAGAAAGGTTTCGATCTCTCGATCCTTGACGATCCCGAACCGGACGCCGGCAAGCTTGATCCAGTTTTGAAGGTTGTGCACGGAGATCTCTTCGAGAAGCTCCGATCGCTTGACAACAAAGGCCTCAAGCTTTGTCCTTGGGATACGGTATTCAAACAGCTGCCCGAGCCGCTGGTTCATCTTAATTTCGGAATTATAAAGGTGCAGGGACTTCTCCAGGTTGAGCCGCTGGGTCTCATACTCCTTCTGCTCCTGGAGTATGGTGATGACGTCCTGATCGGTGATACCGAACTCATCCTTGAGAATCTCCCCCAGGTAGCGCCGGGCCTTGCCCTGGGCGGTCTCACTCTTCTGCTGTTTCAGGGCCTTGTTGATCTCCTGGATGGTGACATAGCCGTTCTTGACGGCAATGACACCGAATCGCTTGTTGATGTCGATCCGCTCCAGCTCAGATCCGGCCAGCTGGTTCATGGCCTCTGCCAGGAATTCATCCTTGATGCGGTCCTGGGTCAGGAGCACGGCGGTACGGTCCGCCTGGGTGATCGCCCGGTCGGCCAGGAGAATATCGCCAATGAGCTTGTTCTCCCGGGTCTTCCTGAAGTGCTTTGCCTGAAACTCCAGGGCCTTTTCCACGGTTTCGGAATCGGTGAACCGGTTGGCAATGGCCAGCTTGCCGAACTTCTTGTCCAAAAGCTTGAGCTCCAGGTGATCCTGAACGGCAAACAGGAAATCGATATCACTGTGGGAGAGATAGTCGTGGCGCCTGAAGATATTCAACACGGAAAAGCCCGGATCGGTCTGGAGTTCCTGGATCAGTTCCGTCAGGATCGCCTGTTCCTGTTCAGGGGAGATCAACTTACAGCGCACCGCCAGTTCGACAAGGCTGCGGTTGTCCTTGTCAATGGTCGTGATAGTGTCCTTTTTGCCCATATGAAAGAACCTTTATGAGTTGCAGATTTTAGCTTCTTAGCTCTGATTTTCGTGTTATTTGGGCAAGAGGATCAGAAAACGTTTTTGTTTCTGGCTTGTCCAGGTTATGGATTTATACATTTAATATCCTGCATTATCAGAGATTCTTCAACGTTTTTTTGTAAAACAAAGCAAACGCCCGGGCTCCCCCACCTGTTGAACAGGATCGTCACAGCCGGGGGCAACGGCGAAGATTGATGGTGATATTGCTTTGTTTAATGGATTGATGGCGCGTTTTGTTGTATGATTGCAGCCAAAAACACAAGGCAATGACAACATGATTAACATGGGGTACTGGTTTTATGAACGTAAATTTTCTAGGAAAACAACTCAAAAGCCCGACGGTCCTGGCCTCCGGCATACTTGGCAACAGCTTTGACATTTTAGAACGGGTCCATGGGGCCGGATGCGGAATCGTCACCATGAAATCCATCGGTCCCGCCCCCCGTGACGGTCATAACAACCCAACGGTGATCGATCTCGGCCACGGCCTGATCAATGCCGTGGGACTGCCCACCCCCGGATTTCGTCATATGGATGAAGAGTGGGAGGATCTGGAGAAACGGGATTTCCCCTTGAGTGCAAGCATCTACGGCGGCTCTGTTTCCGAGTTTGTTGAGGTGGCAAAGTTTGTGGCAGAGAAAGGCCCGGATTTTATCGAGCTCAATATTTCATGCCCTAATTCCGCAAAACACGGCATGCTCTTTGGCACCAACCCGGAATCGAGCTTTGATGTTGTAAGCGCGGTTAAACGGGTAACCGGCCAGATCCCGGTGATTCCAAAGCTCACCCCCCAGGCCCTGTCCATTGGCGAAATAGCCAAAGCTTGCGAAGAGGCCGGGGCCGATGCACTCTGTGCGATCAATACGGCCGGGCCGGGCATGCTCATTGACATTGAAAGCCGGAAACCCATCCTGGCGTATAAAAAGGGGGGACTCTCCGGCCAGATGATACGGCCCATTGCCGTGCGCTGTGTCTATGAGATCTGCCAGCAGACCACCCTTCCCGTGATCGGCCTTGGCGGCGTCACCACGGGCAGGGATGCCGTTGAAATGATCATGGCCGGCGCAACCCTGGTGGGGGTTGGCAGCGCCGTAAAATCCAGGGGCATCGACGTATTTTCAACCATCACACGTGAGCTTGCCCAATGGCTTGAAGACCACGGTACAACACTTGAAGAGATAAGGGGTGCGGCCCATGGATAACAAGGGAGATGCATACCGAAACATGAAGGGAAAAGAATAATGGAAAAAAAACCTGTAATGCTGAAAATCGACCAGGTTCAGTGCCATAACGAAAACTATGCCACACTCTTTTTCAACCATGGGATCGAGTTCATCCCTGGCCAGTTTGTCATGCTGTGGCTTCCTGAAATCGATGAAAAGCCCTATACGGTTTCCTTTCATTCAAAGGAGAGGTTTGGTGTCACGGTTGAGGCAAAGGGCCGGTTTTCCCAACGGGCCGTGGCATTGAAACCAGGCGATCTTGTGGGGGTCCGCGGCCCCTTTGGCAACGGCTTCTCCTTTGATGCCCATGCAAATGTCTGTTTTGTGGCAGGCGGGTGCGGGATTGCCCCCCTGGCTCCCATGATTGAATCCGTGCCCGGCAGCAAAACCATCATCCAGGGGGCAAGGAGCGATGACTATCTTCTTTTCAAGGACAGGTTCTCAGGTTCGGATGTGCACTATTGTACGGATGACGGCAGTTTCGGCCAAAAAGGGTTTGTGACGGACGCCCTGGCAGACGCCATGGCAAACAACATGTTTGACATGGTCTACACCTGCGGCCCGGAAGTGATGATGAAAAAGGTGTTTGACCTGTGCGAAGCCAACTCTGTCCGGTGCCAGATCTCCCTGGAACGCTATATGCGATGCGGTTTTGGGGTGTGCGGTGCCTGTGTGTGCGGAAAAGAACGGGTGTGTGTTGACGGGCCTGTTTTTGAATCCCAACAGATCCGGACCCTGGACGATTTTAATAAAAAAGCGCTGCTGAAGTCCGGGAAAGCAGTGACGCTTAACGACTATTTTTCCTGGCGATCAGCTTAAAAATTAATAACAACGATTTTGGAGATATATAATGGGTTATAAAGAACGGTTTATCGAATTCCTTGTAAAGTGCGATGCCATCAAATTTGGCGAGTTTACCTTAAAAAGCGGCCGGACCGCCCCCTATTTCATCAATACGGGCATGTTTGATACCGGAAACAAAATAAAAGAGCTGGGCACCTATTATGCCAAGGCCGTAACCGAGCATTTCAAAGAGGATTTTCATGCCATCTACGGCCCTGCCTACAAGGGAATCCCCCTGTGCGTTGCCACGGCCGTGGGCTTAAGCATGGACGGCATCGACAAGGGGTATGTGTTCAACCGGAAAGAGGCAAAGACCTATGCCGATAAAAGCACCCTTGTGGGCATGGACCTGAGCGCTTCAACGGAATTGATCCTGGTGGATGATGTCATCACCTCAGGCAAGGCGATTCGCGAGTCCGTCGAGGTGTTGAAAGAGAACAAAAATCCCAGGGTCAAGGGGATTGTGATCAGTGTCAACCGCCAGGAAAAGGGCAAGACAGATAAAAATGCCCTCAAAGAGGTGGAGGAGGGCCTTGGCATCCCCGTTTTTTCCATCGTTACCATCAGCGAGATCAAAACCTATCTCCACAACCGGCCCATTAATGGCACCATTGTCATTGACGATGCCATGCTTGAAAAGCTGAACCGCTATTCTGAGGCCTACGGCGCGGAATAGAGACCACGCTCAACTTTCGGCGTCGGCGGTTCTTACATGGCCAGGCCGAAAGTTGAGTAACAACCATACGCCCTGGCCCGATACCCTTCCCGGTCCCCCTTGCCCTGCCGGCCAGATGGACGGTCCGGAAAGGGGGCGCCATCTAAGTGACACCCTTTGCGCCATCAAGCATTTCACGTATCTTATTGGCAAGGTCTTTTTTCGCAATGGGTTTCATGAGAACATTTTTGATCCCCAGCAATGCAGCCTCTTTTTCAGGTATTTTTTCGCTGAAACCCGTACAGAGCAATATGGGAATATCGGGTCGTATCTTTATCAGCTCGGCTGCCAGTTTGTCTCCGGACATGTTCGGCATGGCCATATCGGTGATCACCATGTCAAACTGATCAGGCGCAGCACGGAACATCTCCAGGATTTCGAGGCAGTTAACGTGTGAAACAACCTGATAGCCAAGGCGCTCCAACATCTGTTGTTCCATTTGAATAATCGCATCTTCATCATCCACCAGCATGATCCGTTCGCATCCCCCCCGGATCGGTTCTTTTGTTTGCCTGACGGTCTCTTCTGAATACTCCTTAGCCACTGGCAAGTAAACATGGAAATCCGTTCCTTTGCCCAATTCACTGCAAACCTGAATGGCTCCATCCATGCTTTTGACAATGCCGTGGACAACAGACAACCCCATTCCCGTACCTTTCCCTTGCTCTTTGGTGGTGAAAAAAGGGTTAAATATTTTTTCTGTCATCTGTTTATCCATACCCAGGCCTGTATCCGACACTGTCAGGCAAACATAAAGACCGGGCTTCATCGAAGGGTTTATCACTTCCGGTTCACCCAGCCAGACCTCTTTCAGCCCCACGGCCAGCTCACCCATATCCTCCATGGCATGATACGCATTGGTGGTCAGATTCATTATAATCTGATGAATCTGTGTGGGGTCTGCCTTGATGCTTCCGCAATCGCTCCGGATCTTTTGTTTGATCTTAATGGTGGTCGGGATCGTGGACCGGATCAGTTTCATTGCTTCCTTGATAACCGGTTGAACCCGTATGGATTTCAATTCATTGCTGTCCTGATGGGAAAAGGTGAGAATTTGCTTTACCAGGTCACAGGCGCGCTGGGAACTGCTATAAATCGCGTTAAGACTATTGCGCAAGGAGGAATCTTCAGGGATATCCTCCAACAGCATCTCGGTATAGCCGACAATTGGAGAGAGAATATTGTTAAAATCATGGGCAATTCCTCCGGCCAGCGTACCGATGGATTCCATTTTCTGGGATTGCTGAAGCTGGGCTTCAAGTCGTTTTTGCTCGGTAATATCCCTGAGGAAATTAAGGGCGGCAGGCCTTCCCTCCCACTGAATTAAAATGGTGTTGAGCTGCACAATTCTTTCTATGCCGGGTTTGTTGATGATTCTAAAGGAATAACTGTTGACAATCCTTTCCCCCTTGAGGCGTCTTGTGTGCCTGTCCAGGACAATCGGTCTGTCTTCCGGATGGATAATATTGCCAATATGCATTTTGACCAGTTCTTTTCCGGAATATCCGGTCAGCTTTTCTGTCTTTGGATTTGGGAATTTTATGACGCCGTCCTGGGCAATAAATATGGCATCACCGGCGTTGTCAACCAACAGGCGATATTTCTCCTCGCTTTTCCGCAGGTCCGTTAAAGCCAGGTCTCTTTCCTGCTCCCGTATGGATAGATATTCGAGCATGCTGTTAAAGCCGGAACAGAGCACACCAATCTCATCGTTACCGCCGGCAGGCGCCCTGACCGAAAAATCCTCATTCGCTGTAATAGCCCGGGTTAAGCCGGCCAAGTGAAGCAGGGGACCGGATATCAATTTCTGGAGCCAGGCAGCCAGGATTACCGAAATGACGAACAGGGCAGCCATGCCGGGAAGAAGGCTGAAGAAAAGCGTTTTTGTCTTTTTCCACAGTTCAATGGTGTTGGCGCAGATATAAATGGTTCCGTATTGTTCATCCTGATACACGACGGGCTTAACAATATGGAGGAATTGCCGGTCAAATCTCCCCTCGGTTAACGGCGGCGCTCTCTTTGATACGGCGATACCCTGGTTCCTGCGGAAAGAACCGAAAAGGTCCCCTTTTTTATCGAACAGGCAGGCCGCCTCAATAGTGGGAACCGCTTCAAGTTTCTTCAGGGCCTCTTCAGCCCCGGCCCGATCATGAAATGTCAGGGTCGGCACACAATATTCCGCCACCAGCTGGGCATTGACCTGCATATTTTGCTTCATCTCTGTTTTAAGCATCTCATATTGCAGCCAGCCGTTCAGGGCGTATGCCATCAAAATACTGAGTGTGGCAACAAACAGTATAATTCCGATCAGTTTAACACGGATTGAATAATTTTTACCTGACATCATCATACCCCGCTTGACGACTCAACCAGCTTGGCAACCTTGAGAAGAAGATAGCTGATCGCAAGCCCCGATTGCCTGGCGGCCTTGTGGTTGATCTCAAACCGAACCTGATTTTTTTCCATGTACATGTTGATGTGTACGCCACTCCTGCCATATCCGGTGCTATCGGCAATGGTCAGCACAGGGAAATCCCGGATAGCGGCAATGATCTTCTTCAGGCTGTCAGCATCGGTTTCTGAGATGAAAATCATATGACACCCGGGACACCCGTTAATCTCCTCCACTGTTTCCCAATGACGAATTTCAACAGTTTTTCCCTTGATGGGTTGATCGGCATACACCGTCTCAAGAACGGATTCAAAGGGGGTTCCGCCAATGATGCCAATGACAAATGGGGTTTCGATACGGTCAACCCCTGCTTCCAATGGCCATTCCACAAAGCGGGTGAACCGTTCCAGAAAAATCGCCTTGAGCAAATACTCCTTGGAATTGAAACCGGTCTCCTGGGAGAACGCGCCAAAAGGGATGAAGGCGAAAAATAAGACTGAAGTGACGATGATTTTGATAATAGGTGGAATTTTCTTCTCCATATTAGAAACCGATCTCCAGCTTTACACCCACTGAAACAGGTTCATCGATAAAAGAGCTCAGCCTCGAATATTGATAGGCGATATCTTCATAAAATTGAATTTTATATCTGACATGATTATGACTGATCAGGTTCATGGCGTATAACATCACGGTCATATCAGTGTTAACCGGCGGTTTCCATGTGAGCGAGACATTCATGGTAAAAGAGGGTTCCCCATAGCCATGATCTGTCATCTCATCATAAATGGCCTCCATCTCAGCCTTGGTTTCAACCGTGCCGTCGCGATCATGTGCATGAAGATAGTCCTCTAACAACTCTTTTTGATTCTGATCCCAATAGAATCGCCCGTTGACATGGGTGGAAAGTGTCTCTGTCCAGCGTTTATTCCAGAAGACTTTTATGGCATTACTTGGAAAATTATTAATTCGATTCTCGGCATAGTCAGGAATGGTTACGGTTCCTCCAGCACCGTTTGACAGGTCCTGGGTGGGGGTGACCGTTGCATCCAGCCATTTCCAGCTGTTTTGGTTGATGTGGGAGTAGTTGACTCCCAATCTCCAATCATCTCTCTGGTATTGGATTTCAGTCTCAAAGCCCCACATCTTTAACTGCCCCGCGACATCAGATGTCTCCTTGGTGCCGATCCATTGAACTTCATCAAGGATATTATGGTACAGGTGCGAGTTCCAGGAGAAGTTCTCCTTTGTGTGGCTCAACATTATTTCGTAATTTTCCAATATTTCATGCTCTGGAGAAACGGTATTTTCGCGATCAGCGACATACAGGTCCCCCATGTTAGGCGTGCGAACGGATCGTTGCCACACTGTTTTCAAGATGTCATGCTCTGTAAGTTCGGTAATAAATGCGATCCTGGGGGAATAGGCCCATGTTGACCATTCATTTTTGTCTGCTCTTCCCGATAGAATCAGCTGGGCGTATTTATGAAATTTAAGATTGGCTTCCATGAGAAAAGAGCCGGTCTCCAGGTGGGGTGCGTTAATGATTGTTACACCCCCCGGACCATATTCCTGATAAAATGCGGAGGAGTCGTCCAAAACGGCTGAGCCAACAGGCGGTCTCATCTTCAGCAGAAACCGATCTTCATCTTCGCCCCATCTGGGGGCATAGTATTCATAGGAATAAGCAACGCCTGCGGCATACTTGAATCTGTCGTTATGGGCATAGGAGAGTATGGATTGGAGGCTATACTCATTTTCCGAATAATTAGTAATATATTTCAGCAAGCTATCCTGGGCCGGGTCTGCCAGCAGTATTCCTGAAACATACCTGTATGAAAAAGAGTCAAACCCCGCCGTTGTTTTCAGGCTCCATCGCTCTGTAAATGCATGGTCATTTTTCAACTCAATGGCAAACACATCCCATCCCTGGCTGGCAAAATCATTTCCGTCCTGATAATTACCGATATCGGTCATGTCATGCTGGCTGCCGCTTGTATATCGCATCCAGCCGGACCACTCTTCATAATCCAATGCCGCATGGAGTTTTATCTGGGGTTTATCCAAGGCATCTCCATAGTAATTTACCACAGGGGAACCTGTGCCCATATTCCCCCAATCTTTCCCCATGTAACCATAGCCAAACCCATGTGCTCTATCCACAAAATACCAGCCGGTATTTTCCTCTCCGTCTGAATTACTATAACTACCTGAGAAATAACAGTTTAAACCAGAGGGCAGCTTTTTTCCGTATGAGCCATGGATGTTCTGATATCGGTACCTTTGGTTCAGTTCGCCACCCATTTTAATCCCGTCACTGGATTTGGCATCATGGGTAACAATGTTGAGAACACCACCAATAGCACCTGAACCATAGGTGACAGAACCTGGCCCCCGGATGATCTCGATTCTCTGTATATCGCTAAGGTCCCGGTTGAAAATCTCTGCAAAAGGGCCGTCTCGCATTTTCAAATTCATGTTTTTGCCATTCACCAACAACAGATAATGAAAATTCTGGTCGCCCAAAATTCCCCTGAATCCAAAACGGGAACCTTGGAAATGATTCACAAAGGTTGCTCCCGGAACATAAACTTCCAAGAGATCCAAGATGGACCGGGCCGGGGTGACAGCGATATCCTCTGCGGTGATGACGGTCCTTGCAACCGGAACTTTGGACCTATCCATACCGATCAGCGTTCCGGTATCGCTGCGGACATGCATGAGTTCGGCAAGGGAGAGTTTAAATAATTTTCTGTAACTCGGATCGGACGAAGCCGTCAGGGGTGTCGGTAGAAAGTAAAACAGAGATAGAACGAAAAGAATAATCCGGAATCGCCCCATGGTCATACTATTCTTCATAGATACACCCCTGAAAGGTGATAGGAATAAAGATTCAACAGGTTCATAAACACGCTGAAAGAACAACAGCATCCTATTGAAATCAAACAATCCCCGGCAATACAAACAGTCTACCCGAATGGTTGAATCGATCCCCTAGGCTTGCCGCATAGTAGCGAGTCTGAATCAGGCAACACCTATAGAATAGTAATTATTTATCGTTGGTTGTTAAGAATGGTCTTTGACAAGAATGCTCATATACGCCATACCGTGTCAAGGATTTTTACATCGTTGGATTTAAGACAAGATAGAATGGGGTTACGACGCCTGTCGCCACAGGCGTTTTCAATCTGAAGAATCGATTTTAAAGGGGGCCTTAACGGCGATGGGACACGCCGTTTTTCATGGAAAAAAACAAGGCCGGACGCTCTTTCCTGAACTCCTTCCAGCAAACGGCAATGGACTGGAAAAAAGCAACCTCTTTCTGGACTAGCGCCCGGCTCTTTGGGTCTGATCAGCCGTTATTGTGTTGTTTGCCGTGGATCACGATGGCCAGGACGCTGCACACCAACAGCAGCAAACAATAGTGAACATTGGTGATCACCGTCAACGGTGAAATGACAAAGATGGATGCGGTCAGGAGAATCTGGGCACCCCAGGGAATGATGCCCTGGCAGATGCAGGAAAAAATATCAAGGATTCCTGCAGACCGCTTGGGCTCGACCCCGTTGTTTTCAGCAATGTTCCTGGCCACATCCCCTGTTACCAGGATGGCAACGGTGTTGTTTGCCGTGCAGAGATTGGTCAGAAAGACCAGCAGCCCGATGCCCAGCTCCGCAAACAGGATCTTGTTCTTCCCGGAGGAGAAGCGCTGGATGAACAGCTCCACTTTCCGCTCAAGAAAGGCCAGTCCCCCCTGCTCCTTCATCAGGGCGCCCAGGCCGCCGATGAAGATGGAGAGGATAAAGATCTCCTGCATGCCGGTGAAGCCTGCATAGATATTCTTGGCATAGGAGAGAAAAGTAAAATCAGGTACGGTGATGAACCCTGCAACGCCTGCCAGCACCACCCCGGTAGAGAGCACGGCAAAGACATTGAGGCCGGAAAGGGCCATCACAAGGATGGTGGCATAGGGAACCACCTGTAGAAGCTGGTAGGGCTTGTCACCGTCAACAGCAGAGTCACCGCCCTGGAAAGCCAGGAACACCACGGTGATCAGGGCCGCAGGAACGGCAATGGAAAAATTGACCCGGAACTTGTCCTTCATGTTGCACCCCTGGGTCCGGGTGGCGGCGATGGTGGTGTCTGAGATGATGGAAAGATTGTCACCAAACATGGCCCCCCCCATGACGGCTCCAGCCACCAGGTGCAGATCAAGCCCGGCCTTGGGTGCAATGCCAAGGGCAATGGGGGCAAGGGCTGCGATGGTGCCCATGGAGGTACCCATGGCCGTGGAGATCAGGGCCCCCACCACAAAGAGACCTGGAAGAAGAAAGGCTGAAGGGATCACTGCCATGGCAAGGTTGACCGTCGATTCAACCCCCCCCGTGGCCTTGGCAACGGAGCTGAATGCCCCGGCAAGCAGATAGATCATGCACATGGCCATGATGTTGGAGTGACCCGCCCCGGAAAGAAAGTTCTCCACGGTCTGGTTCAGGGATTTTCTGGAGAGAATCACGGCAAGAAAAATGGCCGGTAGGGCTGCAACGGGGGTTGCAACCTGGTAAAAGGCAAAATCGGCTCCCGTGGCATGGAAATAGACCCCGCTTCCCACAAAAATGGCAAGAAACAGGGCCAAGGGTGCCAGGGCTCGTTTGGAGATGGGTGTTTCAGAACTCAATGGACGGCTTCCTCTTTTAATTAGTAACATTGTTAAATTATTGCCAAATGCCGCATAACAGCAAAACTGGCACCGTATCAACAATGGGCCGCTCCGTCAAGTTTAGTAGCTAAAAATGCACGGTTTTTTGGGTTCGGCTGCCTTCCCTACCAGGTGATGTGGGTTGCATGGAGAAGGGCACCGACCAGCAGATAGAGCCCGGCTGCCATGGCCGCGTATCCAAAAACCATATAGATTGCCTTTCGGGCCAGGGGCACCTCATCGGTCAGACGTTCCCCAAGCTTGCCGTCGGTCTTGAGCCTGTCCAGCCAGGCCGGTCTCTCCCGGGCCATGGTTTCAAGCCGTGCGCTACCCTGGAAGATGGATCGATCCATGGGAAAATGCCGTGGCCGGAGGTGGCCGATGAAAAAATGGATCATGAACACGTGGCCCATGGCCAGCAGCGCTTCCAGGCGGTGAACCCAGAAGGCCACATTGAGGCTCCACCCGGGCATGAAGGAAGAGGCAAAGATGGGGTAGGCCAGCATCAGGCCGGAACCGCCCAGGATCACCATTCCCCAGAACACGGCCCAGTAATCGAATTTTTCCCAATATCCCCAGCGATCCAAGGACGGCTCCGGGCAAAGCCCGAAGAACCAGCCCACATGTTGAAGAAAATGCCCCAGGTCCCGGGGGTGGGGCACCATGGAGTCCGGCCCCATGAGGCATCCGGGCAGTTGCCTCCATTGGATGCAAAACAGGAGGTAGACAAGGTGAAGGGCAAAGACGCCAAGCATGAACAGGCCTGTGCCCCTGTGGATCTCCCCAGCCCCGTCATACCCGCCGAACACAAGGCAGAGCGCCTTGCCCCATGGGGTCTCCATGTACATCCGTCCCAGACCCGATGCCGCCTGGATTAAAAAAGTGAAGACCAGGAGGCCGTGGAAAAGGCGCTGGATGGGCGTAAATCGGTAGAGTCGCTTGCTCATGGCGTGCTCCCGGGTTTTGATGGTTTATCCCTGCTAAAGAGTTCCCGGATGGCCCACAGAACGGTGTGGGGGATGAAAAGGGCAAAGGTTCCCCCGGCGATTCCGATCATGATCCAGAAGGCCCAGGCCAGGACCGGAAATGTCCGGAAGGTCGAGGCCAGGGCCGGATTGGGTTCATGGATGATGTATCCGCCATAGGATGCGCTGGCCCCCTGGTGGCATTTGGAGCAGACATAGGCGTGCCTCCGGATGGGATTGAGGGGTGACCGGTAGTGATGGATGCTGGCGATGGGTTCCCCACCGTGGCACTGGCGGCAGGTGAGGTTGCCACGGATGGAGTGGAGGTTTTCCGAGGCCTTGGTGTGGCAGCTCTCACAGGTCCGCCTATTGTAGAAGGAAAGGGCCCTGTGGGAATCCCCAAGGCGGCTTCGATTGCGGACACTGGCCGCCGTTGGGCTGTAGGGAAAAACGCCCTCCCGGAGACCGGTGATGCCGATGAGGGGCCGCTGATGGCGGGGCCGGGTTTCATACGCTTCGTAATAACCGGTGCTGGCTTCATAGGCCTTGTACCTGTAAAGGGGGGAGGCGGCCTCCTCCTGGGCCGGGCTTGCCTGCCCCCACAAAACAGCTGAGGCCACCAGAAGGCCTGCCAGCCACCTGGGAATTATTCGTTTCTTTTCCATGACGTCCTCCCTGGCATGGTTCTAGTCAAACCCCACAGGGTCCATGGCTTTGCCCGTGGGTTTAGGGCGCTGGGTCAGCTGGTCATAGGCGGCCTGCAATTTGTTGAGATCAACATCCTTATGTTTGTGGCAGCTGGTGCAGGAATTGGGTATGGTCTTATCGGCAATGGTTTCCCGGGGCAGCAGGGCGACGAAGGTATGGCTCCTGATATCGCCGATCTCCGCGCTCTTGGCGATGCGCGGCATGTGGCAGCCCACACAGTTGGCAAAGGAGTGGATGGAATGGGCACCGTTCCGGTTGACCATCTCGTGGCATTTGGCGCATTGAGCGGATCCTGCGGCCTGGGTCTGGGAACGGGTTGGCGGAACCCCCAGCTGGTGAACGTAATGGCAGGATGTGCAGGTGACCCCCTCCCTGGCATGGGGGGACTGAGACCAGTCGATCTGCTGCTGGTGGTGGCCCTTGGAAAATTCGTTGGAGTAGAGATGCTTCTTATCCCCGCCGGCATAGGAGGTGGACTGGTAATAGGCCTCCAGGGCCTTGCCCGGTTCATACCCCACAGCCCAGCCGGCCCCCTTCATTTTCAGGGATTTTCCCCGGTTGTGACAGGAGCCGCAGATCTGCTGGGCAACGCCCACCGGCAGCTTGGCCGGATTGACGATGGTCTGCCGTTTTTCAAACACAGCGGTTTTGGGCAGCGCCGCGTGCCAGGAGCCTTTACCGTGGCAGGCTTCGCAGGCCACCCCAGGTTCTTTAAAAGTCTGTGCTTCAAGGTTCACCCCCGTGACATGGCACCCGCCGCATTTCAGAAGCCAGGGCCGCTTGTCCCAGTCATTTTCATGGTAGTTCACCCACCGGTGGGTCTCCAAATTGTACTGAATCGGCGAGATATAGAGGGTTCCCTCTTTCTGGACGATATAGCGCTGCTTCCACTGACTGCCGATGGTGTAAAGGATCTCATCTATCCCGGGAACATAGATCCGGTCAGAGGGGACTTTCAGCTTGTCCTCAAGTTTTGCCAGATCGCCACGGATTTTTTCCTCACTGATCTCGGTTACGATGACGTCCCTGTTCTTACGGGCATCCTGGATCATACGGCTGTGCTGGGTCATCTTCCAGGAGTCGTAATGCTCCAGATGGCACATTTTGCAGGTGTCCGACCCCACATGGGCCTTGGGTTCGGACAGAAGGGATTCCATGTCCAACGGACTCTCCCTGCCGCATGCAACAGTGATGGCGATCATACAACATGCCAGAACAAGATCTCTCTTTTTCATGGGGTCTCCTTGGGTTCAAAGGGTCCTGTAGATGTTCGCACTCGAATTGATGCCTGCTTTACCTGTTGCAAGAAGAAAAGGGGTCTGTTCATATGCGACGAGCGATAATAAATGGATTTTCGCGACTTTGGAAAGTGCCCCGGTCGAAGGAAGAATGCGGCAGATCGTCAGAAACAAGAACGGCAGGAACCAATGGTCTCAGACGTTTCTTTTATCTATCCCCTATTTCGTGAACCAAGTCAAGGGGGTCTTCCATAATTTTCCTATCATGGAAAAAGCGATGAACATTGCCGGGAGTGCTGGGTCCCATATGGCGAGTGCCGAAACAGACCTCCCTCAATGGCTCTGGCGTCCAGATGGGAATTGACACACCAAAACCACAATGTGATACTGTCAGAATCACATTAAAAAGGCCCACGATATCCCAAGTAATCCCAAACACCCGGGGAGAGAAACCATGAAGATCGTATCCATTGCCATCAGCAAAAAAAAGGGCACCCCCAAGGTTCAGGTGGACCGGGCGGAGCTGAGGAAAAACCACGGCCTCCTGGGGGATGCCCATGCCGGAACCTGGCACCGCCAGGTCAGCTTCCTGGCCCAGGAGCAGATCCAGGCGGCAAGCCGGTCCGGCCAGGAGGTCACCTTCGGGGACTTTGCGGAAAACATCGCCACCACGGGCATCGACTGGAAGCGTCTTCCCGTGGGTACCCGGGTGGAGCTGGGTGCCGAGGCCAGGCTGGAGATCACCCAGATCGGAAAAACCTGCCACAAAAAATGCGCCATCTTTTACCGGGCCGGGGACTGCATCATGCCCCGGGAGGGGGTGTTTGCCAGGGTCCTTACCGGCGGTGATATCCGGGTGGGAGACCCCATCGTCCTCCTCCCCCCTGAAACAGAGCAAGGCGAGGAGTAAATCCCAACAAAGCGTCTGTGGGGATCCCCAGGCAGACTTGGTTTAAGCCCTATAAGGGTCTTCCCGGCAAGGCACCATTTTTTGAAAATCCGCTTCTGTCAGAAGATGGGAAAAGCGTTCGCCATGGAGACTTTTCTCCTTAAAGAACCGGATGCAGTTCCCAACGATCGCGAGCACCTCCTCTTCCGTATATATTCCCGGCATTTCCATTGCAAGCCTTGGATGCCGTCCCAAGCGGCCCCCCAGCTGCACCCTGTACCCTTTGGATTCTTCCGTGAGGGTGTGGCTGGGGCATGCCTTAATGCATTGACCGCACATGAGGCAATGATCCAATGCAATCCTTGGTTGTTCCGGTTCACCGGCAAGTTCAATGGCGTTCTCCTTACAGGCCGTAACACAGGCACCGCAACCGGTACAGGGCTCTTCCGTCACCCGGGGAAGAGCTGCCGCAATAATACCCACCCCCTTGATCTGGGGCTGGGAACAGGCATTGGGGCACTCGGCAATGGCAACCCGGAACTCATGGTGAAACTTCAGATCACCATTGACTCTCTCCTTAAGCAGGGAGAGAAGATCCGCCTCTTTCAAAAGGGTTTCGATTTTGCCAAGCAACCCATCCCCGGCATGGACCCTGTTGGGACACCCCCCGCTGCCAAAGCAGGTCTCAACCTGGAACCCCTTGATCTCCGAGCTCATATTTGAGAGAAACCGAGCCTGGGTGCTTTTCACCCCGGCCAGGGTCACCTGGGCTTTTCCAGCCTTGGCAGCCTCCTTCTCCACACGCTTGCGCACCTTTTTCCTCACAAAGAACGGAACCTTTTGAATCGCCGCCTCAGCTTCTTCTGTCCATTTCATAACCATCTCACGTCCCAAACAGTTACAGGTTGCCCATATCCACCGGGCGTTTCACAACAATCAGGAGCATTTTAAACTGTGAGGAGGCATAGAGGGCATGGGGCACATCTGCCGGCATAACCACGGCCTGGCCCGCGGTTGCCGTGATCTCCTTCCCGCCCACATTGATCCGGGCCTCTCCGTCTAAAATTTGCACCATGGCATCTCCGGGTGCTGAATGGGCACTGATCTCTTCGCCTTTGTCAAAGGCAAAGAGGGTAATGCCAACGGATTCCCGGCTTGCCAGTGTCCGGCTCACCACCCGTCCCTCTTCATAATCCACAAGACCTGCAAAATCAACCGCTTCTGAAAAAGGAATGTTTTTGATCAGCTCTTTTTTATCCATGAGATAGCCTCCCCAATTAAATTTTTATTCATCCTTACCGTTAAAACAACCCTGCAGCTTGCAAACGGCTGAAAGCCACTGGAATGTTGAAAACAGTATTACAATTTAATATGGTATATTTCATTGATCTAAATCAAAAAAACAACAAAAAGATCCATTGTCATCTCAATTCCAGTATGCTTTTATGTACCATCATTGATGAAAGGAGACCTTTTATGGGTGAGACAAGAAAAAAAATCCGCCACCATATGGCCCTTGCAAGAAACCTTAACTGAGCCATCGCAACCCTGGGCGGGGTGCAGGATGCACTCAATGACGCGGATGACCATGTGTTAAGGGCTGCCACCGGACTCGAAGGCGGATGTGTTGCCTCAGGATCTACCTGCGGGGTTGCCACAGGCGGGGCCCTTGGCATCGGGCTGAGCCATGATGGGGCGCTAGAGCGAGGAGATGTTACAGATTCAGCGGTGCTTGCCCTTGCGGGTGAGTTCATGGACTGGTTCAAAAAGAGCCACGGCAATTCAAAATGCCGGGAACGAAACGGGGTGGATTTTCATACCCTGACAGGGCAATTGAAATACTTTTTCTCAGCCCATAAAATGATTCGCTGCATGCGCCTCACAGGCACAACCCTGAACCATCTGACCATGGCCCCCCTGCCGGCGCTCACCGCCATGCCTGGTGCTGAATCTGAAAATAACTCCTGCGAAAAAATCCATTGCGCAAGGCGGGTCTTGGAACTTGTCCGGGAAAGAACCGGGGTTGGCAATGACCGCCTTGAAAGGATCTCCGTTGTTCTGGATGGTGGCGTAGGATTAAAAGGCGAGCTTTGCGGAGCCCTTGCGGCTTCGGTGATGGCAATAAATCTCAAATTCGGCTTTGATATCAGATCAACGGGTTATTCAGGGAATGTCCAGCGCTTCCTCCTCGGCCACCTGAATTTAATCAGAAAAGAGACAAAGGGGTCTGCTGAAATTTTCGCCCTTGGAAAAACCATTGTAGATACATTCAAGGATAGATACGGCAGTGTTGATTGCCTTAACCTCACCGGCATCTCTTTTGACTCGGAACACCGGTTTCAAACGTTCATGGCCGATTGCGATACCTGCCATGGAATCATTGAGCACTCAGCCGGTTTTGCCGTTGAGTTGATAGAAACGTCTCTTGAAGATTCCCCTGTTAAATTGTAACCTTCCGGGTTGGGGTTTCTTGACCCGGGTCGCTATATTTGATACGCTTATTCCTGATTTACCCTCCCTTCCCGGCGACCCGGGAAATCAACAAACAGGTTACATTCCTAAAGGAGTAATCGTATGAAAGCTATCTGTTCAATCCTGATTTTTTTAGCATGTTTATTAGGCTTTGCCGCAAATGCAACCGCCGGGACCTTTTCTATCATGACCGAAGAATACCCGCCTTTCAATTATACTGAAAACGGGCAGCTGACCGGTCTTTCTTACGATGTCATGATAGAGTTACTCAAGCGAGTCGGCCATCCCAACAACATTCAGGTCCAGTCCTGGTCAAGATCGTATAAGCTGATTCAAGCCAAGGACAATCGCATCCTCTTTTCCATGACACGGACGAAGCAGCGGGAGCCGTTATTCAAATGGGTCGGACCGGTCGCCACAAACAAATGGGTCTTTTTTGCGAAAAAAGGCAGCAGCATCAAGATCAATTCCCTGGATGATGCCAGGACAGCGAAAAGAATCGGCACCTATAAAGATGATGCAGCTGAGTTGTTTTTAAAAGAAAGCGGTTTCACGAACATTGACAGTGTGATTGACGATGCGGTCAATGTCAAAAAACTGCTTGCCGGAAGAATTGACCTGTGGATCGTCGGCCATCTCCAGGGACTCCACAAGGCCAGGGCGGCTGTCGGCGATTCAACAGTACTGGAAAAAGTCTTTGATGTTAAAGATACCCAGCTCTATATCGCCTTCAGTAGATCAACACCTGACGCCGTGATTGCCAAATGGCAGGCAGCCCTGGATGGGATAAAAAAAGACGGGACCTATGATAAGATCCTGAAAAAATATATGTAAGATTGAGCCCCGGGATACCGGTTATTTTTCATAAAACGGACATCCTGATTTTATGCATTCCCGGTTTTGCTCCATCTGGGTGCAGACCCGTTTTCCGTTTGCAGGCAACTTTATATCAAGGTATCTTTCGGAGATTTCAGACACTTTTAAAAGCGTTATCCAGCTTTCCCTCTGGCAGCATCTTGCAGCGCATATTTTCCCTGTTTCACCGGTTATTTCAGATACGATGTTCTGGACAATCTGCCTGGATGCAGGCGTTAAGGGATTGGCGTGGAGAATGACCCCAAAACCGATGCCTGCCCCCAGCGGCGCCCCGCATCCCCCCCAGAAGGCGCAGGACCCTCCAGGGATGGCGCTTCCCCTCTCGATTGCGGTCAGGATATCCTGATCTGTAATATCGCCGCCAAGGTTTCTGTAAACCGTTGTGATAACGCCTGGTATGGCATGATGATGCTCGGGACCATGGAGACTAAATGAGGGATGGGACCTTATTTTATTCAACAGGCCGATAAGATCGGTCTCTTTTGTGTTCACTAACAATTCCTTCACAAAAGCCAGGGCGTCCATGCCGTGGCATGTATCACAAACAAAATGATCATTTTTGCAAACCGCATTTGCCGAAAATTCCTTTGAGCAGTAAAAGCATTTTTTTAACTCACTTGTTTTAAAATACTCAAGTTCTTTGCCGCAGACCATGCAGCCGGCCCTGTTTTTAGCGGGGTTGAGAACAGTCAACCCGGGGGTGCTCTTTTTCTCTCCCAAAGGAGGTGAACAGCAGGCCTCGCCTGCACTTGAATCAAATGAGCAATTGCATGAATTTTCAGCATCGATATTTGCGGCACTCCCCATGGCATCAAGGATAAGGATCTGGGGGGATGGAGGTTCAGGAGTAAAAGGGGATTCTATTCTGCATTTTTCTCCCCGAACAAGAATTTCGCCACGGTCTGTCACAACGGCGGCATAGGGCCCCGGATAAACGACCTCCACGGTTCCCCTTTCCCGGGGTTTGTGTGCCGTATAGGTGAGTGAGAAAAAGTGGTTATTCTTCACCGTTCTGTAGAAGAACCGTTTCATGATCCTTATGTCGGTAAACCCCAGGGTTTCCAGCATCAAAAACAGGTAGGGCTGAACCATTGCCCCTGCAATGCACTCCCCGCGAAGCTGTTCATCATTCTGAATGGAGGCCGGCGTCATCGTGTCTGTTACAACATCTGAAATAACGATTCTTCCGCCGGGCTTGAGCACCCGATATATCTCCTTTAATGTCTTTCTCTTATCTTCGGACAGGTTTATCACGCAATTTGAGAGGATGAGATCAGCGGTATTGTCATTTAAGGGAATCGCTTCAAGGTACCCTTTTTTAAATGTTATATTGTTATACCCAAGGTTGTCTGCAACATGGAGAAGGGCTTGGTTTGCCTTGTCAAGCATATGGTCAAGCATGTCTATGCCGTATACTTTTCCGTTCTTTCCTGTTTTTCTGGAAGCGATAAAACATTCAACACCTGCACCGGATCCAAGATCTGCGATCACTTCGCCCGCCTTTATATCCGCATCCAGGACAGGGCTGCCGCAGCCATAGGATCTTATCCTTGAGAAACCCGGGATGTGGGAGATCTCCGGTTCCGGATAACACACAGGGTTGACGATATCCTGGTTCCCGGAGGCATCTGCCCGGGTATAAAAATCGCCGACAACCTTTCTGGTATTTGAAAAGGTCAATACGCAATTTGAATGGGTAAGGGAAACGCCGTCCCCCTCTGAATGGCATTGCAGGAGCCTGTCCCCCATTTTCAGCAAAATCCGGGGATAGGGTGAGGAATTTGTCTTTTTGGCGGTTTCAGAGATGATCCACGGAATCATTTTTTCATATAAGGGCAGATAGGGATCATAGCCTTCAAACGCTCCCCCATTAAAATAGCTGTGGTCCATGTCGCCGCCGCCTGTGATGAATTTGAACGGGGAATGACCCTGGGCCGTTGAATCCCTGACAGATGTTTTCCTTATTTTCTTTAATATCCCCGAATGCTTCCAGACATTTTCAATGCCGTTATCCAGATTGCCGCAATTGAGTGCTTCCTGCCCCACCATGGCTGCTGTGGGATAGATATTCCCATCGGGACCGATGGCCAGGGATCGCCATCCTGCATTGCCAAGGTCATATTTTGTTCCGGCAGGGGAGAACACCTGGGATTCCATGTTGCTTATGTTATCGATCTCGATCCCTTTTTTCTCTGCATGGTGATACGCCTTCACCAGGTTTGAAAATATGGTTTCAGGATCAGCAAACAGTTCAGGTTTTGCTGATCCTGTCACCATCAGCCAAATGAAATGGACCGCATCCATGTTGTATTCCGCTGCAAAATCGATCATCCCGGTCATCTGAAACAGGTTTTCATGGTGAACAACCATTGCAATGGTATTTCGGGTGCCAAGCTCCCTGATCGCTTCAAGACCGTTGACGAGCTTTGCGAATCCGCCCCTGCCCCTTGTTTTATCGTGGTTCTCTCCCAGGCCGTCTGCGCTCACCTGGAAACAGAGGCGCTCTTTGGGAAGTGTTTTTAAAAGACCGATATATTGGGGGATAAGGATGCCGTTGGTCATCACCACAAGGGAGGTATCTTCATGGGCTTTCAGGATATGGTTGAGTATTTTTCCTATCTCTTTATGAACAAAGGGCTCTCCCCCGGTGAGATAAAAGATTCTCGCGCCAAGGGCATGGGTTTCATCAACACTCTTTTTTATTTCCTCAAAAGAAAGTGCGGTCTTCTCTTCAGGGGAACATGAGAAAAGACAATGGGTACATCTCAGATTGCAGTTGTCTGTAACATGGAGCCAGCACTCTTCAAGATGGGAAAGCACTAGATGTTCCGATCTCCCCCTGTATTCCCCCTGCAGGGCGACCGGAAGATTGTTCAGGAACTTTTTTTTGCTTATTTCCCATAGGATTTCAGCCTCCCCGGACTTCAGGTCAACCGGCGGCCGACAGCCTCCCCCCGGGTCCCCTGTTTCTTTTAAGAGATGGTCCCCGGCACTGTTTACAGCGAACCAGTTTGGGTATTCAGGATCGATGTAAATGGGTGTATTCTCAAACTCAAACCGGATATAACGATCTCTCCAGGCCTGCTCTTTTTTCGGTTCTGGGCTTTTCAATTTAACCTCTCATCCATGGAACGCGTTAAATGATTTTTCAGGCTTGACCGGCTTTTTCAACGCCACTGCCGGCATCTCTGTTTGCTTCCTAACCCGGACGAGTCAGAACCAAAAAAGTTTTCTAATTCTCTCGCCAAGATAACTTAAAAATCAGAGCGAAGAAGCTAAAAAGCGGGATTGAAAAGGATCGTATTTAGTATTTCCCTGGCCCGCTGGAATGATCTCCTGATGATACAACCTTTGAACAGATTTTCAAATTGTTTTCCCACAATAACCCCTTGCCGGTCCATGGCGGGGTCAGACCGCCCCCCTGCAGGGGTGAGGATCCGCCTTGAAACGGCAAAAGCGATGCCATGGACAACTTTTTTCTTGACATAGAATTACACACGTAATATTCAAACAATTACAAACGTAATCCATTAAAAGCGAGTCAAGCGCCATGGAAAATTATCCGAAAATTTCAGAAGCTGAATGGCAGGTGATGAAGCAGCTGTGGACAGATCACCCCACCAGCGCCAACGCAATTGTGAAGAAACTTGAGAAAACCGTATCCTGGAAACCCAAAACGGTTAAGACCCTGATCAACCGGCTGGTTCAAAAAAAAGCCGTTGGTTTTGAGAAACAGGGAAGAAGCCATCTCTATTTCCCCCTGGTGGAAGAGGAAAAGATCGTCAGGGAGGAGAGCCGCAGTTTTCTCAACCGGTTCTTTGGGGGAACGTTCACGCCCATGCTGGCGAGCCTGATTGAAAACAGGGATCTGTCCGAAAATGAGATCAAAGAGTTGAAAGAGATACTGAACAAGGCGGACAAAGAAGCAAAACAAAGATAAACCCAAGGGGGCCGCGGAGGGCGAAATCATATGATGAACTGGAATCTGTCCGAGCTGTTTTTACCCACCCTGGATATGTCGTTCCAGGCAAGCGTTATTATCCTGCTGATCCTGATAATAAAACGGGTTCCGGGAAACCGCCTGTCACCAGGGTGGCATTATGGATTGTGGATCTTGCCCATGGTCCGCCTCATCCTGCCCGGGTCCCTGGAGAGCAACATCAGCATCTACAACCTTTTTCCCGGCCCGCCCCAATGGGGTGTTGATGGCCACCTGTTGGGTTTTATGGTCCATGCATCCCGGGAGATGACGGAAATTTCAAAAACCACCCCATTTCCTGCCGCCCCACCCTTGAACCTGTTCACAAATATCCTTGCACTTATCTGGATCTCAGTTGCCTTCAGCATGGTGGCCTGTATTTTCATCCGCTCCCTGACCTTTCTCATGGCAGTGAGGAACCACAGTCAGTTGACCTCAGAAACAGCATTGAACCTGCTGGAATCGTGCAAAAAGGAGCTTGGGATAAAAACCGTGCTGGTGATCATGGAAACGGACCTTGTGCAAACTCCCGCCCTGTTCGGCTATCTCCGGCCGCGGATTCTTCTGCCCCACGGCACGATTGAAAACCTGGATGAAAGCGCCCTGCGCCATGTATTTCTCCATGAACTCAGGCACCTGAAGCACCACGATATCCTCACCGGCCTGATCGCATCCTGTCTGCTTGCCCTGCACTGGTTCAACCCCCTTGTATGGATGGCATTCCATGCCATGAAACAAGACAGGGAATTTGCCTGTGATGCCATGACCCTGTCCCACCTGAAGTTACCCGAACACAGGACCTATGGCCTGGTGCTCTTGAACCTTGCCTCGGGCGAAAACAGCGAAATTTGCAAAAAACCCTTTCACGGACTCACCGGAATCATGGAACATAAATCAGAAATGAAAAGGAGAATCGAAATGATCGCAGCATTCAAGAAAAGATCGCCCTGGTACACCCTGGTTGTCACCGCATGTTATCTCCTGCTGGGATTGACGGTCCTGACAAGTGCACAGATCCCCGCCGATAACTCCCCGCAGGACCTGACCCAGGTTTCAAAGACACTGGTAGATCTCCTGGTTCAGGGAGAGTATGAAAAAGTGACCACCTACTATGATGCAACCATGGCCCAGGCACTGCCCCCGGAAAAGCTGAAGGCCACCTGGGAAAGCCTGATCACCAAGACCGGCGCCTTTAAGGAGATCAAGGGCATCCGCTCCAGCCAATATGGTGATTTTGATATCATCTTTGTCACCTGCGATTTCGCCAACGGTCCCCTTGATATCAAGTTCGTGTTCAACCGGGAGTCAAAGATCAGCGGCATGTGGTTTGTGCCGGCCCAGCAAAATTAGAGAGGACCCTGTGCTGACAAATAACAGATATATCTTTGTACTGGACGCCATGGCCATTGCCCTGGTTTTGACCGGCATGATCACTGGATCCGGCGCCTTGCTCTGGACCGGGGTAGTCATTGCATGCCTGGCATCCGTGCTTCACCTTGCCGTGCCGTTCATGGGAAAGAGAAAACCCGGGCAAATCCACCGGGCATCCGTTAAAGGGGAGGGCGCATCCCTCTACAAGGATCACCTGATCAACATCTTTGACCACAAGCTTATTCTCTTTAATTACTATTTCCCCACCTATCGGCAGAGAGGGGTCCTTTTCTCCGATATTGAGCGCATGAAAAGATACAGGCCCACCCTGTGGAACGGCAAGTACCGTTTCCATGGAACAGGAAATTTCAAGACCTGGTTTCCAAATGATCCTGACCGTTCAAAACGCGATTTCATTTACAAGATATCCCTGAAATCCCAATTCACGGATATCTGCTTTACGGTTGCCGATCCAGACAAGGTGGACGCCATTTTCATGGACAAGGGCCTGCTTCCCTCCTCCCCAGGCGGAGATTAGCTTCTTAGCTCTGTTTTTCGTGTTATTTGGGCAAGAGAATCAGAAACCTTTTTTGGTTCTGGCTTGTCCAGGTTATGCATTCATCATCCGGCTCAGGGCATGGTCTTCATGGAACTGCCCGTCATCTCCCCTGTGGATATCATGGGATGTCACCACCGCAGAAAGGTTGATGGGGCCGTAGACATGGGGAAACGCTTCGCCTTTGTTTTTCAGGTCTTCCGACTTCCAGGGAACGGCAAGTTTTCCTGGATCGATGACAAGTAAAACTACGGTTTTCTCTTGTCCATAATGCTTGTTCAAAACCCAAAGCGTCTGTTCCGGGTAGCTGCAATGGATGAATCCTTCCTTTAGAAACCTTGCATCATGGAACGCTGTCCGGGCCTGGATATCCTTCCACTCCCCAGGGGTGGCGGTGTAGATAAACATCTCGCTTCTCCTTGCTGTCAAATCATCCCTCCTTTTTCAATGGGAAGAGTTCACTGAAAATGGGGATCAGATCCCGCTCCCCCAGGCCTTCCTGGGGCCATCTGACACGATCCGCCTGGTCAAGGTAGGCCAGAGCAAGCTCCTTTCCAAGCCATTGAAGTGCCCATTCCTTGTTGTGATAGCGTTGCTGGGATTTATGGTAGGGGACTGCCCGCCCCTTTCGGATCAACTCCCGGTAGAGGGGAATGGCCGATTTCAGCAGGCTGAGGTCTGCTTGTTCCCGGGATACATTGATCTTTTTAGGAATATCAAGTCCTGCGGGATCCAGGTCTCCGAAATACCAGATGCCCCGGGAGCTCAGCTGACCTTCGATCTCCAGAAGTCCGTCAACGGCCTGGACCGTATTTGTTTGCTTGAAGCCCTTGCCGTAGATCACCGCGGCAAAGGTGTGCGATTTTTCGTTGGCCCGCCAGCAGCTTCGGTAGGTGGTGGAATTTTCCACCACCAGGAGCGGCTTTCCCTTTGTCTCTCCCACATCCATGGAAAGGGGATGGTATGGCAGGGGCTCGGGGCAGTAGAAGCAGTCCAGCTGTTCCAGACTAATGCGACCAGCAAAAAGACCCTTTTTTGCACAGCTGTCCAGGGCTTTTTCATCCCCGAATATCCGGAGGGCCCGTTCCCGGACCGGCACCATGGGCTGATCTGCCGGTTTTTTGATCAGGTAAGCGTTCACGGCCACAGCTTTTCTGTAATCCTCCACCGTTTTCAGACAGGATCGGCTGTGAACAATGGGAATCATGGTCTTTGGTTCCCAGGAGGTGCGGGTCAGAATCTCTTCGATCTCTTCCCTGTTCGCATTTTTTACGGCCTCTCTCTCCAGATTAATCAGGGTGACATAAAGGGGCAGTTTGGTTTTATAATCCCATCCCTTGCCCTTTTCAGAGGGAAGCTTAATCCTTTCCTCTGCAGCCAGTTGTTTCAGGATATGGAGCAGTTTTTTTTCAACGGCCATATCGCTGTCCTGGTTCAGGGCATTTGCTTTGGCAGCCTTGAAAAGCAAATCCATGCCTATTTTTTTTCTTTTTGATCCGGAAAAAATCCCATCCAGGGCTTTGCGGATCTTTGCGTTGATCATGGCACTACTCCCGGTCCTCCACGGTCTGCTCGATGATCTCCAGGCGATTGTAGGGCTTGCCCCCCACCTGGAGATGCTTGCCGCTCTGGCGGATGGCCACCCGGTGCTGGAACAGTCCCAGGGATTCCCGGTCGTTGATCCCGGTGAAGTAGACGCACTGGATGCCCATGGCCCTTGCCACCTTGAGCTGGGCGTCCAGGAAGTCGGAACGGTTGCAAACCCCCAGGGGATTGTCGGCAATGAGAAAGGCCGGGATGCGGTCATCCTTTTTGTTCCGCCGCTTCTGGCGCATGGAGGTGAGCAGGGAGTAGAGGAGCACCGCCGTTGTGAGGGCCTCGCCACCGGATCCCAGGTCCTTGCCCACCGGTTCGTAGTTTCGGCCGGTGTCGTCGCACTTGAGCAGCCGGATGCCAAACTCCTGCTTGGCGGAGGAGGTCTTGAGCAGCCGGTAGAGGAGCTCGGTTCCCAGGGTGTCCCCGGCCTTGGCGTTCACTTCAGGCATGCGGTTATCCTGGATCAGCTCGTCCAGCCAGTTGTCGATGGACTTTCTGTAGATCACCCCGTGCCTTGTGAAGTCCAGACGGGTGCCGGCCTTAAGAATGGCCTGGCCCCCATAGACGAACACGTTCCCGGGCATGAGCTGTTTTGAGGCGCTCTGGAGTTTCTGGTAGGCCTCCCTCACATGCTGGAGCAGCTGGTCCACCAGGCTTTCCACAAACTGCTCGGACCGGGAGAGGTCGCTTTCGATGTTAGCGGCAATATGGCTGCACTTCTCCATGAGTTCCCCGCTCTGGGCCCCCAGGGTTTCAGCATCGTGGCGGGAGAGTTCATCCACGATGGCCGGCAGTTGCTGCTTGAGTTTTTCGTCCCGAAGTTCCCCCTGGAGCCGGTCAAAGGCCCGGCCCATGTTCTTGCGGCTGTCCTCAATGACACTCTCCATCTTATCCCGGGATTTCAGGATCTCCCGGATCTTTTTCCTGAAGATAACGGCGTTTTCGGCCGGGTTCTCCACCCGGACCAGATCCGGCCACTCTCCACGGGGGGAGAGACTGTCCCAGCAGGGAGCCTGGCCGCTCACCGTGGCCAGGGCCAGCTTGAGTTCGTTTTTCCAGTGACGGTTCCCCTCCAGGATCTTGGTTTGCCGGGCGCCGTTCCGCCGCAGCTCTTTGAGCTTCTCCTCCTCGGTTTGGGCCACCTTCATATAGTGAAGGATCAGACCATCGGGATCGGTCTTTTCAAGCTCTTCCGGGTCGATGTTGGTATGGATCCCCTTGCTGGACAACCGTTTCAGTTCCTGGCCACAACGGCCCCTGTCCCGTTCCCGGCCTTCCAGCTGACCCTTGTGTTTGGCCCGCTGCTCCTTGAGTGCCACCAGGAGGGCGGAGATGTCCGTGGTGCGCTCATCACGGTCCCGGCTGCTCTTCTGGGCCCATTTTTCGGCGATCGCCCCGTCAAACTCGTTTGCCTGGGCATATCGGTCCAGGTCACTGGCGGTCTTCTGGAGTTTCCCCCGCACCCGGTCCAGCTCCTTTCTCAACCCGGCAATGCCAAGGTCGCTTGCAATGCGGATGGCGTCGCTCTGGGCCTCTTCATGCTGCCTTCGCAGGGAGGAAAGATCCATGGACAACGCCTCCTGCTGCTGCTCGTCCGTGAGGGTGAACCCTTCTGTGCCAGGAATGTCGTCGGCCCGGTCTTCCAGGTTTTTCAGCTCCGCCTGCTTCCCGGCCATGGTGCCCTGGAGCCCGGCAAGGGTCTCCCTGATTTTTTTCTCTTCCGCCTGGGTCTGGGTCACCGTGTGGGTCATCTCCACCCGCTTAAGATCCCCCTGTTCCAGGGCGGTTTCCCAGGCCTTGATCTCCCCATACTGGGAGAGCCAGTTTTCCACCTGCCTGACCACCTGTTCCAGCCGGGCCATGGTGCCGGTCTCGGTCTGGAAGCCATGCTCCAGCTCCTTTTTCCTGACACCCTGTTTTTCCCGCTCACCTTCCACCTCCCGGATGTCGGACAGGATGCGGGCGAGATTCTCTTCGGCTGTTTCCACCTCCCTTGCCAGGCGATCGACTGCGGTGGCATCGGGATATCTCTTTCGATAGTCCCCAAGCAATCTTGCCGAGGCCTCCAGGGACCGGAGCCTTGAGATCCGTTCTGAGACCTCTTGCTTAAGCTCCACCACCCTCTTGCCCCGCTTTTCCTTCTGCTCTTCCAGATAGGTCTTGCTGTACACCATGGGGTCGGCCGGAGCGATCACCGGGAACTCAATGCCCTGGGCCCGGTCAAGATCCATGGGGGTGGAGATCACCACGGGCTTATGGAGCCAGTCCGGGACCGGAATGGTCTCAACCGTTTCGATCACCTGGTCCGTGACCGCCATGATGCCGGTGAACCGTCCCGGATCCTTCTCCACCACCCGGGCAATCTCTTCGGGATTATCGTACAGCCCGGCAAGGTAGTCCGGATAGGGCTTCAGCTCGGCCGGAGAGAGGCCCTGGGCCGTGTAGTGGTCAATGAGGAGCGCCACCTGATGGTCCACGGCCAGGGTGTCCATGTTTTCCAGGCGCTTCAGTTCATTTTCCGTTTCCAGAAGCTTCAGCTGAAGCGCTTCCGTCCTGGAGCGAGTCCGGGCCATGGATTGTTCCAGGCTTGTGCTGAGATCCGCCCGGGTGGGCTCGAACATGGCGGTTCCGGCAACGGTTTTAAGGTTGGGGTCGGCGAGCAACGTGGCCCTTTCGGCCTTTTCCTCCTCCCGGCTAACCCTGGCCTGTTTCTCCGCTTCCTCTGCCTGGATCCGGGATCTGTGGAGTTCCTGCCACCGGCCCTGGGTCTGCTTTTGGCCCTCCTCAAGTTCAGCCAGCTGGGTGGTGATCCGGGTGAGGCTTTCCTTACAGGCAGCGGCATCCCTTTCAAGCCGTTCTCTTGCGTCCCAGGGCTCTTCCCCGGCAACAAGTTCCAGGTTTGACCGGGCGGTCCGGGCCGCCTTGATCTGGGCGGTGAGCCGGGCAAACTCCCCGTTCAGGGCCAAAAGCGCCTTCCTGAGACCGGCAAGTTTACTTTCCAGGCCCTTCTGGTTTTCCAGGGCCGCCTCTTTCTCCTTGTCCATGGCAATGATGGCGGACTGTGCTTCCATGCGCTGGCTGTTCAAGCGGGCATGGTACTGACCCGCCCGAAGCTCCACCTGCTTTCTGGCCGGTGCCAGCTGGGAGTCTTTGCTGGCCAGGATTTTCTCCTTGGAGTCGGCTTCCGCCCGGAACTGCCGGAGGCTTGCCATATACTCGGCAGCCTTGAGGGCCACCCCTTCGCCCTGGGCGTCTGCATGTCGCCGGTCTGCGTCCTGGATCTGCTGTTTCAGCTCCCGGGTTTCCCGGGCATGCTTGGCTTCCTCCACCTTGACCTGGTTGGCCTTGGCAGTCTCGCCTGCGTCCCTGGCTTGCTTCTGCCGGGTAGTGTTGGTCCCCACGGCAGCCTCAGACTCAACAAGGGCGGTATCCGCCTCTTTTTCTGCGACCGTGAGCAGGTGGGCCGCCTCCCCCAGCAGGGACCTGAAATGGTCGATATCCTGGCGGGCGTTGCGCCACTCCTTGCCCATGTCATGGAACTCACCCATATTTTTCTTGAGCGAGAGCACCGCATCCAGCTGTTTTTTCTTTTCAGGCCGGTTTCTCATCTTATCAATGGTCTGGGCGGTGTTGTCCCTCAGCCGCATGGCGGAATCAAGATCAGCCACGCACCCCAGGAAGAAGCTCAAGAACTCATCCTCGCTCTTGAACTTGAACGCATCCTTGATCCCCCCCTCGCTCCGGGAGAAATCCACCTGGCGGTTCATGAGCCAGGGATCCAGGCCAATGGATTCCAGCTTGTCCTCCCACTCCTTCTGGGTGGTGGTCTGGTGAACCTTGCCGCTCAAAAACTCCTTGACCGAGGTGTAGGGATGGGTCCCCCCGGAAAGCGTGTCCCACTCCAAACGGAGGGAATCAAAAAATTCCGGCTCGTCGGCAATGAAATAGCTTCTGTCGATCTTGTCCGGGGCGCTCTTGTGGCGGTAGAGGATCTGGCCCAGCACCAGGTGCTCCTTGGGGTGGGCGTCGAACAGGGTGGCATCCAGGGGTACCGAAAGGTTGAGCAGCACCACGGCCGGACGCCCCGGCACCAGGTATTGCTCCAGGGTCTTGTCTCCGCTGGACTGGAGGTATTGCACAAACCGCCTTTTCTCAGGCGTGAACACGCTGAACAGAAACGAGAGCAGGGTGGTCTTGCAGGAGCCGTTGGCCGCCACGATGATGCCGTGGTCATCCCGTTCATGCTCCTTGGAAATGGGGAAATAACCGTTCCTGAGGATGTTCTCCCCGGCCACGATATCGCTTATGAAAAATCGGCTGAGCCTATACATGGGACGTCTCTCCTGAATGATCCTCGGTGGTCATGGCCATTTTGCGCTCTGCTACAATCTCCCGGAACGAATGGAAGGCGTACACCGCAGCCACCCGCATGGAGGCCTGGTAGGCCGGGGTGGGGCGGTACTCCACCTCCTCGCTCTCCTCTTTGAACTCCAGCAGGTAACCGGTTGAGACCATGTGCTCCAAAACCCTTGTGATCAGCTCAAGCCAGCTGTTTCCGCCCACGGCCCGCTTGCTGTCCGGGTTCTCCTCGGGAAGTTCCCTGAGCCGTTTGGCAGCAGTCCTCACCTCCGGGTGCAGGATCTCGTCTTCAGGATCCACGGTCTCCTCACCCTTGGCAAACAGCCGGAGGATCTCGATCACATCACCCGGAACGATCACCCCCAGATCCTCCACCGGGGCGTCCAGGTCCGCTTCCGTGGGAAAAAAGGCCGTGGCCACGGCACAGTGCACACACAGGAGTTCCGCCGCCTTCAGCGGGGTACGGGCCAGCATCTTGCCGTAATCGGTGAGGGTGGCGGCAAAAAAGCTGGCGGAATTCCGGGCAGAGAGCCGCAAAGCCAGGGGTTCCACCTCCAAAAGCTGGAGTTCCATGCCCCGCAGGCTTTCCAGGACCGCCTGCTGGAACGACTCCTCCGCCTGGAACCGCTGGAGCAGCTCGACAAGCTCGGTCTGGTGCTCGGTCACAATCCGTTTGTTGCCGTTGCTGTATGCCAGACTCAGGTACACAAGCCGGCTGATCTCATAAATATTTTCCATGGTGATGTCTCTATATTTTATGCCAGGGACTTATTGCTCCCCGCATATGATTTAAGCCCAGTTATTATTAAGAACAGGTAAGCAGGTATCAATTCGATTGCGATCGTCTATACCCCCGGCCATGTTTCCCTTTGAATGCTTCAGATCAGTTGCCCAGGGCCGGAAAATCCGATTCCACGGGGGTGAGCACCAGCTGGTGCCCCTGGTAGAGCCTGCCCCCGGGCAGGGCAAGGGAGAACCGTTTCGCAGGATCGCTGAGCCGCACCTGAAATCCGTTCCTGCTGCCGTTGGCATGGCCAATGATGGACTGGAAGATGGTCAGGGCCACGGCCGTGGATAAAAGCGGGCTCTCCGGGTCAAGGACAGCCTCTTTCAGAAGATCTTCCATCATGGTGCCCTCGGATTTCGCCACCCGGTGCTGGATCATGCTCCGGGCCTGCTTCATCAGGGGTTCGGTGAGTTCCGCCTCGTAATGCGCAACAGACTCCCCGTCGATCTCCTGGAGGGCCTGTCCCCTGTCCCCTGCGGTGGCACGACGGTCCAGGGCCTGGCAAACGGCGTCGATCATGGATCCCGGATCAAACAAAGGGGGCTGGACCGGGGGGTCGAACATGGCGATAAACTCCCGGCCAACAGCGGCCGCATCCGTCTCTTCCATGCGGCAAACCCGGCGCAGCACCTCGTCCAGGGCGGGCAGGATTCCCGCATTTCGTTTCCTGAACAGTTTGTAGCTGTTCTGGTGGTAATCGTCGGGCAACCGCTGGAGCTCCCCCACAAGTTCCATCTGCCGCAGGTTCAGCCGCTTGAGATGCCGGGCCAGCTGCCGGAGCTTGAACTCCTGGGCATCGTTCTCCGTCACCTGGAGGTTGTCCAGAACCATGTAATGGAGTCGGCTGCTCTCCCGCTGGATCTGGGTGGCCTGGCCCGTGCCCTCGTCGGCCATGGCGTTGATCCGTCCAAAATCGATGGAGTGGATGTTCCGCTGGATGGCCCGGCGGGTGTTGCGAATGTCGTGGGCCTTCCGGGTACACTGCTTGTTGTTCTGCTCGGCCACGGCAATGGCGTCGTCCACGTTGCCCCGCTCGATAAGGAGCTTGATGCGCAGGTTGCCGATGGCCGTGGAGTCCAGGGCGCTGGTTTCGTAGAGACCGAAATAGGCGGCATACCCCTCTTCGGTCAGGGAGAACAGGGTCTCCTGGCCCTTGCCCGTGTACACGGCCTTGATCAGCCAGAACCGCCGGGGCTTGAACGCGCCGGCCGCCCCGTCAAAATAGCGGTATTCAAAGGGAAGATAGCGGTTGTCCCGGTTCACCAGGTGATCAAACACCTTTCGTAACAGCTCGGCAAGCGCCTCTTCAGACGGATCGCCGCCGGCAATCCGCACCTGTTTCCGGATGGCCGGGGTCACCTTTTCCAGCACCTCTTTCCGGGTGGCGCCCACATGGTACTCCGTGAGCTCAGACACGGCGTCCAGGATGGCAAAGGCCACCCACATGAGATCCACAAGATCCCGCAGGTCCTGGCCCTCCTCCCCGTCTGTGGTAAACCTGCGCCCTTCCAGCTCATAGATGGGCCGCATGATAAGCCCGGAATGCACCACACGGGTCACATCGGTTTCCCGGGTGCGTACGGTCTGGGGCGGGGCGATCTCCAGGGGATCGGTTTGGATGGTCACGTCTTGTTTGGCTCCTCATTCATTTGCCAGGGGCGATTGATAATAGACCGGCCCAAGCGGGCGGATGGCGGGGCACACTGCCCGACCGTGAAAATATCCCCGATCGTTTCTGTTTACAAGCCTTTTGTTGAAAAACGGATATAAAGATAGTCGGTTACGGACGAAAGTCAAGAAAAAGAAGGGGTCAGGCTTACCTTATTGTCGTTATTGAAAATAACGACAATAAGGTAAGCCTGACCCCAC
>JAQYWC010000074.1 GCA_030145245.1 Desulfobacterium sp.
ATTCATGTAGGTGACATTGAATTCCGGATCAATGGCCATGATCGGGGTGGGCAGGGTGTTCAGGTTTTCAATCTTTTCATCGGCCACCTGCTTCTGCTTCATCTCGTCTGTGACATCAAGGACATACTCCAGCGCGCCCTTGATATTTCCCTTGGCATCCGTGATGGGAGACCCGGTGTACTTGATGGGAATGATCACGCCTTCCGCGGGTCGGGCGATGGTCTGTTCCGTTACCACCGAGTTGGTCTTCATGGCCCGGAGACAGGCACACTTATCGGTCCGGCAGTGGGGGGTCTTGAACAGGTCATAGCACTTCTGCCCGATCACCTCGTCCGGGGTGGAACCGATGACACCGGCACCGGCAGGATTCATATAGGTGACATTGAATTCCGTATCAATGGCAATGATCGGGGTGGGAAGGGTGTTCAGGTTTTCAATCTTTTCATCGGCAACCTGCTTCTGCTTCAGCTCCTCTGTGACATCAAGGATATACTCAAGCGCGCCCTTGATATTCCCCTTGGCATCCTTAATGGGAGCACCGGTATACTGGATGGGAATAATTACCCCGTCGGCCGGCCGGGCAATGGTCTGCTCCCTGATGACCGAATCGGTCTTCATGGCCCGGGCACAGGCGCATTTGTCGGTTTTACAATGGGGGGTTTTAAACAGGTCGTAGCATTTCTTTCCGATCACCTCGTCCGGGGTTAACCCCACCACACCGGCACCGGAAGGATTCATGAATGTGACATTAAATTTTGTGTCAATCTCCATGATCGGCGTTGGAATAACATCCAGGTCTGTCTGCATCTGCCGCAGATCCGCCTGGGTATTCTTCAGTTCGGTGATATCCGTCATGGTAACAAAGAAACTGTTATCCTCACCGTCTATGGGTGTTGCTTTTGACGCATAGTAAAAAATTTTATTTTCAGCGTCTTTATGAACAACTTCCGCTGGGGCCAGTTTTTTTATCCGGGAAGATTTTGCGACAGGACAGTCTTTGGTGCCGCATAAATGTGTGGGACAGGCCTCTTCACAGGTCATTTTATTGATAACATCTGCTGAGTTCAAATTAAATGTCTTCAGGAATGACTCATTTGCCCAGGTGATTATGCGGTCATCACCAACAATAAAACTCGGATCCATCAACAGGTTCAAACAGGATGATCCCACTTCTGCCGTTACGGTTGCTTCAACGGTTTCCATTTTCTTATTTACACCTTTTGTCTAAAATTGAACGTATTATTAATCTATACATTTCCATCCGGTTTGGTTGAAGATGGTTCTCTGCTGTTGCTTGATTGCAAATGGTTACGGATCAGATTGTGGGTGTTCAGCACCAGCACATGCTCCCTGATCCCCTCGGGATTGAGGTAATCTATCAACCGGTCCGCGGTGTCTTTCTTGTCACTCAGCTGGGCTGCCAGGGACGGTGTTTCGTAGTACTGCTCCTGTTTGTGGATCGTCACAATATGATCCACCTCCAGGGCCACTGTCTGCCCATGACTGCAACAAATGATGAGGTTATGCCCCCCATCTTCCCGGGAACCTTGATAGTTGTAAAATTGTTTAAGCTTGATGACCGGCACCACCAGTCCCCGCAGGTTGATAACGCCGGAACAGTAGCCGTCCGTGGCAGGGATTGCCATTTGGCCGACATTTTCAATGATCTCCTGGACATCTTTAAGCTCAATGGCAAATTTTTTGCCGATGGAGAAGATCAGATAGCAATTTTCGGTGATCAGGTGCTGGGTACCTGTTTGAACCGCCCGGTCCGGCTGTTCCCCGGAACTATCCTCATTACTGAGCCTGGCGATGGATTTAAGACTGTCAAGATGAACACAGACAAGATTGTACATGTTCAACAGGATAACGTTTTGATCGTCAGGCCGTTGATACATGCCCAGGACATTCTCATCCTTCCCTTCCGGAAAACGAAGGATGTCATCATCACATATGGTGAGAATGTCCCTGACCCCTTCCACAATCATTCCAAAGGCACACTTTTCCGAGGCAAGCACAAGCACCCGGGTATCTTCCCCCCTGTGGCACGGGCTGTTCTTCTCCCCGGAAAGCAGGGCCAGGGAATTCACGACGGGAATTGTTTTTCCCCGGATATCAAGGGCACCTGCCACGATACCGGTTTTGAACATCTCATCGATTTCACTGTAAAACGTGATCTCCTGGGCACACTGCACCGGCACCCCATACTCCTGGCCCGAGCAGCGGAACACAACATAGCAGGAGGAGGCGGATGGTTTGGCCGATTCCGAAAGAAGCTGGGCTTCAGTGATCTTTTCGTCAAGGACCGCCTGGGCATTGCTGAACAGATGATTGAGGTCAAGCAATTCAACAACCCTTTTACCGGACTCTAATTTTATCAGGTCGGAAATAATAGGATCATCGCCCTGGAGCGCCTTGCTGATGGGGGAGAGAAGAGAGGATTCGGCCCGGAAGACCTCCTTGATATCATCAAACAAAAGACCGTAACTGCGATTAAAGATTGACACCACAGCGATCCTGGCATCCGCACCATAACCGTCTTCGGTTAATCCAAACCGCCTCTTCAGGTTGATCACCGGTATAACATTCTCCCGCAAGGTCATGAACCCTTCAAGAAAATCAGTTCCCCCCGGAAGCTTTTGGATCACACCGTTGATCGGGGTGGCTTCGGTAACCTGCTCTGCCTTAAGAGCGATTTCCATCCCCTGATCCTGATCCAGTATAAATGATGCAAATAGCTGTTCCTGTGTCATCCGTGTTACCTATAATGGTCTGTTAATTGGGGGACATTCAGATTGAGTCCAGAAAATATCGCGTGGTCTACCGATGATAAAATCTATAACCCCATGGTTATCAATCAACAACGTATACCGGGATAAACCTCGTCCCGGCACAAGCATCAGACATAAAGCGCGCACAATACCAAAAAAGCATATTATTTACAATAACTTATTTCACCCACTTTCTTGCGCATTTTTAACGCTGGTAGGAAAAACCGGTCTTGGCAAAAAGCTGCAAATTCCCAAAGGACAATACAAAAATCAGGGCTTACAGATGAAAGCCGGGTGTGCCTGACGATTCAGAAAAATATTTATGAATCATTCTGCAGACATATTCCAGCTCACTAAACACCTCGATCTGGCCAAGGCACAACCTGAGACCGCTGGGCATCATTCCGCTGCCAACGGAGAAATATTCACCCGGAGTGACATCGATCCCCTTTTGGCTCAGCACCATGACGGCCTCGCTTTCCCGAACGGATGAAGGTAATTTCAACCACACATGGGGGCAATGGGGATTGGATCGCACGTTCGAATCATTGAGATGGTTCTTGAAAATTGCGACCCGCTGTGCAATTTTTCCGGCCTGGAGTGAAACCAGGCGATGGGCGTTCCCATCCTTGATCCATCCGGAAACCATCTCCACCATCATCGGAGAAGCCATCCATGATGTCACCCTGAGACCGGTCAACACCCTTTGGTGAAAACGTTCAGGCGGGACGACATATCCCACACGCAACCCTGGGGCAATCCCTTTTGAAAAGCTGGTAATATAAAACGACAGATTGGGAACCATGGAGGATACCGGGCTGATCTGATTTTCCATAAGGCTGCCGAACACATCATCTTCCAGGATGTAAAGGTGATATTTTTCCGCAATTTCAGCAATGGCCACCCGTCTCTCAAGGGGCATGACCGAAGTGGTTGGATTATGAAAATTCGGTATCATATACAGCGCCCTGCACCGGTTCTGTTTCAGGGTCTCCTCAAGATCCCCGGGAATCATGCCATCTTCATCCATGGCCACAGGTTTAAGCCGTAAATGAAGCATGGCGGCAATGCTGCGGACAGCAGGTGACGTCAATGTATCAGTGAGAAGAAGATCCCCGGGTTTGGTGAGGACCATCAGAGACAAAAAGCCCCCATGAAGCGCACCATTGGTGATAACAACATTCTCCGTGATGGTATTGACCCCGGCACGGCTCAACCAGAACCGTGCCGTTTCCAAATGGTCCGGCCGGGCAGATCCCGGCTGATACTGAAGCAGCCGGCCAAGCTCCGGACTTTTCCCAAGTTCAGTAAACGTTTCACGGAATATGGGATCATCTGCAAGACTGCAGGGAAAATCCGACCGCAGATCAATACGACCTGGCAGTATCGTCTCCTTGGGCCAGGGGGTTTTTGAAGAGGGCGGGTCTTTTCTGACAAAGGTCCCCCTCCCGATCTCCCCCCGGACAAGTCCCCGTTCAGCCGCAAGCACATATGCCTTTGTAACGGTGCCCAGGTTTATATTCAACCCATAGGCCAATTCCCGCTGGGGAGGTAATTTCTCTCCGGGTTTAAGCCTGCTGTTTCTGATATCATCACAAAGTGCATCTGCCAGGGCGATGTATTTCGGCCCGGTGTAATTACTGAGATCCGGTTTCCACATGGGGTCTCTGTCCTTCCATGAAATATTGTTATGGTAACAATAAAAACATTGCATAACAATTTCCAAAATGCAATACAAACGATCATCAAAACCCGAACTGCAAACGGACTTAACAACCTGTAAATATAGAAATAACTACACCAATAGACACCTGGACCTAAATTACTCGGGCAGCAGGCAATCAAGGAGAACACAGAATGAAGGTGATCGGACTCTTAGGCGGTATGAGCTGGGAAAGTACTGCATTGTATTATCGATGGATCAATGAAGAGGTCAAAAAAAGGCTGGGCGCGCTGCATTCGGCCCGGATCGCCATGGTGAGTGTGGATTTTCATGAAATTGAAACACTCCAGCGTGCCGGCCAATGGGACCGTGCCGGAGAGTTACTGGCAAAAGCTGCGCAACAGGTGGAGGCCGCAGGCGCAGATTTTCTTTTGATCTGTACCAATACCATGCACAAGGTCGCCCCGCAGATTGAAAAGAGTATTTCAATTCCCCTGCTGCATCTTGCAGATGCAACAGCAGAACATGTGAAGCAAAACAAAATCAAAACGGTCGGTTTACTGGGCACCAACTTTACGATGGAGCAGGAGTTCTATAAAGGCCGTTTAATTGAGCGCCATGGACTGAATGTGATCATTCCGTCTGAAAAATACCGGGAACGTGTCCATAGGATTATCTTTGAAGAACTCTGCCTTGGCAAAGTAAAAGAAGAGTCAAGGCGTGAATACTTGAACATCATGGGTCAAATGCAAGAACAAGGGGCGGAAGGCATTATTGAAGGGTGCACGGAAATTGTCATGCTGGTCCAGCAGAAGCATACGAATATCCCATTATTCGATACGACAGAGATCCATGCAAAACAAGCGGTAACCCTGGCACTGAACTAAATTTGCCGGTACAAAATTCGGGATTTACTTGTAAGTTGACAGGATAGGAATTCATTGTTAATGAAGCTCTGTTTATATTAACAGAACTATTTGGGAGACCAGAATGCAACTTACAAACCGGCTACATTTCATGGATAATCTCCGGGGGATCATCATCGTCATGGTGATCCTTCTTCACACATCATTATGCTACATGGCCTATGCCCCGGAGTGGTGGTATGTTCTGGATCCCGACCGAAGCCTGCTCTTTACCTGCATTGTTCTCCTGCTGGATGTTTTTATCATGCCCGCAATGTTTTTTATCTCCGGGTATTTTACGTTCTCCTCACTCAGAAGAAAAGGCACCTCTCTATTTATCCGGGATAAGGTTTGGAGAATCGCTTTGCCCTGGGTGATGGGTGTGTTTCTGATGGTGCCTCCCCTTGCCTATATGATCTATTTTTCAAGAAGTATTCCTCTTCCCTACCTGGACTTTCTGACAGGTGATTTCTTAGGGAAAGCATACCAGCAGGCCCACTACTGGTTTCTGGGTGTGTTGCTGGGATTTATAATCGTGGTGACGGTCATTTCAAAGCTGTTTCCCGCTCTCCTTAAAAAACCTGACAATGGAAAGGTTCCGGGGCTCTTTTTTCACACAGGGTTTATCGTTCTCACCACACTCTTTTTCCTTGGGGCCGACCAGTTCTTCAGCCTGGATGCCTGGATTCATCCAGGCTATGTTTTTGTGTTCCAGCCCGTAAGAATCGCCGGCCTGTTTGTCTGGTTTTTACTGGGAATCTATTGTGAGCAGAACAGATGGTTCACGGATACCGGCTACAACCCGAAAGAGCTGCCCTGGACCCTGGTCTCTCTTACGTTCGGCATACTGTACCTCGCCTGGAAACTCACATTAATACGGAATTTGAGATCACAGCCAGGTTTGCGGATAAAGCCAAAGCAATCAAGCTGTGATCTCAATTAGACGGCACCCTGAACTTGTGTTATCTTAATTGTATTTAACAGCCTTCGCTCTTTTAGCCCAGCCTGACCGCCCCGGTTCAGGGACAGGGGAACCAAAAGGGAGATACGATTATGGATTCACACCAAAAACAGAAAAAGCCCCTTCTTAAAATAATCAGATTGTTCTCTGTACTCCTGACGCTTTGCCCATTTTTTTTTCCTTTTCCGGCATTCTGTCAGAATATAGAAAAAGTGAAGCTCGGAGGATTTGATTACCCTCCCTTTTATTCCCATGAGAATGGAGATATACAGGGGATTGGTGTGGAGCTGACCGGCGAATTGTTCAGAAGGCTGAATATCGACACCGAACTCAGGATCTATCCCTTGAAACGCGCTTTATCTTATATGAAGAATGGCAGGACGGATGGCGTCATGTTCCTGATCAAAACCCCAGAGAGAGAGAAATACCTGCACTATTCAGATCCGATCATGACCATACGAGGCCTGATATGGTCTGCGGCTGACAGAAAAGGCGGACCAGTGGAATTTGAAACTCTGGAAGATTTGAGGCCCTACAGAATAGGTGTCACCATTGGATACAGTTACGGTAAGGAATTTGACAAATTCCTTAAAACCATGAATGTGTATGAAGTTCCCATGGATTTGCATAATTATAAAAAGTTGTTACTGCACAGAATAGACCTTTTCCCCGGCAATGAGATCGTCGCCAAAGGATTATTTAAAAAATATCCGGAGTTACGCGGAAAGTTTATCCATTCCAGCAAATCTTTCATAAAATGGACGTTTCATATGACGGTCAGTAAAAAATCTCCGTTTGCTTCCATGATGCCCGAAATCAATAGTGTACTGGCCGATTTTAAGAATGAAGGTTTCATCGATGTAACCGTCAGAAAATATACGGAGCCCGGGGCCGGCACGAATCCTGGGCATATAAAGCTCACCCTGCCGCAGCCCTCCCATCCCCAGTAACGGTCAATTGTACAGAATCCTCACCCGGGTCCCCTCCCCGGGCAGGCGTACGATATCGATTTCCCAGCCAAACCGGGTGCAAAGCCGTTCCACAATATTGAAACCCAAAATCATACATAATGAAAATTGCCTTGACACACACAGAACAGTGTTCTATTTAAAAATAATATAACAGTGTTATATTTATCTTCAAAAAAGATCAACATATCAAGAAAGCCCCGGTACCAAAAGTTATTGAAACGGTTAAAAACGATAGTATTGACGCTAATCTGGAATTAATACTTGATGTTGGCTTTAACAATACGAGTATGAGAAAACTTGCTGATAAAGACGAATTTTTAAAGGGTATTTACGATAATGAAAATAAACCATATGAATTTGCTGACCCATGGGGCGCTGCGTTTAATGGCGGCTCAGTTTAATTATCGCCCGTCGTTGAGACCCTATTTGAAAAGCATGGATGGCTGGATAAATTTTTCAATCGGGATCACCACAGAGAGCGGCAGTGTTTCCCAGGCGATCATTTTCCATGACGGCAAGGTACGGGCAACGGGTAAAATGCCCTTGAATGTTGATTCAACAATGAAGTTTGCCAACGAGGATGTGTTGGTGAGCATGGCTAAAAGTACGCCCAATGAGATCTTCAATCTGGTATTAAAAAACAGGCTTATTGCCCAAGGTAATCTAAATGCCTTACAGGCGTTCAACTTTTTTATTTCTCTTTTAATGGGAAAATCCCATCAAAAAAAACTTGATAAAGCCTGCGCCCGGGAACTCAAAGAGAGAAAAGCCGGTGGCAGGGATATGAGTCCAAAGGCTTACACCGCCTTTCTCGAAAGAAAGAACTACCGGATGAAAGGAGAACAGGGCGCTGATTCCGGAGTCAAATACCTGGAAGATCCTTTTCTTACAAATTATAAAATCGAAGATTTCCCAAGATTACAGGTCTTCCTTGATAGTCATTTTGAGACTAAACCGGAAGTTTGTCCTGAAAGACCCCAACTCCTGACAAAATGGTTCAGGGAACACGGTTTTGAAGAAACAAAATCCGGGGAGGCATGGCTTCCGGAATTAAGGCAGGCTTTGGCGTTTAAATATCTGATGGAAAACAGAAAACCGATCATCCGCGAGAATGATCTTATTGCCGGAACAACAACTTCAAAGGCTACGGGAGTTACCTGTTTTCCCGATGGGCAGGCGCATATGTTCTGGGGCGAGTTGAATTCGGTCAGTAACAGGATTTTAAATCCATATATCTGCTCAAAAGCAACCGCTGATATTCTTCATAATGAAGTTTTGCCTTTCTGGATAAACAGAACGTTCAGGGATTATGTAAGAACAAAATACGATTATCCGCTTTGCCAGCAGATCGATGAACGGTTTGTCGCCTATTTTGTCTGGAAATCCGTTGGAATTTCCCACACAATCCCCAATTTCAAAAGACTGCTCGAAAAGGGGACTCTGGGTATTATTGACGATATTCAAACACAGCTCAAAGAGAATCTTGATCAGACAGAAGAACAATCCCTTGAAGCAATGCAGCTCTGCCTGGAAGGTATTAACGCATATGCCGCAAATCTTGAAAAAGAATCCAGAAGACTTGCAACGAAGGAAAATAACAGCAAAAGGAAAAAAGAGCTTGAGCATCTTGTGAAAATTTGTGGCCGGGTTCCGTCCCATCCAGCCAGGACACTTGATGAAGCATTAAATTCAATCTGGATTGTCTGGACCGCAATTCATATGGAAAATTCCAATACGGGAACGTCCATTGGAAGACTGGACCAATGGCTTCAGCCCTATTTTGAAAATGATATGGCGGAACTTGAGACAGATGAAGAGCGCAAAGCGTACATAAAACATGCCATCGAATTGACCGGTTGCTTTTATATGCGCCTTACGGATCATGTTCCGCTTTTGCCGGATGTTGCCAATTTTCTTTTCGGGGGGGCGTCATCAACACAGGCGGTAACCATCGGCGGGATTACCCCTGAAGGAGAAGATGCTGTTAACGATATGAGCTATATTATCCTCAAGGTTACAGAGATTCTGGCCGTAAGGGATGTAAATCTCAATGCCCGTTTTCATAGTGATAAAAACAGCGACAATTATTTAAAAAGGCTGTGTGAAGTAAATATCATTACTTCAGCAACGCCTATCATGCAGGGGGACAAAGCTGTCATTCAATCCTTGTCCCAGCACGATTACCCTGAAGAAGCAATAAACGACTGGGCAGCGACCGGATGTGTCGAACCGACCTTGCAGGGACAGAATTTCAGCCATACAGGTTCCATTTTGCTGAACATGGTGGCTTCCATGGAACTTGCTCTTAACAATGGATTTCATCCGCTTATGAACTGGGCACCCGGTCCTGAAACCGGAAGTATAGAAAACGGCGATTTTAAAACCTTTGAAGATTTTTTCAGGGCATGGAAGATTCAGCAAAAATTCATTATCGATCAGGCGGTTGAACTGAACAATCTTCTTGGGGAAGCGCATCAGCGGATTCGACCGACTCCATTGTTATCCAGTCTTATTGACGGAGCGATTGAAAGCCGAAAAGATGTTCTCCATGGCGGGGCAAGGTATAATAGTTCGGGAACGTCCAATATCGGCCTTTCTGATGTAACTGACTCGCTGCTTGTCATAAAAAAGCTTGTTTTTGATGAAGAAAGAGTCCGCTTTCAGGATCTTAAAAAAGCTATCGATACAAATTTTGAAAATGACCCCGTACTCCATGCAATGGTAAAAAACAAGGTGCAGCTGTTTGGTTCCGGGGATAAAGACGCTGTTAAAATGGCAAATCGTGTCGCAAAGGTTGTGCATGACTGTTATATGAATCATAAAAACTATCGGGGTGGACGATATTCCGCAGGCTTCTGGTCAATGTCACAGCACGTGGCCTATGGATCATTATCCGGCACCCTTCCTTCCGGACGGTTGGCAGGCAAACCGTTTACCCCAGGACTGACACCTACACCCCATGCTTCAAAGAATTTTTTGGATAATCTTTCGGCTGTTGCAGCTCTTAAACCGGAATATATGGATAACAACATCGCCTTTAATGTGAAAATCACCCCAGCGCCCAACGAATCCCGGAAAAAAAATGTGGAGACCATGTTTTTTTATGTAAAATCCTATTTTGAGCAGGGTGGAATGCAGATGCAGTTTAATGTTGTCACCTCTGAGATGTTAAAAGATGCTGTTGCCAATCCGGAAAACTATAGAGATCTGATGGTTCGAATTTCGGGATATAACGCATATTTTGTAACCCTTAACCGGGAAATCCAGCAAGAATTGATCGAAAGGACGGAATATGGCTTATGAAAAAAGCATTACTCTCAAAAACCACATGAACATCCTGTCCCACTGGACCCTGCGTTTAATGGCAGCCCAGTTCAACTTCAGGCCGTCCTTAGGAAAATTTCTCAAAAGCGCGGATGGATGGACGAATTTTTCAATTGGCCTTAAAACTGAAACCGACACAGTGGAGCAGGCGATTGTGTTTCAAGACGGCCGCGTTAAGGTGCTGAAATATATCCCTGAAGATGCGGATGCCGTCATGCGGTTTACCAATGATAAGGTATTAAAGGGAATCATTAATACCACCCCCAATGAGATGGTAAATCTTATTTTGAAAAATAAAGTCATTCTGGACGGCAACATGGCCTATCTTCAGGCATTTAACTTCTTTGTTTCGCTGCTCATGGGCAAGCGGCACCAGAAAATGCTGGACCAGGCAAAGCAACGGGACAGGAGATCCAGAAAGGAGGAATATGGAATCAATGACCCGGAATTTTCAAAAGAGCTTGCCAAAAGAAAAGAGCATCGGTTAAAAGCTGAAACCATCGATCCCGGCGTCAAATACCTTGATGAACCGTATCTGTCCCAATACAGCATAGATTCGTTCCCTCGGATTAAAAGGCTCCATGAAAAATATATTTCAACGACACCTGAAATTTCATCGGAGCGACCGGTACTTCTGACAAAATGGTATAGAAAAAACGGGTTTGAAACGGATCAAAACGGCATGCCCTGGGTTCCGGAACTGCGCCAGGCCCATGCCTATAAATTCCTGATGGAAAACAAAACCCCTTTTATCCGGAAGGATAGCCTTATTGCCGGCACCACCTGCCTGGAGGAGGTGGGTGTCCTGATCTATCCGGATACCACCGGGACCGTGATATGGGGGGAGCTGGGATCGATTGATCAAAGAGTACTTGCGCCTTACAAGATCTCAGAAAAAACCGTCCGGGAGCTTCACGATATCTTTCCGTTCTGGGCCAAAAGAACCACCCGGGCATGGATTAATGAAAACCGGGACTATCCCTTTTGCCAGAAAATTGACGAACGCTTTGTTGCATCGTTTAATTTTAAGCTTGTCAGCATCTCCCATACCGTGCCCGACCTTCCCCGTTTTGTCAATCATGGCACCCATGCCATGATTGAAGAGATCCGTCAGCAGATCAATACATTAGCAGAAGGCGATACCGACAAACGGGATACCCTGAACTCCATGATACTCTGTTTGAAAGGATTAAATGCCTATGCCGCAAATCTTGCCGAAGACGCAAAAATCCGTGCTGAAAAAGAACGGGATCCAAAGCGAAAGGAGGAATTAAAAAAGCTATATCAAATCTGCCGGCATGTTCCTGCCAATCCTGCCAGAACCCTTGACGAAGCGGTGAATTCCGCATGGATTTCCTGGATCGGGCTGCTTATGGAAAATACCAATGTCTCCCTTTCTCCGGGAAGATCAGACCAGCTTTTTCAGCCGTTTTTTGAAAAAGAGATGAAAAAGCTATCCACAGAACAGGAGAAAAAACAATATATAGAACATGCCATTGAGCTGATATCCTGCTATTTCCTGCGAAATGCAGAACACCATGCCCTTGTTCCGGATGTGTCAAACTATCTGTTTGGTGGAAGCCAGTCACAAACTGCCATAACCCTGGGTGGCGTTACCCCCGAAGGCAACGATGCCGTCAACGACATGACCTATATATTTTTAAAGGTTACGGAAATGTTATCGATGACGGAGCCGAACATGAATGCACGATTCAAACTCGGAATTAACAGCGATACCTATCTTAAACGCCTGTGCGAAATCAATTATATTACGGTTGCGACGCCTTCCATGCATAATGACGATGCGATCATAAAAGCCTTCAGCCAGAACTCCGATAAAATTGAAGATCTGCGGGACTGGGCATCAACCGGATGTGTGGAAATAACCTTGTCAGGTAAGCATATGAGCCATACCGGAGCCACATCGGTGAATATGGTGGCAGGACTTGAGATGGCTTTAAACAACGGTTACCATCCCCTGATGAACTGGCATCTCGGCCCAAGGACAGGACAGGTAGAAAATGGAGATTTCAAGACCTTTGACGCGTTTTTTGACGCGTTTGCCGCCCAGCAGAAGTTTATAATAGACAATACCATTGAACTGAACAACATGTCGGCAGAGGCCTATGCCCACCTTCGTCCAACCCCGCTCCTGAGTACGGCCATAAAGGGAGCAGTTGAAAATGCAGAAGACGTGACCAAAGGCGGAGCCCTTTACAACACATCGGGCAGCTTCAACATAGGGCTTTCCGATGTGGTCGATTCCCTGATGGTTATTAAAAAGCTTGTCTTTGATGAAAAAAGAATCACCTTTGAAGAATTAAAGAAGGCCATTGACGCCAATTTCCAAGGGAATCCCGCCCTGCATGCAATGGTGCTGAATAAGGTTCCCCGCTTCGGATCCGGCAGTGACGAAGCCGTTGAGATGGCCAACCGATTAACAACGCTGATCCATGGTTGCTACAAATCAACAAAAAATTTCCGGGGAGGGGATTACACGGTGGGATTCTGGTCCGTTGCCCAACATGTTGCCTACGGCACACTTTCAGGCGCACTCCCCTCGGGCCGGCTTGCCGGCCGGGCCTTTACCCCCGGAGCCACACCAGACGCATCCGCTTCAAAAAGTTTTCTGGATAACATCCGTGATGTGGCGCGGCTGAACCCACACAACATGGACAACAATATTGCCTTTAATGTAAAACTTGTCCCAGCTCCCGGGGATTCACGGGAAAAAATCGTTAACACAATGTACGCGTATGTAAAAACCTATTTTGAACAGGGTGGCATGCAGATCCAATTTAATATGATCAATTCAGAGGTTTTAAAGGATGCCATGGCCAATCCTGAGAACTATAAAAACCTTCTTGTCAGGATTTCAGGCTTTAATGCCTATTTTGTAACCCTTAACAAGGAGATACAGATGGAATTGATTGGAAGAGCGAAATACGGATTGTAAAACAAACCTGGGGAGTAACGTATCATGTGGTGTCTGCTGGAATGATTGAAGCCCGGTGCCCCCAACAATCATATGGCATTTTTGTATAGAATTCTCACCCGGGTACCCTCCCCGGGTGAGCTTGCGATGTCGATCTCCCAGCCAAACCGGGTGCAAAGCCGTTCCACGATATTGAGGCCCAGGCCGAACCCCGAACTCTCCTCCCCCTTGACATGGGCCTTTGTCACCGTTTCCAATTGACCGTCATCGATCCCCATGCCCGTGTCCGACACCTCAAGGAAACCCGGATCGACAATGATGGTCACCTTTCCTTTGCGGGTATAGGCGAAGGCGTTCTTTACCAGGTTGCCGGCCACAATATAGAGGATCTCCTCCTTGACCTTAAGCGCAACCGTTTCATCCACCCGGAATTCAATTTCGACCGGTTTTCCCTGCAGGATATGGCGGTTGCCTTCAACGGCCCGGTGGACCACCTCCCCCACCCGGCAGTGCCCCGTGGCATCCACATCCTCCCTGGCCAGCCACAAAAAAGTCTCGATGGTGTTCTCCATTTGAAAGACGGACCGCTTGATTCTGGAAAGGGGCCGCTTGATGAGGCCGTTGGTTTCAGCCTCAGGCTGTGCCTCCATGATCTCAACCGCACCCTTTACAATGGTCAACGGGGTGCGAAGTTCGTGGCTGGCATCCCGGGTGAACTCTTTTTCCCGGTCAATGAACTGCCGTATCCTTGCCATGGTCTGTTCCAGGGTGGTTGTGAGCACACCGATCTCGTTGGCGTAGGTTTTATCCGAAAGATTGGACGGCAGGTCCCCGGGGTTTAATGCCCGGATCTTTTCCATGAGCCGGACCAAGGGCGCAAGGATGGCCCTTGAGGTGAACATTCCCAGGATGAGACCCGGAATAAGGAGGGCGGCAAGTGAAAACATCAGCACCTGATGGGGGCGTATGGGATTGTTCTCCTCCATGAACTGCCTGCCGTGGAAAAACATGTAATATAGTTCGACCGTGTCCGGTAGTTCCATCACGGCGATGTGAACCGGACGGTGCCTGTCGGGTTCGTGAAAGTTGTAGATTCCCCCGGGCATATCCCTGACCTTCTCCCTGAAATGTTCGGGCACCTGGTCGATGCCCTTGAACACCTGCATATACTTGGAATGGGGAAGGGCTGTGGTCCTGTCCTGGCTGTAGCGATACTCAAAATACTCCACCTCGGTGGCAAGCAGGTTTTTGATAAGCCCGGACATGCCCTTGCCCATGACAAAAAAGGTGATGCCGGAGTTGAGCACAATCAGCACAAACCCGAACAGCAGGATGGTGGCAACGATCCTGAAACGGATGCTGTGGAAAAAGGTCATGGATGCTCCCTCAAGCGGAACCCTTTTCCGTGGACCGTCTCCACAAGATGGGTCCCAAAGGGCTTGTCTATTTTCTTTCGAAGGGTGTACATGTGGCTCCTCAGGGCATCGCTGTCCGGCGGCGTGTCCCCCCACAGGGCATGCTCCAGGCGGCTTCGTGTCACAAGGTGCGGGGAGGCCTCCATGAGTATCTTGAGAATAGCGGTGCAGATGTTGTTGAGCTCGATGGCTGTGTTCCCCCGCTTCACCTCAAGGGAACCAAGATCCAGGACAAGGTCCGAGACCCTGAGGGTTCGCAGGCTCCGGCTCCGGCGGCCGGACAGGGCCCGTATCCTTGCCTCAAGCTCCTGGAGGGCAAAGGGCTTGACCAGGTAATCGTCGGCCCCGGAATCAAAGCCCGAAAGCTTGTCCTCCAGGGTATCCCGGGCCGTGAGCATGAGAACCGGAGTCTCGTTCCGGGCCTCCTGCCTCAGTTTTCCGCACAGGGTGATGCCGTCCATGCCCGGCAGCATGATATCCAGGACAATCACATCATACTCATTGGTGATGGCCAGATGCAGCCCGCCGATGCCGTCCATGGCAAAATCCAGCAGAAAGCCCTTTGCCTCCAGAAAATCGGTGATGTTGTCCACGATATCGTGGTTATCCTCGACGATCAATACCCTGACTTGTTCCATATTCTTCCCGCTTCTCAATATTTTTTCCAGTGTAATAATCCAACTGCTCTTGGGCCAGCACCAGGGAGACCCTGGCCTTGGCCAATTCGCCCTGGGATGCCACCAGGGTGTTCTGGGCCTCATTGAGCCTCACCAGGGAGACCTGGCCCGCCCGGTACTCCTTTTCCACAAGATCACGGGACCGGGTCACAAGCACCACATTCTCCTCCTGGAGGGCAAGCTGTTCCCTGGCTGAAACCACCTTGGCAAGCGACGCCCTGACATCAGATATAGCATCAATCCGGGCTTTTTCCAGCTCTTTCTCCTTTTCCCGTTTGCCCGACCGGGCCTGGCTCACCTTTGACCGGGTGGCGCCCCCGGCAAAGAGGTTAAAAGCCATGGTAAGCCCGACACTTGCACCCAACTCATCCCTGTCCCCCACCTCCTCCCAGCTGCCATCGGATCCATAGGCACCGGTGAGGGAGATTTCAGGATAAAACCCGGATTTCGCCTTTTTCACCTCGGCTTCGGCTTGTTCAAGGGCCAGCCGGTCCTGTTTCAGGTCAGGCCGGGTCTTGAGGGCGGTCGCGATCTGGGACGCCATATCCGGGAGCACCACCTCCCTTTCCAGGTTCAGCCCTTCAATCCCAATGGCATCCACATCCCCGGGGATCGCCTCTCCCATGAGGGCATACAGGCCAAAGAGGGCTTCCCTGCAGCTCTGTTTGGCCTGGATCAGGGAGGCCCGGGCGGAATTGACCCGGATCTCAAAGTTCATGTGATCACTCAACGACCCGGTTCCGGCCCTGAGTTTGGCCCCGGCCTCCCGTGCCTGGGCGCGGTTGTAATCCATGTCCGATTGGGCAATGGCCATGTTCTCATGGGCCAGCTGAAGGTTGAGAAACCCCTGGGACACGTTCCAGATCAACAGCCGCCTGGCATCCAGCTCTGCTTCCCGGCTCATCGTCAGCCCCACCCGGGCCGCCAGGGTGGAATAACGGGTCAGGAACCCGTTGAACAGCACCTGGGTCACGGACAGTCGGTTAACGTACTGGTTCTCGTCAAAATCCAGGTTTTCCGCCCCAATGGCTTCGGTATACTGCCAGGAGGCGGTCTGGGAGATGGTTGGCAGGTAACCGGCCCTTGCCTGGTTCACAAGCTCCAGGGCCTGGAGGGTCCGCTCTTTGGCCGCACCCAGGTCGGGATTGTTCAAAAGCGCCGTGGCCTTTGCCCCTTCAAGGGTGAGCACAAGCTTTTCTTCACCAGCGGCAAAACCGGCTGCGGATAAAACAAGGATCAAAACAACAACAGCAATGGACGTTTTCATGCACCTTCTCCCGGGGCGGTGGCACCTGGCGCTACCCATGGCTCCTGCCCCTTATTCCTGGTAAAAGCCGGTTCCAGGCGCTCCCGTGTGACATCCTGCCTGCCACGAAGTTTTGCCCCAACCAGGCGCAGATCATTGATGATGGTAAAAAAACAGGGGATGAGCACCAGGGTCAGCACCGTTGCAAAAGCAACCCCAAAGGCAAGGGAGATGCCCATGGGCACCAGCTGTTGGGCATACTGGCTCGTCTCCATGATCAGGGGCAGCAGGCCTCCCACCGTACTGATGGAGGTGAGCATCACCGCCCTGAACCTGCGGACCCCGCCCTGGAACACAGCCCCATAAAAGGTCATCCCCTCTGCAAGGTTCATGTTGATCCGCTCCAGGAGTACAATGGCATCGTTGACCACCACGCCGATGAGGGCCACCATGCCGAATACGCTCAAAAGAGACAGCATCTTCCCCATAACAAAATGACCCAGCACAGCCCCCACAAGGCCGAAGGGAACCGTGACAAGCACAATCAGCGGCTGGATATAGGAGCGGAACATGGTGGCGATGATCAGGAACATCCCCATGACGGCAATGGGCACCCAGAGATAAAGGCTTGAAAACGACTCCTGGGACCGCTTGGCATCCCCTTCAAAGGAGATGGTGATGCTGGGATGTTTTGCCTTGAGTTCCGGGAAGAACTCCCGGTTCAATTGATTGATCACCTCCCCTGCCACCACAATACCGGTATCCACCTCGGCACTCACCATCACCTGGCGCCTCCCGTCCTTCCGGGTGATGGAAGAAAACCCGGGTTCGTAGGTAAGTTCGGCCACACTGGCCAGGGGCACCTGGGCACCGGTACCGGTCCGGACCATGAAATCCCTGATGCTTGCAAGGCTTGCCCGCTCGGTTTCCGTCAGCCTCACATTGACCTCCACCTCGTTGTCCCCCCGCTGCACCTTCATGGCTTCCATGCCGTAGAAGCCCCCATACACCTGGGAGGCAAGATCGGAAACCGTCAGCCCCAGGTGTTCGGCCCCGGGTTTCAGGGAAAACTTGAACTCGTTTTTCCCGGGAGCGTTGTCCGAGAACACCTGGGTCACCCCCTTGATCTGCCTGAGCTTTGCAATGGTCTCGTCAGCGGCCCCGGAGATGGCTGAAAGGGAGTCACCCCGGAAGCAGATCTCCAGGGGGGCGCCCGGGGGACCGGAATTGGAAGCTGCGAATTCAAGGGTCTGAACCCCGGCAAGATCACCAGCCTCCTCTTCCCAGGCCCGGATGAAACTCTCGGAGTGAACCGTGCTGATGTCAGGATCCATAAGCGTCACCCGTACGCCCCCCACATTGGGCTGGCCCGCATCGACCATGCCCGCTTTCTCCCCGGCGGCCTGGCCCACGGTGGAAAGCATGTTGACAATGAGGGACTCTCCAGTTGGGAGGATAAATCGTTGTGCCGCCCGTTGGGCCCCAAGCGCCACCTGGGCAACGGCCCGTTGGGTAACCCCATGGGGGGTGCCTTCGGGAAATTCGATCACGCTTGTAACAATGGAGGAGGCGGACTTGGGAAAGACATTGAAACGGATGAACCCGCCCCGGACAAGGCCTGCGCACAAAAGCAGCATCACCATGGCCACACACACGGCCACATACCGCATCCCCACCACCCGTTTTAACAGGGGCAGATAGATCCTTGTGGCAACCCGGTCCATGCTGTTCACCGTCATCCTGTGAAACCGGTCAACCCCGGCAAAGAACCGGTTCTTTGGTTTCCTGTCCCCTGTTTTGAGATTGGAGAGATGGGCCGGCAGCACCAGGATACACTCCACAAGGGAGATGACCAGACACCCGATCACCGCCGTGGGCAGGGCCACGATGAACTTTCCCATGACCCCGTCAATATGGTAGAGGGGGATGAAGGCCACCATGGTTGTCAAAATGGAGGCAAGCACGGGCATTCCCACCTCGGACACGCCGTTGACAACGGCCATGGTGGGCGAATCCCCGTTTTTCCGGCGCACAAAGATCGCTTCTCCCACCACAATGGCATCATCGGCCACGATCCCCAGCACCATGATCAGCCCGAACAGGGTGATCTTGTTAAGCGAAATTCCGGCAAAGTGGACAATGGCAAGGCCGCCCAGAAGCGAGGTTGGAATGCCCATGCCCACCCAGAAGGAGATGGTGGTGTCCATGAAGAGCCACAGGAGAATAAACACCATGACAAGCCCCAAAAGAGCGTTGCTGACAAGGGTTTTCAGGCTTGCCCGGATGCCTTCGGTGTTGTCGGACAGGACCATGATCTCGGCGCCTTCAGGAAGGCTTTGCTGCCGCTCCTGCTGGAACTGGATCACCCGGTCGGCAATTTGAATGGTGTCCTCCTCCCCTGCCAGCACATTGATCAACACCCCGGGCGCTCCGTTCACCGCCATTGACAGGGTGTTCTCGGTGAACCCGTCCCTGATATCGGCGATCTCTCCCAGGGTGACGCTTTCGCCACCGGCGCCCGTGATCACCTTGATCCGGGCAAACTCTTTTCCGGTATACCGTCTTCCAACGGTTCTGACCCGGATCTCTTCGGCATCGGTTTTTATGGAGCCGCCGGACCGGTTCTGGCTTGCGTCGGAAATGATTTGGGCAATCCCGGCAATGGTAAGGTCGTACTTGAGGAGGGTCGCCTGGGAAACTTCAATGGAGATCTCATAGGCACGGGTGCCCGAGACCTCGGCCCGGCTCACCCCGTCAATGGCCTGGATCTCCTGCTTGACGGACTCGGCCCACTCCTTGAGCCGTGCCTCTGGCATATCGCCTGTCAGGGCAAGGCTGATGACGGCCTTCTCGATCTGTGGCCTGACCACGGACGGGGTCTCGGCATCGTCGGGAAAGGTAGTGATGGAATCCACCTCGTTCCTCACCCGGTCCAGGAGCACATTGGCATCATACCCGTCAATCACGGTGATGGTGGTGGTGGAGATCCCTTCGGCCGAGGTGCTGGTGTACTCGTCAATGCCCTCAAGCCCGTCAATGGCGTCCTCGATCTTCCGTGAGATCCCCTCCTCCACCTCTTCGGGATCGGCCCCGGGAAAGGCAACGGTTACACGAATGAAGTCCAGCTCCATGTCCGGCATCTCTTCCCGCACCATCCCGTTGGCTGCGAGCATGCCGGCCACAAGGATCAGCGCCATGACAAGATTGGCAAACACCCGGTTTCCGGAAAAAGCCTTGATTATGGATTTCATGGCGCCCCCAGGGCCGATGCCACCCGGGTGTCACCCAGGCTCACCAGCTGGTTTTCCAACGGATGGGCAAGACGGGTGGTGATCACAGGGGTGCCGTCGGGAATATTGCCGGTGACGTAGGCCAGGTCCCCATCCTCCATGACCACGGTGACGTCAACGGTCCGAAGGCGGCCATTTTCTGCGATAAAGACGGTGTTGTCGTCATTGACAACGGAAATGGGCACCTGGATGGCCCGGGAAAGGGTTTTTCCAGGAATGAACACAGTACAAAACATGCCGTCCACAACGGGAAACTTTGTCCCGTCAAGCCGGTAGCTGTCACCCTGAATGCGGACGGCCACAAGGAGAGTCCTGGACACGGGGTCATACTTGACGATTCGATGGACGGTTGCCCGAACAGAGGAGGTCAACGTTCCGGTCACGGTCTCCACCCTGCACGATCTTGCTTCCATACCGTTAAACCAGTTGCCCGATGAAACAGTCGCTCCCAGTCCGAGTTTCTCAAAGCAATCGTCCTCGCCCAGGGAGACCCGGATCTCCAGCAGATCATCGTTGGCCAGGGTCAAGGCCCTTGCGCCCATGGAGAGATAGATGCCGGGCTCAATGAGCTCCTCCCGGATTCTTCCGTCAAACGGGGCCCGGACCGTGCACCGCTCAAGGTTGAGGCTGGCCGTCTCAAGCCCGGCCCTGGCATTGGCAAGGTTCTCCTCCGCCTCCAGGATCCTGAGGGGGTAGAGTTCAATGGACTTGATAAGGGCGCGTTCATTGTCAAGAAGCGTGTTATAGCTCTGCTCGGCCCCCTCCACCCCGGCAAGGGTGCCGACCTGCTCTTGTTCAAACAGGCCTTTCAGGCGAAGGTGGTCGGCCCTGGCAAGGGCGGTGGTCCGCTGAACCGCGGGCAGCCTTGAACGGTCGTTCCCAGCCTCCACCTTGAGCTGCTGAACCCTGTTCTCCTGGAGCCTCAGGTTGATCCCGGCCTTTTTTACGGCAAGGGAATAATCCCTGGCATCGATCTCAAACAGGACCTCGCCCTTTTTCACCTGGCCCCCCTGGACAAGGTTGGGGCTGACACGGCTGACGGTCCCGGACACCTCGGGTGAAATGTCAACGCACTCAAAGGGAGCGGCCTGGCCATATCCCTTGACCGATATCACCACATCCCGGGACTTTGCAATCACCGCGTCAACGGCCAGGGCCGCAACCTTGGGCGCTTTTTTCGGCAACGGCTTTTTGGCCCGGGCCAGGGTGTTCATGCCGATCATCCCGGCCAGGATCAGCCCCAGGCAGACCAGGACGGTCACGGCCGGCTGATGCCGTCTGTTTACAATTTTTAGTTCTTTCTCTGGTGGTTCCATGAATCCCTCCATGTTGAATTTACAACCCACTGTAATCCATGGCGGGTGAACCCCGGGTGAAATTTGTGTGAAAAAACCGTGAAATCATTTCCGGTTCACACGGCCATTCTCTTCCCCAGGACCAGCACAACCGGTCGGTCCTATCATCGCCATGGAATCAGATTTTTTGTTGACAATGCCCGTGAATTGATAGACAGTTTTGCCTCCCATGGAACAGGGAGGGCCGGAGATTGCGCGTCTTGATCTCCTAAACGCGACGGTCCCGGAAAGGTTTATTTTTCAGGATTGAATGCAATGGATAGAAAAAATCAAATGAACCATTTAAAAGAACTCAACACGATTGTATCGGATATCATCACTGCGAAGTCCCATGACGTTCAGGTGGAAGCCGGGCAAAGATTGCTGGCATATACCGTGCGCAAAGAGATTGACCGGGAACTCACGGACCTTGCTGAAAATATCGCCATGCTGATGATCCAGAAAGAGGGACGGGATCTGCATCTGGAGTTCATGGACGATGATCTTCAAAAAGCCAGCAATCTACTTCATACGGCAAAACATGATCCATTGACCGGCCTTGCCAATCGCGGGCTTTTCTATGAAACACTGGATGCTGTATTTGAGACGGCGGAAAAAGAGGGCGGCAAACTGGCCCTGATTCTCCTTGACCTGGACAATTTCAAGCCTGTCAACGACACCCATGGCCATGATGCAGGCGATGAACTTTTACGCCAGGTGGCTGTAAGGATAAAGTCTGAGACGGGAGACACGGGCATTTCCGCCCGCCTTGGCGGGGATGAATTTGTCGTTCTTTTGCCTGATCTCCAGGACGAAAAAGCGGCATTCACCATGGCCCAGAAGATTCTGCTGAGCCTGAAAAAACCGTTCAGCCTTATTTCAACCACGGTTTTCATCGATTCATCAATCGGGATCAGTTTTCTGGACGAGACAACCCAAGGGCCACGCTCCCTGTTAAAGCATGCAGACCTTGCCATGTATGAGGCAAAAAAGGCAGGCAGGGGACGATATGTGGTCCATTTTAAAAAAGATTAAACCCTCTTTTTTCCATGGACAGTTACAAAAAGAGTTGCATTTTGCAGCCCATCCCTGTATACGTTTCTCCACATAGAAACAAAAAAACCAACTCCCAGGGAGAAAGGAAGCTATAATGAGCGAGACAATCAGCGACTACAAACTGCCGGACAGCAAAGGATACTTTGGCAACTACGGAGGAAGTTTTGTTCCCCCCGAGCTCCAGGACGTTCTGGATGAGATCACGGAAAGCTATCTTGCCATCAGGCAGGACGAGTCCTTCATCCAGGAGCTTGCCATGCTCAACCGCCACTTTACCGGCCGCCCTTCTCCCATCTTCCATGCAAAAAACCTCTCGGAAAAAATCGGCGGTGCCGACATCTATCTGAAACGGGAGGACCTGAACCATACAGGTGCCCACAAGATCAACCACTGCCTGGGTGAAGCCCTCCTGGCAAAGAAAATGGGCAAGAAAAAGCTCATTGCCGAAACAGGGGCAGGCCAGCACGGGGTTGCCCTTGCCACGGCCGCAACCATTGTGGGCCTTGAGTGCGACATCTACATGGGTGTGATCGACATCAAGAAAGAGCACCCCAACGTAATACGGATGAAGATCCTCGGCGCCAACGTAATACCGGTGGACCGGGGCACACAGACCCTCAAGGATGCGGTGGACGCGGCCTTTGAAGCCTATCTTGAAGATCCCGTCACCCAGCTCTACGCCATCGGCTCGGTGGTGGGCCCCCATCCCTTTCCCATGATGGTCAGGGATTTCCAGAAGGTCGTGGGCATCGAAGCAGAACAGCAGTTTCTCGAGATGACCGGCAAGGATCCCGACAACCTGGTGGCCTGCGTTGGGGGCGGCTCCAATGCCATGGGACTCTTTTCCGCCTTTCTCGAAAAAACGGACATCAATATCTACGGCGTCGAGCCTGCGGGCAAAGGGTTCAAGGATGGTGAGCACGCAGCCACCCTGAGCTTTGGCAAACCCGGCACCCTCCACGGCTTCCACTCCTACCTTCTCCAGGACGAGGCAGGCGAGCCCCTGCCGGTCTACTCGGTTGCAAGCGGACTCGACTATCCCGGTGTGGGTCCCCAGCACTCCCTGTTAAAGGATCTCGGCAGGGTCAACTACGTGACCGCCAACGACAAAGAGGCCATTGACGCCTTCTTCGGCCTCTCCAGGAGCGACGGCATCATCCCGGCCATCGAGAGCGCCCATGCCGTAGCCTTTGCAGCAAAGCTTGCCAAAAAGGAAGGAAAGGGCAAGACCATCCTCGTCAACCTCTCTGGCCGGGGCGACAAGGACATCGATTTTGTCATCGACACCTATGGCAAGGAGTACGGGCTCTAACCCTTCCTGAACCTTTTTCTTCCAGGACATACACCACCAGGTCCCAAAGCCTTACTGTTTTGGGGCCTGGTGACGCCCGTTTATCAGCCCTGAACAAAGGACCCTCCACACAATGAAATCAGCCGTATTGGTAATTGATGTTCAGCGCGGGCTTTTGGATCAAAGCCCGAGACCCTATGATGCCGACGAGATGGTTCAAAAGATCAATCACATTACAAGTCAGGCAAGAACCGCCGACACACCCGTCATTTTCATTCTCCATGAACAAGCCACGGGCCTCCTGGAATATGGCAGTGACAGCTGGCAACCCGCATCAGGACTAACTGTTCACGATACTGACTTCAAGGTGAGAAAGACCACACCCGATTCCTTTCTCCGAACCGACCTCGGGGAAATACTGACCACGATTGGCGCAACCAACCTGATCATCAGCGGTTTTGCCACCGAGTTCTGCGTTGACACCACCACACGCAAGGCAGCCGCATTGGGGTACACGGTTCAACTTGTTTCCGATGCCCACACCACCCACGACAAAGAGCACCTGTCTGCAATCCAGATCCGCGCCCACCATAATGCAACCCTCCCCAACATCACAAGCTTTGGCCCCAAAATCACTGCCGTGCCCTCTTCCGATCTCAACCTTGGGGGCTGACCGGGAACCACAACATCCTTGCTATCTCTTTCATCATATTGTATCAACACCAGGTAAGTAAGGCAGGCTGACAGCAAACACAAACCCATGGGATTCGCTCCGGACATGAAACGTGCCAGCACACTTTATTGCGCGTCCCCTTAACAAAAGACGATATGATGGAAAACCAGCAAAAGGCAAAGCTCAAAGAGAATATCAAGGAGAAACTGGAAGCGATAAAAGAAACCATCGCGTCCTATGAACTGCTTACAAAACCCGTTGCCCCGGATAACGCCATTGGCCGGCTCACCCGCATGGAAGCGATAAACAGTAAAAGTATGAATGAAGCTGCCCTGAAAAGAGCCAAATTTACACGATCAAAACTGGAACGCGCATTGGTCAAGATTGATACGCCTGATTTCGGCCTGTGCAGGGAATGCGAAGAGCCAATTCCATTTGCAAGATTAATGATCCTGCCTGAAGCCGACCTGTGCGTGAAGTGTGCTGAAAATCTGGGTGGTTGAACCCAACAGACATTGCTAAAACCGTTAATCAGACCAAAACGAAGCTGATCGGAACCCGACAAATGAATGAATTCCAGTGCAAGCGCTTACCTGCCATGATTTTGCTTGGTTTACTCACCTTCTGGGGATGTGCAACGAATAAGCAACCGTCAGATTTGAATCATTCTGACGCAACCGGCAAGGAGATCCAATCCACGCAACTCCCGGCTGCACCAAGCCCCACCATGATCTACGTGACAGACTTCTATCTCGATCCTGATCAGATCCGGCAAGACCGGTCCGTTCTTCGACGGGATGGCATGGTCGCAAAACGCCTGAACCGCTTTCGCCGTGGGGAAGACCCTGCATCCAAGGCTGCAAGATTGATTCGACTACTTTCAAAGACCATTACAAAGGAGCTCAATCGGGCCGGTCAGCCAGCAAAGTATTGCCCGAACAGCTCCGGTTTAAGAAACGAGCTTTTCCAGGCAGATACCCCACTCCCCCAAGAGGGATGGGTCGTCGGAGGTTGGTTTAAGACGGTGGTCGAAGGTAATCGGTTGGTTAAGGCAACGGTGGGCTTTGGCACCGGGGCAGAAACGATCAAGATTCAAGTGGCTGTGTCAGATCTCACAAAGAATGCAGCCGAGCCGTTTCTATTCATTGGAACTGACAATGGAACACAAATGATGCCCGGAGGCTTGGTAACCAAGAATCCCTATGTTGTTGCCGCCAAGTACGTAATGGCTAAGGGCGCAACAGAGAACGATGTAAAGCATCAAGCCGCCTCCATCGCAAAAAGCCTGATGGAGTATATCAGCAGAAAACCTACCTCTTGACAATGCCCCTCCACCATGTAAGAGAATATTGAACAGCAAGAGTCACGGCTCTCATCTTCCGGATAACATGAAAATTTATGGGATTAACCTATCTGTAGAATTCATTGTTGTGCTGATAAAACCGAGGGACTTTGAATGATGGAATATTTATTATTTGCAGTAATGGCGATTGTTTTCGGAGCATTGCATTATTATATCTCCTTATTATTTCTTAAATTCATTGCATATGTTGGCGACAATTACCTCGGATATAAAAAGGATTTCACTTTCATTGGAATCGGGTTTGTATACGCTTGTTTTATCATTTCCCCTATATTACTTATGCTTCGGGTAAGACTCTTAATGAAACCAGATTCTGCTATTAACTACATAGAAACTGCTTGGATTATATTTTTATATTTAATCTTCGCAGCTGTTGGAATTAGAAACCTGATAAAAAATAAAAGCATTTTGATTAAAGCTGGTTATATAAAAGATTAAAAAGTTGCCTTATTGTTTCACCATGCAAAACTGCTATGGACATTTCATCTACAACGGCCAGAAAGATCTTCATAGTCTTGAGCCCTTGCCAGTAAATGATACAATTACCCATGTGGAATACAGGATCGCCTACATTACATTTTGCATTGAAATGCAGTGCTTCGGGAAGAGGGTTGTTTGAGGCTTTAAATGAAATAACGTCCATGGATTCGCAAAACGTCCAGTTCTGTTGTGCAGAGTGGTTCTGAAAAAAACAGGTCAATTCTTATGCATGCAAGTAGGGCCGGACAGGTTTAAGCGTAAGGACAAGGCAATACTTGACTACAAGGAAGCATTATATATTGAAAAGATACGAAATGAGTTTTTTATCAGGCTTGATAAATTGCTTGAAAAATAAATGATTTTATTGAACGTTGTCATGGAGATGATAATTTGAACCTGAAGAAAATATTGTACTGGACAGCCCAATTCATATTAATTGATGAAGTAGCCGGTTTTTTTATATTGGGCGGCTGCAATATATGGTATTTATAAGATCACCGGAGCAGATGACAAGCCGATTGTAACCGCGTTTTTCGTTTCGGCCTATATCGTGGTAATCGTAATGATTTATTTTGTGCTTGTAAAAAGGCTTAAGGCTTTTTTTGAGACAAAGAAGAAGTAACGGTTGCATAGACTTATCTAAATTCACTTTGTTTTTACGCTGCATTTTGCAGATTCGGTTTTATTGGTCACGATAACTTTGTATCCGTAATACGAATATAGGGGGCCCAAAAGAGCCAACTGGAGGGACCCTTACTTTACACAGGCGTTGCGTTTATGAAAAGATTACGAAAAAAAACACCTGTTTTACTTATAATCATTATCATTTTTTCCCCTGGATATCTTTTTAGCGAACAAGCAATGGAGTGTTGGTTACCGATATACTCTAAAAACCGACAGTCATGGAAAACGGTTCAATTAACTTCAATTGGACAATTTGGCGAATTAAGAAGAGCCAGACCAAAGATTCCTGCTCATCTTCATACAGGTATCGATTTTAAACGTCCAAATACCAACTATGAAAATGAATATATTTTTCCAATTATGTCTGGTAGAATCATCAGTCTGAGAGCGGATGGTCCTTTCTCCCAAATAATAATTGAGCATAACCATAGAAACCTGAAAGCCATATGGTCTGTTTATGAACATGTTGCCGGGATAATCGGAACTGTCGGTGACTCTGTAAATCCAGATTATCCAATCGCCAGGTTTATGAATCGAAATGAATTGGATCAATATGGATGGCAATTTGATCATTTCCATTTTGAGATATTAAAAAAAAGGCCTCGCAGTCTAAGACATAATGCAAAGACACCTTTTAGATTTTTTGGTACATATTGTCTTGAATGCTATTCAAAAACAGATTTAGAGAAGTATTACTATAATCCAAAAGAATATTTCAAATCACAATGGCTTCATTAGTCTTCCATTGTGCTGTTTTTATCAAACCCAGCGTTTCATACTGAGATTAAGCCAAAATAAAACCCAGGGCTGCTGATTAACGGATTGAAATGTTATAAAACAGGAGGTCCCATGCAAAAGAAAGCATTAATACTCTGTTTATTATTGTTTGTAACAGCGTCTTGCTCACAAACGCAATATAACGAAAGCGAGCAGGATTCTTTTTCCGGATCAAACATCTCAAACCGGCAGGACATCAAATACCTGACATATGAACATTTCATTACTGTAGATGTTAAAGGGAAAGGAATTTATGCGCAAAGACCAAGCGAGCACGACAGCATACAAAGTGGCACTCAATGTACTTACACTGGGTGCGGAACCCGGCATGGACAAAGTACTTCCCAGTGGCATGGTTGAAGCCACAGAGAAATTGCTCCTTGCTTCGGGGGCGGTACCCTGCAGTTGGGTTCAATGGTCCCGTGCCAGATCAATGACCTGCCTTTATAGATTGTTCGACTGGCTGTTGCCGGGAATGTACCTTGGGGTGGGCTATCGGAAGGCATTTTTTGAACAACAGGCAAGAGCGGCAATTGGATCGGGCGCAACCCAGGTATTGATTCCGGGGGCAGGTTACGACACCCTGGGATGGCGACTGGCCCCGGAGTTTTCGAGTGTTCAGTTCTATGAAATCGATCATCCCGGGACAGCCTGCTTGAAAGCCAGGGGAATTGAAGCCATGGGTCAGAGGGAAAATCTTCACCTTGTCCAGGCCGATCTGGGTAAACTCAAACTGGCAGATATTTTAAATCCCATCGATTCATGGAATCCTGCTGGAAAAACGGTGGTCCTGGCTGAAGGGTTGCTCATGTACCTGTATAGGGAGACAGTCAGGGATCTGTTTGTTCAGAGCCATAGAATTACCGGCACAGGCAGCCGAATTGCCTTTGACTATATCAGTTCCGGGGCCGATGGCCGACCGGATGCAGGGCCATGGACAGCATCGTTCCTATGGCTGCTCAACGCATCCGGTGAGCCTTGGCACTGGAGTATCTCCCCCGGCGACCTCAGCGATTTCTTAATCGGCACGGGGTGGACAAATACGCCTGACTTTGTGGGAGAGTCCGACAGGTGCGGTGTTGAGTTTCTTGGTGTTGCGGTCAAATAAACACACGTTCGGCACAGGCAGGAAACACGCCATGGCGGAAAAAAATAACTTGGATAGGATGGGCCATACCCATTCCAGGTTGCTGTCAGCCCATGAACCCGGGCGTATTGCTGAAGCGCTGGGCAAGGATCATCACCGTGTCCTGCTGTTCGGGGAAATGGGCAGCGGCAAGTCCACCCTTACCACCGGGCTTGCCCGGGTCATGGAAAAAGCGGGACGATCCTGTTTCTGCCTGGGGGCGGATCCCGGCTCTCCGGCCTTTGGCGTTCCGGGTGCCGTTTGCCTTGGCAGGTGGCAGAATAACAGATGGCATCTTGTTGCAATGGAAGCGCTCTGCAGCCTGAATGCAGGCAGGTTCCGCCTGCCGCTGGTATCGGCGGTGAAGCGCCTTGTCAGGGAATTTGACAGAAAATTACTGCTAGTGGATGCACCCGGGGTTGTCAGGGGAATCCCAGGAGCGGAACTGCTGCCGGGGCTGGTTGAAGCCGCTTCAATCCAAACCATCCTTGTGCTGTGTAAAAAAGGAAAAGAACTTCCCTGTGCCGGTGAACTCATCTCCACACAGACCTGTATCCACAGGGTGCTGCCCTCTCCCCTGGCCCGCCCCCCGGGAAGAGGAAAACGAACCCGTCAGCGGACACGCCTGTGGAATGACTACCTCCAGGATGCAAAGGAGATGAGGGTGGACCTTTCCCGGGTCAGTCTGACAGGCACACCTCCTCCCCTGGAATCGGTCAGGGAATTGCAGGGCAGGCAAGTGGCCCTCCTGCAGGGAGCAACAACACTTACCATGGGCGAGGTGGTCAAGATTGAGAACAACACCCTCCGGATCCGTACCCCCGGCAGGGTAAAAGCGTTCAGCCAGGTGATGATCAGGGATGCATGCCGCAGTAAAGATGGGGGGCTGCAAACAGCCAGACATGCTGCATCATCTGTCGGTACCCATTGTGTTACCTTCCAAAGGAAAGCGTCAGGAGCCGGCACATATCCCCCGGCCGTGGTTAGGATAGGGGGTATCACCGCCACCCTGATGAACGGTGTGTTTGGAGATCCCCTTGTTCACTTGCGGTTAATGAACCGGAAACAAAGCATGCTGTTCGATCTTGGAAACGGAGAAAGGCTTCCCTCACGTCTGACCCATCAATTGACCCATGTGTTTATCACCCATGCCCACATGGACCATATCGGAGGTTTCCTCTGGTTTCTGCGGTCCAGGATCGGAGATTTCCCGCCCTGTAACATCTATGGCCCGCCCGGACTTACCAACCATATCGAAGGGATGATCCATGGGGTGCATTGGGATCGGATAGGGGAATCCGGGCCCCGGTTCCGTGTGGCGGAACTCCATGGGGATTACTTGCATATAGTTGGGCTCCAGGCAGGAAAAAAAGGGAGAGAGATACTGGGCCGGGAGCAGGTAATTGATAATATCCTGCTTAAAACATCCACATTCAGCATCCAGGCAATTGTGCTTGACCACGGTACGCCGGTCCTGGCTTACCAGTTTAAAAGAATGCCCCAGCTTAACATCCGGAAAAGACTTCTCCTGGAGACCGGCATCTCCCCGGGTCCATGGATTGGTGAACTCAAGCGGATCATTGCAGCAGGCAACCGGGATGCCCGGATTCTGCTGCCCGATAACAGCCTGGCCCTGGCCGGCAGGCTGGCTGACGATCTGCTCCGTGTCAGTCCGGCGTATAAGCTTGTGTATGCAACCGATCTTGCCGACACCCCTTCCAATCGCAACAGGCTGATCGGGTTTGCCAGGAACGCCCATACCTTGTTTTGCGAAGCCGCCTTTACCCAGGATCATAAAAAAAAGGCCGCAAGTTCAGGCCATCTGACGGCCCGGGCCTGCGGAGAAATCGCAAGGGCGGCAAATGTCAACCAGGTGATACCGTTTCACTTTTCCAAACGATACGAATCCAGACCATGGCAGATCTATGATGAGGTAAAATCTGCGTGTGCCAGGATGGTTATCCCCTCTCAAAGCCCTCACTGATGTGGACTGGCCTATTTCTCTGAAACCGGAATATACGTCTGCCACCCTGGATTTTTTCACCCGTTTTTTTCTCTAGGCCGCACAAATTCCATATTTGGGCAGCAGGTCATGGAGCACATGAAAACGATGAGCTTGTGCGGCATCATGAAATAATTTCCAGTTACTGGCCATGAAGGATTCTGAATATTGGCATACCGATTCGTCAAAATTGGTGCCTAATGCTTCTTTTTTCCAAGAATTCTTTCCTTTTCCAGAATAATGAACTTTTTCCGGGCCAAAACTAAAATGGCCTTCTGCGATTCTCTTCAGCCATTCCTTATGACGTTTTTCCCCATCCTTTTCCTTAATTCCCTCAAAGAGAAGTCGGATTTTGTCCTTATCCGACTTTTGAATCCCGGTAACATCCGTGTCGTCGGGATTTCCCAAGCGATACCGTTTCATGGCCATACACATATGATCTACAGCCTCACAAAAGTCATCCGGGTTGTTGCGGGTTATCGATTCTCCTGAATTATTTTTATATTCCCAGGTCAGAAAAGGCATATCCGGGAATACATTTGCGCGACCATGGCCCAGGGGGGGAATGGTATCATCCAGGAGATCCCGCCACCAGGACCCTATACCACCTTTAAACACGCCTGTGTCACTCACTTCCACAGCATCTTCAACTTCATTGATGTCATGCAAAACCCCCGCAAATTTCTGATGAGCCCAGGTATCGGCATAAACATGCATGGTGATACCCAAACGCTGGAGGCCATAGGATTTATCCTTCTCAAGAATCGCCTGGCGGACCATATCTTTTGCAACAGGACTATTTTTGGTGCAAACTATTTTATTAATAAATCCCCCTTCGGGGTTCTTTCCAGCCTCCAGGCCGTTATTGCCTGGCAAGAAATGAAACGGTAACCAGACCATATGATTTTTTATTGATTTCTTAAAATTATTGGGGTCGGTCATGGCGTGGGCAGAAGAGATCCTGTGATACATGGCATTATTGGAAAAATGGACCGTCCCGCCGGACGTTGCATCATCGACATATTGCGCAGCATGGGCGATAATTGCGGCTTTTTCTTTCTTAAACCCTGACAACCGGGCAACAACATAAGTAACGGCATGATGGAAGTCAATTTGCATTGCGTCTCTCCTTTTTTTGTTCTGTGGTTTACAAAAAGTGTCTCCGGCATTGCTCAGGAAACCATGCGGTCCCTCTCCTTCCAGAACCGCTGTCTCAGGGCTTTCTTGTCCACCTTGCCAAGGTTGGTGAGGGGAATGGCATCGATAAACTCAACGCTCTTTGGCGCCATAAGACTGCCCTTTCGCTCCTTGACAAACGCCTTGATCTCCCGGTCGCTTGCATGGGCTTCCGGCTTCAGGACCACCAGGGCCTTGACCTCCTCCCCCCATTTATCATGGGGCACGCCGATCACCGCCGCATCCTTCACGGCCGGATGCTCGAACAGCACATCCTCGATCTCCCGGGGAAAGATGTTGAACCCCCCTGAGATGATCATGTCCTTTTTCCGGTCAACGATGTAGAGATAGCCCTCGTGATCCTGCCTTGCGATATCCCCGGTATAGAGCCACCCGTCCCTCACGGTCTCCCGGGTGGCATCGGGATTGTCCAGATACCCGGACATCATGTTGGAGCACTTTACGATCACCTCCCCGGGTTCCCCGGGCGTGACATCCCTCCCCTGTTCATCCACGATCCGGAGATGGGTATGGAAGGTGGGCCGGCCGGCGGAACTGAAGATCTCCCGCTCCCGGACCGGATCATCAATGACATGCTCGTCCCGGGTGAGAACGCTGAAGGTCATGGGCGCCTCTGTCTGGCCAAAGAGCTGGGTGAATATAGGGCCGAACCGTGTCACGGCCTGCTTCAACCGCCCGGGAGCGATGGCCGAGGCCCCGTAGATCACGTTGGTCAGGCTTGACAGGTCGTAATTGTCAAGACCGGGATCGTCCAGCAGCACATAGAGCATGGTGGGCACCACAAAGGTGGCGGTGACCTTCTCCTTTTCTACGGTTTCAAGAAAGGCTTTGGGATCAAAATGGTCCAGGATTACGCACCGGCCGTTCCGCAGGAGCACGGGGAGCATGAGGCAGCCCCCGGCATGGGTCAGGGGCGTGAGATAGGCAAACACCTCCCTGCGGCCGAACCCGAACTCAAGGGTCTCGAACAGAATGGTGTTGACCCAGGCCCTGTGGGAGAGCATCACCCCCTTGGGCCGGCCCGTGGTGCCGCCGGTGTAATAGATCCCCACAAGGTCTTCCGGGTTGATGGCCGGGGCATCGGCCATGGGGCCATGCTCCTTCATGAGGGTCTGGAGGTGAAGATGCCCCGGTGTTATGGTGGCCCCATCGTCGGCCACACAGATATAGTGCCGGACCGTCTCAAGCCTGGGACTCATCTCCTTAATGCGGTCTGCCATGGTTTCATGGTAGATCAGCGTGGTGCACCGGGACTGGTTCACCATGTAGATGTGATCCTCCGGGCCCAGGAGCACAGCCAGGGGCACCCGGACGCAACCGGTCTTTGCCACGGCATATTCGCTGAAAATATATTCAGGGCAGTTGGCCATCAAAAAAGCGACCCGGTCCCCTTTGCCAAGCCCCAGGCCCTTGAAGGCGTTGACCAGGCGGTTGGCATTCTCCCCCATCTGGCTGTAGGTATAGGATCGGTCCCCGTGGGTGATGGCCGTGCTCCTACCGTGGAACTGAACACATCGGTCGTAGAGATCACCGATTGTCAAGGCTATCATAATTCCACCCCCCTCATGTGAAACATCATTGTATAGTCAAGGTCCATGACCGTCTCCCGGCGCTGGTTCTTTACCGTGTACTTCCAGGTCTGGACCCCCCGGGCAGGATCACTTGTGGTCCGTTTTTTCATCACCTCCACCACAACGGTGATGGTGTCCCCGATCTTCACCGGGGCATGCATCCGCATGTTGTCCACCCCGAGCCAGGCAATGGCGGAATCCCCGGCAAAGCCTGCCATGGCCACCAGGCCCACAGCGAGCCCGAAGATCATGGGGCCGTGGGCCAGCCGCTCCTTGAACGGGCTCTTTGCCGCATACTCCTTGTCCATGTGAAGGGGATAAAAATCCATGGTAAGACCTGCCCAGTTGACCACATGGGTTTCGGTCACCGTTATGGCGGGGGTGGTGTAGACGTCCCCCAGGTTGAAATCATCGCCGTATTTGTTGTGTTCCATCTTTTTTCCCCCGGGGACAGATTTCAAATCTGCCCCATTGATTATTAAATCTGTCCCCATTTTAGTCCCATTTTATATGGGCCTGAACTTTGGCAGGGTAAACTCGTTGTTGAGCCGTTCAAACACCACCTCCACGGGCATCTCGCACACAACCGAATGGGGATCGCACCCCACAATGTTGCTCAACAGCTGAATCCCTTCCGCAAGCTTGACAATGGCAACCACATAGGGCATGTCATCCACAAAGGCCGAGGGCGCATTGCTCTCCACCACGGTGTAGGTATAGACCCGGCCCTTGCCGCTTGCCTCGATCCACTCGAGATCGTCTGAAAAGCAATCGGGACAGGCGATCCTCGGGTAGAAGATGTTCTTGCTGCACGCGTTGCAGTGTTGGAACACAAGTTTTTCCCTGTTGGCCGCATCCCAGAACGGTTTGGCCCAGGGATTGACCACAGGAACCGGTTTTTCAATTGCTGTCATTGCTCTCTCCTTTCAATTATGGGATCTCCGTACCAAGCACCGTTACCTGGGCATCCATGTAGGTGCCGCCGGTGGCTGTCTCAACGGCAAACCGTGCATCCCTGACCTGGCGGTCCCCGGCCTTTCCCATGAGCTGGCGCACGGCCTCGATCATCAGGGCCACGGCCCCGCCGGCACCGGTGTGTCCCTGGGAAAGCATGCCGCCGTTGGTGGTGCAGGGAAGGGAACCGCCGGGCCAGGTGGCACCGCTGACAAAGAGCTTTCCTGCCTCGCCCCGTTCACAGAACCCCAGCTCCTCAAGGCCGATCATCTGATAGATGGGATAGGAGTCGTAGATTTCCGCCAGATCCATATCCCTGGGGGTGAGCCCTGCCTGCTCAAAGGCCTTTTTGCCGGCCCTGGCCCAGCCGAACCGGCTCACGTCCGGCTCCTGGGAGTAGACAAAATGGGTGACCGTGCCGCCCTCGCCCAGGAGATACACCGGCCGGGGACAGATATCCGGGGCCCGTTCCGCGGAGGTGAGCACAAAGGCGCCCCCGCCGTCAAAGAGCATGTTGGACTGCTTGGCCCGCAAGGGGGTGGAGAGCATCTTGGAGGCCATCACCTCTTCAATGCTGAGATCCTTTTTATTGAAAAAAGCGTTGGGATTGAGCCTGGCCCATTTTCTGTTGGACACGCACACAGCCGACAGTTCCTCGTCCGTGCACCCGGTCTCAAACTTGTACCGGTTGGTGGCAAGGGCTGCAATGGCGGAATAATGCTGGCCAAAGGGGACCTCCCACTCGGCCGAGATGCCGGCCGTTGAGAAGAGATCAATGCCGCCCTGGGCCGTAACCCCGGTGCCGAGCCGGTCCGCATGGACAAAGAGTACGGTCTTTGCCTTCCCGGTTTCAATGAGACTGGATGCCAGCTGGAGTCCGCAGCTGCTGCTGGATCCCCCGGCAAACACCTGGCAGTTCTTGTTCACGTTCCTGAGCCCCAGCTCCTCCACGATCCGGCAGGTCACAAGCTCGGTGTTAAAGGCCGGGCTGTACAGGGAAGCGGTGGGCATGACATAGTCGATCTCATCCTTGTCAATGCCGGCATCCCGGATGGCAAGCTTTGCCGATTCAATGGCGTGGTAGATGGCGGCAGTTTCCGGGAACCGACCTGTGGGCACCTCGCCGATCCCGATGAATGCCGCCCGCTTTGCGTTCTTATCCATGATTTCCCCCTTGGCAGGTGGTATAGAAGGTCCTGTTGTCCGCAGCCATGAATCTTAACAGGGGGGAGGGTGTGAAGCGCGGGCCAAACTCGTCTTCAAGTTCCAGAAGATAGTCGTACACCTTGCCGATGCCCCAGGTATCCGCCTCCCTGAATATCCCGCCCCTTGCGGCGGGATACCCGCACCCGTAGACCATGGCAAGATCCATGTCCTGGGGCCGGTTGTCGCAGATCCCTTCGTCCATCATAAAGGCGGCCTCGTTGATGGCCCGGGCCAGCATCCGTTTGGCCAGGGTTTCTGAAGTGACCTCAGGCATGCCTGCCGGATTGCTCTTTTCAAGGTGGGTTGAAACAAGCTGCTCCACCACCGTGTTGGGCACCGGTTTTTTGTGGGTGTAATCATAATACCCGGCGCCTGTTTTCCGGCCATAGCACCCGGTCTCAAATATCTTTTTATGAATTTCGGCCACCTTCCAGCGGTCGCCAAACTCCCGTTCAAAGTAGTTGGCCACATGGAACCCGATATCGATGCCGGTCAGGTCATGCAGGGTGAATGCGCCCATGGGCATGCCAAACTCCGTGAGGGCCTGGTCGATCACGCCAAGGGGAATGCCCTGTTCGAGCATGAAGTTGCTCTCCCCCATGAGGGCGTTGAGCTGGCGGGAGGTGTAGAAACCCGGCCCGTCGTTGACCACCACCGGAATCTTTCCGATCCGCCGTGAAAAGGCAACCCCTGTGGCAAGGGTCAGGTCCGAGGTGGTCTTTGCCGTGATCACCTCCACCAGCTGCATCCGCTCGGCCGGGTTGAAGAAGTGAAGCCCCAGCATCCGCCCGGGATCACCAAGAGAAGCTGCAAGCCCGGTCACGGGAAGGGCCGAGGTGTTGGTGGCAAACACGGTATCCGGCCCGCAGATCGTATCTACCCTGGCCCAGAGGTCCTTCTTGATATCCATGTTTTCCACCACGGCCTCGATCACGAGATCCGCACCTTTAATCTGGTCAAGGTCGGTTGTGACCACGGCCTTGTCTGCGATCAGGCCGTCGAGCTCCTCCGGGGTCATGCGCCCCGTTTTAACGGCAAAGGCAAAGGTTTTCCTGACCCGCTCAACCCCCTTGCCCAAGGCCGCTTCGTCCAGATCCCAGAGCACGGCCCGGAACCCGCCCTTCAACAGCAGGTTGGCGATACCGGCCCCCATCACCCCGAGGCCAAGCATGGCAACGGTTTTAACCGCCATGGGAGTAACTGCCCTGGTGCGCTCAAGCCGGCCCGCCTTCCTGGAGTTCAGGAAGATGGAGATCAAATTCTTTGCCTCCTGGGAAAGGGCACATTCGCAGAAGAGTTGGGCCTCCCGTTGAATGTCATCTTCAAAATCGTCTGAAAGCCCCATGGAAAGCGCCTCCATGGCCTTGTACGGCGCCCCGGGCCCCTTTGCCTGTTTAGCTGCCATCTGGACTGCAGTATTGATGATAGCCTGTTTATCCGGGTTTGAGGGAAGCTTCTCCTTTTTGTTTCTTGTCCGGTGGATCGAAAGCCGCCGCTCCTTCCTGACAAAGGACTTGGCTGCCAGCACCGCCTGGTGCAGCAGCTCTTCCTGGGGGAACACCCCATCCACGATGCCGTGTTCCAGGGCTTTTTCCCCGGAGATGGGCTTGCCCGTGGTGATCATTGAAAGGGCGGTGTCAAGGCCGCAGAGCCTGGCAAGCCGCTGGGTGCCCCCGGCCCCGGGGATGAGGCCCAGCTGCACCTCGGGCTGGCCGACCTTCACCCCGGTTGCTGCCACCCGGTAGTGGCAGGCCATGGCAAGCTCCAGCCCGCCCCCAAGGGCCGGGCCGTTAATGGCGGCAACCACAGGCTTGGGCCCGTTTTCGATGATCGCCTGGAACCGGTTGTAGGCCATCACCTCATCAAACAGCAGCAGGGTATCCGTGATGTTGGCCATCTCGGTGATATCCCCTCCTGCCATGAAATTTTTTCCAATGCCGGTCAACACAACGCCCTTTATGCGGGTAGAGGCAAAGGCCGCCTCAAAGGCTGCGGCCATCTCCGTTCTCAAAAGGGTGGAAAGCTGGTTCACCGGCGGATTGTTCAGTTTGATAATCGCAATCTCATCGTTGAGTTCAACCATGAGCGTCTTGAAATCAGTTAGCATGGTCTTGATCCTCTTGTCCGTAGGTTACAGGTCTTTTCTCAGGATTTTGCCCACCGCGCTCTTGGGCAGTTCATCCCGGAACTCAAAGAGTGTCGGCACCTTGTAGGCGGCAAGGTGTTCCCGGCAGTATTTTTTCAGCTCTTTTTCCGTGAGGGTCTCACCCGGCTGTACCACCACAAAGGCCTTGACCGTCTCCCCCCGCTTTGGATCCGGCACCCCCTTGACGCAGGCTTCCACAATTTTGGGATGGGCAAAGAGCACCTCATCGATCTCCCTGGGATAGATGTTGTAGCCGCTTGCGATGATCATATCCTTAAGCCGGTCCACGATGGTGATGTAGCCGTCCTTGTCCAGGGTGGCCACATCCCCGGTGTAGAGCCATCCGTTCCGGAAGGTCTTTTGGGTCTCTTCGTCCATGTTGTAGTAGCCGGTCGCCACCTGGGGCCCCTTGACCACAAGCTCCCCTTCCTCTCCAAGGGGCACCTCCTTTTCAGGGTCGTCAAGGGCGATGATCTTCACCACGGTATCCGGGAAGGGCAGGCCGATGGTGCCGGGCTTGTTTTTCCCGTTCACCGGATTGATGGCCGCGGCCGGGCTTGCCTCGGAGATGCCGTAGCCTTCAAGGATCTGGGCCCCGGTCAGTTTTTCAAACCGTTCCAGCACATCAACTGGACAGGGCGCCGCCCCTGACACGCAGAAATCAAGGCTGGACAGGTCGTACTGTCTCAGTTTCGGATGGTTCAGGATATCCACGAACATGGTGGGCACCCCGGGAAAGAGATTGACCCGGGTTCTTGAGATGGCCTTCATGATCTCTTCGGCCGTGGGCCTGGGCAGGAGCACCATCTCCCATCCCCCCCTGACACACATGTTTAACGCAAAAAGGCCAAAGGCGTGGAAGATGGGCAACGATCCCAGCACCACCTTCTCCCGGGGCTTGAGCATGGGCAGCCAGGCAAGGCCCTGCTGACAGTTTTTCGAAAGATTGCCGTGGCTGAGCACCACCCCCTTGCTCACACCGGTGGTGCCGCCGGTGTACTGGAGCGCAGCCAGATCGTCCACCCCCACCGCCATGGAAGGCGCGCGCTTGGAATAGGTCTTGAGCAGGGTGGTCCATTCGATCAGATCGATTTCAGGGGCAATATCTTTGTGCTTGTCCTTGGCCACAAAGGGAAAAAGCTGCTTTTTGGGGAAACGCAGGTAGTCCCGGATGTGGGCCACGATGATGGTCTTGATCCCGGTCTTTGGCTTGAGCTTGAGCATCCTTGGCACCAGCAGGTCCAGGGAGACGAGCACCGTGGCCCCGGAGTCGTTAAACTGGTGCTCAAGTTCGGCATCCGTGTAAAGGGGGTTGTTCATCACCACCACCCCACCGATGCGCCATGTGGCATAGGTGGCAACCGCTACCTGGGGAATGTTGGGCAACAGCAGGGCCACCCGGTCGCCCTTGGCCACTCCCATGGCGATGAGTCCGTTTGCCACCTGGTTGACCTGGTCGTCAAAGTCCTTGAAACTGATCCTGTTGCCTGCAAATTCAAGGCTCTTGGCCTTGGGAAAATTGGCTGTGCTCCGCTTGAGCACATCAGACATGGTGATTGATTCATAATCAAGATTCCTTGAGATCCCCTCGCCATAGGAACGAACCCATACTTTTTCCATATCCCCTCCTGTTTATAGACCCATTAATCCTGCGATTTTAAGCCCCAAACTATCATTGCTGATCCCGGCGGACAGGGTGCCGGCAGCATCCCTGACATAGCGCTGGATATCGTACTCCATGGAATACCCATACCCCCCAAAGACCTGTAGCCCGTCCATTGCGGCCTTAACCGCAATCCGAGCGGCCGCAATTTTTGCCATGGCAACCTCCCGGGTGAATTTCCTGCCTGCGGAGGCCGCAAGGGCTGCGTTGTAAACAAGGAACTTGGCCGCGACAATTTCACAAAGAAGATCGGTGAGCTTCTCCTGGATGGCGGTGAATTTGCCGATGGTTTGGTCAAACTGAACCCGGGTCTTGGCATGGGAAAGGGCAAGCCCGAATGCGCCCTGGGCAATGCCAAGGGCCTGGGCCCCGATGCCCAGCAGCTGGTAATTCCGAACCATCTCCAGCTGCTCTGCTGCCGTCATCTTCCGGTCCATGCCCCCCAGGACCGCCTGGTTCTCCACCCTGACCCTGTCCAGCCCGACATTCACCAGGCTCTCCCCGTGCAAGCCAAGGGTTTCAACCCTGTTCCGGGTGATGCCCGGGGCATTGCCATCCACACAAAAGAGGGCCGGCTCATCCTCTTTTCCTGTCCGGGCAAGTACCAGGAAAACGTCTGCCACATCCCCAAGGGCAACCAGTTTTTTTTCACCGGAGATGAGAAAACCTGTCCCTTCGGCTTCCGCCCGGGTTTCTATCCGCTCCGGATCGTCATCCGCCTCAGCCAAAGCCAGGGCCATCCAGAGCTCTCCTTTGGCGATCCCCGGCAGGTACAGTGATTTCTGATCCCCGCTCCCAAGGGCGGCCAGGACCGCGCCCGCACCAAACACAGCATTACAATAACAGGCGGCAAGGGCGGGATAGCGCATGGCCAGCTCCTCTGCCACAATGCATGCCCCCACAATATTCTCCCCTTCACCGTCAAACGCCTCGGGAACGGTCATCCCCAGGAATCCCAGTTTTGACAGGGCGGTTAAGAATTTTGCCGGGAATTGCCCCATCCCATCCAGCTCTCTTACCCGGTCATGGGGCAACTCTTTTGTGACAAAATCCCGGATCGCTTTCTGGATCATCGTCTCTTCGCTGTTCAGTTCAAAATCCATCATTATTGCTCCTTTCCAGGTTTATGGTTCAGCATATCCCTGAGTTTTCGCCTCAGTACCTTATTAAGAGCGCTCCTTGGCAATTGATCCAGGATCTCCAGCCGCTCAGGATACTTGTATTTTGCAACCCCCTGCTCCTCCAGGTAACGGGAGATCTCCGCCAAGGTAACTGTCCGGCCCGGGTGCACCACCACAAACACGCAGGTCCTCTCCCCGAGCCGCTCGTCCGGAACCCCCACGGCAGCGGCTTCTGCAACACCTGGATGGCCGGCAACCAGGGTTTCCACCTCTTCCGGACTGATGTTCTGGCCTCCCCGGATGATGAGATCCTTGAACCGCCCGTGGAACAGCAGTTTCTCCCCGGCCTCCCCTTCAATGGAGAAAAGATCCCCGGAATGGTAATACCCCCTTGTGTCAAAGGCCTTTTCAGTCAGCTCCCTTTGCTTCCAGTACCCTTCAAACATGGTGGTGCCTTTAAAGCAGAGTTCCCCCACCTTCCCGCTTTCCGTGATCTCTTCCCCGGTCATCACATCAGCGATGCAGCTCTCCATGCCTCCGATTACCCGGTCTGAGATATCAAAAGAGACCTCCCTGCACCCGAACCGTGGAAAAAACCGGGCCCGGTCGTCGGGATCGGGAAACAGCCCGGGGCCGGAAAACAGGGCGATCCCCTCGTTGGAGGCAAAGAAATTAACGATGCTGATGTTGAACGTCTCCTGGTAGTACCTCACCATCCAGGGGGACAGGGGCACGGAACCCGAGGCGATCACCCTGACATTGCTCTCTCCCATGGCTGAAGCCCCAGTCGATTTTGCCAGGGTGTCCAAAAGGGCCGGGGGCATGAGGGTGTAGTAAAGATCTTCCGTGGCCATCTGCTTGAAAAACACCCCCAGGTCAAAGGGATGGTGGAGAACGAATTTCCCGCCGGTCAATACCCAGGGCACCATGAGCCCGCCAATGCCGGCCATGTTGATCACGGGAAAGGTGCCGTGGATGTTGTCCCCCTCCTTTACCCGGCATCCTTCGGTTGTGACTCTTCCGATGGAGATCCAGTGGTTGTGGGTCCTTGGCACACCCTTGGGCTCGGCCTCCGTGCCTGAGGTCCAGCAGATGGTGAAGATCTCGTTGGGACCCGAGGCCTTGCCGTCAAAATAGGCGGCTGGCAGGGGGGGATTGATTTCCCGGGAGAGCATCCCGTCAAGGCTTGGAAATCCATGGTCACTTTCGTCCCCGGCAACCACGATCTGTTTGAGACAATCAAACCGCTCTTTCAGCCCTTTCATGAGGGCCAGGTGGTCAAACCCGTTGAATTTTTCCACCGTGACCACGGCCACCGACCGTGTGGCTTCAAGGGCATGGCCCACCTCCCTTGACCGGGCCATCATGGAAAGCGGGCTTGATATGGCGCCGATCCTGGCGGCTGCAAAAAAGAGGAGCACGCTCTCCACCACATTGGGCAGCTGCACCAGGATCACATCATCCTTTTTTATGCCCAGGCGTTCAAGCCCCAGGGCAAGGCGGTCCACCAGGGTGGCCGCCTCCCTGTAGGTGAGCCGTTTGGCCGTACCGCCCATGAGGTCGCCCCGGTTGAGGGGATCCACCAGGGCCTCGGCATCCGGCCGTTTCCGGACCGTCTCAAAAAAGAGGTCCAGGACCGTGCTCCTGCCCCACCACCCCTTTTGTGTATAGTCATCAATCCTCTCTTTGGGAACCGGTATCATCCTGCCTCCCTTTGCCCGTTATTAGTGCCCGATAATGTTGACGCTGATGGTGCATCCCCCAGGGGTGCCGCCCAGGTTATGGGAGAGGCCGATCTCCGGGTTTTTCACCTGGCGGTCCCCGGCCTTTTCCTGGAGCTGCTTGTAAAGTTCATAGGTCATGCGAAGGCCGGTGGCGCCGATGGGATGACCAAAGCACTTCAGCCCCCCGTCCATGTTCACCGGCAATTCGCCGCCCAGCTCAAAGGTGCCGGCCTCGATATCCTCCCGCATGCCGCCCCTGGGACTAAAAACCAGATCCTCGTAGATCACGCCCTCGGTGATGGAGAAGCAGTCATGGACCTCGGCCATGCTGATCTCGGCCCGGGGATCCTTGATGCCGGCCTCTTCATAGGCCTTCTGGCCCGCCACCCAGGTCTCCTTGACCATGGTCCAGTCATGGTTCGGGTTGAGATAGCCTTCCGACGGCCCCACCGCGATCTGGCACGCCTTGATCCTCACGGGATCGGGCCGGAAGCTTTTGGCCATGTCGGCCCGGACCACGATGGCGGCGGCCGCCCCGTCACTCACCCCGCAGCAGTCAAACAGGCCAAGGGGCCATGCGATCATGGGCGCTTTAAGCACCAGCTCCACGGAGATGGGCATCCTGAAGTGGGCCTTGGGGGAGAGCATGCCGTTCCTGTGGTTCTTGACCATGATCTTTGCCAGCATCTCCCGTCCCTCTTCCGGGGAGAGGCCGTAGCGCTCAAAATACCGGGTCGCCATCATGGCAAAATGGCTGGGGGCCGTGAAATTGCGGCTCCTGAAGGTGTTGGGAGCTGTGGACACAAGCCCCATGGCCAGATCATCCGTGGGCAGCCCGCTGTAGCCGGAATCCTTGAGTTTCTCCCCGCCAACGGCCAGCGCAATGTCGCAGGCCCCGGATGCCACACCGTACACCGCGTTCCGAAGGGCGTCCGAGGCGGTGGCGCACATGTTCTCAAGCCGGGTGACGGGCTTGTAATCAAGCTTCAGGGTGGTGGCCAAAGGCTGGCTCGGGGCCGGCAAATTGGACCAGTAGGACCCCATCCACACGGCATCGATATCGTCCGGCCCGATGCCGGCATCCTCGTAGGCTTCATACACGGCATCGATGATGAGATCGTCAAAGCTCATATCCCAGTTCTCGCCGAACTTGGTGCAGCCCATGCCGATGATGGCCACCTTGTCTTTGATTCCTTTCATTCTTTGCCCTCCCCCGGGCCATGGTCATCGATTTGGGCGACTGTTCCGCGCAACGGCCTCGATAGCTCCTGGCTCACCGGGTGTGATTGGGCCTGGCGCACCGGCCGTGACTTCCACCAGTAGACCTGGATGCCGTTGGTCCTTCTGAACTTTCGAAAGGTCATCTCAACCTCCATGTTGATGGCGATCTCATTGGGATTCCTGTCCGTGATATCCACCATGATGCGGCCCCCCTCCTCAAAATCCACGGCCGCCACCGTGGTGGGGGGATCCGGGGTCACCCCCAGTAGATCGTGGGAAAAGGTGACCACCCTGCCCCGCCTGCCGGCAAAGGCGTAATAATCAAACCTGTCCTTTGCCCTGCAATTCATGCAGATCCGCTGGACAGGGTAATGAACGGTTCCGCACTCCCGGCATTTTGAGCCCTGGAGGGCCATGCCACAGCGCCGGTCCCGGTATAGGGCCGGTGCGGAAACAGGCTCCTGGCCGGGGCGCATGGGCGGCTCGGTCTCAACAAGGTTCCGCCAGCGAAGGTACTTGGGATAGGTGGTGAGCGCACCTGAACCCAGCTGGGCTTCAACCGCGACCTGTTGCCGTTCCAGAATCCGGTCGGTGACGGTGAGGAGCATCACGTCGCAGCCGTCTCCGTAGTTGGCCCATAGGATCCTGTCCCCTGGTTTTGCCCGGTCCAGGGCATGGCAGAGGAGCAGGAAACTGTGGGCGCACCCAGTGTTGCCGGCCCTGGGATAAACGGCGTCCATGGCGGCAAGTTTCGGGTCCCACCCAAGCTTTTTGGCAACACCTTTTAAATAACCGGGGTTGGGAGCGGTGAGCACGGGCAGGGTGATGTCGGACCAGGAGAGTTTGAACCGCTCCATGGCCGTGGTCACGGCCTTGACCATCACCTGGGAAAACCCCTTTTCCCTGACAAAGCGATCCTCCCAGGAGAGCACATAGGGGTGGTCCGCGGGCCTGTACTGGTCAAAGATCTCATGGTTGACCGAATAATAGCCGTCGATCTTGGCGATCACATCATCCCTTGCGAGCACAAGGGCTGCGGCACCGTCTCCCAAATCCAACTCCTTTACCCCGTTGGGAGCACCCAGCCGCATGTCCGAAGCCGTGACAAGGGCGTTGGAAGCCGCATTTGCCTGGAGGGCGTCAAGCCCGGCACAGATGGCGCTGGTGCCGGCCCGCAAGGAGCCTGCCACATCCATGGTAAAGGCTGCGGGGGAAAGATCCAGGGCCGCGGCCGCAAGGCTTGCCGCCTGTTTCTCGGCATAGGGCGCCGTGGTGGAGGCAAAATAAAACCGGTCCACGGTTTTGTTCCCCCCCGGAGAAAGGCAGGCCCTTGCCGCCTCCACCGCCATGGTCACCGTGTCTTCATCAAAATTGGCCACGGCCTTTTCCCCTTTTTTGGGATATCCTCCCCAGGTCTGGGCGATCCTGGAACGCTCCAGCCGGTTATAGGGGATATACACCCCGTAATCTCTGATCCCTGCCATGCTTCCTCCTCTTGTCAGCGAATCTGTTAAAGTCCCATGAGCTTTGAGATGATGTTCTTCTGGATCTGGGAGGTGCCTCCGCCAATGGAGAGGATGGGGATGTCCCTGTAGAATCGCTGGAGATCGCACTCCATGGTGTACCCCAGCCGTCCCATCACTTCCATGCCAAGCCGGGTGACCGCCTTGCCGGTCTCGGCACAGAACAGCTTGGTCATGGAGGTCTCCTTTACGCACTCCATCTGCTGGTCCACCATCCATGCTGACTGAAACGCGAGCTGGCGCCCGGCCTCGACCCTTGCGGCCATCTCCGCGATGCCATGCTCCACGGCCTGGTAGCGTCCCTGGATCCGGCTGATCTTCTGCCGCTCTTTGAGATGGTCCACCAGCCCCTTGAGCACCGTCTCGGAGATGCCCAGGGCGCAGGCGGAAAGCACCAGGCGCTCCCCGTTCAACAACCGCATCATCTGCTTCCATCCCTGGTTGTAGCAGTCCTCTCCGCCAAGGATGTTCTCCCGGGTCACGTCCACATCCTTATAATAGACCTCACAGGTGTCAGACCCCTTGTAACCTAGTTTCCGGATGGGAGCGGCCCTGTATCCCTCCTGGTCCGTGTCCACCAGAAAGGAGGTGATCCCCTTGTACCGGGAGGATGCGGTCCGGGTGTTGGTCACGGCAATATGGGAGACCGAGGCCCCGGAGATGAATACCTTGCTTCCGTTGATGCGATACCCCCCATCCACCGGTTCGGCCCGGGTGATGATATTGGCGGCATCAGACCCTGCATCCGGCTCAGTCAGGGCAAAGCAGAAGAGATACTCCCCGTTCATGAGCCCGGGGAGAAACCGCTTTTGCTGTTCCTCATTGCCGTTCACCTGGAGAATATTGTTGCCGTACAAAAGGACATTGCCCGAGGTCCAGGCCAGCACGGGCAGGTTTTTGGAGATCTCCTCGAAAAAGATCATCAGTTCGATAATGCCGCCGCCACGCCCACCGTATTTTTCGGCAACATTAATGCCCCAAAACCCCTGGGCGGCAAGCTTTGCCATGATCCCGCGGGGGTATGCGCCTTCCGCGTCAAGCCTGCGTGCGACTTCCGGGGGAACCTCTTTTTGGACAAAGGCCCGTGTCCGTTCCCTGAGCTTCTCCTGCTCCCGGTTAAACCGTCGATCCATTGGTATCTCCCTTTTATTGCAATTTAGAAAATTGGTTTACGACGCCATGGAACTCGTCAACCATGTCGTTGATAATGGTTGCTGCCGGTTTCACGGCATCGGCCTGGGCCACACTCACCCCCGCACTCCAGAGGTCAAGCCAGCGCCTGGAACCGATCGAAGGCCCGGATTCCACCCCCTCAATGCTCCTGGCGATCCAGCTTGCCCGGTTGCCGGTGATCCTGTCCGTCACCACGATATCCCCGGGCCCGGACGCCACCACCGCCTGTTTATACGCCTCCGCCACCCGGGCTTCCACAGTTGCCACAAGCCGTGTGCCCGTGACCACGCCCCAGGCCCCAAGGGCTAAGGCTGCGGCCATCTGGCGGCCGGTGCTGATGCCGCCCGCCGCCACCACGGGAAGAGAGGTGTGCTCTTTCAGATAGGGCACGAGCACCATGAGGGGCAGCACGCCCCCGTGGCCACCGGCGCCCCGGGCCACTGCAATCAGGCCGTCCGCACCCGACCCTTCCGCCCTGACCGCCTGTTCCAGGCTGACCACCTCGGCAAACACCAGGCCGCCCCGGGCATGGACCCTGTCAATCACAGGAGCAGGCGCCCCCAGGGAGGTGATAAAACAGCGAACGCCCCTGTCCAGGCAAAGCTCCAGCTGTTGGCTCCAGGGAAAGCGGCCGGACACATGGATGTTGACACCAAAGGGTCGGTCCGTTGCGCTATCAAGGGTTGCCAGGGCCTGGTCCAGGTCATCAAGGGTCCGGTAGTTGGGAAGGGCTAAGGTACCCAGGCCCCCGGCATTGGAAACCGCCGCCACAAGCTCTTCAAAGGCAACAAGGAACATGGGCGCCCCAATGACCGGCACCTTGATTCCCAGCATCTCTGTCAACCCGGTTCTGATTCCGGCCATGCCCTGCTCCCCTGTTATGGTGCTCCTGTTAATATCCTGTTTCGCCCCATCACCTCTTCGGCCACATCAATGCCGGTGGCCACCACCCCGGGAAGGCCGGTATACCCAAAGGGCTTTACCCCGTCCCCCACGTTGTAAAGATTGATCACCGGGGTTTTCCGGTCCATGTCCCTGCCGGGCAGGGAGTGCATGCCGGGCCAGGCACCCTGGAAGGTGCCCGCCAAAAGCAGCCTGGCACGGCTTTCAAACCCGGGAAAAACAGCCCTGAGATCGGCAAGGCATTGTTCGATCTCCCGTTTTCCGTCAAACGGTTCCAGAGAATTTCGCGGTGCCGATCCCGCCACCAGGAGGTGAGCTCCGTCAGGGGCCCACTCCGGGCAAACCATTGTGGGCTGGTACACGGAGTTGAGGCTTTGGGTGCCGGTCACCAGCAGGTGGTTGCTCTCAAACAGGGGCTCATCCATGGAGAACTGGAGGGCGGTGATCCTGGCGGGGGTCATCCGCTGCTCCAGCTCCCGGAGGTAGTATTGATCCCGGATCCCTGTCTCAGCTAACCTTGCCGTCTCTTTAGGCCCTGCATTGGAGATCACCACCGGCGCCTTGATGGAGAGGTTTTTTCCCCGCCTTGACACCGTGGCCCCCCGGACAATGTTGTTCCGGCTCTTGATGGCGTTCACCCGGCACCGGGTCCAGATCTCTCCACCATGGTCCACCACCACCTTTGCCAATGACCGGGCAAGGGAAATGCTGCCCCCCGGGGCATAGCCAAACCGCTGGATCCCCTTAAGCTTTTTCAGGAACTCAAAATAGGTGTGAACCGAAAGCTCGTTAACATTAACAAACAAAACGGCTGAAACAAGGGCCTGGAAGATCTCCATGATCCTAGGATTGCTTGTGTACTGCCGGAGCCAGTCGCCAAGGGGGACATCGGATGAGGGGGCTCGCCATTGAAGGGCGCCTGTGATGGCGTTCATCACCGTCTCCACCTCCATGGCACCGGCCCCTGCGGCCATCATCAGATGCTTCATCCCCCCCCTGGAGGGCACCTGGCAGATCTGCCCGTTGATGAGGTAGTGGGGAGGGCCTGCCTCTTTTACATCAAAGCCGGCCCCCACCCGGTCAAACAACCCCTGGACAACGCCCCTTGTTTCCACCCCCACCACGCCGGTGATACACTTGAACCCGTTGTAGTCCATGGTCGAGCAGCGGCCGCCGAGCCTCGGCATCTTCTCCGCCACAATGACCCGGAAGCCGTCCCTGGCAAGCAGAGCCGCCGCGGCCAGCCCCCCCATGCCCGATCCCAGAATAAGGACATCGCAATGCGCTCTATGATCCATGGGGCTCCTTTCTGTTCTTTCCCCGGCCAAGGGCCGTGACCGGACAGAAATCAAGGCATTCCAGGCAAGCAACGCATCGATCCTTGTCGATCTCGGCCAGGCCCAGGCTTGAGATGGCCCGGTTGGGACAGACAGGGACACAAAAGGCACATCCCGTGCATTTTAATGGGTTCACAACAACCATCATGGTTTACCTGAAAAAGGCCCCTCCATTCATCACAAGGTCGTGGCCGGTCATATAGTTGGTGGCCGACGATGCCAGGAACAATGCTGCCCGGGCGATCTCCTGGGGAGTGGCCACACATTTCAGCGGCGTGTTCTTGAACTCTGCCGCCATGAGCTTGTCATTGGACCAGAGTGCCTGGCTGAACCCTGTTTTCACGATCCTCGGGCAGATGGAGTTGACCCGGACATTGTATGGCCCCATCTCCATTGCCATCTGCTTGGTCAGCATGTTGATCCCGGCCTTGGAGATGCAGTAGGGCCCGAGCCCTTCGGCGGGACTTACGCCCCCGGCAGATGAAATGTTGATGATGTTGCCGCTCTCCTGGTTCTGCATGATCTTTCCCACAAGCTTGCTCAACAGGAAATAGCCCTTGAGATTGGTGTCCACAATGTGGTTGAACATCTCAGGATCGGTATCCACGATGGCCCCCATGGCAGGGTTGGTGGCGGCATTGTTCACAAGGATATCGATGCGGCCATAGGCTGACATCACCGATTCCACCAGGTTGTGAAGCTCCTCCGGCTTTTTGGCATGGGTGGGAACACAAAGGCATTGCCGGTCCATGGCCCGGATCTCTTGGGCCACCTCTTCAAGGCCCGCAAGTTTCCGGCTGGCAATGGCAATGTCTGCCCCGGCATCGGCAAAGGCAAGGGCTGTCTCCCGCCCGATTCCCCGGCTTCCCCCCGTGACAAGGACAATTTTCCCGCTGAAATCAAGATATGAGCAATCCATGGCTTTCTCCTTATTTTAAGTTTGCGTCTGAAATGGGTGTGAGATGCCAATTACTGTTGCAAATGGGATGCCAGGCCAAAAAACGCCTATTTACGATAAGTTACATGATCCGGGATGCGATCCAGGATCAACATATTGACTCTTTGGTCAACATGCTGCGCCGGTTGGATCCCATATAATCCGGTATGATCCGGCGAGGCCAAAGGGGCAGAAACAGGACGGTGCCCCCCTGTTCAAATTTTACTATTTTTATTACTAAAGTTACGAATCCTGCCGCCGATGTTTTAATCATATGCTCTTAAGAAGCCATGAACGCCGACATAAAACAGGAGACAGATATGACATCAGTGCACCTGACATCAACGGGGAACTACCCGGCCAACTCTTTGTTAAAAACACCGGCATCCCCCCCGACCTTCAGATCCACGGTTCAGGAGGCCGTAACGCCAACCCCCGTCAACGGCATAGCCACCCACGGGATTCCGCTATCCCAGAAAGCTATAAAGATACCACCGGAAATAAGGGCGCTTGCGGCCACCATGGAAGTGCCGGAAAAGGCATTGATGACCCTGGTGTCAGAACTCGGCGACCAGGACCGGTCTAACTTTCTTTCATCACTGGCCAAGAGCGGAGACAGTGCCCGGAAGTTCTTCATCGCCACGGAAAGACTTAAGGGAGATGACAGGGAAGCGTTTCTGACCTTTGCGGATCAGCTGTCGGAAGAGGGGATCCAGGATTTTCTCACCGCCATAAACAACTCTCCGAAAGAGATGAAAAGCATCATGGAGACCGCCTCAAACCTGTCGGAAAAGGACCTTGACAACTATCTGTCAGCGGCGGCCATGGCCGGAAGGGAGGTCGATCTCCTGAACGAAGCGGTGAATGACCGCCTCGACAAATCCGGAAAACCCAATGGAAAGAACCTGACCGGCTTTTTGTCCGCCGCAGCCAAAAGCGGCACGTTCGTAATAAATCTCCTCGAAAAGATCCAAGGGATTTCCGAGAAGACCGGTGGCAAGATCCTTGACTTTATCAACACCCAGGAGCCCGGGGAGGACCTGGACAATTTCCTTATGATGATGGAAAACGCCAGTGAAGCTGCCATCACCACCATCATCGATATCTCTCCGGAACTGACTGGCCAGGAACGTAAAGAACTTCTCAAGACCGCATCACACCTGGGCAAAAACCTGGATCGTTTTACAGGCACCATCTCAACCCTTGCAATCGATCACTCCGGCTACAAGCCAGCGGGGCTGTCCGATTTTATCATCACAGCCGGCAAGGCCGGAAAACAGGTCGGAAAACTCCTGGATCTGTCCGGACAGATCGATCTTGGCATCACCAGCAAATTATCGGCCGTGGATACCGCCAATTTCCTGGTTGCCGCCGATAAAGCCGACGGGCAGTTGCCCCTGCTGACCGAGCTTGCCGGGTCCCTCGAAGGAAACGACAAAAGCAATCTGCTGTACGGGGTTGCCTACACGGATGTCGATCCCGAAAAATTCCTCACCCAGGTTAAAGATCTGGATGGGGATGTCAGATCCGAGTTTCTCCTGTCAGCAGCCAATCAGGGCCAGGAGAAAGTAGAACACGCCATTTTCATGAAAGGCATCCTGTCATCCAAGGCCTATGAGAATTTCAAAACAGCCGCAGAATCCATAGGAGACGGCCGGACCGAAGAACTCGTGGCCATCACCAATGAGCTGGACGATACCGACCGGAACAATTTCCTTAAAATGGCCTCCACCGCCGGAGATACCACCGACAAACTCCTGAACGTCGCCACGGCTGTCTCCGGCACGGAACGAAAAGAGTTCCTTGATGTGGGCAGCAATTTTATTAAGGATAACCTTAAAAACTTCATCACAACAGCCGAGACAGCCGCATCAGGGGCAGCCCAGGGGGTATTCTCGGATTTCGTCGGTCTTGCCGGGGAACTAAACGGATATGAGTTGGACTTTTACCTCGAAGCAGGCAGCCATGCCACAGCGGATCTCCTTGACGACCTCACCGACTTTACCAAGGAGCTGATAACCAAAGAACTGGTAGCCGAAGATAATAAGGCACTGAAAATCAAGGACCCGGACCTCTATTATAGGAGAATAGAACAGGCGCAATCAATGCGGTTCCACTTCCTGGAGGCGGCGTCAAAAGCAGGCTCGAACCTGGAAGGACTCATCCACATGGGAAGGGTCCTGAACACAACAAAATTTAACAATTTGGACGAGGTTTTAAGCGCTGCCGCCGTATCAGAAAAGTATATGGGCTCCATGATCCAAACCTACGCATAAAACCCAGGGTCAGGTCTACACTCTTGACACAAGAATGAGCAAAGTTCAAAAGCGTTGCATCTGACCCCTGACAATATTCATCAGATGGCCACCCCAACCGGTTATTCACCAATGGGTGCCAGCCAGAAGGGATTCCACATCACTGGGTTTCATGCCGCCGCCCAAGAGCTTGTATATGATCTCAAGACTTGGGTATTCTCTATGGGTCTTGTAACGGATGGTTGCGTTCTTCAGCGATTGAGAACTGCAACCGCAAGCAATCAACAGCAGAATTGCAGTTAAAATATGCGGCTTCGCATTGATCATCATTTTTCCTTTCACGAATAACTTTGATTGACATGTAACCCTTGGGATGTCATAGACATAACTATAGCATTCACATTTTTCCAACCTTTTCCCAGGTTCAATGCATAAAATAAATCTGATCGGCAAATATAACATTGGACAGGTTGTTCTGTAATGGAAATCGGCGTTGCGTAACGGCCTGTCGCATCTTAACTTAATTATGAGGTGTGGCTTATGGGTGAATTAACAGTGAGAAATGAAGCTGCAGATGCTATGGATGTAAATAACTTTGTGACCCAGGACATTATTCAGATTGTAAAGGATTCTCAGCTTCTGGTTTCGTATGTTGTCCATGAAGGCGAAATTGAAATTGATGAAGAGGCTTTAAGTGTTCTTGTTAAGTCAAAATATCTGATAGAAGAAAACAAGTGGACTCTTGACGCTGAAATCCTGTTCTGGAAAACCTACGACAGGGTAATGTCCCAGATTAAACCTGTTACAATTGAAAGTATCAAATCAAATATTTCAATAGATGACAAAAAGGCTAAATCATTTATCCGAAATGGAAAAGCCAGGTCGGCAAAAGCTGTTACGTGGTACAGATTTCTTGCTGTCCTTGCAATGGCTTCACTTCTTCTGACTCAAATATACTGGGTGATAGGAACGAATCTTACCCAACAAATAGGGTCGATATTTGATGAAAGAGAAGCTGTCCGAATTAAGCGTGAAAAAATAGTATATCTAAAAGAACAGGGAAATGCTGATGATCTTAAAACGGATCCGGAAATCAGTGAATTTAACGTTGCGTATAAGGTATTAGACCAGAAGCTTGATTCTAATTACGAACTTTTATGCGGATGGAACAGAATCTGGCAAAAAATTATGTTTAAAGATCAGTTTGTGGGAAAAGTAACAGACTATGTGGAAAGTAAATATGATCGAAAAATGACAGCGCTTAAAGAAAGTAAAAAGGATAGCGACGGAGCAACGTCTAATTATCAAAAAAAGATTGATGAAGAAGAAAACATGCATCAGCTTAATATCGCAAGGAACCGGCTTTTCCTTTCCGAGTTTTCTGCGGAATATGTTCTGATTGCTTTACAGATTTATCTTCTTCCGCTGCTGTATGGTTTTTTAGGTGCTGTAACTTTTGTGCTCAGGACCTTATCGGTTGAGATCAGAAACCTTACATATACCCGGGATTCTGAAATAAAATACAGGCTTCGATTATCTTTAGGGGCATTGGCCGGCATGGCAATCGGATGGTTTTTTAAACCGGAGGATGTAAATTTTGTCAGCTCCCTGTCACCTTTTGCAATTGCATTTCTGGCGGGTTACAACGTGGATGTTCTTTTTTCCATAATGGATAAAATGATTGAAAAAATTAATAACTGGATAAACAGTCCGGCGAAAAAGAGTAATGAGAATAAAATGGGGGGCGGACCACAGCAACCGGTCAATGCCGAATCTGAGGCATCGAAGAAAATATTATGATCATCTATTTGATGCCAAGCTTTTTCATCCTGAAGTGAAGGGTTGAGGGGTTGATCTCGAGAAGTTCGGCCGCCCCGCCCTTACCTCGGATTTTCCCATGGGTCTTTTCCAGGGCCCAGAGGATGTGGTTGCGCTCGTTCTCCTTCAGGGTCACCCCGGAACCGGAAGCGCGGCACTCCTCTTCGGGCGCAAGCTGGGGCACCCTGAAAACCGGTTCCCGGCTCAAGATGGTGCCCCGCTCCATGATGTTTTCAAGCTCCCGGACATTGCCGGGCCAGTCATACTTGATAAGCTTTTCCATCTCGCTTTCCGGAATCCCGTCAAAGTGACGCCCCATTCGCGATGAGTAGAGGTTGAGGAAATGGTAGGTCAGCAGCGGGACATCCTCTTTTCTCTTTCGCAACGGCGCCATGACAATGGGAAACACATTCAGCCGGTAGTAAAGATCCGCCCGGAACCGTCCCTGGGTCACCTCCTGGTCAAGGTTCTTGTTGGTTGCGGCAATAAGCCTGAAATCGGAATACAGGGTGGTGTTCCCCCCCACCCGCTCGAACTCATGGGTCTGGAGCACCCGCAGCAGCCGGACCTGGAGATCCTGGGAGATCTCGCCGATCTCGTCCAGGAAAAGGGTCCCACCGTCCGCCAGCTCAAACCGGCCGATCCTGCGGCCGATGGCCCCTGAGAACGAGCCTTTTTCATGGCCGAACAGCTCGCTTGCAATGAGATCCTCGGAGAGAGCGCTGCAGTTCACCTTGACAAAGGGCTTATCCCGCCGGGGACTCTGGCGGTGGATGGCCGTAGCCACAAGCTCCTTTCCCACCCCGGTCTCACCCAGCACAAGCACGGTGGATTCCGTTGCGGCCACCTGTTCGGTCTGGGAAAGAACCTTCTTGATGGGCCGGCTCTTGCCGATGATATCGTCGGATTTAATGCTCTTGTCATGCTCCTCCTTATAATACGCCTTCTCCTTGCTCAGCTTGGCGTTGAGGCGCTTTATCTCGGCATAGGCCCGGGAGTTGTCCAGGGCAAAGGTGGCAAGGGCAGCAAAATAATCGAGGATAGCCATGTCCGATTCCTGGAATGCGGCACTCAGTATCCGGTTGTCGTGGTAGAGGGCGCCCACCACCCGGTTCAGCAGCACCAGGGGAACGCAGATCCGGGAGCGGATGGTTTCGTTGGAAAAGAAATTGGCATCATCGTCCCCCTCACTCTCTTTGATGACCCCCTTTCCGGTTTTCACCACATCTTCGATCATGGCCATGGAGGAGGTAAAATCAGGATGCCCGATCTGGGCCGGGGTGATGTTCTTTGAGGCCCGGAGGCGGAGCCTGGGCCGTTTTCCCCGGTCATCCAGGAGGAACAGCGCGCCCCGTTCCGCCCCGGTCATTTTATTGACCGTGGTGATCACCTTTTTCACCAGGTTGATATCGTTGGCAATGTAAAAGATCTCGGTGCCGATCTTCAATATCTTCTTGAGAAACGCCTCGTTCTGGGGATAGTGGTCCACAACAAGGGATCGCAGGGCATCGGGAACGATCTCCTCATTGTATGGGGCTACCACCTCATGGGCCCTGCGGGTGAGTTTTCTTGCCTTGTCCGTGTTGTCCAGCATGAGGTGAACCCGGGCAAGCTCGATCCGGGAGCGTGCCAGGGCAAACTTATGGCCCGACTGTTTCAAATATTTGATGGAGCGCCCCAGGCAGCTCATCACCTGGACAACGGGCTTTCCCCTCTTCTTGCTGAGCAGGGCCTGGTATCGGTAAGCGATCCCCTTCATGAAGATATTGGTGTCCCGGAGCTTGTTCTCGATCTCCTCCTCCAGGCTAACCCCGTCAATCCCGGGCAGTTCCCCCTCTTCCATGGCCCATAAAAGCACCATGAGATAGGGATAGGGGGTCTGGGAGATCTGCAATTTCCGCGAAATCTCAAGGTATTCCTTAAGATAGGCGATACAGCGATCTTTGCGATTTTTCAGGTAATAGGCAAAGGCAAACATGATCCGTGTGTTCATGTAGACCCAGTCGTTGCGGATCGCCTTGGCCTCCCTGTCCGCATGTTCAAGGTGCACCAGGGCATCATCCACCCTTCTCAGATCCAGCATGATGCTGCCGATGTTGCCGGCGGCATAGGAGGCAAGATCCAGGTCCCCCCGTTCCAGGCAGTGGTTCCGGATCACATCGAACATCCCAAGTCCCTGGGTGACCTGGCCCGTGTTGTAATAGCAGTATCCCACGGTGATGGCCGCAAGCAGAGGAAACTGGCCCATGGGGATCTTATCCACATCGGGCACCACCTGCTCAAAGCTCTTGATCGCCTCGGTGAACCGCCCCTGCCAGTAGAGAAAAAACGAACTAAAGGTGGTGGCGGACCGGATCAGCGCGGGATCACCCAGTTCATTGGCAAGCTTCCACCCGGACTCATAATGCTCAAGGGCTTTGGGGTAGTCGGATCGCAGCCACTCAAATTTGGCGATATGCATCTCCAGAAGGGCGGAGGCGTGGAGATGGTCCCATTTTTTCGCCCGGGCAAACCCCTGGTGCAGCATCTCCAGGTTCCTCCGGGTATCGTGCTTTGCCGTGCACACCTTGGAATACTTGACGGCCGTATCGGCATAGAGGATGCAGGCATCCTTGCCCTGGACGGCATCGAGATCCCGGAGCACCTTGTTATAACATTGGAACGCTTCTTCGTTTTTATACACCTTAAGATAGAGATCGCCGGCCTGGACAAGGCAGCGGCATCCGGTGATATCGTTCCGGGTGTGGAGAAGATGGTGGGCCAGAACCTGGGGTTTGGCCTCCTCTTCCGGGTACTCCCTCAGGAGCAGGTCCACGATCTTCCGGTGCAGGGCCTGGCGCTCCTGTCCGGAGAACCGCTTCTTCGACCGCTGTTGCCCCCCCTTGCCGTTCATGGCGTAGATCCCGGCGCCCCGGTTGATCATCCTGCCGTTTTCCACCTCCGCCTCGAGGATGGAGAGAATCCGGGTCACCTTCAGCCCTGTCAGCTCCACGAGCCAGTCGATGGAGAAATCCCGCTGGAAAAAAGAAGCGATGGAGACAAGATCGTCATGCTCCTTTACGGCACTCTTTGTTGAATCGTTCAGTTTGGCAAGATCAACATGGGACATGGGAAATTTCCTGTTGTACTTGTTCAGATTGACTGAATTGAACCGATTACGAAACAATGTGATTAATTTTGTGTAGCACATCAGTGATTTGATTGCAAATTTGATTTATAAATTCTTTTCATTTAATAAACAATCGTAATTGAAACGAAATATATGTTTTTTATCCTTGACACACTCCGCTGAACTCTATAGTGATTTTTACTATCACACACTGAACTTTACAACGGGTCACGACACATGCGTCAGCAAGACCGGGACGAATCCTGGCCATAGGTGTTGGCATACGAATTGATACCTGCCTTACCTGATAGAATGAGAAGTGGGCTCAATTCATATGCGAAACCCATGGATTTTACGTTCCATTACCATCAGAACCAACCGAAAAACACAATTTCATCCAAAGGAGATATGACAATGGCAGACCTGGTAGCAGATCGTCGTGATGTTGAATTTGTCCTGTTTGACCAGCTCAATGCGGAGCAGCTTACCGCCAGCGAGCGATACAGCGATTTTAACAAGAAAATCTTTGACATGATCATCAACGAGGCCAGAAATTTCGGGATCAAGGAGATCCTGCCCACATACATGGAGGGGGACAAGCAGGGGATCGTCTTTGACGAGGGTGAAGTCAGGACACCCGAGTGCTATCGCAAGCCCTTTGAGCGTCTCAAGGCGGCGGAATGGACCGCCATGACCGAAGATACCCAATACGGCGGCCAGGGGATTCCCGAGCTGATCTCCATGGCGGTCCAGGAGTATATCACGGGCATCAACTTTGCCTTTGCCAGCTACGCCCACCTGGGCCATGGCACCGGCAAAATGATCGAGCTATTTGGAACGGAACTACAGAAAAAGCTCTTCCTGAAAAACCTCTACACCGCCCACTGGGGCGGCACCATGCTGCTGACAGAACCCCAGGCCGGCAGTGATGTGGGGGCGTTGACCACCACGGCCCGGCGAAACCCCGACGGCACCTACACCCTCACGGGTAACAAGATCTTTATCACGGCCGGGGAGCACGACCTTGCCGAAAACATCATCCACCCGGTGCTGGCCCGGATAGAGGGGGCCCCTGCCGGCACCCGGGGCATCTCTCTTTTTATCGTGCCCAAGTTCTGGGTCAATGACGACGGCAGCCAGGGGAAAAGGAACGGCATTTTCTGCACCGGGGTGGAGGAGAAGATGGGCCTCCACGGCAGCGCCACCTGCAGCATGGCCCTTGGGGAGAACTGCTATGGACTGCTGCTGGGCGAAGAGAACCAGGGCATGAAGGTGATGTTCCACATGATGAACGAAGCCCGGCTCGGGGTGGGCCTCCAGGCGTTCACCCATGCATCCAACGCCTATCTCTATGCGCTGAACTATGCAAAGGACCGGCTCCAGGGCAGGGCCCTGGAACAGATATTGGAGCCGGACGCCCCCCAGGTGGCCATCATCAACCATCCGGACGTCCGGCGGATGCTCCTGGAGATGAAGGCCTATGTGGAGGGCATGAGAAGCTTCACCTACTACGTCGCCTCCTGCTTTGACCATATAAAGACCGCCGGGTCCGACAAAGAGAAGGCCTGGCACCAGGATATGATCGATCTTTTGACACCGGTGCTCAAGACCTACAACAGCAACAAGGGGTTTGATGTCTGCATCAAGGCCATGCAGGTCCATGGCGGAGCCGGCTACACCAAGGACTATCCCGTGGAGCAGCTGGCAAGGGACTGCAAAATCGCCTCCATCTACGAGGGTACCGACGGCATCCAGGCCATGGATCTGGTGGCACGGAAACTGGGCATGAAGCAGGGCAAGGTGTTCCAGGAGTTCATCCAAACCATCAACCAGACCATTGACCAGGCACGGGAGTTTGAAGCCCTCAAGCCCCTTGCCGAAAAGATGGAACCCCTGGTAACGGCGTTCTGCGAAACCGTGGCCTTCATGGGTGAAAACCTGCTGTCCCCCCGTTTCAAGACGGTATTCGGCCATTCGGTTCCCTTTCTCGAGGTGATGGGGGACCTGGTCATGGCCTGGATGCTGTTGTGGCGCTCGGTGATCGCCGCCACCCGCCTTGCCAACGGGGCAAAGAAAAAGGACCTTGATTTCTATGATGGCCAGATCAAGACCGCCGACTATTTCATCAACAACATCCTTCCCGTAACCCATGGCAAGATCGCTTCCATCAAAGGCTTTGGCAATGCCGCCATTGAGATAACAGACAAGGGACTGGGTGCCTGACCCCCTGCCCCTTCCCCATGGTCAATATGTTGATCCCTGGGATCAACATATTGATCATCGGTTTTTCGCCCCGCGCCCCGCCCCGCCCCAACCCACCGGAATCACCCTGTTTCCTCCCTTGGCACCCCCCTTGCAATAGCATTGGGAAAATCCAGTGTGTGTCGTGACCCCCAAAGAATCTCAAGCCATTTAAAAATAAAGGAGGAAGTATGAAAGCAAAAGAGTCCTATGATGTTGTTATCGTCGGTTCAGGCATTGGCGGCTGCGGAGCTGCCGCCCTTCTGGCCAAGGACCATGGCAAAAGCGTGCTCGTCCTGGAAAAATCCCCGTTCATCGGCGGCAGGGTGGCCTCCTATACGGGCAAGGGCGACAAGGTTGTCATTGACGGCCAGGAACTGGACCACCGGGGATTTGTCAAATCCCTCACCGACACCCGGTGCTGGGTCTCCCATTGCGAACCCGACCTGAAAACCATGTTCAACAAGGGCCTCCTGGACGGCTACACCTTTGAGAACGGTGGCCACGGCCTGTTCTGGGGCAACAAGTCCCGGTGCCGGCTGCTCCTGGACCATCTGAACAAGCCCGTTGACATGCCGGTGAACGAAGGCCTTGCCTTTGTGGACTCCCGGAACTTCGACATGTACCAGGTGCCTGCAAGGGCCGCCTATCCATGGCAGTCTGAAGAGGGATTCAAGAAAACCCTGGCCGCCCTCAAGCAGATGGGAAGCCTCTCCATGGAGGAGTGCGCCGCAGCCATGGAGATCGATGTCCAGACCTGGCTTGAAAACAAGGGACTGACCGACAACCAGGAGGCCTACGACTATATCAAGGTGGTGATGGCCTGCCAAAACGCCATGGCAGAGCCCAAGATGGCCCCGGCCGGGGATTTTCTGGGCTACATGGCCATGGCCCGGGACATCAAGATGAATCTCCATACGGGATCCGTGGCCACCATTGCCGAACCCGGGTGCCTTGCCATCCCCCTGGCCATGGAGCAGGCCCTGAACGAGGCCGGCGGCGAGGTGAGGCGCAACACCCCCGTGGAAGAGATCGTGGTTGAAAACGGCAAGGCCGTGGGCGTGATCATCCGGACCGCCAAGGGCACCCTGGAATTTATCGCAGCCGACAAGGTGATCTGCAACATTCCGCCCAAGCACATCTTCAACGTGATCCATCCCCGGCACTTTCCGTCGGACTGGGTGGACCTGCTCCAGAACAAGTTCTGGTCTCCTGGCCTGTTGTCCGCCTTTATCGGCATCAAGAACAACGTGTGGGATGAGTTTGAGATCAACGAGAAGAGCTTTGTGTGGATGCCGGGCATCATCAAGGACGAAGGCTACATCGGCGCCGTTGACATGGTGATGTGGAACATGGCGGCCTGCGCCAAACGCGCCCCCGACGGCAAGCGGGACTACATCTTCTCAACCGCCCTCACGGACAAGGAGATGCGCGATCCCCGGAAGGTCAAACGGGTGATCAACTACTGCATGGACTGGTTCAAGCGAACCTTCAAGGGATTTGAGGAGAACGTGGAGTTTGTGCTGTGGACCCCCTCCGACGAGGCCTACGGCAACTGGCGGCCCGTTGGAGAGAAGCGCCCCAGTATCAGAAGTCCGTATGTGGACTCCCTCTTCTTTGTGGGGGACCAGTACGGCGAACGCATGTGGGGCGGCGGCGTGGACGGCGCCTCCCTCTGCTCGGTCATGGTGGTTGACGAGATCATGGGCAGTGAACTGGAGTTCGAGATCTATCCCAAATACCACCAGGGGATCCCCAAGACAGATTCGTCCTGGGAACTGTGATGCCGGCGCTTTAACCGCCACCCGCTTTTTAACCACCATAAAACCAGGAGCGAACGATGGGTTTAATGACACCCCAGCAATACAAAGAGAGCCTGAACGACGGCCGGGTCATCTACTACAAGGGCGAACGGGTGGAAAACGTGACCACCCACCCCGACCTTGCGCAATGTGCGAACCTCATGGCCCTTGACTATGGGATGGCCGAGGATCCCCAATACAGGGATATCGCCGTGATGACCGATCCGGACACGGGAGAGGAGATCAGCCGTTACTACCACAAACCAACCAATTCCGAGGACCTACTCAAGGCCTATGAGCTGATCGTCAAGGCCACGGAACTCGGGGACGGCTACATCCCCCTTGCCCACGACATCGGGGCTGACGCCCTCAACGCCATCAGCATCACCACCCACAACATGGGAGAGGCGGGCAAAGAGTACCACCAGCGGATCGAGGACTACCGCCGGCATCTCAAGGCCACGGACATCGCCACCTGCGCCGGTGTCACCGACGTCAAGGGCAACCGGATGCTCCGGCCCTCGGACCCGAAACAGAGCCATCCCGATTTTTACGTCCGAAAGGTGAAAGAGACAAAGGAAGGGATCATCGTCCGGGGCGCAAAGGTTCACATCACAGGCGCCGCCTACTGCAACGACATCTTTGTGATCCCCTGCCGCCAGATGACGGAGAACGATGCAGACTATGCCGTGGCCTTCAGCATTCCGGCCAACACCCCGGGCATCCGCCAGATCTGCCGGCCCTTTACCGCCCATATCAGCCCCCTGGAATTTCCCAACACACGGCCAGTCCGGGTCCACACCGACTCCCTCATCATCTTTGACGACGTGCTGGTTCCCTGGGACCGGGTCTTCCTGAACGGCGAATGGCAGCACGCCGCCACCATGGTCTACAACTTTGCCCTGATGCACAGAAGAACAGGCTGCGCCTACCGGGTGCCCATGAGCGAGCAGTTCCTGGGCCTGGGGGCGGCCATTGCCGAGTACAACGGCATTGCCAACGCCCCCCATGTCAAGGAGAAGCTCACGGAGCTGGTGCTCTATCTGGAGACCCTGAGGTCCCTTTCCAAGGCGGCCTGCTACGACTTTGTGATGCACGGGGAGATTGCCGTGCCCAATCCCGTTTCCACCAACATCGCCAAGTACCACTTTGCCACCAAATACCATGATGTGGTGCGGATCATCCAGGACCTTGCCGGCGGCCTCCTTGTCACGGCCCCCACCTACAAGGATTTCAAGCACCCGGATCTCCATGACGACATTAAAAAGTACCTGGGCGGCAACAGCGCCGTCTCCACCGAGAAACGGCTCAGGATGTTTGACCTGATCCGCAGGCTCACCTCGGACGATCTTGAAACCATCGCCCTCCATGGCGAAGGCTCTCCCTTTGGCCAGAGAATGACAGTGCTCATGGAGGCCCGGCACATCATCAAAAAATGCAAGAAAATCGCTGAAGAGCTGGCCGAGGTATGACCCAGGATCCCGGGCGGTCCCCCAACCGCCCGGGATGCGCCACCGGCAGAGGCACCCATCAGAAAGAGATGAACCCAGAATCCAGGGCCCGGCGCAATCTGGCCGCAGCCATCATTGAACCGTCACAAATAGAAAGAGATCCCAAGGTAAGGTCTGCCATATGCAGACCCGTCTGCTTAAAAAATTCTCTATCATCGTAAGACACAACGAAAAGGAGAGAAACATGAAGCTAAAGAGACCACTTGGATGTTTATTGGCGACCGCTTTCTTTTCAATCTTCGTGGCAGCATCCATCTGCCATGGCGCAGCCTTTGCCCTTCTTGAATGGAGCGCCAGGGGAGAATCCCTGGGGGCCGGCATGGTGGCCCGGGCCGACGATCCTTCGGCCGTGGCGTACAACCCAGCTGGCATTACCCAGCTGGACGGATACAATATCCAGACAACCAGCACCATGGTAACGGTACAGAGCACGGTGGATACACGAAACGTCTACGACGGTTCCTGGGAGAGCAATTCAAATGACCGTGAGTACCATATTCTGCCCACCGCTTTTATCACGGCCCAGGTGAGTGATAAACTGTACATGGGTTTTGGCACCTTCACCCGGTTCGGCCTGGGGGTCAGCTGGGACGAGGAATGGCCCGGCCGCTACAGCACCACCAGCGCCGAACTCAAATGTTTTTCAGGCAACGGCAGCCTTGCCTACAAGGTCACCGACTCTTTTTCCGTGGCTGCCGGAGTCGAAGTCATCACTGCGGATGTCACCCTGGAGAACACCCTGGATGCCACCCGGGTCTTCCACGCCACGGGCCAGGCAGACGCGCTTGCGGCCATGGGGGTTTCCACAACGGTCAATGATCCCAACACCAACCTTCTGGATGTAAACCACAGGCTGGAGGGAGATGCCACGGAAATGGCCTATAACCTGGCCCTTCACTACAAACCCTCCGACCAAATCTCCATGGGCGTCTCCTACCGCAGCCGGGTAACATTCAAGGCAGACGGCAAGGCCAGCTTTGAGAAATCCCCCACCGTGGAAGCCTTGCCCCTTCCCGACTACCTATACTCCACCACGGGGTTCAAGTCGGAAATAACGGTTCCGGACATGCTCTTTACCGGCATCATGTACAGACCCAGAAAGGATCTGACCCTGGAGTTCACCACCCTCTGGACCAACTTCAGCGTCTACAAAGAGCTGGAGTTCAACTATGACACCCCTGCCATCGGGGTGGACACGGCAACCATGATAAAGAACTATAGCGATACATGGCGGCTGGGGCTGAGCGCAGAGTGGAATGTGAACCCGCAACTGGCCCTCAGGGCGGCCTATGTGTATGATGAGTCCCCCATTGACAAGGATCACACCGACTACCTCTGCCTGGACAATGACCGCAACATGTTCAGTTTTGGCGCAGGGTATAAAAGGAACCGGTTTGAATGCGACTTTGGATACATGTACATTCTGTTTGATGATATCGATACCGGTTCCCGGCAGGCCCAGGACGGATTTCTGCAGACAAACTACCGGGATGCCGATGCCCACATCCTTGGCATAAACGTCTCCTATACCTTTTAAGAGATATTTTGGATGTCTTTTTTTCTCCAGGTCAAGTAAAGTAGGGACACGTCCATACCATAGGAGCTTTAAACATAACATGACCCGGAAAGAGAAGAGCAGACACACCATGACAGAGCGTATGAAGTTTGACAGAATGCTGGAGCCAGGGGTTGCCCATTACTACCTTCCAAGCGAGATAAAAGAAACAGACATGGAACTGATAAGGGAGGAGCCCCTGGCCATCAACATCCAGGGAAAGAACCATGCAACGGTCATGCGTACCCCCGGGGATGAACGGGCCCATGCCGCAGGGTTCTGCCTGGCCGAAGGGATCATCGATCATCCCGATGATATCCGGGACATCGCCCTGTGTGACGGGGAGGATTCCAATGTGGCGGCCGTGATGCTCACCCCCAGTCGGCTTGAACGGGTACAAACCATCCTTGAAGGCAAAAGCTATATGAGCCAGACAAGCTGCGGCATCTGCGGACGGGAGATCATCGATGATCTGGGTGAGATCCTTACGGCGCCCGGGAAAAAGGTCCAAATCTCCTTTGGGGAAGCAATGGCCGCCGTGTCTGAACTGAAAACCGTTCAAAAGCTGAGAAAACGGTGCTTCGCCTCCCATGCCGTGGCCATCTTCAACCCCGATCTTAAAATGATATCCAGTGCTGAGGATGCGGGCCGGCACAACGCCCTGGACAAGGCAGTGGGCAGGCTGTTCCTCGAAGCAAGGCTTTCCGAAGCCGCTGTTACTGTGCTGTCGTCACGGGCCAGCTACGAAATGATCCAGAAGAGCGCCCGGGCCGGCATGGAGGTGGTGATCAGCATGTCCCGGCCCACAGCCCTGGCCCTGGACCTGGCAAAACGCCTGGGAATGACCCTGACATCGGTCCGGGACGACGGTCTTTACGTTTACACGGGCAAAGAGCGCATCACCTGGAAGAAGCAGTAGTCACAGAGTGCTGTGGGCAATCCCATGGCACATTCCCCCATTTACAGGAAGAGTTCAGGGAAACAGTTTGCCTGGATTAAGGATGTTATTCGGGTCAAACAGCTGTTTCATTCCCCGCTGAAGGGCAAGGCTGGTTTCCGAGAGTTCCATTGCGATGAACTCCTTTTTGGCAAGACCAATCCCGTGCTCTCCTGAGATGGTGCCGCCAAGGTCCAGCACCAGCTGGAGCAAGGCCCGCACCCCCTGGTTCACCAGGGGAATATTATCGCGGTTTTGGGCCGTGACGTTCAGATGGATGTTCCCGTCCCCGGCATGGCCGAATGCGAAAATCTCAAGCTTGTATCGCGCTTCAAACCCGGGCAATTGGTTCACAAGACCGGCAATGGCCGACAGGGGAACCGCCACATCCTCGGACACGTAGAGGGGGGCGTAATCGTGGATCCTGAGGGAGACCTGGCGCCGCACCTCCCAGATCTTCTCCCGCTCGGCGTCATGGGGGGCCGGAATGATATGAAAGGCGCCCATGGCGGTGCACAGCCCTGCAATATCCCGGATCTCCTCCTGGATTCGGTCCTTGTTTCCATCGATCTCGATGATGAGAACGGAGGGTTTGCCCTGGGGCAGGGCCACGGGCAGCATCTCCCCCACAAGGTCCAGACAGCGGTGGTCCATGAACTCGATGGCGCTGGGAAGATGGCCTTTGGCCATCACGGTGGATACCGTTTCCATGGCCGTGACCATATCATGGAAGACCGCCATGATACAGGTTGCGGCCGGAACCGCGGGTATGAGCTTCAGGGTCAGGGCGGTGATGATGCCAAGGGTGCCCTCGGCCCCCACCAGCAGGTTGGTCAGATCGTACCCCACCACCCCTTTACGGGTCTTGACCCCGGTCTGTATGATCTCTCCCGTGGGCAGCACAGCCTCAAGTCCCAGGATATAATCCCGGGTGGTCCCGTACTTGACACAGGCGGGCCCGCCAGCATCGGTTGCCGCATTGCCGCCAATGGTGCTTTTATCCATGCCCGCCGGATCCGGGGGATAGAACAGCCCCTTTTCCGCGGCAGCATCCCTCACATCCTGGCTGATGGCGCCTGCCTCCACCTCCATGATGAAGTTGCGGGTATCAATGGTCCGTATCCGGTTCATCCCCTCAAGGGAGAGAACCACCCCGCCGAAATGGGCCAGGCAGGCCCCGGCAAGGCCACTGCCACCGCCCCTGGGGGTCAGGGGAAAGTTGTGTTTATTGGCAAGGCATACCAGGGCCGCAACCTCCCGGGTGGTTTTCGGTATGACCACCATCTCGGGCACAAACCGCAACTCTGAGGCATCCTTGTTGTAACCGGAGAGAATTTCCGGATCGGTCACCACCGTGCCCGTATCCAGGGCAGCGATGATCCCGGCCCGGAGGCTGTCGGTGATCCTTGTGTAGTTCTTCATGGGGTTACACACTTCCAAAGCCCGGCACCTCAAGCGCCTTTTCGGTTTTCCTCAGGATAATCTTTGCAACGGAAACCAGGATGAGATAGTAGAATCCGATCACGAGAAACACCTCGGTGAACCGGAAATACTCGGTGGCAATGGTCTTGCCCTCCCCGGTCAGCTCCATGAAAGTAACGATGTAGGCAAGGGAGGAGTACTTGATAAGATAGATGATCTCGTTACCGCACCCGGGCAGGGCCCGGCGCATGGCCTGGGGAATGATCACCCAGAAAATGGTCTGCAGCCTTGTGAATCCCAGGGCCTGGGCACCCAGATACTGGTTTCTCTTGATGGAGAGAAGGGCTCCCCTGACATATTCCGACTGGTAGGCGCCGGAGCAGAGCATGAAACCTGTCACAGCAGCCCAGTAGGGCGTCAGGTAAATGCCCACATTGGGCAGCCCGAAATAGAGTACAAAGAGCTGAACCACCAGGGGCGTGCCCCTGAACAGGGCGGCATACCCGTCCCCGATCCGGATCACCAGGGAATTGCCAAAAGCCCTGAGGGCACCTGCGACAATGCCGATGATCAACCCGCCAAGGGCAGATGGAATGATGAGCATGACGCTCATGAGAAGGCCCCGGTTAAGGCCGGTGACAAGCTCCCGGAAAAACGCCATATCGTCCACGATCAGCTCTCCTCTCCTGCAATTTCGTTGAGCTTATCGCAAAATCCCTGGCTCAGGGTGCCGCATCCTTTGCCCAACAACTCGTCCGGGGTTCCCCGCTCAGCGATCAGGCCGTCCTTCATGAAAAGGATCTCGTCGGCCAGGTTGCGGATCAGGCTGATCTGGTGGGTCGCCATGATCATGGTCATCCCCTTATGGGCCAGGCTGCGGATCACTGCCACCACCTCCCCTACAAGTTCGGGGTCAAGGGCGGAGGTGGGCTCGTCCAGAAGAAGCACCTTGGGATCCATGGCAAGGGCCCGTGCAATGGCAACCCGCTGCTTCTGGCCGCCGGACAGCTCAGCCGGATAAAGATGGCCCTTATCGCCAAGCCCCACCTGGTCAAGCTCAGTCATGGCCCGTTCCCTGGCCTGTTGCTTGCTCATCTTCTTGACCTTGCAAAGGGCGATGATGATATTGTCCAGGGCCGTGAGGTGGTCAAACAGGTTAAAGTCCTGGAAGATCATCCCCACCTGCTGGCGAAAGGCGTAAAGTTCCTTGCTCTTCTGGATATTCACGACGCCGCCGTTGAACCAGATGGTCCCGGAATCAGGCGTCACAAGGCAATTAAGGCACTGTAAAAGGGTACTCTTGCCACCGCCGGAAGGACCGATGAGAATCTTGATGGCCCCCTTGGGCAGCTCCAGTCCAACCCCCTTGAGGATCTCGGCGCTGCCAAATGATTTGGTGATATTTTCAACTTTTAGGATGGGTTCTGAACGACTCATTGTTAATTTCCCTGGTGCGAATAGCCCGGTATCCGGACCTTGTTTTCCAGCGCCCTCAATCCCTTGACGCCCGACCATGTCAGGACGAAATAGATGAGACCTGCGGTGATGTAGAGGGGAAGGTGCTGGTATGTTCTTGAAGCGACAAACTGGGTCCTTGCCATGATTTCAGGTGCGCCGATCACAAAGGCCAGGGCCGAATCCTTGAGAATAATGGAAAACTCGTTGGACCATGCCGGAATGGAGATGCGAAGCACCTGGGGCAGAATGATGTTGGTGATGGCCTGGACATTACTCATGCCAAGGGCATTGGCCGCCTTGAACTGCCCCTGGGGAATGGAAAGCATCGCCCCCCTGAAGATGTTTGCCTGGTAGGCGGCCGTGGTCATGCCAAGGACAATGGTCACGGCGGTAATGGCAGTAAAGTTAAGCCCGAGAAAATTAAACAGGCCAAAATAAAAAAGGAATAAAAGGACCAGCACCGGGACGCCCTGGAAGAACCAGATATAGAACCCGACCACCAGGCGCACCCATTTACGGCCATAGACCATGCCGCAGGCCATTAAAAGCCCCAGGGCAAGGCCGATCAGCATGGCGCCCACGACAATGACCCCGGTGGCAAACGATCCCTTCAGCAGATAGGGGAGGGCATCTTTTATAACAGAAAGACTTTCAAGCATTGGTTAGACCAGACACAAAAAAGGCGGGAACACCTTTGGCATCCCCGCCTTTTTCATCTATTTCAGGTTATACTTTACGGCAAGTTCATCCCAGTAGGGAGTTGCCATCAGTTTCTTAAGGCTTTTGTTGATCTGCTCGAGCAGCTCGGTATCGCCCTTGCGAACGGCATACCCGAAATCTTCAGCATGCATGCCGAAGTTGCCGAGGATCTTAACATTTTTCTTGGCAACAGCATCGTGGGCCGGGGCATCATCCATGGCAGCGGCGACGATCCTGCCGTTGAGGACATCCTCGACAGCCAGGGGGGAGGAGCTGTAGTAGCTGAGCTTGAAGTTCCATCCACGGGTCTCGGCCTCGGCCTTGAGCCACTTGGCCTCACTGGTTCCCTGCTGTACGCCCACTTTATTTTTACCGGTCATGAGATCCGCCATGGTCAGCGCAGAGTCTTTCTTTACCACCATTACCTGGTCGATCTTCCAGTAGGGGATGGTGAAGTTAACCTTTTTGGCGCGGTCCGGGGTGATGCTCATGCCGGAGGCGATGACATCGATCTTTTTTGTCATGAGACTTGTGATAATACCATCCCAGTCAATGGCCTTATGCTCCACCTCAAGTCCCAGATCCTTTGCGACCCACTCCATGGCCTCCACATCAAAGCCTGCGGGATTTCCGGTCTTATCGATATAAGCAAAGGGAGGAAAGTTTGCATCGATTCCGTTGACGATCTTCTTGCCCGCAAATGCGGGAGTAGTACCCGCCGCAATCAGAGCAACAGCAGCCACAAGCCAAATGAAATTTCTCTTCAACATTGTCCGTTTCCTTTCATTGTTTTTAGGGTTGAACTATCCTTATCCATAAAACAACACAATAGAAACTGTTTTCCGCAGAATGTCAAGAATTATCCAGATTTACAGCCACTTTTATCCAAGGATCAATCCAGACTGAATCGTGGAACCGGGGAGATCATTCGCCCGGGTTCCGGCACAGGTGACATCCGTTGCCGTACAGCGATATTTTATATCAAAAATAATGCCCCCACGCTAGCACAGATCCATCATTGTTGTTGCATTTTCCCCGTCATTCACCTAAATAGGCCCAGCCAGCGATAACAAAAATCCGGACAGGAGTAGAACAGGAGAAAAAGAGATCATGTGTTTAAACCAGAAAACCCGGGGGCTCATCCTCATCGTTCTGTCGGCAGCGAGCTTCGGCCTGGTCCCCTTGTGCGCCAAGATCGCCTATGCCAACGGGCTCACCCCCTACTCCTTTATCCTGTTTCGATCCATCATCGCCGCAGGAGCCCTCTTTGCCCTGTTAAAGCAAAGGGGGACCGGCCTTACGGTCAAACCCGGCCACCTGGCCACCCTGTTCAAGGCAAGCTTTTTCGGGTATTGCATGATGATGATCACCCTGTACGTCTCCTACAATTACATGGCATCCGGGGTGGCCACCACCGTCCATTTTGTCTACCCCGTGGCCACCATGACAGGGGCGGTGCTCTTCCATGGGCAAAGAACAAATTCCCAGAAAATCGCGGCGCTCCTGGTCTCGCTGCTGGGCATCTATTTCCTTGTAGGAGCCGGTGGCTCAGCCGGGTTCAGCATGAAAGGGGCAAGCCTTGCCTTTGTCTCGGGCCTGTTCTACGCCTACTACATCCTGACGGTCTCCTACTCGGAAATAAAGGGGTTGAACTCGTTTGTCCTGGTGTTTTACGTCTCGCTGTTCAATGCCCTGACCCTGTTCATCATCTGCATCTTCACAGGCCAGCTGAATCTTGATTTCAACGCGACGGCCCTGTTCAGTGTCCTTATGATCACCCTTGCGGTGAACATCGTGGGCATGGTGGCTCTCCAGGAAGGACTGAAGGTGATCAACCCCTCAACCGCCACCATCCTGAGCACATTCGAACCCCTGACAAGCCTGGTGATCGGGGTGGCACTGCTCAACGAGACGGTCTCATGGCACCATGGTGCCGGCAGCGTGTTGATATTGATCTCGGTGGTGTGGGTGGCATTGTCGGAAAAGAAGCTCTCCAGGGACCTGGAGAGCCTGGAACAGGGAAATTAGGCCTTGAAGGTGCCGGCCCGGTTTTCAGCTCAGCGTATATTATCTTCACAGGCGTAAACAATCCCCATATTGATAAAATCAGGCAGATAAAAAGCCTTGGGGAACTGCGCAAACACACGGATCTGATCAACATATGCATCATTGGGGGCGGGTGGCACAATAATAATCTGAAAGGGGTCAAACATCTCAGCCAGGTGGTGAACGCAACCAAGATCATGGAGCTGCTCAAGCATAACCGGGCCGATATCTATATCGAGCAGACACTCCTGGTACGCTATCAGTTGAAACAGCTGGGTATGCAGGCGGACATCGTGGAGATCCCCAATGTGATGGACATGACCCACTGGAACCTGTGTATCGGCAAAAAGTCGCCCTTCGCAAATCTGATGCCGGCCATCGACCAAAAACTTGAAGAGATGCAGAAGAACGGCGCCTTAAAGAAGCTCCAGGACAAGATCTTTAGCAAATATCAGTGAGCTATAAAGGTTACCGATGCTGTTCCAGGGGCAGGTGAATGATGAATTTGGTGCCCTTACCCGGGGAGGACTCCACGGAGAGGGTGCCGCCCTGGTTTTCCGTGACGATGAAATAGGAGACCGAAAGGCCCAGCCCCGTTCCTGTCCCCACATCCTTTGTGGTGTAAAACGGCTCAAATACCCGTTTTTGAGTCTCTTCATCCATGCCCGGACCGTTATCCTCGATCTCGATGCGGACCCTGCTGCCGTCCACCATGAGGCGCAGCACGAAACAGGGCCGGATTCCCGCTTCATGGGCTTTCCACATGGCCTGGGCCCCGTTCTTGAGGATATTCAGAAAGACCTGCTGGATCTTGCTGGCTTCGCAGGGGATCTTTGGCACGGACCCATCGTACTCCCGCCGAATCTCGACATTTCTGAAATCGTAACGCTGCTTGAGGTCGTAATCGGTCTCAAGCAGCCTGACGCTGGTATCGAGAAGCTCGCCCAGATCATTGAGATCAAACCGGGAGTCGCTCCTGCGGCTGAAGGAGAGCATATTGTCAACAATGGCAGCCGCCCGCTTCCCGGATTCCATGATCGCCTCGATCATGGAGTAGATCCCCCGGTTCTCCATGTAGGCGATGATGGTCTCCATGCTGGTGCCGCACGCTTCGGCCGCCTGCCTGTTTTTGGCCATGTTGCCGGAGATCCGGTTTTGCATCACCTGGGTATTTTGAAGGATTCCCGCCAGGGGGTTGTTGATCTCATGGGCCATGCCCGCGGCTAACCCTCCCACGGACATCATCTTCTCCGTCTGGATCATCATCTCCTGGGTGCGCCGGCGCTCGGTCACGTCAAAAAACGCCCCCACAAGGCTTGAGAGGGTCCCGTTTGACGCGTAGATGCCCTGGCCCGTTTCATTGATCCACCGGATCTCACCCCCGGCATGGACGATCCGATACTCCAGGGAGTAGGGTTCCTGGGATCCCAGGCTCTTTTCAATCTTCTGCCTTGCCAGGGGGGCGTCTTCAAGGTGAATGATAGAACAGAAGCGCCGCCCCCTGCTGTTGATGAAATCAGACGCCGGATACCCGGAAATCTCCTGGATGGTATCGCTGATGAACTCCATGGTCCAATCCGCATCATTGACAGTCCTGTAGACGGCACCGGGAATGTTGTCCACAAGGACCCGGAACTGGGCCTCGCTCAGGGAAAGGGAATCCTCGGCAAGGTCGCGGTCACGGATGGTCTTGATCAGGCTGGCATTGAGTCTCTGCTGGGTTATCAGCTCATTCCTGAGGCTCTCCCGGGCCTGGATCAGGTTAACGCGCATGGCATTGAGGGCATCCACCACCATATCGAGTTCATTTTTCCGGGTTCGTCCGCCTGCCAGAACCAGGGGAATTCCAAGGCTCTCCATGTTGAGGTTTCCGGCATACTCCGACATGCGGTGGAGGTGACGGCTGACAAGGAACCAGATGAGAAACAGGACAAACACGGACACGGAAAAGGTCTTGACGGCCTGGGCTCCCAGGATGATCAGCACCCGGTCCCTGAGCCTTGCGTAGATGTACTGAAGATCGCCGTGGATAATCAACCGCCCTACGGTTTCCGGCTCAAACTGGGCCTGGGGATCCGCGTATTGAATGGGAAACTCGAACACCACGCTTCTGATGGCCGGGGGCTTCTCCCCCACCATATAGGAGGTGTCAAGGGTTTTGAGCTCCAGGTAGGAGATCTCGGGCAGCTTCAGTATCCCGTTGAGCTGGGCATTGACATGGCTTGTGTTCATGTTCCAGATGCTCATGGAGAGGCTGTTGACATAGGCCTTCCGAACCTCATGGATCCGGGTCCCAAGAAGATCGACATCCTTGGTGTAATCCACCCACAGTTGAAGGCCCGTGGCCAGAAGCGTCAACAGGGAACTTACCAGCAGAATATATACAAGGAGCTGCCGGGCCAGTATATCTTTGGAATCAGGGATTAGTTTCATTCACCATCACTTCCCCCCGGGTCGGCCGGGCTGTAATACTTTGCCCGGGTCGACCGCGCCGTAATATTTTTCCCAGATTTTTCCATAGGCCTCCTCAGTTTTAAACACCTTTAAGGCATCTGAAAACCTTTTCACAAACGACTCGGCCACCGTCTTTTTGCTGAAGATGAGGTTGAGATCGCTCTTGAGGATCTCCCTGGAAACGATGGGAACGATCTGGCCGGTCAATCCCATCTCCTGGATGATCAGCATGCCGTTGGCATTGTCCGCAATGGCGTAATCGATTCTTCCTGCCATCAGCTTCTGGAAGTTGAGAAGATCGTTCTCCACCGCCTGGGCGTTTTTCTCGGTTTCAATGAAATTTAGAAACTCCAGGGGATAGGCAAATGCCCTGACGATCCCAATCCGTTTTCCCTTGAGGTCGTCATAGGAGTTGAATTTCAAGGTTCCGGCGTTCTCCTTTTTAATGAACAGGAGGTATTCCAGTGTTGCGATGGACTCCTCCGGGTAATGGCAGAATTTAGCCCTCTCTTCCGTGAAAAGGGCACAGAACAGGGCGTCGTTCCGGCCCTTAAAGACAAAATCAACGGCCCTTGACCAGGGGTACTCGGCAATGGTGATCGCAACCCCCATCCGTTTGAACACCTCCCGGACCACCTCCGTGCAGAACCCCGGGGCTTCAAGGTTGAAGATATCTTCATGGGGCGGCCACTTGTCCGTGCCGATCTTGATCACCTCTGCCTGCCCCCCTTTTGTGTAAAAGGTCAGGAGAAGCAACGCCAGGATTGCGATAAAAAACTTTGTTTTTGCCATGGTTTCCCACCTCATAGACACGGCCACCCGGGAACAGCGTAAAAGCAATCCATCTGGGCCTTGCCTTTTGAAAGGTAATATGCCGGGCTCGCTGCTGTCAAGCCCTTAACCATATGAGATTTGGACTTTTTCCGCGGTTATGCTATGCTTTTTCCATCAACCGCAGGTTGATCCGTTCAATTTATCGCCCGGGAAACAGGGGGTATTCCATGGACGCACCGATTCTCTTCTTTGACAGACACTTTCTCTTTTTCCTCGCTGCCAGGGGCCATATGGCCACACGCTTTGCCATGGAACCCAGGCGAGCCTCAGTCAAGGACATGATCGAATCCCTGGGCGTCCCCCACACAGAGGTGGGCGCCATCCTTGTGAACCAGAAGGAGGTGGCGTTCTCCTTTATTCCCGGGAACAGTGAAAAGATCGTGATTCAGGCCATTTCACCGCCCTTTGACGTCACCCGGAAAACCCGCCTCAGGCCCCGGCCCTTTGAGCATGTCAGGTTTGTGGCCGATGTCAACGTGGGAAGGCTTGCCAGACTGCTCCTCGCCCTGGGATTTGACACGGTTTACTCCAACGGGTTCAGGGATAGTGAGGTGGCAACCATTTCAACCCAAGAGCAACGAATCGTCCTGACCCGGGACACAGGCCTGTTAAAGAGAAAAAACATCATTTTTGCACGGCGGATTCGTGGGGAGGATCCCTATCTCCAGCTCAAGGAGGTCCTTGATTTCTTCGGCCTTGGCAGGGACGAGTTTGATTTTCTCTCCCGGTGCACCGTCTGCAACTGCCGGCTCCAGCCTGTTGAAAAGCAAACCATTCTCCACCGGCTGGAGCCAAAAACAAAACGTTTTTACACCCGGTTCTCCATCTGCCCCGGCTGTTGCCGGATCTTCTGGAAAGGCTCCCACCACGGGGCCATGAAAGAGCGGCTCAGGGCACTTGGAATTCCGCTGGCTCCCGAGGAGGAACGCCCATGAGACCAGCAACTGTCACACTCTTGACTCTTCTTCTTGTCTGGCTCCAGCCGGCCACGGCCCCGGCAGACATGACAAACGACCCCTTTGGGGCTTCCAGGAAAAAGATGGTCGCCACCCAGATCCGCAGCCGGGGGGTGTCAGATCCGGCTGTGCTCAGGGCCATGGAAGATGTGCCCCGGCATCTCTTTGTCCCTGAAAAATTAAGGGACCATGCCCATGAAGACCGTCCCCTTGCCATCGGCTTTGGCCAGACCATCTCCCAGCCCTATGTGGTGGCCCTGATGACAAAGCTCCTTGATCTTACAGAGGCGTCCAGGGTGCTTGAGGTGGGCACCGGTTCCGGTTACCAGGCGGCGATCCTCTCAAGGATCGCAAAGGAGGTCTTTTCCGTGGAGATTGTAAGTCCCCTCCACCTCCGGGCAAAACAGACACTCAAAGAAACGGGCTGCACCAACGTGACCGCCATCCACAGGGACGGGTTTTTCGGATGGAAGAAACACGCGCCCTATGACGCCATCATCGTGACCTGTGCGGCCGAGTCGGTTCCCCCGCCCCTGATTCAACAGCTCAGGATCGGCGGCGTCATGTGCATCCCGGTGGGCCCGCCCTTCCGGGTCCAGAACCTGCTGCGCATCACCCGCAGAGCAAAGGACGACGTCAGGACCGAGGTGATCTCCCAGGTCCGGTTTGTCCCCCTGACAAGGCCGTAGACATGAAACCCGGCAGCCGCGCCGTCTGGGTGATCGTCTTTGTCACCTCCTTTACCCTCCTCGGCCACGAGATAGCCCTGGCAAGGGTATCGGCCCTGGTCCAGTGGCAGAATCTGGCTGCCATCATCATCGGCATGGCCATGCTGGGCTTTGGGGCCAGCGGGTCCGTGATCATGCTGCTGGAGCCCCTGATAAAGAGGCACCTTTTCAAGAGTATGCTCCTCTTCGCCCTGGCCTATCCCATCTCCCTGACCCTGGGATTCATCCTCTACTGCAAGATCCCGTTCAACCCCTTTGAGGTGGGGCTGGATCCTTGCCAGATCGTTTTCCTTTTGTTCAAGCTTGGGGCCATGGCTATGCCCTTTTTCTTCGGGGCCATGGTGGTGGGAACGGCACTCCGGTTTTTCAGGGTCTCAAGGATCTACTTTGCCAACCTTACGGGATCGGGCGCAGGAGCCCTGGCCGTTGTTTTCCTTCTCTACCGGTTCCACCCCATGGAGATCGTCATCATCATCATCGCCACTGCCATGGTTCCTTTTCTCGTTCTGCTGGGGGAGAAAAGTACGCTGTCCTTTGTGACAGGGCTTATCCTCTCCGTGACCTGGACAGGCCTGCTTTTCCTCTCCGTCAACGGCCTGGACCTCACCCGGGTCTCCCAGTACAAGGCGATCTCAGGCGCCCTGACCCTTCCCGACGCAAAGATCCTGGCCCAGCGGTTCTCCCCCCTCTCCACGGTCCAGGCGGTCCAGGCCACGGGCCTTCGCTCCACCCCGGGCCTGAGCCTCATCACCCCGGTTCCCGTGCCGGTCCACAAGGGGCTCTTTTTCGACGGCCAGGCAATGAGCCCCATCGCCCCCTACAACGGCGACAATACCGCCATCGCCTACCTGGACCACATGCCCCCGGCCCTGGCCCACCACCTGGTCCCCATGGAACACCGGGAGCGCATCCTGATTGTGGGCATGGGCGGCGGAGAAGGGATCCTTGGGGCGAACCTCCACGGATTCAGGCAGCTGGTCGGCCTGGAGGTCGACCGGAACGTCATCGACCTCATGGAGACCGAATTCGCCGGTTTTTCAGGAGATATTTATCACCAGGAGAACCTTGTCGTCATCAACCAGGATGCCCGGGCCTATGCAAAAAGTGCCCGGGCCTATGCAAGGCGTGCCCGGGACCGGTTCGACCTCATCGAAATCAGGATGATCGATGCCGCAGGATCTGCCGCCTCAGGCCTTGCCGCCATGCATGAGACCTATCTCTACACCGTGGAGGCGATCCAAGAGTTCCTGAACCTTCTCGCCCCCCACGGCGTACTGGCCATCTCCCGGTGGGTCACCACCCCGCCCGGGGATGTCATCAAGATGGCGAACATCATGATCCATGCCCTGGAGCGGTCGGGGATTGAGGAGGTCGCAGAGCATCTTATCCTGATCCGAAGCCTTCAGACAGCCACCCTGGTGGTCTCGAACCAAAAATTTTCACAGGAACAGATCAGGATCACCCGGAAATTCTGCGACCAGCGGCTCTTTGACGCGATCTACCACCCCGGCATAAAGATTGAAGAGACCCAACGGTTCATCCGTACAGAACACCCCGTGTACCATGATGCCATCCAGGCCCTGGTTTCCCAGGAGGCCACGGCGTTTGAACGCGCCTACCCCTTTGAGATCACCCCGGCCGTTGACGACCGCCCCTACTTTTACCACTTTTTCCGCTGGCATCTGGTCCACGAGATCCTGCAGACCGGCACCCGGACCATCGCCTTTACCCAGTGGGGCTATCTTGTCCTCCTCATTCTCCTGGCCATGGCCCTGGGCGCAAGCCTCATCTTCATCCTGATCCCCCTTGTCCTTGCAAGGGATTCAGCTGCCCCTCCCCTGAACTTAAGCCTTGGCGCCTATTTCAGCGCCATTGCCACGGGGTTCTTTTTTGTGGAGATTCCCTTGATGCAGAAACTGATCCTGTTCCTGTCGGCCCCGGCCGTGTCCATGGGGGTGATCCTGGCAAGCCTGCTGGTCTTTTCCGGCCTTGGTGCCTGTTGTTCGGACCGTATCTTCCCGGGCAGGCACGGACTGTTCTCGTCCAACCTGCTTGTCACCGCCCTCATCCTGATCTATTGGACCGGCCTGGACAAACTGCTTGCCCCGTGTGCGGCCTGGCCAATGCCCGGCAAAATGGCAGCCGCCACGGCTTCCCTCCTGCCCCTTGGCATGGCCATGGGCCTGCCCTTTCCCAAGGGCCTTACTTTAGTGAAAGAGATCTCCCCCACCAAGGTCGCCTGGGCCTTTGGGGTGAACAACCTCTTTTCCGTGATCGCAACCCTGGGAGCGGCCCTTGTCGCCATCCTCTTCGGGTTTGACAGGGTGCTCTCCCTGGCCGTCCTCTTCTACCTTGCAGCAGCCATGCTGTCATTGAAACTTGCTTCCCACGCCTGACCACCCCGGGGGGAAAAGAGATCCAACCGTTTCCGGTTTCTCCCCGTCCAAAAATAAATATAACCATTGATTTTAAAAGAAAATAATGGCATATACGATGCTTTAGTTTTTTAGTTTCAATTTCATTAGTTACTTGGAGAAAGCATCCAACCATGGCACTTTTCAGCTCAACCATCACCATCGATTCCGATGTGGAATCCGTATTCAGCTTTGCCACCGATCCTAGAAACAATGGGACCTGGCAATCGAACTTTGTCTCTTTCCAGCAGACAAATGGCGACGGCGTTGAAGTTGGCGCAACCTACAGGTATGTCAACTCTTTTCTTGGGATGAACATGCAGACCGATGGGGTGATCACCGAATATGAACCCAACCAGGTGATGACCTATGAATTCAAGTCCCCAACAATGTCCGGTTCAAGCAGGTTCCAGGTGGAAGAGAAGGGTGACAAAACAGAGGTGACCTTCACGGGTGAAGCCGATCTCAGCGCCATTAAATTCGGTAAAAAATTAGCTGAGATGAAAGCCAAGAAGCAGATCAAATCCGACCTTAAGAAACTCAAGCGAGTCCTTGAAGCAGGATAACCCCAAAACAACAATGTTTGGCATACCAAATTCTTTTCTTGACTTTAAAAAGAAAGGCTTTAAAATGTAACGCATAAAAGCCGGATCAATTTAAGGAGGATTCAACATGGAATTTCTGGATATCGCCCTGACCTCAATCATTGTTGTCATTGCCGGGATCTACACCCTGAAGAGCATCACCAGCAAAAAAGGATGTTCTTCATGCAGTTCATGCAGCAACTGCCCGGACGCTGCCAAAACAGTCTGTATCAAAGACTCACCCTATCGATAACAATTCGAAATATTAATATCTGCAGCACCGCCATCCTTAAGGTGGTTGAGAAAAAAATTAGGCTATCCAAACTTTTTCCTTGACCATCTTTTTTTTTAGCCCTATAAGTTTGTTGCTCCAAACAAAATACACAAGAATGAAAAAACAGACTTTCAGCAAACATCGTTAACAACAAACAACGGGATTAAAAAAATGACGTCATTGAGCAGAACCACACCGGGAGGCAGCGTCAGCATCGAAAAAGTCACGGCCACGGGAAAGCTTGGCCAGCGCCTCATGGATCTGGGACTCTACCCCGGCCTTAGAGTGAGCGTAATCAGAAACTCCCCCCTTGAAGATCCCATGGAGATTGAAATAAACGGATATTTTTTGAGTCTGAGACATGAAGAGGCAGCGTATGTTAAAGTCAGCTGAGATGGCCAGCCAGAAACGACTTATTGCATTGGCCGGCCAGCCAAACTGCGGCAAGTCAACGGTTTTCAATGCCATCACCGGGGCAAGCCAGCATGTGGCCAACTACCCCGGGGTGACCGTTGAAAAGCTGTCAGGCTCCTATTCCATCAACGGCACCCGGATTGAGATCGTGGATCTTCCCGGCACCTACTCCCTGACATCATTTTCCCCTGAAGAGAAGGTCTCCCGGGATTTTATCCTCCATGATAAACCAGAGACCATCATCAACGTGGCAGATGCCGCAAGCATCAAGCGCAGCCTTTATCTCACCTTCCAGCTCCTTGAGATGGAAACCCCGGTCATCCTGGACCTCAACATGATGGATGTGGCCGTAAAAAACGGCATGACCATCGACTGCAACGGGCTTGAGCAGGCCCTGGGCACCCCGGTGATCCCAACGGCCATCAAGCGCGGGGAGGGCAAGCAGGACCTGATCAAAGCCATTGAGGACTCCCTCGCTTCAGGGATTCACTCCAATTTCAAGGTGGATTACGGTCCCATGGAACCTTCCATTCAAGCGATCGCAGCTGAGATTACCGCTGCCGCCGGTTCCTTTTCCTACCCCCTCAGGTGGCTTGCCATCAAGCTCATGGAGGGGGATCTTGAGGTGGAAAAGCGACTCAGCCAGACCCTCCCCGATTCCGGCAGGATCCTTGCCCTGGCCGAAGCCGAGCGGAACCGGTTCAGGCAAAACCATGACGAATCCCCGGAAAAGCACATCGCCTACGCCCGGTACAGGGAGGCGGACAGGCTCAACCGCTTGTTCGTCCACCAGAAGCCAAGGACGGGCAAGAGCCTCACGGACAGAATAGACCGGTTTGTCTGCCACAAATTCCTGGGGCCGGTCATCCTGGCCCTGATTGTGTACGCCCTCTACAACCTCTCCATCGTCCAGGGATATAAGATCACCAACTACACCTGGCCGCTGCTGGCCAGGCTGAGGGACTTCACCGAATGGATCATGCCCGATCCGGGATTTATCACAGAACCCATGATACGCGCCCTCGCCCTCTGGTTTGTGGACAGCGTCAATGCGCTTCTCAATTACGTGCCCATCTTCTTCATCCTGTTCTCCCTGATCGCCATCCTTGAGGACAGCGGCTACATGCCGCGGATGGCCTTTATCCTGGACAGGCTGCTTGCGCGGTTCGGCCTCCATGGCCAGTCAACCCTTCCCATGGTGCTTGGCGGCGTCTATGTCGGGGGGTGCGCCGTGCCGGCCATCATGTCCACCAAGGGCATCCCGGATGAAAAGGCCCGTTTTGCCACCATGATGATCATCCCCATGCTCAACTGCCTGGCAAAGATCCCCCTCTATATCCTGATCATCAACATCTACTTTGCGGACCACAAGTCCCTGCTCATGGTCTTCATCGCCACCATCACCCTGATGCTGGCCCTGCCGGTGGCCAAGATCCTCACCCTGACCGTGTTAAAGAACAAACCCAGCGAACCCTTTATCATGGAGCTGCCCACCTACCACCTTCCCACCATTTCAGGAGTCCTGAAACGGGCACTGGATCGGATCTGGATGTTCCTGAAAAAGATCGTCACCATCGTGGCCGCCGTGGCCGTGGTGCTCTTCGCCCTTCTCCAGTTTCCCGGGCTCACCGACGAGAGAAAAACATGGTACGACACCCAGGCGGAAATCGCCCTGGCTACCTTCCACCAAAAAATGGTAAAGACCGCCTTTGGCGGGGCCCTGACCACCCCTGACGCGGCCATGGAACTCATCCTGTTCGCAGACCGTTACAAGGGCGCCCGCATGGGATCAGACAAGGCCGCCATGGAAAAGATCAACACCCGGTTCAAATCGGAAAACCCGGCCTTTTACGCCATCACCACGGGCAAGGGCGGCCCGGAGGCAAAAACGGCCAAACGTACCCTGAAACAACTCTCCCAGACCCGGAAGAAACTGCTCCGGGGCATCAAACTGGAGAAGATCCAAAACAGCTTTCTTGGAAAATTCGGACGCACCCTGGAGCCTGTCACCCAGTGGGCGGGTTTCAACTGGCGGGTCAACATCGCCCTGTTGAGCTCCTTTGCCGCCAAGGAGAGCACGGTGGCCACCCTGGGGGTTCTCTACCAGCAGGAGGCAGGCACGGAAAACCAGAGCCTTGAGAAGCGGATGGAACAGGGAGAAAAGGGATTTACCCAGCTCCACGCCCTGGCCCTTCTCCTGATGATGGCCCTGTTCCCGCCCTGTGTGGCCACCATGATCACCCTGAAGATCCAGTCGGGATCGGTGAAGATGATGCTCATCAGCTTTGGATATCAGTCCCTGCTGGGCTTCCTGGTGGCCTCATCGGTGTTCACCATCTCATCCCTCCTCGGCCTCACGGGCCTCCAGGCCATGTTCGGGTTCTGGTTTTTAGCCCTGTTGCTTGCAATCACAGTGGGATCCATCAATCCCAAAAATAATATTACCACATTAAAGGAGTTATCATGATCAAGAACGGTTTAATCGCAACACTACTCATCTCCCTCTTCACGGCAGTCCCGGCACTGGCCCACACCCCCCTGTGCAGCTGCTGGGACGAAGGGGACGGCACCATCACCTGTGAAGGGGGATTTTCCGACGGTTCCTCTGCCCAGGGGGTCATCATGTACGTCAACGAAAAAAACGGAACGACCCTGGTCAAGGGTCAGATGAACGAGTTCAGCGAGTTTTCGTTCAAAAAACCGGCCCAGGCCTACACCGTCATATTTGATGCCGGGGAAGGACACGCGGTTGAAGTGGACGGCGAGGAGATCACGGAATAATTTTTTTTACCCATTGAGTTTGGCACACCAAACTTAATTATAAACACGCAACAAATAATAAAAAATAAAAATAAGGAAAAAAGATGAAAGCAAAAAATCTGATCACCGCAGGAATTGCAGGACTTATCATGGCAGCCACCCCGGCCTTTGCCCACTTCCAGATGATACACACCCCCGAGGCCGCCATGAAAAAGGGCGGCACCATCGACATGAAGCTTGTGTTCACCCACCCCTTTGAGGCGGGCCACACCATGGACATGGGCACCCCGGAGAGTTTCACGGTCCTTCACAAGGAAAAAACAAAGGACCTCTCCTCAACCCTCAAGCCCGTCACATGGCAGAGCCTGTCCAACAGCGGCCAGGCCTATGAGACCTCCTACAAACTTCGGGGCATGGGCGACTGGATCTTCTCCCTGACCCCGGCCCCCTATTACGAGGCGTCCGAGGATGTCTACATCCAGCAGATCACCAAAACCGTTATCAATGTGGGCGGCTCCCCAACGGACTGGGATGCCGAGGTGGGCCTGCCCGCCGAGATCGTCCCCCTGGACAAACCCTATGCCATCTGGACCGGCTCCACCTTCCGGGGCATCGTCACCAGCAACGGCAAGCCGGTTCCCTTTGCCGAGGTCGAGGTGGAGTACATGAACCACGAGCCCATGATGGACAGCAACTGCTTTGCAAAAGAGGCAAAGGCCCGGGCGCCCCAGGACTCCTTCATCACCATGGGCATCAAGGCCAACGCCTTTGGCGAGTTCTCCTTCGGCATACCCAAGGCGGGCTGGTGGGGATTCTGCGCCCTGGGGGTCGGCCCCGTCAAGGAGTACAACGGCAAAGAGCTTTCCCAGGATGCTGTCATCTGGATCAATGCCCAGGACATGTAATTGGGGTCAGGTCTGGCTTATTGTAAAAAACAGGGGTCAGGCTTAGCTTATTGTTGTCAGATTATGACTCACCAACAGCAAACGTCAATAAGCTAAGCCTACCCCCGATTACATCACGGCAGGTCTGTCCGGACCTGCCGCCGAACCATGATAAAAAGGATATTAAGAAATAAAGATGAAAAAAAGAAGTTTCACCATCAGTGCGGTTATCTCGCTCATTGGATGTTTCACCCTTGCCACCAGTACATTTGCCCTGGACCTGAACGATTTCACCCCGGAAAAGATCAAACTTTCCGGCACCATCGAGATCGAGGCCGGATTTGAGAACAACGATATTGAAAATGAAGATACAAGCGATATCTCCCTTGCCACGGCAGAGCTTGGCATTGAAGCAAAACCTGTCGACTGGCTCACAGGCTTTGCCCTGCTCTCATGGGAAGACGATGAGGATAAAATCATATTTGACGAAGCCCATATCACCCTTGGAGGCACCGATGCAATCCCCTACTATCTCCAGGCCGGTAAATTCTACATGCCCTTTGGTGTTTTTGAGACAAACATGATCTCAGACCCCCTGACCCTGGAGTTTGCAGAGGTTGTGGACACAGGCGCCCGGATCGGCATTGAGATATCAGGATTCCGCGGCTCTGTTTACACATTCAACGGAGAGACAGACGAGGCAGGAGAAGACGACGAGATCCGCAGCTTTGGTGCCTCCGTGGGCTATGCCGTTGAAACAGACGGTTTCACACTTGCAGCCGGTGCAGACTGGATCAACAACATCCTCGAGTCCGACGCCATGCACGAATATGTCACCGGCACGGGCGACCTTGAAGATGATGTGGCAGGATTTGGGTTAAATGCCATGATCGGTTTTGGCCCGGTCACCCTGACCGGTGAGTACCTGGCAGCCACTGACGACATCGAGTTCACCAATGCGGCCAAGCATGAAGCGCCTTCTGTGTGGGCCCTCGAAGCCGGCTACACCCTTGAAATCGCAGGCAAGGAGACCACCCTTGCCCTGGCGTACCAGGCCACCGATGATGCAGCGGAGATCCTGCCCGAGTCAAAGTTCCTGACATCCGTGGGAGTTTCCCTCACAGAGGCCCTTTCCGTGGCCCTGGAGTATTCAAAGGCAGACGACTATTCTGTCTCTGACGGGGGCACCGGCGACGATATCCATGCGGTAACAATGCAGCTGGCACTTGAATTCTAAATAAAAAAACAGGGGTCAGACTTTTTTAAAAGGGGTCAGGCTTAGCTTATTGTTATCATATTATAATTCACAAACAACATAAGCCAATAAGCTAAGCCTGACCCCGACAACAATGCCCCCGATAACAATGGAACCCAAATAAGAATGAAAGCATCCAACATATCAGAATCCATCCAGACCCTTGCCCCCACGGGCCAGCCCCTGTTTCTATGGGGCCCTCCGGGGGTCGGCAAGAGCCAGGTGGTAAAAGCAACCGCCCGGGCCATGGGCATCGACCTCATCGATGTCAGGGCCATCCTCCTGGACCCCGTAGACTTAAGGGGGCTACCCCGGATCAGCCAGGAAGGGCTATCCCAGTGGTGCGCCCCGGATTTTCTCCCCCGCCAGGGCCAGGGGATCCTCTTTCTTGACGAACTCAATGCCGCCCCGCCCCTGGTCCAGGCCGCCTGCTACCAGCTGGTCCTGGACAGGCGCCTGGGGGAGTACGAACTGCCCGAAGGGTGGACCGTCATCGCGGCCGGAAACCGGGAAACGGACAGGGCCGTCACCCACAGGATGCCCTCTGCCCTGGCCAACCGGTTTGTCCACATCGATTTTTCCGTGGATCTTGAGGAGTGGATCGACTGGGCCATTGATGCCGCCATCGCTCCGGAAGTGATCGCCTTCCTGAGATTCAGGCCCACGCTCCTCCACAGCTTTGACCCGGAGACCAACACCAAGGCATTCCCCTCACCTCGCTCCTGGGAGTTTGTCTCCAACCTGGTCTCCTCCGTGCCTGCCCCCCACCTGTTCCACGAGCTTGTCCAGGGAACGGTGGGCAAGGGGGCGGCAGCGGAATTTACAGGCTTCATCAAGATCTGGAAGGAGCTGCCCCCGGCCCGGGAGATCCTGGACCATCCCAACGCAATCAACATCCCCAAAGATCCCGCCATCCTGTTTGCCATGTGCGAAATGCTGGGCCATGCCGTCACCGGTACCGACATGGAAGCGATGGTTCAATTCGGCTCCCGGCTACCGGCGGAATTCGGCGTGCTCCTCATGCGGGAGGCGGTCCGGAACGAGGCCGCCCTCCTCCACACCCCGGCATTTGCCGAGTGGGCCAAAACCAACTGCGATGTCCTGGTCTGAGGGGTGGAGACAGCAATGATAAATCCCAAAGCCCACACCAGGATCCTGAAGGCAAGGACCGCCCTTGTCCTGAACCACCCGTTCTTTGCCTCCCTTGCCCTGCGCCTCACCGTAAAGGAGGACCCCTCCTGCGACACCGCCTGGACAGACGGGCATGTATTTGCCTACAACCCCGACTATGTCAATATCCTGCCGCCGGACAAACTCCTGGGACTTACCGCCCACACGGTGATGCACCCGGCCTGCAACCACCACACCCGGCGAAGCAACCGGAACCCGGACCTGTGGAACCGGGCCTGCGACTACGCCATCAACCCGATTCTCCTGGACGCTGGCCTCACCCTGCCGGACGGTTTTCTCTTTGACGCGCAATATAAGGGAAAGAGTGCGGACGCGGTTTATGAAAGCCTTGTTGCCCAACAAAGCGACAACCAGGAGAAAAAGGAGGACCAGGACCAGGAGAGGGACGACAGGACCGATACCGACCTTGGGGATGAAGGGGAGGCGCCGGCCCAAGCACCCCCCGGAAAGGAGGAAAAGGAGGTCCGGGCCTCCGACGACCCGGACGATGGCACAGGCGACCCGGGCAAATCGGGAGAGATCCGGGACATGCCCTCCCCGGATGCCAGGGAAAACGACGACCACGAAACCGACTGGGACGAAGCCCTTATCCAGGCGGCCACCAACGCAAGGTCAATGGGACGGCTGCCCGGGGGCCTGGACCGCTTCATCCAGGAACGGGTCAACCCCAGGCTGTGCTGGCAGGAGCTCCTGTCACGGTTCATTGAAAACACGGCACGGTCGGACTACTCCTGGATCACCCCCAACCGGCGCCATGTACACCAGGGCCTCTATCTGCCCTCCCTGAGAAACAGCGAACTTGCCGACATCGCCATTGCCGTGGACACCTCGGGCAGTATCCGGCCGTCAGAGACAGACCAGTTTGCCGCAGAACTCTCCGCCATCATGGAGAACTTTCCTGCAACCCTCCACCTGATTTACTGCGACATGGCCGTGACCGGCTACCAGCGTCTTGAAAGAGCCGACCTGCCCGTGGCCATCCGTCCCAAGGGCGGGGGCGGCACGGACTTTCGCCCGGCCTTTGATCACGTAAAGCAACAGGGCATTGATCCTGCCTGCATGATCTACCTCACCGACCTTGAGTGCAACTCCTTTCCCCAAACCCCGGCCTATCCGGTGTTATGGGTCAAGACCGGGGAAGGCACCATCCTTCCCCCGTTTGGAGAGGTCATCACCTTAAACTGACAGGGAGATTGTCATGAAAATCAACTGGACCATCACCAAAAAAAGGGGCAATTTCCGCCCCACCCTGAACTATAAAATCACCCTGGAGGCATTTGAAAAAAAACTGGCCGTCAACGCCGTTTCCATCAAGAGCACCATCCCGGCTGTCCCGGATCCCCACCAGGGATTCTGCCTTCCCGGCACCAACGAGAGATCCCCCCAATGGAAGGGGTCGAACTGCCATTATCTCAGCGTGCCCTATTTTAAAAAAGGGGAGGCCAGCGGGTTCATCCGGCTGCCGTTCAGGGAGTCCCGGGAGTACCCAGAGGTGACGGCCTCGTTTCAAACCCTCAGGGATGCCTATGAAACCGTTGTAAGGCAGGCATACGGCCATGGCCCCCTTAACCTTACGGACGAACTTGAAATGTCCCAAGGGACAAAACAGGAGATCGCGGCCACCATCACGGCCGCAACCCTCTTCAATAACTTTGCCGCCCCCCAAGCCATGGAGATCCGACAATGAAAAAAAATTTACTATTCCTTATCCTGGGTACCACCCTGTTCTGGAGCAACACCGCCCTTGCAGCCTGTTCATCCATCCCCATCGAAAAAAAGAATGTGGTGATCGTTGGCGAACGGGCCGTGTCAACCGCCCTTCATCTCAATATATTGCCCACCGCATGGGTGGGCAGCAAGGACCTGTGGGAAGGGGCTTCCACGGCCCGGGCCGGAGCACGGTTCCTGAGCTGTTCCAAAGGCCTTGCCGGCCATAAAAAGACAAAGGTCAAAAACGCCCTGCAACAGTACAAGGAACTGCCGGTCCTCCTCTCCAAAGCGTCCCCCCCATGCCGCTACAAGTCCGACATCACCCCGGCAGCGATTGAACAACAGCTCAACGCCTGGGGCATCACCCCGGTTGTCATGGATTTCACCCAGGGCATTGACCCGGCCGTCACGGCCCTGGGCGACTACTTTGGCTGCCCGGACAAGGCTGCGGCCGAGCTTGCCGCCTACCACAAACTCATGGACAAGGCCAAAGCCATGGCACCCAGGGTAAAACCGGGGCTGAAGGTGGCCGTTGTCAGCGGCACCCTCCAGACCGCCACCGGCAAAAGCTTCCTGCGGCTTGAGGCCCCGGGCGGGTATACGGACACCTACATCCTCGACAAGCTCAAGGCCCGCAACCTTGCCCATGCGGTGATCACCCCCCGGGACAAAATTTCCAAGGGGCATCTGTCCATCCGGAAAATAGACAAAATATTGGCGGCCAATCCCGATGTGATCGTCATCACCGGGGATAGCATTGCCGTTCAAACGGCCATTGCGCGGGCGGTGGCAAAGCACCCGGAGTTGTCAGACACCCCGGCACTCAGGCATCAGGCTGTTTTCTCCCTCCCCTTTTACAGCGATGCCGATCCCCTCTCCTATCCCCAAATCCTCATGAAATGGATCACCGCATTGGGGGGACAGGCGTAATGACAAAAGGGGTCAGGCTTAGCTTGTTGCAAGGCTTACCGCAGCACCGAAAAAATCACCAACAAGCTAAGCCTGACCCCAAAGTCCCGAAACCTGTTTTTTTTAAAAAAGTATTGACAGAGCCCTCCAGGGATTATATTTTCTCACATAAATTAGTTAGGCAACCCAAACATACTTAGACACGACTGATCGCCTTGAGGTGATCAGAGAAAACCCACAAGGAGACACCATGGCCAAAGCACTCATCATCTACGGATCAACCACAGGGAACACCGAATTCGCCGCCGAAGAGATCGAAACCATTCTAAGGGACAACAACGTTGAGATCACCCTGAAGAATGTCACGGACGCCGGGGTGGAGGCGCTTGAAAACGACTTTGATCTCTACCTTCTGGGTGCCTCCACCTGGGGGGATGACGAGATCGAGCTCCAGGAGGATTTCGTGGATTTCTTTGATGACATGAAAGCGGCCCCCCCATTTGAAGGAAAGCGCTTTGCCGTCTTTGGCTGCGGCGATTCCACCTACGACTATTTCTGCGGGGCCGTGGATGCCATCGAAGAACGGATCAGGGCAAAGGGCGGCCAACTGGTGGCAGAGGGCCTGAAGATCGACGGAGACCCTGAGACGGAAGAGATCAGGGAATGGACCGAATCGGTTGTATCAACCATAGCCTAGGAGACACCATGATTAATTCCCCAAAGACACTCAACAGAAAAGCGGAATTAAAGTCCATCGGCCGCCTCAACCGAACCGGAATGGCCGATGGAAATGCGGGCCGGTATGACGAGGCAAAGGCCAAGCTCAGAACCGCCCTGGCCAAAATCCAGAACATCGGCCTGGGCTGCCTTGAACCCAAGATCCTCAACAACCTCGGGCTGGTCCATGCCATGGAGGGCCGGTGGGACCAGGCCATTCTTTACTACAATGATGCCCTGGCGATGACGGAACACCACTCAGGAACAGACAACGTTCTCTACAGGACCGTCCAGAAAAATATCACCCACCTCTTTCAATAGGGAGCAGGCCTGCCTTGTTATCGTTATTTACGGCAACAAGACACCCCCTCCCCCGTCCCTTTTCTATCAGCAAAGGAGATCCCGTGAACACATTCACCAATCCAAAAAGCAGCCTCAAAAACAAATTAACAGGGTATGTCCTTCCCATTGTCTCATGCCTCTTATTCGCCTCCAGCTCATTTGCCCACACCCTCTATATCCAGTCCAGCCGCTACCATGTCCATGAAGGCAAACAATTCCCTCTCTTCTTCTGCTACGGCCACCACATCCCGGTTTCCGACGGGGTACGGGCAAAAAAACTGAACAATATCAAGGTCCACGCGCCCTCGGGAGAGGTTAAAGAGATTCAAATCCGGGATGAGACCTCCCTCCACTCCTACATGGTCGACTATAAAACCCCTGGCACCTATGTGCTGACCGCAGAAACCAATCCCGGTTACTACACGATCTATATCGATAAAAAGGGCCGGGAACACCATGTGATCAAACCGAAAAACCTTGTTGAAGCCAAGGCCCAAAAAATCATCACCAGCCTTTACTGCAACCAGTACACAAAGACCTATGTGGTGTGCGACACCCCGTCCCCGGAATTTCCAGCCCGGGTGGACCTGGCCCTGGAACTTGTGCCGACAAAGGATATCTCCACCCTGAAACCCGGTGATACCCTGGAGCTGTCCGTGTGGAGCAACGGCAAGCCCTATAACGGTGAGGGCAGCTGGGATGCCTCATATAGCGGCTACTCAACCAAGGCGGAGGATATGTTTTACAAAGAAACAACGGTGTCCAGCGGCGACCCCCTGAAAATCCCCATTCCCAAATCGGGGCGCTGGTTCATTCGCTACTCCACGAATACCGATGCCACAGGCGAAGCCCTCAACTCCTGCAACCAGCTCAAACAGGCCGCATCCCTTGTATTCCAGCTATAGATAATGGGGGTCAGGCCTAGCTTATTGTCGTTATTTCAGCACGGCCTGACCCGGTCACCCTTTAATTGAAATCGAAATGCAACAACTTCAGATACCGCCTGGAAATGGGGTGATCAAAAAGGACCTTTTCTCCACCGGTTTCATACCGACATTAAAAATAATACCATTTCCCAGACTCAATTCAGCGGGTTGAAATGCCAATAATCTCCAGAAGCGTACCCGCCGGAACAGACGGACTGACAACTATCATCTGGCTAACATTAAAAAAACTTTCACCGTCAAGCAAAAGAAGAACCACACCTGACCTACCAAAAAACGTCGCATATACAAATCGTCCATCAGGACCGACACAACACCTCTACAAGTGAGACTACACCTTAAGAATCTACAGTTCATGCCGCCTAAAAAAAATTATTGACAATCAATTCTCACCAATGTAAGCATTTAAATCATAGAGACCACACCAATAATGCTTGAGATCAATCCATGGATAGCAACAAACAGAGCTTCACCTATTATTATCAGCCGATTCGCTAACGTTAGTGCCATTGAGAAAGGTACCGCAGACGCGGTTACATTTTTTTCAGGAATATAATCTATTAACCCACAGGACAGGGAGAATAAGATGGCAGAACAGATAGCAGACAGAAGAGATATCGATTTCGTATTATTTGATCAGTTAAACGTTGATGAGCTGTGCCATGTCGAAAAATTCCGCGATTTCAATAAAAATACCTTCACCATGCTGATAAATGAAACCAGAAAATTTGCAATTAAGGAGATCCTGCCCACCTATCAGGCAGGGGACCGTGAGGGTGTCCGGCTGGAAAACGGAAACGTGATCATTCCCGAATGTTACCGGCGCCCGTTCAATCTGTTAAGGGAAGCTGAATTTACCTCCATCACCGAAGATCCCGAATACGGGGGCCAGGGTGTTCCCGAAACCATTGCAACGGCTGCGGCGGAATATCTTGTGGGAACCAATTTTGCTTTTGCCACCTATTCTTTCCTTGGTCACGGAACCGGTAAGATGATCGAGCTCTTCGGCACGGCGCGACAAAAAGAGCTCTACCTGAAAAAGCTCTATACCGCCCAATGGGGAGGCACCATGCTTCTTACGGAACCCAATGCCGGTTCCGATGTCGGCAGCCTTGAAACAACGGCGAAACCCAATAAAGACGGCACGTTCACGCTCACCGGGAACAAAATATTCATCACCTCGGGAGATCATGACCTGACCGAAAATATCATCCACCCGGTGCTGGCCCGCATCGAAGGCGCGCCCAAAGGGACAAAAGGGATTTCCCTCTTTCTCGTTCCCAAATACCGGGTGAATGATGACGGTTCCCTGGGAGAGAAAAACGATATTGTCTGTACGGGTGTGGAGGAAAAAATGGGCATCCACGGCAGCGCCACATGCAGTATGGCATTAGGCAGCAAAGGCAAGTGCCGCGGCGTGCTCCTCGGGGAAGAAAATAAAGGCATGAAAGTCATGTTTCACATGATGAATGAAGCACGGCTCGGCGTTGGACTTCAGTCGTTTGCCCATGCATCCAATGCCTACCTCTACGCCTTGAATTATGCCAGGGAAAGAATACAGGGCCGGGCCCTTGAAGACACTTTGAACCACGCAGCTCCCCCGGTAGCGATCATAAATCACCCCGATGTCAGAAGAATGCTTCTTGAGATGAAATCCCATGTGGAGGGCATGAGAAGCTTCACCTATTATGTCGCCAATTGCTTCGACAAAGCCAAAATCGCCGACACCCAGGAAGAACGGGACAAGTCAAAAATGATGAGCGAACTGCTTACCCCGGTGCTCAAAACATATAACAGCCAAAGGGGCTTTGACATGTGCGTCAAGGCGATCCAGGTGTACGGCGGTGCCGGATATACCAAAGACTACCCCGTCGAGCAGCTGGCCAGGGACTGCAAGATTGCGTCCATCTACGAAGGCACAGACGGCATCCAGGCCATGGACCTGCTCGGAAGAAAACTGGGGATGAACAATGGCCAGGCCTTTATGGATTTTATCAATGAAGTAAAAGGCGTTATCGCCAAAGCAAAAGAAGATGATGGCCTGAAAGTCCTTGCAGACAGGACAGAAACATTGATCAACGACCTGGGGCATGCAGCAATGCATCTGGGAACCACGGCAATGTCTGACAAGTTCAAGGTCGCCTTTGCCCACTCGGTTCCCTTTGTTGAAGTAATGGGAGATACGGTAATGGCATGGATGCTGCTGTGGCGGGCAAACATTGCCAGTGAAAAACTTGGCAACGGCGCAAAGAAAAAGGAGGTGCCCTACCTTGAAGGCCAGATTAAAAGCGCCGATTTTTTCATCAACAACATCACCCCCATGACCCTGGGAAAAATCGCTTCAATCCAAGCATCAGGCGATGCGGCTGTCACAATAAGCGATGCTTCCTTCTAACGAAAAGGGGTCAGGCTTAGCTTGTTGACAGGCTTACCGCAGCACCGAAAGAAATACCAACAAGCTAAGCCTGACCCCGATGATTACATTAACCGTATCCGCTCCCGGCAATGCCCCCGCCCGCTATCATCACGACCACCACCACCGCCACAAAGAGGTAGATCACCTCGGACCGGGTGATCACAGGTTTGACAATCCGTTGTTCCATTCTCTTCTCCTTTAATATGGGGCAGGTCTGTACACTTGACACCGGTATGGCCGCCAACCTTAACTCACCCCCATTCCATAGTTCAGCTGACCGCCAACAGATAGACAATAAACTTCTTTTTTACAAAGAAGAAGTTTATGCAATGCAACAAAAAGATAGACATGCCAAACTTTTTTCTGTTGACAAAGACAGAATTCTATTCTAATCACCCACATTATGGCGTTGCAAAAAATGTTTTGCACACCAAACAAACCACCCACACTATTTTATAAAAGGATAAAGACACAATTGAAAAAATCTAACGGAACACTGACATGACCCTGAAGAATATAAAAATCACCCACAAAATTATCTGCGGGCTTGCCATATTACTGAGCCTCACCCTCGCCATCAGCGCAGGTGCCCTCTACAGCGCCAGGATATTCAAGCAAAAAACCGAGAGGAACATTGCCCTGGAAGAGTTGATCACCTTTGGGGAACAGATGGAGGAAACGGCCCAAAGCTGGCTTGTTCACAGGGAAAGCTTAGGTCGGCAGGCATCCACCGGCAACAGGGCGGATGGGATTCAAAAGAAGAATCCCCTTGAAGAATACCTGGCCCTGCGCGACCAGGTCCGCACCCGGTCGGACCACCTGTCCTCAGCCGGGCTTTCTCCCGGGGAATCAAAAGCCCTGGAGGATCTGATGGCCACGTTCAACGACTACGACACCGTCTTTGGCAGCTACCGGACCCAGTTTGACCAAGGGGTGGCGCTCATGGATCAACTGCGGGAACAGGCCACCGGTATCCTGGGCTCCGCCATCTCCCTGGACAGGGCGGTCAAACGTAAAACCCAGAAGCTGAACCTGCGCCTGGACACCCTCAGGCAACAGCTTACCCGGGGGACACCGCATACAGACGAAAGCACCCTTGGGGAGATAATGGAGATCACCGATGCCCTGGCAGCCCAGGCTGAACGCACGGGGCTAACGGCCATCCTCATTAACAAACCCCTTGGTTTTCAGGAGATGGCCAAGGATTTTGTTCTTTACCAGGAGGATGCCAGCGGCAGCGGCCTGATCACAGACATGGAAAAACTGCTCGGGATCGATACAGCGGCAACCATGGGGGCCTGCCTGCCGTCCATGAAGCCTTACTTCACCTCCGGCCGGGAAGGAAGGCTCTTTGACAAAATCACCCGGGGCACAGGGGATTATCTTGCCCGGTTCAAGGAATACTATGACCTGAATTTTGCCCTGCGGAAGACCATGCAGCTGATGGAAACCAAGCGCGAGTTGTCCCAGGAGCGTGCCGCCGGGATCCGGGCCGGCCACGTGGCGGCACTGGGCGCGTTCCAGGAAAAGGCCACCCGTTTCCTGGTCGTTTTCACCTGCGCCGCTATGGTGCTGGGGGTGATGATCGGTTTCAACCTTGTCAGGGGAGTTGTCGGCCCCATCAAAAAAGTGGGTTCCGGCCTCAAGGAGATTGCTTCGGGGGAAGGCGACCTGACCAAACGGCTGAATGTGGCGTCCAGGGACGAAGTGGGCAGCCTGGCCCGATGGTTCAATCTGTTTGCCCGGAAATTGCAAGAGATGATCACGGAATTTGCCGGAAATGCAGAAACCCTCAATCGCTCTTCCCATGATTTTTTATGCATTTCGGAACAGATGTCGACCGGTGCCGCCCAGGTGGCCGAAAAATCAAACGCCGTTGCAGCCGCAGCCGAAGAGATGAGTGGCAACCTCTCCTCCCTGGCGGCGGCAGCCAGCCAATCTTCGGCCAATATCGCCATGATTTCGGCGGCGGCCGAAGAGATGAACCACACCATTGGTAACATTGCCCAAAACACCGCAGAAACACGGGAGACAAGCATCCACACCGTCACACGGGCCCGAACAACAGCGGACCGTATCACCGGCCTGAGCACCTCGGCCCGGCAGATCGGCAATGTGGTTGAAACCATCACGGACATTTCCGAGCAGACCCACCTGCTTGCATTAAACGCCACCATTGAGGCTGCGCGGGCAGGGGAGGCCGGGAAAGGCTTCGCTGTCGTAGCCGGTGAGATCAAAAACCTGGCTCAGCAGACAGCAGATGCGACCCAGGAAATTAAAAATAAAATCGAGAACATTCAAGGCGCCACCCGGGAAACGGTTTCGGAAATAGAGGAGATCACGGGGGCCATCACCCATGTAAACGAAATGATAGATCATGTTGCCGCATCGGTTGAAGAACAGTCTGCCACCACCGCCGAGATCGCCGGCAATGTAAGCCAGGCAGCCGACGGCATACGGGATGTCACCGACAATATCACCCAGGGTTCAGATGCCGCCGCCCGGATCGCAACGGATATGGCGGACGTCAACCAGGCATCCCACCAAATGTCGGACAATGGATTAAAAATCAACGACAGCGCCGAGTCGCTAAACCAATTGTCCCAGCGACTCAAACAAAAAGTGGAGCAGTTCAAAGTTTAACCCATAAACATTTAAAAAGGGGTCAGGCTTAGCTTGTTGACAAGCGTACTGCAGCACCAGAAATAATACCAACAAGCTAAGCCTGACCCCGATGATATCAACAAGCTAGGCCTGACCCCAGCAGAGGGAGGCGGCCAGGAGCACCACCAGTATGGAGCCGAGGTTGTGCATGACAGCGCCCATGATCGGGGTCAACAGCCCCAGGGAGCCGGCAGCCACGGCAACAAGGTTGATCAGAAAACTGATGGCAATGCTGACCTTGATGATCCGGCTCATGTTTTTACCCAGGTCGATGAGAAAGGGCAGCCGGTCCAGCCGGTCGTTCATCAATACCACGTCCGCCGTTTCAAGGGCGGCATCGGAACCGTTCAATCCCATGGCAATGCCCACATCGGCAGCCTTTAAGGCCGGTGCATCGTTGATTCCGTCCCCCACATAGACAAGACCGCCCCTGGGGTAGGAATTCAATACCGCAAGCTTGTCCTGGGGCTTCTGGCAGAAATGGATCTCCATGATCCCCACCCCGTCTGCCACGGCCCTCACCGGCGCCTCCTGGTCGCCGGAAAGGATGGCAACATCCTCGGCCCCCGTCCTGCGAATGGCTTGGACCGTTTTTTGTGCGCAGCTTCTTGGCCGGTCCTGCAGGCCAATGTATCCTGCCGTACCCGTGTCCACAACCACTTGGACGGCGGTCAATCCAAGGTCTGCCCAGCGATCGCTTGTTACGATCTCAACCCGTCTCTGCCCCACCATACCGGATATCCCCCTGCCCGGTTCCGAAAAGATGCCGGTGGCGACTTGGGCGTCGCATCCAAGCGCCGTGGCCTTTGCCACGATTCCCTTGGCAAGGGGGTGAAGGCTGCCGGCTTCAATGGCTGAGGCAAGGGAGAGCATCTCTTTTTCAGTGAACCCGGGCGAAACATCCATCCGGGTGACCACGGGCTCGCCCTGGGTAAGGGTCCCTGTCTTATCAAAGAACACCCCGGTTGCGGTTGCTATCTTTTCAAGGCTCCTGCCGCCCCGGACAAGGATGCCGGCCTTGGCGGCCCGGCCGATGGCGGCAACGGTGGATACCGGCCCGGCCAGGAGAAAGGAGCAGGGGCAGCCCACGATGAGCACCGTGATCGCCCGGGTGATATCCAGGGTGATCCCATAGGTGAGAGCGGCAACAAAAAGGATAACCGGGGTAAAAAACGCGGCATAGCGATCCACAATCCCCCCACTCTCCGTCTTTGACGCCTCCGCTTCCCGCACCATCCGGATGATCTTGCCGATGGTTGAATTCTCCCCCACCTGGGTGGCTTCGGCCTTGATGAATCCGTCCACACACAGGGTGCCGGCATACACAGGATCGTTGACCTGCTTTACAACCGGAATCGACTCCCCGGTGATGGTGGACTCGTCCACGGAGGTTGCCCCGCTTGTGATGATGCCGTCAACGGCAATAGTCTCCCCGGCCCTGATGACAACCCTGTTCCCGGGGACAATATCGGAAACGTTCACCTGGACCTCGCCCCCCTCTTTTTCGATGGTTGCCTGCCCGGGCGCAAGTTCCATGAGCTGCTGGATCGCGTTCCTCGCACTGTCGCTCACGGCCTCCTCCACCAGGGCCCCGAACATCATGATGGCACTGACAACGGCCGCCTCAAAAAAATTGCCGTTGAAAAGACAGGCAAGGATGGCAATGCTCACCAGTTCGTCCACATTGATCTGGCGTTTCATCATGCCCCGGAAGGCCCCCATGATAATAGGCACACCGTTGACGGCGATGGATACCATCAGCACCAGGTCTGAGGGGGAAAGATTTAAAAGCGGCAAATCACCCGTACGGGTCACTGCCAGGGCAGCCGGAATGAGCATGCCGCCGGACGCAACCCGGAAAAAGTCCCTGGATTTAAAGATCTCCCGGTACACATTGAGATTCCCATGTCGCCCTATCATCACGCCTCCTTAAAAGTTTGAATTTCGAGTAGTTTGAATGTCAAGCTATCTTTACCGGCTGATATATCCCGATATAGCTCGGGTGTCAAGTAGTTTGATGATCAAGCTACTTTTTTAGATTGTGTCGGAAGATAGCCTGTGATAGGGGAACACCAACGACATGAACTCATTTGGAGAACAGGATGGAACTGAAAAACCTGGCAAGAATCATAGTGGAATTTTACGAAAAGCTCTCCTCCTGGGAAGAGTCGGTGGTCAGGGACTCAGGCCTTACCACGGCCCAGATCCATACCATTGAGATCGTCGGCCATGCCGGGGCCATAAAGATGAAGGATCTGGCAGGAAAGATCGGCGTGACCACGGGCACCCTGACCGTCAGCGTTGACAGGCTTGAGAAAAAGGGCCTTCTGGTACGAAGACCCCATGAAAAGGACAGGCGTTCCTACATGATCGAGCTGACCCGGGAAGGCAAAAAACATTTTGAAGAGCACCACAACTTCCACATCAGAATGACGGAAGAGATCGTTTCGTGCCTGAGTGAACAGGAGCAGAAGGCCTTTGCCGGGATCATCGAAAAGATGCTGAAAAGAATCTAAGCCTGACCCCAGAGGAGCTTTCTGACCCTGGCGGTCAGTCCCTGGACGGTGAACGGCTTCTGGATGAACTCAACCCCCTCTTCGAGGACGCCGTGCCTGGCGATCACGTTACCGGTGTAGCCGGACATATAGAGCACCTTCAGGCCCGGATGCATATCAACAGCCCGGGTAAACAGCTCTTTACCGTTCATCCCGGGCATAATCACATCGGTCAGCAGAAGATCCACCGAACCGCCATGGGAGGAAAGGATCTGCAACGCTTCAGCCCCGTCTTCCGCCACAAGAACCGTGTACCCCTGTTGGGTGAGAACGGCACTGCCGAAATCCCGAACCTGCCCATTATCTTCCACCAGCAGAATGGTCTCGGAACCGCCCGGCCCTCCGGGCGACACTTCCGGGGCCTTTTGTTCGACCGGGGCGTCGTCTGAGACCGGCAGGTAGACCTTGAAGGTCGTGCCCCTTCCCGGTTCGCTGTAAACCCAGATGTTGCCCCCGTGCTGTTTAACAATGCCGTAGACCGTGGCAAGTCCCAGGCCGGTACCCTGATCGCCCTTGGTGGAAAAGAACGGCTCGAAAATATGTTCCCGGACCGCATCATCCATGCCGCAGCCAGGGTCGCTGACCGCCAGCATGACATAGCGTCCCTCCCGGGTGCCGGGACGAGCCGCAGCAGACGCCGGGTCGATATCCTCCATGGCGGTCTCCAGGGTAAGCCTGCCGCCTTCCGGCATGGCATCCTGGGCATTCACGGCAAGGTTCATGATCACCTGCTCGACCTGGCCAATGTCCGCCTTGATGGTTTGAATGCCGGGATCAGGGATGAACTCGATCTCTATATCTTCCCGGATGGTACGCCGCAGCAACGGTTCAAATTCCTGGATGGTGGCGTTCAGGTTCAGCGGCTTGTACTGCAGGGTCTGTTTGCGGCCAAAGGCCAGGAGCTGACGCACCAGATTCCGGGTCCGGTGGCCTGCCCGCACGATCTGGTCCACGTAGCGCCTCTGCCGGTCACCCAGGTCCAAATCAGCCATGAGCATCTCGCCGAACCCGAGGATGGGGGTCAGCAGGTTGTTCATGTCATGGGCCACGCCTGCGGCCAGCCGGCCGATGGCCTCCACCTTCTGGGCCTGGCGGTATTGTTCCGCAAGCCGTTCCTTTTGCGCCTCTGCCTCTTTGGTTTCCGTTATGTCGGTGACCACCCCTTCAAAATTCTCCCCCGGGCCATAAAGCCTGCCGGAAAAACGCAACCAACAGAGGGAACCGTCCCTTCTCCTGAAGCGCGCCTCGTGGTTTTCCACTTGACCATTTTCCCTGAGCGCTGCAACCATATAGGCTCTTGCGCCAGGCTCGACATAGAAATCACTTATGGAGCGTTGCTGGAGGAGTTCATCCCGGGAATCGTAGCCAAACATTTCAACCATATGGAGGTTGGCTTCCAGGAACAATCCATCAAAAAGCCGTGTCCGGACAAGTCCTATCTGGGCATTTTCATAAAGGTTACGGTATTTTTCCTCGCTGGCCACCAGGGCCTCCCGGGTCCGCCGCTGATCGATGACAGACTGGAACCGCTTGGCCAGGGATTCCATCAAGTCTGCTTCCTCTTTCAGGAAAGGCCCCTGATCCATCAGGGGACGCTCTTCAAGATAGCAGACATCCAATGTCCCCACCCTGATCCCGGACCGCACAATCTCCTGTGACAATCGCCAGGAAGTGTTCCGATAGTTGTCCGTCTTATATTCCCGGCCCTCTATCTTGAGGCGTGCACAAGTGATCTCCGGGTATTGCCATCCTGGCGGAATCAGGCCGATGCCCTGTTCGAAAATCTCCTCCAGGGAGATACCGGGAGCCTCAATAAGACTGGAGAGCTCAAAAAGGCACTTCATCTCCTTGACCCGTTCGGCCAACTGTGCTTCACTCCTGCGCAGCTGTTCCTCCGCCTGCTTTTTCATGATATGCAGCCCCATGAAGGACGTTATTGTTTCCAGGGCGTCCCGGGATATTTCCGAAAAGGTACCGGCCTTGCAGGAGGCCACCCCCAGACAACCGATAACCCGGTGCTCATGTTTGATCGGGATAAGCCCCACCGCCTTCAGCCCCTCTTGCCAACAGACCGGATCAACCAAGTTTTCAAGGTTGTTAACATGTGTAAAAACAGGCGATCCTTTTAAAACCATTGTGGTGTACGGCGAATCCGGGGCATACCATGCGATTTTCCTGGCAAAGGATTGGGACAGTCCGCTATGGGACCGCATGGACAGGGAACCATCCCCTTTGACCAGATAGATTGCCCCGCAATCCATGCCTGAGCCTTGGATTGCAAAACCAACACAGAGTGCAAGAAACCCATCAAGATCACTGGTGGCCCCCACGGCATGGGCAAGATCATACTGGGACAGAAGAAGCGTCTCTGCCCGCCTGCGCTCGGTCCAGTCCGTGATGACAAAAATAAAACCGATCACCTTTCCGCCGTCGTCCCGGATGGCATCAACCCGCTGAAAGGCCGGAAAATTCCGTCCGCTTTTTGTCACCATGGTGAGCGCGCCGGCCCATGCCTCTCCGGCCATGATACTGTCCGTTATTTCCCTTGCAATGCTCTTGTCCTGAACAAGGTTAAAGCCGCTGCCCTGGGCCACGACTTCCTGGGCGGTTTCAAATTCGAACAGCTCTGAAAAGGCTCTGTTTTGATAGCAATGGCGCCCTTCAGGATCGACGATGCCAATGGCATCGCCGGTGAAGTCCAGCGCTTTCATCATCAGGATAAGTTTCCCGGGGGTATCTTCACTCATCCGAAATATTTTATCGTTTTCCATCGCCATATTTTCCCCCTGATAAAATTTGCTTGCACCGTGGATTTTAAAATGCTATCTGCACCTCACGTCGACCGGAAAAAATACAGTTTAACAATCAATGTGTCAAGGAACTTCAATCATCATGACCCCGGCGTGAACGAACCCGTCATCTGTTTTTGGGTTCGCTGGACTCGGGATAAAGGTGTGGAGAAAGCAAATGAATCAGATTCTGATCGTTGATGATGACCCGGGCGTATGTCTGTTCATGGAGGAAGTCATGACCTCCATGGGATATGCTGCGGACCATGCCCGGACACTTAAAAAAGGTCTGAAAAAAGCAAACTCAGCCCCCTGGGATATCATCTTTCTGGATGTGCACCTGCCGGACGGCAGCGGACTTGAGGCGGTATCCGAATTCCGGAAGACCCCGTCAGCCCCGGAGGTGATCATCCTGACGGGGGAAGGCTCCGCAGACGGCGCAGCCCAGGCCATCCGCAGCGGCGCATGGGACTATATCGAAAAACCGGTCACGCCCAATACCATCTCCCTGCCCCTCAAACACGCCATGGAGATCCGGCTGGCAAGAAAGGCCAAATCAGGCCCGGCACCCTTCAAGCGGGAAAAGATCAGCGGGGACAGCCCGGAACTGTCCGACTGCCTGGCCCAGGCAGCCAACGCGGCCGGCAGCGATGCCAGTGTGCTGCTCATGGGCGAGAGCGGAACGGGCAAGGAACTTTTTGCCCGGGCCATCCATGATAACAGCCCCAGGGCAAAAGGCCCCTTTGTGGTGGTGGATTGCGCAGCCCTGCCCGAATCCCTGGTGGAAAGCGTTCTGTTCGGCCACGAAAAAGGGGCGTTCACCGGGGCGACGAAATCCCAGGCAGGATTAATTCGTGAGGCCAACGGGGGCACCCTGTTTCTGGATGAATTGGGGGAGCTGTCACCCTCGAATCAGAAACGGTTCCTGCGGGTCCTCCAGGAACGCAGGGTTCGCTCCATCGGGGGGGGCAGGGAAGATGCCATCGATTTTCGTCTCATTACCGCCACCCATCAGGATATCGATGGAATGGCAGACGCGGGCAGCTTCAGGAAAGACCTTCTGTTCCGCCTTCGCGGACTGACCATCTCCCTTCCACCCCTCAGGGATCGCCAGGGGGATGCCCAAATCATTGCCATGCGCTCCATTGAAAAATACTGCACCCGGTTTGGAATTACGGTCAAGGGGTTTTATCCCGAATTTCTGGAAGCCCTTGTTCGCTACCGATGGCCCGGCAATGTCAGGGAACTTGTGGCGGCCGTGGAAGCGGCCGTGATCCATGGAAAAGATGAGCCCCTCCTCCATCCCATTCATCTGCCGGTCCATATCCGCGCCAATCTGGCGCAAAAGGCGGTGCGGGGGTCAACCCCTCCCTTGGAAGACCCCATGGATCAAGATCCGGGGACCATACTCCCCCACTCCCAGTACATGCAAGCCGCTGAAAAGAGATACTTCAAGGAGGTGGGTGCTGCCGCAAGCGGCACCATAAACGAAATTTGCCGCCTGTCCGGCCTTTCAAGGGCCCAGGTGTACCGATTGATCAAAAAACACAACATCACCCTTTGACCATGGTCTCCGGTGGGGGGCTTTCCAAATCCGCCCCCTATCACCCCCCATTCTCATCAATAAGACCCCGTCTCATCCCTGCACATCTTTTTCCCCCACCCCCAATTAACGGGGATTTCCACCTGCAAACATAACTCCCTGGAATTAAACCCCATAGATACGAAACAGACAAAATTACCAACAATGGCATAAAACTTGATTAAGCTCGCTCCCATGGAAGCAATGGCGAACATAAAAGGAGACTGTATGAGTATATTGATACTTTGCGCTGACGGGGATACGCCGGATTCATCCGTGGCCAACACGTGTGCAGGCCAGGAAAAGTGGGGGGAACAGCCGGCCAAGGGCTTGCGTGAAAAGCTTGTCAAGGCATTCGGGCCGAAAATTGGAAATATCGAATTCTGTGATACCGTGCCCCAGCTGACGGCCCGTTTTCACCGGCCCATGGCCGCTCCAACAGTCCTGATACTGGTCATTGACGGCCAGGACACCCTTGAATCACTTATATCTGTCAGGGACTTTTTCGACGGCATCCCGGTGATTATTATCCCGACCTTCGAATCGCCACAAACCCTGCGCCAAACCTACACCTTGTGCCCCCGGTATATCGGCAATGGCGACAATCTGATCCATGTGGCTGCGGTCCTTGCCAACCTGACGGCCCGCTAGTGCAATATAAAGTGAACTCCCCCGGATCTGAAACCGCCCTGGCTTCAGGTCCGGGGGCACAAAACCCCACAAAACAGATAGGATGGATCTATCAGATATTGTGCTGAAAGGCATGGTGTATTACTCTTAAGATTCAAGATTTGGCATTTCAAAGAAACGCGGGGTTTACACCATGGAGATCTGGATCGTCACCCTCATTCTGATAATTACAATTTTTCTTTTAATAACTGAAAAGCTGCCCTATGACGTTACCTCCATAGGTATCATGGCGGCTTTGTCGCTGACCCGGATCCTCACCCCGGTGGAATCGGTGGCCGGGTTTGCCAACCCGGCCCTGATCACCGTGGCTGCCATGTTTTTAATCTCAAGGGGGATGATTCGCACCGGCGCCATAGAATTTTTGGGAAACCAGGTCACCCGACTGGCCGGTGATAACGGTAAAACAGCCATTTATCTTGTATTTCTCATTGTGGCACTGTCATCGGCATTTATGAACAATACCCCGGTGGTGGTTCTTTTCATACCGGTTCTGATCAGCATGTGCTGCAGATTCAACATGAGCCCGTCCCAATACCTTCTGCCCCTGTCCTATACCTCCATCCTGGCCGGGACCTGCACCCTCATCGGCACGTCCACAAATATCATCGTCAGTGACCTGAGTGCTGAATACGGGTATGGCACCATCGGCATGTTTGAACTTGCAAAGGTGGGCCTCCCCCTTGCCGTTGTTGGCATTGGCTTTATTCTGATCTCTGCGGCAAAGATACTGCCGAACATGGCAAATCCCGCCTGTGAACTGGAAAAGAAAGGGCATCGGAAATACCTGTCCCAAATACGGATCCCGGCCCAAAGCCGTCTGATCGGAAAAAAGCCGGACCTCTATTTTTCCGCACACTTCCCGAGCCTTGAAACCGTTGAACTGGTAAGGAAGCATCGGATTTTCCATCCCTTAAGGGACAAGGTCCGGATGATGAAACAGGATCTGCTGCTGATAAAGGGATCTGCAAAAGACCTGGTTCATTTAATGGAGGAGAATGACACCGTAAGGGTCGACCGGCAAAACGCCAGGAAACAGGTCCCTGGTGAAGACAACATTACCGTGGAGTTCATTATTCCGCCGAATTCCTCCCTTGTGGGGGACAGACTGAAGCAGACACAACTCCACCAGGAGTCGCAACTCGCGGTTATCGCGATTCAAAGAAGCGGCCTGCAATACACGGAAAGGAATATTCAAGACATACGACTCCGGGTGGGAGATATCCTGCTGGTCAACCTGCCATGGTCAAAGCTTGATGATTTCCGGCACAACAGCGATGTTATCATCATCGAGGATATTCATCACACCATTGTCCTGAAAAACAGGGCCCATTATGCCGGGATCATTTTTCTCACCGTTGTTTTAACCGCCTCAACCGGGCTTCTGAATATCATGGTCAGCGCAATGGCAGGTGTTTTTCTCATGTTTGTGACCAACTGCCTTCAGGTGAGGGACGCATACCGGTCACTCCAGGGCAACATCCTCATGCTGATCGCAGGCACCATCGCCCTTGGAACCGCACTTGAAAAAACCGGTGCCAGCAGGCTTTACGCTGAAACCCTTATCCGCCTGATGGAGGGATTCCCGCCGGGGTTGATACTGGGGGTGATCATACTTTTGACCAGCATCTTTACCCAGCTGTTAAGCAACAACGCCACAGCGGTCCTGATACTGCCCGTTGCCATCTCTGCCGCAACCACCATCGGGGTGGACCCCAAGCCGTTTATCATCGCCGTCTGTTTTGGTGCCAGCGCCTGTTTTGCCTCTCCCCTGGGCTATCAGACAAACCTGCTGGTATATGGTCCCGGCGGCTACCGTTTTATTGACTACCTGAAACTGGGTATCCCCCTGAATCTGATGATACTGATTTTCGGCACCCTCATGATCCCGGTCTTCTGGCCTTTTTGAACCACCGAAAAACGACTAGTTGTTTATGGATCAGGCACTCACCGTACAGGAACGAAGGACAAGTTTCAGCTCCTTCACCGTTGTACCCCAGTGGGTGCCGTCATGCTGCTCCTCCAACTTGAATCCATGCTTTTCATAGAGATGCCTCGGCCTCCTCCGGGATGACGTCGACAATGGCGTTCCACTCCGGATGTTCCATATGGACCGGGTGCAAGATGGCATCCCCGATGTAGAGCAACTCCCGGCCATGGGAAGTGATGGATACAGCCATGTGCCCGGGGGTATGCCCCGGGGCTGCCACGGTTTTGATGCCGGGCAGGAGTTGAGTATCGCCGTCAATCAATTCGATTCCATCAGCAAGTTTAGACAGGGAGGCGTTGACCGACCGGATCAGCACCTCCCTTGTTTTATAGGTAGATCTTTCCCTGTTGCAGGTTCAGGTCTTGCTCGGTGGTTTTTCCCATATCAAGCTTAAAGGCCCAGAAGGGTGTTGTGTCGTTTATGGAAAGCACCTGATCCGGACAGTTTGCCACGCAGGCCAGGCAGGCGATGCATTTATGGCTGTCCACCTCGCCAGTTACGGCGTCCATGGCGCCTGTGGGGCATTCGTCCTCGCAGGCCATACACAAGCTGCACTCCCTGCCCGCCCGGGTGGGAAGCTGGGTGACGATTTTAAATCGTAAGCGTTCAAACCCATCCAGTTGCTCCCCACTGTATATGCTATGATCCAAGTCCCCCAGTATGCCGGGATCTTCTCCTGTAAATCGGTTAAGGGTTGCCTGGGCATAGTCTTGGGCCAGATTGAAATCCGGTTCATTGGGCCGGTCTGGGAACGCCCGCCATCCCCCGAGATTAAAGGTGTGCGCCCCGGGGAATTCGGCCGATGACACCACGCTGAAATTTTGCTCAGTCAGAATTTGCCGGGTGGATTGGTGGGCAGGGTGAACCGTGAATCCGCCGTAGGTGAAAAACAGAGCCGCTTTTTTCCCGTGGCCCGTAAGCGTGCGCAACCATTCCCGCGCCACCCTGGGTGCACGCAGGGAATGAACGGGAAATCCAAATACGATCCCCTGGTAAGGGCTGATATCGATTGTTTTTTGCCTGTCCGACAAGGCGGTGATATCGTACCCGTCAACCGCCACACCCAAAGTTTCAAAATTTGTTTTAATCTCCCTTGCCATCCTGGCGGTATTGCCCGTGGCCGAAAAAACGATGATTGCTACTTTCATGACGATTCTCCTTATGGGTTGATGGTGATAGTCCCTCGGAAGTTTAGCAACTAAACCTTTGGGGCAAAAAAAAGGGGCAGAGATCCCGCCCCCGCCGAATGCCCAAGCGAATCGACTGCATTCCATATGTCCATGTGCAGCAATCCCACCCCAGGCAGAAGACTTACAACCGGACCTGTTTTTCGAGAAGGACTGCGTGGCTTTTACTGATTCTGGGGCTGTCAACCACCTGGTAGCCGCAAGCCCGGGCCTGTTCCACCGTATCCCTGAACAGCTGTTGGGAGACATGGCCCGCAGGTTCGCACAACAAGAACCGCCCGCCGGGCTTGAGGGCCCGGAAGGTTTCTGCAAACAGCTTTGCCGGATCCGGCACCTCGTGGACAACGGCAAATGCCAGGATAAAATCAACGCCCTGGTCGAGATCTTCCAGGCCAAGGGCGCCATTGACGCACAACCGATACTCCATGGCCGCGTCCACGCCGGCCTTGACCGCCCGTTTTTTAAGCGATTGCAGCATCTTCTCCTGGATATCCACACACACAACCCGGCCGCTGGGACCGACCATACCGGCCATGGGGATGGAAAAAAATCCCATGGCACACCCGACATCCACCACGGTCATGCCGGGCTTCACATGGGGTGATAGGATTTTTTCCGGATTCTGGATCAATTTTCTCAAGGGACTGGAAAGAAGGTAACCTACCCAAACCGGGCACACACGCTCTGCCATGGGGAACTCCTGTCTTATGGGGTTAACAAGTTTAGCTCCTAAACATACCCGACAAAGTATAGCACCTAAACTAACTTGTCAACCTAAAAAAATAAAACCAATGACGGGTTTATAGATGGCGGCTTTTCAGATTGTAATAAGCCATGGGTTCAATTCATATGCGGGGAGCTATTAGTATGGGGGGGACAAGACTGTGGGAGCGAAGGGTCAGGACTCGCTGATCACCTGGTCGCAGAACCGGTCAATGGCCTTGAAAACCGTTTCCATGAACTCGATATTGGCATCGTCCGCCTGCTCGATGACCCCCACGAGATCCGGGTAGATCCTTGAATGAAAATCCTGGTGGGCCTTGTACGCGATCGTTCCGGTGTCTGAGAGCTTCAAAAGCACCTCGCGGTCGGACATCTCATCCTTCATCCTGACCACCATCCCCTTTTTCACAAGCTTTTGGACGATCTGGGAAATAGCCCCCTTGGTCACCCCCTGGAGGGAGGCAAGGGCGGTGACATTGATGCCGGCATTCCTGCCAATGGCTTCGATGGTGTGGATCTCTGAAGGATAGAGCAAAAAATCCGTGCCAAAACGCCTGGGTTTCTGCTCTATCCGCTTCATCTTGTTCATGACCCTGTGAAACATCTCATCAAACAGGGCCACGCGTCTATGGGAGTCGGTGGTATGCATGGGACTAAAGGTATAGGAGCTAAACACAGATGTCAACCCCAAAGGGCACCTGCTTAGAAAGGGGTTGGATTACGCTTCAAACGGAACCACCATCACCTTTTTGGCATCCACTTTTCTCACCGTGAGATGATATCCCCGGACCTCCACATCGATATCCCCTGTTTCCGCAGCAATGCCCCCGATCTCAAACAGGCTGCCCGGGGTGATGCCAAGCTCTGTGAACCGTTTGCCCAGGTTGGTTTTTTTACCAAAACTGATCAGCCGCGCCTTTGTCCCTTCCGGAGCCGAGCTCAGGGGGGTCGGTTTCTGGTTGGCCGTGGTGCACTTGGCGGAGAAATCCTTGATATCTCCCATGCAGCGCTCAGCACTGTCCTGGCACACCTCAATGGAGAAATTGCTGTCGCAAAACCTGCGGAACCCGGAGATCCACTCTGTTCCGCTCCTGGGGCACACCTCGGTAAACTCCACGAATCTCACGATGCGCTCGAGCACCTCAGGCGTCACCGAGTGTTCCATCATGCAGGCGGCTTCGTCTGCCGACTCACCTTCAATGCAGAGAATATTGATGATAAACTTCTTCAGCACCCGATGGCGCCGGATCACGTCCAGGGCGATCACTTCCCCCTTGTCGGTCAGGGTGATCACATCATAGGGGGCATAGTTGAGCAGCCCCTTCTTGGAAAGGGTTTTCAGGGCTCCGGTTACAGAGGAGTTGTTCACCTCAAGCCGTTTTGCAATCTCCTTTACCCGTGCGGCCTGCTTATCTTCGATTATATGATAGATGGTCTCCAGGTAGTCTTCAAGGCTTGCAGTCAACGCTTTTTTTTTCATCAGTTCTCCTGTTGGGTACTTATTTTATATAGGGAAAAGTTTATTGGGTTAAACAAAACTTGTCAAGTTAATTGTCCTATAGTAGCCACCCCTCAAAGTTTAACAGGAACCAAGGGGCAACCAAAGGAACCCATACGATCCGGGCCTGAAAGAGGTTTAATAGAAGCAAAGCGTTGTTCGCCACGCCTAATACTCTTGCCGCAAACCAAAGCACAATGGCCGCGTCTTGAACTTCAAAAACGGCTATCACCCGTCAAACGTAAACTATTTTAGAAAAGTCATTGGAAACACCACAGGTGTTGTCTGAAAAAGAGCCGGCGGCTCATATTGATTTCAAGCTCTTTTTATTCCCCCTTCAAGCAGGGCCAGGAACTCGTCTGCCGGCACCGGGGGGCTGTAATAGTAGCCCTGGATCTCGTCGCAGTGGTTGGCTTGCATGAACTCAAGCTGGGCCTCGGTCTCGACCCCTTCGGCCACGGTTTTCATGTTCAGGTTCTTTGCCATGGAAAGGATGGTGCGGGCGATCACCATGTCGTCCTTGCTGTCGGGGATCTCCCGGACAAAGGACTGATCCACCTTGAGGATGGACACGGGAAAGCGTTTCAGGTAGCTCAGGGAGGAATACCCGGTTCCGAAATCATCAATGGAAAAACTCACCCCCAGGTCTGCGATCCGGTTCATGGTGTCGATGGCCGCTTCCACATCGTTCATCACCAGGCTCTCGGTGATCTCCAGATTGAGGAACCGGGGATGGAGTCCGGCATCGTTGAGGGCGGCCTGGATCTTACCGGCCAGATCCCTGTTGCGAAACTGCACGGCCGAGAGGTTCACGGCGATCTTGAGGAACCCGTATCCCAGGTCATGCCATTTCCTGGTCTGGATGCACGCCTGGTTGAGCACCCAGGTGCCGATGGGTTCGATCACCCCGGTCTCTTCGGCAACGGGAATAAAGTCGCCCGGGGAGATGAGCCCCTTTTCTGCGTTGTCCCAGCGGATCAGGGCCTCCATGCCCGAGATTTTTCCGGTTTCAACCGCCACCTTGGGCTGGTAAAAGAGCTTGAATTCGTTCTTATCCAGGCCGTGCCTCAGGTCCGCCTCAAGTTCGATCCGTTTGATCATCTTCTGGTTCATGCCGCTCTCAAACAGGGAGTAACTGTTCTTGCCCGATTCCTTGGTCTTGTGCATGGCGATCTCGGCATTCTGAATCAGGGCCGTGGGGGTGGTCCCGTCCGTGGGAAACAGGCTGATGCCAATGCTGATGTTGGTATAGATCTCCTTTTTTTCCACCATAAAGGGGCTTTCAAACAAGGCGATCAGATCCGTTGCACAGGTAACCGCCTCCTGGGCCGTGGCAAGGCTGTTGAGGGTGATGTTAAACTGGTCCCCCCCAAACCGTGATACCGTTGTTTTGTCCTTAAAATCCTGGGAGATCCGTTTCCCGACCTCCTGGAGAAAAAGGTCGCCGATATTGTGTCCAAGGCTTTCGTTGACATGTTTGAAATTGTCCAGATCCAGGCAGAGAACGGCAACCAAAAACTTGTTCTTCTGGGCAATACTGATGGAACGTTCAAGATGATCCTCAAAGAGCAGGCGGTTTGGAAGCCCTGTCAGGCCGTCGTGGTAGGTCTTGAACCTGAGTTTCTCCTGGCTGCGCCGAATCTCTGTCATGTCGTGGAACACCGCCACATAGCTTGAAACGTCGCCCTGACTACCCATGATGGCGGTGATGGAGAGCCATTCGGGATAGGCTTCCCCGTTCTTTTTGCGGTTCCAGATCTCTCCGGACCACTGGCCCTTTTCTTTAAGGCTTGACCACATCTCTTCATAAAATTCCGGAGAGTGACGGTCCGACTTGAGTAGCCTTGGGTTCTGGCCCACCGCCTCCCTGGCTGAATACCCGGTTATCCCCTCAAAGGCCGGGTTGACCCGTTGGATGATACCGTCGGCATCGGAGACGGTGATTCCCTCGATGCTGTTTTCAAACACACTGTCCGAGAGCAGCAGAAGATTTTCATAATGCTTTTTTTCCGTGATCTCCCGCCCGTACACAAAGAACGACTCCGTGTCCGAGATCTTGCTGGTCCTGAATAAAAAGGCCCGGTGGCCAAGGGTGATCTCCAGCTCCTGGTAACCGTCTTTCCCAAGGCTCTGTTCAAGCTTTTCGATCCAGTACAGGGGAAGGGGCTTCCCAACCGCAAATCCCCTGTCCGAAAAGAGAGTTTGTGCCGTTTGGTTCAGGTAGAGCAGGGTGAAATCAGGGGAGACCCGAAGGACTGGATTGGGACTTTCATCGGGAAACTTTGCCAGCATCCGGATACGCTCTTTGGACTGTTTCAGCTCAAGGATGTTGGTGTTCAGCTCCAGGGCGTAGGTTTCAAAGGTCTCCATAAACCGGTTGAAATGCCGGGCCAGGAGTTTGAATTCATAGGTGTCGGCATCCTCTTTAATGCGCACGGAAAAATCCCCGGAAATTCCACGGCCAAAGGTGCGGATCATCCCCCTGACCGGCCGGTTCAGATTGTTGCTCAGCCAGAGAACCACAAGGAGGATCACAAGGGACGCCACCAGGCCCGTCACCCAAAAAGCCCGTTGAATCTGGGTTGAAGCAATATCAAACTCATCCACATAGGCAGAGCTGACAATGATCCATCCCAGGGCCGGGATCTGCCGGTGGGCATGGATGACCCGCCTGTTGCCCGCCCGGGTCATGGTGAAGCCCCTTGGTGTTGCAAACACCCTCTCCATGGGGATGCTCTCCATCAACAAGGGATCCAGCCCTGAGGGGGGGGCGGCCTTGCCGTTTTGATCAATAATAAAGGTGTGCCCGGATTGGCCGAACCTGAAGGCCGAAACCGCCCTTGACAACTCCCCGGGTCCCACAATCTCTGAAAACTCCTCCTTGTAACCGGAGGCGGAGACGATCAGGTCCCAGGGTTCGAACCGCTTCATATAGAGGGCCTTCAGCCTGGGGGCTGGCTCATTGGGATTTTTCCACTCATATTCCAGGTACCCTGTCCCGGATTTCAGCTGCTCCTTGACAAACTCCCGGAACGATACATCCATGCCCACCAGGGAGGGATGGGGGTGGGCCTTAAAAATGCCCTGGGAGTCGAGGCAATAAAGGTAGCCGGAGGTACCGATGGACTCAGATGTGAGTTCCTTAAATGCCCTGACCCTGGCCACCGCTTCCGTGACATACCCCCTTCTCACATTGTCCAGGTGAAGGCCAAGGGCCTCGACCCGCTTTTCAACAATGGCCCGGAGGTGATTTTGGATAACGAGATCTGCCGTCTCAACCACCATGTCGTGGATCGAATCAAGGGCCGAGTTCATCTGGTTGGAAATATTGGCGTCGATGCTCCTCTTGACAAGGGAGTAGGTCAGGGCGGAAGAACCCGCCAGCATGAGAACAAACACCGAAAAATAGGTGATAAACAGCTTTGTTCTGATTCGTAAATTTCCCCGGCCTGCAAACATCTATTTCCTCCTGCTTATCAATGGCTTTAAATCCCCTAAGATTACGTTTACAGCCCGGGTTTGTCAAACCCTAGTCCACTCCCGGAAGCTTTTTCAAGATTTCATCCCCCCCCCCCGGCAAGGTCTGCTTTGATTCCAGCGCCCTCCCCCCCTTGACGGTTTACTAGGGTTGACACCCGGGAGCCATTCCCCTATAGTTTCATTACAACAGCTGAAAATCCCTATATTTCCTGCCACCCATGCGCCGGACGATTCTGCCTGAAATTGGCAGGCCCAAACCCTTTATTCTTTGTAATCCTGTTATCGCGCCTCGCATATAATAGGGCCCATTTTTTATCAATAAAAGTAAAACAGGGGGAACAATGAAACGAGAAGCGTTCACGCGCAAGCTTTCAATCAAGGGCAAAGAGTACACCATATACGACATCAACCGACTCGGCGAACAGGGGATCGCCGACATGACCCGGCTGCCTTTCTCCATTAAGATTCTTGTGGAAAACCTTCTGCGGAAACTCGACGGCAGGGTGGTTCTTGGGGAGGATCTGAAAAAGATCGCCGCCTGGCAACCCGCCTATGCCGAGCCCGTGGAGATTCCCTATCATCCGGCCCGGGTGCTGATGCAGGATTTCACCGGGGTACCGGCGGTGGTGGATCTGGCGGCCATGCGGGACGCCATGAAAACCCTTGGGGGCGATCCCGGCAAGATCAATCCCCTGGTACCGGTGGAACTGATTGTGGACCACTCGGTCCAGGTGGATTACCATGGCACGACCCACGCGTTAAAGCGCAACGTGGACCTTGAGTACCAGCGCAACTCCGAGCGGTACATGCTCCTGAAGTGGGCCCAGGGCAGCTTTGACAACTTCAGGGTGGTGCCGCCCAATTCCGGTATCTGCCACCAGGTCAACCTGGAACACCTGGGCCGGGTGATGATGACCGAAACCAACGAAAAGGAAACCATCGCTTTTCCCGACACCCTGGTGGGCACCGACTCCCACACCCCCATGATCAACGGAATAGGCGTCATGGGATGGGGGGTGGGCGGCATCGAGGCGGAAGCTGTGATGCTGGGCCAGCCCTATTATATGTCCATCCCTGAGGTGATCGGCGTGCGGCTGGTGGGCGAGCTCGCCCCGGGCGTGACCGCCACCGATCTTGTGCTCATGGTGACGGAGCTGTTGCGAAAACAGAACGTGGTGGAAAAATTTGTCGAATACTTCGGACCGGGCATGAAACACCTGACCGTTACCGATCGTGCCACCATTGCCAACATGACCCCGGAGTATGGGGCCACCCTCGGGTTCTTTCCCGTGGATGAAAAAACCATTGAATATCTTGAAGCCACCAACCGGGGCGAGGCTGCAGCCCTGACAGAAGCCTGCGCCAAGGCCCTGGGGCTTTTTTACACGGGCGAAACAGAGGCTGTTTACTCCCAGGTGCTGGAGGTGGATCTCGCCCAGGCCCGACCCTGCCTGGCCGGCCCGGCCCGGCCCCAGGACCGGATTCTCCTGGAGGATTTGAAATCGAGCCTCACGGATCTGCTGGGCTGCGCCTATACCCGGGATACCGACGTGACCCATGCCTCCACCTTCCATGACGAATCAGGATGCCAAACCACGAGAGCCCCCCAATGCCGCCCGGCCGTCAGCAAATCCGTACAAATCAGTGTCAATGACAAAGAGGTTACTTTAAGGGACGGCAGCCTGGTGATTGCGGCCATCACCTCATGCACCAACACATCCAATCCCCATGTGATGCTGGGAGCAGGACTGGTTGCCCAAAAGGCTGTGGATCTGGGACTGCGGGTGCCGGTCCATGTGAAAACCTCCCTTGCCCCGGGCTCCAGGGTGGTGATGCGCTATCTTGATGATGCAGGTCTCACCCCCTATCTGACCGCCCTGGGGTTCCATGTGGCAGGATTTGGCTGCACCACCTGTATCGGCAACAGCGGCCCCTTGCATCCGGCCATTGACAAGGCCATTACCGACAATGATCTCATTGTTGCGGCAGTGCTCTCCGGGAACCGGAACTTCGAGGCCCGGATTCACCAGAAGATACGAGGCAACTTCCTGGCCTCCCCCATGCTGGTGGTGGCATTTGCCATTGCAGGCAGGATCGATGTGGATCTCACCACCGAGCCCCTTGGCCTCGATCCCAACGGGGAAGCGGTCTTTCTCAAGGATATCTGGCCCGACCCGGCTGAGATCAATGCCCTCATCAACGCACATGTGAAACCCCGGTTCTTTGAAACCGAGTATGCCGCAGTCTTTGACGGGGACGAGTTCTGGAAAAACCTGCCCGTGGCCCGGGGCGTAACCTATGCCTGGGATGAAGCCTCCACCTATATCAAGCACCCGCCCTATTTTACCGGCATCACCCGGGAGCCGGTCCTGCCGACGAGTGTTTCCAACGCCCGGGCCCTGGCCACCCTGGGCGACTCGGTGACCACCGATCATATCTCTCCTGCCGGGGCCATCCCCGAAGAATATCCGGCCGGACTCTACCTCATGGAACAGGGCGTGGCGCCGGCGGATTTTAATTCATACGGATCCCGCCGGGGAAATCACCAGGTGATGATGCGGGGCACCTTTGGCAACATCCGGATCAAAAACAAAATCATGGGGGATAAGGAGGGAAGCTTTACCCTGAAATTCCCGGCAGCCGATGAGATGACCATCTATGATGCGGCCATGACCTATCAAAAAGAGCAGGTACCCCTGGTGGTGCTGGGGGGCAGGGAATACGGCACAGGCTCCTCCAGGGACTGGGCAGCCAAGGGGTCTCAGCTGTTGGGGGTAAGAGCGGTCATCGCCCAATCCTATGAGCGGATCCACCGCAGCAACCTGGTGGGCATGGGGGTTCTGCCCCTGATGTTCCAGCCGGGGGACTCCTGGGGGAGCTTAGGGCTTGACGGGTCCGAGACCTATGACATAAAGGGGATAGAGGAGATGGTTCCCCGGAAGAAGCTCATGGTCACCGCCACCCGGCCGGACGGTCAAAACATATCCTTTGAAGTGACGGCCCGGCTGAATACGGATGTGGACGTGGCCTATTTCCAACACGGGGGAATCCTGCCCTATGTGCTGCGAAAACTCCTGAAAGAGGACAAAGACTGACAAAAAGGCCTTGCCGAATATGGAACCTTTGCCCCATCACTCCCATCAGCTTGTACTGCCGGGGGATCAGCCAAGGCCTTAGTTCCATTGGCTCCCGGGGCCGGGGACCGGGGACCGGTGGAACCCCCCGTCAACCGGCAAGGCCGTCAGCCATCAGAGCGGCCATGAAGATCACCAGGGAAGCATTGAGGACCCGGAATCCCAGTTTGGCGGCCCCGGCACCCGGCACCCTGGGCCGTACCCAGAAAAAGAGCACCACCCCCATGCCGTTGCCCCCGAGGATCCAGGCAGCCATTCCCGCAAGATCGGGCTTGAACAGCACAAACATGGCAAGACAGCTCCCCCAGAGGGAGATCCAGACCAGGAGTACCCGCTCCAGCTGATCCCGCCGGAACAGGGCCGCAAAAGGACCCGGTTCTCCCCAGGGCTGGGAGAGGAGCACCAGCCAGGCGTGGGGCAGCTGCCACACAACCATCAGGGCCATCACGGCCCACAGTCCCGGGGGAAGCCCCCCGCCCACGGCCCCGGACCATCCCATGGCCACGGGCACGGCCCCGGCAAGCGCACCCGGCACCATGGCCCAGACGGTGCGCAACTTCAAAGGGGTGTAGATCCCGTTGTACAAAACCACCCCTGCCAGGCCCCACAGGCAGGGGGCAGGCCCTCCCCCCACCCGGAAAAGCCCGGCCAGGCCCAGGACCAGGAAGGTCAGGGCCTGGACCAGGACACCCATGGGACAGAGCCGCCCCAGGGGAAGGGCACGGCCACGGGTGCGCGCCAGCAGCCGGTCCCCATGCCTGTCCTGGACATTGTTCAGGCAGGCGCTGCCAAAGAAGAGGCAGAAAGCGGCCAGGGCCTGTTTAAAGAACCTGTCAACGTGGCCAAAATCGTCAAAGGCGATTCCCAGGCAGGAGGAGAGGGTCAGGGCCAGGCAAAGCAAGGGCTTTCCCACCCAAAGCCGGTCCCAAAGCCTGCTACTCATCATCATCATCCCCGGTCTCAAGCCAGGCCAGGTACTCCTCCCCGGTCACCACCCGGAGCACTGCGGTCATGTCGGCATGGCCCACCCCGCAGAATTCGCTGCACTGGATAAAATAGGTGCCCACCTCGTCGGGAAGGAACCAGGCATAGGTGTGCACCCCCGGAACAGCGTCCACCTTAATGCGAAAGGCCGGGATGAAGAGACCGTGGATCACGTCGTCGGAGGTGACCTCCAGGCGCACGGGCTTGCCCTGGGGCACCACCAGCTCGTCCTCGGTCTCCTTTTCGTTGGGATAGATGAAAATCCAGGAGTACATCATGGCCACGGCCTCGATGGTAAGGGCGTTGTCCGGCACGTTTCGGAGTCCTGCATAGGAACTCCAGCCGATCCAGAACATGGACAGGGCAATGAGGGTGGGCACCAGGGTCCACACCAGCTCCAGCCGCCAGTCCCCCCGGATATCGGCGGCCTTGGGATGGCGCTTCCGGCTGTACCGGAACACAAACCAGACCATGGTCACCGTGATGGCAAACAACAAAAACAGGGAAAAGCCGATGATATAGATGAAAGCCGCATCCACCTTTACAACCGGATTGATGATCGTCTCCATGGTTCCCCCTAACGAAATGCAACGTCCCAGAACATGAAACCGATAAACAGGGCAAGCACACCGATGGTCATGAGAAACGAGCCCCGGATCAGCCAGGATTCGTACTTCAGGTGCATGAAAAATAGCAGCACAAGCGCGCTCTTCATCCCGGCGATCACCATGGCCACCCACAGGCTGAGGCTGCCCAGGTCCAGGCGGGAGACCCCCACTGTGATTGCCGTGAGCACCAGAAGCACCCCGAGAACGCCCCCGAGTTTTTTATAGGACTGAATATGCGGGTCCATCTTTTCCTCCTGACCTGGACAAGCCAGAACCAAATAAGTTTTCTGATCTCTTGCCAAACGCACACGAAGATCAGAGCTAAGAAGCTAAAGTGACAGGTTACAGGATCAGGTAAAAAAGCGGAAAGATAAAGATCCAGATCAGATCCACCAAATGCCAGTAGAGGCCGCAGTTCTCCAGGAGCAAAAACCGCTCCTTCTGGATGCGGCCGAGCCCGGTCATGGCAATGCAGACGATCAGAAGCACCATGCCCATGACGATGTGAAAGGCGTGGAGGCCCGTGATGGTGAAATAGAGGCCATAAAAGACAATCCTGCCCGGCGGGCTCTCCCCAAGGCCAGGGGAGCCGGGATAGATCCCCAAATGAAACTTGTGGCCCCACTCAAAATATTTGTTGAGAAGAAAGAGCCCACCCAGCAGGACGGCCCCGGCAAGAAAGGCCATGGCCCCTTTGGTACTGTTCCTCCGGACGGCCGTCACCGAGGCGGCCACAAAAAAGCTGCTCACCAGAAGGATAACGGTGTTGACGCATCCCAGCACCATGTCAAGCTCCTGGCCGGTACCGATGAACTCGACCGCATGAATCCGGTAATAGGCCCCGTAGAGCACGAACAGTCCGCCAAAGAGCATGATCTCGGTATAGAGAAACAGCCACATGCCGATTCTTGCCCCAACGGTATCCTGGTGTGAGCCCATGGCGATCTCCTCAGGGGGTCCCGACCCGGGAGAAATCGTAGGGATACTCCCCGGGGCTGGGCCGTTCGATAAAGTTATGCAGGGGCGGCGGCGACGGCACAGACCACTCCAGGGTGGTTCCGCCCCAGGGATCGGCCGGGGCGTCAACCGGCTGTTTCAGGCTCATCATAAGATTGATGACCATGAGAAACAGGCCCGGCACCATGATCAATGCCCCCAGGCCTGCAAACAGGTTGCCAGGGGCGAACTGTTCCAGGTAATCGTGGTACCGCCGGGGCATGCCCTGGAGCCCCAGGATGAACATGGGAACATAGTGGAGCATGAACCCGGTGACGATGAGAAGGGCAGAGAGGTAGGCCCGCTTAAAGTCGTACATGCGGCCGAAGATCTTGGGCCACCAGAAGTGAAGGGCGGCAAAAAAGGAAAACCCGGTGCCGCCGAACATGACAAAATGGAAATGGGCCACCACAAAATGGGTGTCATGGACCTGGATGTTGGTCCCTGCCGACCCCAGCACAAGCCCGGTGAGGCCGCCCACGGAAAAAAGATAGATAAAACAGAGGGCGAAAAACAGGGGCGGGGTCATGAGGATGGATCCCTTGTACATGGTGGAGACCCAGGAGAACACCTTGATGGCGCTGGGGATGGCCACGATAAAGGTGAGAAAGGAAAACACGAACACGGCCACATCGCTCATGCCGCTTGTGAACATGTGATGGGCCCAGACCAGGGAGCCTGCCGTAGCAATCCCAAGGCTTGAGCCGACAATGGCCTTGTACCCGAAGATGGACTTCCGGGAAAAGACCGGGATGATCTCGGAGATCACCCCCATACCGGGCAGGATCATGATGTAGACCGCCGGATGGGAGTACATCCAGAACAGGTGCTGGTAGAGCACCGGGTCCCCGCCCCTTGCCGGATCAAAGAGCCCGGTTCCGAACACCCGCTCAAACACCACCAGAAGCAGGGTGATGGATAGGACAGGTGTTGCCAGAAGCTGCACCCAGGCCGTGGCATAGAGGGACCAGGTAAAAAGGGGAATCTGTAGCCAGCCCATGCCCGGCACCCGCATGCGGTGAACCGTGGTGATGAAGTTAAGGCCGGTGAGCATGGAGGAGAGGCCCAGGGTAAAGGCGGCGGTGACAGTGAGGCCCACGTTGGTCTGGGTGGAGACGCTGAAGGGAACGTAGAAGGTCCACCCGGTGTCCGGGGGACCGTCGGCAAAGAGGGAGACGATGGCCAGCACGCCCCCCAGCATATAGAGATACCAGGAGAGAAGGTTCAGTTTTGGGAAAAACACATCGTCGGTCCCGATCTGGATGGGCAGCAGGAAATTGCCGAAGATGGCCGGCATGGCCGGAATCACGAAGAGAAAGATCATGATCACCCCATGGAGGGTGAAAGCGGCGTTGTAGGTCTCGGCCCCCATGATGGTACGGCCGGGGGTCATGAGCTCCATGCGCACCAGGAACCCCAGGACAATGGCGATGATGAACCAGAACATGACCGCCCCGAGATAAAGCAGGGCGATGCGCTTGTGATCCAGGGTGAGAAGCCAGGCCCAGACACCCCGAAACCGGGCCGGAAAGGGCGTGTGATAAAAGGATGTCACTGTTTTCCCCGCTCTTTTTTCCTTAAGAGGAATACAAGAAAGCCCCCCGCCAGGACCAGGATAGCCAGGGCGGAAACCTGGAAGGTCTTGAAGACATAGGTCTTGTGCTCAGGATCGTAATCAAAGCAATAGGTCATCAGTTTTTTGATGGAGATCCCGGGGGTACCCCTGGAAGCCTCGGTAAGGGCCATGCTCACGTCAAAGGGCAGGTACTCAAGCCCGTAAAGATACCGGATGATGGTGCCGTCCCCCCCCAGGACCACCAGGACGTTGGGGTGGACGAAATTATGTTGCCCAACCTGTTTGAACCGGAACCCCACGGCCCGGGTCAGGCCCTGGATTTCAGGCACTTCCCCGGTGAGGAAGCGCCACTGGTCCGCCGGGAACCCACCCTTGACCATCTTCAGGTAGTTGCGTTTGGTTTCGGCAGCCATCCGGAAGGTCTCCTCGTGGTCAAAGCTCACCGTCACCACACCATACTCTTTCCCGGGCTCAAAGGTCACGCCATGTAGCACCGAGGCCAGGCTTGCCATCATCATGTTGCAGGCCTGGGGACAGTGGTAGAACACCAGCTGAAGCAGGGTGGGACCGTCCACAAGGTCCTTGAGGGGAACTGCCCTGCCCGCCTCGTCCATGAAGGTGAGATCCAGGGGCACGGTCTCCCCCAGGCGCTCTGAAAGCCCCACGGAATCAAACAGGGCGGGAGCATCCTCCGGGTCTTGCAGGGGGGAGTCGTCCGGGGCCGGATGCTGATGGCCCATCCCGGCATCAGGGGAAGCCTCCTGGGTGGAATGGGTATGGCCCATCCCCTCCTCCATGGGAACAGCTTGGGTCTGTCCATTGGAAGGGGTTGCCGGAACCCTGGAGGGCCAGGCAAGACCTAGGAAACAGACAACCCATATCAAAAAAACCCACCGTAAAGCCTTCCATCTCAATACCATGGCTCCTCCCTGTCAATCCCAGGAAAACGGTTTCACTTCAATTTTTCGTAAACCCCGGTTTGCAGATTGACCTTAAGGGCTGTCTTGAACTTGTGCTTTCCCTTTAAGCTGTCCCTGCCTGCGCCATGGGCCAGCAAAACCAGGTTATCCTTGTTGATGAATATCTCTTTATCCTTGTCGTCTCCGGAATTCAAGGGGATGGTGAAACCGATGGAGGTTCGCCCCCCCTCTTCCTCGCCCCAGACGTCTGAAACATTTTTTTTCCCCCCAAGCTTGGTATCGCTCTTGTGCTGGCGGGAGGTGAAACCAAAATGATCGGAGATCTTCACCTTTCCTTTTTTGACGTACCCGAGGATGAAGTTGGCGTCTTTCATCTCCTTGGTGGGGTTAAAACCGATGCCCACCCATCCTTTGGTTTTGGCTGACAGCCTCACCTGAAGACTATCCCCGGCAAAGCGCCACTCAAAGGTAAGGGTCTCCACCTCAATCTTATGGTCAAAGCCATCCTGGCCCGCCATGGAACAGGTCGCCAGAGCGATCAACAGGAGAAAGATAAACAAAAACGAAACTCTTCGTACTATCATGATTCATACTCCTTCAGGGTTGCGATTTCGCGATCCTGACCCTCTTCGCCAGGACGCCATCACCCGAACAACAGCTCACCGCCCATGAAACCAAGCCCAATGGCAAAGAACAGGCACAGGCCATGGATGATCAACAGCTTTCTTGGATTATCGCGATCTTCCCTGTTAAATTTAATGGCAAAAAGAATCAGAACCACAAGGGTCAGGGCAAAGATCATCTTCAGGACGATCAGCAGGCTCCACTCCCCGTCAAACCGGTACTGCCAGTCGGTGAATCCCAACAGGATCGTGGGAAAAGTCCCCAGAAAGGCCAGACACATGCAGTGGAAAGCCGTGGTCAGGAACGCGGTCTTCTTCACCAGGACAAAGAGCAGCACAAACACAAACCCGCCCATAACCATCCCCATGGGAACATGGGTAATGGCCGGGTGCAGGGGATGAACAAACCCCACCTTCTCCAGCGTATGGTACATAGCCTCGATCATGGTTTCACCTTTTTATCTGGTTATAACGTTGACAAGACCGTTTCCCAAAGGTCCGAACCGGTCTGCGAAAAGGATTGAAGGTCTTTACGAAAGCTGCCGTCAGGGGACATGGAGAATTCGCCCTGTCTCCAGCCGAAGATTTACTCCCCTATGTGAAACCGATAAATCAGGAGGACAGCGCCTTTTTCTGATATAGGGGAAAGGCTGGGGGTTGTCAAGAAAATTAAAGGGGGAAAGACAGGCCGGGCAGGTCAGCTCAGATCATCATCCCACCCGCCCGGCCGGCCGGGGGTCATTTGATCAAAGTGGGATTGCACACCTCATCCTCAATGACGGCCCCACGGCCGCAGGATGTGCAAAAGTATTTGAACTCCTTGAGTTTGGGCTTGCACAGGTGCCCCTCGTTGGCCACCTGGAGTCCGCACTGTTCACATTCATAGATCTTGCCCGCCCCGGTGGGATCGCATAGATGCCCTTTGTCTGCGGTGACCTTACCACATGTTTTGCATTGATACTGTGTCATGGAAAATTCCTTTCCCGGCCAGTGTCCCCCATGGATGCCGAAAAGAGTTAAAAGTGAACGTTGACATGGGGTGGTTCAACGCCCGGGATCAAACAGCAGAAAGCAGCCAGGCTACAAGGTAAATTACAACCGGTTTATTGTTTTAATAACCGGAGCTTACACCATTTATAGTGACGCCTGCCCCCTGGGATGTCAAGGCTGGCCTGGAAAAAAACAACGATTTCGCCGATCTAACGGAACAAATTTGCCGCAAGGAGATCCATACTTTTCTTGACAAAAAGGATCTACCTATTTTAATCTGTCACAATCTATCTTGATTAGCTGTATGGTCGTGATTCACTGTATGGTTGATTTCATCTAATCCGAACGTCTGTACTCTCACTTTTCCGAAAGTCAATATTCCGGCAGTAACGGCTAAACCAATGAGTATTAATCCCAAAAGTAATTAGACCGTGACGATGCAGCAGGCGAAACGGGTACAAAAGTTCTAATTTTAATCCATATTTCAAACCGGGAGAGAGATCATGAAGATCAATACAAAAATAATTTTGTTACTCATTTCGTCTTTGATGCTGTGTTCATTGATCGTGGGGGGCCTGTCTGCCTGGCAGTTGCTCCAGAACCGAAACACCGCCATCGCCCAGGTGGAATCCCTGAGCACTGAAAACATTAAACTGATCCAGATCGATTCGGATCGCCATCGCCAGGAGCTGATTGCCCAGAAAAAAGAGTATCTCCAGTCCCAGATACAGACGGCGATCGGTGTTCTTCAAAAGTCTTATAATGATGCCCACGATACGGAAAAACTGAAAAATGTATACAAAACGCCGCTTCAGAATGCGCTCAACACCGCCTACGGCATCTTGGTCAACGTCGAAAAACGGTCTGATCTGGGGGTGAAGGAGAAAAAGCAATTGGCTGCCTCGTTAATCGCCCAGATGAGATACGGTCCAACGAACAAGGACTATTTCTGGATCAACGACATGGGGAGCCCATACCCAAAGATGGTCATGCACCCCATCGCCCCCCAATTGAACGGAAAAGTGCTGGACAACCCAAAGTACAACTGCGCCATGGGCAAGGGCCAAAACCTTTTCCAGGCCTTTGTTGAGGCCTGCCAAATCCATGGCAGCGGCTTTGTGGATTATCTCTGGCCCAAACCCGGTGAAGGAAAACTCCAGCCAAAACTGTCCTATGTCAAACTCTTCAAGAAATGGAACTGGGTCATTGGCACCGGCGTTTATCTGGAGGTAGCGGAACAACAATTGAAAAAGGATGCATTAGAGATGGTCAGAAGCCTGCGATACGGGCCAGCGAACAAGGACTATTTCTGGATCAACGACATGGGGACCCCATACCCGAAGATAATCATGCACCCCATCGCCCCCCAATTGGAAGGAAAGGTGCTGGACGCCCCAAAATACAACTGCGCCATGGGCAAGGACCAAAACTTTTTCCAGGCCTTTGTCGAGGTCTGCCAGCGGGATGGCAAGGGCTTTGTCGATTATATCTGGAATAAACCCGGAGAAGAAGAACCGCAACCCAAATTGTCCTATGTCATGCTTTTCAAAAAATGGAATTGGGTCATCGGTACTGGGATTTACACCGATGATGTGGAAAAGACAGTCAGAGCCACCACGGTTGAGATGGAAAAGAAAGTGGGCAAAATCGCCGCCCAGATGGGCAGAGAGATCGACCAGACCAACATTCGTATTAACAATAACGTCACCAGGGGGTTGTGGCTTATCGCTGTGAGCAGTTTCGGTGTTCTGGCACTAGTGCTTGTGATCGGCACGTTCTGGACAAAACGATACATAAACAAACCCATCGATCAATCGGTTCAGGGTCTCAGCAATGTGACGGAAGAGCTGGCCTGCAACATAAATCAAGTTTCAACATCCTCACAGAATCTGGCCAGGGGAGCATCTGAGCAGGCGACATCCATCAAGGACACATCGTCGGCCCTGGAAGAGATAACCACCATGACCGAGCAGAATGCAGATAACGCCAACCAGGCAGATAATCTCATGGGAGATACCACCCGGGTTGTCATTAAAGCCAACGATTCCATGAACGAATTGACAACCTCCATGGAGGATATCTCCAGGACGAGTGAGGAGACATCAAAGATTATCAAGACCATTGATGAGATTGCATTCCAGACCAACCTGCTGGCCCTTAACGCCGCCGTAGAGGCTGCCCGGGCCGGTGAGGCGGGAGCAGGGTTTGCGGTTGTGGCAGATGAGGTGAGAAATCTTGCCATGCGCGCGGCAGAGGCTGCCAGAAACACAGCAGACCTTATCCAGGGGATTGTGACGAAAGTGCATGAGGGCTCAGCGCTTTTAACCATTACCAATGAGGCCTTTACACAGGTGGACGGCAGTACGAAAAAGGTCAGCGAACTTGTGGGGGAAATATCCGCAGCCTCAGGTGAACAGGCTGACGGAATCAAAAAGGTTAACAATGCTGTTGCACAAATGAACAAGGTGGTTCAGGAGAATGCCGCCAGTGCTGAGGAGTCTGCGGCTGCGGCTGAAAAGATGAGCTCCCAGGCCGCACAGATGAAGTGGTCAGTTTCCCATATGGTTGCCCTGGTCGGAGGCCATGGAAAGGAAAATGTCGATCCCCCGGTTTTAAACAAAACAGCCGCCCTGCCCGGTCCGGCCGACCAGGGGGTTACCGCGCTTTCAGATGGAAGCCAGGAGATGTAAATCATATATTTACAGCAGAGATTTATTCCTGTTGGAGAATAAATCCCTGCCGTCTAATGTCAGCCCCCGTCGCCTTTGACGACAAATCCCCTGGGCTCAAGCCCCGTGGCCGATGGGGTACCGGCCTTGGTGGCCAGGTAGGCGTTGCCCAGCTTTTTGATATGGGTGCTGATGCCGTCAAAATAATTGAAATGGGCCTGCTCCTCATCGATGATCTCTTCGAAGATCTTCATGCTGGTACTGTCCCCATTCCGTCTGCAAATCAGCAGAAAACCGTTGTAGGCGGCCATGGCCCTCTCCTCCTGCTCGGCGTCAAAGGGAAAGATCAGCTCCACCTCCTGCCCCTGCTCGATCCCTCCGGCCTTGTCGGTGGTGGGCTCCCCCCCCAGCTCCTTGATGCGCTCGGCAAAAACCTCGGCATGGCGCATCTCATCCAAGGCGATGAGCTTGACCTTGGCAGCCAGCTCGCCGTAATCCATATCGTCCAGGCCGTAATGCTGATTCATGTACTGGTGGATCGCCTGCAACTCCATGGAACGGGCTTTATTAAGCACCTCGACAACCTTTACCTTCTTCTCTTCCCTGGACTCTCCAGTCATGTTATTCCTCCTTATGGAATTGATGGAATTACAGCCCATGCTTGGTTTACGAAACATGGAAAAAATGCCGACGGTTACGTTCCCATGAGATTTGAGAAATGATGGATGCTGAACATTGACCATTATGCCCCATGCCCCGGGCCTGGTCAAGGCGTAACAGGACGACATCCGGTTCCGGACCGGTATGGGAATTCAGAAGCCTTATTGGGTGACATTTTCTCTTCCCAAACTTTGATATTTAATCCGGAATGGTTATGTTAACCCATGAAAAGTTCTCCTATAACCGAACAGAATCCGGTCGAAAATCCCAATCGGCCGGGCAAAGGAGGCTGTGATGTTGTATTATACAAGTTTGCTTTTTATTTCGTGCCTGCTGCTGATTGCCTTTGCCATTGAAGCCCAGCCCGGCCTTGAAAGGGCAACCTTTGGGGGCGGGTGTTTCTGGTGCATGGAAAAGCCCTTTGAAGAGATCAATGGCGTTGTTTCGGTCATCCCGGGGTATACCGGAGGCCACCGGGAAAATCCCACCTACCCGGAAGTTTCAAGTGGCGAAACCGGTCACCTGGAGGCCGTGGAGATCGCCTTTGATCCGGGCAAAATAAGTTACACAGAGCTCCTGGACCTGTTCTGGCGCCAGGTGGATCCCACAGATCCGGGCGGCCAGTTCGCGGACAGGGGGGATCAGTACAAAACAGCGATATTCTATCATTCAGAGGAACAGAAGAAGGCGGCACAAGCGTCAAAGGAAAAGCTCGACCAATCAGGCACTTTCGATAAACCCGTGGTGACGGAGATCCTGCAAGGGACCGTTTTCTTTCCGGCAGAGGAATATCATCAGGACTATTACAAGAAAAATCCGGTTCGGTACAAATTATACCGGTATGGTTCAGGCAGGGACCGTTTCCTGAAAAAGGTCTGGAGCGAGATCAAAGAAAAACCGCAAAGAAAAGATGGGCTGTTTGAGTTTAAAAAACCCTCCCCCGGGCAGTTGAAGCGGTCTCTCTCCGGGATTCAGTATCATGTTACCCAGGAAAACGGTACGGAACCTGCCTTTGACAACGCCTACTGGTACAACAAGGAGGAAGGGATTTACGTGGACATCGTATCTGGTGAACCTCTGTTCAGTTCAACGGAAAAATATGATTCCAAAACCGGCTGGCCAAGCTTTACCACCCCCCTGGAGCCGGACAATATCGTGGAGATAAAAGACCGAAGCCTCTTCATGACCCGAACGGAGGTCCGAAGCCGCTACGCTGACTCCCATCTTGGCCACGTTTTTTCAGACGGACCGCCGCCAACCGGACTCCGGTACTGCATAAATTCAGCGGCGTTGCGATTCATCCCCAAGGAGGCGCTCAGGAAGGAGGGATACGGGAAATATCGTTTCCTGTTTGAATAACCCTTCTCCCCGGATCCGTCACCGGGGTAGCTCCCAGGCGTTATTTTTCTTTTATAATTGGGGTTTATTTGATAAGCTTGTTAAATTTTTTACATGTAATTTGGTCCCAAGCCATGGAGCGCATGGAGCTGAGTTATAGATTTTAATTGGGTATTCGTGTCAGGATCGGAATATCCATCATCTCAGGGAGATTAAAACAATGGCTGAGGCAATCAAGGCTGGAGATACGATAAAGGTTAATTATACGGGAAAACTTGACAACGGAGTTGTGTTTGACTCCTCCGAAGGCCGGGAGCCCCTGAAGTTCACGGTGGGAACGGGCCAGCTCATCAAAGGCTTTGACCAGGCCGTTATTGATATGACCGTTGGGGATAAAAAAACCGTGACCATTCTCCCCGAGGATGGATACGGCCCCCGTAACGAAGATAATATTGTCGAACTTCCAAGAGATACCGTTCCGGAAGACATGGAGCTTACCATCGGTATGCAGCTGCACCTGAGTGACCCGAACGGAAACCCTGTGCCTGCAGTGGTTGCCGAGATCGGCGAGGACGTGATCAAGATGGATATCAACCACATACTGGCTGGTAAAACCATTATTTTCGATATCGAGATTGTTGAAACCGGTCTTGAGCCGGATGCCCATGCATGCGGCTGCGGCACTGACAACGAAGGCAGCTGTGGCAGTGGTTGCGGATGTGAAAGCGGAGACGGGTGTGACTGTTAGGCACCTGTAAAACCTGCATCCCAGCGACGAATAATATGGGGCGCCTGTTCCTGATATCTGTACCAGACATCAGGAATGGGCGTACTCCCCAAGAGCAACCAGATCATTTCAAGCCCCCTTTCCCATCCATTAAATCTGCATAAAACACGGACAATCAAGATCCGGGCCGATTCTGAACCGATGCAAGATAGGCTTCGAAATCCAGGGTAATGACCGGGCCCTTGGCCTGATCCCGGGGCTGGGGGGGAGATTGGGTCTCCTTACCCTTACCCTTACGGACCATAAAATTCGTGGTTTCCCTTAGCCCTCGAAGTTCCCGGGAGATGGCGACGATTCCGGTGACAAGTTCGGCCAAAAGACCTGCCACGTCCTTCTCCCGGGAAAGGGACTCCTCCAAAGATTCCAGAATCACGTCAGACGGTTCCAAAGCAGTGCTCCGGACCACCCTCTTTTTCTCTTGGGTGTTCAGGTCATCGCCATTTTTTTTTCTCTTCCGAACGCTCTTCAGCGTTCCCTTCAGGGCCAGAAGACACCCCTCCCAGAAGCATTTTACCGACTCCGGAGCCGAGTCTCCCATCTCCCCCCGGCAGGCCATGGCCAGGGTCTGGATACTTGCGGACGCAGGGGAGTAAGGATAACTGAGGAGAAAGGGCCGCTGCTCCTTGACGGCCACGGCCACCTGGGGATCGTCGTTAACAGCCCCCCAAAAAAGAAGGTCCAGCTTCAGGTGCTTGTCCATCGTCTTCTTGAAATGATCGAACCACACCTCTCCCCTGGCCCGGGGGGAAGCCCGGTTTATCACCACATGGATCTTGCCGCGAAACCCGTTCATGGACAGGATTTTCAGCAGGGCATACTCGTCGGTGAGGCTGCCGGACTCGGGAGTCAGGATGAGCATGACATGGGGGGCCGCCAGGCATAAGGAGATCACGTCCTTGGCCACCCCAGAGGAAGTGTCCACAATCAGGCAGTCGTAACTGGCAAGTATGGAGAAGGAGCGCATCAGAAAAGCGACCTCTTTTTCGTCCAGATTGGCCATCTGTTGGATGCCGGAACTCCCCGGAACGATATCTATTCCCTGATAATCCTTGAACAGAATCTCATCCAGGCCCAGGCCTTTTTCAATCACATCTCCCAGGGTCCGCCCGGGGGATTGGTTGATCAGGCTATTGATATTGGCCGGGCCAGGGTCAGCATCGAACAGACAGGTCCTGATGCCGGCCTGGGCCAGGGCCAGGGCCAGGTTGAGACTGATGTTGGTCTTTCCCACTCCGCCTTTACCGCTGGTTACCGTAATGATGGTCGTCATGGTTTTTGCCTCTTGCCTTCCAAAGGTTAACGCCAGGGCAGGGCAACGGTCCGCCTCCGCCGAATTCCCGGGCTGTGGTTAGGATTGGGGAACGGACTGGATGACCACCTTTCCGTCCCCCCCTTTCCGGAGCCTGAAACAGACCCGGCCGCAGCTGTATCTCCTGCAGATTTCGGCATAATTGTTTTGAATGAAGCGCCTGAAGAGTTCCTGGTCCTCCCCCTCACCAGGAGAGATATGGTTGAGTTTAAGATAGCGGAGATACATCATGTCGATGATTTTCGTCTCAGAGGGGGGATCGTGGATTACAAACTCGGAATCGAAATCAAAGTGCGCCTCCTCCCCTTCCCTGCCCCGGGCCTGGAACTCCTTGATAGCCTCATGGGGGACGACCCGGATGATCTCCGACAGGGTCGTCAGGCCCAGCTTGGAGACCCCGTCATCGATCATGGTTTTCATTCCTTTCCGGAGGGCTATTTTTTGGATGTTCTTTGGGCTGCCCCCGTTTTTAATGGTCTGGGCGATCTCCTGGTCGACCACGAGCAGCTCGGATAAGATGGTGCGCCCCTTGAACCCGGAATAATCACATTCGGGACACCCATTGGCCTTAAAAAATTCCAGGTCCGCCGGGAAAGTGGGAAAAAGCATACTCCACTCCTTCTCATCCGGAATATACCGGGTCTTGCACTGCTCACAGAGACGGCGGATGAGCCTCTGGGCCACGACACAGAGCAGGGAGTTAGAGATCTGGTTCCTTTCAATGTCAAGATCCAGCAACCTGGCAATCGCTCCCACGGCATCGTTGGAATGGAGGGTACTGAGCAGGAGATGGCCGGTCTGGGCGGCATCAAAACCGATGGCCGCTGTTTCCTGATCCCGCATCTCCCCCACCTGGATAACATCGGGATCAAACCGCAAAAAGGACCTCAGCAGGGAGGCAAAGGAGACCCCGATGCCGGTGTTCACCTGGCACTGCATCACTCCGCTGATACTATACTCAATGGGATCCTCGGCCGTGATGATCTTAATCCCGGGATGGTGGATCTGCTGGAGGGCACCATAAAGGGTGGAGGACTTTCCGCTGCCTGTGGGACCGCACACAAGTATAATGCCGGAGGTGCTTTTCAACAGCTTTTTGAACGGCCTCAACAGATGTTGTCCATGGCCCAGACCATCGATACCCACATAGGCCTTCCGGGAATCCAGTATCCGGATGGTCACGTTTTCGCCGACAATGGCCGGACAAACCGCCACCCTGAAATCCAGGCCCACCGTCTGGTCCAGGGTTGAGTCGTGGTAATTGATGCGGAACACCCCGTCCTGGGGCTTCCGGCGTTCGGAGATATCAAGTTTGGAGAGAATCTTTATCCGGGAGATGATGGAATTGAGGTTGGCCTGGAGGATCAGATCCAGCCACTTCAGGTTCAGTACCTGAAGGATCCCGTCGATGCGGTACCGGATCTTGGCCATGCTCTTGTCCTGTTCGATATGGATATCACTGGCGTTGTTGACGATGCCGTACTTGAGGATGTAATTAACGACCTCCTCCACCTCCATGTTGACAGATCCGTAACGATCCTTCGAGGTCGCATCCATGGCACCATCGTCGGAAAGGTTGAGGGTGATGCCTTTAAGTCTGTCCGTGGATCTGGCGGGTTTCTGATCCTCCTCAAAAGCCAGGCTATTGTTCCCGTAAAGGCAGCGGAACAGGGGTTCGAATTTTTTATCCGTAATAAGGACAAACGCGGGAGAATACTGCCAATAGAGCACATTCAACTCGTTGATGATGCCCAGCTCACCGGGATTACTGATGGCGATGACCAGCTTCTCATCCTTCAGGGTGAGGGGAAGGATGCGGTTCTTATGGGCATAACGCTGGCTGATGAGACCCACCAGCTTTGCCTTGTCTTCTTTCTTGAAAACAAATTCCTTAAGCTCACGAAACGTGATGTGATGCAACCTGGAAAGGGCGGTGTACAGCTGCTCTTCCGTGAGGATGTTCTTGTCCACCAGAATCTCGCCCAGCTTTCGGTTTCCGTGCTTCTGGAGCTTCAGGGCGACGTTGAGCTCCTCAGAGGAGATCAGCTTCCGCTTTACCAGATACATCCCCAGCTTCAGAGCCTTGTTATTCTGTTTAAGAATCAGGTTCAAATCCGCCGGAGAGATCAGCTTCAAATCGCAGAGGATCTCCCCCAGGGATCGAAAGGAGCTTTTGATCGCCAGCATCCGGGTCAGATCCTTTTCGTCGATCATGTTGAGCTTGACGGCCAGATCTCCCAGTTGAATCCCGCTCAACTGTTGCTGTTTCAAGGCCTCGAGCTCCTTTCCCTTGACCACGCCCGTGCGAACGATCAATTCGTCGACGGTTTCGTCGCTTCGCTTCATGGAGAGAATTTTCTTCAGTTCCCCCGGAGTGACCACCTCCCTCTCCAAAGCAATCTTCCCCAGGTCCTTCCGAAGATAGGGATGCTCCAGCAGGGTCTCTAACTGCTCCCTGGTGATGAGCGCCTCCTTGACCAGGAGTTCCCCCAGGGCCACATCCTTTTCCAGAAGCTCCTTTTTCTGGATCTCAATGGCCCGGTTGATGTCCGACTGCCTGACATATCCTTTCTCAACAAGAATTTCGCCAATTTTGTCATCTTCACGAACCGGATCTTTAAGCATACCGACCCCCATGAAGGCTTTTATCCCTCGCCGATTTTTTCGCCGCCCCCTCCACAGGGAAGACTCCTGAAAAAGGCGGGATGTGATGTGGTTTGACAGGAAGCGGGCTGAATGGATCCGCCCGTGTGACCGTCCCAACCCATGGAAAACGACCGGTCAGGTGGAGTCACCCAATGCCTGGAAGATGGGCACCGGCGTTCAGAATCAAGGCCGATACCCGCTTCCTGGAATACTAATCCCTTGGCCGCCCCCGTGTCAAGAAGATTCCAAACAGGTCAGGCCATGGGTATGGCTTTCCGGCCATAGGGGATGTTCAGCTTTTTCATCCGGTTTCTCAGGGTGCTGGGGTTGATTCCCAAAAGCACGGCAGCCCCTTTTTCCCCCTGCACTTTTCCGCCTGTCATCTCAAGCACCTTCTGGATATGGGCTTTCATGGCTTCATCCAGGGGAAGTGGCCCGGGTTCGGGCCGGGGAATTTCCTGTATATGATTACCCGGCTGTCTGGTTTGTACCGGATCAAAACAAAGATGCCCTCCCGAAGTTGCGGTCATGGTTTGAATCATGGACCGTTCCACCAGGTTTTCCAGCTCCCTTACATTACCGGGCCAGTCGTAGGACTGAAGCCTCTCCAGGGCACCCGGGGCCGGTACCGGCCGTTCGGTGAAGTTCATCTCCCTGGCCTTTTTCTCCATGAAGTGAAAGGTGAGGGCCGGAATATCCGATCTCCGGTGGCGCAGGGGAGGGATCGTGATTGGAAACACATTGAGCCTGAACCAGAGATCCTCCCGGAATTTGCCCTGGTCGATCATCTCTTCTAAGTTCCGGTGGGTGGCCGCGATGATCCGTATGTCCACCGGAATCGGGGCGTTACCCCCCACCCGCTCCACCTCCCTGTTCTGAATGACCCGGAGCAGTCGCACCTGGGCCTGGGGGGGCAGTTCCCCGATCTCATCAAGAAAGATGGTTCCCTTGTCCGCCCTTTCAAAGCGTCCCCTTTTCCGCCCAAGGGCACCGGTGAAGGCCCCTTTTTCGTGGCCAAACAGCTCACTGTCCATGAGACTTTCCGGAATGGCGCCGCAGTTGACCCTGATAAAGGGACCGTTGGCCCTGGGGGAGGAGTAATGAATGGCATTGGCGATCACCTCCTTGCCCACACCGGTCTCACCCAGAAGCAGCACAACACTTGCCAGGGGGGCCACCTGCCTCACCATCTCCATCACATTCTTCAATCCAAAATTGGCACCAATGATCTCATCGCCTGAAATATGGTGCAGCTGCCGGTTCAGATACCGGTTGTCGTCGGCGAGCAACTCCTGAAGCCTGAGCACCTCCTGGTGCTTTAAGGTATTGGCCAGGGCCACGGCAAAGGGGTCATGGAGCAGGCTGAAAAGCCTGGCATGTTCCGGGGCAAACCGGTCAAATCCTTTGGCGACAAGTGCGACAACCCCGAGCACCTCATCCTCGATCACAAGACGGAGCACCAGTAACGACATGGGATGTTTGCCCAGGGACTCCCAGATGTGACGGCCGACAACATGCTGTTCAGGGTGGTTGAGGATATCAAACGGCTTTCCCTTACCCTCTTCCACAAACTTCCGGGCCCTGCCTGAAAGGGGAATGGTAGATTCGATTGTTTTAAAGCCCGGTAATTTTGTCATGGCAATATTCACAAGGCATTGTGCTTCAGCGTCATAAATATCCATATGCATGCCATCCGTGGGCATGAACCCTTTCAGAAAATCGATAGATCTATTCAGAACCGTATGGATATTGAGACTTCCGCAGATTCCCATGGTGGCCTGGTGGAAAAAGTCCATATCACCTGTTTTCATAAAAACCCCCTCTATTTAGCTGCCATATGCGACAGATATACACAATTTCTGCCGAATATGAAACCCCGCAACTACCATATCCGGCAGCCCAAAATCATCACAGAGATAACCCACTGTATATTCAAGAGAAATTATTCTGGCACAGTTCTGGCAAAGAGTCAGCCCGTATGTCAACAACTGGCTGGAGAGATGTAAATGAAAGAAAAAACAAAAAGGTGGATCGAAATTATCAGCGTCAGGCTTTTCAATATCGACCACCGGGATGTGATCCATGACATTTTCTGGGAAGTGAGCGCCGGAAGATCTCTGGTCCCGGCTAAAGCCGTGGCAGCCGAGCTGTATGTGAACAACCACGTTAAAACAGACTGGTCCATCTATCTTTACCGGAGCGTGCTGGATGCCCCTCCGTCCAAAACCTGTCTTGGGTTGAACATTGCCGAGGCCTTTGGCTCCCTGGGGCTTGTAAACCACTCCGTATGGACAATGGATTTGATAAAAAAGGAAACGTATCATGAAGAAAAAAAGCGTAATTAAAAGAGAGTACGGGCTTCTGGCCCTTTTGATTGCTTTGATGGTTCCGGGAATCGCCGGCTGCAAGGATGCAGGGGCCGATGCCAGGGCCCTGACGGAAAAGGTGAGGCCGGTAAAAGCAATCCGCCTGACAGCGCCCATCGACACCTCGGTTCGGAGTTTTCCCGGCAGTGCCCAGGCAACCCGGGAGGTAAATCTTGACTTCAGGGTCTCAGGGCCCCTGGTGGAACTCAACGGAGATACCGGAGACAAGGTCACCCAAGGGGATATCATTGCCCGCATCGACCCAAGGGATTTCAGGGTGCAGGTGAAGGCACTCAGGGCAAAGCTTGCCGCATCCCGGGCAAAGCTCACTGAATCAAAGCTCCAGTATGAACGGTACATCAATCTGATCAAAGAGAATGCCGCAGCCAAAGCCACCTATGACCAGGTCAAGGCGACATTTGAGATGGCCCGGGCCCAGGTGGATGCGGATATGAGAAACCTGGAGGCGGCCCGCAATGCCCTCAAGGATACAAACCTGATCGCCCCTTTTACCGGATTCATCCACAACAAACTGGTTGAAAATTATGAAACCGTGTCCCAGGGCCAGCCGGTTTTCTCGGTTGTGGATCTCTCAACCATGGAGGTTGAAATCGGGATTCCCGAAAATCTGGTGGGCAGGGTGGACCGGTTCACAAGTTACCAATGCACCTTTGAATCCATGCCCCAAAAAACGTTTCACGCAACCCTCAAAGAGGTGGGGAAAAAACCAAACCCCTCCAACCAGACCTATCCCCTCACCCTGATTCTGAACCCGGAGGAGAGTTCATCTGTCCGGCCGGGCATGTCGGCAGAGGTTATGGTCACAATTGCAGGGCAAAGCAAAAATGCCTGCTTTTCAGTTCCGGCCCAATCCATTGTGAATGACAGCCAGCGAAAAACCTTTGTCTGGATGGTGGACGAGAACACAGGAAAGGTCTCCAGGAGATCTGTGGAAACAGGTGATTTTACCCATACGGGCATTGAGGTGAAAGGCGACTTTCGTGCCGGGGAGTGGGTTGTGACTGCCGGGGCAAGTTTTTTAAAAGAGGGCCAGACAACACGGATTTTAGAACAGGCGTCCAAGACCAATGTTGGGAAACTTTTATAGGTTCTTATCGCAGGTTTTCGTGTTGTTATGGCAAGAAAATATAGAAATACGCTTTAGTTCTGGCTTGTCCAGGTTAGGTTAAAAGGTTTTATAAGTGAAGCTACCTGAATATTCGATCAAATACAAAGCCGTGGTTCTCTTTACCATGGTGATGCTCGTTGTGGGCGGTGTGTCCGCCTATTTTAAACTGGGAAAATTGGAAGACCCTGTTTTTACGGTCAAGACGGCGGTTATCGTCACGGCCTGGCCCGGCGCCTCTCCCCATGACGTGGAGCAGCAGGTGACCGATGTGATTGAGAAGGCCGCCCAGTCAGCCGATGAGGTGGAAGATATCCACTCCATCTCCCAGGCCGGCCTCTCCCTTGTTTTTGTCGACCTTAATGAAAAAAACAGGACCGCCCAGGTCCAGCAGCTCTGGGATATGCTCCGCCGGAAGGTCAATGGGGTGCAGAACGAACTGCCCCAGGGGGCAATGCCCTCCCAGGTGGTGGATGACTACGGGGATGTATACGGCATCTTCCTGGCCCTGACCGGGGAGGGGTATGACAATGCGGAACTGAAAAAATACGCCGATTATCTGAAACGGGAACTCCTCCTTGTGGACGATGTCTCACGGATTCAGCTGTTCGGCGACCGGACCCAGGCCGTTTATGTGGAGATATCAAAATCGCGCATTGCGGACCTTGGCATCCATCCGGGCCAGATCCTGGAGATCTTGAGCAGCCAGAACAAGGTGCTGGATGCCGGTGCCGTGGAGACGGCCACCCGCCGGATCCGGGTGGCCACCCCCGGGGATTTCAAGTCCATTCAGGAGATCGAAAACCTCGTTATCCAGGCCGGGAACGGAGAGTCGTTCCGTTTAAAGGATCTTGCCACCGTGACAAGGGGCTATGTTGAGCCCCCCGAGCCCATGATGCGGTTTAACGGCCTGCCCGCCGTCGGTATCGCCATCTCCGCCGCAAACGGTGCAAATGTGGTGACCATGGGGGATGCGGTTCAAAAACGGATCGATGAGCTCATGGCCGAGTTCCCCGTGGGGGTGGATCTCCAGGGGATCTACTACCAGTCCACCTTTGTGAAGGGGGCCATTAAAAATTTCGTGGTCAACCTTCTCGAGTCGATTGCCATTGTCGTGGGGGTGCTTCTCATCACCATGGGGATCCGGAGCGGTCTTCTCATCGCAAGCGGCCTGGTGCTCTCCATCCTGGGCACCCTTGTGGTGATGCTTTTCTTTGGCATCGATCTCCAGCGGATCTCCCTTGCAGCCCTGATCCTTGTGATGGGAATGATCGTGGACAACTCCATTGTGGTCACGGACGGCTCCCTGGTCTATCTCCAGAAGGGGAAAGACAGACTCTTCTCCATGGTGACCCCTGCCATGGAGACCGCATGGCCGTTGCTGGGGGCAACCTTTATCGCCTGTCTCGCATTTCTGCCCATCTATCTGAGCCCGAACAATTCCGGTGAATATTGCGCCTCTCTCTTCCAGGTGGTGGCCGTTGCCCTTCTTCTCTCATGGGTCCTTGCCATGTGCCAGGCGCCTGTGTTCAACCACATGCTCCTGAAGGTCAACAAAGGGGCGGAAGAGAAGGATCCCCATGGCGGACGGGTATATAAATTTTACAGATGGACCCTTGATTTCTCCCTCAGGCACCGGACCCTTGTGCTGGGGATGCTGGTCCTGCTGATGATCTCATCCGGCATGGCGTTCAAGCATGTGCCGAAGATGTTTTTTGCAGACTCGGACAAGGCACAGTTCTTTATTGATTACTGGCTTCCCCAGGGCGCCCGGATTGACCAGGTCTCAATGGATTTGAAAGAGATTGAGGCTCATCTTGCCCAAATTCCGGAAATTAAAAATTATGCCACCACCATTGGTTCCGGCGGTCCTCGATACATCACCTCCATTGAACCGGAAACTGAGAATCCCGCCTACGGCCAGCTGATCGTGAATGTCCATGACTACAAAAAGATCCGCGAGCTCATTCCAACCCTTGAAACCTGGATTGCCGCCCATTTCCCGGATGCAGACCCCCAGTTTTCGGTCTATATCAACGGTCCCAGTGCAGATTATAAGGTGGAGGCACGGTTTTCAGGTCCCGACCCCCTGGTGCTCAGGGATCTTTCCCAACGGGCCCAGGGAATCATGGCGGCAAACCCAAGCGCCAAAAATGTCCGGGACGACTGGCGCCAGCGGGTCCAGGTACTCACCCACAGCTATTCCCAGAACAAGGCCCGGAAAGCCTCTGTAGAACGGGAACACCTGGCCAATGCCATGAAACAGATCCATGACGGTCTGCCGGTCTCCACCTTTCGCGAGGATGACAACCTGATTCCGGTCTGCCTCAAGATCTCATCGCAAACTGCCCCCCTGTCCGGGCTGAACAGTACACCGGTGTGGGGCCCGGGCGCCCAAGCCGTACCCCTGGAGCAGATCGTGACATCATCGGATATCACCTGGGAGGATGCCCTGGTGCGCCGGTACAACCGGAGACGGGCCATTACCGTCCAGTGCGATGTGGTCCCCGGCGTCACCTCGGACAGCCTGTTTAACGCGCTCAGGCCCCAGATTGAGGCCATCCCCCTTCCCAAGGGCTACAATCTTGAGTGGGACGGAGAGTATGACCTGTCAAAGTCAGGCAACGAAGGGGTTCAGAAATCGTTACCCCTGGCGCTTCTCATGATGGTCTTTATCCTGGTGGTGCTTTTCAACGGGTTCAGGCAGCCCCTGATCATCGCCCTGCTGGTTCCCTTTGCCGTGGTGGGCATTGCCTTCGGCCTCTTTGTCACCGGTGAAGCGTTTGGATTCCTGGCCCTTCTGGGTGCCTACAGCCTGATCGGCATGCTCATCAAAAACGCAGTGGTGCTCATCGATCAGATCGATCTTGAGATCAAGACGGGAAAAGATCCCCTTACGGCGGTGAAAGACTCCTGTGTGGGCAGGATGCGGCCGGTGATGATGGCGTCGGCAACAACCATCCTGGGGATGATCCCCCTGATGACAGACCCCATGTTCTCCTCCATGGCGGTCACCATCATGTTCGGCCTGGCCTTTGCGACCATTCTGACCCTGATAGTGGTACCGGTGCTCTACACCATATTTTTCAGGATAAAAACCGCTTAAGATTAAAAACCAAGATCGCCCCCTGTCCGGATCTCCCCGGACAGGGGGCATTTTTAACAATGGACGGGGCCAGGCTTTTTATCAAATTCTGATGATCAGACCGGCAAAATCTGCAATAAGAAAAGCCTGCCCCAATATAGTAGGGAAAGTATGACAATGAGAGATATCTGTTTATTGATAGTAGGGATGATGGTGCTGGTAAACCCGGTGTCTGTTCCGGCCAAAGAGCCTGGGATCGAATTTTCCGTGGCCGGGGCAGTGCAGGAGGCGATTGTGCGAAACCCGGACCTGAAGGAGGCAATTGAAAATATCGCAGGAGAAAATGAAGCGGTGAACACCTCACGGGCTGACCTTTTTGCAACCGCCTCCCTGAACTACTCCTACACGGGCCTTGATAAGACGCCGGTCCAGAAAACAGCCCAGGGCAATATTCCGGCCGGCCATACCAGTCAGTACCATTGGGATCTGACCCTGGCCCAGCCGCTGTTTACAGGGTTTGCCCTGACCACCAGGGTTGATCTTGCAAAACTCGGGGTGAGGGACCAGGAGATCGAGAGAAAAATGGTGACACTGGACCTGGCACGGGATGTGAAAAACGCCTGCTATAACCTTCTCCTGACCCAGAAGATGCTCATGGTGGCCGATGGGGAGGTGAACTCCCTCACCGCCCATAGGGATGAAGCCCGTCAGTTCTACAAACAAGGCCTGATCCCCCAAAACGACCTGTTACGGTCGGAGGTGGCCCTGGCCGATTCCATCCAGGCCCGGGAGAAAGCCGGATCAAATGTAAAAAGTGCCATGGCCCTTTTAAACACCCTCATGGATGATGATATCAACCGCCTGGTCACGGTAACGGACATTAAAGCGGTTCCCGAACCCCATTTCGATCTGGCACAACTCGGTCTGTATGCCGTCAGGAAAAGGCCGGTGATACAGGGACTGAAAAACAGTGTCGGCAAAACCGCCCTCGCTGAAAAACTCGCCAAAAGCAGCCGCTACCCGACCATCTCCCTTGTGGGCAGATACGAACAGAACGGGGATGGGATCGAGGCCGCAGACAATGACTACACCAACAGCCACAATTCAAGCCTCTCCCTCCAGGCCGAATGGACCTTTTTTGAATGGGGAAAAACAGGGGCCCAGGTGAGAAAAACCCGGCATGATAAAAAAGCCCTCCAGCAAAAGATCAGGGGGGTGGAGAACCAGGTCCGGCTGGAGGTGAAGAATGCCCTGCTCAATATAGACGTTGCAAGAAGAAACATAAAAACAGCGAAAAAATCCCTGGGCCAGGCCAGGGAAAACAACAGGATTACAAATGTGCAGTATGCCCAGCAGGTGGCCACCTCAAGCGATGTTCTGGACGCCCAATCCTTTTTAACCCGGGCCGATACCAACTATTATCAGGCCCTTTACGGATATATGGCCTCCCTGGCCGATCTGGACAGGGCTCTGGGGGAGCAATAAGTGAAAGCCTGCCCGTCATTTACGGGCAGGCCTGATCAGAGAACCGGCAGGGCTCCCATCGACGATATTGTCGACAAAACACGCTCTTTGTCGACATCGGCACGCTTAATCCCCCATCACAGCCGGGGTTTACCTGGCTATTCGCACTGGCACGCATCTTGATAACAAATTATAGCACAGCCTTTTTAATCCTGGTACACGGTGTGCCGCCGGCACACCGTGCGCGTTAAAATAATTGCTGCATCCCAAAGGTGTATTAAGACCCGGATCTCATCAAACCCATTTAACGGCTCAACCTAACGGAGGGAATTATGTCTAAGTTTACGAAAAAAATCATGACTGTTTGCCTGGTTCTTATTTTCAGCGCCAGTTTCGCAATGGCAGCAGACAAGGCCAGGGACCGGGATCGCCAGAAAGATAAGAAAAAAGACGGTTCCTGTCAGAGCTTCCTGATGGAGCAGGATAGTGCGGCCCAGTTTATTCTGGCTGCCGACAAAACGAAAAAGCAGGATCGAAAACGCGACAAAAAGAAAGACGGTTCTTGCAATAGCTAAAAACCAAATCGCATTCCAGGGATATGTAAAAGCAACAAGACTGCCCCAGTAAGAGATCCGGGTCTTCCGAAAGACATATCCCCGGAATGCATCCTCAACATCCGAAATCTTCCCATCAACCGAGAGACTCCCCATCATAATCTTTGGAAATAATATTCAGGCGCCATCGTATGGCGTTTTCAGCGAAAGTATGATTTACTTTTCCCTGAAAACTTTTCCCGTTTCAGCAAAACAAATTCTATGACCTGGAGTGAAGCCATGAATTCAGCTGACCTGTTTCCCGAAGAAACCGGAGAAAGGAAACTTTCAATACAGAATGACACTATACTATTTTTCGCGATAATTTTAACTTTTTGTTTTACCATGTTCCCATTAAACGCCTTCGGAATGGATGCTGTGTTTGGAACGGTTGTTTCCATTGACAGGGAGGAAAAAACAATGGTGGTTTTCCCGTTCTTTCCGACAGGAGAGATCCAACAGGATTCAAATATCATTGTGCTGTTTCCCCTGGTGCAGCTTCCCGACTGTATACGAACGGACGGCCCTGTGCGGTTATGGGGTGAATTTGTTTCTGATGACCCTGCCACGTTTGAGGCAAGCTATATACGAGGCATGGGCAAAGGCCACACCCATGACCCCACCGGCGTGCGTGGAAGGTTCGAAAAAGGCAGGGGGATGGGGGAAAAACACGGCCAGGGCCAGGAAGAAGAAAGGGGCAATGCAGCCAGATGATGGGGAACCCTGAAAAAAAAAGCGACTCCGGGAGAAAAAGGGAGCTTACTGACCCGTTCCACCTGTTAAAGCCCGGCTGGAGGGCCAACCTCGCTGTTTTTGGTCTCCTGGGAATGCTGATCATCACCTTTTTCTACTGGCAGATCAGGTACGCTGAAAAAACCTTTACCGACCATGTCAACGAACACGCAAGCATGGTGGCCGGGCTTATTCGGCTCAATGCCAAGGGGGCGGTCGCCTCTCAAAATGTGGTGGAAGAGATCATCTCAACCTTTCTGGGGAATTCGGCGCGGTTCATAGATTATCTCGATGCTGTCGCGCCTTTTTCAGAGATTGAGCTCACCGCTTTTGCCTCTGAGACCGGCCTGAGCGGCATAAGGATATTAGGCAAAGGAGAGGCTTACAGGGAAGGCCCCAGCCGATGGTTATCCCTTGATGAGAATAGAGGCATGGCTGGCAAGTCTTATTTTTTCCATCTTAACAGCCTGTACTGCTATTCCCTGCCAAGGACAGAAGGCAAGGGCACGATTCTTGTGGGACTCAGTGATGTCAGAATCGAGGCGTTTCAAAGCCAGATCGGACTTCTTCATCTCCTTTCGATGCTTCCCGGCACAGGGGGCATACGCTATATCCGCATGGAAAAACCTGCATCCCCATCCCCGGGCAGCATCACCGAGCCGATCATCAGGATTTTCTCAAAAAAGGCTGACAAGATCGCTGAAGCACGCCTTTCCCTTGGTGACGACATTCTTGTCATAGGGCTGGACGCCAAACAATTTCTCATCAGGGTGGACCAGCTGTGGAAGGAGTTTATGGTTTTCAGTGCCATTCTCATTCTGTCCGGCGTGTTTTTTTCATGGCTCCTCCTGCTTAACCAGAATGCCTACCTGAATCAGGTCCGAAATTTTGAGCGCAGGTTTGCCAGGGAAAAAGAGGATGCATCCCTTGGAAGGGCATCGGCATCCATCACCCATGAGATCCGAAACCCTCTGAACGCCATCAGCATGGGGCTCCAGAGGCTTCAGATCGAAGGGAATGAATTGAACGGGGAACACAGGGAGCTGGTCGCCAACCTGCTCAAGGCTGTCAAACGGACAGACGGAATCATCTCAGGGCTCAAACGTTACGCAGGGCCAATAACGCCTGTCCTGACAAGTGTCTCCCCGGATTCTGTCATACGGCATATCCTTTTACTGTACAGGGAAGAGTGCAACAAAAAGGGAATAAAGGTCGAGTACAGGTCCGATTATACGGGCACAGTGTCCGGCGATCCCGCACTTCTTGAAGAAGCCATGGAAAACCTAATCAAAAACGCGGTTGAGGCCCAGCCGGATGGCGGCGCTATTTTGATAAGGCTTTTCAGGAAAGAGGGTGGTATCGTCATCTCCATGGAAAACAGCGGTTTTACCTTATCCGAACATGAAACGGAAAAGATACTCCAGCCCTATTTTACGACAAAGACAAGGGGGTCCGGTCTTGGGCTCCCCATTGTTTCAAGAATCGTCAGGGGCCACGGCGGAAATCTCAACATCCAGGCCAGGCAACCCGGCCGGCTCAGGATCGATCTCTCTATTCCGGTAAACGCCCATGGAAGCGGGTTTGAATTCATCACAGGCGGGGGATCATGAGAATACTTGTAGTTGACGACGAAGAGATGCAACGAACGCTTTTAAAGGGGTTTCTGGAAAAGCAGGGGTTTAAAGTTGTTGATGCGGCAAACGGGCATGAAGCATTGCTCCGTTTTTCCGAGGTCCCTTTTCAGCTTGTGCTTCTTGATCACAGGATGCCGGACCTGCCAGGCGACCAACTCCTCAAAAGAATGAAGGAGAGCAATCCCCTGCTGCGCGGGATCATGATAACCGCCTTTGGGTCCGTTGACACCGCCGTGAAAGTGATGAAACTCGGGGCAGACGATTTTCTGGAAAAGCCCGTGGATCTCACCCTGCTCCTGGAAAAGATCCGGATGATAGAAAACGCTGTCATGGTGGATGAAGAGGCTGCCACCGTAGAAAGTTTCATGGACCAGGGGGAACTGCCCATCAAGGTCATTGGCAAAAGCAAGGCCATGAAAGAGATGCTCTCCCTTGTCAGACGAATCGCGCCCACGGAATGGACGGTCCTGATAAAAGGCGAAACAGGCACGGGAAAGGAGCTGATTGCCCGGCTCATCCATCTTTTGAGCCCAAGAAGCCAGAACCCGTTTATTGAGGTCAACTGCGCAGCCATACCTGAAAATCTTTTTGAATCAGAACTGTTCGGCCATGAAAAGGGGGCGTTCACAGGCGCGTCTTCACACAGGAAAGGCCGGTTCGAGATGGCCGGGGGCGGCACCATATTCCTTGACGAAATCGGAGAACTGCCCCTGATCCTCCAGGCAAAACTCCTGCGGGCCCTCCAGGAAAAAAGGATCAGCCGGGTGGGAAGTGACGGTGAGATCCCGGTTGACACCCGGGTCCTTACGGCAACCAACAGGGATCTCAGGACTATGGTTGAGGCGGGCCTTTTCAGGGAGGATCTTTATTATCGCCTGAATGTTCTCGAAATCGGGCTACCGCCCCTGCGGCGTCGCAGGGAAGACATTCCCGTTTTAACGGATTTTTTCATGGAACGGTATGGAACCCGCCATGGACGGTTTGACGCAGATGCCATGGCAACCCTTATCAAATATACGTTTCCCGGCAATGTAAGGGAGCTTGAGCACATGATCCAGAGAACGGTGACCCTCTGCAGGTCCGCCGTGATTACCCCCCAGGATCTGCCTGAAGAGATCCGGTTTTACCAGGCTGCCGACAGCGGTACCCTGGCAGAAAGACTCAAAGCCGTTGAGAGACAGATGCTGGGCACCGCCCTTGAAAAGAATGACTGGATCCAGACCAGGGCTGCCGACACCCTTGGAATAAGTGAACGGGTGCTGAGGTATAAGATGAAAAAGCACCGGCTCAAAAGACCCTGACCCGTTACGATTCCATGGACGCCTGTCCCTGGAAAAACGGCCTCGCCCCGTTCACGACCGCTCAAGCCTCTGGAACCGTTCCATGAAGCGCCGGTCGATGAGGTCCTTGATCCGGAAAGCCAGCCCCCCGGAAAGCTCAACCCATCCTTTTTTCAGCACCCCCCTGCCCTGGCCCAGATTAAAGATAAACAGGTAATCGCCCCCGGGATCAAAGGGAAGAAGGGGCCCTCCCGTGAGACGGGCCAACAGGTTGTGAAACAGCACGGGATTCTGCCGCACCGCATAGACCCCCACCTTGGTCAGGGGGCGCTCCTTGAAATAAATGCAGTCGCCGCCGCCAAAGATATCCGGGTGATCCACGCTCTGGAGACAGGCGTTGACCAGGAGCCCCTGGTCCGGGCCTGTGGCAAGGCCCGAATCCTGAAACAGGGACAACGGCTTCACGCCCTGGGCCAGAAACACCAGGTCCGTTGCCAGCCGCCGGCCGTTGTCCAGCACCATGGCGCCGGAACCGACCTCCCGGACCCTGTGCCCCTCAAGGATCTCGATGCCCCAGGCCGTCAAGGTGCCATGGACCCGGTCCCGGACCCGGTCAGGGAACCGGCCCATGAACCGGGTACCGGCCACGATGTAAATTTCAGGAGGGTTGCCGCCATGGTTTCTGACCAGCTGCCTGACATTACCGGCGATTTCTGCGGAGGAGGGTCCCCCCCCCACAATGCCGATCACCGGCCTTTTGGCCCGGGCAAGGGCCAAAATTCGATCCCGGGCCGCCATGAGTCCCTCAATGGGTTTCACCGGAAAGACGTCCCGGACACCGGGGCCCAGGATCTTTTGGGAAACGTGACTGCCGATGTTGAAGGAGACCACATCATAGGAGATGCGCTCCCCGGAGGAGAGAATCACCGCCTTGGCCCCGGGGTCCACCCCCACGGCGCTTCCCTTCACAAAGACGCCGCCCCCCTTCTCCACCATGAGCCGTGTGGCAAAGCGGATCTGGTCGGGGGTGTAGGTTCCCCCCAGCATCCCGGGGCCCATGCCGGAGTAATAATGATGATCAGACGGCCCGATAACGGTAACCCGAATCCCGTGCCGGATAAACTCAGGAATACGGGCCAGGGTCTCCATATGGGCATGGCCGCCCCCCACAAGTACCAGGTGTTTTCCAGAATCAATCATTGGGAGAGGCGCTCCATGAGCCGTCCCAAATGGGCCAGATGGGCCTGCTCCTCCCGGGCGATCTTTTCCAGGGCCGCCCTGCCCAGGGAGTTCTCCACCCTGGCTGCGGCCCGGAGATACATGTCCAGGGCCTGGGCCTCGATGGACATGGCCAGGGAGACCACATCCCGGGGATCGTCCCAGTCGGGCATGTAGTAATCGATGTATTCCCGGGTGGTCATACCGCCCTCCAGGGCCCCTGTGGCAAGGCAGTGTTGAAACGCCTCCCGGGTTACTTCCCGGCCTTTAAGCCGGCCATACTCCCCAAGGATGCTCTCCTGGTGGAGAAGCTCCATGCGGGCCAGGGTGTTGAACAGGCTCTGCACCCCGGGATTATCCACCTGGTCCGCCATTAAAAGATAGAACTCCCCCAGGCCCTGTTCCAGGCAGTAGGCCACCTCCAGGATCTCCATCGCCGATTCCCGGCCGGTGAAAAGATCCAGCCCCTGATCCTCCCGGCCCAAGGCAACCCCTCCCTCCCAGAAATCAAATCCCCCGGAAAGGTTGATGATCTCACCGGAAAAGGATCGCCCGGCAAAAAGCTGGCACGCGGCCCGGCTCCGGATCCCGGACTGGCAATAGACCAGGACCGGGCGGTCCCGGGGAACCTCCCCCATGCGATCCATGAGTTCGGGCAGGGGAATCAGGCGGGCACCGGAGATATGCCCGGCCTGATACTCAACGGGCTGCCGGACATCCAGGATGGAGACCCGGTCCACGGGTTGTTCGGAAAGAAAGGCCCGGCCCTCTTCCGGGCCAAGGGACCGGACCTTTATCTGATAGGGTTTCCATTTCATCCGAACCGTTCCCTCCTTTTGCCGAACCAGGACAAGCCAGAACCAAAGCGTTTTTTTGATTCTCTTGCCAAAATAACACAAAAAGTAAAGCTAAGAACCTAATCTTTGAACTGACTGATATCAAGGCCCAGGCTGACGCACTGTTTGCCCTCTATGCACTTGTTCAGATCCTCCTCCTCAAGAAAGTGCTTGATCTCCTTTCCCCCTCTTTTCAGATACAAAACCCACACTTTCTGATCCTCATCGTACTCGACATGCAGATCAATGCCGCATTGGCCGATATCCGGATAGATGCTTGTGATTTTTTCACACAATTGATGTTTATCGTACATTTGATCTCCTCCTTGCTGTGATTAGCATTTTTTTAAATGTTAATCCATATCAACCTTCATGGGTTACGGCACCACCAATGGTGGAATAGCCCATGAAAACGGTAATGTTAAGGTGGCACTTCCGTTTACTTTTTGCAAAAGGGGCCGTGAATGGCAGATGTCGCGAATTTAAGTGTGAACAAACAACGGGAAAACAAAATCAAAACAGATGGGGGCCACCTGGGAAACCGCCTTTCGTCATCGTCCCGGGCCAACGTCCTTAAGTTACAAAGACATACTATATATATGCTACAAAACAGGTCATCGAACAAGAAAAAAATCGCATACGTTCAGGCAGGACTCAACGCAACCACCATATAAATACGACGGCTGCGTTGAGTTGGGTAGATATCTCATTTTTTGAATATTTTCCAATGGCTTGACTATAAAAAATAACACCCCATGCTTCAGGGCCCTGGGGTCAGACGTGACCGCCTAGGAATCCGGGCGCCTCACTGCGGTCTTTGGCCCAGGGAACGCTTGGAGACGATCCGTCGTATTCCACGGACGAGGCGTTGATCTCCTTCTGCCGTTTCTCGTCGGCTTCCAGAACGATGTTTTTGCATTCGCCTTCACACTTACCGGTTATATCTCTTGATGGAAACTCAGTCATTTTGGGTTCCTCATATGCTCGTTGATTGTGGAGTCGACACCGTCCGGCATCTCCCCTTGGATCTATTCTACACATCCAATAAAGTTTGTCAAGCCACACATTGTTAAACACACCGCATTGACTTTCAGATAAAAAGATCTAATCTTATAAAAACAGGAGACCAAAGAACAAGGGACTCCCGTAACATGCCATGGAGAGGTGACCCATGAATAAGCGACTGAAAGATTCCATGAGGTGCTGCTCGGTAGAGAACAGTCGTCTTGTGGACGCGTTGAGAACCTGTGACTACTGCACCGAAAGCCTGGAAGAGAGACATCTCTGTTACAGAAAAGCGGCACGCCATAGCGGCAAGCGGGCCAAGGCCTGCATGATTGGACATTGAATTCGTGAAACGCCGGGGGGTGGGAACCCGAACCATTCATTTCCCATGCCCTGGCTGTTATTCGTTAAATGCAACGACAAGAGACTTTGTCGGAAATCCCCAAGGAGGCTGCCATGCCAGACACGGGAAAAGAAAGAAACAAGTTTATCGTTGATTTGAACATATTGAACAGTCATAATGCAGCCGGATGCGGGGCCTGCGGCGGCAAATTCAACCTGGGAGAGACGGTTGTGGTGGCCTGCGGCGGCTGGCAGGGCGGGGGCAGCAGGATCCTCCATGAAAAGGAGGCAATATACGATTCAAAATGCGACACCTATTACGAGCGGCAATTCTACAAAAACTTTCACCGGGAGGCTGGATGATTTCAGGTTTAAGGGTACCCATCGCGATGACTATTTTGATGTCAGGAATATGCTTTTTTTCAGGCACGGCTGCCTTTGCAGGGGAGCAGGAGATCCTGGCGGTGGGAGAATTTTCCCAACGCAAACTTGACCATTGGCTGCCCAAGAAATTTGTCAGTGAAACCCGGTACTCCCTGGCCACCATCGATGGAGAGACGGCTTTGAAGGCTGAAAGCCGGAAGAGTGCCTCCGGGCTGATAAAAAAAATCCGGGTTGATCTTGAAAAGTACCCCTTTTTGAACTGGCGATGGCGAATTGAAAACCGGCTGACAGGAACATTTGATGAGAAACAAAAACCAGGGGATGATTATGCCGCAAGGATCTATGTGGTGGTCTCGGGCGGAATCGCCATATGGAACACCCGGGCCCTGAACTATGTATGGGCCAAGAACTCCCCGAAGGGCGATATCTGGCCCAATGCCTTTGCCGGAAACAATGCTATGATGACGGCCCTGCGATCCTCCGACGCCCCGGTAGCTGTCTGGCATAGTGAGAAGCGAAATATACGCGGGGATTTCAAAAAACTATTCGGCAAAGAGGTCCGGTTTATTGATGCGGTTGTGCTGATGAGTGATACGGACAATACCCAAAAAAAGGTGACCGCCCACTACGGGGACATCTATTTTTCCACCCGGTAAATTCAAGACTCTCACAAAGGGAAGGGGCCCGGAAGCGCGTCGTCCAGGATCTCCCGGATAAGGGTAAGTCCCTTTTTCAACACAGACAGATCCGCTGTATGACAGAGGGAAAGCCTCACGGCAGGCGGTGCTACCGCCCCGCCAACCGTGAATTTCTCCGCACTGAAAAGGTTGATGCCAACCTCCCGGGCTTTGGCTTCAAATGCCGCACCGGTCCAGGGTTCAGGAAGAAACAGCCAGATAAAGAATCCCGTGGCAAGCCCTTGAAAATGATAATCGCCCAATATCTCTCCTGCGATCCTCACCCGTTTTTCAGCCTCCGTTCTTTTGGCGGCCACCACCCGGTCTGCCGTACCGTCCTTGATCCACATGGAGACCAGCGCCACATTAAGGGGCGATGTCATCCAGATGGTGCTGAGCACAGCTTCGGACAGGACCCTCCTGAACCGCTTTGGAACGATCATGAACGCCACCCTGAGTCCAGCGGCCAGGGCCTTTGATACCCCCGCAATAAATACGGAGTTCTCCGGGTTCCGCACGGTTACGGGAAGATGCATGGCAGGCCCGGTCAGGTCATAGGCATCGTCCTCAATGGTGATCAGGCCGTAGGTTGCCGCAATCCCGGCAATTTCATCCCTGCGGGACTCGGACATGGTCGTGGTGGTGGGATTCTGAACCCCGGGCACAAGATAGAGTCCCTTGATGTCGTTCCTTCGGCAGGCCATCCCAAGGCTGTCTGAAACCATGCCCTCCCGGTCCATCTCAATGGGCACAAGACGCAGCCCCAGCAGAGCAGCCAGGGTTTTCATCCCCGGATAGGTGAGATGATCCGTTGCGATTCTGTCCCCGGCCCTGAACAGGGCGGAAAGGCAGCAGGTCAATGCATGCTGGGCGCCGGAGCAGACGATCACATCTTCGGCATGGGCCTCAAACCCGTAACGCCCGGCCCACAACGCCCCCACAGCCCGATGCTCCGGCAGTCCCCGGGGATCCGAGTAGTTCATATAAACACCCGGATCCCGCTGCCTTGCCAGCCGCTTCAACCCTTGGGACAGGTCCGGGTCCATGAACACCAGGGGGTTGATCAGCCCCATCTCGATCATGCCCGGGGCATAGGGTTCCGAAGAAACCATGGGGATGCTGGTGACAGCGTCCGATGCCACAAAGGTTCCCCGTCCCACGGTCCCGGATATAAGTCCACGGCTTTCAGCCTCCCCATACCCCCGGGTCACGGTGCTCACATTCATGCCCAGTTGGTCGGCAAGCTCCCGGTGGGTGGGCAGCCGGTGTCCCGGGCGCAATAAACCGGAATAGATATCCCGCTCAATGGCATTGGCCAGGATCTTGTAAAGGGGGGCCTTGCTCTCTTTGTCTATCTCTGGAATCCATATTGTCATGCATACAATACTTATCTTGACGCCACACAAAGTCAACAATATAATCCGCACAATCTTAATTTTGGGAGAGTGAGGATAAAATGATAGAAAACTACCTGCCGTTTTTTTTATTCGTGGTGGCCATGACCGGCACCCCCGGCCCCGGCAATCTCACCATGATGGCCATCGGCCAGACCACGGGTTTTAAAAGCGCAATGCCATTTTTACTGGGACTGGCCGCAGGCAGGCTGCCCTTGGATATCCTTGTGGCCTGCGGACTGGGGGAGCTCTTCACAGCGTCACCAGTGGCGGCAACGGCCATGAAGATCCTGGGATCGGCATATATCCTCTATCTTGCGGTCAAGGTTTTGATGATCCAGTCCTCCCCCCAAAAGATCGACAAACGATTCACCTTTGTGGAGGGACTGTTTCTCCACCCCTTAAGCCCCAAAAGCTGGGCAATGACGATCTTCGGGTTCAGCCAGTTCGTGGATCGCACCGCCCCGCTAGCCCCCCAGGTCATCGTCTTCCTGGCAAGCTTCATGGGCGGGTTGCTGCTCTTTCACAGCTCCTGGTGTGCTGCAGGCGCTCTGATTCCAAAGTTTGTCCAGTCAAGGCAAACTCTTTTCTGCGTGAACCTCATCATGGTGACCCTCATGGTCGGCGCAACAGGGTATGCCATGTTTTCCTGACTTTAGATCCGACACATCAGTCAAAGGCCAGTTTTTGCAGTCTCTCCTTATCCTTGGGCGTCGTCAGGACCATAAGGCTCCAGGGTTGAAGGTTGAACCCCGAAGGTGCCATTGCCGCGATCCGGATCATTTTTTTCAACAGCGCTTCGGGCACCTCCTTTTCCGGATCAGGGCAGAAACGATTCCGGCAGCTTCTCTTCTGCCAGGGCGATCTCCCTCACGGTTTTGCCTGTTTCAAAGGCGCGCTTTGCAATGGCGGCAGCCCTGTCATATCCAACATGGGGGACAAGGTAGGTGGCCATTGCCAGGCTCTTTTCAATGTTTGACTCACACACCGCCCGGTTGACCGTAATGCCGCTGATGCATTTTTCAGCAAAAAGCGCGGCCGCCGATGAGAGCAGCCCGATGGACTGCAACAGGTTATACCCGATCACGGGCAGCATGGTGTTTAACTCAAAAAAGCCTGCCTGGGCACCCATGGTGATGGTGGTGTCATTTCCCATCACCTGGGCTGCCACCTGGATCACCGACTCGGGAATCACCGGATTGACTTTTCCGGGCATGATGGATGACCCCGGCTGAAGTTCGGGAAGGTTGATCTCCCCTAACCCGGCCCTGGGTCCCGACCCAAGCCACCGGATGTCATTGGCGATTTTCAGGAGGCCCACCGCAACGGTTTTTAACGCGCCGCTGGCCTCCACAGCCGCATCCTGGGCGCCCTGGGCTTCAAAATGGTTCTCTGCCTCACGGAACGGATATCCGGTCTCTTCAGATATGGACTGGATCACCTGTTGGGCAAACGCCTTGTGGGTATTGACGCCGGTGCCCACGGCCGTACCGCCAAGGGCCAGGGATTCCAGATGTTTTGACGCAGTTTTCATGCGAACGATACCCAGCTCAACCTGTCTTGCATACCCGGAAAATTCCTGGCCCAGGGTCATGGGCACGGCATCCTGGAGATGGGTTCTCCCAATCTTTTTCACAAGGGAAAAAAGAGCGACCTTTTCTGAAAGGGCCGCAAACAGCTTTTCCAGGCCAGGCACCAGGCGATTGCCGATCTCCACCACCGCCGCCATATGGATCACCGAAGGGATCACATCATTACTGGACTGTCCCAGGTTGACATGGTCATTGGGATGAACCGGGCTTTTCCCCTTTTTTTCGCCCGTGAGAATTTCATTGGCCCGGGTGGCAATCACTTCATTCATATTCATGTTGGTGGACGTGCCCGAACCTGTCTGAAAAATGTCCACCACAAACTGGTGGTCGAGCTTTCCGTCCATCACGTCCCGGGCAGCTTCAACAATCGCCTTTGAGACCCCTTCATCCAAAAGGCCAAGGCGAAAATTCACCACAGCTGCAACCTTTTTCACCAGGGCCAGCATCCCTGTGAAGACCGGTTGAAACCCGATTCCACTCACCGGGAAATTCTCAACCGCCCGCTGGGTGCTGGCACCATAGTAGGCATCCCCGGGCACCCGGACCATCCCCATTGAATCCTTTTCTTTTCGCATCGTATCATCAACCATGGCATCATCTTCCTTGGAACCGTTTTTTAACTCAATTCGTTATTTCAAAAACATCCAGGGCCTCTTCATAATTTCCATCCCCAGAATTTCAAAAACCTGTCAAAACACCACATGTCCGAACGGCTTCTGTTCCAGGGTTTTAAACTTGTATAGAACGGCTTTCCCGTTTCATTGCTGTCTTTAAACGCCTTGTCCGTCCCGACGAAAAAATCCAGGCTGATGGGACTCAGCAAAATGGTTTCCCAGTATTTTACCGCGTCTTTGACATACCCTTTCAGGAGACCCTGTTCATAAAAAAAGCTGGTGAACCCGCCATTTATCGGAATTTCATCCAGGGATTCCATGGCAACCAGCGGCATTGATACCCTGGGCATATTGCCCAGGGTATGGGATTCAACAATTCGGATATCAGCCACCCGGTGGACTTCCGGACGAATGGAGATCAACAGCCTTGGCTGGCTTTTACTTTCATAGTCAACCATGCCGGGTAGGATTTCGCCATACACCCAGCGGGACTCCCTATTCCATCCGTCCGGCAATGCCTCTTTGGCTAAAAAAGAGGTGGGAACCATGGCCAGATAGCAGCCGCAGGTATGAACCGTTGTGACAAGAACCGGCCGTTGCCGGCTGTCCATGGTGACAACAACCATCAAGCCGACATTTTTCCCAGCCCCCAGATGAAAGGGAAATAAGCTGGCAGGAATCCCTGGAAAATGGATGCGGTAAATCAGGTTGGTATATTCGCCGGTGTCTGTTTTAAACTTTTTCTCACAAAAATAGATGGCAGGATGATCGGTATCAATATAGATCTTTTCATTTCCAACGTTGTCATACCGGGCTGCCGGGCGTCCGATCTTATCATAGGACTGGGGGCTATCGGGAATGAGGAAAACCGGGGCAAACCGGTTGGACAGTGACTTTTGGGTATCCGTTGGAACATATACCGCCGCGGCTGCAAGCTTCCTTTGAACCAACGGTCCATGGGAGCAGGCTGTGAGCCCCGGGAGGAGGAACAAAATCAAGATGGCATATAATCGCATGACCGGTTTCACTTATTTCCCCCCATTGCATGTGGTTTTTTACCTGACTTCAATCATCCATTTAATAAAATGCCTGCCTGTTATCCTGCTGTTCCGTCATCACAAGGATCTTCGCTCTCATAGGGCCTTGAGTGTTCTGCAGTGGAGGTTCCAGTACAGATATTTTCATCTCCATCACTCTTTTTCAGGAGACCCAGGACCGCTTTATAATCCGGTTCATCCTTCAGTTCTTCCACAAGCGTTGAATAGATCACCGTTCCCTTCCCATCTATGACCACAACCGCCCTTGCCAGAAGCCCTGCCAGGGGGCCCTGGGCGATGCGAACCCCATATCGGTCCCCAAAGTCCCTGTTTCGCAGCTCCGAAACCGGAATCACATCGTTTAACCCTTCTGTTTCGCAAAACCGGGAATGGGCAAAGGGCAGATCCAGGGAGGTGCAGAGCACCACCGCGTTTGGACAACCGCTGATTTCACGGTTGAAACGCCGGACCGAGGCCGAACATACCGGTGTGTCCACACTGGGAAAGATATTCAGCACCACCCTTTTCCCGGCCAGATCCTTTAAAGAGATATCCGAAAGATCGGTCCTGGTGAGCAGAAAGTCCGGTGCTTTTTCTCCTACCCCAGGTAATGCCCCTACCGTGGTTGCCGGTTTTCCGTCAATCTTAAAGTTCGCCATAACACCCTCCTTGTTTTACTTTACATTAGCTGATGGTAACTAATTTTGGGGATCCCGGCAACGGGACCCCCATATTTCCGGTTACGCGGACAGACACCGACATATCGCGCATCCCCCTCTATTAAATAGTGATTATACTAAAATAAGTTTTTTGTTTATCTCCATGGCCATTTTCTCCTGGCGAAGCTCCCCTTTCATGACCATGCTCTTTCCTCAACCGGTTTAAACGCGTATAGACGTATGTCTCCTGCTGGCAGATAATCCCCCTGATCTGTTTCAGGGCCGTTTCAACCAGTTCCTGTCCTGAGTCATCCGGCGGAACCATGAGAACGATCACCTGTGCTTGTTCCATAAGGGATTTGGTGTTGGCGTCCATGCCCCCCCAAATGGGAGTGTTGACCACAATATGGCTATAACTCTTGATGATTTCATTCATTAACAGAGACGTTTTCACCTCTTCCGGAAACACACTCAAATCGTACGAAAGCCAGATATCATACCCGTTGGGATGCAGATAAACATGCTGATCCTCTTTTGTATTAAATTCCAAATGCAGCTTCCGGTTAAACGGGTACTCCATATAGAGTTTTTTTTTGTTTTTCTCACCGGAACTTACAAATGAATGGGCAATATAATTTCCAATTGTGGTACTGCCGCAATCTTTGCTCATACTGGCAACCAGGACATAATTCGGCATGTATCTCTTTTTATCATCCCGGAGCATTCTGATGAGGCTGCGATTCTCCTCATAGGCTTTGGAAATGGCATTAAACCACGGATACCAGGGGGTAGGAATACGATGGGGTATCTCTACGGGCGTGTTGTTGTTCTCATTATTAATGTGAAGCACAAGTTTTTCCGACGGATAGATAAATTCACGCCAGGTCATCCGGAGCGTAATGCTCAGCATGAGAGTCAATGCGATGATCAGCGTAATGAATGTCAGGATGATCCCCTCCTTGATAAAGAGATATTTCAGAAACAGGTTCTCTTTGTCAGGGATATAAACAATATGCCACGGCGCATGGATCATTTTGTACCAGATAAACGTATACGATCCGAACACGGGCCTTTCGATGCTCCCTTTCCTCCTGTATTTTTTCAATTTTGCATCGATCAACGGTATGATGTCCGGCTTGATGATGCCTTGGAGCGCATCCTTAATAAATTTGATCTCATCCCCTGAAGAAGCCAGGGTCGGGTGGGCGATCAATTGCTTCTCCTTATTTACAATGATCAGGGTGCCATCGGGATGAAACCCTTGCACATGCTCTATCAGACGCTCAAAGGTCACATCAATGGCCACCGTACCCAAAAAAAGATCCCCCCTGTAGACCGATTGGGCGGCGGTCACCATTTTGCCCGCCCCATACTCATCCACATAGGCCTCTGTCCAGAACAATTCTCTGTCAGGGTTGTTTTCTGAAAGCCCCATGGTAAAGAAGGGCTTGGAGTAAAGATCTTTGGTAAACTTAAATTCTCCGGAATTCACCCAGGGGTAGATGTTGATAAAATTATTTCCGGATGTGTAGTAGATCCATTGGGAACTTGGGATATTGTTCTTGCAGGCCTGAAAAAGACTGTTCAGGCTCAAGGCCATCTCCATTTCATCTTTAAGCGCCGGAGAAATGGTTCCAAACCCGGTTAAGTTGCCGACATGCTCTTTCTTATAGGGGAAGGGAATGTTATCCAGGCCGAAATAGGCAGGATCCACTTTTGTTCTGTCCAGGGCCCGAAAAAGAATGCTTTCGTAACTGTTTTCGCTCTTTTCAAGGAAAAAGCTTTCAGCCCGGATCTGCAGGAGCTCCACATGCTCCCCAATGCTTACCACAAGGTTATCGATGGCAAGGCATCTGGTTTTAAACAATTCCACGAGTTGCCTGTCCTCATGCCTGCCCTTTTCATTGATCTGTATGCCGAGGATGGCAGCGGATATCAGCAGCACGACCAGAAACGTGATCACCATGATACGCTTGTAGCGCGCGGTGAATTGTTTCGTCTCCCGCTTTTTCATCACACCTCCTGGTAAAAAAGAACACAGGATAATCGCATATAAAAATTGAACCGGCTAAAAAACGGCTTTTCCATGGGAAAGGCTGAGAGGCCTGTCATTTATCGGGATTGCATCAACTGTTTTCATAGAAATCAGGGGCTGGGGAACCCTATGAATCGTATGGAATTCAACCATTTGTCTGTTCACGATGCTCTGCTTTGGGATTTTTCCAACAATAATACACCGACAGGGTGATTTATATCAATGTAAAATGATAGAAGGCTTTTTTTATCCCTTACCAGGATCAGGGCACCCGGATAAAGAAAGGGGACAATATTCTTTCATCAACACCTGTTTTCATG
>JAQYWC010000063.1 GCA_030145245.1 Desulfobacterium sp.
CGGACCTGACTTTTACCTACGCTAGCGTGAGAGGTAAATCGAAAATTGTTGTAAGAACTGGATTTAATTTTCTCGGGGAGTTCATCCGAATTTGACGCTTAAATTGAGCAAAAAACTGTCTTGACATTGGGGTCCACTATATGCCTCCATCGATTTACTAGCATATCCACTCCTTCCTTTACTGATATTCGGCAGAGCGCTCTATAGGACGGGACGTTACTTCTTGTCAAGAAAAGTATGAAATGTCATTAAAAAAACCGGTTTTTTATCCCCCAGGATCGGTCTGTCTGGATATATCGTTTGATTTTTGAGGTGCTATAGAGGTAATATGCACTTCAATGGGCTCCTTTCTTTGATTTTTTTCATTTAGAGGTAGGCAATATACATCACAGTGAGGAAACCCCATCATTTTTTTAAATTTCAGCCTGTTATTCTTTTTGCAAAAAAAACAATATTTAACCCCGGAAATTGTATAAATAATTTTGACAATTTCCCCAATTCCGGGAATTGAAATGGTCAAGGGGAAGGGATGAAACTAAACAAAAATACAGGTTATGGCCTATTTATTACATGTGTTGTAATTATTTCAATGGCCTGGCAATTCGTCTGTCCGTTACACGCAACCGAATATAAAATTATGACCGAGGAATTAAGACCTTTCGGATATCTTGAAGATAACCAAATAAAGGGACTGTGTGTCGAGATCGTTCGGGAAGTGCTGAAAATAGTAGATCATCCGGATAAAATTGTCATTTATCCATGGAAGCGGGCCTATCACGACATCCAGCATAATCCCAACCTGATTTTATTCTCCATGGGTAGAAACGAAGCCCGGGAATCCCTGTTTAAATGGGTTGGACCATTGGTTGCCAATACTACCTATTTTTATAAAAGACGGGGTTCGGCCATTCATATCCGATCTCTGAAGGATGCCCGTCTTGTAAAACGTATTTCGGTTCGGGAAAATTATTTTACGCATACGCTCTTGAAAGCCAGGGGGTTTAATAACTTCGAGTTGACCCGGGACGAAATTCTGGATCTTCGAAAACTCGACCTGGGGCGGGTAGATTTGATTGCTCAGGGCGAATTGAGCCTGAAAAGTATGTGCGCTAAGGCTGGTGTAGATTATCAAAACATTGAAAATACGGGCGTTAAGCTTTTTGATTCAAAATTGTATATGGCTTTTTCAAAAGACACCCCCCTTGCAGAGATTGAAAAATGGCAAAAAGCCCTGGAAGCTGTTAAACAAAAACCGGTCTTTAGAATAATAATTAATAAATACATTGGTTCCTAACCTGCCCAAAGCCAAATTCATGGCTAATTTTCCTCCTTTGACAACTACCTTTTATATTGATTTTGTATTTTTTTTTATATATAAGAAAACCTCTTTTTTTATATAAGACCCAAGGAGATAATCCCATGTTCAGAGCAATCCTATCCATGATCATAAGCATTCAGCTGTTTGTCGGCACAGCGTTTGCCTTTGATCTTGAAAAGGCAAAAGAAGACTACAGCGGTGCCATTTTTAAGGTGGCCTCCATCAAAGAGATTTTTTATGAAAACGCACCGGCCATTGCTATCAGCTTTACCGTGCCAGTTGACAAGGAGCGAATGGAAGATCGCCATCTGACCCTTTCAGGGGGGACCTCCGATCACTGGATCCTCAGCGAGGATCATATCCGGGTGATATTTCCCTTTGTCACACCCGAAGTCAAATATACGGTAAGGGTTTCCAACCTGGTCCAGGACATCAACGGTCAACGACTCAAGTACCCCCAGACCAAAAAACTCACGACGAGTAAGTTGTCTCCATCCGTGAATTTTACCTCAAGCGGCCATATCATCAGCTACTCCAGCCCCAAACATCTGCCTGTGACCACCCTGAATGTGGATGAGGTCACCATTGATTTTTTCAGGATCGATGCCCACAAGATTCCGGGTATGACGAGCAGCCTCGTTACCAACGGCAAGGACAGCTATTATACGCTGAACCGCCTGAAAAAGTGCGGCAAGCTCGTCCATACCGGACGGTTTGAACTGAAACCCAGGAAAAATCAGCGTACGGATTACAATATCGACCTTACGGAAATTGACGCCCTGAAAGCGCCGGGGGCCTATGTGGCCGTGATGTCCGAACCCGGCGACTACCAGTACGAATATGAACACGCCTTTTTCATGCAGACCGATATCGGGCTCCATGTGCGCAGGTACAAAGACAGTTTTGACGTCTACACCCAGGAGATATCCTCGGGTTCACCACTGGAAAACGTCCGGGTGGATGTCACGGACAGCAAAGGGAAGATCATTGACCAGGGGGAGTCCGACGCCCTCGGCCGGGTCTCTTTCATGATCAAATCCGGTCAGCACCATCTGATCGCCACACTTGGGGATCAGATGTCCGTCCTTCCCCTGAACCGCAATGCCCTTGACATCTCCGGCCTTAAAAACGCCGTGACCGTCCACGGGGAATACCAGATATACGCCTGGGGACCACGGGAACTTTACCGGCCCGGTGAACTTTTGCAGGCCGACATGCTGGTCCGGGATTTTGACGGCAAACTTCCCGCCCGCCTTCCCCTGGCCTATACCCTTTACAAACCCGACGGCAGTAAGGCCACCGCAGGTCAGCTCCAGCCTTCGGACACCGGCTTTTACCAGTTTTCCTACCAGACCGCCGCCGCCAGCCAGACCGGAGAGTACAGCCTGAGACTCACCTTTGCCGATACCAACAGTGTCCGGTATGCCGTCAAGGTAGAGGAATTTCTGCCGGAACGTCTGGACCTGGTCCTGTTTGACGGCCAAAGGGAGATCCAGCCGGCCCTTGTGGCACCGCCAAAGGTGACGGTTCCGGTTCAGTCCAATTACCTTTACGGGGCACCGGCCTCGGCAAACAAGGTGGACGGTTTTGTGACGGCCGCCGTGGAATCCCACCCGTTCAAGGAACACCCTACCTTTTTCTTTGGGGATCTCCAGGAAGAGATGGATGTCCAGCGCCGGGATTTTAAAGTGATAAACCTTGATAAAGAGGGTGCCGGAACCCTGACCATGGAAAACGAATGGTCGGACCTGAAATCGCCGGTCAGGCTCCGGGTCAATGCCAGCGTGTACGAAACCGGCGGCCGGCCGGTCACCCGGTCCACCCGGCTTACCCTGCTCAACGGTGAGCGGTTTATCGGCATCGAGCCCCAGTTCGAGGGGAAACCGGATTCTGAAACCACCGTGGACATCAAGGTGGGATATGCAGACAGGGAAGGCCTGTGGCAGGCCGGTAAAGATCTCCAGGTCACTTTGATTCGCCAGGACCGGAACTGGTACTGGCGCCATACGGACAGCCGGGGCTGGCACTGGGCCTGGAGCCCAACCCCGGTGACCGTGTTTTCCAAATCCATTTCCACCCAGGCCGGAAACACCACTGCGGTAAGCCTGCCCCTTAAATGGGGAAGATACCGGGTGGAGGTCACCGACGGTACGACCCAAACCACGTATGACTTTAAAACGTCCTGGTCCTGGTGGGATAACGCCGGAACCGGCAGTTCCCGGAAACCGGATCAGGTGAGCCTGGGGTTTGACAAAAAATCCTACATCCCCGGAGACACGTCCAGGCTCAGGGTCACACCTCCCCAGGACGGACTGGCCCTGGTCACGGTGGAGAGTTCGGAAAGGGTTTATTACACCGCCTACATGAAGGTAAGCTCCGAAGGCACGGTGGTTGAAATTCCAACCGAATCCACCTGGAACCGCCATGATCTCTATGCCTCGGTGATGGTGATTCGTCCCGGGGATATGAAAACCACCCCTGTGCCTTCCCGGGCCTTTGGTATGGTTCATCTGCCCCTGAAGAGGGAACATGTACGGCTGGGAGTCGCCATTGACGCTCCGGACAATGTTCAGCCCAACCGGCCCGTGACCGCAACCGTCCGTGTAACCGGAGAGGGAACTCCCCTGCCCGCCAACACCCGGGTGGTGGTTGCCCTGACGGATGTGGGAGTATTGAACATCACCCGGTTCAGGACCCCGGACGGCGAAAGCTATTTTTTCGCCCCCCGCCGGTATGATGTGGATCTGTTTGACAATTACGGCCAGATCATCGATAACCTGGGCCCTGGAACCGCCCGCCAGCGGTTTGGCGGCGGCTTTACCGATTCCGGTGACGAGCTTGCCCGGGGCGGCGATAAACCCAAATCCGACGTGGGCATTCTATCTTTCTTTTCCGAACCGCTTCCGGTGGATGAAAACGGAAATGTGACAGTAAGTTTCGATCTCCCTGGCTTCAACGGCAAGGTGCGGTGGATGGTCATGGCCTTTTCCGACGAACAGTTCGGAAGCACGGACAAGGATACCCTGGTGGCCGATAAAGTCGTCACCCAGCTTGCCATGCCAAGGTTCCTGGCCCGGGGGGACAATTCAACCATTGCCCTTGATCTCCGGAATATGAGCGGCACGGCACGGGAGGTGAACCTTGCCCTGACCATTGGCGGCGTCCTTTCTTCCAGTTCGGATTCAAAAAATCTCACCCTGGAAGACCAGGAAAAAATCACCCTGCGGTACCCCATCCGGGCCATTGACAGTTCAGGCCAGGGCGAGATCGTTCTGCACCTGACCGGCGAGGGTGAAACAGCTGAAGACACCATCGACATCACCCGGACATGGCGGATCGGGGTGCGATCGCCCTACCCTTCCGTAACCCGGAAGACCGTTGCTGCCATTGAGCCCGGAACCCTTTGGAAACCGGTACTTCAAACAGATGACCTTGTTCCGGAAAGCGTCCGGTTGCAGATGAACATTTCCAACCGTCCGCCCATTGATTTTGCAGGTCACTTTGAATACCTGCTCCACTACCCCTACGGCTGCCTGGAACAATCCACCAGTTCCGGATTCCCGTGGGTGCTGGCATCCCCGGACCGCCTTGGGGAATTGAACCTTGGGAGCCGGGTGGAAAAGCGGTTTAACCGCCCATATGATGACGAATTCAGAACGATCCAGGTGAAGAAAGCCGTGGCCCGGGTACTGGATTGCCAGAAATCCAACGGCAGCTTCGGGCTGTGGTCCTCGGACAGCCCTGAAGACAATTGGCTTACGGTTTACGCCACCGAGTTTCTCCACGATGCCGCCAAAATCGGCGTAGCCGTGGATAAGTCCGCCCTCCAGCGGGCGGACAAACGGCTGCGTAAATACCTCAAGGGCAATACCGGCCGCGCCAGTCGCTGGAGTGATGACCCGGATCATTACACCTTTGCCTTCCGAAGCTATGCCGGGTATGTGCTCTCCCGCAGCGGTACCGCCCGTCTGGAATATCTGCGCCGCCTTTCTGCCGAATTTGAAGGAAAAACCGATGATGACGGACTCAGCTGGATGTACATGGCCGCAGCCTTTAAGATGGCCGGTGACAGTGCAAATGCGGACACCGCCTACAAAAAGGCCCTTTTGGAACGGCAGCGGCCCGGACACCGGTATTACGGGGAGTATGGATCCGGCGTGCGGGATCTTGCCAGAATGACCGAACTTTCCATGGACCAGGGGTTTAATGATAATTCCGTATTGATCCGGGATTTGGGCGAGGCTGTCAAGGACCGCACCTGGCTTTCCACCCAGGAGCGCATCTGCCTTTTCCGCACTGCTGTCCTTGTTAACCACCCCAAGGAGGATGCCTGGACAGCTGGTCTGATCACGGACAAGGGCACCCAGTCCCTCAAGGTAAGTACCGGTTTTAATTCCCTGTTTGATCTTCCCATGTTCCTGGGTCTCCAGGGTATCAAGGCCGGTACTGAAACCCTGTATGCCAACGTCAGCCTGGTTGGGGATCCCATTGCGCTACCCCAGCCTGTTTCCAACGGGATGACCATTACCCGGCGGTTCTACGACCTGGACGGCCATGAAAAGCCCCTGGACACGTTGAAATCCGGTGACCTGGCCCTGATCGGCCTCACGGTGGAAAGCGACCGGCGAACCCCGGACGGCCTGGTGGTGGATCTGCTTTGTGCCGGACTTGAGATCGAGAACCAGAACCTGGGGCTTGCGAGTGTCAATATGGATGAAATCCACCTGGACAACAGCACCGTTGGTGAGATCCGGAACAAGGACGCCGTCAGCCACGAAGAGTTCCGGGACGACCGGTATGTGGCGGCGATCTCCCTTAGAAAGAATACCCCGGTACGGCTTTTTTACCTGGTGCGTGCCGTCACCCCGGGCGTCTACAACATGCCCGGCAGTTATGCGGAAGACATGTACCGTCCCTATCGCCATGCCATGGGCGCTAATCTTCCCACCATGACTGTGACCGAATAGAAACCATGGCAGAAAACAAGCCGGGGGCCTTGGCAGCCCCTTTACCCAATGCCCCTGGCTTGATCATCCTTGCCTTGGTTCTCCTGATTGCCGGGGCCCTGGCTGTGGATCGGCTCTATCCCATGGACCTGGCCCCCCGGACCCGGACCCGGGTCATTCTTGCTGAAAATGCCGTTCCACTGCGGGCCTTTCCCGATGAAAAGGGGATCTGGCGCTATCCTGTCACCCTGGATCAGGTGTCCCCGCTCTATATTGACGCGCTCCTGGGATATGAGGACAGGTGGTTTTACCTTCATCCGGGGATCAATCCCTTTTCCATGGTGCGGGCGGCCTGGCAATGGATCGAAAACGGGACAATCATCTCCGGCGGATCCACCCTCACCATGCAGGTGGCCCGTTTGCGGCGGCCCGTTCCCCGAACCATTCCGGGAAAGATCTTACAGATATTTGCCGCGTTGCAGCTGGAGTGGCACTATGGCAAGGACGAGATTCTGACCTATTACCTTAACCACGCTCCCTTCGGAGGCACCTTCGAAGGGGTGCAGGCAGCGTGCTATGCCTATTTCGACCATGGCGCAAGCGAACTCACCCACGCCCAGGCAGCCCTCCTGGCTGTCATGCCCCAGTCCCCCAGCCGGTTCAGGCCGGACCGCTATCCGGATGCCGCAGAATCCGCCCGGAACAAATGCCTTGACCGCCTCCTGAAACTGGGTGTCTGGACCCTGCCCGTGGTGGAAGAGGCAAAGCAGGAACATGTGATCGCCTGGGCCGTTGAACGGCCCATGACAGCGCCCCTTTTCTCCCGCCGCCTGAACCGGGAGGCCCCCGAAGGAATGGGCCGGGTGGAGACCCACATGGACATATTTCTCCAGGAAGCCATGGAGCAGCTGGTGCAGGATTATGTGGCCGGGCTGCCGCCCCATGTTTCCGCAGCGGTCGTGGCCATGGAAAACCGGACCGGCGGGGTTAAAGCCTATGTGGGGTCCGGGGATTTCCTGAACCTGGAACGGTTCGGACATGTGGATATGGTAAAGGCCCTGCGATCCCCCGGGTCCACGGTAAAACCCTTTATCTACGGCATGGCCCTGGACCAGGGACTCATCTGTTCCCAGAGCCTGCTCATGGATGTACCCATTGACTTTAACGATTACCGTCCGGTGAATTTCCACCGCAGTTTCAGCGGGCCTGTCTCCTGCGCATCGGCCCTGGCCAAATCCCTGAACCTTCCGGCCGTGCAGGTGATGGATCATCTGGGGCCCCGTTATTTTTATGCGGCAATGGTCAACAGCGGTTTCCGGATCAAACTTCCCCCCGGTGCCGGCCCCAATCTCTCCATGGCTCTGGGTGGGTTTTCCACCAGCCTGGAAGATTTACTGGGTGTTTTTTCCAGCCTGGGCCGGGGCGGCAAAACCGTGAAGCCCCGCCTCACCCAGGATGCCCCCCTGGAGGAGTCTGATCTCCTTTCCGAGGGTGCTGCATGGATCATCCAGGATATGCTGATCCCAAAAAAAGGGGGCCAGTTCAGAGATGCTGACCGGCAGTTTGCCGTTAAAACCGGTACAAGCTATGGCTTCAGGGATGCCTGGGCCCTGGGCGTGGACCGGGAATACACCGTTGGTGTGTGGGTGGGACGCCCGGACGGCACCCCGGTTCCCGGCCATTACGGCGGACAGACAGCTACGCCTCTCCTGAACCTCGCCTTTCAGATGTTGCCCCGCCACGATGGCCGGGTTCCAAGGCCCGCCTCCGTAACCCGGGGAACCATATGCTGGCCCGAAGGAAAGGAGATCTCTTCTAAAGCCGCCTGTGCCAACTCCAGACCGGCCTGGCTCCTGGACCGGACCGCTCCCCCCACCCTCACCGCCACCCGGGAAGACCCGGGGCCGGCCGTGACCACCCTTACCATACGGACGACACCGGACGGACACTATCGCATTCCCCACGGCTGTGCCACAAACCTGCCCGTTGTTTCAACCCGGCTGACCCTCTGGCCCGTGGCCCTGGAAAGCTTTATCCCTCCGGCCTGGAGAAGGAAAAATATTATCCCCCCCCTGGATCCGGTGTGTTCGGCAACAGGACAAATTTCCATTGAGGAGCCCGTCAGGATTCAAGGCCTCGAGAACAAGGCGGTGATCATTAAAAAAGATGAAACCCGTGACTATCCCGGCATTGAACTCAGGGTGATGGGGGGCAATGGTCCCTGGTACTGGTTTGAAAATACCGTTTTGACGGGGCAAGGGCAACGCCATCTGTTTCATCCCAAACATCCGGGTCGCTACCAGATCCTTGTGGTTGACCAGAGCGGCGCCATGGACCGGATATCCGTGGAGCTGTTTTAAACGTCCGCTCCCTTATCCCTGTCAGGTTAATTGTCCATCATTTTGTACAGATGCATTTTCTTATAGAGCAGGGCCCGGGATATGCCAAGCACCCTGGCTGCTTCCGAGCGATTGTTGTTTGCAGAGATCAGCGCCTGGCTGATCGCTTTCCGCTCGGTTATGGCAACCAGGGAATGTAAATCCTGTTTGCCGTCCGGTTCTGATTTAGCGGGGGCACCTTGTCCCAACAGAATCGTCCGGACAGGCTCTTGTGTTATCTCTTCCTGGGGAACAAGGATCATGAGCCGTTCCAGGATATTGCGCAATTCCCGGATATTTCCCGGCCAGTGGTACCCTTTCAGTACGTTGACAGCGCCATGGTCCAGCTGCTTATGGTAGATGCCGTATTCTTTCTTTAATTGCTCCCAGATAAAACGGATCAGTTCAGGAATGTCCGACCGACGCTCCCGGAGGGGAGAAATATAGATGGGAATCACATTAAGCCTGTAGAACAGATCCTTCCTGAATTTTCCCTGGGCCACAAGTTGTTCAAGATTTCTATTTGTGGCAGCGATGATGCGCACATCAATGTCGTATCTCTTTTCTCCACCCACCTTGTCGATCTCTTTTTCCTGGATGGCCCGCAGCATCTTAGCCTGCACGTTAAACGGCATATCACCTATTTCATCAAGAAAAATTGTTCCTGTGTCCGCAAGCTCGAATTTGCCTTTCTTTCCGCCTTTTTTAGCGTCCGTAAAAGCGCCTTCCTCATACCCGAACAGTTCTGACTCAAACAGACTTTCCTGGATGGCTGAACAATTGAGCATGACAAAAGGCCCGGTACACCGGGAACTCATATTATGGATGCTCTGGGCAAAGACCTCCTTGCCAACCCCGCTCTCCCCAAGCAGCAAAACGGTTGCCTGGGAGGCGGACGCCCTGATCGCCATGTTTTTTGTTTCAAGACTTGCCTCGGAAAACGCCACCATGGTTTTAAAGGTGTACCGGGTATCAGGATTTTTTGCTTCCGGTTTCCTGAGTTTCTTTTCAAGCTTCAGGATCTTCCGGGTCAGGCCTTTTATCGTCTCCGTATCCTGGAACCTGATTTTACCAACGACACCGATGCATCTGTTATCAACCATCAGCGGAACCCTGGAAACAATATATTCATGCCCGCCGATGGTCTGGATCTCATTTATTTCGGCGGCACTGGTTTGGGTGACAATATGCATCCGGGTGTTTTCCATGATCTCGGTTACGTGCCTGCCCTCCGCGTCATTCTTTGAAATGCCGTGGATCTTCTCAAAGCTTTTATTTACATAGACAATGATTCCATCCCGGTTCATGACCATCAAACCTTCGGCGGAAATATCCAGAATCTTTTCAAATGTTTCTTTTGTTCTAAAAATATCGGTTAGCACAGGCTGTTTTACCCCGTTCACATGTTTCATTTTTCAGAGGCTTTTAATTCCAGGCAATCTGTTCTGAAGCTCCTGAAATCCCAACCTGCAGTGAAAGGGGGTAATACCAGACGGATCCTTCAAAAGCAACCCGAAACAAAGGCTCTGAACGGCTTTGTCTCCATACGTGACACCTGTCACGCATGGAGACACCCCCCTGTATACTCCCTGAAAACCGCAATCAGCCGACCTATCTTCCCGTGGGGTGTCACGATGGAGTTCACCTTACCATGGGGACGGCAAGTATAATCCATGGTGTGAAGTAAAAATCACCTTACATTCCAGGCCTTTAGGAATTGTCAGCTTGTGGTGGCACGAATCGTGTTACAGGGCTCACTTGAGTAATCAGGCGTGGAGGCTTATTTGAAGCCGACATTATTATCAGCACCCAATATTATCAAAGCTGAAGGAGGTAATTCAGATGGCAAAAACGTTGAAATCCGTTCTGGCGGATGCGGGAATTCCCATGGATTTTGAGTCCGGCGGGCAGGCACCGGAAACATTGACAGACCGTGAAATTACAAGGGAACCACACCCCCGGGTTCAGAAGCTGAAAGATATTTTCATGGAATCTCTTTCCTCGGCAAGCAATGAGTTTCCCTACTGGTATACCCGTGAATATATGCTGCACGACAGCGAGGTTCCGGTTATCAGGCGTGCAAAAGCGCTTAAATCCGCATTTTCCCATTCCACGCCGGTGATCTTTCCCGGCGAGCTTCTGACCATGCGCAAGGCGCCTTATGTCCGTGGTTCTTTTCCCATGCCCTGGCTCTCCGAAGGATTTTACATGGCAAAGGAGGACGAGTTCTACCAGGAAGCTTTGAAACGCGGTTCCGCATCCGTTGACGAGCATTCAAAATTCGGCCAGGGCGGCGGCAACGTCCCCCAAAGCTTTGGTAAAGTGATCTCCATAGCCGGAAAATTCGGCATCCGCCAGGAGGAGGTTCCCGCTCTTTTGAAGCTTGCCAAGCTCTGGTTTGGAAAGTCCGTTGACGACCTGGGCAACAAATATGAACAGATGGTTCCAGGTTATGAAACCAAAGAAAAGATAATGCGTAATATCGTATGCATGTTTGATTCAGGCTTTACCCTGCCCCAGGGGCGTGAAGTGATAAATTACTATTATCCCCTTGAATATGGTTTCGACGGCATCATCAAAATTGCAAAGGAGATGAAGGCTAAGGTCGCAGGCCGGGCCGACGGGGACGGAATGGTCGGCATGAACCGGCTGTACAACTATGAAGCGGTTATACATGTTATTGAAGGGGTGCAGAACTGGATTCTCAATTATGCAAAGGAAGCGGCAAGGCTGGAAGCGCTTGAAACCTGCGCCCGGCAGAAAAAAGAGTACAGGGAGATGGCTGAAAGACTTGAGTGGATCGCCCATAATCCCCCAAGAACCTTTATCGAAGCATTTCAGATGATTGAAACCGTGCATATTGCTGCCCTTAATGAAGATGCCATTTCCGGTCTGGCTCCGGGAAGAATCGGCCAGGTGCTTTACCCCTACTTTGAGCAGGATATCGCAGCAGGCCGTATTACGGAAGATGAAGTGATTGAGCTTCTCGAGCTTGACCGGGTATACAAAACATCCATCGACTGTTTTGCTTCAGTCGGTGTTGTGGGTGGCGTACTTTCCGGCAATACCTTTAACACGGTTTCCATCGGCGGCCTTGACAAAAACGGCAGATCCGCTGTCAACAGGCTCGAATATCTTATCCTTGAGGCGGGTGCAACAAACGCCATGCCCCAGTCCACCCTTGCTTTGCTCTATGATGAAAAACTTCCCGAAGATTTCCTCATGCTTGCCATGGAAGTGATCAAGACAGGCGCGGGATACCCGGCTTTCATGAACACCCCCATCGCACAGGAATTTCTTGTAAACCAGTATGGGCATGAAGGCATGGACAGTGAAGAAGCACGTGCCTGGGCCATAGGAGGATGTCTTGAGACCTCTCCATGTACATGGAAACCCCTTCATTTGAACGGCAGGGAATACTGGATCCCGGGCGGCGCAGGACAGCCCACGAGTGTCGGAGTTCACTTTGTGTCCATGCCCAAGGTGCTTGAGCTTACCCTGTTCAACGGCATCGATCAGAACACCGGGGAAAAGGTTTACGAACCCCATAACAGATCCCTTGACACCTATGAAGCGCTTGAGGAACAGTTTAAAAAATACTGGAAGGAAACGGTCGGAGTACTCACCCTTACGAACAATATCCAGCACGACATCTGGCGAAAGAACAATATGGCCATTTTCAGTTCTCTCCTTAAACCGGACTGCCTTGACAACGGCCATCTGATCAATGAACTGGGATATCGTTATAACGCCACATTCAACGTTGAAAGTACGGGGACGATAACGTTTGTAAACTCCATGGCAGCCCTTAAAAAAATGGTTTACGAGGACCGGGAATTGAATCTTGAGGAGATGAAGACCGCACTGAAGGAGAATTTCGGATTCAGGGACGCCCATGAAATTAACTCCTTTTCCCTTGCCGACCAGGAAAAAAGAGACGACAGCGACAACCGGTGGGACAAACTTCATTTTAAAGCCCTCCAGTCCCCCAAATACGGTAACGACGATCACTATGCGGACAGCATTCTCCTTGAATGGGAAAATTTCTTCTGCCCTGATTGCAAAAATTATGAATCCCTCTATGGACACACCATGTATCCATGCCAGATATCCGTATCCACCCACGGTGCAATGGGATCGGCCACAATCGCCTCCCCGGACGGCAGACTCTCGGGAACCACATTTGCAGATGCGTCCCTGTCCGCCTATCCCGGAACCGATAAAAACGGTCCGTTTGCTTTGCTCAATTCCGCGACGGTCTGGGATCACTCCATGTCCCAGAATTGCCAGCTTAACATCAAGGTTCACCCGTCCGCCATCAATGGGCATGAAGGCGCAAAAAAGCTGCTTGATCTGACCCGGGCCTACATGAGGAAAGGCGGATTCCATATTCAGTACAACATTGTGGATTCCAAGGTGCTGAAAGCGGCCCAGGAACATCCCGAAAACTACCGTGATCTCATGGTCAGGGTTGCGGGTTTTACCCAGTACTGGGTGGAAATAGGCAAGGGTGTACAGGATGAACTGATCGCAAGAACCGAATATGAAGGAGTATAGAGGAATGGAAAAACTAACCTATAGAGACACGCGTAATTATGCACCCATTGATGTGACAAAAGGGATGGATCTTCTCACCAGGGAGATTGTCATGGCGGATGCCGAAGCCCCGGAAGGGTACGAACCCATACCCAAGTGCAAGCTTTGCACCAATTTTACTGGGACCGATACCTTCATGGGAACCTGCGAAGCATCCATGAATGAGCCCAAATTCATAGCTTACCCGGACATGGTCGCCACCACCTGTGAAATGTACCAAGCGATGTAAACCATGTAAGAATTGCATAATAAGCCCGGGCGTGGGAAACACGCCCCGGGCGTTTCCGGCTTTAAGGTAAAACAGATGCAAGACCCAATCTTAAAATCAAACAGGTGTGATACGGTTGGCGCTGGTGAACTCCAGGGGCTGATCTTCGACATACAGGGACATTCCGTGCATGACGGGCCAGGCACAAGGACCACCGTGTTCATGAACGGCTGTCCCCTGAATTGCATCTGGTGCTGTAACCCCGAAGGATTGTTTCGCAGCCAGGTCATCATGTACAAGGAGAGCAAATGCGTATGCTGCGGCAACTGCATAAAACGCTGCCCCCATGGTGCTGTTTCAATTACAAGTGAAGGTAAGCTCTCTTTTAACAGGCTTTTTTGTGATGTCTGCCAAACCCATGAATGCCTGGACACCTGTTACCATGGAGGGATAGAGTTAATCGGCAAAATTTATACGCCGGATCAATTGATGCGGATATTCCAGCGTGACCGTCAGTTCTGGGGGCCCGGTGGTGGCGTTACATTCAGCGGTGGTGAACCCTTGATACAGCATGCGTTTGTTCTTGAAATGCTGAAAAGATGCAAAAAAGCCTACCTGCATACCTGCGTGGAGACAACATCCTGTTTGTCCACAGACCATTACATGACCCTTATGCAATATGTGGATTGGGTGTTCACGGATCTCAAACACATGGACAGTGAAAAGCACAGGGAACTGACAGGCGTGGGCAATGCGCTTATCTTGAAAAACATTGAAACATTAGCCAGACAAGCGAATTGGGACGGATTTATCGTGCCCCGCATACCCATTATTCCTGATCTGAATGATTCGGATGGGAATATCGGAGCCACAGCCGACTTTGTGAAATCCATCGGCCTGGAAGTGATCAATGTGCTTCCTTTCCACAGGTTTGGCGAGTCCAAATACCGCCAGATCGGAAAATTTTATCGTTTTGCCGAACAAAAACCACCTTTAACGGAAAAGATGCAGCATATTAAAGAGGTAGTTGAAAACCGGGGCCTTGTTTGTTTTATAGGGTCCGACACACCATTTTAGCTTCTTACCGGGGGGCGGGTTTAAGCCCCCCGGGCCGGCTCCTTAGAAGAACTGTACAATCAACCAGAAAACGAATCCGGTGATAACGGCAAACGGAACCAGGCAGGCCGGTAAAACGTTCCTAAGGGGGGTGGGTGCAATTCCGGCGGGAAAACCCGACAGCTTAACGGGAAGGGAATCCATCAGTACGATGGTTTTAGGGCTCTTTTCAAGATAAAGCAGATATTCTTTTTCATCATCTTCAAGCGCCTGGGTAAACCGGGTCCGGGTCGACGCTTCAATCTCCTCTCCGGATTTGGTCCGGAACCGAAACGTCATCCGGTAGACCGTATCATCATTCACCGACACATTTGTTTCATGTTTACCGATCAATTTCCCCTGGGTCAGGAGTCCATACTTGAGAAGCTTTATCGCCTTAAGTGATTTTTTCAATGATACCCCAACAAGACAAAGCCCGACCAAGGGGAAAATGGCAATAAAAAGCACTCCGGGTCCGAACATTTTACGCTTCATCCCTTTGATCCGGGAATATTGCGGTTTTCCTTCGGGATATTCCACCGTAACCGTGGTGCCGGGATCACGGACATATCCCAATGAATACGACACGCCAACATGGTAAAATCCATTTTCGGCGGTAAACTTATAATCATTGGCAAAAATATCCTCATCCCCCTCGGAACCGTTTGTGTTGTAGGAATCCATTATGATTCCCTGAACTTCCACCGTATGACCCTTTTGGAACAACAGCTGGGAAAAATCCCCATTCATTGCAAACGCACAAAAACAAACCATTCCAAAACCGAAAAAAAACAAACCCAATTGGGTAAGAAGATTCCCGAACAGCATGGAACATTGTGTTGATAATGGGATTTTCCTGATTGCCGTTTTCATCTGTTAACTCCTTCTTTACTTTTGTACATATTTTTTTTACATGACACCTGTACATCATTTTCTTTTGAGCGTGGGAGCATACCCTTTTACTCTTTGAGCTTCAAGGCAAAATGGGGCCAAATCAGCCAAGGTATATTTTTTAAAATCCATCATGTTGTTCAAGGAGATGGAAAATACGCTGAACGTTGTGAACCAGTGCCACTTGCTGGGCTTTCTCTATGGCGAACAGGAGAATATTGAGGCCGCAACAAAAATCCTTACCGAGTCCCTCACCTTTAGTGAGAAAATGAAAAGCCTGCCCGGCATCGCTTACAGCCACTCGGCCCTTGGGACCTTTTACGCAAAGCAGGGCAATGATGACATGGCAGACACCCATTACAAAAAGGCATTTACCCTTTTCAAGAAGCTCGGTCAAAAAAGAGATATGGGATATTGCCTCTTCAACCAGGGCGTAATCCGAAAAAAGGCCGGACAGCTTGAAGCCACCCGAACCCTGTGGAAAAAGGCGTCCGCTCTTTTCCAGGAACTTCATATGAATAAATTGGCGGAAAGAGTTCAAGACCGGCTGAATATGCTACCCTCGAAACATTAACCCCTGGATGCAATATTTTTTCGACCTGAATCGCATTTGATGCTATTATAACCAAATCGTTGATCCTGATTTATCTTTATGCAAACTTTCAAGGCATGATACTCACGCTGTAATCACAGCCCCCTGGCATGACTCTCCTTTGGTCACAATCAGGCAGATTAAAGGCCGTGGTTCGGACAATCAGTTCATTGTTAAGCTCCTAAGATTACAACACAAAGGAGGCCGCAATGGTTCGATCATTTGTCTTTACATTAATAATACTCATTAGATAAAGACGTTGAGGTTATTTTTTCACTTTCCAACTTTTTTATTATGGAAGCAAAAGATAGTTAGAAGAGACCCTGTATGGTTATGGCAGTACAAACCAGACACAGCTTTTGGGGAGGTGAACCATGTTCAAAATGCGTTACGTTGCAATTGTTCTCTCATTGTTTCTAATCTCCTGCGGTCATTATGGGAGAGGCATCCCTGGAAAAGCGGGCAGCTGGCGTGTTCACGTTGGGCCTGCAGGTAACGAGTTCCATGCCCCCCCACCTGAAAAGAAGAAAAGCCTTGAACAGATCACGGTGGAAATGAAGGAACAGCTTGGGCCGTACCGGGCAAAATTCAATATTGCAACCCAGATAGAAAAGCTTTGTAAAACGCCCGCCCGGGCGGATGGCGGTTACCGCTTTGTTGTCCTTGGCGACAGCCGTTCCAATCGGGATCTCTGGTTCAGCATGGTCAGGCACATTGATCAGCTTGATCCCAAACCTGCATTTGTAATCAATACCGGTGACATTGTTCGCCATGGATATACGAAGGAGTACCTTGAATACTACATCCCGCCACTGCTGGAGACCGATATCCCATATTTTGTTGCCATTGGAAATCATGATCACGGGACCGACGGAGGTGCGGTTGAGTACCAATATCTCTTTGGTGAAAATGCGCTAAATTACTTTTTTGACTACGGCAAAACCCGATATGTTTTCTTTGATAACGTTACCCATGTGAATTCCCATAAAGAGACACTGGAATGGCTTGATTCCGTGTTGAAAAAGACTCCCGAAGGCTTCCACAGGATCGTGGCCGCCCACCAGCCGGTTGCGACCATTAAAAAGTGGGCGTACCATTCCTGGGACAGGGGGTACTCACAGTTGTTTGTTGAACTCATGGAGAAGTATTTAGTTGACCATGTATTTTTCGGCCATATCCATGCCTATTCAACCATGACCCTTGACGGAATCCCGTATACCATATCCGGCGGTGGCGGCGCCGGCTTGCACCATCGTTTCGGCCCCCTTGGCAATGTCCACCACTATATTATTTGCGATGTCATGGCTGATGGATCCATGAAACAAAAAGTTGTGCGTTTCTACAGGGATGATTCCTGACTAAACTCTATGGCAAATCAGGCTGGAGCTTTAAAACATGTTCAATTCAGGGAAAGCCCATACATCTACCCGATTAATAAAAACTAAAATAATTCTCACAGGATTGTTATTGGGAATTGTTTTTATAATGCTGTCCGTTAATCTGGCAAATCAATATATGAAAAAGATTGAGGAACAAAGGTTAACCCATTTAAAGCAAATGGTACAGATTGCTATAAATTCAATTGAGCCGGTACTTGCCAGGTATCGATCCGGAGAGCTGGGAAAAGAAGAAACCCTGGAAAAGGTTCGAAACCTTGTGCGAAGCATGACATATAGTGACCATATAGGGGACAATTACATTTTCATGGGTGCTTACAACGGAATAATGCTCGTCCAGCCGTCTGATACAGAAAATGAAATGACAAACCAGTGGGACTTACAGGATGATTCAGGCCTTTATATTATTCGGGGACTTGTAAAAGCGGTCCAGGAGAATAAGGATGGAGGTTATCTCACCTATCATTACCACACTATGGATTCCTCTATCCCCGAAGAAAAGATATCATATGTTATTGGCATACCGGAGTTGGAACATTTTATCGGCACAGGTAAATATATGGGAGATATCCGTAAGTATCAACACACTTACCTGTTCAGAATCATCGGCTTGAACGTCGCTATACTTGTTTTGCTGGTACTGCTGATCATGTTTTCTTTACGGGAAATACAAACCAAAAACCGGATTCTCCAGAATGAGATAGAATTACGCAGTCAGACTGAGAAGGAGTTGATAAAACACCGCAACAAGCTTGAAGAATTAGTAGAAGAACAGACAAAAAAGATAAGAGATAATGAAGTCAGATATCACAAATTGTATGAGAACGCCAATGACGCAATTTTTATTATGAAAGACACCCTGTTCATTGACTGTAATCAAAAAACATTGGAGATATTCGGCTGTGAGAACAGCCAGATCATCAACCGCACTCCCATGGATTTTTCACCGGAACTGCAACCGGACGGGCGCACTTCCCAGGAAAAAGCTATGGAAAAGATCAAACTGGCCCTTGAGAACAAACCCCAGTTTTTCGAATGGCGACACTGTCGCTATGATGGAAATATATTTGAGGCAGAGATTTCATTAAACAGGATAGATATAGGCGGCGAAAGAATTCTCCAGGCAATTGTAAGGGACGTTACCGACCGGAAACTGTTAATAACAGAGCTTCAAGAAGCCCTTGAAAATATAAACACCCTGAAAGGCTTGTTGCCTATCTGTGCCAACTGCAAAAAAATCCGTGATGATAAGGGGTATTGGAACCAGATAGAAGGATATATCCAAACCCACTCTGATGCAGTATTCAGCCATGGGATTTGTCCGGAATGCGCGAAAAAGCTTTATGGGAATCAGGACTGGTATAAGAAGAAATAACCGATGCGGGGTAATATGGACCTTTCGTTTCCATTTGTAATGTTTTTAGTTTTTGTTGCCGCATTTGTTTTTTGTTGGTATGTGTCGCCATACAGGGTTGAAACACCATCCTGGTTCCAGAGGGTGGTCGCCATATCGTGGATTGTATTCAGGCGACTGGTTTCAGTCGCAGGTTTACTTTTCATTCTCCTGTGTACGTATATTTTATGGGATTCTGAAACCACTTATTCGAACAAAGTTTTTGGAACCCTTGCTCTGCTTTTTATGTTTTTATATACCATTTATTTTGGAATAGTTGGACTGGCGATGCATCACACGGTAACAGTGAGTGATATTACACTGTATAAGGAAATCAAAAAGAAGTATGGACTGAAATGGTAGTAGGATTAGGATATCAGGTACATTACTACGTTCGGTTTTAAAAGGATGACAGATATGAAGATCAGATATTGTTCAGGATTGTTTGCAATGGCCGTTTCAGTCATTATTTTTCTGGCCCCACTCCCCCTGACCGCCGGTGAAGGGGCCGGGTTGTCCAAAGGACAGACCGTTTATGTGCCGGCCTATTCCCATATATACCACGGCAATAAGGAAAGCCCATTTTTGCTGGCGGTGACACTCAGCATCAGAAATATTGACCCGGAACAGCAGGTTAAGATTACAGAGGTTAATTTTTACGACACCCAGGGAAAGCTTCTGAAAAAGTACCTGGACAAACCCATTTCCCTAAAACCGTTGGAATCAATCCGGTACATTGTGCCCCAAAAAGAAAAAACCGGGGGCTCCGGTGCCAGCTTCATCGTTGAATGGAAATCTGCAAAAGAGGTCAACCCGCCCATCATTGAATCGGTAATGATCGGTACCCAGTCGACCCAGGGGATCTCTTTCACCTCCAGGGGGCAGGCGATTGCAAAACCACATGAGTAAATAATTTTATTTTTGAGCTCCCCCCGGGTACGACCCAAGGCCAGGATATTGTATATAACCACAATAAACCTTACCAACAATAAAAAATAGGGAGACAAACATGAAAGAGAAACTAATCAGCCGTGTGGGCCGGATTATCAGTGGCAGTGTTCATTCCCTGATCGATTCACTGGAAAATGCAGCACCTGAAACAGTCTTATCGGAATCCATCCGGGAAATTGAATCTGCAATTGATGATCTTCGAAATGAGTTGGGACGAATGGTTGCCAAAAATCATCTTGCCGGTTCAAAGCTCAGGGAAGAGAATAAAAAACACGGGGATCTGGGTGAAAAAATAGAGCTTGCCGTCAGGGAAAACCGGGATGACCTTGCTGAAGCCGCCATTGCCAGGCAATTTGATATTGAGGCGCAAATTCCCATCCTTGAAGCCACGATTGAGGATTGTAACAACCAGGAAAAAGAGCTTGAAAATTATATCAATGCGCTACAGGCGAAAAAACGGGAAATGAAGGAGGAGCTTCTCCAGTTTCGGAACATGGTGAAAGAGGCCGACGCTCCTATGGGGAGGGAACCCTCTTCTGAAAGGTCTGATACGGTTGAACGTAAGGTATCCAAAGCTGAATCAGCATTTGAAAGGGTGATTGAGAACACAACAGGTATTCCCGGGCAGAACCTGACATCTGAAAGAAAATCAGCCGCTCAGCTGGCAGAACTGGAAGAGATCGCCAGGCAGAATAAGATCCGGGAAAGATTATCTGAAATCAAAGGGGATGCCAAAGCAAAATGATTGAATTCATGCTCCAGGGCCAGAATTTCCCCTTCATGGTCTCATTGACCGTTATGATCATGATTGCCTGTCTGGAAGGTGTCACCACCATGATCGGCATGGGGCTTTCAAGTATGATAGAGTCCTTCATGCCGGATATTGATCTGTATCCGGACCATCCGGATATTTCAACAACAGGGATATTAACCAAAGCATTTGGCTGGGTACGCATGGGCCAGGTACCGTTTTTAATCATCCTTATCGTTTTTCTTACGGTTTTTGGCCTTGCAGGGCTATTGATCCAATCCGTGTCCATGAAAATCACAGGTCATCTTTTGCCCGGCATTATTGCTTCCGGTATAACACTCCCTTTGACATTGCCCCTTGTCAGGGCCATTACCGGTGTGATCGGAAGGATCATGCCAAAGGACGAAACCGAAGCGGTTACAGAAAAAAGCTTTATCGGGCGGGTGGCGGTTATCACCCTTGGCAAAGCCTCCAAAAACAACCCTGCCCAGGCCAAGTTAAGGGATAAATTCGGAACCACCCACTATGTGATGGTTGAACCGGATATGGAAGATGAAGCGTTTCAGCAGGGAGATCAGGTCTTGATCGTAAGCCAGACAAGTTCCGGATACAAAGCGATTCAAAATCCGCTGGCAGCGTTACAGGATATTGAATAAAACTGTGGGACAAACGAAAACAATGGTTTAAAAGGGAGGACAAGATGCAAAACATGATGGATATACTAATCATTGCCGGTGTCATTCTCATCGCCCTGATCGCAATGGTATTAATTTTTGCGAAATTGTACAAACGGGCAACCAAGGAAGTTTCATTTGTCAGAACCGGTTTTGGCGGGCAAAAGGTGATAATGAATGCCGGGGCCATGGTTTTACCGGTTTTCCATGAAATCATCCCCGTGAACATGAACACCCTCCGGCTTGAAGTCCAGCGAAATAATGAACAGGCATTGATCACCAGGGACCGCATGCGGGTTGATGTGGCCGCAGAATTTTACGTCCGGGCCAAACCCACGGAAGAGGCCATTGCAAGTGCGGCCCAGACCCTGGGACTTAAAACAATGAATCCGGAAGAGCTCAAAGAGCTGGTGGAGGGTAAATTTGTAGATGCATTACGGGCCGTGGCAGCTGAGATGGCCATGGAAGAACTCCATGAGCAACGGGTTGATTTTGTGCAAAAGGTGCAGCAGGTTGTCACGGAAGACCTGTTGAAAAATGGTCTTGAGCTTGAAACCGTGTCACTGACAGGATTGGACCAGACAAATAAAAGCCATTTTAATCCGGACAATGCATTTGATGCTGAAGGTTTGACAAAACTGACTGAGAAGATAGAAGAACGACGGAAAAAAAGAAATGACATTGAGCAGGATACGGAAGTTGCCATCGCCACTAAAAATCTTGAAGCGGAACGCCAGAAACTTGAAATCATAAAAGAAGAAGAGTATGCGAAATTAAAACAGGAAAGAGAGATTGAGATCCGGCGTGCGGCTCAAATGTCCGAGATTGCACAAGAACAGGCTGAAAAGAAGCGGGAAGCGGAACAAGCCCAGATTGACGCTCAAAAGAATGTGGATATGTCAAGCATCCTGGCGGAAAGGTCGGTTGAAGAGGAACGCATCGATAAAGACAAATTGTTAAAGGAAAAAGATATCTTAAAAGACAGGGCCATTGAAAGTTCGGAAATTGAGAAAAAGAAAACCCTGGAACTTGCTGAACAGGACCGGGCAATTGCCATTGCCGAAAAATCAAAAGCCCAGTCTGAAGCAAAAGCTGAAGCCGATCGCGCCCTCTCCATCGCCGTGAAAGAGGAAGAGGCTGTTAAAACGGTACGGGAGACGGAAATTGCCGAACGTGCCAAGGCCGTTGAACTGGTTAAAGCCAGGGAGAATGCGGAACGGGATGCCATTAAAATTAAAATTGCCGCTGAAGCAGATAAGACATCTGCAATGGATCAGGCAGAAGCCGTAAGAACAATTGCCAACGCAGAGGCCGACAAGTTGCGAATTAAGGCCCAGGGTGAGGCAGAGGCTGAAATTCTTAAGGCTGAAGCTGCTGAGAAGCGCTATGCCGTTGATGCTGAAGGCCAAAGGGCAATCAATGAGTCCGATAATATTCTGTCGGACCAGCAGATCGCCATGCAGGTCCGAACAACTCTGATCAAGCATCTGCCCGGGATTATAAAGGAAAGTGTCAAGCCAATGGAGAATATCGACGGAATTAAGATAATTCACGTGGATGGCCTGGCAGGCGGCAATAATAACAATATCCCCGTGGATAGCGAACACACGGTTCAAAGCGCCAGCAGCCTTTCAGATCAGCTTGTAAACAGTGCCCTTCGATACAGGGGCCAGGCACCGCTGATTGATTCATTGATGGCGGAGATTGGACTAAAAGCCGGCGATATCAATGGCCTCACATCCGGATTAAAAGAGCAGGATGTCAAGGAACCCGAATAATTCAAAAGAACCGGAGGAAGCAGAAGCCAGGCACCACCAGTTCCCCTGAAAAAACAGGACAAATTGCCGGTGTTTTTGCAGACGGGGTGACCAGGGATTTGAAACAGGTCCATGGAGCCTCTGAAAAAGGAAAAAGTTTATGTTTAGTTTTAAAAATGATTACAGTGAAGGTGGTCACCCCAATATCTTAAATGCACTACTGAAAAAGAACCTAACGCAAGAAGAAGGCTACGGCCTGGATCAGCATACACAAAACGCTATTTCAAGCATCAGACGTCAGGTTGGAGCCTCGGAAGCTGATGTGCACTTGATTCCCGGAGGTACTCAAACCAACCTCATCGCTATCAGTGCTTTTCTGCGGCCCCACGAAGCATGCATCGCAGCCACCACCGGCCACATTGCAACCCATGAAACAGGTGCCATTGAAGCAACGGGGCATAAACTGCTTAATGTGAATACCATTGATGGTAAACTGACGCCGGAGTTGATTGAACCTGTCCTTATTGACCATCATTTTGAGCACATGGTGAAGCCCAAACTGGTTTACATTTCCAACCCCACGGAATTAGGAACCGTTTATTCAAAGGCTGAGCTGCAAAACCTGCATGATTATTGCCGGACGAAAAACCTGATATTTTATGCGGATGGAGCCCGTTTGGGAGCCGCCCTTATGAGCAAAAATGCCGATGTAACCCTCAGGGACATGTATTCTCTTACGGATGCCTTCTATATCGGTGGCACCAAAATCGGGGCATTGCTTGGAGAAGCACTGGTTCTTAGAAATGCCGATTTAAAAGAAGAGTACCGATATCTGATCAAACAAAGGGGGGGACTGCTTGCAAAAGGAAGAGTATTAGGTATCCAGTTTGAAGAACTCTTCAGGGACAACCTTTATTTTGATCTTGCATTGCATGGAAATGATATGGCCCAGCATATTGCAACCGAGTTGGAAAAAACAGGATGTACATTTTGGATCGATTCCCCCACCAATCAGATTTTTCCTGTTATGGAAAACAGTGTCATTGAGGAACTGTCGAATCAATTCCAATTTTATATCTGGGCCAAAATGGACGAAAACCGCTCGGCCGTTCGTCTGGTCACCTCTTGGGCAACGCCCCGGGAAGCCGTCGAAAGCTTTATTCAGGCATACAAAAAGATAGTTATACGCAATTAACTTTCAGAGACAAAATTGATATAAGTTTTTCCTTTAAGGCCGGTGTCAGTGCAAGGTTTTTATCAAGCTTGACTTCGCTGGGGTCAAGGCCCAGTGCAAGGCCCATGAGCTGGGGCAGATATAGGACTGAAATGGCAAGGTCGGTTCCGGCATCCCTTGAGATCCCTTTCTGGAACCCCTCCAGGTTGAGCTGGCACATGGGGCAGACCGTTACAATGGCGTCGGCTCCCCTGGCATCCATGAGGATCTTTTGGACCAGCTTTTTCGCGGTTTCGGGCTTTGTGCTCATGTTGGAAGCCCCGCAGCACCGGGCTGCCATCTCCCACCCGATAACTTCAGCGCCGCAGGCCTTAATCAAACCCTCCATGGACGTGGGGGCCTCCGGGTCGTCAAAGACGGCATAGGGCCTCAGACACTGGCATCCGTAATAGGGCGCGATCTTAAGCCCTGTGAGGGGCCGGGTGGTGTTTTCAAGGAGGGTGTCAGGGGTGATGTCGTTGACAAGGATGTCCAGGAGATGCCGCACACCGGGTGGGTTGTTGATGGCGAGATTTTCCTCCCCAAGGATGGTATCCAGGTTTTTCGCAAGTTCCGGGTCCTCCCTGCGCTCCATCTCCACCTTTTTAAGGTTCAGGTAACAGGCGCTGCAGGGCACAAGGATATCCGAAGACGGGTCCATGCGTTCGGCCAGGGCAAGGTTCCTCGCCCCCAGGGCGGAACCAAGAAGAGAGCTTACCGCCTCGACGGCTGTGGCGCCGCAGCAGTTCCAGTCGTTGATCTCGGTGAGCGTAATCCCGAGGCGCTCCATTACAGCCCTTGTGGACAAATCGTACTCCATTGCCGAACCTGACAGGGAGCAGCCAGGAAAATAGGAATAGGTATGGTTCATAATCCCTCCTCGATCTCGGCCACCTTTTTAAAGAGCCTGTCCAGGTTTCCAGTCCCGGGTTTTGCGGGCAGTTCAAAGGCCACCTTGTTTTTTCTCATCATCTGCATGCCAAGGGAAACAAAGGAAAGGGGAAGCAGCGGGTTTTTCATGGAAAGGAAGTAGAGGGCCATGAACTCCCCTTCCCTCACCCGGCCGTGGCGGCGGACACTCTCCATGAAACTCTTGTAGAACCGGGTGCTCTTCCTGTACTTTGCAAGATCGCTCTTTGCGGCAATGGCCTTGAGCTTTGCCATGGCAGCGGTCAAAGGCAGTCCCCTGGGGCATCTGAGGGTGCAAAGATAACAGGAGGAACAGAGGGTAAAGGTCTGGCTGTCAAAAATCGCCTCGTTCCGGTCCATGAGCACCATGCGCCACAGCTTCCTCGGCACAAGATCCATGTCAACCTCATTGGGACAGGAGGCTGTGCAGGTTCCGCACTGGATACAGGGATTGAGCATTTCTTTTAACTTTATCATTTCATCCATGAAGTCACCTTAAATTGCAGCATCGATGATCTCGAGCATCTGCTGGTCCAGATAATTGTTCACAAACGCGGCGCTGTTGGTGCAGACAGCGGCACAGGAACCGCACCCCTGGCAGGCCACAGGATCGATGCGGATTTTACCGGCATCCGGATCAAGGGTCCTTGCACCATAAACGCAGGACCCGATGCATCTTTCACACAGGATGCAGAGACTATGCTTGATTCCTGCGGTGACAAGGGAGACGCCGGCAGGCCTGCTGCTGATCAGGCGCACGGCTCCCATGGCGGCAGCCCTGGCTGAGGCCATGCTCTCCTTTGTATCCCTTGGTCCCAGGGCAAGGCCACAGGCAAACACCCCTCCGTTGACAGCGTCCACGGGTCTCCATTTGGAATCCGCCTCCTTGAAGAAGCTGTAGTCGTCCACCCCGGCATCAAACAGGGCGGCCAGGGATTGAATTGCTGAAGGAAGAATGCCCGTGGCAAGAACCACAAGATCCGACCGTATCTCCATGGTCCGGTTCAGGATGGGTTCATGCACCTTAACCACGGGCCCGTCCGTGCCTGAAATGACTTGGGGCTTTTGCTCCAGGCTGTACCGGATGAAGATCACCCCCCTCTCCCTTGCCTCCTTGAAATAGATCTCGGAAAACCCGTAGGACATCATCTCCCGGTAGAGCACATACACGCCAAGGTCCGGGTTGATACGTTTCATTTCAAGGGCGTGCTTCAGGGAGGATTTGCAGCAGATCCTGCTGCAGTACTCCCGGGTGTCGCACCTTGAGTCCACGCACTGGATCATCACAACCACGTTCATGTCCCCAGGATCCATTGTCCCGGCCTTAAGCGCCTGTTCCACTTCCAGGTTTGTCTTGACGGCGTCGCTTGTGCCGTAACCATAGGCGGTTGTTTCAGCCTCCCTTCCTCCGGTGGCCAGGATCACCGCTCCGTGCCCGATTCTTTTGCTGTCGTTCCCTCCAACTTTAAAAGTCGTGGTATAATTCCCGGGCCCTCCCCTTGAGTCCTCAACAACGGCGTTGGTAAAGACCCGGATGCCCGGATGGTTCTCCACCTGTTGGCAGGTATTGTCCAGGAGCCGGCCGAAATCGTATCCGGTGATATCTTTATCAAGCCAGACAAGGTTGCCGCCAAGCCGGGGTTCCTTTTCCACAATAACAGCCTCAAACCCGCTGTCTGCAACGGAAAGGGCCGCGGTCATACCTCCCAGCCCCCCTCCCACCACCAACACCTTCGGCACCATGGTAGAGGCCATGGAGTTGAGCCTGTCTGCGTACCGAATCCTGGCAAGGCCCATCTTCACTGTGGAAGCAAGGGGTTCCCCTTTTCCTATATCTGCGAAATCGATATAAGCGGGATCAAGATCCATGGCTTTGGAGATGGCAGCCTTTTTATCAAGAAAGAGCTGGGGGGAACAGGCAAGAACCAGAATGCGGTTGAACGGTTTTCCGGCCAGGGCTTCAAGCATTCCGTCCCACCCTTCCCTGGTGCAGATCCGGTCCATCGCCATGATCCCGGAAACATGGACGTCGTTTGCTCCTATGGATTTGACTTGCGGTTCAATATCCGGACCATTGGGACATTGGCAGAGAACCACACCGATATCGGGTACCTGGGTTGATACATCGCGAAAACCATTCAGGGGCTCTGTCTCTTCATCAGTGATTTTTTTTGCGCCATGGATCACCTTCAGGGCCATGGCAGATGCCGAGGAGGAGTGGATCACGGATTCGCCTATATCCTTCAATCCTGAGGCTGAACCTGCAGCAAACACACCGGTATTGTCGCCCACCCCGGACAGGGGCGCCTCGAAAAACCCCAGGGGATTGAGACCGATGCCGGTGATTTTGGCAAGATCTTTGACGCTTTTTCCCGGCCGCTGCCCCAGAGAAAGGACCACCATATCGAACGCCTCATCCTCCCGAACACCTGAATCGCCGGTGATGTAAAGCCAGAGGCCCCCTGTGTTGCGATCATGGCGAACCGAATGGGGGCGCGCCCTTTTCAGGATCACGCCATACTTGTTCTCTGCCCGCCTGCGATAGGCCTCGAACTCCTTGCTGAAACACCGCATGTCCATATAATAGATAACGGTTTCAATGGTTCCCCCGGAGCGTTTTCTCACAAGAACCGCCTCCTTCAAGGCGATCATGCAGCAGACCGAAGAGCAGGCCGGGAACTCCAGATCCCTTGATCCCACACACTGGATCCAGGCCATGCGGCTTGGCACCCTGCCGTCCGACGGCCGTTCTAGTGATCCTTTAAAGGGGCCTGTCCCGCTTAAAATCCGCTCAAGCTCAATGTTGGAGACCACATCCTTGAGTTCCTTATACCCAAAGGTGTTGATCCCAGTGGTTGGATCATAATAGTCAATACCGCAGGCCAGCACCACCGCCCCCACATCCATCTCCACAAGGGTTCGGGGTATCTTTAACTCCAGCCTGCCGTCACCCGGAAGATAGATGGCGCCAAAGGGGCAGACCGTTTCGCACTCCCCGCAAAGGGTGCAGTGATCCATGTCGATGGTGTAGATGTTGGGAATGGCGTGGGGAACGGGCAGGTGAACGGCCTTTGTTGTGGAAAGGCCCTGGTTAAAGGGATCAGGAATGGTTACGGGACACACCTCCGAACATCTGTTGCATCCGGTGCACAGGTTGGGATCGATGATGCAGGGCTCGGTCTCAAGGGTCACCCTGTATTTGCCTGGTTCGCCCTCAAGCCCCTTCAGGGATGTTGAGAGCATAAGGTCGATCCCCCCATGGACAAGGCCTTTCCTGAGGCATGCCTGGAGGCAGGTGTCCCTGTCTGCCATGGGGAGCATCCGGCACATGCCGCAGCCGTCCGAGGGAAACTGATATTCCAGCTTGGAAAGCACCCCTCCCATGTGGGGGGCTGCGTCGATCAAGGTCACGTCACAGCCGGTTTCCGCAAGATCCAGAGCTGACCTGATCCCGCTGATGCCGGCGCCAACCACCAATGCTCTTCCCTGTTTCTCCCCCATAAGCCCTCCCAGGCCATAAAAAGCCATTACTATATACCAGTGACATCCTGGAACTCATCTTCAAAAAACACGGACAAGGGAAACGGATCGTCCATGCTCTTGCCCGGCACATAACCGAACCCCTCCTGGGCACCCTTTCCCACGGCCGTGAACAGCTCGGCCAACCTGATGTCGTTGGGGCAGGCGTTGGAGCACTGGCCGCACCCCACACAGGAGAGTCCCATGTGGATCATCCGGGTCAGATGGAAAAACACCGTATCCATGGGCATGCGAAGGGTTCCCTTATCCTTTGCCCAGGATGCATATTGAAACGGCTCGTAATCAAAGACGTCGGTGTTGAACACACACTCCCGGCAAAAGCAGACCGGGCATGCGACCCGGCAGTTGTAACAGTTGACACAGGAGGCAAGATAGTTCCCAAGCCCCTCCATGGTTGCCGTCTCCCGGGCAAGATCCTCAAACACCTTTTTCCCGGCCTCTTTTTTCCGTTGGATCACGGCCCTGACCGTATCCGCCCGTGTCCCGGGAAGCGGTTTGGGCTCAAATGCCAGACCTGTGATGATCTCCCTGCCCCGGTCCGTACCTGCAAACACCCCTATGGATCCGGGATCGTGGTCAAGGAGGGTGATGCAGATGTCGGCATTTTCCGGGAACGGTGCTGCGCAGATTCTGCAGGAGGTCGCAAGCCGGTCTTCGGTTTCATCGTCAAACTTTGATTCCAGGCGCTGCTCCATGAACCCACGGTTTTTTGCTTTACCTTCGGTTGCTGCCTGGTTGTATTCCCGGTTGGGCCAGGCCCCGGCACAGTCAAAAGAGATGGTGATCAGATTGTCCATGGTGGCCTGCTTGATCTTCACAAGTTCCACCAGGGCCCTCAGCTCACACGGCCGCAGCACGGCTGCCATGGTTTCGTTGGAATGTTTCTTGGTGAGCTTTGACACAAGCTTTGCCGAATTCAGTGGAAAACAGGGGGCAAAGGGATCTGCCCTTTGAAGCTCCCCGGGATCTGAAACAAGGGTCGGCATCAGCACATGGGTGGTGGTGTGGCGGACGGGAACGAGCATTGAGCTGACGCTGCTTGTTTCAAACACGGAGGTCAAAAGCTTTTTCACACTGTCAAGCAGGTCGGTTCCACGGATCTCATAGGTCTCTTCCATCGGGTTCCCCCTGGCCTGGACAAGCCAGAACCAAAATAGTTTTCTTATTCTCTTGCCAAAATAACGCGAAAATCAAAGCCAATACGCTAAATTACCAGTTTCATATCGGAGACAGCAGGTCCAAGCGCCTTGATCTCAGCCACCATGGCATGGATCACCTTGGCAAATTCAATGCCGTCGCTGGCACCGATCCAGGTGAGCCGCAACCGCTCCCTGTCGATGCCGAATCTTCCCAGTATCCCATGGAGCAGCCGGACCCTGCGCCTGGCCTTGTAGTTGCCGTTGATGTAGTGGCAATCCCCTGGGTGGCAGCCGCTCACCAGCACGGCATCGGCCCCGGACAAAAATGCCTTGACCACATATTTCGGGTCCACCATGCCCGTGCACATCACCCGTATCAGCCTCACATTGGGAGGGTACTTCTGCCGGCTGGTTCCGGCAAGATCTGCGGCAGTATAGGTGCACCAGTTACAGACAAATGCGATGATCGTGGGTTCGAAATTATCCATCCCTCTCCTCCTTGGGTTTTCTTCGTTTGGGGTCAGGCTTAGCTTATTTTCACTAAACCCCAAAAAATGAGTTATTAAACTAATAAGCTAAGCCTGCCCCCGGTCTGTGATACCCAAACGGTTGACGCTGTCCAGCACTCCGGAAAGTTCCGCAAACAGCTGTTTTTCATTGAAGTGCCTCACCTGGGCGGCGCCGCTGGGGCAAAATCCCGAACAGGAGCCGCAACCCTTGCAGAGCGCCTCATTGACCACAGATACCCCCCGGCGCTCATCAAAACCAATGGCGGTGTAGGGGCAGAGCCCGATGCAGGTTTTGCACCCTGCACAGATGTCCGGATCGATAAAAGAAACAGTGGAGGAGACCGTGACATCCCCCCGGCAGGCCAGCTGGAGTGACTTTGCCGCAGCCCCGGACGCCTGGGCCACGGTGTCCGGGATATCCCTGGGTCCCTGGCAGGCCCCGGCGATGAACACCCCGTCCGTTGCAGTGCTCAAGGGTCCAAGCTTGGGATGCTCCTCAAGGAAGAACCCGTCTGCTCCCTGGTTGATGCCCAGGATCCTTCCCACATCCCTGGCATCCTTTCTCGCCTCCATGGCCGTACAGAGCACCACCATATCCACGGGAACACGAATCCGCTCCCCCAAAAGGGTGTCTTCGGCAAGGACCATGAGTTTGCCCTCTTCGTTCACGGATTCGGGCCTGTCCGTGATCTCCGCCACCTTGCCCCGGATAAAAACGGTACCTTCCTTCTGGCACTTGGCGTAAAACTCCTCATACCCCTTCCCAAAACAGCGCATGTCGATATAAAAATTGTATACCAGGGCGTCATGGCCCGCCTTTTCATGGACCAGGTGCCCGTATTTCAGGGCATACATGCAGCAGACCCTGGAGCAGTACTCATGATAATTCACGTCCCTGCTGCCGATACAGTGGAGGATGGCCACGCTTTTGGGCGTCCGTGTGAGGTTGCCTTCATGGTCCCGGATGAGGATCTTACCGCCAGTGGGACCCGTGGCGTTGCTCAACCGCTCGAACTCAAGGTTGGTGAACACGTTGGGATATCGCCCGTAACCGTACTGCTTCATGGGCGAAGGGTCCATGGGATCAAACCCCGTTGCCGTGATGATGCTCCCCACCTTGATCTCGACCACCTCGTCCGCCATGGCGTGGTCCACGGCCCCCGGCTGGCAGGCATCCACGCAGAGCCTGCATTCGCAGCACCCGCCGCAGTTGATGCACCGCTCTGCCTCCTTTTGTGCCCATTCTTCGGAAAGTCCATTGTCCACCTCGTCAAAGCAATTTTTCCGGGTATCGGAGTCAAGAAAAAGAGGTTCAGCCCGTGGCAGAATTTCGGGATTGTCCGGCAGGGGCGAAAAGTCCTTCCCTCGTTCAACAACAGGGGACGTTTCTATGGTAGCGTCCCCCAACAGGTATTGCGCCATGGCATGAACCACCCGGTGGCCCGCTGCCACGGCCTCGATCACGGTTGCGGGCCCTGTGACCGCATCCCCTGCTGAAAAGACCCCGGGAATACTCGTCTCCATGGTCTGAAGGTCGACCTTCACCGTTCCCCGGGAGGTGAGCGCAAAGGTCTCTTCCATTCCCCTGAGATCCAGGCCCTGGCCGATGGCGGTGACAATCATATCGCAATCAACCGTGAACCCGCTGTTCTCCATTGGCACAGGCCTGCGCCTTCCGCTCTTGTCCGGGGGACCGAGCTGGTTTTTCAGGCAATCTATGGCCGTAACCCTTCCCTGGGAAACCATCACCCGGATGGGGGTGGCAAGGGTGATAAATTCGATTCCCTCCTCCATGGCTCCCTTGATCTCCTCTTTGTCCGCCGGCATTTCTGCTTCTGATCTGCGGTAAAGGACAATCACCTTTTGGGCGCCCAGCCTCACCGCCACCCGGGCGGCATCCATGGCAACGTTTCCCCCGCCGACCACAACAACGGTTTTCCCAGTCTTATCCTTCTGTCCGCTGTTGACGGTTCTCAGGAAATCAACGGCATCAATCACGCCAATGCTGTCTTCGTTTTCAATGCCAAGCCTTACGGGCAGATGGGTGCCAAGGCCCAGAAAGACGGCATCAAACCCGTCTAATTTAAGGCTTGCTATGGAAAAATCCCGGCCCAGGACCTTGTTGGTCTCAAGCCCGATGCCGATGCTTAATATGTGGTCGATCTCCCGATCAAGGACCAGAGGGGGCAGCCGGTAATCCGGGATGCCCCACCTCAGCATGCCGCCTGGCTTCTCCCTGGCTTCAAACAGGGTCACCTTGAATCCCTTTTGCCTGAGATAGTAGGCAACGGTCAATCCGGCGGGACCGGATCCCACCACTGCGACCCGCTGTTCTTTCTCTTCCTCCACGGCCACTGGAACCTTTGAGAGATCGCCTCTGTCCGCAGCAACCCGTTTCAGGTCCCGGATGCTGACAGCCGAGTCCACCAGGGCCCGCCGGCACTCGTTCTCGCAGGGATGGGGACAAACCCTGCCAAGGACGCCGGGCAAGGGAAGCCTCTCCATGATGAGATTCAGGGCCTGCTGATAGTTTCCAATTTTCACCATCTGCACATAGCCCTGGACATTGGTTCCGGCGGGACAGGCGGTTCTGCACGGTGGGATTGCCCGTTTGTCAATGGCAAAGGTGATGGGAACGGCCTGGGGAAACGACCGGTAGATCGCCTTTCGCGACAAAAGGCCCACATCCCAGGCGCTTGGCATGGATACCGGACAGACAGATGAGCACTCGGAACAGCCCGTACACTTTTCGTTCACGTACCGGGCCTGTTTTCTGACTCTGACCGTGTAGTTGCCGATATAGCCTGAGACCTCCTCGATCCGGCTCAAAGTCATGAGCTCAATATTGGGATTCTGGGCGGTCTCCACCATCTTGGGCGTGCCGATGCAGGCGGCACAGTCCAGGGTGGGAAAAGTCTTGTCGAACTGGAGCATGTGGCCCCCGATGGTGGTATCCTTTTCCACAAGATATGCCTTTAACCCGGCGTTGCCGATGTCGATGGCCGCCTGCATCCCTGCAATGCCGCCGCCCACAACCAGAATGTCGGGATTGATGGGAACCTTTCTCGATTCAAGGGCCTGGTGAAAGTTGACCCGGTTAAGGGCGGCGGCACTCAGGGTCATTGCCTTGAGGGTGGCACTGTCCCTGTCGTCCGTGACCCAGGAGACCTGCTCCCTGACCGAGGCCATCTGGAAATTGTAGGGATTCATGCCCGCCCGCAGACAGGTGCTCTGGAAGGTCTTCTCATGGAGCCTGGGCGAGCAGGAGGCAACGACCACCCGGTTAAGGCCGAACTCCTTGATATCCTTCTCGATGAGCTCCTGGCCGGGATCGGAACACATGAACTTGTAGTCCCTTGCCACCACCACGTTATTGATGGACCGGGCATAGTCGGCAACCTCGTCCACCCGCACCATTCCAGCAATGTTGATTCCGCAATGACAGACATAGAATCCGGTTCTGATGGCCATGTTACCCTCCCCGTTTGGTATCTGTGGAACCGGTTGGCCGGTTCAGGGTGTTGATAAGATAGAGAAGCTCGTCCTCCTGAAGGGGTTTCTCCAGAAAAGGAAGACGGGAAGGCTCTTTCAGCCCGTTGTGGGCATGGATGAGCCTGTTGCGGAAAAAAATCGATTTCAACGGAATCGGGGAGATAAAAATCACCGGCGGCGTGATATCGCAACCGCAGAATGAGAGCGCCCCCTCTTCCGGAAGCATGGCATCCACGATCATCAGATCGGGACAGCAGGATTGCTTCTTACAGGTTCCGTCCTCCACCCCCCTGGCACAGTGGACGATAAATCCGTGGTTTGTCAAAAGAGTCCTCAGGAAAGCCCTTGTTTCCGGCTCCTGGTCGACGATAAGAATGGAACATGCCATGGCTCCGTCTCCCTGTGGATAAAGGTTTTTCGTGGCCGGCTTTGTTCTCTATATGACAATCAGAGCACTATCCATGCCAAGGCCTGGGAATAGGAGACGATTATCGCCAAGCACCCTGGTTTCCGGTGCTATGGCAAGGGGGGAGGATCTACAGGAGGGGCCGGACAAATGAACCGCAATCATAAACTACTGAAACATCCATGCAACATATCAGGAAGAGAAAGCTTAAGACAGGTTTGTTTTAGGATCGTAAATGTTGCGCAACATCCATGCAACCATGTTGCATCACTCTGCAATCCCGTATTTTCGCATCTTTCGCCACAGGGTTGTCCTGTCCATATTGAGCATTATCGCTGTTTTTTTCCTGTGCCAGGAATTGCTGACAAGGACTTCGAGGATGCGTTGCCGCTCAAGCGCGGTTTCCGGATTTTCCATCTCCCCGGCCTGGGATTCACTTTGGGATGAGGAGCGGTCAAGGAGGTAGGCAGGCAGGTGGCAGGGGCTGATCACATCCTCCTGGCAGAGGATGATGGCGTGTTCGATGATGTTCTCAAGCTCCCGGATATTCCCCGGATACCGGTAGTTCAGCAGAATCTTCATGGAGGCTTCGGAAATATCAGGGAACGGCTTCTTGATGATGCCGGCCTGTTTTCTCATGAGGTGGCGGATCAAAAGGGGAAGGTCTCCCCTGCGCCGGCAAAGCGGGGGAAGCTCAATCCTGAGCACGTTGAGCCGGTAAAAAAGGTCTTCCCGGAACAGCTTTTTTTCAACCAGGGCTTCAAGTTTTCTGTTGGTGGCGGAGATGATTCTTACGTCCACCTTTTTCGTCTTCCTGCTGCCCAGGGGATAAAACTCCCGGTCCTCCAGCACCCGGAGGAGCTTTGCCTGGAGGGACAGGGGAAGATCCCCGATCTCATCAAGAAAGATGGTGCCGGTGTGGGCCTCGCTGAACCGGCCCGGTTTGTCCCTGTCCGCCCCGGTAAATGCCCCCCGTATGTATCCGAAAATTTCAGACTCAAGCAGGTTGTCCGGAATGGCCGCACAGTTCACCTTGACAAAGGGTTTCTTGCTCCGGTTGCTCTCGGAATGGATGATCTTGGCCAGAAGATCCTTGCCCGTGCCCGTGGAACCTTCGATGAGCAGGGTGGATTCGGTCTTGGCCACCACCCTGACCATGTCGAATATCTTCTGCATCAGGGGATCCTTGCCGATCATGTGGTGAAACCGGTACTTTCCGGTGATGGCCCGGTCCAGCTGGTGGGCCAGGGTCATGTCCTGGAAGGCGGCAAGGGCGCCGATGATCCTGCCGTGATCGTTCAAAAGCGGGATATAATCTCCGCTCACCGGGATGCTTTCCCCCTGGTAACTGAGCAGATCCCCCCGTATGGCTGTGGCCGGCACCTTGTTACTCAACACCTGCCTGAGCACCCCGCAGGTTTTCTTTACCTGCCCTGCAAAGAGGGTGGCGCAATCCTTTCCAAGAAGCTTCATCCGGCTGAACCCGGATATCTTTTCCGCCGCCCGGTTAAAAAAGGTGATCAGCCCGTTTCTGTTGACGGTGAAGATGCCCATGTTCAGGCTGTCCAGAATGATCTTGAGGCTCTGCTCCTCATAGTGGATCCGGCTGACAAGCTCGCTGTAGGGAGAGTGGTCCTGGAGCACGGTGACGCACCCCTGCACCCTGCCCCGGCCGTCGAGAAGCGGGGCACCCACCCGGGTCACCCGGTGTTTTTCGTCCATTTCGTCCAGGAATTCAATGTCCATGTCCCTGACATCAAGGGTTTCCGGATCATGGAACGGACAGGTGGAAAAACAGGGAATTCCGCAGAAGATCTCCTGGCAGTCGCCGTCAAGGATCTCCTGGTCTTCAAGGCCGATGAGAATCCCTGCGCTTTTGTTGAATTGCCGTATTTTCCGGTCAGCGTCGATGAGAAGGACACCGATGTTGAAATGATCCAGAATCTTGAGCCATTGATCGTAGAGAATGAGATCCATAACCGCTCCTGAAATATTCCTATTTTCCGGATGGGGGTCAGGCTTAGCTTATTGCGCTTTTTTTCTAA
>JAQYWC010000035.1 GCA_030145245.1 Desulfobacterium sp.
AACACGGAAGTTAAGATCTCTAGCGCCGATGGTACTGCAGGGGCAGCCCTGTGGGAGAGTAGGACGCCGCCGGATTATTTTTATAAAGCCCTGATCATCGATTTTCGATGATCAGGGCTTTTTTGTTTTGTATCTTCGGGGATAGATTTAAAATCTGTCCCCATAATTAGCTTTTGGCGTGGCGGTCTGTTCGTGGTACAGTGTTCTTGCAGGGTCGGTTTATATGGTTTCCACCTTGCTTTGGTTTAAGGGTCCCCGTTAAGCAGGTTCGGGGGCCCTTTTTTTATGGGCGTCCCCTTATTCTATAGGGTGTCGAGTCCTATGGCCAGCCGATGGTATTGCCAGGCATCGTCAAGAAGCAGGAAATAACCGAACAGCTGGTATTTGTACTCTGCCGGATCAACGGATGAGTGAAACGGCACGTGGAGCGCGGTTGAATAAATAAGCTGGCCCAGGAAAAGACCGTCGGCTATTTCCACTATCTCGTCAAGGCACAGGCCGATGGGGGCCGGTCCCCCCACCATGGGATAACGGTAGTGAAACTGGAACACGTTCTTTTTGTTGTTTTCTCCGCTGTTCATGGGCAGGATCGATTCCCGGTCCGATGTGCCTAGAAAAATGTAGCCCTGCCTTGCAAAAGGAGATGGCCCTTTTGCCGAAAGATCCTGGAGATACGGGTCGGGAACCCTGTAATTCATATCAATGACACGCATGAGCGGGTCGGCAGCAACAATACGCTCGTCCTCGATATTACAGCCGTCAACCCAACGGTCGTTGGCCTCTTTCTCCCAGAATTCCTTGTCAGTATCATTCATGGTTCCATCCCAGGAACCGGATTTCAAATGCTCGGCATAGGGGCCTTGTTCCTGCCATAAGTGATTCTTGTTCTTTTGGACTAGGTCTGAATGGGGAGCGCTGGCAAGGTAGGATTTCAGTTCTTTCACTCTTTCAGGATAGCGTTTTTCAAGATCATCACTTTCGTCAAGGAACATGCTCAATTTTCGGCCGCTGATTTTTTCATATGATTTACCTGCCCAGGGAAAAATGTATTTGCCGATACTGTGCCAGGTCATGTTCAGGATATTTGGGGTGGCGGTTGCATTTTCCAGTACGTCGGCAAAGGCGCTGGGAAAAAGCTGACTTCTGTCGAAACCGGCATCAGGATCGGGGCAAAAGGTCTCCCTAAAGCCCAGGTGCAGGTTCAGGTTCGCCCCGTGGTAATAATCAAAACCGCAGGCCGGTTCCCTGTGCCCGTACCAATCCAGTTCCTGCCTGCCGCTGGTCTGAATATTGTAGCCTTTTTTGCCATGGCCCCTGAATACGCCGTTTTCTACCTTGGGAGCGACGCCTTGACGGAAAAGGCGATGCAGTTTTTCAAAATGATGCAATTGGTCGTCTTTTTTTGTCCGGGCAGAGATGTCTGAGCTGATTCTCTGGAGCATCTGAAGTATGGATTCATCGTTTTTGCGCATCTCCTGCACATCATCCGGGTCCAATGCTTTGGGAGATGGCTCCAGAATGAAGGTGGTAAATTTTTCATTCAGTTCTTTGTCGGCTTTCCAGCCGTTTATCCAGTCGGTAATTTTCAGGGAACTCTCACCGGCCGGAGCCGTGCTAACTGCTGGGGCATCCGGGCTTTTTTCGTACCCCAGTTCAGCATAACCGCTTTCTCCCGGGTGGGGACGAAGCTGGGGAAAAGCATGGTCTGCATACACCTGTTTTGCATAGGCCGGGTCCATCATGAGGAAATAACCGTTGTTCTGGTAGCCGTAATCCATCTCTTCTTCTTGATCGGAAAATAGTTTCCAGAGGAAATCAAGGGGATGTTTTTTGTGGGGATCGTAGGGTTCGCCGACAGGGATCTCAGGGAGGTCCGGGCAGAAGGGCTGGCGCAGTTTGCCCAGGCTGTAATGCCGGGTGGCAAAAACAAGCTGGCCAAGATAGATGCCCTCATGGATCTGTACGACCTCATCCACCAGCCGGGTCATGGGATAAACCGGCCCAAGGGCAGGCCAGCGGTAGTTGAGCTGGTAGACCTCCTTGCCGTTCATCTCCGGCACCACCGATTGGTTCGTATCAGCCAGAAACAGCCCTCCTGTCTTACTGTAAGGGATTTTTTTTTCCTTTGTCAGATTTTTAGCGGTGAGTTTTCCGTTAAATCCCTCTGCTGATGCTGACTGGGGACGGTCAAGCAGATTCCACATGGGCGTGAGGGCCGGTATTCCAAGGGACTGGATCAGGTCCGGGGAGATCGGTTCGCGGAAATAGTTCCTGCCGATGCGGCTGGTTTCAGGATTAAACGCCGCCATCACCCCGGTGTTGTTCCCGCATTTTTCCGCCATGATCTCTTTGTCAATCGGTTCAAAGGTTTTGCCCATCCACAGGCCGGTATCGGTAAATGTCATGTTCCAGGCCGTGGCCATCCATTCTATGCTTGCAATCCGTGAGCGTTCGCCGCCAAAATGGGCCACGGTTTCCTTGAAATAATCGCTGTCCCTGATGGACATGGTCATGCCGATCATTGGGCCGTCCAGGGGGACGGATTTTCCGCACATGAAAAGCGTCTGAAGCTTTTCGTGGATATCCGGCCACTTCTTGCGTTGGTTGTTGTCGGCCAGGATTTTCTGGTAAGCGCCCAGCATCTGGTAAAAATCTCCCTGGAGATCCGTTTGCAGGATTGTATTCAGTGCCGCTTCCAGGGAATTCTTTTCTTTGTCCGATGCTGCAGGAAAATGGGTGCTGCTGAGAAACAGGGTCATGCTCGCTCCTTTTTTTTTAATCAGTCCAGCCACGCATCCGGTACGTCATACCCGTCTGCATGGTGATATTCCGGAACCGGAAATGGCGATTGCAGCTTTGCCTGGCGGACCGGGGGATTACCGTCAATCGTTACCCACACCTTCCAGCCGCTGCCATGGGCGTATTCCCGGCGTACAGTTTTGTTTGTATGGTCGATGTCCTGGAATGAGCCGTACCCATAACTTGTGCCCCCATGGCCGGCATAGGCGGAGGTGCTTTCCTCGGCCGCTCCCAGCTGGGATTCCTGGGTATTGAAAACCTCGGAATTATGGTTTTTAAAGGCTTCGACAGCCTGGTTGACCATGTCGCTCAATCGATTGCTCCCCCGTAAGCCGTAACCGGGGGAGGCAGTTGTACTTGAGCAAAAAGCGCATGCCGGTGACGCTTGAAAGTATCATCACCCGGATTTTCAGCTATCATGTTCGACAGACTTTCCATGGCATCATACCAGTAACCCTTTTCGGAATAGAGAATATGGCGTTTATCATCCGGTGTGTTCCTTATGCGCCGGGACAAGCTATCCGGCGCTTTTTCATATATGATGGTCGCACTTGCCAGGTAATCGAAGGAGGGCTCATCCGGTAAGAGAGAGATGACAACAAACCATTCATACTCAACACCCGGAACCAGGGAAACACCATTACGGGCAAGATCTACCCGATAGATTCCCTCTTTATCGACGTCTTTAATTTCAAATTTGAGTAACGGCTCGATCGCTCCACTTTTGTTTAGGGTAAATTCGATTTTATAATCACAGGCACTGGAGGTATACCACTGCAAAACAGGCTGTGGTTTGAGGGTCAAACCCGTCTGGAGAGGGGCAATGGGGGAGATGGTTGTGGGCAGCCGTAGCCTCTCTTGTTCAGAATCGACTGGCGTATCCCAGGGAATCTCGGAACCTTTGCCCCTGGCAAATCCCCGGGTCAGTCCCCGGGCCCATCCCCGTGTCAATCCCCGGGCAAATCCACGGGTCAGTCCCCGGGCCCAACCACGGGTTTCCCCCCCTTCAACAGACCTTTCCCGTCTTCTGTTCTCCTGCTCTGGTTCGGGCTGTCGATAGATCGGCAACTGCGATCTGCCCGGAGATGCCATAACGGCATCAGTTTCTCCAGCATTTGCCTTGACCGGTGGGCAAACAAGGAGCAAAAGAGGGAATGCAAAGAGCATCAGCACGGGGATTATCAGCCTCTTTTTCAATGGGTTCGGATAATTCAAGTCGACCTCCTCTCTATTGCCAGTTTCCTATGAGTAAGAATGGAGACCAGTAAGCAGGATGGTGGAACCGCTTTTTTGAAATCAACATTTTCTGGGCATTCTGCAGGGCTTTTGCCTTGCAAACCTTTTCCATGTGCAGTTGCCGGTAAAATTCGTCGACGATATAGCCGGCTGCTTCATCATCAATATACCACAGGGATGCTATGACACTTCTCACACCTGCCTTGACTGCGACACCGGCAAGGCCGAGGCTGGCACGTTCGTCACCAAGTGCCGTCTGGCAGGCACTGAGGACGAGCAGTTCCATTTGCTGTTCACGAAACCTTCCCATCTGGATCAGTTCCCTTAATCCATCAAGGGTTAACTTATTGTCGAATGTCAGTAGAAAGGTGTCTTCGGCTCTTCCGCCGAATACGCCGTGTGTGGCAAGGTGGATCACGGCATGGTTCTCATGCCTGAGGCTTTGGGTGAGGTTGTCAATGGTGTATGTTTCGTTCTTCAATACGGTGCGGGCGCCGGTTATTTCACGAATGTTTTTCAGTTCTTCAAGAACGCCGGGAAGGGGGGGGAATCCCTGTACGCCTTGGGAAAGGCCGCAGACAATGGCGGCGGCGTTTTTCCACTCTTGCAATGAAAAATCCGTGTGCGTTATGGCGGGTATGGTGGCAATGGCATATTTTTCCACAAGAAACCGGTGGCCGTCGTGGAGTGCGGAAAACGGGATGGACCGAAGCAGATCATCCGGGGCAATGACCAGGGTTTCGATCTTTCGTTTCTTTAGTTCGGCTGCTGCGGGATGGATCAGCCAGCCGTACAGCTTCCTGGCATACTTGAGATATTGGTTGCTTTGCCTGGTCTGCAGTTGCGTTCTGAATTTTTTGATGGTTTCTCTTATACGGTCACCTTCCACATGGACCGGGATCTGCTTTATCTCGTCTGCAAATTTCCAGAGCAGCACCAGCCTGTCAGGCAGCAGGACAGGATACAGCAGGGCCATATTGGATGGTGGCTCAACCTTTGACTCCTTTTTTTTTATATTTATAGCGGCAATGCACTCGTCCTCGAAATAATTCTCCAGCTCCACCGTCTTCATCTTATCCATCAGTTTCATGACATGCCCAAGCTTTCTCTGGCGTTGGCTTTCATCCCCAAGGGGTCCGGCCTGCTCCAGGTACAGGTCGGCCAGTTGAAGATATACGGGCTTGACACGGGTATCGAAAACGTCCCGGCTGGATCGAATTCCCCTGTAGAACAAGTGACGGATCGGTTGAAGGGTATCCAGGGCAGCCAGGTAGGATTCGACAGCCTCTTCATGGTTCCCCAGCGCCTTGAACAGCCGTCCCATCTGCCACTGCCAGAGGTAGAGAAGGTTGGCAAGGTTTTCCTTTGCGGCAAAAGAGGTGGCGTGCCCAGTGAGCCTGAGTGCCTCCTTCAGGCGATTTTGGGTTTCGTACAATTGTCCCAGGTACCCGTAAGCAGAGGAGAGAATCCGGTTATCCCCCGATTGCAGTCCGATTCTTTTGGCTTCGTCCAGGAGTTGGAACGAAATGCGGATCAGCTTGTTGCCTGATCCCTGTGGGTTGGGAACGGAATGTTGTTGTGCAAATTTCCGGATCAGCAGATTGAGGGCCATGAGATCCATGGCCTTGTCCCGGGAAGGAGCGATATTTCCCATTTCTATGATCGCCCGGTCCAGGACTGCCCAAACTTCACTCTCCTTTCCGAGCCCCATGTGGACGCGCATCATGTTGATGAGCACCTTTACCCTGAGGCGGGCCGGGTACCCACCGGGTGCCTCAGCAAGCTCCAGGCACTCTTCATAAGCGGCTGTCGCTTCTCCTGAATTGTTGTGGACCTGGTAGAAATTTCCCACATTCAGCAGGACCTGGGCCAGTACAGCATCATTGTTCGCGCCCCGTGCCGCTTTGACCGCCTTTTCCAGGAAATCCAGCGAGGGATCCGGCTCTCCCAGGGAGAGGCAGATATCCCCGAGGCTGCTGAAGAGAAGCGCCTTGCTTCCCAGATCCTTGCATTTTTCGGCAACGGGGAGCGCCTCTTTGAGTCTGGTCAACGCCTTTGTGTGGAAGCCCCCTGCCTGATAAGCATTGGCCAGTTGAACAACGGCGTTTAAATACAGTCCGGGGTTCCGATCTTTTTCGATGGATCCCAGTGCTGTTTCCCAAGCCGGAACGGCAGTTACATAATCGCCTTCACGACTCAGTTGCCTCGCCTCTTCAATCTGCTCCCGGCTCCTTTCCGGTGTCGTAAGGGCATCTCCAAGAGCGCTTCCCGACCATGGATGCCAGAAGCAGATGCCCAGCAACAGAAAGGATATGATTCGTATGTTCAGCGTCATTCGGTCCCCTGTGTAATGTCCTGTTTCACGCTTTCGATACTCCCGGAGGAATCGAAAAAAGAGGAGTAACATCTCCTGTCAGCCATTGTCCCCTCAAAAGAACGCCGCGCTGAGCTCAAAATAGATGCCATCATCCTGAAGGTCGTGCTCTTCATCAACGTCATGGGTTCGCAAGGCCTTACCATAGCTGATTTCGGCACTGATCCTTTTGTCGATGGACCAGATGATCCCCAGGCCGGCACTGGATAGGTGATCCGGATCCGGGGCATGGTTATCCGTGTTCCAGCCCTGGCCGAAATCCACAAACGGACACAGGAAGATCCGTCCCTGTTCGGGGCTTCTGCTCAACCCCGGTATCCTCAGTCTGAACACGGGCACCCGCCACTCAATGGAGGCCACAAGGCCGTTGTCCGTAGAGATGACGCTTTTCCGATATCCCCGAACTGTTGACGGCCCGCCCATGGAAAACTTTTCCATGGGCAGCAGGGGGTCGCTGGAAAGGTTCAGTATTGATTTGAAGAGAATCTGACTGTCAAACAGGGTGAGTTCCCTGAGCCATTGAAACTGCCCCTGGAAGGTGAGAAATCGACCGTCCGGTTTTCCATGGCTTACCGTGGCCCCCAGCATATCCACCCCCCAGCTTACGGTTGAACGAAAGGCAACAACCTCTTCCATGCTCCGATGGATATATTCCATGTAAAATCGAAGCACCGTTTCATGGGATTCTCCATCATCCTCCACTCCCCGGGAAAATGCGAATCCCTCGCCAAGCAGGGCGCTCTTACTTTCCAGATACTCAAAAATCCCCCCGGCAGCAAGCTCCCTGGAAGTTGTCTTAAATAAGGGGTGACGGATAGAGACTGAAAAGGTGGTGGTTTTAGTTTTTATGTCCAGGTCGTCAAAAGGAGCCGCCACAATTACCGATTCCGATCGTTCCACCTGGAATCCGAGCTTCGTGTCCCGGGGGGAAACCGGCACCTCATACTCCAGCAGATATTCATCTACCCCTTCGGTAAGGGCATATTGAGCGTTCACTGCATCCCCAAAACCCGTCAGGTTGTTGTGCCGGATAGCCATCTCGCCCCTGTAGGAGCCGAGGCTGGGGGAGTTGTGATTGTTGAATCTGAATTCGACCTGATAAGGCACCGATTCCTTCACCCGGATCTCCAACTCTGCCTGGCCCGGTTTCAGGCCGGGTTTCAGCTCCGCATGGATCCATTCGATATGCGGGTCCTGTTTCAGCAGACCGAGACGATTTCTTATTTCGATGATGTTCAGGGGCGTTTTGTCCAAGGCTTCCAGCTCCAGCCGGTCTTTGATATACCCATCCTTCAACCCCCTGTTGCCTGAAATCCTCACTCCCTTTAATACCCCCTCAATGACCTCAAGCAGAATCTCGCCGTTTTCAGACCTTTGATCCGGAAGGACAACACCGGAGTTGATATATCCCTTGTCGACATAATGGAGGGTCAGCTTTTTTTGGAGAGCCTGCAGTTCCGCTGTACCCAATTCAAGGTTTTCATAGGCAGCGGTTATGAAAGAAAGATCCTCTCTGGAAAATACCGTATTCCCCGTCAGCCTGATCTTCCGGACGAATATTCGGTCCATCCCGAGCAGGGCCTCTTCCTCCCCAACCACGGGCAACCGAAATTCGGATGCAGGCGCAGGCATTCCTGCCGACAGTACCCCAATTATCGCCATAATGAGGAATAGTCTTGTCAAACCTTTTTCTCCCAGTCCATCAGCTCCGGTGAAATCCTCGGTTATTTACCTAATTTCCTGTTTCCTTGTTGCATCTTATTCTCGCTCTATCTATGCAGTCTTGTCTGGTCCCCTTGGCTTTTTGATTGCAAAGTTTCGTTTCTTCCGCCATGCATTCTTCGAACGTCCTTTTCGCCACATACAGGATCGTTTTTTCCTTCTTTTTCAAATCGACCTTTATTTCCCGGACGGCTTTCGGGGGGGCTGGGTTGCTCACGTGGTCTTTGCCCGCAAAAGCCGCATAACCACCAAAGCAGAAAAAGATAATTATCAAACAAGCCGTTCCTTTGAATCTTCGTACTTTCTTGTCCATGTTTCATCTCCTTTCATCATCGGTTATAAAAAAAACATACGTAATTATTCCTCGGTCCACAATGGAGGGCCGATTCTAAGATCATCCAGAGCCTTTGGCATGGCATCCCCTGCTGTGTATTTTAAATAACTGATATCGACTCCGGATCTTTGGGAACAGGGTGTTTCCTTCAGCTGATCGATATCCAGGAAATCCTCCGGGAGGTCGATGATTTCACCGCTAATATCCTGATCCGGCGCCTCTATTTTCACCGTGCCATAGTTGCCCGTCCTGGAAATGGCGGAAACATTGCTGCCCACCGATTTCATGTACAGATCTGTGTGGATATTGATTGTGCCGCCGTCACCGTCATCGGCCCCGGCCGAAATCGTTCCGTGATTCAGAACGACGGTTTTTGCAACGGCATTGTTCTTTGCAAGGGTTTCGACATTGGCATCGGAGCCGATCCAGATGTTGCCCCCGTTTTCTTCCCCTCCTTTTACATCTGTAGCAATACTACCTTTGGCCAACAAATAGAGCATATTCCCCACTCCAATATATATTTTTCCGCCGCCGGTGCTATCTGAGGATGTGGATATTTCACCGTTGTTCAGTTTGACTAAATCACTTGCCTTTATAGTAATCGATCCTGCATCTCCATTACCAGTGGAGTCACTTTTGAGAGATGCTCCGGATTCTATTGTGAGTTTGGGGGTTTCAATGTAAATGTCACCAGCTCTGGCTGTATCAGTGGCGTACGTCGTTGCAGATGTCTCAACTACGGCCTTTTCCGAAAAATGAACTGAAACGGTGGCTTCAATTTTTATATTTCCACCTTTTGCGCCCTTGAATGCTTCCCCTCCAATCAACGAATCTTCTCCTTTTACCGTCAGTGTTTTAGTCTGGATGATTAGTTCCCCGCTTGAATTCATATTACTTTCCTCAGAAAAGTTGCCGAAGAAAATATCCCCATTATTTAGTTGAACTGTTTCTGAAGCTTTGATCATAATTTTAATTCCATTTCCATTGTTTCCTCTATCGCAATTAATTCTCGCTCCACTATCGATTATTATATCTTTGACTCGAATATCTATGATACCGCCACAAAGATCACCACGGTTCGATTCAACTCTGCTTTTTTTTTTCCAAGGTGAATTCTTTTCCGGCGATGAAAACACTCCCGGAATTCCCCCCTTTTCTTCCGGTAACATCGATCAGGGAACCTTGTAAAACGGATATGTTCCCCATCTCCGCGAAAGAGGACGTATCCAAGCCGTCATTGGATCTTTTTACTTCTCCCTTGGATGCCAGGGCGGTAAGATGTATCCGTGCCCCAGTGGCAATGATGATATAACGCTCTATCTCTATGGCGCCGCCGATTACCGAGAGTTCCTTTTCGTTGTCGAACTCAATCCTTCCCAGTGGGGACGCGGGCCCAGGCGCTTTAAATACGATCTTTCCAATATCTCCATCCAGGAAACCAAATGCCGAGGGTGGGGCGCTAGTGAGCAGGTCTCCGCCATTCTTGGGGTCCGCGTAAAACGCTCCGTTATCTCCGAGTTTCAAATAATCGGCGGAACTCACATGAAACGATCCGGTAAGGTCGAGTTGGGCGTCGGGGCCGAAGATCATACCCGCCGGGTTGAGAAGATAGAGGTTCGCCCCTGCTGTACTCTTTGATTGTAGTGTTCCGTTGATCCATGATGCTTTACCGCCCGTGATTCTGCCGATGATATTCTGAACACTGTCCGGCCCTTCGAAAGCGGCGGTCTCTCCTTTGTGGAGGTTGAATTGCCGGAAGCTGTGAAACAGGTTGGTTCCTTCAAGTTTGCCGTAACCGGCCTTGATATCGTAGGTCCCGTTTTCAATAGAAAGGTCCATTTCGGGCTTTCCCAGACTTCCGTCCAGAATGATTCCAGCGGGATGGTTGACATCCTGGCCCTGGACCGGTATCACACTAAAAAACACGAAGATGAGAGTGGTACTCAGATATTTGAACATCACCATGTTGTCCTTATTAATCGAATTATGGCTCCTGATCTTTTTTTCCGGTTAACGCATTAATACTTTTCCGGGCTGCTTTGCCGGAATCCCCGTCTGGATCGAGTTCGACGACCTTTTTATATTTTATGATCGCGTCATCATACCGCTTGAGCCCGGTGAGTGCCTCTGCCCAACTTTCGTAAAAAATCGGATTGTCCAGATCAAGGTTGACAGCCTCCTTTATCAGACCGATGGCTTTGTTATACCGCTTCTCCATTACCATGACACATCCAATGTTATTATATGCTTCCGCATAATCAGGATTGATTTCCAGGGTTTTTCGGAATTTGGCGATCGCATCTGCTCTTCTGTCCAGTTTACACAAGGCGATACCCCAGTTGTTCAGGGCCGCCAGGTATTCAGGATCATGGGTAAGGGCATTTTTATATTGCGTTATAGCATCCTTATATTTTCCTTTTATATCCAGGACAATGCCTTTGAGAGTATAGGGCTCGGGGGCGTTTGGATCGAAAAAAACCGCTGTTTCCCAGGCCTCAAGGGCGCGGTCAAGGTCTTTTTCCTCAAAATGGATATAACCCTCTATCAGATATGCAACGGCACGCTCTTGACTCGATGGCCCGCTTTTCCAGATGAACGCCACAAGTTCCTTCATGGATTTCAAGTCCCTTTTCCAGTAATAATACCTTCCCAGGGTCAGGGGATCGAGAATTTTAAGAACATATTCGGCCCCTTTTTCTATAAGCGCTTCAACGCCCTTTATATCTTCTATGAAATTTTCGCCCGGTGCACCCTGGACGCGAATGGTCAGTTGCAGCTTCTCTTGATTTTTGATGATGGTTATCTCTCCATCAACCCTTTTGTACGGCTTGCACAGAGCCTTTCGCAAATAGGTGACCAGATCACGCAAGGAGACACCTGTCCCCGGAATCTGGATGTCCGGTCCTTCTTTCAGAGCGTTCTCCTGGTTTTCCAATTTCGGATCCTTTGAAAAAATAGCCAGGGCAAGGCTACCGCCAATCCGGAAATCCCCTATCCGGTCCTTGAGTTTCTTAACGACAACGGTGCCGTTGTAGCCCTTTTTTTTCAATTCCGCAGGGACTTCAAAGGGTATAAAGATCACCCTCTCCTGATAGATGTCGCGCACCAGCGGGATCAGAATCGTCAGGATGACAATGAAAATGCTCATCTTGATGAGGCCTGCGTAGATTGCAGAGAGTTTTTCTTTGATCCAGGTCCATGATATGGAACGCCTTTGCCGCGTTTCCTCATTTACGGAAGGGTCCGCCCAATTTTCGTCCGTTTTATCCACGGCAATGGACTCCAAGGTGGCTATTTCGCCATCAGAAACCTGATCCTGATCCTGATTTTCAGCCCCTTCCTCCATATTGCGATTTCCTTTCAGACCGAAGGCAATAACTCCAAGCATGGCCGGCGTGTCAAATTCAACCCGCAGACAGCTCAAGGTTACGTTACTTTCGTTGATTACTTAGACTAACCAAACGACTCTGCCGTTATATTTCAAAGTCGAACGTCACCGAAAACAAGTGTTGCTTTTATAAATTTACGGTTTGATCATAATGTCAGCCATTTTTTATATTCGAAAAACTTGCTTCTTTATGGAGAAATTACATCGCGCTTGAATCTGATTACGACAATTATGGCGAATTGAAAAATCGCAAGATTGCAGCACGAGTCCGGCGCACTTTAACTTCATGGGGCGCTGGATTTCAATTAAATATTGATTTACATAAAGAGGGATTATTAGCAAGAATTATTTTCTAACTTTGTCGTATCTAAATAAGCCTGGATAATAATTTCAATATCCTTGCTATTCTCCTGCTGTTATTATATTCGAGATAAACTTTTGTTCGATATATTAAAATGCGGTATGAAGGGTGTCAGCCAGGACCACAATCATTTTAAATGGGTGATCCCTTTATTTACCAAAAAGAAGGACTAAACTTGGATCATGAATGAACAACAAACCAATAACCCGCTCCACGGCGTGACCCTGGAGCAGATCGTGAACAGCCTGGTTGACCATTATGGCTGGGACGACCTGGGCAAGCACATCGATATTCGGTGTTTCAACAACGACCCCTCCGTGAAGTCCAGCCTCAAATTTCTGAGAAAGACGGCCTGGGCAAGGAAGAAAGTCGAGGACTTATATATAGCCACCAAAAAGGGCGGGCAGAAATGGGGACAAAAGGATTAATTCCTTTATAACCTGTTATTTCCATCATTACAGACCAAAGGCACGGGACATGGCTTCAATGTGTTCAGCAACACCAGGGCCTGATAAGATCATCAAAGCTATGTCCCGGCCGTCCACGTCAAGGTCTTTATCCATATCCGGATTAAATGTCTGACATTCATCCGCCCCGATATCCGCCGGGATTCCTGCCAACCTAGGTTCTCCGTCTATATCGTCTGCAGCAATTGCACTTGCCGGCACCTGATCAATAGGCGGAGCCCCCCGGACCAGGTGAAGATCACCCTGGCCGGCATTTGTAAACCATTGGGGAACCGCACTGGTCAGGTTGTCTTGTACCAGTGCCACGGCATTGTCCCTTGATACAATGGGGCCGTCTGTGAGGTTGGCCAGGAACTCTCCGGCCGGCTCCCCGTTTTCCGCCTGGTACCTGTATTCCATGGTCCATGGAAAGGTATTATGGTGCATGATCGTATTATGCAGAACTTTGATATTGGATGCATGGTTAAGGCTGATGGCCACATCGCCTTCACCAGTACGGTGAAAAAAATTATTTCTGATAATGCCGCCGTCATGGTCGATACCGTCTCCGGCGGGATTTCCAAACTGGATACCCATGTCACATTCCATAAACCTGTTTCGTTCGACAATGGTGTTTTTGCATTCATGCCACATGAGGATCACCGCCCCTGCAATACCGTCCGGTGATATCCCGTCATGGGGTGCCCGGATGTTGAAGAAGGTGTTGTCCCGGATAATCCAGCCGTCACCCCCCAGTACATCCACGGCATCGGTATAATATCCCCAGGAGGGCCAGTGTTTTGCGTGGGTTGTAAATTCAAACAAACAGGTTTCAACTATGCCCCGGTTGCAGAAAAGCTGTTCGGCAGTACTTCGTGTCACCTTGATGAACTGTTCACCGGCATCAATGATATGGAGGTTCTTGAAACAGGGGCGGTTACCGCCCTGTTCTCCCTGGACCTGGATGGGATGATAGAACACCTCTTTAATGGTCAGGTCCGCCAGGGTGAAATCCACAATGTTCCGGAACAGGAACATGACATTGGCATTCCCTGGGGTGTACATCCCGGTTCCCTTGAGGACAACGGCCTCCCGGTTACCGCTCTGACTGCGAATGACGACGTTTGAGATGGTGCTGCTGTTCTCAAACCGTCCCCCCACCATCAGCATGGCTGAAATATTGTAGGTCCCGTCCATGATGAGGATCTCCCTGTTGGATTCAAGGGAGGAGATGGCGTTTTTAAGCTCTGGAACAGAAGAGACAACAACCTGGGTTCTTTCCGGGACACTGCGCTCAATGACAAGGTTTTTAACGGTTGAATGCCCCAGATGATCCAGGGCCGTGATGGTAATGGTGTTGCTGCTCTCGGCAAGGTACAGGCCCGTGATCTGCCATGCACCTGATTCCAGCCGTACCGGCCGTTTTTCTGTTGTATT
>JAQYWC010000054.1 GCA_030145245.1 Desulfobacterium sp.
CAACATCGTCTTATGCGATGTCACGAGGTTAAGTTGGTGTCAACATATTCTTTTCCATACTGCCCTTTTGTTCAAACCTTAGGCGGATGGATTCGTTATGCACAACTTAAACTGCTGTCTTAAAACCTGGGTCCACTATAGAGGGAGCATTAGTTTTCAGTAGCGGACCGTAGGATGCCTCCAGTGCGTCATAGCCGTCCGGGTTAGAAACTTGGTTTAAGTTATGTTAATTATTGGGGTGGCATTCTGGTTGCCGGCACATCTTGCAATGATGTTTATACATCTCTGTTGTTACAAAACCAAAACGATCATACAAACGTTTTGCAGGACTACTTGTAATTACAAACAGGGATATTGGTATATGCAATTTTTCAGAGCGTATAATTATTTGGCGGATAAGCGCTGCACCTAAACCCTGTTTTTGAAACTCAGGTAGAATTTGCATTTGATGGATATGCAGTTCATTAATTTTGGGAATTACCTTAATGACGCCAATTATTTTCTTGTCGATCATAACGATCTGGGCATGATTTAATTCATCAGCCGCCTTTTCACGTTCTTCTGTGTCGTTCCAACCGTGGGTGTTTTTGAAAAATGGTTTCATCGTTTTGAGCCGGAGTTGGAATATAAACTCAATGTCGTCATTAGTCGCGGGTCGTAAATTATAATTAATGGTTTCTTGCTTCATAATTGAATCTTTTAATATATTAAACGTACCTTGGATCATCTCTTGTTTCGTTATAATAAGTATCAATTCCTACGGCCCTGATCCTCTTATTTAACTTAACCCATCGATCTGACAGGTGCTCGTCAAACCCAGTTTGTTCGCAAGGGAACTCATCACATTCATAACAAAAATCCAAATCTTTATTTTGATGACAGGCTCGAACCCCGCAGGTTTTAAAAAGTTTACATTGTTCATAACGGCAACCTTTACAATTTTCAGAAGCAAAATAATTCAGCATTTCTTTGAAATCAGGATATTTCTGAAAAATAGGATCTCCTACAAGTGTTTCAAACCGTTTGGCATAGGTGTCGAAATTTCCTAACTTTTTTTTAATTGGATACTTAATTTTCGAATGTCTCCATCAATATGTCCAAAACATTTTTCGCAGCTTAAACCACAGGGACTTAACGCTTCAAGAATCTGTTTTTTTGTCATAGTTGCCTCATGAAATAAAAATCTCAATTTTGTTAAAGTGTTATGTTTGATCTGCGACTATTTCTCCATCTTACCGAAAGCTGCCAGTACTCTGAGCACGTCCAGAGTAATTTTTCCGCGCCATTCTCTTTCTGCTGACTGCCAATCCTGGGGGTATGCTCCTGCCCAATTCCAGAATGGTTTCCACGATCCGTCTTCCTCCTGATTTTGGATTTCATAGTCCAGGTTCTTGTCTATCGCTTCAGCAATGAGGTGGTGGTACGGTGAATGGGGTGATTTGACCGCCCAGGTCGGTTTCAGGCAATACTCCCCCCACTTGGTATTGTCCGTTTCAATCGAAGCGGGGATCATTTGCACAAGTTTTTGTTTCAGAAGGGCAGACGCGTCCATTGGTAAATTGTTGCATTGGGAAAGAGACAGATAGCATAGAAGCGTGTCACCGGAAACCTTGTCCTCTTCCGTTTCCATGTGTGCAAGAATACGAGTAAGCAGGTCCGTGCGGAAATCTTTGGAAGTCAGCTCATGATAATGAAAAAGATACCCGCAGATATTTGCTCTCGGGTTTGCAAGAAAATTACCAAAAGTTTCCTCAAGTCTGTTGTTGTTCCACCAAGGAGCGTGGGGACTTGCTTCTGCAGTTTCGGGGATGATTCTCCAGACATGGTTGTCCCGATCATAAGTCCTCATAAGGAATTCGATTGCTTTTTTAATCATTGGTTCGCCACACGTGACGTTCAGATCAGCAAAGAGTTCCAGGGCGAAAGAGGTACAAAGAGCAGAGCTTTCGGAGGATCTCAGATCCGGTTCCAGGGCATTCCCGAACCCGCCGTCTGGATTCTGGAACTTGACAAGCTCCTCCAGAATCCGGTTTTTTGGTCCACCATCAAACAGGTGGTGGACCATCGCTTTCTCTAACGGGCGTCCTTCGTTTCTGATGAACGCAATTGCTCTTTTAAGGGAAGCACTTGATAGTTTCATTATCGTCATTTCCTTTGTGCAGAAGATAGGGTCATCGGTTTGATTTTATCCGGGTGCGGAATTGTCCCGGGCTTGAACCCACCCAGCGTTTAAAGGCCCGGCTAAACACGCTTTGCTCGGAGTAGCCCAGTAAGAAGGCGATTTCACTGATCGCTATATTGGTTTTTTCTAGGAAATAGACCGCCTGCTCCTTTCTGACGTGATCCAGCAGTTTCTGATAGGTGACCCCTTCATTTTTTAGCTGTTTTTGCAGGTTTCGTGGGCTGACCGCAAGTTTTCGGGCGATGGATTCGATGTCTGTTTTTTCTCCTTTCAGCCTGTTCATCATGATCCGGCTGACCTTATCGCTCCAGGGGCCATAGGCATACAGTCGTTGCTGAAGTTTTTGTGCCAGTTGTTCCAGGGTTTCGAGAACCTCTTTATTTGAAAGCTGGAGGGGCAGATCCAGGTGTTTCGTATTGAATGTCAGTTTGTTTTCCGCTTGGTCAAAGAATAACGGCGCGTCGAATACCCGCTGGTGTTCGGATATGTCCCGGGGGCGTGGATGAACAAAATAGACCCCGTCAAATTTGATGGTTTTTTCGGAAACCCGATGCAGCACAGAGGTGTAGGCGGCCAGGATCCCTTCGAAAATTTGCCTGGACGGTTTGAAATCATTTGTATGAAAATGGATCGACAAGGTGGCAAGGTTGCTGTTGAATGAGAAAAGAGGCGTGGTGATATCGTTTAGTAAATTGAAATAGCGACAGAATTTTTCAATGGCATCCTTTATGGTGGGTGCGTTGAGCATGAGGATAAACAAAATATGGCCCGGAAAGGCAAAGGCCTTTTCGCCCAGGTGCAGTCCGAGATCCGGGTCAGCGTTTTTATCCTCCAGGATTTTCCATAGCCTGACAAATTGATGGAACGGAATTCGGGCACCGTTTGTTCCCAGGACAGCCGGATCAAACCCGGCTTCTCCATAAACTTCGTTCGCATCAATGCCAAACTGGGGGGCGTGGTTCATGATAAAGTTCACATATTCCACTGACGCGCTGATACTGTTGTGTTCCATGGTGTTTTTCCGCACGTTGCCCCGTTGAGACCTGTTCTGTTCGCATAATGTCAAAAAATATTCGCACTTTGCCAAGACAATTTTAAGTTAGACGATCTAAAATCCATTGTCAACGGCTGGATATGTTCGCATTACCGGATTTATTAATTATCGCATGAACACTTATTATGGAGGTATTTGATGGGCCATTCTGAAAAAGTAAAACCCGGGTTGAGCTGTGACTCATACATCGCGGTTACCCTGCAGCCAAGGGTGTATGGTTGCCGGAACAAGGAAGATGTCAGAAGAAATATGGATAACCAGTTACGCCTGATTGATGATGCCATGTATACCAGCTGGCTGATGGGCGGGGGACCGGTGAAACTGGTGACCTTGCCTGAAGGCTCAATCCAGGGCATGTGGGATGAAATGTCCCATATGGACCAGGCTGTTTATTGCAGCGATGTTGCCATAACAATTCCCGGTGAGGAAACCGACCGGCTGGCAGAGAAAGCAAAACAGTACAATATTTATATCGCCGCGCAAGCAAAAATGATCGACCCCGACATCATGCCGGGCAGGTACTTTAATACCGGTTTTATTATCTCGCCTGAAGGGGAAATTATTCTTAAGCATACGAAAAATATCATCAGTCTCATTGAAGGGTCGACCAGCCCCTATGATATCTGGGATAGATGGGTTGAGAAAAAAGGGGATAATCTGGAGGCGTTCTATCCGGTCGTTAAAACAGATATTGGAAACCTGGCCATTGCCATATGTGCGGAAACCATTTTTCCTGAGACGTTCAGAGCGTTTTCCCTCATGGGGGCCGAGGTGATCGTGAAGATGACAATGGCGGAACCAATGATCATGACCGGGTGGTGGGAATATACAAATAGAACAAGAGCCGCTGATAATGTCTGTTATATCGTTGCCCCTAACTTTGGGCCGTACTATACCAATCCGGAAATCGGCGCGACATATTCCATCTGCGGCGGCAATTCCATGATTGTCGATTACAGGGGCGACATCGTTACTAAAGCGGATCACGGAAACGAAGGATCCGTACCCGGTGAAATCTGTATCAAAAAACTTCGTAAATACCGGACGGAATCCCCCCAGGGGCTAATGTTAACCCAGATGCGATCCGGTCTGTGGAAACAAATTTATGAAAAATGGCCGGATTACCCCAAGAACCTGTATCTTGAGAAAACATACGATGATGCTGAATCCCGGAATGCGCTTCACAAGCAATTCGGGCAACTGGTTGCTTCCGGGATACATGAACCGCCAGAATAACTATCCACCGGTCCATGTGTCAGGATCGTTGCCCGTGTGGGGGGACAGCTAACCCGGGGGAGGGACGATGGGATAAATAGGAAGCTGTGAAGACGCAGTTGTTCTCTGTTACGAACTCAGTACTTTGCTCGATATCTTTGACTTATATTAGGATCTAAGATTCGCGATAGGAGCGTTATTTTTTGCTTTGACACCGGGGTCGGACTAGTATATGTCTGGCCATTAAAAAAAAGCTGATAGTTGAAAATAATTGAAATGGTTAGTTGTTATCAATACGATGTTGTTGTGAAAAAAACCATGTAACAGGGATGTTGTTCCGTGCTCCTGAATAGGGTGAGGAAAAACGTGTCCATTGCAATCATGCTGTTTTTTGCGGCCCCATCTCAACAAAACAATGGCAACGTTGTGCAATGGATCGAGAAAAATGAAGCTAAAAGTAAAATTCCTTTTCCCTGTTCTTGGTGGCATCCTGGCCGCTCTGCTGGCTATAACCACCCTGGGATATGTCAGTTCCAGAAATGCGCTGAAGGAGAGCGTTAACGTCCAACTTTCCACTTTTACCAACGCCACATCCGAGGTTCTTTCAAAGTTTATCCGGGATAACCGGAATCTGGTGTCCTACTGGGGAGGAAACCCCATTTACGGTGATTATGCTGCAGAGCAAAACCGGTTCCGCCTCAAAGAGATTGAGCAAAATTTCTCCCGAATTATCAAGACCTTCGGTCACCTGGAGAACATGCTTCTGGCCGATCTTGACGGCAATATCATCGCTTCGGCCATGGCGGTGGGGGCGGATGTGAATATCTCGGATCGCGAATACTTTAAAAAAGCGCTTACCGGGTCATTTGCCACCTCCCGGGTGATCAACAGCCGGATCACAGGTGACCCCATCTATGTGGAAGCGGTTCCCGTATACTGTAATAATACGCTTTCCGGGAGCCTGGTTGGGCTGATCAAAATCTCTGCCATTACCGACATGTTCATTGATAAAATCAAGGTGGGAGAAACGGGATATGCCTTTGTCATGGAAAAGGAGGGACCGGTCATCGCCTATCCGGACAAGAGCAAGATCATGAAGCTCAACGGAAACATGTTCGATTTCAGCAAGAAAATACTCGACCGGAAAACCGGCCTGATGATTTATGATTTTAAGGGCGCAGAGAAGATATCTGTCTATAAGCAGGAGAAAGAGCTGGGGTGGATCACCGTTATTAATGCCCCCACGTCTGAAGTCTTCACTGCTGCCGTCACCCTTCGCAATCGTCTTATTCTTATCGCGGTTTTCACCATGGCGGTGATCGGGCTGATGGTGTACACACTCACCCAGGTCATGGTGGTCAAACGCATCCGGCATATCGCCGGTATCATGAAGGATATCTCTGAAGGTGAGGGGGACTTAACCATGCGGATCCGCAATCAGGCCAATGATGAGATCGGGGAGCTGGTCCAATGGTTCAACACCTTTGTGGGCAAGCTTCAGGAGCTGATCAAGGAGATTGCCGCAAAAACCAATGATCTGGATAACGCGTCCAATAATCTGTCCGGCATCACCCGCCAGATGAACGACGCCTCCACCGGAATGAGTGATAAATCCCTCAGTGTCGCTTCTTCCGCAGGCGAACTCAACAATCAGATGACAGGTGTCTCGGCAGCCATGAGCCAGTCCTCGGCCGGTACCGGCATGATTGCCTCTGCCACCGAAGAGATGACCGCCACCATCTCTGAAATTGCCGATAACTCAGGGCGAGCCCGTGAAATCTCCACCCATGCCGCTTCAAAGGCGAACGGTGTGGCCAAACGGGTGGAGGAGTTGACTGGAGCGGCCCGGGGGATTGGCGTGGTCACGGAGACCATCTCAGAGATATCGGAGCAGACAAACCTACTGGCCCTGAACGCCACCATTGAGGCTGCCCGGGCCGGTGAAGCCGGCAAGGGGTTTGCCGTGGTGGCCGGTGAGATTAAGGAGCTGGCACGCCAGACCGCCGCGGCCACCCATGAGATCACCGAGCGAATCAGCGGAATCCAGACCTCCACAGGAAGCGCCAGCACAGACATTGCCGAAATCGACAATATCATTTCCAATGTCAGCGAGATTGTCTCGGAGATCGCGGCATCGGTTCAGGAGCAGTCGGTCACCACACGGGAAATTGCCGACAACGTGGCCCAGACCTCCATGGGGATTGATGAGGTGTCACAGACCACCAGCAGGAGCAGCCTGGAGACCCAAAGCATCACCCTTGCCATGGAGGAGATGAAACAGAACGCCAACACCCTCACGGAGAACAGCGCCCAGGTTCAGTCCGACTCTGAACGTCTTTCCTGCCTGTCCGATGAGATCGCATCCCTGGTCGGTCGTTTCAAGGTATAAGTAGACAATATTGCCGGGAGCAGGTGGGGGGAGGGTTGAGGGGCTGAGCCCCCAACCCTCCCTGTAATATTACTTCTTCTTTTTCAGGGCTTCCATGAGAAGGCTTCCCATGTCTCCCATGGATTCTTTCTTGGGAGCGGCGAATTTTTTCCAGTCATCCGAGTCCTTGAGTTCCGGCGGTGCGAGGGAGATGCGGCGTTTGTCCTCGTCCGCAGACTCTACCATGACCGAGACCTTATCCCCTGGCTTGAGGGATTCATAATCCGAGGTCTTGGCGGCCTTGGCCATGAGCGAGGCTGGCAAGAGGCCGGTGACTCCGGGCTCGAGGGTGAGGAATATGCCGAACTGCTCACGCTTCTCCATGGTGGTCTCAACAATGGTGCCGGGCTGGTATTTATCGGCGACGCCTGTCCAGGGATCGCCGTGGGCATCTTTGATGCTCAGGGAGATGCGCCGCTTCTGGATGTCGATATCCTTTACCACGACCTGGATCATCTCTCCCAGGGTGACCACGTCATCTGCCTTGACGATCCTCTTTATGTGGCTCATCTCGCTCAGGTGGACCAGGCCGTCCATTCCAGGGGCGATCTCAACAAAGGCGCCAAAGGGGGCGAGGCGTACCACCTTGCCGGTGATCTGATCGCCTGCGCTGAGGTCAGCTGCCTGGGAGTCCCAGGGATCCTCAGACTGGGCCTGCTTGATGGAGAGGGAGATCTTAGGCAGATCCGACCCCTCTTTGGCCTCTATCTTGAGCAGCTTGACCGTAACGGTTTCGCCCTGTTTTACGGCTTCTTCGGGTTTCTCGACCCTGGACCAGCTGAGTTCCGAGATGTGGGCCATGCCTTCGACGCCGGGAACAAGCTCGATGAATGCACCATAGGGCATGAGCTTGGTGACGCTGCCCCTGAGGATATCACCCTCGGTCACATCCTTGAAGAATTCATCCTGTTTTTCCTTGTTCTCCATGTTCAACAGGTCCCGGCGGGAGACAACGATGTTGCGTCCGCCCTCTTCAAACCGGGTGATGATGAAGTTGAAGGTGTTGCCCACATACTCTTCGGTATCTTCCACATATTTGATATCAATCTGGCTCACCGGGCAGAAGGCCCGCTTGCCCATGACACTGACGCTGAACCCGCCCTTGATGGTACCCGAGACCTTTCCCTCCACCGGGGTGCGGCTGTATGAGGCCTCTTCGAGCATGGAATCGGTGCCGGCCCCGGACAGGGCCGTTGAGAGGGTGACCTCGCTTTCGTTCATTGACACCACATAGAGGGTGAGCGCATCACCCACAGCATAGGGGAGCTCCCCGTTTTTATCGAGAAGCTCTGCCTTGTCTACAACCCCGTCGCTCTTTGAACCCGTGCTGATGTATACGGCGTTCTGACCGATGGAGATGATTTTGCCTTCTATTTTGTCTCCCTGACGAATGTCGTGGTTGATCTCTGCGTCATAGGAGGCAAACATCTCTGCAAAGCTTTCTTCTTCCTGATTGTCAGATTCATTGTCTCCAAATTGGTCAGCCATTATTTTTCTCCTGAACAGATAGTTTTGGTTAAAGCTTTCCTACTATACAATCCCTGCCCGGGTGTAAAGTGAAAATAGCAATAAATTGTCATTTGACGGTTAAATTGTTTGGTTTAAAGTTCAACCTGGATTTTTCAATCCCTTGAACGGAAAAGGGAAAGTGGTTGTTCCTCCGGTCCTCTAAAAAATGACGCAGTGTCTCATGGATTACCGTAAAGGCAAGCTCGTCCCAGGGAATTTCCGCTTCTTTAAAAAGCCTCACCTCGCTGCTTTCCGGGGTGGGACCGAAATCCAGGGACTGAAGATTTGCCAGGAACATCATGTATATCTGGTTGACAAAGGTGATGTTGAACAGGCGATAGGGGGCGATGAGTTCCACCTTTGCCAGGGTTTCTTCCCTGGTCTCCCGCATGGCACCCGCTTCAACTGTTTCTCCGTTTTCAAGGTAGCCTGCGGGCAGGGTCCACAGGCCCCGGCAGGGTTCGATATCCCTCCGGCAGAGCAGGATCGACTCCTCCCAGAGGGGGATGCACCCTACAACCATGGTCGGGTTCTGGTAGTAGACAAGACCGCAATTGCTGCACACGGCCCGGCTCCGGTTATCCCCGGGGGGGATGTGCTCTTCCACACCACCCCCGCAGCTCTGGCAGAAGTTGATATCCATTAGAGTGTCTCGGCTATGGAAACAGTTCGGTCGCCCAGGGTGTTGACATAGCTTGCCATCTCGTTGTCATACCACCCGTAGATGACGGCATTGGTGACAGGGACCCTGGCAATGGTGTTGTCCAGGGCTGCAAGAATGCCCGGGTCCAGTCCCTTGATCTGGCCAAGATTGATGCTGATCTCAGCCGTGCGGGTGTGGGTCTCGTGGCCTTCGATGATGGTCGCGGCCCTGGGGGTGCCCACGATGTCGGCCGAGACATTCTGCTTGTCCGTGTAAACCAGGTAGCCGTCGTTCTTTTCAGCAGCCGTTTTTTTGTAGAGTCCGTTAATCAGTGCCCGGTTGATGGGGGACCCCTTGAGGTCTTCCTGGAGGTTCAATACCAGGATGATCAATGAGCCCGATGCCGTGGGGATGCGTACCGATTCAGCGATTAAGCCGATGGTGCCCATCTCCGGGATTACAAGCGCCAGGGCCCTTGCCGCACCCGTGGAGGTGAGGATGATGTTGTTCATGACGCTGCGGTTCTTCCTCAGGTCCTTTGCACCCTTCTTGGGCAGGCGGTCAAGGACCTGCTGGGACCCGGTGGCCGCATGGACGGTGGCCATGGAGGCGGACAGGATCCGGTCCGAACCAAAGTAGTCCAGGAGCGGCTTGATCATGTGGGCCAGGCAGTTGGTGGTGCAGGATGCGTTGGAGATGAGCCTGTGGGTCCTGGGATCATAGGCCGTGTCGTTGATGCCCATGACCGTTGTGATGGCATCGTTGGGCATGGCATCCCCTTCCCGTACCTTAAAGGGCGCGCTCACGATCACCTTTTCGGCCCCACACTCAAGATGGCCCCGGACCGAACCCTTTGCCGTGTCATGGGAGGCGTTGGGGTCCAGGAACTGGCCCGTGGTGTCCACCACCAGGCGTGCGTCGTGGTCCCGCCATCCGATCTCAAGGGGGTTGCGCTTCTCCCTGAGGACCGTTACCTTGGTGCCGTCGACCATCATGGTGCCTGCGGCCTCATTCAGGTCGCTGATCACAGGCGTTGCATTGTAACCGTGGAGAAAGGAGCTGAGGCTTCCGTAGGTTGTGTCCCTTTCCAGATAGTGGGCAACATCCTCAAGGGACCTTCCTGCCTCCCGGCCGATATTAACGATCAGCTCGTCAAAATACCCCCGGCCCACATGGTGCCACACCGTGAGTTTGCCGATCCGCCCGAGTCCGTTAATACCAAGCCGCATTGAATTCTCTTCACTCATCGTGTTGTTCTCCTATATCTCATTGACTTTTAAATATCCTTTGTATACTAATCCTTCCCTGCCGTCCATGCTGATAAAGTCTCCGGACTTCATGAGGGTGTCTTCAAACTTGCACTGTCGCTTTTTCTCGTTGCTCATCAGGTTTTCGCACCCCACCACACAGGTCTTCTTTAAACTGTGGGCCACCACGGATGCGTGGGAGGTGACACCGCCCCTGGCCGTTAGGATGCCGTCGGCCGCATAGATCTCCCGGATGTCGTCGGCAACCGTGTCTCCCCGGATAAGGATCAGCTTGACATCCGGCTCCTGTTGCCGCCACTCTTTGATCTCTTCCAGGGTGAAGACGATCCTTCCGCTCATGGGGCCTCCCGAAACCCCGATACCCCTTCCTAAGTACTCCATGGAACTTAAGTCATCCATGTCAAAGGAGAGGATGATGTTTCTCTCCCTCACCGACATGTCCCGGGTCTGGAGCAGGAACAGGTCCTTGTAGTTGGGGCTTTCAAAGGTGAACTCCATCTCCTGGGGATCCCAATGGTTGTCGTAGATCAGCTCGTAGGCAATGGCCTTGAGGTTGTCGTAGAGGTCGGGAAACTCGGATTCCAGGCTGATGTCGCTGCCCCTTTGCTCGATATCCCGCTGCATCTCTGAAATGGGCAGGGTTCTGACAAGCCCGGATACAACATCCTCCCCCTGGTTGCCGATGGTGAAATCCCCCCACAGCCGGAGGGTGTCCCCGGGCAGCCTGGGGCTGTGGGTGAAAAATACGCCCGATCCGGACTTGCTGGAGGAGGCGTTACCGAACACCATGGTCTGGACCGTGACGGCCGTGCCCCAGTCGTCGGAGATCCCCATGATTTTTCGGTAGGCCCTGGCCTGGGGGGAGTCCCAGGAGGTGAACACCTTGTCGATGGCAAGGTAGAGCTGGTCGATGGGATCCTCGATGATCTCTATGCCGGAATCGAGCACCCGGTTTTTGTAGGTGATGGAGAGCAGCTTCATCTGATCCCCGGTGAATTCCCGTTTCAGGGATACCCCGTATTTCTTCTTGAACTTGTACATGATCGAGTCAAAGCCGTTCCGGTTGAGGCCAAAGGACATGCCGTAGCCCTGGATAAACCTCCGGTAGCAGTCCCAGGCAAACCAGGTGTTGCCAGATAATTCGGCGATGCTCCCGGCAATGGTCTCGTTGATGCCCACGTTCATGTATGATTCGAGCATTCCGGGCTGGGAGATGGAGGAACCGCTCCTCACCGAAATGAGCAAGGGGTTTTTCGGGTTTCCAAAGGCCTTGCCCGTTATTTTTTCAAGGATGGCAAGGTTGGCGTCCACCTGTTTCCGGAAGTTGGCCCTTGCCGGTTCGTAGGTGTTGATCAGCTCCTGGCACCGGAACGCTTCCGTGGTGATGATGAATCCCGGCGGTATGGGAAACCCCATTTTTTTGAGCTCCACCAGGTTGAGGCCCTTGTTGCCAAGATGGATGATGTGGTGGGTGTCCCGCTTTTCTCCGCTGATTTTGGTGATGGCGTTGTTGGGATCGTAGTTGAACAGCTTGCTGAGCATGGTTTCAGACAGCTTTTCGCTCTGGCGGAACAAGGTGTTCATGATCCTGTTGAGAAAGACGTCCAGCTGCTGGAGACCGAGGGAGGTGACGATTTTGTCCCGGAAAAAAAGCTCAGCCACCCGGTGGGCAAATTTTTTCCGGTCCATCTCCTCTTCTTTGGGAAGGAATTTCTCCAGGATCTGATCTCCCGGCACCTTTGCCATGATCTGAAGAATGTTCCTGCCGTGGATGTTGTGGAAGTTGTCATCGATGATGTTTTTAACGGCCCTGGAGAATCCCTTGAAGATGTCGATGTACTGGGTAAATGAAAACTCACGGGCTTCGATGGAGTGGGTCAGGAGTTCCAGCTGCATCTTCATCTTGTTGGAGGAGATGCCGTCTACGCTCAGGGCCATGTTAAACAGCTCCAGGATCTCGAGGATATGGGAAAAGGTGACATTGGTGATGAGGCTCAGGTCAATGCCGTTGATCAGCTCCTCGAACAGCACATTGACGATGGCCTCGATGCGGAGGGTGAGCCCCAGGGCGTCAAACCGTGTCTCGTTGTAGCTGCCGTAGACCGAGGGGATGTCCACGGCAATGTGCCGTTTGTGGTACATGTTCTCCCGGATCTCAAAGGTGGCATCCGAGAGGATCAGGGCTTTCAGGTCATCCAGGTAGTCGAGGAGGCCGGCCAGCTTTCTCTTGATTTTTGTTTCAGCAAGGGCCTGCCTGATCCGGTCGGTATCGGGCAGGTCCTCGGAGTTGAGCTGGCCAAGGTAGGAGTCCAGTTCGATGTTGTGGAAGTTGTATTTCTGGTTGAGCAGGCGATAGAACTCCAGGGTGAGATGGGCCCTGTCCCTGTCAAGGTCTGAAACGTCTGTGACGGCATCGATTCTGGCTGCAATCAGGGCCTCATCCTGGGTCAACAGGTCCTGGGGAAGGCGAATGCCGTCTTTTGAAAGGCTTGAAAAGATCGTTCCCATGCCACGGCTGTAGAGTCCGTGCTCCTCGACCTCGTCATAGATCAGGGGCGGGACAAAGGGTTTCAGGCCGGTCTTGTCTGAGGTCTCCCAGAAGAGCATGACCTGTTCGATGAAGCTCACCACCCGGCTGCTGCTCTCCACATGGCTCTGTTTGCGCAAAAAATGGATCAGGGTGTCCTTTCTCAGGCACGCTTCATCCAGCTGGGTTGAGATATCCCTGAGTTTTCCTTCGGCCCCGATGTCGTTGAAAAACGCCGGCAACAGCCTTGCCAGCTGTTTGATCAGGTTGTAGACCGGGGCAATGTTCTTGCCCAGGAAAGCTGTGATATCCCGGGGGAAGAGGTCTGTGTCCTTGATGAATACCCCGCCGCAGGAGAGGAAGATGATCAGGGCCGACAACAGCCTTGCCGACATCTTGGGCTTCTGGCCGATCAGTTCGAGCCAGATGCGGATGTTCTGGATATGGGCGTTGTTGCTGATCACCTGCCAGTCGTCCCCCATGCCCTTGATGGTGGGGGAGTGGAACCCCAGGTCGACCACCTGGTCGATGAAGTAGTTGATCACCTCAACCTCGTGGGTCCGGTAGACCGCCTCCCCGGTTTTGAGCACACAGTTGAGCACGGTCTGGGGGAACCTGCCGTCCAGGGCCCTGAGCACCCCGAATGTCTTGTCGATGATGGTGAGGTTGTTCCGGTAATCCTCGTGGCCGATGAGCCAGGTCAGGGCCCGGTTGATGTCCCGCAGGGCATCCTTGTGAACCATGGCAAGGCCCGGAGTGTTCATGATGTAGAACAGGAACATCACTTCCAGGCGGCGACAGGAGATCTTGTCGGGCATGCTCTGGCAGATTTTCTGGGGCGTCTCCCTGAAGAGCTTGACAAAATCCTTGTACCCGGGAAGGGTGATGAGCTGTTTTGTCAGCGCCATGGACGTCACGGGTTCCTGTTTGATCATGGTTTGAAGCTTATCCTGCCAAAGGGCGATCCTTGGGTGGGAGGTCTCCTTGATGAGATTCGCCGCAAGGTGGTCGTCGTCGCTGAGGCTTGCCTCTTTTTCTATCCAGGAGAGGGGATCTTCCAGCCCCAGCCAGTAGGAGAACGACTGGTCATAGAACCGGATGAGAAACCGGTTGATGGTTTCATGGTCCTGGTGCCCGTCTGCCCCGACCTTCATGAACAGGGCCGCAAGTTTGTTCGGCTGGAAATAGCTTGTGACAAAAAAATGGAACCCTGCATCCCCATGTTCGAGGATCTCCTGGGTGACGGCCTGGCACACCGGTAGAAATCTTGGAATCTCAGTGGTTGCATCGGTGAGCACGTGCTGCAAAAAGAGCAGCAGGTTTTCCGCAGCATCCTCCTTTATCTCAGGGGTGTCTGCCTTGTCAACGGCACTCAAAAAGATGTCGGCAAAGATCCGGACGGCCTCGGGCCCTTCCGGGTGGGGGCGCAACAGGTGAAAGTAGCCAAGGGAGAAACTCCTTGCCTCCTTTACAATGAAATTCCAGTTTTTGTACGGGTGGGACAGCTCCTTTAAGAATATGTTCAGCCTCTTCAGGAGGCCGTAGTAGTCCGCCATGATCTCCTGGAGCAGCGAGTATCTCTCCTCAATGGTTACATCAACATGATAATCGGCCAGGTTAACCTCTAGGGCTCGTGACGCCATACTTGAATCCCTTTTGCAGCAATTGTAAAAAAAAAACCTATTTTTTTGTTCTTTCCACACAGTGTATTAGTAAAAAACAGCAGAAACAAGCAAGGATTATTTACGGATAATATCCCTGTTGACGCTCAAAATCAAACATTTCTTTATCGCATAATCTTCGTTGACAGATCCGCCTGGCAGTGGGGCCGGATGGGGGTGCAACCAGATGGGGGTATTGAAAATAACAGAGCTGGTGGGAAAACGGGATTTTTCGGGGTCAGGCCAGGGATCTTCGCTCGCTTACGGGTCGGTTGCCCACCGGGCTGAGCCTTCGGAGTAATCCGCTTCTCCGTTTCAGCCCGGTTCTACATTCAGGTATCCTCGGGGCCGCCACCCAATACCTTCTGTCCTTGACTATTCGTCGGCCGCCATTGTCCCTTAAAAAGCCGAAAATGCTTTTTGGTTTCATTTGCCCACCCCTTTAACCTTTGTTGAAATTGCCCGCTCCATATATGGTAAGTCTGAAAAACCGGGTTGCCAAGTAGGGCCGGCTATTTCAAAAAGTAGAGTGCCTTGAATTCATTGACCTGGGCCTTCAGCTGTTTCACATGGCCGGGCTCGGTGGTCTGTTTGCACTTCATGGCTGAGATCAGCATCTGGTGGAGCAGCTTCAGTTTATTTTCATAATCATGCATGCCCGGTTTTATCCGCTGGGTCATGTAGTACTGGGTGACGATTTTCTGGATCTCGTCGCTATGGAACTCCTTGGTCATGATCCAGCGGACCAGCTGGTTCGGGTTTGCAGGTTTAGTCCCTTCGATTTTCGTGATCTGGTCCATGGCTTTTTCAATGGTGGTGATGTGCTCTTCGATCATCCCGATCCGCATCTGGTCGTTGTAAATCCCGCAGGGGATTTCGCAGTGGGCGTGGGCGTTGAGGGCGGCCACGGCGACGAGCAGGCCGGCTGTTATGAGAGTAAGTGCTTGTTTCTTCATTGGATCCTCCTGTGAATACGGTTAATGATCTGTCAAGGCTGGGCGATGACCAACAGGGTATCTCCCGTTTGTGATGATTTGTATCCGTAAAATTAGGTGGTATCAAAAAAGGTGCTCGTGGTCCGGTGAATCGTCAAGGTCTGATAAGGGGGGTGAATAGACCTTGGTTCTTAAAATAATTATCAAAGATTGTTTGAAATTTCAACAACAAACAGATGGGGGATCCGTTCATACCTATCCGGGAAAGAGGCGCAACAGGGCGTTGAGGTCGTTGTCAAACATGTCAGGTTCCAGGGACGGGGGAAGCTCCTTGCCTTTGGTGAGCTGTCCCACATGCTCCTGGAACTTTCTGGCGCATTTGCAAAACTCCCTGGCCGTCGAAAGGGGACTTTCGATCCCCTTATGGGCAAGCAGGGACCCTTGGTGGGCCATTGACTGCATGGTGTCAAGGTCAATGCCAGGGGTAATGCCTTTTAAGCTTGCAGCAAGGGTGTTTGCCCGGTGTTGAATTCCCCCGGACAGGATCACGGGTCCCAGGGCCTGTTCCAGCCGTCTGAAGGGAATCACCATGGTTTCGTAGGCCCGGTCAGCCTCGCCTGTGATGGCTGTTGCATCGGTTCTGCACCCTTTGAGGGTCAGGTTGTTGTGGGGGCAGGGGCGGAGCATGGGAAGCGCCATTGGTTCTCCCGGCACAAGGCCCGGGGTGTCCCTGGGAACGATAAATGCGGAAAACAGGTTGCGGTTATCCCTTTTCCCTGTCACGGCAATGACGACAAAGAGGTCTGCCAGGGGACCGTTGGTGATAAAGCTCTTTTCTCCGTCAATGATAAACCCGTTGTCCTCCTGTCGTGCACGGGTCTTGAGGTGTTTGGGATGGGCGCCTGTGCCCGGTTCGGACACGGCCACCGAGGCGGTGATGCTGCCTTGGGCAAGGCCCGGGAGATAAGCGTTCCTGAGGTCATTGTTCCCATGGGTCAGTATGAAGTGGTGGGCCACAAGGTTGTGGATCAGAAAAGAGAGGGCAAATCCCATGGTCGCGCCGCCAATCACAAGGGCTTCCGTTGCCTGGGCCAGGCTGGTGAGCCCGAGCCCGAGCCCCCCGTGCTTTTCAGGGATCAGGATTCCCATGAGGTTTTTCTGGCCCAGGTCCTGCCACAGGTCAAGGGGGAATGCCTGGGTTGCACCGGTTTTCTCGGTGCCGGCCTGGTCCCGGGTTAGGGCCATGATTTTTTCCTGCAACGGTTTGAAGTCGCTCTTCTGCTCAGGTGTCATGGGATCTCCCCATGGCACAAGCTCCAGCCAAAGGCCGGTTCGATAGTGCGGACAAATATAAATACTCAGGTGTCATGGGATCTCCTCATTGCATACGCTCCTTATAGTACAAGCTCCTCGATGAACTCGGTGAGATGGTTGAGGTTCATGCAGGTGCGGACCTCGTGGCAGTGGGTCTTGTAGCTTGCGATCTCGCTGTCTCCGGTGGTCCAGGTGTTGATCTGTTCCGGGGTTAGCCAGATGATCCTGCGGCAGTGTTCCCGCATCTCACCCAGTATGGTTGCCTGGGGATTGAGGTAGTTGGAACGGCCGTCCCCCAGGATGATGAGGGTGGTCTTCTGGTTGAGGACGTTCATGTGATCGTGCTTGAACTGCTGGAAGCTGTTTCCGTAGTCCGTGGGGGCGTTGCGGTTGATGGTGTCGTCTCCCAGGGCCTTTTCAATGGCATCGTTGATATCCAGATCCTGGAACAGGCCGGTGATATCCACAAGGTCTGCCACAAAGACAAAGCTTTTTACCCGGGCAAAGCATTCCTGGAGGGAGTAGAGCAGGGTGAGCATGAACCTTGCCCCGGACCAGACCGAGCCTGAGACATCGCAGAGGGCGACGATGCTGCTCTTCCTCGGCGGTTTGTTCTTAAATGCGATATTCAGGGGGACGCCCTGGAATTTTCCTGAGTTGCGAAGGGTCTTCTTGATGTCGATCACCCCCCGGTTCTTGACGGCAAAGCGCCTTCCAACCTGGTCCTTGAGCTTTTTCACCAGCCGTTCAATCACGGCTCTCATCTCAATAACCTCAAGGGGGGTCAGGTTTGAAAACGGTTTGTCTTTGAGCTGGTTTTTTTCGTTGGTGGCCCGGGGCTTCTCTTTGAGCGCGTCGTTGTGCTCCCGGGGTTCCTCCGTGGCCAGGGCAAAGGCGCGGTCCAGCCTTTCTCTAAAGTGTTCCCTGAGGGCGCCGGCATTGTCCGGTTCCCCATGGTCTCCCTGGTCTAACAGGGCCATGATTTTGGACTTGATGGAGTTGATCTGGAGCATCACCCCGAGCTTGCTCGAGAGCTGTCCCATGTTGGATTTAAAGATCTTCTGGGGACGCTCCTCCATGGTGTGTAGGGCATGGATCTGGTCGATGAAGGCCAGGGGGTCGTTGTCAAGGAAATCCACCAACGCCTGTTCCATGGGATCGTCGGAAAGGGTTTTACGAAGGCCCTGGGTAATTCTGTCGATTCCAGGGGAAAGGGCGTCGTCACTGTCCGTCCGGATGCCGTGGAAAAAGAGGTCAAACAGATAGTCGAACCGGCTCTGGTCCCTGCGGCTCTTGGCAAAGTTAGCCCGGACTGCGAGCTTGAACTCACGGGGATCAAGGGGATCCACAAGTGCCAGGTGGCGGGCGGTGTCCAGCACCTCGCTGGTGGAAACCCTGAGGTCAAAGGCCCTGCAGCAGGCGGCAAATCCGGTCAGGATCTTCAGCATGGCTTACCCCACGATCCCGGCCAGGGTCTGTTTGGCCACCTTGGTGTCCTGGTGGTACTTGAGCACCACGTTGAGGGTTTCCTCCACTGTTTCGCAGGTGAGTTGCTTTGTGTTGAGGGCGAGAAGCGCCCTTGCCCAGTCAATGGATTCCGAGATGCAGGGCTTTTTCTTGATCTCAAGCTCCCTGATCCGGGTGATAGCCTGGATCATCTGTTGGAGAAGCCCCTCTTCGATCATGGGAAGTTTCAGCCGGACGATCTCCATCTCCCGCTCCGGGGAGGGGTAGTCGATATAAAGATGGATGCACCGCCGCTTGAGTGCGTCGCTCATGTCCCGGTAGTTGTTGGAGGTGAGAAAGACAACCGGGATGGTCACGGGTTTCCGGGTGCCGATCTCCGGGATGGTGACCTGGAAATCGCTCAGGAGCTCGAGAAGAAACGCCTCAAATTCCGGGTCGGACTTGTCCACCTCGTCGATGAGGAGCACCACCGGGTCCGGGGAGAGGATCGCCTGGAGCAGGGGCCGGGGCTGGATGAACCGGTCGGAGAAAAAGGCGTCTTCCTGGCTTGCGATCTTATCCACGGCCTCGGACAGGGAGGCGGCATCGTCGATCACCGTGTTGATCCGCTCCTTGACCATCTGGGTGTAGAGGAGCTGCTTGGCATATTCCCACTCGTAGAGCGCCTTGGACTCGTCAAGCCCTTCGTAGCACTGGAGGCGGATCACCCGCCGTTCAAGGCAGGTGGCAACGGCCTTGGCAAGCTCGGTCTTTCCCACCCCCGCCGGTCCTTCGATGAGGATCGGTTTTTCCGTTGCAAGGGCAATGTAGACCACCGTGGCGATCTCCTTTGAGGCGATGTAGTCTGCCTGCTCCAGCCGTTTCTGCACATCGTCAACACTTTGAAAATCCATTGCAGCGCGTCCCCTTTGTTCTTTTACTCTATTTGTAATACTCCTTGAATGCGGCGATAACAGTGGCAATATCCCCGGCGGATACGTCGAGATGGGTCACCAGGCGAAGGTCGTCGCCCTTGTCCATGATAATCCCCCTCTGCTCCATGAAGCCTGCAAGTGACCCGGCCCGGCTTTTTACCCGTACAAAGACCATGTTGGTCTGGACTGAACCCGGAGTGATCTCAAGCGCATTGATCCCGGCAAGGCCCTTTTCCAGCCGTGCGGCATTTTCGTGATCCTGGTCAAGCCTTTGGATGTTGTTTTCCAGGGCATAGATGCCTGCAGCGGCAAGGATGCCGGCCTGGCGCATGCCGCCCCCGAGCATCTTCCGCCATCTTCTTGCCTCCCCTATAAGGGATTTGTCGGCGCAGAGCACCGAGCCCACGGGTGCGCCCAGGCCCTTGGAGAGGCAGACGGATACCGAGTCAAAGTGGGTGGCAATCTCTTTGGTTGTTGTGCCGAGTTTGACCGCGGCATTGAAGATACGGGCACCGTCCAGGTGGAGCTTCAATCCTTTTTTTCGGGCAAAATCCTGTGCCGACCTGAGATAGGCCATGGGCAGGATCTTGCCGCCCTGGGTGTTCTCAAGGCATAAAAGCCGGGTCCTGGCAAAATGGAAATCATCCGGCTTGATGAACTCTTCCACCCTGGCAAGATCCAGGGTACCGTCCGGTTCAAGTTCCAGGGGCTGGGGCTGGATGCTGCCAAGAACGGCTGCACCGCCGGCCTCATACCGGTAGGTGTGGGCTTGCTGGCCCACGATATATTCGTCGCCCCTGGCGCAGTGGCTCATCAACGCCAAGAGGTTGGACTGGGTGCCGGAGGAGCAGAACAGGGCCGCCTCCATACCCGTCATATCGGCTGCAAGGGCCTCCAGGCGGTTGATGGTGGGGTCTTCCCCATAGACATCATCCCCCACCTCTGCATTATTCATGGCGGCCCTCATCCCTGAACAGGGTTTGGTTACCGTATCGCTTCTAAGATCGATCATTACTGTTCCTTCCAAGTGAATCGTTACCCTTTTCGCCCATGGCGCAAAAGTCACCATACAAGATAGCAGGGGCGAACACAAGGTTGAAAACAGGGGAGAGGAAACCATGAACTCAATGGCGGCCTGGCGGCCTGTCACAGATGTACTTATCCTTTCATGAACAGGGACTTGACGATGTGGGTCACCATGGTGGGATTCTCCTTGAGCCGCCGGGTGGAGTAGCCGAACCACTGGTCGCCAAAGGGGACGTAGACCCTCATGTCGTACCCTTTATCAAGGATGGACTGCCTCAGCTTTGGTGTCACCCCATAGAGCATCTGGAATTCCACCATGCTCTTGGGCACCCTGTATTGTTCTATGAGTTCAAAGGCTTTGGTGATAAGGCAGGCGTCATGGGTTGCAATGCCGGCATAGATCTTGTTTTTGAACATGAATTCAAGATCTTCGAGATAGTGGGCGTTGATAACATGGTATCGCTGAAAGGCGATACCGGCCGGCTCCGTGTAGATGCCTTTGCACAGGCGGAAATTGAGGGGACTCTCTTTTGTGTGGAGGTCCATGAGATTGTTCAGGTCCCTGAGGGTCCGTTTGAGATAGGCCTGGACCACCAGGCCCACATGGTTTGGAAATTCCGCTTTCAGCCTCCGGAACAGCTCTATCTCCATGGAGGTGCAGGCTGAATCCTCCATGTCGATGCGGATGAAGGTGTTGCACTCAACCGCCTTGTTTACGATCTCCCAGAGGTGACGGTAGCATCCCTCCTTGTCAAGGAGAAGGCCGAACATGGTGGGTTTGAGGGAGAGGTTGCCGTTGATGTCCGATCCTTCCATGGCCTGGATGAGCTCTATATAGGCCCGGGTGTTTTGCCTTGCCTCATCCATGGTGAAAATGAATTCACCGAGGATGTCCAGGGTTACTTTCATGCCCTGATCGTTTAACTCGTTTGATACCCGAAGGGCATCTTCCACATCAATGCCGGCAATGTACCGCTTTGAAAAGATCCATACAAGTTCCTGGGGAAAGAAGGGGATGAGTTGTGCCATCATGGTGTTTAACATGGAAATTATCCTTTCTTAATCGGTTATTCACAGCGGATTTTGTCCCTGATCTGATACAAGTTCTACCTTTTTTGTTGAGTAGAGTTCTTTTGGTCCTCCCCTTTTTTTTGAACTGGGAGTTTTATAATAAATTTTGTACCTTTTCCCAGGGTTGATTCAACTTCCATTGTTCCGCCATGGTCATCAACTATAATAAAGTAGGAAACCGAAAGACCAAGGCCCGTACCCTTGTCAACGCTTTTTGTCGTGAAAAAAGGTTCAAAAACCCGTTTTCGTGTACCAGGGTCCATTCCCGGGCCATTATCCTCTATCTCAATGCAGACCATCTGTTGTACTTTTTGAAGGCGGAGGATTAATTCAGGATCTTTATCTTCCCGTTTCTCCAGACCCATGGATTCTGATGCATTCTTTATTAAATTAAACAGAACCTGCTGTATCTTACTTGCCTCACAATAGATTTTTGGGATATCCGGATTGTATTCCCGGATTATTTTGATTTGCTTAAAATCATATTTTTTCTTGAGGCTGTAATCATTTTGTGCAAGCTCAATGGTCTTGTCAATCAGTTCATATAAATTATGTTCGCTTCTGACAGAATCACTTTTCCTTGCAAAACTCAGCATGTTCTCAATAACTTTTGCTGCACGGCTGCCGGCTTGATGGATATTCTCAAGTTGCTTTAATATATCTCGTTTTTCCATGAACTCTTTTATGACAGCCATTGAAATGCCTAATTCTTTTGCGACGTTGTCATTGGCAGGCAAATCCTTTGTCAGCCGATTGTGAATCACCTGTGCATTTTGCATCATTCCAGCCAATGGATTGTTGATTTCGTGGGCCATCCCGGCGGCCAGTCCCCCTATGGACAGCATCTTTTCAGACTGGATCATCATCTCTTGTGTCCTTTTGAGGTCAGTAATATCGTTTACCAGTGAAGCCACACCTGTCACGTTACCATCAACATCTTTTAATATAGTGTTGTACCAGTCACACTGGATCCTTTTCCCGGTTTTCGTAATGTTTTCATTGATATTCCGTTCGCCTCCCCGGCTGGATAATATTCCCTGGAAAACTTCGTTAACCATTTCCTTTAGGTCTTCAGGAAGAATCAGTTCTGTAACATGCTTTCCAATCGCTTCCTCCCTGGTAAAACCGAAGATGGCTTCTGCTGCAGGATTCCATTCAATCGCTTTGAATCCCATATCCCATAAGATTGCTCCCACCGGCGTGTTCAGAAGGTGAATCGAAAGTCGTTGTTCACTCTCCCGCAGCGCCTCCTCAGCACGGGTTCGCCGTAATATATTCAGAAGCAGAGCCGCAATCGTCATAACAAGTGCCATGATCAGAATAGTAAGGGTTATGATCTCTTTTTTGTATTCCTGGAAGACAGAAGACGGTTTGTTTATCACGACACTCCCAAGGGGAAGTGAGGCTTCAGTCACGCCGAACCGTTTCAATTGCAGGTAATCAAAAATAATCCGGTTTGCGCCCTTTTTCAGTACAGGGATGTGGTCCGGGTCCTCACCGTTCAGAACGCGTCTGCCGATTTCCGCCATGGTTTTACCCTGGTAGTAACCGCTGATTACTTTCCCGCCCACAACGCCTTTGCCCATATTAAATTCAAGCAGGCAATAAACAGGGACATGGCTGGCCCCTGCGATCATTTCACCAACTTTTTCGTAGGTAAAGAATCTTCCGTCCTTGTCCGCATAATAAACACCCAGAAGAACGATGGTATTCTTATTTAGGTTTGCTATTGTTGCCTGAAGCTCATCCATTGCAAAATCTTTTGAATAGGTGATCCTGACCTTTTCTTTCATGTCGCTTAAAGCGCTATCTATATCTTTTTGCCAGGCGCGACCTGTTTCAAGATAGTCATTTATGATGAATATTTCCTGGGTCCCGGGGTGGAGCTTAAGTGCCATCTCAACAGTTTTTCGAGCTGAAAACAGTTCAGCAACACCTGTGAATTTGTCTGATTCTTTTATCTGTTCATCTTTAAAATTATTCACCCCGCAAAACACCACCGGAACACCGGGAAAGAGTTCATTCCGATTTTTAAGAAGAAAATCAAACGCATTATTATCAGATGAGAGAATAAGAGAGAACTTGCTTTTATTATATTTTTGTTTCAGATAATTTTTGTACAGATCAAAATATTCAGGCGAATGAAACCGCTTGGAATCCATATTGGCAATATTGAGGATAATATTGTTATTATCGGGATCAAGAATATCTTCAACAGCGGTTGTAATATCTTTTACCCAGGTCATCCGCTGGCCATATGAATTCAACAAAAGCACATGGTCAGGCCGGAGTGATTCTTCGGCTTGGACCACGGGGGGGATTGAAAACATAAACAATAAATTCAGGACGAGAATAATACTGATACGCATATGTTGTCTCTTCTCTATGGAAAAGTGTGCAAAGTTTAATCATGGTATCACGGAGTCGGTTGGTTGATAAAGGGGCAAAGAAAAAAAACGGTTGCGGATTCAGCACCTGATCTGACAGACGTCTTACCTTTGGGGGCAGGCTGTTTTGCCGGCCGTAACAATGAAGGAGAGGAGTCCGAAGCTAATGGGAGTTCTGTTCTGGTGAAGCCCGATGGAAAGGTACTGTGGGGTGCCGTGGTTTAAAATGCCCACATGGGCCACGGCCAGAAAGTTGGGCTTTCCGTTGACGGTTGATCCCACCAGGGTGGTGGGCATGGGATAGAATGCATTGACCGGACCAAGTTTTTTCATTGGTTTCCTCCTGAAGTATTAAATTCCCTGAGCCAATTAAATATTTTGATCTAATTTGATACTTGCCCCATCAATCAAAGCCGTGAGATCATCACTTTTTTTCATAACACCTCACTTTTTGTTTATACATACAAATTGCGCTATCCGGTTTGATTGTCAAGTGGGACTCAACTTTCCTTTCCAGAATATTGATGAAAAAAACGAGTGGGTGTCGATATATTGTGCTTGCATTTTTGTGTGAATACTATATAAAGTGTCGCCTTCCAGGAAAACGCGATGGCTTTCCCTGGGGGAAAAACAGATTTAGAGTGATCTAACTGGGATTAAATCGAATAAAACAGGATTTTAAAATATGACAATAGCTACAGAAACCACCGACCCTATTCTTTGTTTAACAGAAAACTCCCGGACCGTGCTTGAACGCCGGTATCTGAAAAAAGACAGGTCCGGCCGGGTGTGTGAATCTCCGGAGCAGATGTTCAAAAGGGTGGCGGACCATATTGCCCAGGCCGAGAAAAATTATGATAGCGAAACGGATATAAAGACAATGGCGGACCGGTTTTACCGTTTGATGGCGGAATTCAGGTTTTTGCCCAATTCTCCCACCCTGATGAATGCGGGACGGGAGCTGGGCCAGCTGGCGGCTTGCTTTGTTTTGCCGGTTGAGGACAGCATCGACGGTATTTTTGAATCTGTCAAAAATGCCGCCGTTATTCATAAATCCGGTGGGGGAACCGGTTTTTCATTTTCCCGGCTTCGCCCGGAGAACAGTAAGGTGGGATCCACCGGCGGCATTGCCTCGGGCCCGGTTTCGTTCATGCAGATTTTTAACACGGCCACGGAGCAGGTAAAGCAGGGCGGCACCAGGCGGGGGGCCAACATGGCCATTCTCCGGGTGGATCATCCCGATATCATGGCCTTCATCAAATGCAAGAACGATAAGCGGGAACTGAATAATTTCAACATCTCCGTGGGGGTGACAGACCGGTTCATGGCGGCAGCTTCAGAAGGGGCAGAGTATGACCTGATCGATCCCCGGACCCAAAAAACCGCTTCCCGGCTGAATGCCGGGGCGGTCTATAACGAGCTGGTGAAACAGGCCTGGACCACCGGGGATCCCGGTATTGTGTTCCTGGATGAGATCAACCGGTATAACACCACCCCGGGCCTGGGCGAGATGGAGTCCACAAATCCCTGCGGCGAGCAGCCCCTTCTGCCCATGGAGGCCTGTAATCTGGGGTCCATTAACCTGACAAAGTTTGTGACGGAAAAGAAAGGCACCCCCGTCATTGATTATGACCGGTTGAAGGAGACCATCCACCTTGCGGTCCGGTTCCTGGATAACACCATTGACATGTCAAGGTACCCTCTCAAGGAGATTGAGCAGATGGTCAGGGGGAATCGAAAGATCGGTCTTGGCATCATGGGGTTTGCGGACATGCTCTTCATGCTGAATATCCCCTATGATTCAGATGATGCCATGGCGGTTGGTGGAGAGGTGATGTCATTCCTTCAGCAGGAGTCCCATGCCGCCTCCTGCGGGCTGGCAGAGGAGAGGGGCGTCTTTCCCAATTTTGAGCATAGCGTGTTCAAGGAGCGGAAAGGGTGCCGGATGCGGAATGCCACCACCACCACCATCGCCCCAACCGGAACCCTGAGCATTATCGCCGGATGCTCCAGCGGAATTGAGCCGGCGTTTGCCCTCAGTTTTGTCCGGACTGTCATGGACAACGACAGGCTTCTTGAGGTGAATCCCGTGTTTGAGAAGGCGGCCCGGAGCCAGGGCTTTTACAGTGATGAGCTGATGGCTGAGATTGCCGAAAACGGGACGGTCCGGGGTAATTCCCGGATTCCCCTTGAATTGGGAAAAGTGTATGTCACGGCCCATGACATTCAGCCCGAGGCCCATATCCGAATGCAGGCGGCGTTCCAGAGACACACGGACAATGCGGTCTCAAAAACGGTCAATCTTCCCCATGGGGCCACGGAAGAAGATGTCAGGTTTATCTATGACCTGGCGTTCAGGCTCAAATGCAAGGGGGTGACCATTTACCGGGACGGCAGCAAGGACAACCAGGTGCTTTCCGTTTCCGGCACAGCGCATAAGCCGGATGATAATGATTTCCTCAGTGCGGGGAAAGCCCGGCCCAATCTCCTCGAAGGGTTTACCGAAATGATCAAGACCGGCATGGGAAATCTTTATGTGTCGGTGTCCGAGTACAACAACCGTCCCTTTGAGCTTTTCGCAATCATTGGAAAGTGCGGGAAATCCACCACGGCCAAGACGGAAGCCATCGGCCGGCTGATCTCCCTTGCTTTCAGGTCGGGCATCAACGTGGAGGAGGTGATCAATCAGCTCAAGGGTATCAGCGGAGAGCATGCGGTGTTCCAGGAAGGCGGCCTGATTCTCTCCATTCCCGATGCCATTGCCAAGGTGCTTGAGAAACGGTATATCGTTAACGGCACTCGACCGAAGGTGAAAACGTCTGCCGGGCAGCTCAAGGCGGACCTGTGCCCCGAATGCGGGCAGGCCATTGCCTATGAGGAAGGCTGCATGAAGTGCCATGGCTGCGGCTATACTAAATGCGGTTGATTTTTTGGGGGGATCCATCATACCGATCCCCCCCGCTTTGCTACAATCCCAGGTCCCGGCGGATCAGGATCACCTTGACCCGTTTAGGGGGAAAGGATTTTTCCGTGATGGTCCAGGTGTTGCAAATACGGGCCGGGCTGTTGCAGTTCATGCATCGGCCTGTCTTTGTGCAGGGGGTCTTCATGTCGAGGCGCATGGCATTGACAGGCGCTGCATACTCCCTGATGCGGTCCATGGCTGAATCAAGGTCCGGTACGAGCTTGTTCTGTCCCATGAGAACAACCACCTCCCGGGGGCCGAAGGTGAGGGCGCCGACCCGGTTGCCGATCATGTCGAGGTTGACCAGCTGGCCTTTTTCCGTGACCGCATTGGTTCCGGTAAAGTAGAGCTCGGCGGTCATGGCTGCCTTGACCCGTTCCGCCTTCTCCTCTTTGGAGATTCCCGGCTCGTTTTTGTCGATGACGGTGGGGCCGTCAAGGGTTTTGATGGCCGCCTCGATGCCGCTGTCAATGAAGGTCATGGACCCTCCCCAGGCGATGGTTTTGGGAGTGGACCGGGGAATGATCTCGTTGATCACGATCTCTTTTGCCTGGATGGCGGTATCGGCAATCCATACCTCGAAATTGTTGGCCTCAAGGGCTGTTTTCAGCTCATCGAGTCGCAGGGCGTGAAAATGTTCCACTGGATTTTTCATGATTGATCCTTTTCTATAAAGTTACGTCTGGTTCAGAATGCTGATTGAATCAAAGGAAGACAAAATGTCATCAATTATGGTGTATGTCAATATTTTGTACCATTCATTTTATTTTCCGGCGTATCCCTTTTGGAACGGGGTTGACCCGGGGAATTGCTGATAACGGCGAAATTACACCTTGATTAAAACCGGGGGCAGCGATATAAATATCTTAAGTCTCCCTTCAAAATTTGAATCACATCGTCAATCATCAACAGGATCATGAAGGAGGGTTCCATGGAATTTCTGAAGGATCTGAGAGGGAAAAACCCTGTTCCTGCAGGCGGGTCTGCATCGGCCTATACGTGCTGCCTTGGCATCAATCTCATGCTCAAGGCCCTTCGGTTCGAGATGGTTCAAAAACAGAAAGATGCGGAACTTGAGAGCAGCTTCCTTGGCTTCAGACGATCCATTGAACGCCTTGAACGCGATTTCTCAGATTTTGTATGCCAGGACGGCGCGGCCTATGCCTCCTATTCCAAGTTTGTTAAAATCGGCGATTCCACGCTTGAAAACGAGAGCCTCGGCAACATCCTCACCATCAGCATGGACATGGTTGCACGGGCCATGGAGGTGTTTGACTGGGCCGGGCGGCTCAACTCCGTTCTGTCCGACAGTTTTAAGCCGCACCTGCTGGTGTCGGCCGAGCTTGTGAACGGGGCGACCCGGGCCACCCTCCATGTCTGTCGAAGCAATGTGATGCAGATCAGCGATGAATTGAAACGCAAGATATATCTGGATAAGATCGCCATGGTGCAGGAAGAGGCCGCGTTCAGATATGCAAAGGCGCTCTCCCTGCTCACGGATTAAGCCAGGATGGACGGGCTTGCCCCTTTGATGGTGGCGGTTCCCGTCAACACCATGCTCTGTTTGAGTTCTCCCTGGATGGTGTCGATGAAGGTTTCAACGCCCTGCTGGAGTCCGCCCACACAGGCGATGGAAAACGGGCGGCCGATCATTACGGCATCGGCGCCAAGGGCGATAAGCTTCAGCACATCGCCGCCGGTTCTGACGCCGCCGTCCACGAGGATGGCGATTTTTCCCTTGACCTTTTCAACGATGCCGGGCAGCACCTGGGCTGCGCCCGGGGTGTGATCAAACACCCGTCCGCCATGGTTGGAGACCACAATGGCATCTGCACCGGCTTCAACGGCCAACAGGGCCTCGTCCGGTGTCATCACCCCTTTGAGGATGAATTTCATGGGGGTGGATTTGATGATTTTTTTGAGGGTGTCGAGGTTCTTGGGGGTTACCGGGCGTCCCATCTTCCGAAGGGTGATGAGCCCTGCGGCATCGATATCCATTCCCACGATCCCTGCCCCTGTCTGTTCCGCTTTTTCAAGCTTGTCAAACAGCTCCTTATCTTCCCAGGGTTTGATAAAGGGGATGGCTTTTCCCTTCACCGACCGGATCGCCTCAAATCCCGATTCATGGATCATGTCAGGCACCCCGTCTCCGGTGCATCCGAGGATGCCCTTTGCTTCACACCCCTTGGCCACGGCCGTTATGTACTCCTGCTCTGAGATGCCGCCGCCCATGTTAAAACTGACCCCGCCGATGGGGGCGGCAAGAACGGGCAGGGCAAGGTCCATGCCGAGGAAGGTGGTGGATGTGTCAGGCTCTGACACGTCGTGGATGAGCCGCATGTTGAAGCGCAAGCTGTCCAGGGCTTCCAGGTTGGCCTTGAACGACCCGCCGGTGCCAAGCCCGCCCATTCCCGGAACCTCCCCGGCACAGGCCCTGCCGTCGCACCTGGGGCAGACCCGGCAGAATCCCTTCATCAGTTTCCTGGCATTGTCATGTATGGTTTTCATCTGAATATCCTTTGGTTGAGGGTTAATTCTTTAATGTCTGGTTTTAGCTCCATTGGGCCTGGGGGTCAACGGTTTTCGGCAAGGCCTGCCTGTTTTACAGGACGGGCTTGATTTTGAAAAAACATGGGAATAGATAGTATAACCGTGTGAGAATTTTATTAGGAATCGGTCAGGGTTGGGTGATGGGAGAAAAAGTAATTATTCTGTTGACACCCTGGGATTCGTATAATAGAAGATTTAAGAAAAAGACATCTTGAAGATGTCGGAAAAAGAGCGACCGCAGGTAGTAAAAAAATATAGAGAACCCAAAGCCATGAAGGCCTTAGACTGACAGTCTATGGTCCTTTGTGGCTTTTTTTGTTTCTAACCGTTTAACCCTAAAGGATTCAGGAATGAGACATAGGATTATCAGCGGTACATTAGGATTGCTGGGAGCTTGGGTGGTAATTGTCGGCATGGATGGCCCAAGCTTTGCGGCGGAAATTAAAGTCAACCGGATCGATGATGTGGTGGTCCGGGCGGAATCGGAACAGCCGGCCATGGACGACCTGGTTCCGGCGGATGATATCTCACGGCCGGGTGTTTCCGACACGGTGCTCGATGCCATGCGAAACCTGCCCGGGGTTCAGTTTAAGCGAACCGCGGTATCAGGCAGCGAGAACGGAAAGCTTCGCATCCGGGGATTTGACGAGACCCGGCTTCGGATCATGAAGAACGGGGTTCCGGTTCACAGGGACGGCTCCTATGGCATCGGGCCTGTTGACTGGAGTACCCTGCCGGCGGAGGCCGTGGAAAGCATCGAGATTTATCGGGGTGCCGGACCGGCCAAATTCGGCAATGCCCTGGGCGGTGTGGTCAATATCGTCACCAAAAAGCCGGGGGATACCCCCGGGATGTCAATCTCCTCCATGTATGGAAGCATGGACACCTCCATGAACAGCATCACCCACTCGGGTAAAGCCGGGGCTGTGGGCTGGATTCTCTCCGGCGGACGGTATGATACCGACGGGTATCTCAGGAACAATTTTGTTGAGCAGCACCGGGCGTCCGGGGAGATCAGTGTAAAGATGCCCTTTGGGACCGAGCTTGGGGCCGGCTTCGCCTGGAGCGACCAGGAGACGGGCATGCCGGTGATGAACGGGCCGGGAACGCCCCATTATAAACCCGGTGATCCGGATGCGGACGGCCGGGAGCTTGGGGGGCCGGGCATCTCCTACCGCCTCAAGGACGGGTTCAGCGCCTGGGGTGAAAAGAGCTTTGCCGAGGATGAGAACCTCTCCTTCAACACCTGGATCGCCAAGGCGTTTGACAAGGGCAGTGCCCGGCTTGATTTCAGGACCTGGCGCCAGGACAAGCGGGAAGTCTATTACGATGCCGAAGATCCGGGCAAAAAGATCTATGAGCGGGAAACCGATGCTGAGCCGGACAACTGGTCGCTGAACCTTGCCATTGAGAAAGAGATCAGCAGCCACAGGATCGAAGCCGGAGCCGAGAGCCGCAGCCACGGCTGGGGGGACCAGACCGTCACCTATATTGATGAGAGCTATTTCAACGGTTCCATCAACTCCCCGTTTTTTGCCTTTCTCCGGGAGGGGTTCAAGGGCCAGCCCAATAACATGAAGTACCATGCCCTCTATCTCCAGGATCACTGGCAGATCAACCCGGCCCTGGATCTTGAATTCGGTGTCCGGCAGGAGTGGTTCAAGGCGGACAGCATCGACCCCGATGCCTTTGGATTCACCTGGAGCACCCCGGAGAGCAAGCTTGACGAATCCAACCTCGCCCCCCGGTTGCGGCTGGGATACAGGCCCTGGGCCGATGGTGTCTTTCACCTTGCTTTTAATGTGGCCCACCGTTATCCCACTTCGCCGGAATATTTCTGGTGGTACCTGAACAACGGCACGGGATTCTTCAACACCGGGTTCAATCCGGAAAAGGCGCTCCAGTATGAGTTCTCCTACGAGCATACGGTGTCGGATGTGGCAAAACTCATGGTCCGCTCCTACTACTACGAGGTGGATGATTATATCGCCTCAAACTTTGTGGCCGGCACCGGGAGTGTATTTTACAACATCGACCAGGTGACCCTCAAGGGGGCTGAGATCGGCATTTCCGTGAACCTGCCCTGGAATTTATCCACCTTTGCAAATGTGACCTGCCAGCGGGGGGAGAAGGAGGGGGATCCCTGGGACAGCAACGACGTGCTTGAGGGCCAGATCCCGGATTTCCCGGAGACCATGGCCAATTGGGGACTTGATTTCAAGCTGGACGACCTTGTTTCGGCCCATCTGACCGTCAACTACGTGGGTGACCGGGAACACTTTAACGGTGCAAACCTGAAGCGCCTTGGCTCCTATACCCTTGTGAACTGTTCGGCTGAGTGGAAGGTGTGGCAGAAAAACAGTTCCAGCCTGAAGCTCAAGCTTGCCGCAGAAAACATCTTTGACCGGGAGTACGAAGAGGAGGCCGGCTATCCCATGCCCGGTGCCACCCTCATCGCCGGCATGGCCCTGGCCTTCTAATGATCTGTTCCCCTTGGGAGAGGAAAATGAAAAAAATAAGATTCGCGTTCATGGGTGTATGCCTGGTGCTGTTGACGGTTGGCTCTTCGGGCCTGGCCTTCGGCAAAGGGGTTGTCGGGTTTGGACAGGAGGCGGTTGCAAGGGCGCTTGAAATTCTTGAGGTTGCGCCGGGCATTGACGGGCTCGCCCTCATCACCAATGCAGGGTATGCCCTTTACAACGGCCAGTCCAGCCGCAGGATTCTGGACATTGCCCATGACAGGGCCGGGGTGAGCCTTGGCAGGAACACCCTGCTCCAGGTTCATTCAAGCGATGATGCCACCCTGTTTATGGCCTTTTTGCACAAGCGGAACAAGACCGATATCCAGGCCACGGTGGTGAAAGCCCATGGCAACTCTGTTGCGGCCACGGATCCTGTGAATCTGTATGTGGGCAAGGGCCAGTCGTTCAAAGGGTTTGAAACCCTGTGGGGAAAACAGGCCTTCTCCATTGTCACCCTTGCCAATGGCTGGGCCCAGGGCATTCCCGGGGATCTGCTCCAGGGGGCCCTGTTCCATGATCATTTTTGCTGCGGTGTGGCCACGGGATATTTTACGGCACGGTATATCAAGGAGAGGGTGCCCCTTTCAGAAGGTGCCGCATATACCTATGTGGGCATTCCGGCATGGTGCCAGGACGATTATATCATGCACCATCTTAACCTGACCCCGGGAAAGGGCGGTTATTATGCCATGAAATATCCCTGGGACCGGCCCTGGAAAACAGGCGGCAAGGCCTACTCCTCCCTTGGGGGCGTCATCATCGCATTTGACCGGGCCGCCAACAGGGGAGAGGCAAGGGTGCTGGCTTTTGACTGGCACTTTGACGAGTTCATGGCCGCTTGCGGTCTTTCCCCGCAACCACTGGACTGGAAAAACAGTCCCTGGCTCCATGTCCTGTACAACCGGTTTCTGCTGGAACACAGGGATCATCCTGAAAAATTTGTCTCTGTCCTTGGGGTGAAACAGTTGAAAAACCGGGAGGCGTACATGGAACTTGTGGGCGCGGGGGAAAACCCCCTGGAGGCGATACTAGGCCGGGACCCGGATTGGAGGCCGTAACCATTCTTATAACGGAAGCTTAAAACCTTGGGGTGCTTTTTACGCCCCACAATATAAGGAGAATTATTATGATACTCAAACCCTTTATGAGGGAGGGGGTCATGCCCCTTCCCGTGACATTTATCTCAACCGTGAGCAAAAGCGGCGTTCGAAACATCGCCCCCTATTCGTGCATCATGCCGGTGTTGAGACCCTTGGATCTCATCACCTTTGCCAGTGCCGAAAAACGGGACACCCTTGTCAACATCAGGGAGACCGGGGAGTTTGTCATCAACCTTGCCGGGTCGGCCATGGAGAAGAGCGTCATTCCCACGGCAAGAATGACCGGCCCTGAGGTGGACGAGTTTGAGGTGGCAGGCCTTGAAGAAAAACCGTCCGCCACCATCAAGGCGCCCGGGATTCTGGGATGCTATGCCTGGATGGAGTGCTCCCTTGTGAACGAGTACAAGGAGGATAACTACAGTCTTGTGGTGGGAAAGGTGCTTCGCCTGGAGGTGAGTGACGACGCCATTGACGAGTCGTATCACCTTGATGTGGACAAAGCCGCTCCCCTGATGATGACCGGAAGCAAGAAGGGGATGCACTTTTGCACGGTCAAAGAGACCCAGGGGTTTGAACCCTTTGCCGCCATGTTTCCCACCGGAGTCGATCCCATCTCCAAGACCTCGAAAAGCTGATACCTGGATGATGAAAGGGGGGGCTGCGGGATTGGGTGCCCCCAATTTTTTTAACAGCAGATAAAGGAGTTTTATACAGATGAAGCCAATGTTCAAATACGTGGTTGCAATGATCGTTCTTACCCTTGTTTTAATAAGCCCGGCCGGTGCCGATGATTCCGGGTTTAACCGGATGATTGCCCAGGCCATGGCAGATATTTCAACGGCGAAGGGCAGCACCGATCTTCTATGCCTGACCAATGCGCCCTATGTGAGGAGCAATGGGCAGCCGGGGATCGATTATCTGAAACCCATCCAGGAGCTGACCGGCTGTTCCGTGGGCAACCAGAACCTGCTTTTTTTCCAGCGTCCCCAGTTTTATCCCCTCAGCATTACCCTTTTCCGGGGGAGCACCGGGGATGCCGTGGTCATGACCATGAAAAATAAGGTTTTTGTAACGGAGCGGCTCGAACTTTCCCAGTCAAACCTTTCCAGCAAAGCGTTCTGGAAGGGGACAGACGGGTTGGCCTGTAAGCCTGATTTCTTTACCATTGCCTCCATTGCAGGCTCCTGGGCCCTTGGCGCACCCTATGACTACCTCAAGTGTGCAGAGCTTCACAACCACCTCTGCCCCGGGGTGAGCTCGGGGTATCTGATCTCTAAAATGATCCTGGATAAATATTCCTTAAAACAGGGGGAGAGATACACCATGATCTCCTCTCCCATCTGGTGCAAGGAGGATGCGTTCCAGGTGCTCCTGGACCTGACCCCGGGCAAGAGGGGGATGATCGTGAAGAAGCTCACCCAGGAGCAGAAAGAGAGAATATCTGTTGAGAATCCGGCCGGTATGCTTTTGATCACGGACAAGAAAACAGGGGCAGGCAAAGGCGTTGCCTTTTCCTTTGATTTTGACAGGATGAGAGAGCTTGCGCCAAAGGAGAGTCCCAAGGTCGCCCTTGTTTTTGCCCTTGTGGACTACCTTGACGAACCCCAGCGGTTTGTGACCGTTGCCAAAGAGTTTGAGGTCAGTAAAAAAATGGCCCAGGAGATGATCACCGCAGGTTCCAATCCCTATGATGTGGCAGGTCTTACCACCCCCCAGAACTAAGCAGATGGAAGAAAAGAAAATATGATTGAGAATCAAATGATGCGAAAACAGAGATGTGAAACCATGGGAACCGGTTCTTTTGATATGGCAAGGATTCTTTGTGTGACAGCGCTGGTGATTTGTGCGTGGGCAACAGACACCTTTGCCAGTGAATCCTTTTCCCTGGATGATGTTGTGATCACCGCCAGCCGGGTGCCTGAAAAAAGGGATGCCGTTGCTGCAAAAATAGAGATCATAACCCGGCAGGATATTGAAAACATGGCCGGGGCAACCCTGGATACCGTTCTCAGGGACGTTGCCGGTGTGACCTCAAACCGCACCAGCACAAGCCAGATGCGAACCGTGGTCGGCATGCGGGGCCTTGGAAGCTTTGAGCAGGGGAGAACCCTGGTGCTGATGGATGGCATCCCCATCAACAAGACAGACTCCGGGGGAGTGAACTGGAACAGCATCAACCCGGATACGGTGGAACGGATCGAGGTGTTCAAGGGGCCGGGCTCTTCCGTGTATGGAAGCAACGCCATGGGCGGTGTGATCAATATTATTTCAAGACGGCCAACCGCCCCCTTTTCCGGGGCCGTATCAACAGAGGTCGGCTCCCATGGCACCTGGGGCGGCCGGTTCAATGTGGCCGCCAGGAAAGATCCGGACAGGGGATTTAACTTCGGTCTTGCCGGGATGTACCGGGAAACCGACGGGTGGGAAGCGGCGTCAGACCATACCAGGAAAAAAAAGAACGATGACGGGTATGAGATCATGCCCCTGTATCTGGATGAGTGGTCCATCTCTCCCCAGATGGGTTATGACTTTAATGAATTGAACCATCTGAAGCTGGATTGTTCCTATTATTATGATGAGAGGGGGGAAGGAGTCAAAGGGGATGACCGCGACGATGGGGAGTACCGTCACTTTAAGAACCGGCGGGCCAATCTCACCTACAGCGGTGGTCTTGCGGATCAAAAATGGGAGACGCGACTCTACTACCAGCTGGAGGAGTATTACAAGCTATATGACCGCATTGGAAAAACCGATACCGATGTGGACTCCGATCGCAGTGATATGGGACTTATCCTCCACTATTCCTCTCCCTTTCTTGCCCAGTGGAACAGGGTTGGGATCGGTGCGGACATCAAGCAGGGTGGGGTGGATGCCCAGGATCTGGATAAGGACGGAGGATTTATAAAGAACAGCGGGGATATGCGGTTTTATGCCCTTTACCTGGATGACAGGCTTTCGCTTCTGGATGAAAGGCTGACGGTTTCCCTGGGGCTCAGGTATGACTATATTGAAACCTTTGACTGCGAGACATCAACCCATCCGGGGCATCTGTTTTCCGGTTATGTTGACGGCAATCCCATCAAGGATGACAACTGGGATGCTTTGAGTCCGAGAATCTCAGGCAAGTATCTTTTCAGCGATCATTTCAATGCCTATGGCTCATACTCCAGGGGGTTTCGTGCCCCTGAGCTTGATGATCTGTGCAGGACTGGCTGGCAGTATGTCGGGCCCAAGATTGCTAATCCCGATCTGAAACCTGAAACCATCGACACCTTTGAGCTGGGTGCAAGCTATACGCCTGTGAAGGGGCTGACCCTGTCCGGTTCCGCTTTTTACTCCCTTGGAAAGGATTTTCTCTACTATGTGGATACGGGCATTCCCGTTGGAACCCGTGGTTACTGGGCAACCAAGACCTATAAGATCAAGCAGAACGTGGGGGAGGTTGAGATCCATGGCATTGAGCTCACCGCCCAGTACAGCCTGACAGAGAAGATCCGGTTCAAGGCCGATTATACCTATGCGGACACAGAGATAAAAGAGTATGAAAAACCCGATTTCGCCGGGGCAACGGACCTGACCGGAAAAGAGCTGCGGTCTTCTCCTGCCCAGATAGTCAACCTGTCGGCCGTGTGGGAGAACAGGATCATCAATTCAAAGCTCAGCATCCGGTGGAAAGACGAGCAGTACCTGGATGATGTGAACAGTGGAAATGAAGCTGCGGACAGCTATGCTACCGCTGATATCAAATTCTGGAAATCGTTTGGCAATGGTTTCACTGCCTCGTTATCCGTGGAGAACATTTTCGATGATGAGCATACCGAGACCTCCCAGGGTACGGAACTTGTCGATGGGGTTCCCTATGGTCTGGAAAGCTATAATCCGGGACGGGTGTTTACGGCAATACTGAAGTACCGATTCTAATCCTGAACCGGGGGGGGAGATTCCTCCCCGGTTTTTGCTGCTTTTTGCCAGGTTTGATTGTTTTCGAGGGTGTTACATATCAGGATGATAGGGCGTGGGGGGCCCATGATCTCCTCGATACCCTGGTCAATACCCTGTTGCACCGGCAGCAGGAGCAGTCTGAAATCGGATACGCCCATATGTGATGGGGATAAACAGTGAACCCATTTACAATACGGTGTTGTGGCGCTTTACCGGCTCCTCTGTATAGTCATTTCTTGACTTCATCGTTTTTTTCGATTAAAAAGCTAGAATTGTATAACGATTGTCGGTTCAAGTTTAAATTAATCAAATGACCGATCTGGGCCTTTACCGGGCTAAGGAAAACGGCAGAAACAGGGTTGAAATTATTTTTAGTGATATTGTCAGTTAAACCGTCAAATAAATGCTTTGAAAATTTCTGTGAATGAGTCTGTCTTGAACTGAGTTTATTTTTTCAAAAAAGGGGTCTGTTGTGAAACCCGTGAAGAGTATTTTGATCATGATCGCCATGCGAGCCGAGGCCCGTGAATTCATCCAGGCATTGGGCCTGAAACAAGAGGAACATGTCTTTGATGAAAAATTGCCCATGAGGGCGTATTCAGGAACCGTGGATCGCCTGAGCGTCGTGGTGGTATTAAACGGGGTGGATAAGCGGTTTGATGTGGATGATGTGGCCACCCAGCCTGCCGTCCTTGCAACCTATATTGGCGTCCAGAAATTTAATCCCGATCTGATCATCAATGCCGGCACAGCCGGTGGATTTAAAAGGGCGGATTATGAAATAGGGGATGCCGTTGTCAGTTGTGACAGCGTGAAATTCCATGATCGCAGGATCCCTTTAAAAGGGTTTGACGCCTATGGTATCGGATCATACCCCTGCATTGATATGCCGGATCTAATCGAAGAACTCTCCCTGAAACAAGGCATTATCTCCACGGGAAACTCCCTGGACTGTACCAGGACTGATCTGGAAATGATAGAGAAAAACGGGGCGGAGATCAAGGAGATGGAGGCTGCCGGAATCGCCTGGGTCGCCTGGATTCTGGAAAAGCCGTTCATGGCAGTAAAGACCATTTCTGATTTTATTGATTCCCATGAACCCTCAGAGGAGCAATTCGTTAGAAACCTGTCAAAAGCCACAGGGAATTTAAGCAATACCCTGGTTAAAATAGTGGATTACCTCAATGTGCAGGGAAAATAAAGCAGAACCCTCACTTGTACCGCAGTAGATCCAAATTCCCGGGCCATGGACTATATCGCTCCGGCGCACAGGTGAGGAGGGCCGCCATGCGGTCCGAATCCTTGTGCATTGTTGTCTCTCTTGTGTTTTCATTGCTTGACCTTCAAGGGATCATAATTACGTTGGAATATAAGGCCGCTCGCTCTTTCTCTCAACAATTGAGAAGGCCGAAGACAGATTCAGGCATTTAATTTTAATGAGTATGGAGGCGTTATGACAGATGCGATTACATACGATGATGTTCTTCTTATTCCTTCCTATAACCATTATGAATCACGCAAGGTGGTTGATATCTCGGCCCGTGATAAAACAGGCAAGATTTCTCTGGAAATCCCCATAATGACTTCCAATATGGATACGATCACAGAAGATGAGATGGCGAACTTCATCGGTGAAAAAGGGGGGGTAGGTGTTCTACATCGGTTCATGACCATTGAAGAAAACCTCCGGATATTTAATGGGTGCACGCACAGGACCTTTGTCTCAGTCGGGTGCGCAACAGAGGATTTGGAAAGAGCTCAGGCTTTAAAGGATGCAGGTGCTGATCTGTTTTGTGTTGATGTCGCCCACGGACACGCTAAATACGTCGGTCGAACCCTAAGAGAAATTCGTCGTATCGTTGGTAAGGGAGCATGCCTGATGGCCGGCAATGTCGCAACATATGCAGGGGCTGACTATTTGGCCTCCTGTGGGGCGGATCTCATTAAAGTCGGAATCGGGGGAGGATCTGTATGTACGACAAGGATAAAAACCGGGTTTGGCGTACCGAATCTGACAGCAATTAAAGAGTGTGCCCGCGTGGACAGGTCCATCATTGCCGACGGGGGCATTCGAACCCCTGGCGATATTGTTAAAGCCCTAGCCTTTGGTGCCGACTTCGTGATGATCGGCAGCATCCTGGCCGGCACGGGTCCCACGCCTGGAAAGGTCAGGACTAAAAAACAAGAAGACGGAAAAGAAGTGAAAGTTAAGGCTTATCGAGGCATGGCGAGCAGTGAGGTGCAGGAAGAACATTACGGCGGAATGGCTGAATGGAAGACTGCAGAGGGCATTTCGGTGGATGTGCCTTACAACCCCATTGAAAACGAAATTATGTCAGATATCATCGGGGGATTAAGATCCGGGCTGACCTATGGAGGCGCCTCCACGATTAAAGAACTCCAGCGAAAACTGAATTATGTTCGAATTACTGCAGCCTCGGGACTGGAAAGCTTACCCCACAGAAACGTCTGATTTCATTTTCTGAGGTCTTTTCGGCCATTTTTTAGTCTTTACGTCAAATTCGAATTTTTGGAATATCTCCCATAATTCAAGGGGGTAGATCTGTTTGAAAAGTTCTTTTTCAGAGTCCGGTTCAACGATATACTGATTTATAAATTCGAGGAACAGGTTCAAGCCATAATGGGTGACCAGATAATCAATAAAATATTTATACTCGGCGTATTCGAAAAGATACCTGATTTCTTTTGGAATCTGTTGTATCGCTTCATTGTTCTGAAGGAAATTTAAAAAATATCCCTCATGAACTGCTAACCTGAGGAATTCTTCTCCTTGATAGTAGTGATGGGGATTGCCATAAAAAACAGCAAGGCCTTCCCTGATCCACCTTTTAATCTTAAATGTTTTCAAAAAGGTTGTGTTTTGGAAAATAAGTGCATGGGATAATTCATGTTTTAAAAAACTTTGAATATCTCGGTTTGTGTCTTTAATCGTTGGATTGATATAAATAATTGTACCTGTAGCCATGGTGCAAAGTGGTGATCTTTGAGTTGAAAATCGTTTGTATTGTGATTTTGTAGCACAAATTATGACAGTGACCTTTTTTTTGAATCCCAACCGATGAAAAATTTCAGTTTCGTTCATTAAATGATCAATTGATCTGTAATCATCCGGAAGCAACATCTCTTTTGGATATAGTATTGATGCATTGTTATAAATGATTTTAGTGAATCCAAATTTTATGGGCGATAATGGAAAAAGAATACCCCATATCAATGAATAGATTACAAGCATCATCACTGAGAAAAACAGAGCAATAAATCCTTTTTTTATCATATCAAATGTCCTGTATCCGGTTTGAATCGAATCCGCTATATTTGAATCCATGTTGACGATGGTTATCGTTAGCACAAGTATTAGCCGGAAACAAGGAAGGAATAGGGCGGGGTGCGATCCTTAATTGTGATGGGGGGTGTAATTCTTTGAATCTTTGATGTGTTTTTCGATCCATCCCTCTTCCTTCATCTCTTTCAGGACAGCTGATAGCTTTGATGCAAGAACTTTATGCTTTATATGCAGGAATGTATGGATGGTTTGTTCTTCCATCACCCCGGCAATATGTATGTTTGAATTTTTAAACTCGCTGGTTTCCAGGGCCTCCAGCACCGTCCTTTCAACTTCTATGAAAATATCGGTTCTCCCTGCGGCAAGCTTTTTAATCCCCTGGGACCAATGGGAGATCCGGGACAGGTTGTTTTTGTTTACTACTTTGATCAGGTTTTTGGTGGTTATATAAGTACCTCGTGTATATTCCACTTTATAATCAGTCCCTGTCAGACTTTTCCAACCTTTCAATTTTATCTGCGGATCAGTGCTGAACGCGGAAATTTTTACTGAAAAAACGGGTTCTTCCACTCTGATCAGATTCGGATGTCCTTCATTGTAATTGTATACCCTGCCAATTTCACCATCAAGCTGCTCATTGTCAGCCATTAAACTTGCTCGTTTTGCAGGGAGATATCTGTACACAAAGGTTTTGCCCATTCTTTTAAACGCTTCAGTATAGATTAGTTTAAAGGCCTTTCCATCCGCAGAACTCTCCTTTCTTGCAGAACCCAGAACTATTTTATCGTCCATTGAACCAGATTCCGCATTCGTCTGGTTCAATGGCATAATAAAGGAGTTAATACAAATAATGATAATATATAGAAGTGTTTTTCTATTCATCTGACGGTTCCAAAGTACGGTTATGATTCGTCGAGGTTGACCACGACCCTGCCTTGCTGCCCACCCCTCAGGATGCGGCTGATCTCAGCATCGAGCCCTTCAAGGGAGACCTCCCTGTATAGGTCCCGGAGTTGATCGCATCTCCACTCGTTGGCAAGCCGGTTCCAGATGGCGCATCTCCGGTCCATGGGGCAGTTCTGGGAGTCTATTCCCACAAGCGTTACCCCCCTGAGGATAAAGGGAAACACGTTGATGGGAAGATCGGGAGAGGCCACATTGCCGCAGCAGGTGACAACCCCCCAGGGGCGTGTGGATTTGATGGCTGTTGCCAGCATCTCGCCTCCCACCGTATCAATCACTCCAGCCCATTGGCCCTTGAGCACGGGTTTGCCCGTGGTGTCGGTTGCTTCTTCCCTGGTGATGGTGCGGCTTGCCCCAAGATTCTTGAGAAAGTCGGCGGCCTTTGTCTTTCCGGTGACGGCAACCACTTTAAAGCCAAGCTTGGCAAGGATGGCGACACTGAGGCTGCCCACGCCTCCGGTTGAACCGGTCACCAGGATCTCTCCCTGGTCCGGTGTCAGGGCCTCGACTATGGCTGACACGGACATCCCTGCCGTAAACCCTGCTGTGCCGAAAATCATGCTCTCCTTGGGTGACAGGGCCGACGGCAGTCTGACGGCCCATTGGGATGGCACCCTTATATACTGTCCAAATCCTCCGGAGGTGTTCATGCCAAGGTCGTAGCTTGTGACGATCACCTTGTCTCCCTTGTTAAACGCTTTGGTGTCGCTCTGTTCCACAACGCCTGCGGCATCGATTCCAGGGGTGTGGGGGTAGTTCCGTGTCACCCCCTGGTTGCCGCTGGCCGAGAGGGCGTCCTTGTAGTTGAGGGAGGAATGGCTCACCCGGATGAGGAGATCGCCCTTGGGAAGATCGCTGAGGTCTCTTTTCTTGATGGTCCGTGTAAAGGCGTTGGGGGATGACTCTTCGATCACAAGGGCTTTGAATTCTGTCTGGTTCATGGACTGGTCTCCTTGGTTGAGGAATCTTTTTTTGATGGCGTAAAAGACTGCCGTGGAAAGAATCGGTACTTTCGCATGGAAAGCCCTGCCGGCAACAGTCGAAATTATGGGGTAAATATATCAGAAAGGGCTGGGCCTGGATAATGTTTTTTTACAGGAACCGCATCCATGTGGAGGGGGGCCATGGTCGTTCGGGTCACCCGCAGGCTAAAAGATACCCCAGGGTTCCATGGGATGGTTTTGTGGCGGTTGCATTTGTTTTTGAAATATGTTTTATTGTGATAATAAAATTTTATCACAAAAGGAGAGTTATTTTGTCACAGGTTGTCCCGTCTACAGATTTAACAATCGATCACTATGTTCCGCTGGTTGAATTTCTTGGTACGTTTCTGGGTGAAAAATGTGAGGTCGTGCTCCATGATGTGTCCTCCCATGAGCGTTCCGTTGTGGCCATCGCAAACGGTCATATCTCCGGACGGAAAAAGGGCGCGCCCCTGACGGATCTGGCCCTTCAGTTTTATAAGAACCGGGAGCATGAAAACAAGGATTGGGTCATGGGGTACACCACCCGCTCGGCAGAGGGGTATTCTTTGAATTCCGCCACTTATTTCATTCGCAGCGGGGCAGGGGAGATGATGGGTATGCTCTGCTTGAATCTTGATCTTTCAGCGCTTTTGACGGCCCGGGATTCATTGGACAGTGTTTTGAAAACCCTGGGGTCATCCTTTGCCCAGCCAAAGGGGAAACCGGCCTTGACGGAGAATTTCCCTTTGTCCATTGAGGACCTTACGGAAAACATGATTTGCCAGGTGATTCAGGAAACGGAGGTTTCTCCGGAACGGATGACGCCGGCTGAAAAGCAGGAGGTTGTGACCACCCTGAATACCCGGGGGGCCTTTTTGCTGAAGGGAACTGTACGGGTGGTGGCTGAGAAGCTTGTTTCGTCCGAAGCGACTGTTTACAGGTATTTGCAGAAGTCCAATCGAAAGTAGTTATTTATTGTCGTGATAAAAAAGTATTATAATGATAAAAAAGTATTGCTTTTGTCCTGGGGGTGAGATAGGTATCCTGTCAGGATAAACAAGATCGGTATCATCAACGGTCGCAGTAGATAACTTTTTTATGTGAGTATGACAATGATAAATACAATTACAAGCACAGAGGCGCCTGACGCAGTTGGACCCTATTCACACGCCATGGAAGCAAATGGTATGATTTTCACATCCGGCCAGTTGCCCATTGACCCTGCCACCGGAGAGATGCCGGAAACCGCTGCCGCCCAGGCAGAGATCTCCCTGATGAATGTCAAGAGGGTCCTGGAAGCCGGTGGATCCGACATGTCCAAGATTCTGAAGACCACGGTATTTCTGAAAAACATCGAAGATTTTGATGCCGTAAATAAAGTATATGCCACCTTTTTTGACAACTCCTTCCCTGCGCGAAGCTGTGTAGAAGTTGCCCGTCTTCCCAAGAATGCATTGGTGGAGATCGAGGTGATCGCTGTCAGATGATTCTTCCGGGGATCAATTTATCTTAATGTGAGTTTGTCAGCATTCAATAAATAGGGATGGCCGGGGCATTCTGCGTCCGGCCTCTGAAGCAGGAGGATGGTATGGCTAAAAAAAGTACATTGGGCGAATTTGGGCTTATTCTTCAACTGGTCGGCGGGATTGTCGCAGGTGCTGTGATCGGGCTTATGGCAAATGACGCCGTCATGCAGGTGATTGTTTCAATCAAGTATGTTCTCGGTCAGTTGATCTTTTACTGTGTTCCACTGGTTATCATCGCATTTATTGCACCGGCCATTACCCGGCTGGGCCAAAATGCGAGTAAGATGCTTGCAGCGGGGGTCGGCTTTGCCTATCTGTCCGCGGCAGGAGCTGCAACCATGGCTGCTGTTGCAGGCTATTTGATCATTCCGCATATGTCCATTCAAACCCATGTGGCCGGGCTGCACGAATTACCGGAAGCTGTTTTTCAGTTGAATATCCCCCCGATCATGTCCGTAATGACGGCCCTGGTTACAGCCATTATTGCCGGTATCTCCATTATCTGGACCAGGGCGGAACGGTTTGAGGGGCTTTTTGACGAACTTGAAAAGATCATGATGCAGGTGGTGGAGCGTATCATCATCCCCATGCTTCCCTTTTTTATTGCCACCACCTTTGCAGGCCTTGCCTATGAAGGCAGCCTGACCAAGCAGCTCCCAATTTTTCTCCAGGTGATCGTGATCGTCCTTGCGGGGCATTTCATCTGGCTGACCCTGCTTTATACCATTGCCGGTGTCATCTCCAAAAAGAACCCCCTTGAGGTGTTCAGGCACTATGCCCCGGCCTACCTGACTGCCGTTGGCACCATGTCCAGTGCGGCCACCCTTCCTGTTTCACTTGAGTGCGCAGCAAAGTCAAAGGTGCTCAGCAAAGAGACCGTTGAGTTCATGGTCCCCCTGGGAGCCACCATCCACCTGTGCGGTTCCGTTCTTACCGAGACATTCTTTGCCATGACCATCTCCATGATGCTTTACGGAACACTTCCCTCCTTTGGCACCATGGCTCTTTTTATCCTTCTTTTCGGCATCTTTGCCATCGGAGCACCCGGTGTTCCCGGTGGAACGGTCATGGCCTCCCTGGGAATCGTTGTGGGTGTCCTCCATTTTGATCCGGCCGGTGTTGCCCTGTTACTGGCGGTTTTCGCACTCCAGGACAGCTTTGGTACTGCCTGTAACGTCACAGGCGACGGTGCCCTGGCCCTGATGCTCGAAGGCCTGTTTAATCGAAAGTCAGCATCCGCAGAGGCTACTGATCAGTGTCTGGATACGCTTTAAAAGAGACCGTGTATCGCGTCTCCTTATCTATAAGGAACAACAGTTATGCATAAAACAGAGTGGTTGGAATATATCAATCTGATCAATCGGGAAGTCGTACCCGCCCTTGGGTGTACGGAACCTGTTACGGTTGCCCTGGCTGCTGCCCGGGCAGCTGAGGCCCTTGGGAAAACGCCGGAAGGCGTGACCGCAAGGGTGAGCAGTAACCTTTTGAAGAACGGAATGGGGGTTGCCGTGCCGGGCACGGGTATGGCCGGGCTTCCCATTGCCGCTGCCGTGGGCGCCATTTGCGGAAAATCAGAGCTGGGCCTTGAAGTGCTGCGGGACTTAACCGGGGAGGCCGTGGAGCAAGGGAAGAAGATGATCAATCTCGGCCAGGTCTCGGTCGAGCTTGCAAATACCGAGGAGCTGCTTTATACGGACGTGATGGTTTCCGCAGGGGATGATTCCGCCCGATGCATCATTGCCCAGGAACACAATGCCATCGTGTGTGTGGAGCGAAATGGCGAAGAGGTGTTCAGCGTGCCCTGGCCCCATGACATCGAGACGGAAGAGGCGTGGAACCTGACGGTGGAATCGATCTACGATTTTGCAATGAATGCCCCGCTTGAATCTATCCGCTTTATCCTGGAAGCCGCACGGCTCAACGATAGTGTAGCCCAGGCTGGGCTTGACGGTGATTATGGCTTAAAGGTGGGCCGGTCCATCTACGAAGATATCAAAAGCGGTTTTCGCTCCGACGATATGGCGTTGTTTGCGACCCGGCTGACAGCCGCAGCCTCGGATGCACGGATGGACGGCATCATGAAGCCGGTGATGAGTAATTCCGGAAGCGGGAACCAGGGGATTACCGCAACCATGCCGGTGGTGGCCTATGCCCGCTGGTTGAAAAAGGATGATGAAGACCTGGCCCGGGCCCTGATCATGAGTCATCTGACATCGATCCACCTGAAACATTATCTTGGCCGCCTCTCCGCTCTCTGCGGCGCCATTCTGGCGGCCACAGGCGCCAGCTGCGGGATCGTGACTCTTTTGGGCGGCGGGCTGGAGGAGATCGAGTACGCCATCAAAAATATGATCGGAAGCATCACCGGCATGATCTGCGACGGGGCAAAATCTTCATGCGCCTTGAAAGTCGCCGCAGCTGTTGAAGTCGCCATCAATTCAGCTTACCTTGCCATGAGAAAGAATGGTGTCCCCGGACGGGAAGGCATTCTGGACTGCAATCTTGAAACTGCAATTAAAAACCTGGGTGACCTTGGTTCCTTCGGCATGGTCGGAACCGATAAGGTGATTCTGGACATCATGATCGCCAAACAGTAGTTTCCCTCCATAATATCCCCATAAGTCCAACCCCATGGATGAGCGATGCCACCGCAACATGTTGCGGTGGCATCGTTTTTCCAGGGGCGGAACTCAACCTGGGATTATCCTAAGGGATCATCTCCCCCCGGTTAATCCTCTCAATCACCGTATCATTGATATCCGGGAAGTAGAGTTTTTTCCGTGCGGCACTGTTGACCAGTTCTTCCCACTTGATAAATGCATCCACATTGCGGAGGGTATGCTCCGCATTTTTCGGGCCGCCTTTTTCTCCAATTTCGCGGATACCTTCCATTGCCTCGGTGTCGGTGGGCAAATAGAGGGGAATGACGCCAATGTCTTTAGGCGCTTCCTTGAACAGGGTCAGATTTTTACGCTCCCGCTGGCAATCTTCCTCAAATTTTTCCAGACTGAAAAAATTGAGGCTGCCCATGGCACCCATGGCATGCCGGATAATATGGACACCATATTTTCGAAGGCTGTTTCGACTCAACTCGGATTCGAATACCGACTCGTTATTCAAGGCGGAGATGCTGGTGCTGCCGCCGGACTGGGCCGAGGGGAGTTTGGTGATCCAGTTGTTGAGCCGCGCCATGGCCGCATTGATCAGCGGTTGATGGGGAGAGCTGTAGGAAAGATCCCCTCCGGCTTCCGTAACACCCGGAATACCGCCATGCATGCAGAAAACGCCGGGATTGACGGTCTGGGCCATGACGATCATGAACAATACCTGGGCATGAATCTGGGTCAGCAGCGCTTCCGGGCTTCCCGGTCCTGAAGATCCGGCAATGGTCAAATCCAGCAGCAACAGGTTAGCGCCGCTCCGGGCACTTCTCAGAAAGGGGCTCACCATGGTACCCATCGGTGCCAGTGACGTGATCAGACTGGTGCCATCCACCCAGTCATCCTTGCCGACCAGAAATTTCATCTCATCATCGGTGAATCCTTTGGTTGCCGTCATCTTAAATCCGGAGTAGGCCTGCTCCATGATCTGGGCCCGCTCAAATGCAGTAATGCTTTTATCCGTCTCCACCGGCAGACTGAAAATGCCTACGACATCCTGATTCTCCCCCACACAACGAGCAATCTTTTCAAACTCCTTCCGGTTGGCCTGGCGGAGCTCGTCATCGAACATGCGTTTCAAAAAAGGGGGTGTCGCTCCCGTACCAAACGTATTTTTTCCAGGATCTCCAGCCCAGGTTCTGGGACATTTCTCAAGACAGGCATCAATATAGGATTCTTTCACAGGAATGAAAATAGCGGTCTCATTCTCAAAATCAATGGCATCCGCCTCCATCAGGATCTCCATCAGATCCGGGCTTTCGGAAATGTTCATACCGATTTCCGAAAGCACCTTTTTCGCATTGGCATGAATTCGCTCATAGGTCTCTTTTTCATTGATCAGATCCGCCATATCCGCCAGCCTGGACTGGGCCTTATTCGCAACGTCCCCTGCCGCCCCATGGCGGGTCAAATCCTCATAAATGGCTTTCGCCGCTTTAAAATTAAACTCATCTTCCTGCTTCAAAGCCTGTTCAAGTGTTCCCATGGCATTGTCACCCATTATTTTTCCCCTTTTTCCACATATTGTATGTTTTGTTCCATGATCTCATCTAAAAGTAAAACAAGTTATGTGCCAAAGCACACACGGCCAAACTTCCCGACTGTAATTTTTATTACCCTCTGGTCTGAAAGTCCCACCGTTCCAGGCTATTATCCTTTTTAGGAAATGTTTAATAGAAGCTAAATAAAAGTTATTTTATAATTCGCGACCATCATTTGAAGAAAAAACTTCAATTAACCGACAATTATTTTTCTATAGAAAAATTTTTTGCACTGTTTCGGTCTGTACGAAAAATTTTTTGACATAAAACCATTTCAGATTTTTAATCCGATATTCTTGCTATCTTTTTGAGTATGTTGTATCTGGAATAAGGTCTTTGGTAGAAACCCAACACGACATGTTTTTCAGAAAAAGTACACTACAGAATCAGCAGCAAGTTGAAATATCTATCATTAAAACAATGAAATGAATATGGCATTTAAACTCCGGAAAATGATATTCAGCTTTCTCTTCTTTTTTGTTCTCTCTTTTTTGTTGCCCGGTTGTACGCTGATGCAGGTTAGAGAAGATGCTAAAATATTAAAAACATCAATAGCTTTAGTAGGTACCGTTTCAAGTACACTTTCTTTCGACGAAATGCCGGTCGTTGTCGCCGCCTATTCTAAAAAGGATAGCAAGAGAACAATCGTTCATTATGCGATGTTACATGAACCCGGACCTTATGAATTAATGGTTCCCGTGGGGGTTCACAACATTGTTGCGTTTGGTGATAAGAATAAAAATTTGCTTTATGACAAAGGGGAACCTGCAGGACAGATTCTCTCGGCAGAACAAGTTTCTGCGCCTGCCGGAGGCGTGGCTGGGAATTTGAATATTCACCTGTCAGAACACAATCATCCCAAAGTAGACTTCCCGGTTGGGTACCAGATCCAGCCCAAAGCGCACAAAAAATTCCATAGCACATGCCCGGGCGCAATAGCAAAAGTGGATGACTATTTGTTCTCGGAGGAATATGGAAAAAAAGGATTTTGGGCCGGTTTGGAGTTTTTTAAGGAAATTGGCGGCAATGTTTATTTTCTTGAAGCATACGATCCGGCAAAAATTCCTATCCTTTTTGTCCACGGCGCTGCAGGGTCTCCACAAAATTGGCGAACATTTTTTGAAGGTATCGACCGTGACAGATATCAACCGTGGATTTATTATTATCCGTCAGGCTCATCCCTTGATTCGATGTCCCATTTGCTGCTATGGAAAATGCAAAATTTGCAGGCCAAGTATAAATTCAATCAACTGTGCATTACGGCCCACAGCATGGGGGGGCTTGTTGTTCGGTCTTTTTTGGTAAAATATGGCCCATTATTCCCCTCAATTGCCTGTTTTATCTCAATTTCAACGCCATGGGGCGGGGAGGAGCTTGCGGAAACGGGTGTGAAATACTCCCCTGCCGTCGTTCCGGCTTGGAGAAATATGCAACCGGGAAGCGAATTTATCAAATCGATATATGATAAAAAGATGCCACCCGCAGTGGATCATTACCTGTTCTTTGGACACAAGGGCAATCGAAATATACTGCGGCCCAATAACGACAAGGTGGTCACTTTGGCAAGTCAGCTTGATCCGCGCGCACAAAGGGGTGCCAAAATGATTTATGGCTATAATGAAGACCATGTCAGTATCCTTTCAAGCCAACAGGTCCTGTCTCAATTTAACACCATACTTGCCGACAGATATCAAAAAGCAAAGGCGACGGATAAAATATCGGGCAACCGATTGCGAGTCGATTTTACGTTTGATTTTCCAAAAGAACTGCCCAGGCCCATGCCCGCACTATATCTTCGACCAGCCGATGAAAAAGGGACTGAGACCTGGCTGTATATCAGCCCTGACGATACAGGACGAGAATACGGCCCATTTCCATCAGGGGATTATGAGGTGAGTTTGTTCGCCCCTGCATTCGCACCGGAGCCTTTCAGCAGATCCATCCGCATTGAAGCGGGCGCGGTTCCCAGGGCCACATTTGTTTTAAAACCTGTAGGTTTCCTTCGCGGATATGTTGTCAAACATGGACAACGCGATATTCAACTCGGTGAATCGCCACAACCGGATTCTGAAATTGAGATACAATCCATAACATTAAGCGGAGGAGAGGTCCATCGTACCCTGATTCCTCTGCAAAAAGAGGACAACGATTCAGAACATTACTTGTCGGCAACGGATTTCTCGTCCAAAGGGACTTTTTTCTTTTTTGGACTGCCGGGCGGGACATACGAACTGACCATAATCGCAAAAGGGTATGAAACATATTCCGGGATTTACACCGTGATACCAGGGCAATACCAAAATACAATACGCATTGAGCTTGAGGAGAAAATCGTTGATTCTTCATAATGGCATCGCTTCAAAAATCATGATGGATGCAAATAGCTCATGGCCAACCAAACAGTTAACCGGACCTGAAAAAGCTCCTTTTTACTCCGCTTTTCAGGCCGGTTACTTCGTCGTTAAACAGGTACATAGAAACTAATTTTCAACATGCGTTTTTAGACATTAATAAATTGAATGTGGGGGGCTTTCGGCTTTCCCTGGCTCATGGGATGGATTCTCTCCACTAAACTTTGATTTGTATTAGGTGATTTCAATGTGTTTGCATACAACATATCGTGTCGTATACGTGAAAATCATAAAATAAATCAAGTTTACTTATTTACAATAATAAATAAGATTGCTAATGTACTATAACTGTTAAGGTTTTTCTGCCTTCAAAATTCGCAACTTCGAATAAAAGACATCTTATAGCTATGTTTAACAAATATAGCCTTAGTTGATCTGCTCTCCTTTTTCCCGTTAATTCATCTCTCGTTCTCGATGCCTACAGAGACTTGTGATTGGAGTGTTTAATTTTCAGTCATTTATCGTAAAAACAACTGCAGCATTTGAATTTAAGGCTATTTCCATGGAGAGAATACTTCAATGCTATGGACATCGCTCTCAATAGAGAAACTCACTTTCAGGTTGAGAGCAGATCCTAGTCCATGATTATATTTTCAAGTTAAAGCCAAACCTGTAGCGATGCAGAGACGGAGAGCCACGGATCTCATGGGGAGGCAATCTGCCTACCGATATAACCGAAGATAAAGGAGGAGTATTTATGAAGAAACTAATTGGAATTTTAATGTTTGTCGCTTTATTCTTAACACCAATTGTAAATGCAACAGTAATTGATTTTGACGGCTATAGTAGTGGCAACATTATTTCTGGTATCGACCTTGGTGGTGTCACTCTCTCATCGAGTCCTGGCGATGATATAAGAATATTCTCAAACAATGAGATGGGTGCATCATACAACTCGCCCTTTAATTCAGCATCATCTTCTATTGGACAGAATCCCATGATAGGCGTTTTTAGTTATGAGGTAGATTATATAAGCCTATGGGCCGGAGATTCGGGCGGTGATCAAGACTCATGGGAACTTGAGGCTTTCGACAATATTGGAGGATCACTTGGTGTAGTGACTCAAGGATTATGGGACGGCGATCCTTACACCCAATTGTCAATAGCAATTGCAGGGATATGGAGTTTTGAGGCTCGTTGGACTGGACCACTCGTTGGTATCTCATACGATGACCTGGAATTTTCTGATCGTGCTGTACCCGAACCAGCCACAATGGTTCTCTTGGGGCTTGGTATCTTAGGTCTTGCTGGAGTAAGCAGAAAACGACTTAAGAAATAACCCATTCCACAAATCCAACCACAAGGCAGGGCAGCAAAGGCTCTGCCTTGTGTGGTTGAGATACTACATATGGTATATGGGGGGCATTTTATCTCCTGAAGCATGCCATGTCCATGGCGATGGTTTGCCTGTTTCCAGCAATAGTAATTTCCCGACACAACCATGCAGTGGTAGACCACCTGGTCTGCATTGAATCGCTTGGCAATGCTGTCAATGACGCCATTGATAAGCTCTCCCGTATCTTCGGATCTGCAAATCTGGATAAAAGTTCCCAGGAACAGGTTCACATCGCCATGGTGTTTTTCAGCCGTGCAATGAGATGGTACTTTTCCCCATTCACCAGGGTATCATCTTCCCACCGTTTAATTTCCCGGTTGGCATTGAACAGGTTTATGAGGTCTGATTCCACTTCACTTGGGGAGGAGGAGATGGCCTTGATTTGCAGATGAATTTCGATTTGCTGAACATTGTTCCTGATTTGTGCTATAAGCAGTGTATTTTGCTATTTTTATAGACCTGTAGAGGTCTTGATATGATTAAGTATTAATTCGAGGAAAATGGAAGAATGAAGTTTACCTTAAAGACAAAGATGATACTGGCATTCATGTCGGTAGTGGCAATCTCCATTGCTGTAATCTGTACTCTCACCGGTATCAGACTCAGCCGCAACTCCCTTGAAACCTTCATGCAAAACTCCACGCAACAGCTTACCCAGATTGATGAAGCCATGGGTATCTTTATCAACGAGGCAAAGATGAATGCAGTGATGGTTTCTAAAAATCCCCTGTTGTCCGAAAACGATAACAGCATCACAACCTATGGGCAGACTACCCGGACTACAGCCATGACCCCCCTGGCAAAGGGCGGTAGTGAAGCCGAGATATTTGAATTTTTCAGGCTGGTACATGAGGCCCATCCTGCATATGCTTCTGCCTTTTTCGGAACAGAGTATGGCGGATATCTGCAGTATCCCGCGTCTGACAGAAAGCCCGGTTACAATCCAACCGAGCGGGGGTGGTATAAGCTTGGTTTGACAGACCCGGATAAGGTGGCCCTTTCAGATGCATACAAGGCCAGCAACGGAGAGATCTCTATCTGTCTGCTGAAAGCGGTCAGGGGAACCGGGTATGAGGTGCTCGGTGTTGCCGGTATTGATATCAAACTGGATGGGTTGGCGGAGATGGTATCAAGGATGAAGCTCGGCAGGAGCGGATATTTGATCCTTGCCGACGGCAACAACAGGATCATGGTCAATCCCAATAACCCCGGGGAGAGCTTCAAGAAGATGACGGACAGCGGCATGGAAGCCTATGAAAAGATTGTCAAAGTCTCTTCGGGTCATGTAAACCAGGTATTTAAAGGCGTCCGGTACGATGTGAACGTATATACCTCACCTGAGCTTGGCTGGAAACTCATCGGGGTGATCGAGCATGGAGAGATTATGGAGAATGCCTACGCCATGATCTGGAACCTGGTATTGATTGGCGGGATTCTCTTTGTTTTCTCGGCTGTCATGGCCTTTTTCTTTGCAGGTTCCATCATCAAGCCCATAAACAGGGTCATTGACGGTCTAAAGGATATTGCCCAGGGGGAAGGGGATCTGACCATGCGCCTTGAGGTGACCGGTAAGGATGAGATCGGTGAACTGTCGAGCTGGTTTAACCTTTTCATTGAGAAGATCCATGACATTCTCAAAGATGTGGCATTCAAATCCAATATCGTCGGCAATGCTTCTGTGGAGCTTTTAAGTATCTCACAGGAGATGTCATCCGCAGCCGATGTGACATCTGGCAAGGCCGATGACGTTGCCAGGGCCATGGACGAGACAGGTGGAAACATCACCTCCACCGCCGCTGCCATGGATCAGGCATCGGCAAATATATCCATGGTTGCCGCAGCCACCGAGGAGATGACCTCCACCATAAATGAGATTGGCCGGAATTCTGAGAAATCAAGGACGATCTCGGAAAAAGCGGTTGCCAGTGCCAGGGGGGCCTCGGAAAAGATGGGCCGGCTTGAAGCGGCAGCCAAAGATATCGGCAAAGTCACAGAGACCATCACCGATATATCTGAACAGACCAATCTTCTGGCGTTGAACGCCACCATAGAGGCTGCAAGGGCGGGTGAGGCCGGAAAGGGCTTTGCCGTTGTCGCAGGAGAGATCAAGGAGCTTTCAAGGCTGACGGCCGAAGCCACCAATGAGATCCGTGATAAAATAACAGGGGTTCAGACCGTAGCCGATGAAGCAATTTTTGAAATCGGGGATGTCTCCAACATCATCAATGATGTGAACGAGATAACCCTTACCATCGCAACCGCAATTGAGGAGCAGACAGCTGCCACCTCTGAGATCGCAGGCAATGTCTCCCAGGCGTCGGAGGGGCTTTCCAGTGTAAATGAAAACATGGCCCAGGTTTCTGCTGTAACAGGGGAAATCACAGCCGATGTTGCCGATGTTAACGCCTCTTCCCATGAGATCTCCCAGAGCAGCGGCCAGGTGAATTCCAGTGCTGACAACCTTTCTCTGCTGGGGAAAGAGCTTGCTCAACTGGTTGGGAAATTTAAGCTCTAAGCTATAGTTCAGACCGGCTGAACCATCCATTCAACACGATTCCACCCCCAACATGTTGGGGTGGAATCGTGTCTGCAAAATGTTTGTCTGCATCGTTGACCCCACATCCCTGCCAACTCGAGTTTCCACCATCTGCTTCTCCATTATTAAAAGCCTTGATTTTAAAGGGTTTTATCCCATTTCTGTCCCTGGCACGTCAGGCGGATCTCAAGGAGAATGCCGTTGGAAAATATGGAAACCTGTTCTGAACGGCTGCGCCGGGCCGAGGCCAAACAACTTTTTTCCGCCTGACCCATAAAATAGCTGCTGCCCTTTCTCCTTTAAAGATCAACAACAAAGGGTGCTCAATTTTGGGCTGGTATGTTATAAGTAAGGTTACATTTTCTCTGTTTCGCAAACCAGGCCCGTCCCGTTTACATGTCGTCATCGGGACAGAGCAATGATTCCTCGTCAAAACCCAATTAAAATTCGGAGGGGAAGATGAGAAAACCCATGGTATTCCTTTTGGCTGCAGTGCTTTTCGCAGGTTGTTTCCTTGTTGGGCAAGGAGTGACCCGGGCGGAGGTTGCTGAAACCAACGCTGTGGAGGAACGGCTGGCCCGGGAGGTTGACCTCACCGACCTTTTAACCCTTGCAGGGACCCGGAACCCTTTGATCCGGAGCGCCCGCAGCCAATGGGATGCCGCAAGGGAGAACTACAGGGTGAAGAGCGGCTATCCCGACCCCATGATCAATGTCACCTATTTCCCGGAACCCATTGAGACCCGCCTGGGCCCCCAGGACTGGAACCTCACGATCTCCCAGCCGATCCCCTTTCCCGGAAAGCTTGGCAAAGCAGGTGATGTGGAGGCCATGGGGGCGAAGATCGCAGGGCTGAACCTGGATCTTACCGTTCGCAAAATAAATGCAGATCTTGCCGCAGGATTCCATGAACTCCTCTACGTTCAGCAGGCCAGGGAGGTGGCCCAACAGAGCGCACGCCTTCTGGATGAGTTGAGAAAGATCGGCGAAACCGCCCATGGAAGGGACCGGGTTACCCTGGTGGATGTGGTCAGGGCCCAGTCCCAGGTCGGTCAGATCCGGTACGATATTTTGCTCCTCGACGAACTTGAGCAGCGGGAGAAGAGCCGGATCAACGGGCTTTTGGACCGCCATCCCGCTGCCCCCCTGGGAAGCGCCTCAACAATGGGGGTCCGTCGGACAGCCCTTCCCCTGGACGAGATATATACCCTTGCAGAAGAACGCAGCGAAACCATCCGCATGGCCAGGCTTTCGGTGGAAAAGGCCGGTATCGGGAGTGAAATTGCCCGGCTCGGCAATCTCCCGGACTTCAAGGTGGGACTCTTTTATGCCGGTATCGGTGATCCCGATGTGGCCTCGCCCCCGGCCGATGCAGGGGACGATGCCTTGGGGATTCAGTTCGGCATGACCATTCCCCTCTGGACCGGCAAGAACCGCGGCCGCATCGCCCGGGCAAGGGCCATGGAGGAGAAAGCAAAGGCCGTGGAGTCTGCCCGGATCAATTCGGTTCATAGCGAAATCAGCACCCTCTGGTTCAAGCTCAAGAATTCCGAGCGGCTCATCACCCTGTACCGGGAGGACCTGATTCCCCAGGCCATGGGGTCCCTTGTCACCGCAGAGACCTGGTTCCGGGAGGGGGAGGGCAGCTTTTCCGACTTTGTGGAGACCCAGAACACGGTTTATAACTTCCGGCTCTCCCTGGCCCGGGCAGGTGCGGACCACGGCAAGACCCTGGCTCGGTTGGAGCAGGTCGTGGGTGCCTCTCTTTCCGCCGGAACCAAGGCGAACCCCCGGGATGCAAGGATGTCCGGCCTGGAAGAAAGCAAGGCTTTTGAGGCTGCAAAGCAACAGATCCTGGAGGTCCGGACCGGCTGGGAAAAAATCGCCGAAAAAGGCGAAGGGTTTATCTCCATCGCCCCTTCCAGGATCGCCTCCCTAAAGCCTGCGGCAGGAGATGACCGGTTTGCCCTGTCCCTGTTGAAGAAGGGAACTATGCTGGAAACCCTTGAGATCCTCACCCTGCTCAGGAACCCGTCCATCCGCGCGGCCAAAAAGGATCTTCTGGGGGCGGTGCAGACCTTGACCCAGGTGGTGAACCTTGACGAGATTCTCCGGCAGTACGCCGCATTCACCGAAGGGCTTGCCCTGACCGTGGGGCCGATGAAGGGAAGTTCTCCACCGGGTAGTAAATTTCCCTTTCCCGGCGTGACCGCCCTCAAGGGGAGGGTGGCTGAAGAGACGGTGCGCCAGGCAGCCGAGAAACTTTCCATGGCCCGCAGGGATGCTGTCACAGCTGTCAGGAAAATATACTGGAACCTTTTGTTCACGGCAGAGGCGTGGCAGATCACCTCAGAAACCCTGGGGCTGTTCAACGATCTTCTTTCCGTGGCCGATACCCGGTACCGGTCGGGAAAGACAAGCTTCCAGGATGTGAACAAGATCATCATCCAGACCCGGCTTTTGAATGAAGAGCTGATAACCCTCAAGGAAAAGGAGCGGAACCTCCAGGCCGGGCTCCTTGCCCTCCTTTTTCTGCCCCCGGATACCCCGGTGGCATCCTTTGGCGGCAAGGTGCCGTCAACAGTGCTTCCGGATCTTGACTCCCTTTATTCCCGGGCCATGGACCACCGGCAGGAGATACGGCTTCTTTCTGCCAAACAGGCAAAGGTTGCGGGAATGCTGGAGATGGCCGAGACCATGATTCTTCCCCCCTTTACCATGAACCTCTCGTCCTACAGTGATAAAGCCGTGGTCCAGGCCGGCAGCGCAGCCGTGATGCCGGCCTTTCCCCAGAGCCCTAAACTAACGCCAAAACCGTGGTTCGGAACAAACGATGCCTGGCTGGCCCAGACCCGGCAGAAACTTTCGGCCCTTGGTGCGGAGCATGACGCAGCTGTTGCCATGACCAGGCGCCAGGTCCGGGTGGCATGGTTTGAACTGGACCGGGCCATTCGGGAGGAGGCGCTCTACCGGGAGAGCATTGTGGGACTTTCCAGGTCTACCCTGGACGTCTCCACCCGGGGGTATGAGGCGGGCAAGGTCTCCTTTGCAGACGTGATCCAGTCCTATGCCGGCTGGCTCAATGCCCGGATCTCACTTGCAAGGAAAAAAAGCGATATCGGTGTTGCCCGTGCAGGGCTGGATGCTGCAGTGGGTAAGGCCTCAGGCAGGTGAACATCAAATAACACCGGACAAAATTTAAAGGGCAAGGGAAATGGATAAAAAAAACAGTCTCAAACCCATCATCATAACAGCCCTGGTCACCATCCTGGTCACGGCAGGAGCGGGCATGATCTGGTTCAAGCTCATGGGGTATCACGCCCCCCATCTCATCACCGTTCCGTCTTCCGGCAGCGGGGGGGCGGCCGAGACGAAACAGCTCTACACCTGCGGCATGCACCCATGGATCATCACCGAAGAGCCGGGGCTCTGCCCCATCTGCAACATGGAGCTGACCCCCAAGCGGGATGTTGACCAGGCCCCTTCGGGTGATCCCGGAGAGCGGAAGATCATATACTGGCGGGCACCAATGGATCCCACCGAGATATATGAGGCCCCCGGCAAAAGCAGGATGGGAATGGATCTTGTGCCCGTTTACGAGGATGAACTTGTGGGCGGGGTGGATATCAAGGTGGACCCGGTGACCGTGCAGAACATGGGGGTCCGCACCACCCGGGTTGAGGAAACCCCCCTTGTGCACACCATCCGCACCTACGGCCATATCACCTATGACGAAACCTCACTGGTCAAGGTGAGTCCCAAGGTGGCCGGCTGGTACGACAAGCTCCATGTCAACTTTACCGGGGACGTGGTGGAAAAGGGCCAGCCCCTTTACGATATCTATTCGCCGGATCTCCTGGCCGCCCAGGAGGAGTATCTGTCGGCCCTGGGCAGTCCTTCCCGGAGCATGCTTGAATCGGCAAGGAGCAGGCTCTCCTTTTTTGACCTTGCAGACACGGAGATCCTTGGGATCAAGAATGCCGGAAGGGTGAAACGCACCCTGACCATCCGTTCCCCGGCAGGGGGCGTTGTGATCGAAAAAAATGCGGTGAAAGGCGGATTTGTCAAGGCCGGCACCACGGCCTACACCATTGTCGATCTTTCCAGGGTGTGGGTGGAGGCCCATATCTACGAGTATGAAATGGAGATGATCGAAAAGGGGCTTGATGCCGAAATGACCCTTCCCTATCATCCGGGAAAGGTGTGCAAGGGCAAGGTCACCTTTGTCTATCCTTACATGGAACGGGGCACCCGGGATCTGGTTATCCGTCTGGAGTTTGACAACCCGGATCTTACCCTGAAGCCGGACATGTTTGCCGAGGTGTTCATCAGGACAAGGGGAAAAGGACCGGGGCTGACCATCCCCTCTGAGTCGGTGATCCGCTCCGGAACCCGCAACATCGTTTTTGTGGCCAGGGGAGGGGGACGGTTCTCCCCCAGGGAAACGACTTTGGGCATCCCCGTTGACGGGGGCAGGGTCCATGTGATCACAGGCCTAGCCCCGGGGGAGACCATTGTCACCTCGGGCCAGTTCCTTCTTGATTCCGAGTCCAGGCTCAAGGAGGCGGTCCGTAAGATGATGGAACCGGACCGTCCTTCTCCTGAAGAGGAAAAAGAGGTTGAAGATGACTTCTTTGGGGATATGGAGAACGAATCATGATCAATAAAATCATCAGCTGGTCCATAAACAACCGGTTCATGGTGATCCTTGCCACACTCTTTGTTATCATGGGGGGCATTGTCGCCATGGTGAACATGCCCGTGGATGCCATTCCCGATCTTTCCGATGTGCAGGTGATCATCTACACCGAGTATGCGGGCCAGGCCCCCCAGGTGGTGGAGGAGCAGGTTACCTATCCTTTGACCACGGCCATGCTCAGCGTACCCTTTGCCAAGGTGGTGAGGGGATATTCCTTCTTCGGGTTCTCCTTTGTCTACATCATCTTTGAAGACGGCACCGATCTGTACTGGGCAAGATCCAGGGTGCTGGAATACCTTAATTTCGTTGCCGGACGGCTTCCTTCCGGGGTCACGCCGAGCCTGGGTCCCGATGCCACAGGCGTTGGCTGGGTGTATGAGTACGTGCTCAAGGACACCACCGGGGAATACGACCTTTCCCAGCTCAGGAGCTTCCAGGACTGGTATCTCAGGTATGAGCTCACCGCCGTGCCCGGTGTGTCCGAGGTGGCCGGCATCGGCGGGTTTGTCAAGCAGTACCAGGTGGAGGTGGATCCCAACAAGCTTCTGGCCTATGAGCTCTCCATCCGGAAGATCCGCCAGGCGATCCTGCGCTCCAACAACGATGTGGGCGGCAAGCTCGTGGAGATGGGGGAGACCGAGTTCATGGTGCGGGGCCTGGGATATATCTCCTCCATGGCGGATATCGGCAACATTGCCGTGGGCGTGGACAAAAAGGGCACCCCCATTCTGCTCAAGACCATCGCCAACATCCAGGTGGGCCCGGAGCTGAGAAGGGGAATCCTGGACTGGAACGGAGAGTCCGAGGTGGTGGGGGGGATCGTTGTGATGCGCTACGGCGAGAACGCCCTGGAGGTGATCCGCCGGGTGAAGCAGCGCCTGAAGGAGCTTGAAAAAGGGCTTCCCGAGGGCGTGGTGGTGGAGAGCGGCTACGACCGGTCCGGTCTGATACTCCGGGCCGTGAACACCTTGAAGACAAAGCTCATGGAGGAGCTCACGGTGGTGGCCCTGATTTGCCTTATTTTCCTGCTCCACTTCCGCTCGGCATTCGTGGCCCTGTTCACCCTGCCGGTGGGGATTCTCATATCGTTTCTTATCATGTACGCCATGGGCATCAATGCCAATATCATGAGTTTGGGCGGCATTGCCATTGCCATCGGTGTGATGGTGGACGCATCGGTTGTCATGGTGGAAAACGCCCACAAGCACCTGGAACGGGACCGGGGCAAAAAATCCCACATGGAGATCATCACCATCGCATCCCAGGAGGTGGGGCCGGCCCTGTTCTACAGCCTTTTGATCATCACCATATCGTTCTTTCCCGTCTTTACATTGAGCGAGCAGTCGGGAAGGCTGTTCAAGCCCCTTGCCTACACCAAGACATTTGCCATGGCCGCCTCCTCGGTTTTAGCTATTACCATCATCCCTGTGCTCATGACCTTTTTTATCCGGGAAACCCCCATTGAGCCCACCCTGCCCAAACGGAGAAAAGCAAAAATCTGGATCACATGGGTGGGATCGCCGCCGGTTCTGGTTATACTTGCAGGGATACTGGGCGTTGATCTGCCGGACTGGAGCCTGGTGGTCGCCCTGATTCTTTCGGTGTTCATCTTTTTCTGCCTGGTCCCCCAGAAGATCATGCCCGAGGAGAAGAATCCCCTGAGCCGTTTTTTCATCCTCATCTACCGGCCCCTGATCGGTCTGGTGTTGGAGTGGAGAAAGACCATGGTGCTGGTCGCCATTCTCATTGTGGCCGTCACCTGGTACCCCTTTTCACGGCTTGGCAGCGAGTTCATGCCGCCCCTGAACGAGGGGGATCTCCTCTACATGCCCACCACCCTTCCGGGCATCTCCATCACCAAGGCAAAGGAGCTGCTCCAGCAGACCGACAAGATTATCCAGCGATTTCCCGAGGTGCACCACACCCTGGGCAAGATCGGCCGGGCCGATACCCCCACGGATCCGGCCCCCCTCTCCATGATCGAAACCACCATCATGCTCAGGCCCGAGACGGAGCATGAGATGATTTCAGTGGACCGTTTTTTCTCCGCCTGGCCGGGATGGCTCAAGGAGCCGCTCACCTGGGTTTTGCCCGAGGAGAAAAAGGGAAAGATCATCCATGAATGGCGGAAAAGACCAGTGGAACGATTCTTTTCCACATGGCCCGGTTTTCTGAAGAAACCCTTTTCCCTGGTTTTCCCCCTGGAGCGCTATATGACCATTTCCGAGCTCACGGACGAGCTTGACCGGGCGATCCAGTTCCCGGGACTCACCAACGCATGGACCATGCCCATCCGGACCCGTATCGACATGCTCTCCACCGGCATCAAGACCCCGGTGGGCATTAAGCTCATGGGCCCGGATATTGCTGTTCTCACCGAAATCGGTGAGACGGTTGAGGCCGTGGTCCGGGATATCCCCGGCACCCTGTCGGCCTTTGCCGAACGGGTCACCGGCGGGAACTACCTGGATTTCTCCATCCGCAGGGATCATATCGCAAGATACGGGCTGACCGTGGGAGACGTTCAGGATGTGATCATGACGGCCATCGGCGGGATGAACATCACCTATACCGTGGAGGGCCTGGAACGCTACCCGGTGAATCTTCGCTACAGCCGGGAGCTCAGGGACGATATCGAGCAGCTCAAAAGGGTGCTCGTGCCGGCCCCCACGGGCGCCCAGGTGCCCCTGGCCCAGCTGGCGGACATCTCCATCCACAAGGGCCCGGCCGGCATCAAGAGCGAAAACGCGAGACGTACCGCCTGGATCTACGTGGATATCCGGGGGGTGGACGTGGGGACCTACGTAAAAAGGGCCATGGAGGTGGTGAACCGTGAAGTGGATATTCCCCCGGGGTATTCCATGGTCTGGTCGGGCCAGTTCGAATATATGGAAAGGGCAAGAAAGACCCTGAACATCATCATTCCGGCCACCCTTGTGGTTATCTTTATCCTCCTCTACATCCATTTCAACAGCATCATCGAGGCGGTTATCGTCATGGCAAGCCTGCCGTTTGCCCTGGTGGGAGGCATCTGGCTCCTCTATTTCCTCGGCTACAACCTCTCGGTTGCCGTGATGGTCGGCTTTATCGCCCTTGCCGGGCTTGCCGCGGAAACCGGGGTGGTGATGCTGGTTTACCTGGACGGGGTGTTTGAAAGAAGGATGCAAAAGGGTGAGATGACAACGACCCGGGATCTGGATGCGGCCATCATCGAAGGGGCCGTGGACAGGGTGCGGCCCAAGATCATGACTGTTGCCACCACCCTGATCGGTCTTCTTCCGGTCATGTGGGGCCATGAGGCCGGTTCACAGGTGATGAAGCGGATCGCCGCCCCCATGGTCGGGGGACTTGTCTCCTCCACCATCCTCACCCTGGTGATCATCCCGGCCGTATACCGGATCTGGAAAAGGTGGGAAATGGGCCGCCTTTCGGATCCCTGATATTGTTTAATGCATCATCAACCCATAATAAGGAGCACCCACCATGAAAAAGCATATTGCACAGATCATTATTGTCCTGCTGGTACTTGCCGTTGCCCCAGCTCTCCCCGCCATGGACCACAGCAAGATGGGCCATGATATGGTCAAGGAAGGGGAGAAAGCCGTCCAGGACACCATGGATCACAGCAAGATGGGCCATGATATGCCTGGAAACGTGGAAGGCGGCAAGAACTGGATCCGCCAAGCCCATGTCAAGGGCCATCACTTTGCCTATGAACTCATCGATATGAGGGAGAAGGTGAAGGGGATGCCGGGAATGAAAAACACCCACCACCTCATGGTCTTTATCAAGGATGCCCAGGGGAATACTATTGGAAAGGCAAAGGTGGGCTACCTGATCAAGGGGCCCGGCGATATGAGCCAGAAGGTCATGTGCATGGGCATGGGCGGCGGTTTTGGGTCCGATGTTAATTTTGGAAAATCCGGCACCTACCTGATCAAGACCAAGGTGGTTGCCGGTAAAACAAAACTGATGGATTCCTTTGAGTATCAGGTGGAATAGTCAATACACTGGCCGTTGGTAAAAGAACTTTGGTTAAAAGATATCCGATGCAGGGGGGCTGACTCCCTGCGTCAGGAAGGAGGCGGAAATGAAGTTCGTATCGTTGTTTTTGATCGTTATGCTGTTTATCATTCAGGCGCCGGGAACAGGTCTGGGCAAATCCTCCCAACAAAATAAATCATGCGAAGCACTGGCTCAAGAATACCGGATTTTGCTCGATGAAAAACGGGGGTTTGAAACCAACAAGAGTTACCAAAAACGGAAAATTAAAAGGAAATACAAACACCGGCCCTACATTAAAGAACTCATTGAAAAAGAGAAGAAATTAGACGCTCAATTGGAAGCCATTAAAATCAGGCTCGATTTATGTGGGGATTCGTATTCTCCATAAAATAAGCCGTAAACAGATACCTGAAATCGAGTTTAGCCAGGAGCCTGCCGGATCATCAGGAAGTCTCCCGTTTATCTTGTTTTTTCCTTTCCCTAGCATTAGTCCCCCATATCCGCTATCCTCATAAGAAAATAACGTTGACCTTCCCCTTGAGGAGAAGGTTTATAAGATCTGATGCCGTTGACTTTCCCCTAAGTGGTAAGGTCGGCTGTAAAACCTAATTGGACGCAAAACTGGAAGAAGTACAAGAAGGGGTTTTTGTGAAAGAAAAGAACATCGTAAATCAATTCAGCAGATATGTAATACCATCCATGCTGTCAATGGTCCTTGTTGGAATGTACAGCATCGTGGATGGATACTTTTTATGTCAGGCCATGGGTGACGATGGGTTGACTGCAATTAATCTGGCGTGGCCATTACTGGCTTTAATGACAGCTGTTGGTACGGGAATCGGGACCGGTGGCTCAATTATAATGTCAATCAGAAGCGGTGGTGGTGATGAAGCAGGTTCTTTAAGAGCTAAATCTGCAAGCGTACTTCTTCTGCTGATGGTGTCAATTATACTCATGCCTGTTTATTTTCTCCTGATTGATGATGTTCTTCCTCTCCTGGGCGCAGAGGGCAATATTTACGAGTATGGATATAATTACATGCTTGTGATCACCTTTGGAACTCTTTTTCAGGTGATGGGCGCAGGACTTGTTCCTGTCATTAAGAATATAGGTAAGCCGGTATATTCCATGATAATCATGACCATAGGTATGGTTACGAATATCATACTTGATGCGTTTTTTATGTTTGGACTGAAAATGGGGCTGGAAGGTATTGCTTTTGCGACCTGTATTGCACAAGCCATCGTTGCAGCAATGGCCATTGTTCCCATCGTAAAATCAAAACTCAGCCCCAGATGGTATTCCTTTGAAAGGAAAACAATCCTAGAGATAATTCAAATAGGGATTTCGCCGTTTGGATTGACCATTGCTCCTGCGGTTGTGCTGATGCTGACTAATTTTCAATGCCTTAAATATGGCGGGAATGCAGCGGTAGCGGTATATACTGTCATGTCCTATGCCGCATATTTTGTTTATAGTATCATGCAGGGTCTTGCCGATGGTGTTCAGCCGCTCATAAGTTATTGTACAGGGGCAAAGGATCATAAGGGTCTTGTCAGAATTCTAAGGAAAGCGTTTACCCTGGGGTTTTGCCTCAGCGGAATTTTTATGGTCGGTTTTTATCTGGCAAGGTATCGGTTCCCTATAATCTACGGACTTTCACATGAAGTTGCAATTGAATGCATGACGGCAATGATCGCTGTTGCCGTTTCAGCCCCTTTTGTTGTGGTTGCCAGAATCATGTCAGCCTATTTCTATGCCATGGATGATGGGAAAAACGCCTCAATACTTGTTTACGCTGACCCGTTTGTATTGACACCCCTGTTTTTGATAACACTGCCCATGGTTATGGGGATTACAGGTATATGGTTTTCGTATCCGGTAACACAGATTGCTCTTACAGTACTGGCATTGGTGTTAAGCAAAAGGGGGACATCCGGATTCTCCCAGCGATTTTACGCCGTAAATTCCTGATAGTCGTGGGCCACGACACTTCTTTTCATCAACTGTTGTGTGCTTTACATTATCTGATTTAGATAATACAATGTTATTTTAATTTTTTGCCGAGAACTCTCCTTCCGGCACCTGTGGGTGCATAAGAGAAATCCCTTTCTTCAGGGAAGGAGGTGAAATCAATAATTCGTTGAAATTGCTATTGTTCTATGCTCGTAACCTTGCTTCCCGTGGAGACCCCCTGCAAGGCGGTCTTAATCCATAAAATAGAATAGGAGGGTTTGAGATGAATTTAAGCAAACATACGAGGTCAAACGCTCAAATCGCAGGATTGATATCCGGTCCCATCTTATTTGCTCTTGTCCTGTTCATTGACTTTGTACCGGCAAAGCCGGTGGTGAGCCGCATGGCTGCAATAGCCTTGCTCATGTCCGTATGGTGGATCACGGAGGCGATTCCTTTGGCAGGCACGGCCATACTTCCCATGATCCTTTATCCGCTGATGGGGATTTTACCAGGAAAGGCAACGGCTCCCATCTATTTTAACAGCACGATCTTTCTTTTTATCGGCGGCTTTATGATTGCGTTGACCATGGAGAAATGGGATCTCCATAAACGATTGGCTCTTCTGACCATACGGGCGATTGGGGGAGGGCCTTCCAGAATCATTTTTGGATTTATGGTCGCTTCCGCCTTTTTGTCTGCGTGGATGTCCAATACGGCAACCACTATTATGATGCTTCCCATTGGTTTGTCCATCATACTGAAAATGGAGGAAGAGTTTGGTGAAGCAGACACCCACAGGTTCGCGCTCTGTTTAATGCTCGGGATTGCCTATGCTGCATCAATGGGAGGTATGGCCACCCTTGTGGGCACGCCTCCTAATCTTGTGCTCCAGCGCACGTTTCAACTCACATTCCCTGAAGCCCCTCCCATCTCTTTTGGAATATGGATGATCATGGCGGTTCCTGTAGCGGTGTGTATGGTGGTTATCATATGGGTTGTGCTGACCAAACTCATCTACCGGCCGCCGGGACACCTGAGGGTGGATCCCAAGATTGTCAATAATGAATACAAAGCCCTGGGCCCTATGACCTACGAAGAAAAGGTTGTTGCCATCGTATTCATATTAACCGCTGTATTGTGGGTGTTCAGAAAAAATCTTGTTCTGGGATTTGTGACCATACCGGGATGGTCAAACCTGCTTCCCACTTCAAAACTGATTGATGACGGCACTGTCGCGATTTTTATGGCCTCTCTACTTTTCCTTTTCCCCACACGTAACCCCCAGGCCCAAACGGCAACCGTTATGGATCTCACTGTTTTTAAAAATCTTCCCTGGGATATCGTCCTCCTTTTCGGTGGAGGATTTGCCCTGGCAAAAGGCTTTCAAGTCACCGGGCTCGCCGATTTTATTGGAAACAAGCTTGAAGTTCTTGCGGGATTCAGCACCATCGGGATGATCGGGGTCATTTGCACAAGCCTGACTTTCCTGACCGAGCTGACATCCAACACCGCGACGACCCAAATGATTCTCCCTATTCTGGCATCCCTGGCAGTGGCCATGAAGACCAATCCCCTCCTGCTGATGATTCCGGCGGCGCTTGCCTCATCGTGCGCGTTTATGATGCCGGTGGCCACACCGCCCAATGCCATTGTATTTGGCAGCGGGCGCGTTAAAATAGGAGAGATGGTCAAGGCAGGCCTGTTGATCAACCTTATCGGCATTGTGGTCATAACGGTCCTGTTCCTCCTGTTGGGGACGTTGGTATTTGGCATCAAAGCAGGTGTGTTGCCGGTCTGGGCACAGTGATTGAAGATGTAAAGAATCCTTTCAATTTCAAGGGAGAGTAAAATGCCAGCCTGTATAAAAGAAATTTTAATTGTCATGTTTGTCATGCTTGTTATACCGGTTACGACCCATGGGGCCGAGCCGATCGTTATCGGAGTTCCTCTTCCTCTGTCCGGAAAACAGATGAAAGACGGACAGATGATGAAAGATTCTTTTGAGATGGCCAGGATTTTCATCAATGAAAACGGTGGGGTCAATGGCCGCCCCTTGCATCTTGTATATGCCGATGACCAGGGGAAAGAATCCATAGGCGAAAAGATCATCAAGGATCTGGCCGACAATGCCGGAGCCGTAATGCTGGTCGGCGGACATACGAGCGCTCCAACCTATGCCATGGCAAAGACCGCCAATAAACTGGATCTGCCTTTCCTCGTCTGTACGGCCTCGGCAGACAGGATTACCCGGAAAAGGTGGAAAAATATTTACCGGCTGAATCCTCCGGTCAGCGAGTATACCAAAGGCCTGGAAGACTTCTGGATAAAGTCCTTTAAACCCAAATTCATGTCAATTATATATGAAAACAGCATGTTCGGGATGGATGGGGCAACCCACATGATGGGTTTTTGCCAGGAGAACGGCATTGCCATGCGGTCCACTGTCGGATATGACAGGGAGAGGACGGACCCGGCCTATTTTCGCTCGATACTTTCACTGCAGATGGATGACCCTCCGGACATTATATATATGGTTTCCCGGCTGGATGATGGTGCCGCCCTGGTTAAAGCCATCCGGGAAGTGAAAATTGGCGCCTTGTTGTGCGGGGGAGCAGGCGGGTTTACCAGCCAGGAATTCATTAAAAGGGCGGGAAAAGCCGCCAATCATTTATTAACAGCAACATTGTGGTCCCACCAGCTCCCATACCCCGGAGCAAAAAAATACTATGATCGGTTTTTGCAAGCTTATTCGTATTCCCCTGATTACCACGGTGCCGAAGCATATTCTGCGCTGCTGGTGGCGGCAGATGTTTTGAAACGGGCTGAATCCTTAAGTCCTGAAAGTATCAGGGCGGCATTGGACAAAACATACATGATGACACCTTTCGGTCCTGTAAAGTTTTACTCCTATGAAGGTTTTGAGAGACAGAATACCGTCCGCACACTGGTTCTGCAAATTATTGACGGCACGTTCGAGGTGATATGGCCGCTGGATATTGCCACGGCCAGGTTTGTTCCGCCCCATGGGTGAGTCTGGCAAACAGCTTTTAACACAAATATAAGATCAGCAACTATCCGTAAATGGTGCAGGGAGGAAACAATGATAACATTTAAGAAAATCATGGTGGGGTGTGATTTTTCCGAGTATTCAAAAAACACCCTGGAATATGCAGCCACCCTGGCTGAAAAATGTCAGGCCGAGTTGATTGTCGTAACCATAATCAACCGGAGAGATGTAGACACCATCCGGGCAATTTCAGACAAACAATTCGATAGGGTCATTGAAAAAAATGTAGAGAAGCTCGCGGATGATTATGTAAAAGAAAAAACAGCAAAACGAAACTTGCAGATTGAAAATCTTCTTGGGGAAATATCCTGCACCCATCTTTCTGTCAAAAAGGTTATCCGGGTCGGCGTACCTTTTCAGGAATTGCTCAGTGTTATAGAAGATGAACAGGCGGATCTTATGGTGGCCGGCCGGAAGGGTCGCACCAATATTGCCGGCGTCCTTTTCGGATCAAATGCGGAAAAATTTTTTCGTCATTGTCCTATTCCACTGTTAAGCGTACGTATGAAAGAGTAGTCAACAACTCCTCAAACATCTGGGCATACCTCCGGCATTTGTCAAGTTCTCCTTTCTTTGCCATGTTCATGCTCCCCGTACCTGAAGAAGAAATGGTCCCCCATGAGCTTTGCCATGGCTCCCTTTTTTCCGGTGCAGGGCAGGCGTCTTTCCAATGGAATCTCATCGTTTCTCAGGAACATGTGTACCGGAAACAGGTACCGGAAATCCAGTTCAGCCAGGAGCCTGCCGGAACGGACCTGCTCTTTTCTGTCATGGAATATGGGAACCATTCCCACCAGGTGGGGCTTGAGCAATGACAGGGCGCACCCGGAAAAAAGGGAACCCGTTTCCCGGTGAAGGTAGGCCGTGTGACCCGGCGTGTGGCCCGGGGTGGAAATTGCCTTTATGCCATACTTGCGGTCTAACTTTGCGCAACCAGCCCTGTCAAGGGGGATGATTGGGCCGTTGGAAGGGGAGGGCAGCCGCCCGGGGCGGTGGCGCACGGGCAGGTTCAGAAAGGGGTGGAACCGCAATACCCGGACCCGTTGGGCTTCCAACAGGGGCAGGTCCGGCTGCCCAATGAAGATTTCCACCCCGGATTCAGGGTTCAGGAGGTCCGTTATCTCTGCAATGCTGCCTGCATGGTCCCGGTGCCAATGGCTCAGGCAGATTGCCCGGATCGATCCCGGATCAAATCCTGCCTCTTTTAATGATTCAAGAATCAATCGTCCGCTTCCCGGGCTTCCGGTATCAAAGAGGACGAGTCCGTTCTTTGTTTCCAGAGCAAACACATGGGTGGGGAGCAGCCGTGTTCTAAACAGAAAATTCGTTTTTATCGCAGAAACCGTGTCTGTGAGTCGCGTGAGGTTGTTTTCCATTGCAGAGCCACCTTGAGTATGAATTCGAGTGCAAACATCTATACGATGGTTACCGTTAACACAGGTTTTTATGAAAAACAAGGGTCAAGGCGTGATTACCCCCCCTGGCTGGAACTTGCCTTGACTTCAATAATGCCTTCGGTTAGTCTCATCAAAAAAAATGGCATTGGGGGTTGGGTAAAACACGGCGCATCATTCACAGGTGATGGTTCCGATATCAACGGTTCTTTGGCTGTTCCTATGATTGTTCAGAAAATCAAAAATATTTCTCCGGGGGGCGTCAGGACATTTTTTTGTTCCGGCACAGCGGGAATCATCTCCGGATTGGAATCGGCATTGCCACCCGGGGACTCGGATTTTAACCTTGTTTGCTGTTCCTGGGATACCATTCCCTGCCTTGATGATATCCTGAACGATATTATCGGTGCCCTTGCCCGGGTGGCATTGAAACTGTGGCCCGGGTGGTCCGGCACCACGCCTGAAGCGGGCGGTTCTGGTAAATGGCTTGAACGATCGGCAAGCCTTTGCAGGAGGAAGCAACTCCCCCTGCCCAGGGGGTTTTCAAAATCGGTCCAGGTTCAGCAATTGTCCGAAACCATGGGACCCTCTGAACTGATTATCGTTTTAGCAGTACAGAGCAATGGTGGGGATCAAACAAACATTTTCAGTTTTGTCAAAGCCTGCCAGTGGGTGGCAGGCGAAAGTTCAGCCAGGGTCGCGGTGCTGCTTCCCCCTGGCTTTTCAGACCTGGAAGAGATCGAGGCCATCTCCTATGGTGCCATAAGGTACCATGGGCCTGACAAGGGGACGGCTGCAACCGCGCTGCCCAGTGAAACTGCGCTGCCTAGTGAAACCGCGTCCCAAAGCGAAACCGTGTCCCAAAGTGAAACCGTGTCCATGGGCGCAGCAGCGCTTCCGTCCGCCGGCTTTTTTCATCCCGGGATATGGGAACGAAAGCCGGGCAGGGCTGATGAGAAAAAAGCATCAACCCCCTTGCCGGAGCTGGGTGTTCCCCATCCCCTGAGCCAGGGGGAACAGCTTATGGCCGCAACCATTGCATGCGACCCAGAACTGTCGGCGCTGTTTGAATTTAACCAAAAGGTGAGGACCCTTCACGGGCGTCACTATATCGTGGATCTGTTGTGGGAAGCGGGCAAAGTCGTTGTGGAGATCGACGGTTACACCTTCCATGGAACCCGCGCTGCATTTGCAAGCGACAGAAACAGAGACTATGAACTCATGATCAGCAGCTATATTGTCCTGAGGATTCCCCATTGGGAAGTGATGGACGATTCTGGTCATGCCCTGAGAAAAATAAGAGATATCGTAGCGTTCAGAAGAAAGGAAGGTCTGCATGGAGTTTAATCCTGATGTCACCCAGAAGCATGTGTTGTTTTCATTGCTGTTCACAGGCGATGAGCCGACCATGTCAAATACCACCCCCAAAATGAACCCCAAAAAGCGGAAAGAGCTTGTTGATGCAGGGTTAATCCAGCTTGAAAAACGCGGGAGAGCCAGTCATGTATTGTTGACCGACAAGGCCTGGGCCTGGGCCTTTGGAGCCCTTGATCAGGAACTTTCCGGACGGTTTAAACTCAACCCCAAGGCCCTTGAAGGGCTGCTTCGACGGTTGAAAACCTATATGGTGAAAAACGGTGTGGTCCTTGCCGAGCTCCTTGAATCCGGTCAAATGGTTTTGGCTGAACCGGCAAACCTTGAGGACCGGGTCCGTTCCGCCTACCATGAAATTGCGGGATCCCAATGGAACGTGAGGGTGCGCATTGCAGATCTTCGCGGGGCTCTTCCGGACGTCGGCCATGATGAGTTAAGCGCGGTCCTTCGCAGGATGCAGCTCAGTGACGATTGCAACCTTGTGCTCTATCCCTATGATGATCCCCGGGAGATACGGCCCGGGGACAGTGCCGCAGCTGTGGAGATCGCCGGCCAGGAAAACCATATCCTCTACATGGGGGCGTAACAGATGCGGGAACTTGAGGCGCTCCGGGAGATCAATTTCGACTGGACCATGCATGTCAGGGGGATATGGACCGATTCCAGGTTCAGTTCGCCAAAGTTGAACAAAGCGCTCCGGGAGGATATCCTCGGTGAATTTGACCGGTTGAGAAGATCCGGGGAGGGGTTGTCCCCCCTTGGCAGGGTGATCCTGGGACCTGCCGGAGCCGGGAAAACCCATTTCCTGGGAGAGCTGCGGCGGGAGATATTTAAGCGGTCGGCAGGGTTTGTACTGGTTGACATGACCGATGTCAATGATTTCCTGGAAACGGTGGTTCTGGGCTATTTAAGTTCCCTCAGGCAGCCCTGTGGTGACGGAAGAACCCAGAGCCAGGCGGTTTACCACCATCTGGTAGACAAATTCCTGGAGAAGGTCAATGTCACCATAGACAGGAAAAGGGTAACCCGGGAGCAATTTCTGAAGACGCTTCCCGGTTTAAAGAAACGAAAGCTGCTTCAGCTGGGAAACAAGATCATTGAAATCATCCGTAAGGAATATCCCCGGGAAGCTGGCGAGTTCATTGATGTTATCCGTGCCTTTTTGCTGTTTAACTCCCATGATTTCAGTGACAGTGACCTTGGGTACCTGTGGCTCCAGGGCCACAGGATCGATGAAGCCGACAGGAAAGCCTACGGATTCGGCCGGGACAAAGGAAAACATGGGGAGATCATCAAGGGGCTGTCATGGCTGATGAACCTGAGAGCCCCGGTGCTCCTGGCCCTGGATCAGTTTGACGCCATTGTTGCCGAACACTCCCTTAAGTGCAGCGACCAGCCCATTGATGTGGTCAATGATGAGCAAAGGAGATCCCTTGCCGTCATCGAGACAATCGCAGCCGGGCTCATGGCTTTGCGTGACATGACCTTTGGGACCCTTACCGTTGGGGCCTGCCTTGAAGCCACTTGGGAATTCATTCGAACCCGGGCATTGAAATCAAGCACGGACCGGTTCAAGCCCCCCATATTGCTGGGACCGATATCCAAGGGTGAGATCGCTGAAAAAATCATCGGTTCCCGCATGGTAGATTCCTATGCCGCCATCGATTTTACGCCTCCCTATCCCACCTGGCCCATCAAGCCCGTTGCTTTTGATACGGCAAAGGAGCTGTTTCCCCGTGAGATCCTGAAACGGTGCGACAATTTCAGGCAGCGCTGCTTAAACACCAAAACCATTGTTGAACTGGAATCCTTTTTGGAACTGGTGGAATCCGGTGAGGGGGACCTGTTTTCCGCTGGCGCCGACGGGGTGTTCAACCGGAGATTCAAGGAATTCTTTGCCAGGGCTCCGGTCATGGAGATTTTAAACCATGAAAATGAGGATAAGCTCTTGAGATCCCTCATCCTGGTGGCATGCAGTTGCCTGATCAAGGAGACTGCGGTCCCGGACAATGTGGATGTGACCGTAGATACCCAATTTGCCGGGGGCACCTCCTACCGGACCCTGCACGCAAGGGTTTCCGTTATCTACAGGGACCAGGGTGACCGGGAGAGACATTTCTGCATCAGGGGACTTCAGAAACACAACAGCCGGTCCTTCCAGGCCCGGTTAAAGGCCGCCATTACAGAGTCGGGCATGGATTCCGGGTTTGAGTTCCGGCATCTTCTGATCCTGAGGCAGGGGGAGGCGCCGTCAGGCATTATCACCCTTGATCTGTTAAATACCTTTAACAGTGCCGGCGGCAGCCTTGCGCACCTGTCCGAGAATGAGGTGAGGTCCCTCTGGGCATTGTCTGAGATGGAAAAATTGAAACAGCCGGGGTTTGAGAACTGGCTGGTCCGGGAAAAGATGGTTTCAAAGATGGGGCATTTTGAGCTGCTCCTCGCCTGGATTGCCGGTAAAACGCCCCAAAACAGGGGCGCTCTTCCTGCACAGCCCCAGCCTGCACAGCCTGAGACCCCAGACACTTCCTCTTCCATGGCAAAAAACTGCCCGGCACAACCCAGAATTCCCATGGATCTGCCGGTGGGCGTCAGGGTCGTGGGCAGGGAGGCCGCCGGGGAAATTTCAATTCCAATACCGGCACTCACCAAGCATACGGTGATTCTGGCCGGCAGTGGTTCCGGCAAGACAGTCCTTGTGAAACGGCTGGTGGAAGAGGCGGCCATCAAGGGCATTCCTTCCATCATCGTCGATTGCGCCAACGATCTTGCAAGGCTGTCTGATCCATGGCCGGAAACTCCAACGGCCTGGGGCAGCCAGGATATCATTTCGGCAGCAACCTATCATAAACGGGCAGATGTGGTTGTCTGGACCCCGGGACGGGAAAAGGGGAACCCCCTTGTGTGTGAATCCCTTCCGGATATCTCGGTTTTAAAGGGGGATCCGGATGAACTCAAGCAGGTCTTGAGAATGGTGTGGTCATCGTTAAAGGTGATCGTGGCTTCGGGAACTTCCGCCGCTGCCCAAAAGAGATCCGGGGTGCTTTCCTCGGCCCTGGATTACTTTGCCGATATGGGCTGGGGGGATCTGAACGGCTTTATCAATCTTCTCTCAGACCTTCCGGAGGAGGCCGGGGGAGGCATCACACGGTCGGGAAAGCTTGGCCAGGAGATGGCCGACGCCCTGAAAGCCCGGGTGCAGACAGATCCAATGCTCAGCCAGTCCGGAACAGCCCTTGATCCGTCTGTCCTGTTTGGATTGGACGGTCCGGGAAACAAAACCCGGATCTCGGTGTTAAGCCTTGTGGGGCTGACTGATCTTGAGAGCCAGCATCAATTTCTCAACCAGCTGTCCATCAACCTTTTTGCCTGGATCAAGAAAAACCCGGCAACCATCCGGGGACTTCTGGTCATTGATGAGGCCAAGGATTTTATCCCGGCCAACCGGTCCACCCTGTGCAGCCAGAGCATCATCCGCCTGTGCGCCCAGGCAAGGAAATATGGGCTGGGCCTTGTGTTTGCGACCCAGGAACCCAAAAGCATCGATCATAAGGTGATTTCCAACTGTTTAAACCAGTTCTACGGCAGGGTTAACTCCATTGCAGCCATTGACGCGGTCCGGGAACAGATCCGGTCAAGGGGCGGTGACGGAAAAGGGATTCCAACCCTTGAAAAAGGAGAGTTTTATTTGGGCACGGAAACCATCAAGACGCCAATAAAAGTCAGGGTGCCCTTGTGCTTGAGCCATCACCCGGCAAATCCCCTGGTGGAAGAGGAGGTCCTTCAACGGGGCCAGGCGTCCAGGAAAAAGACAGGAGGTTCGAATGTTTGATAAATTATTGGAAATGGCTTTTGTGGAAGATTTGAACCATGTGGGGGATGTCACAAGTGACGCCATATTTGACGAAGAGGAGGACCTGTATTGGCTGGTGGCAAGACAGGATGGTGTGCTTTGCGGAACCGGTTTCTTCACAAGTGCATTTCACTACATTGATCAGGCGTGTGAGGTTGACTTTCTTTTTACCGACGGCCATCTCTTGAAAAAGGGGGAAAAGGTGGCAAGCATCCGTGGCCGCATCGCAACCCTGCTCAAGGCGGAGCGGGTGGCATTGAATTTTATCGCCCACCTGAGCGGCATTGCCACCCAGACCCGGCTATATGTGGATGAGGTCGCAGGCCAGACAAAGATCCTTGATACCCGGAAGACCCTGCCCGGTTGGCGGGAGATGCAGAAATACGCGGTACGGTGCGGGGGAGGGACCAACCACCGCATGGGACTCCACGACATGGTCATGATCAAGGATAACCATATCGATGGGGTGGGCGGGATTGCCCAGGCCGTTGACCGGGTCCGGGGAAAATGGAAGGACCGTTTTAAGGTGGAGGTGGAGACCCGGAACCTTGCGGAGGTTGAAGAGGCCCTGGAGGCAGGCGTGGATGTGATCATGCTGGATAACATGGACACGGCCACCATGGCCAAAGCCGTGGACCTGATCAATGGCCGGGTAAAAACAGAAGCCTCCGGCAATATGACCCGGGACAGGATCCGGGAGGTTTCAAAAACCGGGGTGGATTATATCTCGGTGGGGGCATTGACCCATAGTGTGACAGTGTTTGATTTTTCCATACGAAAGATGAACTGAAATAATCGATTCAAAGGATAAATTCATGAAGCGTATAGATGAAGAGATCAGAAAGATGAAGCAGGAACTGGGGAGTTCCCTTGTGATCCCTGCCCACCACTATGAGATGGATGAAATCGTCGAGCTTGCGGATTTCCTGGGCGATTCCTATAAGCTTGCAAAGGATTGTTCCCAGACCGAAGCTGAGTATATTGTGTTCGGGGGCGTCAGTTTCATGGCCGAGGGCGCGGCATTGCTGGCCAAGGACCACCAGAAGGTGCTGCTCCCGGACCGGTCCGCCGGGTGCCCCATGGCGAAAATGATCGACGCCGAACGTGCCGGTAAGGTCTATGGGGAAATCTCAAAGCGCTGTGACCGGGAGATTATTCCCATGGTCTATATGAACTCCTATGCGGATATGAAGGCGTTCTGCGGCGCCCGTGGGGGTGCTGTGTGCACAAGTTCTAATTCCGTGAAGATCGTAAAGCATTATCTGGATGCCGGCAAAGCTGTGTTCTTTGCTCCTGATTACAACCTGGGGGTGAATACGGCCAATGCCCTGGGCATCAAAAAGGAGGAGCTGGTCACCGTGAAACGGGATTTGTCCCTGGAGGGGGGAGACCCGGCCACGGCTAAGATGTTTTTGTGGGACGGTTTCTGCTATGTCCATACCACATTTACCACCGGGGATGTGGATCGGCTACGCAAGCAATACCCCGATATCAGGATCATCGTGCACCCGGAATGCGACGCTTCCCTTGTAGACATTGCCGACCATTCCGGATCAACCGCCATGATCTACAATACGGTAAGGGACGCCCCCCCTGGCACCACCTGGGGCATTGGCACGGAATACCGTTTTGTGGAAAGGATGGCAAAGGAGTTTACGGACAAAACCATTGTGCCCCTCCGGGAATCCATCTGCCGGGATATGAGTAAAATCACCCTGGACAAACTGGCAGCCTCCCTTCGCTCCGTAAGTAAAGCTGCCAGGGGAGAGGAATCGGTCCTGGATTGCGTCACTGTTCCCGGGGAGTATCAAAAAGATGCCAGGATCGCCCTGCAGCGGATGATCGATATTGTTGAGGCCAACATATGAGGCATTTTTATGATGTTGCCGTGGTGGGTACGGGCATCGGCGGGCTGACTGCCGCCATCATGCTCAAGGAAAAGGGCCTTGACGTCGCCGTGTTCACCAAGGAAGACGCCGCCCATGAGACCGCCACCAACCTGGCCCAGGGAGGAATCATCGCATGGCATGAAACCGATACCTCCAAACTGCTGGAAGACGATATCCTCATGGCCGGGGATGGCTGCAACAACCTTGAGGCCGTGAAACTGATTTCAGAGCAGGGGCCTTCCCTGGTATTTGACTTTCTTATCAACCAGGTAGGCATTGAATTTACCAAAACCCCGGAAGGAAAACTGGATTACACGGAAGAGGCGGCCCATTCCCAGCGGCGCATTCTTCACTTTGCCGACAGGACCGGGGAGAAAATACAGCAGGCCCTGGTGGCCTATGCCGAAAAGATCAACCTGCCCATTCTGAAGGGGTACACCTCCATCGATCTCATCACCAACAACCACCACTCCAAAGACACCCAGGAGCGGTATCGCCCCTGCGAAGTGATGGGACTCTATGTGCTGAACAACAGCACCGGCCAGGTGGAGACCTTTTTTGCCCACAAGGTGATCCTGGCAACCGGCGGGCTTGGCAATATCTACCAGCATACCACCAATCCCCCTTCCGCCACAGGGGACGGCATGACCATGGCTTCCAGGGCAGGGGCGGAGATCATCAATGCCGAGTTTGTTCAGTTTCATCCCACGGCCCTGTACCACCGGGATATCAAGCGTTTCCTCATTTCAGAGTCACTGAGGGGGGAGGGCGCCCGGCTCATGGATCAGAACGGCCGCAGATTCATGAAAGAGTATTCTCCTTTAAGGGATCTTGCGCCCAGGGATGTGGTGGCCCGGGCCATCTACCAGGAGATGGGTAAAACGGGAAAGGATTTCATGCTGCTGGATATCGCCTCCTTTTACGAGGGCGAAATCCCCATCCCGGAGCGATTTTCCAAGATTTACAACACCTGCCTCAAGGGGGGCATCGACATCACCCGGGAGCCGATCCCGGTGGTCCCGGCCGCCCACTATTTCTGCGGGGGCATCAAGGTGGATGCCTGGGGACAGTCCACACGGCCCAACCTCTATGCCGTGGGGGAGATCAGCTGCACCGGGGTCCACGGCGCCAACCGGCTTGCCTCCACCTCGCTTCTGGAAGGACTGTTGTGGGCCAAACGGGCCGCAGACCACATCAAGGCCGATTTTAAGGAGATCTCCCAGGCCCGGTTCGCCGATATCCCCGACTGGCAGCTTCCGGATGAAGTCGAAGAGTTTGACCCCCTGCTTTTTCAGCAGGATTGGAAGGTGATCCAGCTGACCATGTCCAATTACGCCGGCATCGTGCGGAACAAGAAGGGGCTGGAGCGGGCCCGTTCCGACTTGAACTACCATGCCCACCGGATTTTAAAGTTCTACAAATCCGCAAAATTGAACCGGCCGGTGATCGAGCTTAGAAACGGGGTGGTCAATGCGTTCATCATTGTTAACGCGGCCATGCACAATAAAAAATCCAGTGGTTGCCACTACGTTTCCTGATCTGGCAGGACCGTTATCCCGCTCTCCGAAGAACATGCCCGTTGTGCGGTTCGACAGTATGAATTTGTATTGATTTTATCTTCAAATACGAATAAAGGTTCAGACGTTGTAGAAGAATTTTATCAATTATTTTGAGGATACGGGGATAGACAGATGATAAAGAAAACGATTTTTTCCATGGGGCTTCTGATGTTGCTTGCAGGGTGTGCTTTTAACGGGGGAAAGGATAGCAAGGCGTTGACGGATCAGGGAGTCGTTGATGACGCTTCTGTGGCGCAGGTATGTGGCACCGTAGCCTACCGGGAGCGCATTGCGCTGCCACCGGATGCGGAGATTCACCTGACCCTGGCGGACGTTTCTCTGCAGGATGCGCTGTCACGGCTGATTGCGGATGATACGATCACTGCCATGGGGCGCCAGGTTCCCATTCCCTTTTGTCTGAAGTACAGTCCGGCTGATATTGATCCCCGGCACACATATCAGGTACGTGCAGAGATCTTTGTAAACGGGAAGCTGCGTTTCACAACAGACACGGCCTATCCTGTGATCACAAGGGGAGCCCCCGGTACTGTGGATATCCGGGTTGTTTCAGCCTGGGCGGTTGGTGGGGAAAGAACCATGTCCGAGGTTGAAAATATCCGCTGGGAGATGATTGAACTCAATGGAGAAGCTGTCACAGCTTCAGCCGGAAGAGATCTCCCCTGGTTTCAGCTGGCATCTGAAGGCAAGCGTGTCAACGGGTTCAACGGATGTAACCGGTTTTTTGGCGTTTATAAAAGGGCGGGGGATGCCCTTACCTTCACCCAGCCCATGGGCTCGACCATGATGGCCTGCCCACCGGATGTGACAATCGATAGGGCATTTATGAAGGCGCTGGAGGCTGTGGCAACCTGTAGGATCGTGGATGGGGTACTTGAGATCTACAATGGAGAAGGGGACCTGCTCGCCCGTTTAAAATCCAACTTATAAAAGCAGGACCAGAATAGAGGGATGGATATTCATCTGATTGAAAAAAATGAATCACTCCGCCTGCTGATTCGAAAGGTGGAAAAGGAAGATTGGCTGGTATTGTTCAAGGCGGTCAAAAATAGTACTTTCCCAAGCGATCTTCCTTTAAAAGAAAAAATACAAACAGAAACAGATGCTCAAAAATGGATAGAAGATGGGCTCCGGGATTGGAAAGAATCAAAAAAGTATACATGGTCCATATGTGTCAAAGAAAATCCGACTGCTGTAATTGGTCAGATTTCCATATCTAAAATGTTGGAAAATCATAAATGGAGCATGGCGTTCTGGATTTCAGCAGAATATCAAAATCTTGGATATGCTAAAGAGTCTGTTGTCACATTGATGGAAATACTTAAAGACGGTGATAATAATATTGGTTTTTGGGCGGGCGCAGCAACGTGGAATGTCGCGAGCAATAAAGTTCTTATTAATAGTGGATTCAAGTTGTGCGGAACACAAGAAAACGGATATGTATGTAATGGTAAAATGAATACCATTGATGTATTTGAAAAAAACTAAACACCCACTGCTCTTGACATTGGGCGTCTATAAAACGCCCCTGGCCAACAGTTTTGCAAATTCATTTTCAGGGACGGGCGGCTTGAAATAATACCCTTGGGCTTCATCACACCCATATCTTTTCAGCAGGTTAAATTGTTCCTCGGTTTCAATGCCCTCGGCTACGATTGTTTTGCCCAGGCTGTGGCCCATGGCGATGATTGCCTTGATGATGACACGATTCTCCTTTTGCACGGTGCTTCCCATTACAAAAGAGCGGTCAATTTTTATTGTATCCACGGGGAAAGAGGTTAAGTAACTCAAAGAGGAATAGCCGGTCCCAAAATCGTCCAGGGCAATTCTGATATTTAAATCCTTAATCTGCTGGAAGATTGAAAGCGTTTCTTCGTTATCCTGCATCAGGATGTTTTCAGTAATTTCCAGTTCGAGTTTTTTGGCGTCCAGTTCGACCGTTTCAAGAGCCTCTTTGATGCTTTTAATAATATTCTGTCTGGCGAGTTTATATCCGGAAAGGTTCACTGCAACACGGATGGAATTCAAGCCGGCTTTTGTCCATTCATGGTTCTGTTTGGATGCTGCCTGCAGCACCCATTTATTGATGTCGATGATCAGATCTGTTTCTTCTGCAATATGAATGAATTTATCGGGCATGATCATCCCTTTCTTTGGATGTATCCATCGAATGAGTGCTTCTGCCCCAACGATTTTTCGATCGGCAAGATTGATTTGCGGCTGGTAGTAAAGGACAAATTCGTCACGCTCCAGGGCCTTTTTGAGATCCCGCTCCATGGAAAATCGCTCTACTGCCGCCCGGTTAAGCGATTCCATATAAAACTGATAGTTGTTCCTTCCCCGGTTTTTTGCGTGATACATTGCGGAATCGGCATTTTTCAATAATGTTTCGGAAGTTGTCCCATCGGCAGGGAAAACGCTGATGCCGATACTGGTGGTTACCGATACATCGTGTCCTTCGAAATTATAGGATTTTTGAATCCCATTGAGAATGCGTTTGGCAATCGCGGCCGAATTTTCCGGATGGCTGATGTTTGAAAGCAGAATCGTGAACTCATCGCCCCCCAGCCGGGCAATCATTGAACCTGATTCGTCCTTGTCACGCCGTGTTGCCGTATCCGTGCTCCGAATACACTTTGTGAGGGTTTCTGCCACATTCTTTAACAGTAAATCACCGACATGGTGTCCGAGGGTGTCATTTATTTTTTTAAACTGGTCAAGATCAAGGAAAAGCAAAGCAAACTTTTGCCCATGGCGGGTGGCATTTTTAATTTCCATGTCAAGGCGGTCCAGAAAAAGCATCCGGTTTGCCAGGCCGGTCAACCCGTCATAGAAGGCGAGGAAACGAATCCTTTCTTCCGCCCGTTTCAATTGAGATAAATCCTGCACAACCCCCAGCATTATTTCCGGAACACCGCTGCTGCTGAAGAATACTTCCCCTTGATTCAAAATATGCTTTTGAGTACCGCTGGAATGCATCACCTGGTAATTCAGGCTGAAATTCTTTTTTGTCTTCACAGCATTGCTGATGGTTTGCTTCACCATCTCCTGCTCATTGGCGATGACCGGCGCAAGAAAATCATTGTAGGTCACCGGCTTATCCATGGGGTTCAATCCCAGTAGGGAACACGCTTCAGAAGAACAGGAAAACGCATTGCTTGCCAGATCGATCTCCCAGTTGCCAAGCTTGGCTAACGCCTGGGTCTTGGTCAGCCGGCTTTTACTTATATACAGCTCTCGAAAGGCCTGGCCGGCCCTGAGCATGTATCTTGCGCGGTAGCCCAGCATTACCCAGTTGATCGGCTTTGCAATGAAATCATTTGCTCCGGCTTCAAACGCCCGGGCTGTTGACCTGGTATCATCCATTCCGGTAACCATGAGAATCTGAGGATATTTTCCACCGGGGAGATTGCGAATGGCCAGGCACACTTCAAAGCCGTTCATCTCCGGCATAACCACGTCAAGCAAAATAAGGTTTGGCTTTTGGGATTTAAAAAGGGACAGGGCCATTTGACCGTTTTCCGCTTCGATCACATCAAAGTTGGCTTTGGCCAGTGCCGCGCCCATGGTTAAGCGTAGAGAGACGTCATCATCCACAACCAGGGCCAGGGGCTTCTTTTGATTATGCCTATCGTAACTCATGTGAAAACCACTCCTTTTTTAAATCATCTTGAACCCTGATAAATTCAGATTCAATCGATGTAACCAGGTCTGCGGCATTTTCAAGATGGTTTGTTTTGCAATTTACCTCAAGCTCTTTACTCATCATTGATAGCTTTGTTGCTCCCACATTGGCGCTGCTTGATTTGAGGCTGTGGGCATTTTTTTGTAAAATGTCGATATTATTCACGGCAAGGGATTCCCGCAGTTGTGATATCATAACCTTGGAACCTTCCAGGTAAGCCGTGATGATTTTATCAAGGATACTTGGTTCTCCTTGGATTTGAAGATCCTGAATTTCAAGAAGCATGCGCTGGTCAATTGAAGCAAAATCGGTTTCACCTTCTTTTGCCGGTTCTCTGTCCGGTAAATCGTCAGAGACCGCCAGCTCTTTTTTAATTGCTTTTGTCGTTGACCAGGATTTAAGGACCGCCAGAATCTGACTTTTCAGAAAAGGTTTGCTCAGATAATCGTCCATGCCGGCTGCCAGGCATTTTTCCCTGTCCCCTTCAAGGGCATTTGCGGTTAATGCGATAACCGGTATGTTTTTTTTCAGGCTCTTTTCTTTTTCAAGGCGGCGAATGGCTGCTGTGGCTTGATAACCGTCCAGCACGGGCATTTGACAGTCCATGAAAATAAGATCATAGGGCTTTTTCGATACTGCTTCAACGGCTTCATTACCATTTGAAGCGATATCTACCTTGCAGCCAAAAAACCTGAGCATATTTGCGGCAACATATTGATTGGTTAAATTATCTTCTGCAACAAGGACATGAAGATTAAATTCTTGCTTGTCTTGAGCCGTCTTAGCTGGCTCGATCGCCTGTTCCGGTACATTCCGGTGGTGATCACCAATTCTTTCAGTTTCAGGACTTACTTTAAAATCCACTGTAAAAGAGAAATTGGAACCTTTTTCAGGTTCACTTTCACACGCCAGCCGCCCCCCCATTAATGAAACAAGTTCCTTGGAAATGGCCAGCCCCAGTCCGGTCCCGCCATATTTGCGGGTGGTCGATCCATCTGCCTGGGAAAAGGGTTTGAAAAGCCGTTGACGGTCTTCCTGGCTGATTCCGATACCAGTGTCCCGGATCGATACATGGAGCTTTACTTTATTATGAGCGTGTTCTGTCGTAGCAACCCGGATGACGACCTCGCCTTCTTTTGTAAACTTAATTGCATTTCCAACAAGGTTGGTGAGAACCTGCCGAAGCCGGGTCGGGTCACCCTTCAAAAAAATGCGGGTTTCCTCAGGAATGAGAACCGCCAGTTCAAGCCTTTTGGTATGCGCACGTGACGCAAGCAGCTGCATGACATCATCAATCAGTATTTGCAGATTAAACCCAATGGTTTCAAGTTCAAGCTTGCCTGCCTCGATTTTCGAAAAATCAAGAATATCATTAATTATTGTCAGGAGTGAATCGCCCGAACTCTGAATCGTTTTGGAAAACCTGCGTTGTTCCCCGGTGAGACCTGTTTCCAACAACAACTCTGTCATCCCCAGCACTCCGTTCATGGGGGTACGGATTTCATGGCTCATGTTTGCCAGGAACTGGGATTTTGCTCGATTGGCGTCTTCGGCAGCCTCTTTAGCCGTCTCTAAAGAGATAACCATCTCTTCCAACTCATTTTTGGCCTGGGAAAGATCAGCCGTGCGTAATTTAACCCTTTTTTCCAAGTCTTCGTCCCTGGCATGGATCTCGCCGATCATATCGTTAAAGCAGTCTATCAATGTTCCAAACTCGTCTTCACCCTGTTTCTTTACCCGCACATGATAGTTCTTTTTTATAGTCACTTCTTTTATGGATTGCATCAATTCGAACAACGGGCCTGTAAAAATTTCCTGGAATTTGACGGATAGAAGAAGTACAACCATGAGGGTAATGACCACTATGACTGAAACAACGCTGTAATAGGTATGCAGCCGCCTGCGGACCTGCTGCATATCATCCACCAGGTGAATCGCGCCAACCAGAGTGTCTTTTGCGAGAACCGGCCGGATGATATGGATATAACCGTTGAACAGGTGGGTGACAAAACCATTTGTCTCCAATTCCTGAAGAATATCCTGACTGTCGGGGTAAGCGTTGTTTAAATCGGTGATCAGAAGGTCTGCATCGATACCATTACGATGATATTTACTGTAGGTGTCACCGTTTTTATCATACAGAATAGCCGCTGCAATTTCGGGTTTTGCCGCAAGGGAATTTAAGGTCTCCTCAGCAGCCAGTTCATCATCAAACGCCATGGCCGCGCCACTGTTCAGGGCAACCACATCGGCTATGGAACGCAGCTCTCCAACAAGATTTTTCCGGGCATTCCATTTCTCGTTAATCATCAACGCAGTAGACACCAGCAACAGGGCGAGTACCGCCGTCAGGCTTAATAGAAGAAACAGCTTGGTTCTGATGGATAGATTGCCCAGTCGCAACATCATGGACCCCTTCTTCATTTGTCCCCCACAATAATAGCCAGCTTTAAAAGGCGGGAGCTCAATTTTAACTGCTGTTGCCGGGCGGTGGTCCCGTTGATCTCAAAATACAATCGCTCTTTTCTGTTGAAAAGATTGATTACACCGCCTTTGTTGATAAACGTCTTTGTTTCGCCGATGGTTAATACCGGTTTACCCTTTACGGCTTCAAGGGTCTCAAGGAGAACGGCGGGATCAGTGTCTTCACTGATGAACAGTATATTGCACTTATCAGCCTCTTTTGCCTTGGTTATAAAACGAACATGAAGTGTTCGGGAACCGATTTTTTTCCCGTTAAGTGCTTGAAAAGCTGACTCAAGGTTTTTATTTCCTAAAACGCAGAGTTTGAAAGGCTCAGCCGGGCTGACAAAGGATTCAGCCGGCCACTGGGTATACCTGGCAAAGTTGAGCACAAATGCGGCTTTTACGGCATATTCCTCCATGCTTTTACCAAAAGCATTCCCTATCGTAGAAAACGACAACAGCAGTATAAAAACAGTGAAACAGCAGATCCTGTTCAATCGTTTCGCCAGCTCTTTATCTTTTTTCATCAGAAATCCTTAGAACTGGTAGGTTACTTTACCGTAAATGCTCCGTTCGACCTCGGTGGGCCGGGTGAAACTTTCCTGAACAAATTCCAGATGACTGCTTTCCAGCAGATTCTGGCCGACCAGGGAAAGCTCCCAGTTGCCAGTGGGGCGCCAGGCCAGGCGGAGATCAAGGGTGAGGTAGCCATCGATATCAAACAGATCATTGTCTGAGGCGACATATATGGCGGTTACATTGTCCACATACCGGAGCCAGATATCCAGATCCAGGTCTTCCCTGGGTGTGAGTGCCGAGCGTAAGGATGCCTGGTGTGTGGGCTCTTTACCCAGCTGTCCGCCATCTTCGAAGTCACTGACAAGGTAGCTGTAGGCCAGATCCAGCTTCAACCATTTGGCTGCCTGCCAGGTGCCTGCCACCTCAACGCCGTAGGTATGGGCTGAAAAAGTGTTGGTGAAATAAAGGGGCTGTTCGATGTATGTTCCCTGAAATACGGGTGTACCTACCTCAACGGTCCGCGCGTTGTCATAGTCGTTGTAAAATGTGGCGATGTCCAGGGAAAAGGCCTGATTCGGTACAAAACGATAGCCCAGCTCGTAGGCCGTGAGTTCTTCCGATTCGTAACCAGGGGTCCCCATTGTCTTTATGACGACAGGTAAACCAGCCGGGGTGCTTGAAGCCGGAATCACTTCATTGATGATAGTTCCGTCATTTTCCACCCGGGACGGGGTTCGCACCGCACGGGAGACCGATGTCCACAGTTTATGGTTCGGGTGTGGCAACCAGAGAAGCCGGAGGCTTGGCTGGACCTCATGGCCGGTGTAATCATTATGTTCGAATTTTGATCCCAGGGTCAGCTTCAAGCGGTTTTGCACAAGGGAAATTTCATCCTGGAGAAAAGCGCTGTAAAGATCGTCACTGCGGCTGTCGGGATCTAATAAAACCAGGGGATTCCTGGCAAAATCATCGCTGGTGTGACGATAGCGGGCGCCCCAGACAATGTCATGCCTGGTTCCTGCCGAAAACCGGTGTTGGAAATCAAGATCAAAGCTGTTTCGTTTTTCATGGGCAAAGGCTTCTTTTCGTTCCGTCCGGTCATAATAGGCTTGCAGGGTAAATTCGGAGGTGGAAGATAATATGGATTGCCAGCGCGCCACCAGATTGCCGCCGGACACCTCGGTATCGTCACTTTTCTCCTTACAGTAGGGCTCTGTCGAACATGGGAGCGTCATCTGCTGGTTTATATCCCCCTGGTAGATATCTCCCTGGAGGTTAACGCTGTCATTGGCGTTTAAATTTGACTCCACACGGAATCCCCCCTGGCGCATGCCCCAGTCGTCACCGGCATCATCCCCCTGGGAGAATTGAAATTTATCCCCATTGAAACCTTTGGCGTATATGCGGCCGTAAGTATTTTTTCCCAGGGAGGTTCCATACCGGGCACTGGCAAAGGCCTGTTCCTCACTGCCGCCTCCCAGGCTCACCAGGCCGCTCTGGGTGTCCTCCGCATGCTTGGAGATGATATTGATAACTCCGTTGACCGCATTGGCTCCCCAGAGCGTGGCACCGGGGCCCCGGATCACCTCGATGCGCTCCACATCTTCCAGCATGACGTTTTGTACTTCCCAGTAAACACCGGAGAAAGAGGGCGTATAAACGCTGCGCCCGTCAATAAGCACCAGAAGTTTATCTGCAAAACGGCTGGTGGCACCACGGCTGTTGACCGCCCACTTGTTAGAATCGATACGGGCAACATTCAGCCCCGGTATCATGCGCAGGGCATCGGGAATGTTGGTAACCCCGGAACGCTTTAAATCATCGTTGGTGATGACAAAGATGGCAGCGGCGCTGTCTGAAAGATATTGGGTTTTTTTACTTACCGAAGTCACCTTGATTCCCATCAGGTCTTCAATACTCAGGACGGTCAAATCAGATTGCTCGGCATAAAGGGGAGCCGTGTAACAAAGGAAGGCTGCAACAGCTAAAACATATATAACGTTTGTAAAACCGGTATATGCATGGTTTTTATCTATGTCTGATCTGTATATCACCTGTTTTCTCCCCTTTTCATGAATTGCGTACTGAAAAACCTAATTGCCGCACCCATTTTTATGTGAGAACTTACTTACTTTATGAAAGGAAAGTAAAGTAAACCCGCCGTTGATGTCAAGGAAGTTATTGTCTGAATCCGATTTATTGACTGAATTTGATTGATGATACTAAAAATGACAACGGATGTCCACAAACCAATTGACTATGGGGTTTGAGCCCCTGGGTTATCCCCAGCCCTTTAGGCTCACTCACTCAATACGATATACTTTGGGGGGACGAAGTCGGAGGATGGATTATCTCCAATAAACATTGAATTCTTCTTGACGACCGAAGTTAGATATGTACAAATGTTGTATTCATGATTCATAAATTAAAAATCACATTTAATACTCTAAAGTCTTGCCGTTTTTGAGATCCGTAACCGAAATTCCGGGGACGAAAAAATTCCGGGGACAGCATACTTAATTCCAACAAAGAATAGTTATTAAACTATGGTCTACTTACGTTGGCAACAGACCTTATATCTATAAAACCCAAATTAAAAGGAGCTGTTTATGGAAGGCAACGAAAATCCGGAAGAGGGATTAAACATTAAGTCCATCTTTCCACAAGGTATAAAAAAGCCCCAATTTCATAAAAAAATTAAATTTCCCTGGAAAATCAAACTCTTTGTGATTTTAGTCGCTGTCGTTGCTGTGGCATACAGTTCTTTGCTTGAATATGTAGAACCCAATGAATTTGGGATTAAAGTTGTGCAAATAGGGTTTAACCGGGGGGTCCAAAAAAAAATATATGGTACCGGGTTGCACCTTGTTCTGCCCTTTGGTATGCAGCAAATGCATAAATTGCCCCGGGACCTGCAGGTGCTTGAATTAACCAATTATCAAAAAGCGGCATCCCAGTATGCAAAAATTAAATCGGCAGCGCATATACAGACTTCAGACGGTTTTTTTGTGGATGTGGATGTGTCTATCATTTACAGGATAATCGATCCCTATAAGGTATTTACAATTATCGGGCCCGGGAACCTTTTCGAGGATAACGGCATTATCCCCAAAGCCGAACCGACCTTAAAAGATTCTTTAGGGCAACTAACCACAGAGGATTTTTTCAACAGCCCAAAAAGAGTTGCAAAAAGTGATCTGACAAAGAAAAAACTGAACCTTGAGCTTGAGTCTAAGGGCATAAGGGTAGAGCATGTCCTTGTCCGGTATTTTAGATACAGCGAAGAAATTCAAAAAAACATTGAAGAGAAAAAGCTCAAAGATCAGCTCGTTTTTAAGAATCAGGCAGAGGCAAGGGCAGCCATTGAAAATGCCAAGCTTACCAGGATTGTACAGGAAGGCAAAGTAACCGTCTCGGTTGAACTTGAAAACGGAAAAGCGTATGTCACAAGAAAAATGGCTGAAAAAGATCTTTACTACAGAAAGAAAATTGCACAGGCTGATCTTCTTGTGAAACTTGCTGATGCAGAAAAAGTACGACTTAAGAATGAGGCATTAAAAGGAAAGGGAGCTGAACGTATGGTCGGGCTGAAAATGGCTGAAGTGCTTACCGGCCTTGATGTCATTATCTTACCAAGTGATGGGCCTGACGGTGTTAATCCTCTTGATTTGAATAAATCCCTTGAACTTTTTGATGTCAGAGAAGGAGGCAACTGATGAAAAAAGCCCTGTTTATTGTTATCAGTCTCGTATACGTGGCCGCCCTTTCAGGTTGTGTTCCCCATTCAACCGGCAGTACTGAAGTGGGGGTCCGAACCATCAAATTTTCTCTCCTTGGAAAAAGAGGCGTTGAGGAAAAATACTATGCTCCGGGATCGACCTATTTTTTCTTTCCTTTCATCAATGACTGGCATACTTTTGATACTAAACTGCAAAATCTTGAAATGACCTACAGCGCGAAAAGCGGTGACAGGAAGAGCCGTGATGATCTTTTATTTAAAACAATAGACGGCAATGATATCAGCCTGGATGTTATCATTGCCTATAAGATTGATCCTTCCAAAGCACCCTATATTCTGCAATATGTAGCAAATACGGACGCAAGCCTCAGGGATAAGGTCGTGCGGACAATTGCCAGAAGCAAACCCCGGGATATCTTTGGGGAACTCACGACAGAAGAGTTTTACGTTGCCGCAAAACGGGATGAACAGGCCCATAAAGCCAAGGATGTTCTCCAGTCCATGCTGACGCCTCTTGGCATTACAGTGGAACGGGTTCTTACAAAGGATTACAGGTTCAACCCCAAGTATCAAAAGGCGATTGAAGATAAAAAAGTCGCTGACCAGTTGGTGGAAAAAAACAAATCTGCCCAGCATGCGTCCGAGGAGGAATACAAAAGAAAACTTGAAGAGGCCCGGGGCGAAGTAAATGGCATGATTGCCGACGTAGATGGTGAGTACCGGAAAGCAAAAATTGAAGCTGATGTTTATTTTGAAAGGCAGAAACTTATAGCTGAAGCCATAATGGCTGAAGGCATTGCAGAAGCCAAGGGTATCATGGAAATGAACAAAGCCATGGAAAGCACAGGGGGGGAAGCCCTTGTGAAATTAAAAATTGCCGAAGCCCTGAAAGACAAAAAAATCGTACTTCTTCCGGTTTCAGAAGGCGGTATGAATCTTAAAACGACAAATATCAACAAACTGATTGATACAATGGGAATTAAAAAACTGAGCGAATAACCACTGATGATAATTTCTGCTTCCATCTGGTGTCTACATTGGTACCTCATCTAAATTGAATAGGTGTTGAGAGAGTGAGGTTCCCAGGTTAAAAGGATGGTTTATCTCCAATTACTTGAATTTAGTATCAGGTGATTTTAATGTGGCTGCATACAACATATTGTGTCGTATACGTGAAAATCATAAAATAAATTAAGTTTACGTATTTACAATAATAAATGAGGCTGGTAGCCTATCACAACTGTTTAAGTATTCACGATTCTTAAATAAGCGTAACTTCGAATAAAAAGACATCCTATAGTTATATATTAACAAATATGGCTTAGTTGATCTGCTTTTCTTGTACCCGTTAATTCACCTCTCTTTTTCGATTCTAAGTCCTAAAAAATAACTACAATAATTTGGATTTAAGGCTATTTTCATGAAGAGAATTCTTCAATGCTATTGACATAGCTCTCAACAGGGAAGCTCATTCTCAGGTTGAGAGCATACTCATAGCATATTTCTATATTGTCAATTTAAAGCCAAGCCGGTTGTAAAAATTGAGTCGAAAGTCACTGGTCTGTCTGATAACAGGGGCTATCAGACAGACAATTCGGCTCTTTTTAAGAGTAGCATAATATTAAAACAGGAGGACAAAAATGAAAAAAAAATAATTGCAATAATCTTAGTTTTTTTACTGGTTATCCCGATTTCAGCTTATGCATTGAGCATTACCGGTCCAACTTATCCAGCCCCAGGGGGTAATGATTGGTTGGGCACAGGGGAAAATGGTGGTACGTTTGGGCCCCTCGCCGGTCATCTAAACTGGTCGTATTCCAATTTTGACAACACCGCATATACTTCACTTTACTGGGGGCTTTGGGACACTACAACTAATTCTCTGGGGGTGCGTTTGGATTATGGCGTTTTACAACCTCTGACTTTCAACGGTATCACGGGGGGGAATACAGCGACATGGATAGGAACGGCGAACTATATCGACCCGAATCCAGACCAGGTTTTAGTTACGAGTTTGACGCTCACACTTTCTGGAAATGCTTCGTTTGTTACAGCCTCTAGTGTAAACCCAACATTAGCAGGACTTGGAGCAATGGTGGCTATAACCGGGGATTATACACTTAATGGCATTATTCAGGCGAACTACAGAGGTTGGGTGGACGTTAATGATTTGCCACAAACGAATTTTGGCATAACCCAAACGAGATTCTCAGGGGGATTCTATTACGAGCCCGTACCCGAACCAGCAACAATGGTTCTCTTTGGGCTTGGTCTCTTAGGTATTGCCGGAGTCCGTAGAAAGAAACTCAAGAAATAGTCTATTCTATAACATCCAACCACAAGGCAGGGTCAATAATGGACTCTGCCTTTTTTGATTTTGTGGTACTACATGTGGTATCGAAATTTCCTTTCAAACCGCAAGCCTCCATATGACTTTATACATTGGTACCTTATTTAAAAATGATAATTGATTCCCGCAAGCCAGTTCCTGCCGGGGGCAAGCATGCCGTCGCTGTAATAGTATTTTTTATCGGCAATGTTTTCTATTTTAGAAAAAAGGCTGAAGTTGTCAAAGAAATATTCTGCCCGGAGATCCGCACGCAGATACTCGGATACCGTTTTCGTGTTTTTGGTGTTGGTATAGACCTTGGACGTATAGAAAAGATTCAGATCCAGGGAGAGTTTGTCCATGGGCTTTAAATTAAAATAGCAGTTGAACTTGTGCTCGGGTTTTGCCGTCAAACTTAAACCGGTCTGCTCATTTTTGGCCAGAAGATAGGTGTATGAGCTTGTGATGTTCAGTTCGTCCAGGGGATCCCAGTTCATGCCCACATCCCCTCCCTTGTAGGTCACTTCGCCGATATTCGAATATTGACCGATGCCGTTGTTGTCGCGGATATAGGTGATTCTGTTTTTAAGGCTGTTGTAAAACAGGGAAAGATGGGCTGATAGCTTTGGCGTTACCGACATGGAGAGACCCAGTTCATAGTTGTCGGCCGTCTCCATCTCAAGATCAGGGTTGGCAATGGTGGAAGAGGTTTCATTGTACCGGTGGTAAAATGAGGGGGTGTTGTTGGCCCGGCTGTAGGATGCTGATACCTGCCAGCGCTTTTTTTTGTATTCCAGTTTGATTTCCGGGTTCACGGCCCTGTCGAACTCTGAATAGTAAACGCCTCTGACGCCCAGGGTCAGGGTCACCGGAACGGATTTGAACCGCTTTTCCCAGGAAGAAAAAACAGACCATGAATATTCTTCTTTGGTGGAAAATGATGTGCTTGTTGCCTCTCCCCATTCATACCCTGCACCCATGTTCAGGGCATTGAGGGTGTTGAATGAATGGGCATAGTTGAAATCCTGCCCAAAATTTTTAACTTTTATGGTTTTATCAAGATGCTTGCTCTTGTCCGTGTTGTGTTTTCTTCCCTGGTTCAGGTAGGTTTTACTCTTAAATTTATCGATTTTTGCAAGAAATGAAAACAGGGAGATCTCTGTTTCCTTGCGTGAATACGGGGTGGGAAACGCCGGCAACCCGCTCAACCCCCTTTCATCGTGCATATAATCGGCGGAAAAGATGAAATCTTTGTTCTCTTCCGGGGAGTACTCGAACCGGGTGCCCATTCTGCCGGTTTCCTTGTCATTGTTGGGCTTATACCCGCCAAAGGTGTTGTATTCCCCTGAAACACCCACCCCCAGCTTGCCATGGGCCATGGAGGCGTTTACCTTGGTGTTGAAGGCATCATCGTTACCGGCCTGGGTCTTGATATGGCCTTTGATGTTTTCGATTTTCCGGGTGGTGATGAGGATGACGCCGCCGGCGGCATCACTGCCATGTTCCACCCCGCCCTTGCCCCGGAGGATCTCGATCTTTTCTATCTCTTCCAGGGTGACCATGTCCCACCGGACACCCCCGTGGCTGGAGGTGGGGTCGTTGATGGGTTTACCGTTGACAAACACCTTGACCTTGGAGGAACCATGGATGGAAACAGATGTGTCCCCGGCCTTGACCCCCGGCACCCGGTTGAGCACATCCCCGGTGGTGTTGGCGTTCATGGCCTTTATCTGCCGGGCCGTTATGACGATGCTGCTGCCGCTGTTTTCTTCCTCTGCCGCTGCCGGGGGAGCCGTTATCTGCAGGAATGAGAAAAACACCAGCAGGACCGCAGAAACCATTTGTTTATACCACACGGGGCACCTTGAAAAATCCCCGGACCGGTTGAAACGGTCCGGGGATATCCTTTTCTCTAACAACCGTTGCTTAAAAGCAGGTTGTGAATCTTAGAACTTGTATTCAACACCAACGGCAAATGTGGTTCCGTCAGCGGGATAGTAGTAATCCTTGCCGGAGCTTGTGTAGGCATACCCGTCATACTCCTTGTCCAGGATATTATCCACGGCAACAAAGAACTCGTAGGATTCATGCTTCAGGGTCAGCTTGGTGTTTACCAGGGCATACCCATCGTAGTATGAGGAGTTCAGGTTATCCATGGCAAATTCGTCCTGGGCCAGGAGGCTCACATTCCAGATGAGTTCATGGGCTGCAAGTTTCATCAGTTTGGTTTCAAGATCGATGTTCAGCTTATTGGAGGGAACTTTGTTGATGTCGTTGCCTTTGATGTTCTCACCGTTTTTGGCAAAGATATCCTCTGCGTATTCCGAATCCGTGTATGTATAGGAGACGGCATAGCTGAATCGGTCACAGGGCTTCCCTGACAGGGTCAGCTCAAATCCTTGGATGACCGCTTTGCCGATGTTCTGTTTGCCCATGTAATTTCCTGTGGGACCATAGGCCGAATCCATCATGTTATCCATGGTCAGGTGGTAGATGGCAGCATCAACGGCCAGCCATTTGCAGACCTGATGCCTGAGGCCCATCTCATACTGGGTAAAGGTTTCAGGCTCAAGTACAAAGGCATTCTTGGCAGAGTAGGAGCCGCTGGCGTAGTAGTCGTAGATGGAAGGTGCCCGGTAGGATTTGCTATAGCTTCCATAAACGCTCAGTCTGTCCGTGGGCTGATAGCTGATGCTCAACTTGGGGTTGAGCTTGTCGTAGTCCGGTTCGCCTTCGTAATCGTATTTTCCGTTCTGGCTGAAATCGTAGTCGGCATTGTTGTCGAATTTAAAATAGTCATACCTGAGTCCTGCGGTCACGGTCAGGTTGTCCAGAATGGAGAATTCGTCCTGGATGAAAACACCGATGATGTCACTGGAAAAGTCCCCGGTCTTTTTGGGATCAGGCTTTGTGTAGGGCGCGCCAACGGTTTTTGAGGTGGCTTTGGTGGTTTTCAGGTCAATATTATCCTTGTCATAGTCAAACCCGATGGAGAATTTGTTGGCCCGGCTGAACAGGTCCTGCTTGAACGTCAGCACTGATCTCACCCCGAACACATCTTCTGTCAGCTCCTCCAGATAGGGAGTGGATGATGCCATGAGATAGTTCTCATAGGTTTTATCCCTGTTCTTATAGTAAAGGGAGGTGGTCAGATCAAAGGCGGATTTCTTCATGGTAAAGTTCAGGCCGGTGATCAGATCATCGTTTTCGGTCAGGCTGTAGTCTGTTGCCTGGGTGGGGTCTTCCTCTTTCTGGGCCTTGGTCAGTTTTTTTGCAAGGGATCTTTCCTTGTCCGCCACATTGACATAGGCGCCGATCCTTGTGTCATCGGAAAGCCAGTATCCCAGCTCGCCGTTGACATAGAAATTGTCCAGCCAGGTTTCGTCCCTGTAGCCGTCCTCGTCCCTTTTCTTGACGTTCAGATTATAGTCCCATTTGTCCTTGGCGCCATGGATGAGGGCCGAGTAACGCCGGTCGTTGTTGGAACCTCCAATGGCACTGAGGGAACCGCCAAAGTCGTCCTGGCCGCGTTTTGTGATGATATTGATGACGCCCCTGGCGGAATTGCCTCCGTACAGGGAGGACATGGGGCCTTTGATCACCTCGATCCTTTCAATGTTCTCAATGGGGATGGCTTCAAAATCGATATATCCGAATTTGCCCAGGCCCATGGGAATGCCGTTGAGTATCACTTCGGCGCCGGGGCTCATGCCGATGTGGGTGCCCCTGAAAGAGATTTTGGGCTCAAGGCCGGAGGCATTGGTATAAAACACACCGGGGAGCTTTCTTAATACATCGGCTATGTTTTTGGTGTTTCCTTTTTTCAGATCGTCTGCGGTGATAACAGCGATGTTGGACGCTGTCTTAAGGACGGTGTTTTCCGTCTGGGTGGCGGTGACCACCATGGCATCCAGCTGTTGAACGGTATTACTTACCTCTTCCCCGGCAAGGGCCGGAACACTGCAACAGCATAGAAGTACGGTGGAAATCCCCAGGGCCATCAATCTGTGTTTCATCTTTTCTCCTTAAAAAATCCTTGTGATTATTGAGCCAAGATTTTTTTGGGAGTGTGGCGTGGAAACAAAAAAATCCTGGATCGTATTCAAACAAACGATCCGGGATTTCCCGATTTATCCTGCAGGATCATGGGAACTTGCCTCTGTCCACGAGAATCAAGCTCACTTTCATTCAGGCAGGTCTTCTGACTTTCCTTCCCTTTCAGCAGCCTTCCCACCCCGGTTGTCATTCTGCTCCGGATGATGAACACCGGATTCAGGAATGACAGGGCAGTGGCATACAATGGCCGAAAGAGTTTCCTTAAATTCTTTTGAAAATAAGGAAAAGGATCACAGCGGCGGGCCCGTCCCCGATTTTCACGGGGTTCCCTGTTAAAGAGCCTGAAATTTAAATGATCAGGCCCTTGTGTGCTTTAAAAGCACCTGAATGATTTTCAGTCATGTTTTTAAGCATTATTTTGCTTGATAGTCAATAGATAAAAAAAAAGTAACCAGTGCTTTCTGCCCATAAAGCTCCTTGACATATCCAGTATTATCTTGTAGCAAAAGAAACGTTTCATCAGGTGCAATTGCTTAATAGGGAATCCCGTTTGAACCGGGAACGAGCCCATCGCTGTATTCGGGGACGAAGACTGCAATAATGTCACTGGACAGACAGCTGCCATAGCCTGGCAGCTTAAACCGGGAAGACGCAGCCAGTAGAAAGATCCGAGAGTCAGAAGACCTGCCTGGGGAAAGGATGAGTAGCATGGGAGTGCTGCACGTCCAATGATCTACTGGATAAAAAGGGAAATCCACAGATTGATATTTTTCAGTCTGCGGATTTTTTTGCTTTCGGGACTGGACAACAGAACCTGACAGGAGATCATATGTTTCATAGCAAAATTTTCCCGTTTTCAGCCATTGTCGGTCAGGAAAATTTAAAGCTTTGCCTGATCCTCAACGCCATCAACCCGGGAATCGGCGGGGTATTGATTCGTGGAGAAAAAGGAACCGCTAAATCAACAACCGTCCGCGGTCTTGCCGATATTTTGCCGCTGCCGTCCTCCCTTGTTAACCTGCCCCTGAACGCAACCGAAGACAGGGTGACAGGGGGCATGGATTTCAACCGTGCCATCAAAGAGGGGAAAAAGGTTTTGCTGCCGGGGGTGCTGGCCGAGGCCCACCAGGGTATCCTCTATGTGGATGAGATCAATCTTCTGGATGACCATATTGTGGATATCATCCTTGATGCGGCAGCATCCGGGATGAACAGGGTTGAACGGGAGGGGATCTCCTTTTGCCATCCGGCAAGCTTCATGCTGGTGGGCACCATGAATCCGGAAGAGGGGGATTTAAGGCCCCAGCTCCTTGATCGTTTCGGGCTTTGCGTGGAGGTTGTTTCGGAAAAAGATCCCGAACTCCGGGTGGTTCTCATGGAGGAGCGGGAACGCTATGACCGGGATCCTGATCAATACAGGGCTGTCCATGGAAAAGAGAATCAAAAGCTTGCCGAAAAAATCAAACAGGCCGGTTTACTGCTGCCCCGGGTGAAAATATCAAAGCAGTCAAGGGCGTTTATTGCCGAGCTGTGTTCCGCAAATAATGTGGCGGGCCATCGTTGTGACATCGTTCTTGAACAGGCGGCAAAGGCCCATGCCGCATTACTTGGGCAGACCGAAGTAACCCTTGATGACATCGGCATTGTGGCGGAGTTTACCCTTTTTCACCGGAAAAGGGATGCCGCCCCGCCGCCGCCCCCGGAACCGCCCCAGCCGGATAAAGACCAGGCCGAAACAGATCAGCAGGATAACGAACAGAAAGAAGACCCAGGGCAGACAGAGCAGGAAAATCCGGGTCAGCCGGACAGGGAAGAACCGGACCAGGAAGGGGCAGATAAAGATTCCCGGGAGACGGAACAGCCGGACAAAGGAGAGGATAATTCCCAGGAGGCCGGAGAAGATAAAAACCGCCGGGACCCGGAACAGGTATTTGAGATCGGCGCTTCCTTTCAGGTGAAAAAGATCTCTTCTCCCAAGGATCGCAAGATGCGAAGGGGCTCCGGCAGGCGATCCCGGAGCCGTGTCTCCCAGAAACAGGGCCGGTATGTAAAATCCTCCATGAAGCGTATCAACAACGATGTGGCCCTGGATGCCACATTAAGGGCAGCAGCCCCGTTCCAGGCAGCAAGGGATATTCCCGAGGGGTTGACGGTTTGCCTGAAACCCGAAGATATCAGAGAGAAGATCCGGGAAAAACGCATGGGCAACTTCCTCGTATTCCTCGTGGATGCAAGCGGGTCCATGGGAGCCCGGGGGCGCATGGCTGCATCCAAGGGTGCGATCCTTTCTTTGCTCCTTGATGCCTACCAGAAACGGGACAGGGTGGCCATGGTATCCTTCAGGAAATCCGAAGCATGGGTCAACCTGCCGCCCACATCTTCCATTGAGCTTGCGGCCTCCTATCTCAAAGAGATGCCGGTGGGGGGAAGAACTCCGCTTTCCGCAGGCCTTGAGAAAACCCACCAACTGGTAAACAACGCCCTGAACCGCGATCCCGGAACCCGGCCCATTGTTCTCATCATCACCGACGGGAAATCCAATGTTGCCATGGGGGAGAACAGGCCGGTTGATGAGGCGCTCATGTTTGCGTCAAAAATGGGGGAGGATGACAGGGTTAAATATATTGTAGTGGACACGGAATCCCAGGGCATTGTCACCTTTGGGCTTGCACCGAAACTTGCTGTAGCCATTGGTGCCGACTGTTGTAAAATCGATGATCTGAAGGCTGAAGCCCTTGTGGGGCTTGCCAGGGCTTCGGCATAAGGCATAAAACATAAGGAGATAGTTTGATGGAAAAGCGAGAGATCTTTCCCTTTACCGCCATTGTGGGCCAGGAACAGATGAAACTTGCATTGATACTCAATGTGATTAATCCCGCCCTTTCCGGGGTGCTGATCCGGGGGGAGAAGGGAACGGCAAAATCAACGGCGGTCAGGGCCCTTGCCGAAATCCTGCCAAAGATCGAGGTCATCAGCCAATGTCCTTTCCGGCTTCCGGCTTCGGAGACAGGGGAGATCTGCAAAAAATGCGTTGTGGAGGATTGCGTTCCCGAAACCCGCATGGACGCCATCAAGGTGATTGAACTGCCCGTGGGTGCCACCGAAGACAGGGTGGTGGGCACCATGGATCTTGAGCATGCCCTGAAAAAAGGAGAAAAGCGAGTCGATCCGGGTATCCTTGCCGCAGCCCACCGGGGGATTCTCTATGTGGATGAGGTCAACTTGCTGGACGACCATGTGGTGGATGTACTCCTTGACTCTGCTGCCATGGGCGTTAACACCATTGAACGGGAAGGGGTCTCTTTTTTCCATCCTGCAAGGTTTACGCTTGTTGGCACCATGAATCCCGAAGAGGGGGAGCTCCGGCCCCAGCTCCTGGACCGGTTCGGCCTCTGCGTCAGCATCCAGGGCTCCCATGATCCGGAAGAGCGGGTGGCTGTAATGGAGAGACGGGCTGAATTTGATGATGATCCAAAGGCGTTCTGCCAAAGGTGGCAGGAGGAATCAAGGGCGCTTTCAAACAAGATCGAGCTTGCCATCTCCCTCTATCCCAAGGTCACCATTGAACGGCCGCTTCTCTTTGAGATCGCATCATTTTGCCTTGATGTGGGGGTTGACGGTCATCGTGGCGATATCATCATTTTAAAAACAGCCAAGACCCTGGCCGCCTATCATGGCCGGACAGAGGTGACAAGCCAGGATGTCGAACATGCGGCTGAGCTGGCCCTTCCCCACAGGATACGGAGAAAACCCCTCCAGGAAGTGGCAAGCGATGTCAGCGCCCTTCGTAATCAAAACAGAAAGAGTAATCTCAAGTGAGTACGGACAGGATCAAGCTGGTTTATTTCAGCGTCACCTCCAACGAAATTCCCAACCTGAGCGCGGCCATCCTGGATTTTCAATCCAGGGTGGCCCCTGTGGATGTCTTTGCCAGGACCCGCACCCAGCTTGAGAACTCCGAACACGTCCAAAAGGATTTTGTGGCAAAGGCCCTTGGGGCGGATATCGTCATTGTCACCCTCATGTCCGGCCACAGATCTTTCCCTGCCTGGGCGGATCTGATCAAGGGCTTTGAAAACCTGCGGGCAAAGGGGCGGCCGTTCCCTATTTCCATGTCCAGCCCACCGGGAGCAATCAAGAGTCCATGGCCATGGTGCAACGCTATTCCCACGGCGTGGATGAAGGCCCATGGCAGACCCTGAACCAGTATTACAGATATGGCGGTGTGGACAATTTAACGAACATGCTCATTTGCCTGCACAATCGGTTAAAAAACACCACCACCCAGGCCGCCCCCCCACGACGCCCCCTGAGCGAGGGGATCTACCATCCGGATCTTGATCATGTCCCGGAGTTGACCGATTATCTCAAGGGGCTTGATCCTGATAAGCCGACCCTTGGGATCTGGTTTTACCAGAACTTCTGGGTGACCAACAACAAGGACCATATCGACGCCATGGTTCACGAAGCCGAAGCCCAGGGCAACAATGTTCTCTGCGTGTTCCACACCCGCTTCAAAGACAAGCTGATCAACAATCACGGGGCGGATTATGTTATCGATCATCTCTTCATGGACAAGGGCAAACCCATCATCGATGCCCTGATCAATCCGGTGATGTTCAGCCTTGGCATGGCATCCCAGGAATATAAAAATCTGCTCCAGCGCCTGGATGTTCCCGTGATCCAGGTCATCTCCACCGGCCAGACCATCACCCAGTGGGAAGAGAGTCCCCAGGGATTGCACAATGTGGACATCACCATCGGCGTTGCCCAGCCCGAACTTGACGGGGTGATCATCACCGTGCCCGTGGCAGCCAAGCAGTTTGCCCCAAAAGACCCGCACCAAGATGACAGAAGACTGGGGCAGGATGCCCGGGGATCTCTTTGTCCATGACAACCAATTGCTGTTCCCCGGTTTGATCAACGGCAATCTGTTCATCACCATCCAGCTCCCCAGGGGGTATCTGGAACAGGTGGACAAGCTCTACCATGATCCCCGTCTCTCTCCTCCCCATCACTACCTTGCCCAGTACAGATGGATAAAAGATCAATTCAAGGCAGACGCCGTTCTCCATGTGGGCAAGCACGGCTCCCTTGAATGGCTTCCGGGCAAAGCCGTGGGCCTCGGCCCCGACTGTTATCCCGATCTTGCCCAACACCTACCTCTACATCATCAACGATCCCGGCGAGGGCACCCAGGCAAAACGCCGCTCCTTTGCCTGCATCATCGACCACCTGCCCCCGGCCCTTGTCAACTCGGACCTGTACGATGATCTGGTCCCGGTGGAAAACCTTGCAAAGGAGTACCAGGAGGCCAAAGTCCAGGACCAGGCAAAGACCGAACTTTTAAAGCCCATGATCTGGGATGCGGTCACACAGGCCGATCTTGACAAGGATCTTGACATCACCCGGGCCCGTGCCATGGCAGACTTTGAGGCCTTCATGGAAAAACTCCACCACTGCCTCAGCGAAATAGCGGACACAGCCATCACCCAGGGCCTGCACATCCTTGGCAGCCTCCCGGAAGAGAACCGGCCGGCTGAAACCATTGTCCAGATGACACGGCTTGCCAATGGATCTGTTCCCTCCCTCAGGGAATCTGTGGTCAATGCCCTGGGATATGATCTTGAAACGGTCATGGCAAACCGGGGCAGGGGGGTGGACAAAGCACTGAACATGACAGGGGGCCAGATCCTTGAAAAGGCCCACACGCTTTCCCTGGCCCTCATCAATGATGCGCTTAAGCAAAAAAATGCGCTCAGGCAAAAACAAGGCTCGGCAGAAGGCACTGATCTCAACACCATCATGGCAAACCACCTGGGTAAAACCGATGCCAGGATCCTGGAAGTGCTTGAGTATGCCATGGAAGACCTTCTTCCCCGGCTGTTAAAAACCTCGGACGAGATCACCCATTGCCTTGCCTCCTTTGACGGACGGTTCGTGCCCCCCGGCCCGTCGGGCGCGCCCAGCAGGGGAGATGCGTCCATCCTCCCCACAGGCCGGAACTTCTATTCCGTGGATCCCCAGAAGATCCCCACCCCCGCAGCCTGGGAGGTGGGTAAACGCCTGGGGGACGCCCTCATCGACCGCTACCGCAAAGAGTATGACAGCCGTTATCCCGAAAGCGTGGGCATGGTCCTTTGGGCAAGCCCCACCATGCGCTCCAAGGGAGACGATATTGCTGAGATCCTCTATCTCATGGGGGTAAAACCCGTGTGGCAGCAAGGCTCGGGCAATGTAAGAGGGCTTGAGGTCATTCCCGCATCCCAGTTGAACCGCCCCCGCATAGATGTCTCCCCACGGATTTCAGGCATATTCAGGGACGCCTTTCCCTTGCTCACGGATCTCATCGACAAGGGCGTTCAAATGGTAGCCCAACTCAAGGAAGATCCCGCCGTCAATTTCATCCGTTCTCATGTGATCAAAGACATGGACGACCTTGCCCAAAAAGGCATGGATCAGGACGAGGCGTTCCGGGAGGCAACCTTCAGGATCTTCGGTTCCCCTGCCGGAAGCTACGGTGCCGGGGTGGCAGAACTCATTGAATCAAAACGCTGGGAAACAACCGACGATCTCGGCAACATGTTCATCCAATGGTCTTCCCACGCCTACGGCCAGAACACCTTTGGCAAGCCCTGTGAAAAAGGGTTCAGAAAAGTGCTCAACCGCATGTCGGTCACGGTGAAAAACGAGGATACCCGGGAAAAGGACATGATGCTCTGCACCGATTACTACAACTACCACGGCGGTCTCATTTCTGCGGTAAGAACGGTGCAGGTTTTCTGGCAGGGGATTCTTTCGACCCTGAACGGGTAAAGATGCGCACCACCACTGAAGAGGCCCGCCACGTTTTCAGGTCCCGGCTTTTAAACCCCAAATGGATACAGGGCTTAAAAGAACACGGTTACAAAGGGGCCGGAGATCTTTCCAAGGCCATGGATATCATCATCGGGTGGGATGCCACGGCAGATGTGATAGACGATTGCATGTACAGCAGGTTTGCCAGAAAAGTACCCCTGGACCCCCAAATCCAGGAGTGGATGCAGGCGGTCAACCCCTATGCCCTCCAAAATATCCTGGATAAACTCCTGGAAGCCTCTGCCCGTGGTCTCTGGAATGCCGATGACGCCATTGAGGAGGAGTTGAAACAGGCCTATCTTGATGTGGAGAGCGAGATCGAAGAGATCAGCGAGGACTAATCCATTGGGATATTCATTTCACCACCTGCGCAAACCATGTGGCTTTTTGCGGCGTTAAAGCGGTTGCCCGATCTTACATGTTAAAGTGCTCATTTTATTTTTTTATATTAAATAGTTTAACGGGAAAAAATGGCTTTCCAATTACCTGATAATTCGTCCATTGCAGTTCTTCCCTTTGACGGTTCAGGCATGTTTTTAATCGCCGTTCTCTCTGTTTGAAAAAAGAAACAGCTCCGGCAAACAAAAGTCTGCCGGAGCCAGTCGGGATTGCATGAGATTTACCGCGACAATCCTGGCTTACTTGCTTTGTCAATAATCAGTACGTCTTCACTGGCGCTGAAGGGGTCCTCCGTCGTGGTCTCTCCATCAAGGGTAATGGCGTTTTCCATCCCGACTTCCAGGGTTCCTTCAATGTCGGACATTAAGACGATAGCGTCAAAAAAACCGAGAGAATCCCTTTTCCAGGCGTACAGCGGAACATCATTGACCTTGACAGTTACCGGGTCTACCAGAACATAGGGGATGTTGGTGTGAATCACAAAACTCTCCATTGAACCGCCAACGTTGATGATATTAGGTGCCACATCAATAGCGGCATCCAGACCATGGGCCTTTGGCGCAAAGGGCACCGACAGGAGCAGCAACAGGACGCCTGCCAACACCGGCCTACCCATTTTTTTTAATAGCGATCTGTTCATGACATTCTCCTTTGTTTTGAATGATTACCGTCGAAACATCGCCAAAAAACAAAACGATATTCCGGGTCGGTTGCCACTCTATCAACGCCTCCGGAAGCAGCCAGCAGGTTCCGGAGGCATGGATATAAGCAATTTCAATATTATGGGTCGCATTTTATTCTCTCCTCTTGCTAAAAATGGCTGAAAGACACGCCCTTGCTTTAATATTAGGGAATAACTCCTAAAGGGTCACTACTGTTTGCAATATTTTTATCCCTGAATGGTTTCAGTGGATATTAAGGAGGCGAATATATAAAACCCATTTGCAATTCAGGTCAATTGGGATGTTCTTATAATAATGTCGATTGTGGTATAAAGCAAATTTGTTTTCAGAAATAAAATTAAGCTATGGGTCACTGGTTTTATCTTGTTTTATATGGCAAAAGCACAAGGGGATAAGGGTTACAGGCTCTGGATGGATTCGGTGAGCATATCTGTGACACACGTATTGAGGCTTTTCCTTTCTGCTGCTGCTTTTGTCGCTATTTCAGCATGTAGTTCCGGGGGAACTCTCAGGTTGAATTTTCCAGAATATTCTTTGTGTGGATTAATTCCCTCTTCCTTGCACATATCAAGAAAAACCTGGAGAGAGATCTTGCCTTCTTCTCGAAGCTCTTCAATGTTTGTAGCGTAAAAATCAGCTCCGCCATTCAGACCAATAAATTCACCACGGAATTGATCAATCTCAGGGTCGTATTTAATGACAGTGTTATAATCCTTGCTTTTTGTCCTGGATACGTTATCTCCCATAAAATTGGAATTTAGTTGCAATGTCCGTCCTTTTTTTGTACCGAGAATAAGTTCTGTGCCGTGAAATAAAATATATATGTGACCATAAAAATGACAAATACAAATAAATTCTATGCCGGGCTCACCCCCCTGTACCACCTGATCTATCCGGATTGGAACAAGAGCATACAAAAACAAGCCCGCATGCTCGATTCCGTCATTCGTGAAAAATGGGTTGATGCGTCATCCGTTCTCGACGTTTCATGCGGCATCGGCACGCAAGCGATAGGGCTATCGGGCCTCGGCTACCGTGTTACAGCGTCTGACCTGTCGCCCGAGGAGGTCGAACGGGCCAAGCAGGAGGCCGATAAGCGTAATTTGCCCGTTACTTTCTCGGTGGCAGACATGCGTCAGGCCTTCACTCATCACGCATGTCAGTTCGATATCGTGATCTCTTGCGACAATTCAGTCCCTCACCTTCTTTCGGATGGGGAGATCCTCACTGCCTTCCGACAGTTCTACCAATGTACGCGCCCAGGGGGCGGTTGCATCATCTCTGTCCGGGATTACGAGAAGGAGGACTTATCAAAGCAACAGGTCAAACCCTATGGTATCCGGGAAGACAACGGCATCCGCTGGTTGCTCTGGCAGGTTTGGGACCCTCATCCGCCAACATACGATGTGGCATTCTACTTTGTCGAGGATCGTGGTGGCCCGGAGTGCCGCACATATGTTATGAGATCCAGGTACTATGCCGTGGGCATTCCTTTGCTCATGGAAATGATGAGAAAGGCTGGCTTTGATGACGTACACAGACTGGATGACAGGTTCTTCCAGCCGATTATCACAGGTACCAGGCAGAAGGGTAAAATGACCGCATGATGAAATTTAATTTCAGAAAAAACAAATATGGAAAAGAGCTCCTCATCGATTGTGGACTCATCTCCAAGACAAAAGGTTTTGTTAAAGATGAAACCCCATTTTACGTCTCCTTCCATGAAATCATATTCATAACCAAGGGAAAGGGGCGGTTCAAACTGGATGATGAAGAGATCCCGTTTGAGAGAGGAACCATTTTATTACTGCCCCGGAACAAGTGGCGGCAGTGGGCGGTGATTGATGAGCCCATGGACGGCTATTTCCTGATTTTTGAAGAGGAGTTTATTGCCACTTTTTTTAATGACGCCCTTTTCTTATACCGGTTTCACTATTTTTATAACAACTCCACGCCTTCATTTATTCAAACCGGCGAAGAGATGTTCAGGCAGATGACGGTTAAATTAGATGAAATCCAAACGGAACTGAAAGGCGTTCGCAAGGACAGCCATCATCTCCTGCGCTCTATCCTCTATTACCTTTTGATCCAGATTAACCGGATCTATGAACGGGAGTTCAACCTGAACGATGAACTTTTCCAGGAAGGTTTAACATTAAGATTCCGAAGGCTTTTGGAGCAGAATATCCGGGAAAGGCAGAAGGTCTCAGACTATGCGGAGATGCTCCAGGTCAGCAAGTCTCACCTCAACAAGGTATTGAACAGGTGTTTTGGCAAAAGCTGCTCTGAAATCATTAAGGAGCGCCTGGTGGCCGATATCAAAAAAGAGTTGTTGTTCAGCAGCAAAAGCATTTCTGAGATCGGGTATGAGTTGAACTTCTCAGAGCCTGGAAACCTCATTCGGTTTTTTAAGAAGATGACCCGGACAACACCACGGGAATATCGCCTGCTGAATTCAAAATGATAATTCTTTGTCTGTTCTGACATTGTCCCTCCATCCTTTTTATCGTATCTTGTGAACCGCTTCGGGCCAGGTGCTCTGAAGTTTACGGGGTGCGCACCCTTCCATTATTGACCGGTTTTGCCACAACATGGGCAGAGCTATGCCAAACAGACCAAGGGAAGGGAAGTACGTATGAAAAGGAAGCAGATAATATCCGTTGCAATCATGGTGTTGTCTCTGTTTATTTATGTGGGGTGCGGCAGTGCCCCGCAAGGGCTGGAAAAGCCCCTGGTGGTGGCCATGGAACTTCAGTACCCCCCGTTTGAAATGACGGACCCGTCCGGGGCACCGTCAGGGATCAGCGTGGAGATTGCCAAGGGCCTTGCCGATTACCTGAACCGGCCCTTGATAATCGAGAACACGGCGTGGACCGGTCTGATCCCGTCACTTCAGACCGGAAAGGCGGACCTTGTGATCTCCTCCATGGGGATCACCGAAGAGAGACGCAGGGTGGTTGATTTCTCGAGCCCATACAGTCAGTCCGGGCTTGCTCTTTTAATTCATAAATCATCCAGGGTCAGCGGTTTCAAGGACCTGAATCACCCCTCGGTGTCCGTTGCGGTGAGATCCGGCACCATCGGCGCGACCATTGCCGGAGAGAAACTGCCCCGGGCGAATGTGATCAGTTTTGAAGATGTGGCGGCCTGCGTGCTGGAGGTGGTCCAGGGCAAAGCAGATGCGTTCATCTATGACAGCGTCACGGTATATAAACATTACAGGAAGCATCCGGCCACCACCCGGATCAATGTCACCCCGGTCCCCGGTGCAGGATCCAACTGGGGGATGGCCATTAAAAAAGGAAACCGGGAGCTGTTGGATCAGGTGAACGGGTATATAGCCCTGAGCCTCAAAGAAAAACGCTTTGACGCCATGGCCCGGGCATATCTGGGTGAGATGGTCTCCTTTTTCGAAAAAAACAGCATTCCCTTCTATTTTGATCTGGGTGAAAAATGATTGCCCGGGTTTTAGAAAAAAGCGGCAGCCCCGTGAACACCAGGGAAACAATGCCATATTTGTTTCTTTCAGACGGAAAAGAGGTTCCCGGCCAGGTGTGGGGCTTCAACATCGGCCTGGTTGTTCTTGGGATTGCCTGGGGGGTGTGGGCCTGCTTCTCCGCCCTGGGCTATGACCTTGTCTGGGAAAATGTGTGGCACTACCGAAGCAATATGATCCAGGGGTTTTTCACCACCATTGCCATCACCCTTGTTTCATTGGTTCTCAGCCTGGTGATCGGCCTTTTTTTCGGGCTGGCCCAGAGATCCAGGGTCATCATGCTGCGGATCCTTTGCCGGGTCTACATCGAAGTGGTGCGCGGAACCCCGCTTCTGGTTCAGGTGCTGATCTTTTTTTACGTGGTGGCCCATGCTGCGGGAATCGACAACCGTTTTTTCGTGGGGGTGTGCATCATGTCCGTCTTCAGCGGGGCCTACATGGCCGAGATCGTTCGTTCAGGTATTGAAAGCATTGCCCCAAGCCAGCTGGAAACAGCCAGATCCTTAGGGTTCACCCAGGTTCAGACCTACCGTTACATTGTCTTTCCCCAGGTGATCTCCCGGATCCTGCCCCCCCTGACCGGGCAGGTCGCTTCCCTGATCAAAGACTCTTCCCTGCTCTCCATCATCTCGATCAGGGAGTTCACCATGGCAGCAAGGGAGGTCAATGCCACCACTTTTTCCACCCTGGAAAGCTACATTCCCCTGGCCATCGGTTATCTTCTAATCACCCTTCCCATCTCTTTCATCACGTCCCGGATGGAAAAGAGGTACAAGCATGCAGCTTAAAATCGAAAACCTGACCCGGAACTTCAACGGACAGAAAGCCCTGGATAACCTGTCCATCTCCCTTACAAATGTCACCTCCCTGGTGCTCATCGGGCCGTCCGGCAGTGGCAAGACCACCCTCCTCAGGGTACTTGCCGGGCTTGAAACCCCGGATGCGGGAACCATCCGGATCAACCAACGTCCCCTTTTGTTTGATGAAGCCTCCCTGCATTCCCACCGGAAGCGGATCGGGGTGGTGTTTCAGGGCTACAACCTCTTTCCCCATCTTTCAGCGGAAGAGAACATTGTATTGCCTTTGACCAAGGTCCACGGCCTGACCCGGGAGGAGGCAATGGCCCGTGCCCATACCCTGCTCAGCCGGTTTGCCCTGACGGGGCATAAGGACAAAAAACCGGCCCAGCTTTCAGGCGGACAGCAGCAACGGATCGCCCTGTGCCGCACGGCCGCCCTGAAACCGGAGGTCATGCTTCTGGATGAGCCCACCAGCGCCCTTGATCCTGAGTTCACAACAGAGGTCCTCGACCTTGTGCACGGGTTGCAGAAAGAGGGGATCGAACTGATCATGGTGACCCATGAGATGGGGTTTGCCGCATCTGCTGCGGACCACGTGATTTTTATGGACCAGGGACGCATTCTTGCCAACGGCAGACCGGAAGAGATCTTTAAGAACAATCCCAATACCCGGATAAACGCATTTATCAGCAAGGTATTGAAATACTGACAAAAGGACAGAATCATGAATATCAAAGAAATTTACAACAAATTCGATCAAATCGGCTGCCTCACCTTTGCCACCATTGACCGGGGAGTGCCACAGACACGCATTGCCCACCTGTTTGCCCATGACCATGAAGGCTTGTATTTCAGAACCATGAAAACCAAAGCGTTTTATGATCAGCTCAAAAAGGATGGACACGTATCCATCTGCGGCATGTTTCCCAACACATCCGTCAGCCATAACAAAGAGGGGATGCCCAGTTTCGAACCGGGATACACCATCAACGCCAGCGGTGATGTCAAAGAGATCGCCTTTGAGACCCTCAAAGAAAAAGCTGCCGAAGATGAACAGTTCATGCTCGGAGTCAAAGATATCGAAAAGTATCCGGCCATGACCACTTTCTGTCTGCACCGTGCCTGGGGGGAGGTGTTTGATTTTGATTTTGAGATGGAGCACCGTTCCCATAAGCTGCAGCGCACCCGTTTCAGCTTTGGCGGCAGGCAGATCCCGTTCAAAGGCGTCCGCATCACAGACGAGTGCATTGGCTGTGGAGAATGCATGGGAACCTGTTCCTTCAAGGCCATTTATCAACAGGATGATGCCTATTGCATCGACCAGACCCGGTGCGATGTGTGCGGAGACTGCTACATAAACTGTCCTGCAAGCGCCATTGAGATTGTTCTTGAGGCTCCGGGACCCGTTAGACGCCATTTTGAGAAATAGAGCTTGCTTTTTATGACCGTTTGATCCTATTTGTTTTGTGTGCCCTGTTTTATCAGGGTTACCTTGAAAATTTAATTAAGCTCAGGTGCTTGTTCCCAGGCGATGATTAATCGGCTTGGGACCAGGCCAAAAGGGAATCCCGTGCAAATCGGGAACGGGCCCGCCGCTGTAAACGGGGACATTCCGGCAAGTATGCCACTGCCTGATTGGGTGGGAAGGCGCTGGGAATGGATGATCCGTAAGTCAGAATACCTGCCTGAGCTTAAATGACAGAGTAATCGCGAGCTCCGGTTACTCGTTTGATTATGTGGATGAAAGGGCAATCCCAATCAAGTAAGCTTGATTTGGGATTTTTTTTTGGAGCAGGAACGCCTTGTCCCCAAAAAAATATCCCACATTAAAAGGGAGAACAAGATGGGCAGATGCACAACTCACCCCGTGGAAGAGGTTCAGCAAGAGCAGACCTGCACGGTTTCTATTCATCCGGGGGAGAAACAGGTTGTTGTGCCCCGGGGCACCACCCTGCTTCAAGCTGCGGAAAAGGCCGGTATTTACATCAATGCGTCCTGCAACGGCAAAGGTTCCTGCGGTAAATGCCGGTTGATTGTTGAATCCGGGAACGTGGAGAGTGACAACACCTCTCTTTTGACAGAAAAAGAGAAGCAAAAAGGATATGTACTCGGCTGCCAGACCAGGGCAACAGGCGACGTGCATGTGGTCATCCCGGAAGAAACCCTGGAAAAGAAGCTTAAAGCCGAAGGCATGGGCAAGGAGGCCACAACCAAGCTCCACGGCCTGGTTGATCCCATCACCCCCATGATGGAAAAGATAACCCTGACCCTTGACCCGCCCACCCTGGACGATTCCGTCAGCGACCTTGACCGGCTGATAAGGCCGTTAAAGCAGAACGGCCATGATACTTCCAGGATGCGTACCAGCCTCAAGGTGATGCGCCAGCTGGCAGATGCCGTCCGGCAGGACAATTGGCAGGTCACCGCTTCCCTGCTTCAGAAAAAATGCTCGGCCGAGCTTGTGAAAGTCTCCCCGGCAAAGGATGAGCCCACCTCCCTGGGCCTGGCCGTGGACCTTGGAACAACCTCCATCGTGGTGTACCTGGTGGAGATGGCAGACGGTAAAATCCTGTCGGCAGCATCCGGGCACAACCGCCAGGCGTCATGCGGGGACGATGTTATCAACCGCATTGTCTGTGCCGAAAAGGACGGGGTTAAAAAGTTGCAGCGCATGGCCCTGACCACCATTAACGACCTCACGGGCCAGGCCCTGGCCGGCCTGGATGCAAAGGCCTCCCACATCGATAATGTGGTGATTTCCGGCAACACCACCATGACCCATCTGCTTCTCGGTCTTGAGCCCAAGTATATCCGGCGGGAACCCTATATTCCCACCGTGTCCGAGTTCCCCATCATGCAGGCTGGGGAGATCGGGTTAAAGGCCGCCCCCCATGCCGGGGTGTTCATCATGCCCGGCCCGGCATGTTACGTGGGCGGCGACATTGTTGCCGGTGTGCTGTACACGGGATTTTACATGTCCGAGGAGCTGACCCTGTTCATCGATGTGGGAACCAACGGTGAAATCGTCCTGGGAAACAATGAATTCCTCATGACCGCCGCCTGCTCGGCAGGTCCGGCCTTTGAGGGGGGCGGCATCCGCTGGGGAATGCGGGCCGAAGACGGCGCCATCGAGAAAATCACCCTTGATCCCAACACCCTGGCCCCTGAGTACTCCACGGTGGCCGGTAAACCCCCAAGGGGGATCTGCGGCTCCGGCATGATTGATCTGATGTCCGAGATGCTGCTCAAGGGCGTGGTGGGCCAGGACGGCAAGTTCAGGCACGGACCGGAACATCCCCGCATGACCGTCTTCAATGACGAGGCCGCACTGATCATTGAGTATGGAGAAAAACTCGGCATGGATGAGGATATGATCTTCACCGAATCGGACATCAAGAGCCTGATCCTGAGCAAGGCCGCAGTATTCGCAGGCTTTACCGTCCTCCTCGAGGAGATCGGCATGGATTTCTCCATGGTGGGACGGATGATCATCACAGGCGGCTTTGGCCAGCACCTGGACATTGAGAAGGCCATTATCATGGGGCTTCTGCCCGATCTGGACAGGGATAAATTCAGCTACATGGGCAACAGCTCCATTGCCGGGGCTTACATGGCCCTTCTTTCCAGGGATTATCGCCGGGAGGCCCTCTCCATATCCAACACCATGACCTATCTTGATTTCTCCAGCAACACCAAATTCATGGACGAGTTCACCAAGGCCCAGTTCCTGCCCCACACGGAAGGACGCCTGTTCCCAAGTGTCCAGGTCAATAACGTATGCAAGGGAAATGCAGCCTGATAAACCATAATCCCTGGATTGAAAAGGAATTCGATCCGGGGATTTTTGTATCTCCTCAGCCCCTTTTTCTCTCCCTGCGTTCTTTTTCCTATGCGTTGTATCGGGTCAACCCCTTTTTTATGGAGAGTTTTTTTTCCGCCAGAGTGGGGCCGTTTTCTGTTTGTTTTTGTCCCTTCTTAAATCGAATTATTTATTAACCTAAAAGGTATCTAAGGTACAGAAAAGTGGCTCTACTTCACCTATAGGTAAAATAGACGGTTGTTTTGATTTGACAATTCGCCTGCTGCTGCTTATAATTGCACCTAAAGGTTAATAAAAGGTTGTTTTGAGCTATTAACCAAACCTTTAAGTGTAGTTTGGAAGGGATTCAATGATGCATGTCCTTGAAGTGTCAAGGAAAAGGGTGGTGTCGGTTATCATATTTTGCAATATGATTGATGCCCTCACTTCGTGATAATAAGGCGCTCTGTCATGAACAATTAATAAAAACCCGAGGAAAGAAAACATGAAACTCTTTGGAGCGACAGATTCAGCAATAGCTGAAGATATCGGTGCCCGATTAAAAAACTTGCGTCTTGATCGTAATTACAGTCAAAAGGAACTCTGCGAGTTAACGGGGCTTTCTATAAAAGCTATCTTGAACGCCGAAAAAGGCAAGAGCAACATTGTGACATATATAAAACTCCTGAGAGCTTTGAATTGCCTTGATCATTTAGAAAATTTTATTCCTAAACCTGGTATTAGTCCAATGCAAATAGTCAAATTGTCAGGTAAGAAACGTATCCGAGCGTCAAGTAAGAAACGTACCTGAACGTCAGGCAGAAAACTTGTCAGAAGATCCTATGAGGAACGTATTCAAACAGAATAATGGAGGCCTGATGGAACCTATAATAGCCGCATCTATTAAAATTTGGGGTGACATAGCTGGATATGTCGCCTGGGAAAAAGGTGAACCTTGCGCCACCTTTGAATACGAACCCAAATTTTTAAGGAATGGCCTCGATCTGGCTCCTATGACTATGAACTTGCGGGATGCCAGAGAGGGGACCAGGTGGTCTTTCCCCAATATAGACCCCATCACCTTCCATGGTTTACCCGGATTACTAGCCAGCAGTCTGCCAGATAACTTTGGAAACAAGATTATAGACGCATGGTTAACGAGGCGTGGTCGTGATCCCAAAACCTTTAATGCCATTGAACGACTCTGTTATATTGGAACCCGAGGAATGGGGGCGCTGGAATTTGATCCGCAACTACGTTCAAAACGCCTTGATAAGTCAATCACTGTTGATGTCAAAGAGTTGATGGAGTTGGTCCAGGACGCATTAACCGAACGTACTCGCCTTGATGCCCGAATAGATGAGGGGGCGGCTGATAAAGAAAACGCAGAGGCTCTTTTAGCTATCTTGCGAGTTGGAACGTCTGCCGGTGGAGCTGTTCCTAAAGCCATTATTGCAATAAATGACAAAGGACACGTTATTTCCGGCCAATCAGATGTCCCTGAAGGGTATGAGCATTGGATTTTGAAATTTGACGGTATTTCGGAAGGTGATCCGAGTAAATTTGGCACATCTTTTGATGATGGCCGAGTAGAGTATGCCTACTACTTGATGTCCCAATATGCCGGAATCGACATGATGGAAAGCCGGCTCTTAGAAGAAAATGGAAGAGCTCATTTTATGACTAAACGGTTTGATCGAGTAGGGAATGAAAAAATCCACGTGCTGTCACTGGCTTGCATGAGCCATTTAGGATGGAATCCAGCAGGGTCAGCCGGATATGAACAGGCATTCTATACTATGCGTATGCTTCGCATGTCTTATGCCGAACAAGAACAGCAGTTTCGCCGGATGGTTTTTAATGCAGTCTCGAAAAACGTTGATGATCACACAAAAAATATCAGCTATATGATGGATAAGGATGGTGTATGGAAACTGTCTCCGGCCTATGATCTCACCTTATCTTCCGATTCCGCAGAATTATTTGGAGATCAGCATAAAATGACAATCAATGGAAAACAAAAAGATATCACCATTGAAGATCTTCTTAGTGTCGCTAAAAATATGGAGATCAAAAAAGGCAACAAGATCATCGAACAGGTTAGGGATTCAGTGGCCCGATGGGATACCTTTGCTGGCCAAGCCGGGGTTCGAGATGATGTTCGGAAACATGTCTCTGATCTTCATATGAAATTGTAGGACAGTTAATCATAAAAAGAAAGTATATTAGAATATACACGCAGAATGAAACGATTGCTTGAGCGTTTGTTAAAATTATGAGACCAGCAATAGCTCATTTGAAGAAAACGATATAACGTTACCAAAACTGTTGAGTAAAAGTTTTAACTTTCAGAATATATCAATGATATAGAAGATGCCTACGATAGCATGTGGGGTTCAAGCTTTTTTTAACATGTATATTCTGTAGATACCGGTCCTTGTTGCATCTGTGGTGAAGCAGCAAACGGATTTATCGTGGAGACTCGTTTTTAGCGATTGGTATGACATCGTAAAAAGAAACTTCTCGATTCGGCACAAGGTGGTACACGATGCTAACTTTAGGCCAGACATTAATGTTCAATTTATTCAAAAAACCGGTGCATTCTTTCTTTAATATGAGAGGCCGTGGGCGGCAGGGGCAGCTGATCCGAGCGTCAGAGAGAGAAGGACACAAAACTAAATTTCAAGAAGAGTCTTTATACATTGGTACCTTTCTAAACGAGTAGATATTAAGAGCGTGAGCCCTTGTCTGTATTTGGGGGAGAAGGAGGCGGGAGCAAAAAAATGCTGACAATACGCCTGTGATCATAAATCTCCCTTGACATATTGGCTGTAATTCTATAGCAAAGAAGCTGTTTTACCAGGTGCATTTGCTGAAAAGGGAATCCCGTGAAAATCGGGAGCGGGCCCGCCGCTGTAATCGGGGACGAGAGCTGCAAAGATGTCACTGGATAAAAAGCCGTTGGTGCTTGATCCGGGAAGGCGCAGCTATTAGGATGATCCGAAAGTCAGAAGACCTGCCTGGTGAAGATGAAACTTTGAGCATTGTTTGAGGGTTTCAGGGGATGCGCTGCCAGGGTAGGCAGAACTCCCGGTTCATATCCCATGGATAAAAAAGGGAAATCCACGGATTGATAATTGTCAATTTGTGGATTTTTTGCGTTTGTGGGGGTATGCATTGACGACAGCTACAACACTTGATCTGATTCAAAATTCTTTTTTTATTGCCTCCTGTTTCTATGTTGCGGGCCTGGGTGCTGTGCTCGTGAAGCGGCGGGGCATTGGGGGAGGACTTGTGGGTGCAGGCTGCCTGTGCAATGGTTTCTCTCTGGCCCTTCGTTATTGGAGTTCGTTTCCCCTGCTGCCCCTTTACCAAGGGGCTTTTTTTATTCCTTTTGTTGTGGGGCTTTTCTGTACAAGATCCCTGTTTAAAGGGGATGGCAGCGTTATTCATGCGCTGCTGGTGGTGGTCCTGGCCTGGTCGGCTCTTCTTTTTCCCAATGATTTCTATTTGCCGTTTTTGCAGTTCAAGAGCTTGTTTGCCCATGGTTTCTTTTTGCTGGGGGTGGGGGGCAAGGCTTTGTTTCTGGTATCAGGCGCATGGGCCTTGACCATCCTTGTGAATCAGGATCAGAAAGATATGAAGAGGATGGGTACGTATGTGATATGGGGCTACTTCTTCTGGACCCTTTCGGTTTTTTCCGGGGCGGTATGGGCCTACCTTGGATGGGGATCGCCCATTGTGTGGGAGGATCCTCTTTTGACTACCACCATGGCCACCTGGCTTTATTACACATTGTTTCTTCATCTTCATTTGACGCGGCTTAACAGCGTGAGATCACGGGCGCTGCTTACTTTTGGGGGGGCTGTGTTTGTGTTTTTGTTCAACCTGGTTCCTGAACTTGGAATCTTTATGATGCCGGGGATCAAGTTATGAAAATGATAAAGAAAGCATGGCATGGGGTGGGTCACGTCAACCTATTCATGGTGATTATCGGGCTGATGGTGGTGGATCTGCTGTTGGGCTACAAACAGCTTAAGTTCCATGCGGCTCTGTTTGATCCTATTAATGATATGGGGTTTTACCGGTGGGCTTTGACCTATGGCAGGCACTATCCTTCCAATACGGCGTGGCTGTTCGTATTGGTGGGGCTTCTGGGGATACTCTCTGTTAATACCTTTGTCTGCACAACCGAGCGGATCTTTGTGCTGATCAGGAGCCGGCATGCCTTTGCCAAACGGTCGCGGTTTTTGCTGAGGTTTGGTCCTCATATTATGCATTACAGCATGCTCATCATGTTCCTTGGGTATCTTGTGAGCTATCTTTCGGCAGGGACCCACATGGGAAAGGTGCTGCTGCCGGGGAAATCCATCACACTTACCCGGCCTGGCTGCACTATTACCCTTGAGGATCTGGCTATAGATTACTATGGGGGCGGGCGCATGATCCATATGGACAGGCGGGCCATGGATGTGAGGGCTACCCTCAGGATCGAGGACGAAACAAGGAGTAAAACCGCTGTGCTCGCTTTTAACAGTCCGGTCAGGTTCTCTCCTTTGAGCATACATCTGAAGAAATTTGCTCCCTTGAAAAAGGGGGGGATGGGACGGAAAAAATATATCACCGTTATTATTAAAAACGATCCGGGCATGAAGTTTTATTTCAGTGGTATGATTCTCTTTACTCTGGGGCTTTTCATGTATCTTTGGGATAAATTGTCCAGGCATGCACGGCAGGAGGATAGGGCGTGAAGACAAAATGGATGTTTTTTATGTTTTGCTGCATTTTGATGGTATCGGGATGCGGAAAAGACAAGGTGGGGGATGAGCCGGGGTTCATGAGCATCGGCAGCTTTGCCGTGAATAAGATCGACTCGGGATGGACTGAGGTTCGGGACGGCGCAGGCAGAACCCTTGTACTGATACCCCGGGGGGAAAAGGCTCCTGACGGGTATGAGCCGTGGCAGGTGGTGGAGATCCCGGTTCGCAGGGTGGCCGCCTATGGCTCCTTTGACGTCTCTATTTTAAAAGCACTTGGCGTGATCGGGGATGTGCTGGTGGGGGTCACCACCAAAAAGGAGGACTGGACCATTCCCGAGGTGGTCAGGGGGATGGAGGAGGGGAGGATTACCTATCTTGGCAATTACAATGCCATTGACTATGAACGGCTCAAGGCGTCGGAGCCGGAGCTTGTCCTCACCTGGGACATGTCCATCATCCCCATGCTCGATGAGATGGGGGTTCCCTGTGTGATCACCTCCACGCCGGTTGCCATGTGCCTCAACGCCAGGATGAAATTTGTCAGCTTTATTGCTCCTTTTTTCCAGAAGGAGAAACAGGCCCGGGAGTATTTTGCCAAGGTGGCGGGTTCCCTTGCAAGGATACGGGAGGTGACAAAGAATGCCACTGAAAACCCCAAGGTGATCTGGGGCGATATCTATGAGAAGCGGGTGCTTGTGGAGCCGGGTAACGCCTGGGTGGGGGAGCTTGTGGGGCTTGCGCAGAGTGACTATCTCTTTGATGACGTCATTGGGAAATCGTGTATTGAGATCTCCCTTGAACGCTTTCTTTACAGCGGCGAGGATGCTGAAATATTCTTTACCTACCGGACGCCTGAAAACGGGGCGACCTCCAAGGCCGCGCTTGCCAGGGCCAATCCTTTGATCGCCGGGCTGAAGCCTTTGAAGGACGGCAGGGTTTACTCTCCCTATGCCACTTACTCCCAGTCGGGGGATAAGCTGGACGAAATATTGACGGACATTGCCGCCATTCTTCATCCAAAGTGCTACCCGGGCCATGTGTCACGGTATTTCAGGGAGCTGCCGGACAGGGATTGAATTACTAATTAAGGTTAAAGGAGAGATAACGTGGCAACTACCCTTGTTGAAACAGCTACCCCGGTTCAATACCAGGAGGGGATGATGAAGCGCCAGAGAACGGTTTTCCTGGTTGCAGGCGCCGTGCTTCTGGTGTTCATGGCAATAAATGTACTGGTCGGCTCCATTGATATCGGTTTCAAAGAGATCATGGATATTCTTATCACCCACGACACGGCCAGCACAAAGGGCTTTATCGTCTGGAAAATACGGCTGCCCAGGGCCATTGCAGCGGCCCTGGGGGGCGGCTGTCTTTCGGTGGCAGGTCTTCTGCTCCAGGTCTATTTCAGGAATCCAATTGTGGGGCCTTTTATCCTGGGGATCTCCTCCGGGGCAACCCTGATGGTCTCCATTGTGATGCTCACCTCGGTGACCATTGGAATGACCCTGGTGAATCCGTTCATGTGTACCCTGGCCGCGTTTGTGGGGGCATACGGAACCATGCTCATCGTGCTTTTGATTGCAAACCGGGTCAAGAACGGGGTGACCCTGTTGATCGTGGGGCTGATGATGGGGTATCTCTGCCATTCGGTCACAAGCGTGCTGGTTGCCTTTGCCGAAAAGGAGAAGATCAAGGGGTTTGTCCTGTGGCAGCTTGGCAGCTTTTCCGGGTTTAAATGGAGCGAGATAGAGATCCTCTGCATCGTGGGCGGCCTGGTGCTTGTGCTGGTGTACTTTCTGGCAAAACCCTTGAACGCCTTTCTGCTTGGAGAGGATTATGCGGCATCCATGGGGGTGAATATCAGGCTCTTCAGGATGCTGATACTGGTGAGTGCCTGCGCCCTTGCCGGCATGATCACTTCCATGGCAGGACCTGTGGCGTTTGTGGGCCTTGCCGTGCCCCATATGGTGCGCCTTCTTTTTGCAACCTCCGACAACCGGGTGCTGATCCCGGGATCGGTGCTTGTGGGAGCCATGGTGATCAGTCTGTGTGATTTCATCGCAAGGATGGTGTTTAACCCGGTGGAGCTTCCCATCAGCGCCATCACGGCGTTTTTCGGTGCTCCCATTGTCATAAGCCTGCTTTTAAAACGGAGGACAAAGATATGAATCAAGCGTTGGCTGTTTTATCTGCAAACGATCTTTGCGTGGGGTACGGGAAGAAAACCGTGCTTGAAAATGTCCGGCTCGAGTTTGTAAAAGGGGAGTTCATTTCCCTGCTGGGCCCCAACGGCGCGGGCAAGACCACCCTGTTGAGAACCTTGTCCAGGCACCTTGCCCCGCTTGGGGGGGAGGTGGTTCTGGGGGGCGTTGAACTTGGAAAGATCGTTCAGCAGGATCTTGCGAAAACCATGTCCGTTGTGCTGACGGAAAAGGTTGTGCCGCCGTTGTTACGGGTGTTTGATTTTGTGGCCATGGGCCGGTATCCCCATACGGGCTGGCGGGGCAGGCTGACTGATAAAGATAACCAGGTGGTCATGGAGGCCCTGGCAATGGTACAGGCCGGGGAGCTTGTGTATCGGGATCTTGATACCCTGAGCGATGGTGAACGCCAGAAGGTGTATGTGGCAAGGGCCCTTGCCCAGCAGCCTGAGATCATTCTTCTGGACGAACCCACCATGCACCTTGATCTGAAACACAGGATGGAGCTCATGTCCATCCTCCGGCGATTGTGCAGGGACAAGGGCATCTGTGTGGTTGCCTCCCTCCATGATGTGGAGATCGCAGCCAAGATCTCGGACAAGGTGGCCCTGGTCAAGGGCGGTGAGATCCGGGCGTTCGGCCCCCCCGAGGATGTCCTGCTGGACGATACGGTGGCGGACCTGTACGACTTTCGTAACGCACGGTTCAGCAGGGTGCTTGGAACCATTGAGATGGAAAACCGGGTGGACCGGGGCAGGGTGTTTGTGGTGGGCGGCATGGGAAGCTCATCCGTGCTCTACCGGCTGCTCTCTAAAAAAGGGTATGGCATCGTCACTGGGGTTTTGCACAGGAATGATATCGACCTCCATGTGGCAAGATCCCTTGGGGCAGCGTGCCTGGTCCAGGAGCATCTTGACGGAATCTCCCCGGAAAACATGGAAAACGCCAGAAGTGAGATGAAAAACTGTGACTGTGTCATTGATACGGGGTTTGAGCTGGAGACCATCAACGCTGGCAATCTTGCCCTTTTAAAGGAAGCTGTCTCCATGGGAAAACCGGTGTTGAGCATGCGAAACGGATCCGGCCGGGAGCTCTACACCGCCGGGGAGTATGAGTCCATCAAATTCTCAACAAGCGAATCCAGTCTGGTTGAAATGGTAAAATGCCTGTCCCTTCCTATCTGATACTGATGCTCACAGGCGCCTGCAACCTTGACTGTTCCTATTGCTATCTTGGGGACAACAAGGACCAGAAGAGCATGGATGAGCGGCTGATCGATCGCTCCATCGGGCTTGCCGCATCATCAGGCCGACCCTTTCATGTGCAGCTTTCAGGGGGGGAGCCCACCTTGGTTCCCCATCTGATCGAGCATGCGGCAAAAAAGGTCAGGGAGTTGAGCCCCGGTTCCACCATCGGACTGCAGACCAACGCCACCCTGCTTGACCATGAAATTGCCGGGATGATGGATCGGTTCCAGATCGATGTGGGCATCAGCCTTGACGGTCCCCCGAATGTCCAGGCCAGCACCCGGGGGGCAGCCCCTGCTACATTCAAGGGCATGGAGATCCTGGAAAGAAACAAAATTTGCTTTAACGTCACCACGGTGGTGACCCGTGAAAACGCTGATTCTCTGTACAAGCTGCCCCTTGTTCTGGGTGGTTATTCCCGGGTAAGGGGGATCGGGCTGGATCTTTTGATCAACAAGGGCAATGCCCAAAAGGGCAGGGCGGGTCAGCCTGCCGAACCTGGGCAGCTTGAAAATGGGTTGAAGCAAATGGTTCAGGCCCTTGATACGGTCAACAAAATGAGAAAACAGGGGCTTCAGTTAAGGGAGCTGTCAAGGATAAAGGATCAGGCGCTGGGGAGTGAAAACCCATGCTTTTGCCAGGCAGCAGCCGGCAAAAGCATGGTGGTCACCCCGGACGGCACCCTTTATCCCTGTACCCAGACGGCCTTTGATCCGCTTTTCTGCCTTGGCACCCTGGATGATCCCAGGCCCTTGAACCAGGGCGTTTCCCTGAAAGGCGCTTTCCTGAACAGAGCCAAGGGCAGGAAGGATTGCGGCAATTGCGCTCTTACGCTGAACTGCCCCGGGGAGTGCCCCAGCAGGCTCTATTACAACCGGCAGGATCCGGTGCAGCTTGCCTGTGTCATTTACCAGACGCTTGCTCAATCTTTGAAATTAAATCCATAAAAGGCGATGACCATGCAATCCTATAACCTATGCTACTACAGTGCCACATCCATGGAGATCTCCTGTCTTGCCCAGGGGCTTGGGGCGTTCAACAAGACGGGGGCAAAGGTCCGGGTCCATGCAAGGACAAGAACCCAGCTCTTTGATGAAAAAAGGATCGCCTCCTTTGTTAAACGGGCCGTGTCCTCTGATGTGATCATCATCACCCTCCATGGCGGAAAAGAGTCCTGTCCCGCCTTTGACAATCTGATAGGGGCCATTAACGGTTTAAAGGAAAAGAATGAAAAAATTCCCTGGCTGCACATCCAGCCCACCGGCGGGGATGAGGACGCCCTGGAACTTGCCCGGCTGCACTCCCCTGGATTTGGGGAGAAAGCCTGGGATGAGATACAGCGTTATCTGAGGTACGGCGGGGCTGTAAATTTTAAAAATCTTCTGACGCATCTCCAGGGCGTGGTCACAGGCCATGGCCCGGAAACGCCTGCTGATCCGCCCATTGAACTTCCCCATGAAGGCATCTATCACCCGGATATTCCCGGGGTTCCCTCCCTTGAAGCGTATCTCAGGTCAAAGCGTGTGCCCGGGCGCATCACCGTTGGGCTGTGGTTCAACCAGAGTTACTGGCTGAATAATAATGTCAGCTTTATCGACGCCATCATCCGGGCTGTGGAAGGGATGAACGCAAACATCATCCCCGTGTTTCATCTCCGGTACAAGGACGCGGCCCTTGGCAACCATGGTGCGGATTATATTGTGGAGAATTTCTTCATGGAGGATGGAAAATCCATCATTGATGTGCTCATCAATCCCATGATGTTTTCCATGACCCTTGCCGATCCGGATTACAAGGAACTCTACCCAAGGCTTGATGTGCCGTGCATCCAGGCCATGACTACCCTGCAGCCGGTTGATGAGTGGCAGGAGAGTGTCCAGGGCATGACCACCATGGAGGTCTCATATTCGGCTGCCCAGCCCGAGTTTGACGGTTCCCTGATAACCGTTCCCGTGGCTTCCAGGGAGCAGGATGAGATCGATCCCCTGACAGGTGCATTGATTGCCCGCAACATGCCCATCAAAGAGCGGGTGGACAAGATGGTGAGGCTCTCCCTTAACTGGGCCAGGCTCAGGAAAAAGAGCAACCATGAGAAGAAAGTTGCCATTGTCTTTCACCACTATCCCCCGAGGAACGACAGGATCGGTTGTGCTGCCGGTCTTGACAGCTTTGAGAGTGTAAAGATCCTTGTGGACACCCTGAAGCAAGAGGGGTATGGGGTCGGGAAAACCTATGAAAACGGGGATGAACTTGCCCATGGAATTGTCTCGGGCATGACCTGCGACAGCCGCTGGCTTTTGCCGGAGCAGATGTATGAACGCTCCGGGGCCCGGGCACAAAGAGCGGATTACATGCCCTGGCATGACGCCCTGCCGTCATCCGTCAGGGAAAAAATGGTGAATGACTGGGGCGAGATGCCCGGCGATCTTTTTGTTCACAAGGATGAAATGATGTTCAGCGGCACCCTGAACGGCAATCTCTTCATCACGGTGCAGCCGCCCCGGGGGGTGCTTGAAAACATTGAGAAATCCTACCACGACATGTCCCTGTCTCCTCCCCATCATTATCTTGCCCAGTACAGATATATTAAGGAGACATTCGGTGCCGATGCCGTCATCCATGTGGGTAAGCACGGCTCCCTTGAGTGGCTGCCCGGAAAGGCCCTGGGGCTTTCGGAGCTTTGCTATCCGGATCTTTCCATCATGGATCTTCCCAACATCTATCCCTATATCATCAATGATCCCAGCGAAGGCACCCAGGCAAAGCGGCGCTCCTATTGCTGCATCATCGATCATCTCATTCCTTCCATGACCAATGCGGATCTCTATGAAGAGCTCTCACGGGTTGAAAACCACGTCAGGGAGTATGAGGATGCCCGGCGGGAGGACCCGGGCAAGCTCGATATACTGGGACCCATGATATGGGAGGCGGTTGAGGAGGCAAACCTTGACAAGGATCTTGAGATCAGCCGGGAAACGGCGTTTGAAGATTTTGACGCTTTCCTGGAAAAGCTTCACTCCTATCTTGGAGAACTCGGCGATACCATGATCAATGACGGTCTCCATGTGCTGGGAACCGTTCCTGAACAAGGGCGGCTGACAGAGTTCCTTGTCCAGCTCACCCGCCTTGAAAATGGCCGGGTGCCCTCCCTCAGGGCGTCGATCATCAATGCAAGGGGGTATGACTATGATGTGGTCGTGGAAAACAAGGGGAGAATCGTTGACAAGAAAGCGGGGATGACGGGAAGGCAGATCATTGCCGCTGCCCATGATCTTGCCCTGGAGATGGTGAATCAGCTGGCTTGCCGGGATTTTTCTATGGAGAGCATCAAGGGGATCGTTGTCTCAGGTTTAGGAAAAAACTATGACGATGTTGAAGCATGCCTTGGCTACATTGCCCAACACCTGGTTCCCAATATTCAAAAGGTGACGGACGAGATCGGGTCAACCCTTACGGCCCTGAACGGCGGGTTTGTCCTGCCCGGACCGTCCGGGGCTCCCACCCGGGGCCAGGCAGATATACTGCCCACGGGCAGGAACTTCTATTCCGTTGATCCCAACAAGATCCCGAGCCCCGGTGCCTGGGAGACGGGTAAACGGCTTGGTGACGCCCTGCTTGACCGGTACCGGGAGGAGACCGGGAAATATCCGGAAAGTGTCGGCATCATCGTGTACAGCGCTTCCACCATGCGGTCCAAGGGAGATGATATTGCCGAGATATTCTATCTCCTCGGTGTAAAACCTGTGTGGCATAAAACCAGCCAGGCGGTCCAGGGGGTGGAGATCATACCCCAGGCCGAGCTTGGCCGCCCAAGAATCGATGTGGTGCCGAGGATATCGGGATTCTTCAGGGACAGCTTTCCCATTCTTGTGAAAAGGATAGATGAGGCCGTCAGGATGGTTGCTCTGCTGGACGAACCCATGGAATCCAATTTGATAAAAAAACATGTGTTCAAGGATGTTGAGACCTATCGTGCGGAGGGAATGAGCGAGGAGGATGCCTTCAGGGAAGCCTCGTTCAGGGTGTTTGGCTGCCCCCCCGGCTCCTATGGTGCCGGTGTGTCGGAACTTGTGGAATCAAAGAACTGGAAAACCCAGGAGGATCTTGGTAACAATTATATCCGTTACTCAAGCCATGCCTATGGAGAGGGAAGTTATGGCAGTCAGAAGCCAACAGCATTCAGGAAGGTTCTCTCCCGCATGGATGTCACCGTGAAAAACGAGGACAGCCGGGAGTATGACATGATGTCCTGCACCGACTATTACAACTACTACGGCGGCTTGATCGTGGCAAACAAAACGGTCCGGGGGAAACTCCCCTTTTCTTTGGTGGGGGACAGTTCAGATCCTAAGAGAATCATCATGCGGACAACCAGGGAAGAGGCAAAGCATGTGTTGAGATCACGCCTGGTAAATCCCAAATGGCTCAACGGCATGATGCGCCACGGGTACAAGGGGGCAGGGGACATCTCCCATATGATGGATGTTGCCCTTGGCTGGGATGCCACAGCCGAAGTGATGGATGACTGGATGTATGAGAGCATGGCGGATAAATACGCCCTTGACGAGAAGATGAAAAAGTGGATGAACAAGGTGAATCCCCATGCCCGGCAAAATATCCTGGACAAGCTCCTGGAAGCGATTGCAAGGGGCATGTGGGAGGCCGATGCGGAGATGGAGGAGCGCCTCCGGGATGAGTACCTTGAAATTGAGGGGGAGATCGAAGGGTTAACCGAATAGCGCCTGATTTAAGGAGGAAAGAATGCGCAAGGTTTTGATTTGTCTTGTTTCGTTTGTTGTGTTTTTGCAAATAACAGGCTGTTATGTCCGGTTTCAGGAAAATGAGGGATCTGAGCATTACCATTATGTGGGGAAACATGTTGAAACTAAGGCTGACTTGAGATTCCCGGCAGATAGACCTTTTTATTTTAAACCGCCTGTGGCCTGGCCGGCCGATCGGTTTTCAGACAGAAAAAAGTCTGTTATTGTCCCGGCTGGTACCCGTCTGGAAATTACCGGGATTTCAAATCGCCGGATTGAGTCCGGGAAATGGCATTATCTGGAATTCCTGTATGAAACAGCAGGTGGAGAAAAGATCATTTTTGATTATATAATTTGTAAGCGGAATCTGGAAGTATTAAATTTCGATATAGATCAGGGCACGGGGAATTGAGGAAATCCCCGGCTGGGATGCACCAGCCGAGGTGATGGATGACTGGATAACTGTTGTACTTCTTCTTGGGAGGTATGTATCTGATGCATTTAATCAAAATATTTCTTTTTTCGATATTTATAATTCTAACCGGATATGAATATTCATTTGCAGGTTATTTTTCAGACAGATACGATGACGCGCTTGATATAGTTTCAATCTAAGTGGGCTATGGTTTAGGAGGCAAGGGACGAATAGGGCCTCTTCAGACAGGACTTTTATTCGATGTTGGATTGGGAGGACTCAGGGGGGGTGACTTTTTAGGTGTTAAAGATATCTGGCCAAGCGGCTATGATACGCCTGCTAAAGTAGATCTTGTCGGGGTGATAGTCGGCGTGGAAGGATTTGGAGGCTCTCTCAAGTCTAACAGGCGAGGTGAAAGTTTTTCAGCAAAACAGATAGGCCCAATTTCTTATGTCATTAATCCCAATACAAAACCTGAATGGAAAGAAAGAGTAAAAGAATTCCAAATGGACCACAACCCATGGCCATATTATTCTCAAATAGATCTGGTGGCAGGCGTTTTTTTAAATATGAGATTAGGCTTTAATCCGGGAGAGTTGCTTGATTTTATCCTAGGATGGACAACGATCGATTTTTATAAAGACGATTTGAGTAAAAGGGATATTGAGAAAAAGAATGAGGGAGTCTCCCAATAAAAAAGGATGCAGGGCCAGCAGGCTACGCTTATCTGCTGGAAAAATTCTAATTGAATGCGATATCCCATTGGCATGGGTCTTTGGTCTCAACAGCCAGTATCCATCGCTCCAATACCCAAGGGGGCTTCATTGAAGATATTTATCCGCACACTTACTGGCCCGGTGACAGTGCGGGAGACCATTTGGAGCTTGCGTTAAAATATGACAGAGTGAACTTGGGGTACCTGTCCTTAATTTTTAATGCTGCTGATGAAGACGACCTGCTGGGATATATCAATTCCAGGCCAACCTGTAAATATACCCGTCGTGTCTGGTTCCTGTTTGAATTCCTGACTGGCAGAGATTTGCCCATCGGGAAACTCACAAAAGACAATTCAGGAAATTATTGATATGCCTGATCGATCTTTTCATTCAGCCCTGCTTGCAAAATAATGGCAGGCTTTCCGTACAAGAAAGATTTGCTCATTTTGATTTTCTCACCGATGATGAACTGCCAATGATGGAAAAGGCCGTGCGGACAGGATATAAAACAGACTGATTATCCAAATCAGCCCCTCTCCAGGTTTTTTAAGTCATCATATTAAAAGGCTTCGATATCATATGTCGTGGTAGGTTGGTTGACTCCCATGACGACTTCACTGTATAGTGCTCAGAGTCCCGAAAGCCTGCACCTATAGACAATTTAGTCGCCCAATCCTTTGATTACGATACGATCAAACCCGGAAACAGTTCCCTTGACCAAATATTGATAATATGTCTATAGTTAATTTTATGAGTCGCCCCTTTTTGCGTGGCGGTCGTTTTTCATTCTTTCATCTGTGGTAAATGGGATGGTTCATGTTGTCTATAAGTTGGGTTGCGACATAGCCCACTTTAGTGGTTTAATATTGGATTAATCTATTTAGAAAAGGAGAGTTAGAATGGCTGACCCAAAAGATATGTATCAATGTCAAATACACAATTGCGGATATGTTTATGACCCTGACAAAGGCGAACCAAAGACAAATACCCCTCCGGGGACAGCTTTTAAAGATCTTCCGGATGATTGGGAATGTCCCTTTTGCAAATCATCACCAAAAACTTTTAGACCTTTAGCTGGACCGGGGTCAACATTAGCTGAGGGTAAATAATCATTAAAATAACGGGAGATGATTTTGTCAAAAGTCATTCCCCTATTTCTTTATTTAAAGAATAAAAAGTAAAGTGCGATATTGACAGAAGCTGTTAATCGCCCTGATTAAGCAAGTATCCCAAATACCTTTGATGTTTTTACAGGAAGACTTGCAAACCGGGTTAAATAGAGTATCTTGCAGAAACTATGATTTTTTCTGTTTCTGCAAGATGCTCTACGGTGAAAAGTATTCCAATGCAAAACAAATTATCAGATTGGAATCGATATACTATCGTGCTTTTATAATATAAATAAATAGAATCATTTTTGGCCGTGATCCTGTTGACTTGTATTCATATACTCCGCTTTTTGAAAAAAAAATCCAACACCATATATTGTGGTGGGACTGATTCACGATTTTCTACACGAAATCAAAGCTTATACATTAGAAAGTTACGTCTATTAAAGTCACGGGTCATTAGTGACAGCCGGGTTGCACATTAGGTGTTACTCGGTTTTTCATCTTTAATGAATATCGTTTTGGGAACGATGGAGGAGGGATCTATTGAGAGCTGAGCTTTAGCTTGGCTTAATCTCAATAGCTAGTAATCCAAGACAGGGATGTTTGAAATTGTTTTAGGGAAACGTGGAGAGTTGGGAAACCATTACTGTGCCTGCTGGGGAATTTGAGGTGTTAAAAATTGTCCAAAAAAATAAACATTACACGGCTACTAATTGGTATTCTCCTGAACTTGGAATGCGGGTAAAATTCGAACTTAAGCATAAACGAGGTCTGCGTAGCGGCGAGTTGATGGAAATTCGTAAACCATAAATCCGGTCGTTTGGTTGTGCCCATTACGATGATAAATACGAACGAGAGCTTCCAGTTGCTTTCTCGATTGCGGATATTCTTGCTGCTATGCAACAGTTCTACAACTGCACCCGACCTATCCCCGGCTATAGATAAGCAGTGCTCCAGTGCAACCAATGATACCTGTAATCTCTTGCCAGGTGAGGTTTTCTCCCAGCAGCAGCCAGGCGAATATTGCTGTGGTTACCGGAACAAATGACATGAATAATGAGACCGTAATCGTTCCTAAATGGCGTATTGCATATGCAACACAGGAAAGGGCCACAATATTTACGATAATTCCCTGGTAGGTTGCCTGCAAAATGATCTCAGAGACGGGTACCGCGAAACCGGTTGACGGGAAGAGGAACCAAAGCGGCAAAAAAAGCACCAGGTTTACAACCGGAACGACCACAAAAACATCCTTCCAGGTGAATCCCCATAGCCGCACACCCACCATGTGAAACGTATAAATAACAGCGGCACTGAGCAGCAGGGTAATTCCAAGAAAGTGCTCGGATGAAAAAAAGTTATTTCCTATCATGACAAGATTTGCCGCAAAAATAAGGGCAATAGCAGCATAGCGCACAGCGGAAACCCGCTGCTTAAAACACAACCATGCGGCAATGGCACCAAACACAGGCAACATTCCATTTACCAGCACCCCGGCATGGGCAGCCCTAATTTCCATAAGACCATAGAACGACACCATGGTATACGGAAAACCAACCCCCAGGCCAATGACCAGGTACTGGTACAGGGAAAACTTTTTCCACGGATAGCGGAAAATGAAGGGAAAAACGATAATAAAAGCCGTACAATACCGAAGCAGGGTTATATCTGCCGGGGTGAGCAGGGTGTGTACCCCATACCGGGAGATCGTTATCCAACCTGACCATATAAGCACCACCAGCATCCCGGCAAGACAGGGTTTCCAGTTTTTCAAAAATCTTCCTTTCAATTTTTTATAGAATAAATGAAATCACAAAGATCTCCTTCTACTCCTGAAAACAAACAATGTAAAGAGCGTGCTGTCTTTTTTAGTTTGGGTTTTTCTTGACGACCCAATTTATATATGTACAAATGTGGTATTCACGAATCACATGTTTAAAACAAAATTCCAAGCGATCAGATGATTGTTTTGATTCAATGCTGGTAACCCAACGTATTGCTAACTGCCAAATATAAAAGGGGTAATGTGCTATGGAATGTCCAAAATGTAATTCTCAGTTTAAGACAATAGAATATGAAGGTATTGAAGTTGATCGTTGCATCAAATGTGAAGGTATCTGGTTTGATATCCTTGAACATCAGGAGTTGAAGAAAAAAAAAGGATCTGAATCAATTGATTCGGGCAATCCTGAGAAAGGCGAGAAGTATAATAAAATTGATAAAATTAATTGCCCGAAATGCAAAACACAAATGGTTCGCATGGTTGACAGTAAGCAGCCTCATATCTGGTATGAATCCTGTAGTGTCTGCAATGGTGTGTTTTTCGATGCCGGAGAATTTAAAGATTTTAAAAAGTATACACTCTCAGATTTTATGAAAAGTTTTAAAATGAAAAAGCGTACATAGTAATTCTGTATTGACAATGACCGGTATTGGTGCGGTGTTTGCCTGGAATTGTGTTAAAGAGAAACATACACAGGCAAACACCGGATCCGGCGGATGGATCAGTTTACTATCTTTTTGTACGGCCAGCATACGATACCGCCGTCCAGATATTTAACCTTTGTATACCCCTTGCCGCGAAGTATCTGTTCCGCTTCATATCCCCTGAGTGAAATCTTGCAGAACGGAACGATCTCCTTGTCCCTGGGAAGTTCATCAAGGCTGGTTCGGAGTTTTCCAAGGGGAATCAGTTTCACCCTTGGATCATCCAGGCGCATCTGCTCGAACTCCTGGGGGGAGCGGACATCGAGGAGTATAAAATCGTCTCCATTTTCTATCTTTTCCTGGACCTGGGCGGGTGTGTATGAACTACTCATTCCGCTGAGTTTGTTCTCCGCAATATGTGCCGCAGTGATGATATTATCCAGTGCCGGGGAGAAGGGCGGTGCATATGCCAGGTCATACTGGGCGATATCGACTACGGAATCGTTGGAGATAATATTGGCAACAGCCAGGTCCATCCGTTTGGCAACATCTCCAGGGCCTGCGATCTGGGCCCCAAGAAGCTTTTCAGTTTTTTTGTCCACGATCAATTTTATAATGATCATTTTGGCAGAAGCAAGGAAATGGGCCTTGTCCGGTGCCGGGGTAAGCACTGTGATATAATCATATCCTGCTTCTTTCGCCATTTTCTCCGTCAATCCTGTTCGTGCAACGTTGCAATTGAACACCTTGCATATTGCCGTGCCAATGACGCCCTTGAATTGACTTTCCCTGCCGCAGATATTGTCGGCAATGATACGGCCGTGTTTGTTTGCAGTGGAGCCCATGGGGGCATAGATGGGCTCTCCTGTTATCAGGTTTCGGTTTTCCACACAGTCGCCGCCGGCATAGATGTGACGGTCTGAGGTGCGCATATCAGCATCCACCTTTATGGCACGGCTTTTTCCGAGTTCAAGCCCCATCTGCTCGGCAAGATCCGTATTGGGCCGGACACCCACGGAGATGAGAACAATATCAGCAGGGTATGTGCCCTTATCGGTGACAACACTTTTTACGCATCCCCTGTCATCACCCTCGATCTTGACTGCGGATTCGTTAAATTTTAAGGTCACACCGTTTGATTTTAATTCGTTGTGAAGATGATATGCAATTTCAGGGTCAAGCATCTGTCCCATGGCCGAATCAAGCATTTCGATCATTGTGATGTTCATGCCCTGCTTTTTGAGGGCCTCGGTTACCTCAAGCCCGATGAGGCCGGCACCGATGATCACGGCATTTCTACCCTTAAGAGGCCCGCTTTCATTTCTTATTTTCCGCGCGTCCTCGACTGTCCGGAGTTGACTCACTCCGTTCAATTGTGTTCCCTCTATGGGAAGATTCGGATTTGTGCTGCCGACTGCAAGCACAAGGGAATCATAGGGGAATTCAGCGGCATCGCCGGTATCGAGCCTGACTGCATGAACAATCTTTTTTTCCCTGTCAACGGATTTTACCAGGGTGTGATTTTCTACATTGATATCTTTTACCATTTTGAAGAAATGGGTATCACGCACAACCCCTGTGGGGGTGGCCATCAATTCATTATGGCTTTCCACCTCACCTGAAATGTAAAAGGGAAGACCGCATCCGGCATAGGAAAGAAGTTCGCCCTTTTCAAGTATTGTTACTTCAGCTTCGGGGTTTAACCTTTTGATTCTTGACGCAGCTTTCGGACCACAGGCAACACCGCCGATGATAACTATTTTCTGTTTCTTTTCCATGTTTTCTCCTTGTATATTTATGGTTGCTTTTTACTTTTTTATTTTTAAGTCAGAACTGTCCATGCCAAATATTCTGTCTGTGAACTTTACGTACCATGCAGCCGACTGAACCTGGATAATGTATGCGACCGCAACTACAAGAGCTGCGCTTGTGCCTTCTTTACCAAAGGCGTTTATCGCTATTGCAAGTGCAATGGAAAGATTGCGCATCACAGAGCCGTAAACCAGTGCAATGGCATCCCCCCTTGGAAGGAGGAGTTTTCCTGCAAGGGTGCTGAGTGTAAAATTAAACAGATAGATAAGTGCAAGGGGAAGGATTATCCTGATCAGAATCTGGGGAGCGGATGCAATGGCCGTTGCCTTGAGCGCCATTGCAACAAAGACGATTCCAATAACGCCAAGGGTTGAGAGTGCAGGGAATCTTGGCGCCAGGTTTTGCTGAAACGTCTTTTGCCCGTATCTTTTCACAAGTCCCTTGCGGGTGAAAAATCCTGCCGCCATGGGCAGAAACACGATCAGCAATATCTGTTTCATCACCTTGATGAAATTCACTTCAATGGAAGAGCCCAGCAGGAATTGAACATAAAAGGGTGTTGCAAGGGAGCCCAGGGCAAGCCCTATTACGGTCATCTTTACCGCGGCTTCAACATTGCCCTTTGCAAATCCCGTCCATGAGATGGTCATCCCGCTTGTGGGGACAAGCCCTGCCAGAAGCAGGCCCAGTGCCATGTAAGGGGCGTCCCTGAAAAACAACAGCCCGGCACCGTAGGCAATAAACGGCACTATTCCGAAATTGATAAACTGGGTCAGAACCTGGGCTTTGAGATCTCCCCCCTCGAAAACTTTTTGTATCTTAAGGTTCACCATCATGGGGTAAACCATGAGAAAGGTGAACGGCATTATCAGGTCCTTGAGAAAGTCTGCATCAAATGAAATTCCAAAAAGAAATCCTGAGATCATCATCACTGGAATGGCAATGGTCAGGTGTTTTGTTAATTTTGAAAGCAATGTCCACATTGTAATATTCCTTTATCTTATATTCTCCGTGATCGTCAATAATGATCATGGAGAAGGTTGTGGTTAAGCCGTTCCCCGGGGTGGATGTTTGAAAATATCCATCGTGTCCGAACTATCTATCAATATCCATGCCAAGATAGAAAAGAAATCCTGATCGTCAGTCCTAAATCCCGGGGGCTGGATTCCATGGGCCTTGTCGGGAGGTAATGTTGAAATGGGACAAACCTGTTGACAGGTGAGGCGTATTCCTTATAATAGAAAAGTGGCGCCATGGTGGCGCTACCGTAGCGCTACAATAACAACCAGGGGGGAGGGGCTGCCATTAAGCCGCCAGGGAAGATAAAATGAAAGAAACTATGCCCGGAATGCCTGCTCCGGATCTCGGCAACCTGATTTTGGAAGCCATGGCCGAAGGGGTATTTGTCCTTGACGGCAAGGGCGTTATCACATTCTGGAACAGGTCCATGGAGCGAATCACCGGCTATGGGGCTGAAGAAGCCATAGGCTCTTCCTGCGCCATACTGAATTTTAACCGCTGTTTCGGCAAATCCTGTCCCACGGGTCCCGGAGAGTGCGATATCTTTAAATATGAACGCATTGACGGCAAGGAGTGTTTTCTCCTGGATAAAGAAGGAAACCATGTGCCGGTGGTGAAAAGTGCAAGGATCGTGAAAGATAAAAATGGAGAGGTCAAAGGGGTGGTGGAGACCGTAACCGACCTTACCGAACTGCACAAGGCCAGACATGAAGCCGAAGAGGCAAACCGCAGATTGGGCGAAGTATACTGTTTTGGCAATATTATCGGTAAAAGCGATTTCATGCAGCAGGTTTTTTCCTCCATAAAGGCGGCGGCAACAAGTGAGTCCACGGTCCTTATCCAGGGAGAGAGCGGTACGGGAAAAGAGCTTGTGGCCGGTGCCATTCACTATAACAGCAGCCGCAGGGAGAAGCCCTTCGTAATTGTCAACTGCAGCGCGCTTTCCGAATCCCTTCTTGAAAGCGAACTTTTCGGTCATTCCAGGGGGAGCTTTACCGGTGCGGTCCGGGACCGGACCGGACGTTTTGAAGAAGCCCAGGGCGGGACCCTGTTTCTCGATGAAATAGGAGAGCTCAGTCCTTTTATCCAGGTGAAACTGCTCCGGGTGCTCCAGGAACGTGAAGTGGAGCGGGTTGGGGAATCGAAAAAACGCAAAATTGATATCCGGGTGATAACCGCCACCAACAGGGAGCTGTACAAACTTGTTCAAGAGGGTGTTTTCCGTGAAGACCTGTATTACCGCTTAAAGGTGTTTCCCGTCAGCATGCCCCCTTTGCGGGAAAGAAAAGAGGATGTCCCGCTTCTGATAAGTCATTTTATCGACGGTCAGAACATAAAAACCGGTAAACGGATTGCCGGAGTGAGCCGTTCCGCCATGAGGGTTCTCCTGGATTACAATTGGCCGGGCAATGTACGTGAGCTTGAGAATGCAATTGAGCACGCCTTTGTGCTGTGTAATGTTGAGCATATTGATCTCTTTGATCTGCCCGTTGAGATAAGAAAGATGGAATATCCATCCGTATCTTCCGGATTGCAGCCGGCTGGCGAAAGGGCCGGCGCTTTGGATAAAACTTCCAGGAAAAAGCTCACACGTGAATATCTCATGGAAGTTCTCGAGGCCAGCGACTGGAACAAGGCGGAGGTTGGCCGCAGGCTGGGGTTCAGCAGGGCTGCGATATGGAAATATATGAAAAAATGGGATATCCCGCTGCAGCGTTAATGTAAAGACCTTGCTATTTTTTGTGCTGCTGTATCAAAACATGGATTATGCAATACGCAAGTCTTCTGGATATCATACAGCAGTATCAAGGACTGCAATCTGTACTTCTCTTAGAATTGTCTGATTGAATTTTAAGGCCCATGTTATCGCATTACTACCATATGAACTAGGGAGAGGTTGGCCAAAAGATTTTTTGCACCTGTTCAGGGGGAGATTCCGGTGGACGAAACTTGTAATTAGGGCAAATAATGAGCGACCCATTGCCCCAATTGCATCTATGGAGATCGCGAGTAGGCATAAGAGAGAACCAGCAATTCACGAAGGAAGGTTTTTTTTTAACTTCTTAATATTCAAAGAAAAAACACTCAAGTCAAGTCTTTTGTTGGCGATGCAGCCATGATTAAATTTAAGTTCGTATCCATAGTGAATCCGCAAATTGTTTCGTCTTGTTCATTACAAATAACGCCAATGTATTTCGGCTCGGCAATCCATTCGTGTGTAGCGATACGGATCAATCCATCAGGTTCTTCAGCTTCATACTTTGTGAATAGACCAGCCTTCATCGCGTCCTTTATTTTAGTTTCGATTTGTTTTTTAACGTTAGAATCAATTTTTGATGGGATTTTAATTCGCATAACCCGTCTCCTTAATGAGAGGATTAAAAGAATAATTTGAAATCACTAAATGCAATCCACTTTATATCACAGAGCCATTAGTCTAAAAAGAAAAAATGAAACTTAATAATATATAACTCAACTTTAGGGGGTGAAAAGTGACTCAATTCCCGGCAAAAAATGGGATTGTTCATTGTTCTCATTGTGCATGATGGCGGTACTGATGTTTGGCAGTCTGTACAGTATGAGTAATGACCATTGTTTCAACGTCTGGAGCCTGGATGATGGGATCTGCCTGCTGACGGGTGTCCTTGGGGGCATTGTAACGATTGTATATCAGGTGTTATTCATCAAATGTCCAAACTGCAAATACCGGTTGATATGGCATGGCTTAACCAAGGATTTTCAATATGTGTATCTCAACGCTGTCCGGAATTGTCCCCAATGTAATTATCCTGACAACAAGAAAGATCAGGCTCCTCAACAGTGATTCTCCTCCAGGGGTGCGAAAAAGCGCGCCCCCGTGGAGATGATGGTTTATTCTGCCTGGCGCAGGAGCCCGAGCAGGTCTTCCGCTGAAATCTTGCCTGACATGTCGCTGCCGGTGAGCAGGCTTTCTGCAAGATCCCGTTTTTCCTTGTGGAGCTTGATGATCTGCTCCTCGATGGAGCCTTTGACCACCAGGCGGTAGACGGTCACCGGCCGGGTCTGGCCCATGCGGTAGGCACGGTCGGAGGCCTGGTCTTCCACCGCCGGGTTCCACCAGGGATCCATGTGGATCACATAATCGGCCGCCGTGAGGTTCAGGCCGAACCCGCCGGCCTTGAGGCTGATCAGAAAGAGGTCCCCCTCGCCGTTTTGAAACGCGTTGATCCGTTCCTGGCGATCCTTGAGCCGGGTTGAGCCGTCCAGGTACTGGTAGCTGATGTTTCTGTTATCCAGGTATTTTCGCAGGATGTCGAGGTGCCCCACAAACTGGCTGAAAACCAGGGCTTTATGGTTGTTGGCCAGCAATTCCGTCACCATGTCACCGAACACCCTGAGCTTGGAGCTTGCAACCTCCGTATCCGGCAGCACCAGGGACGGGTTGCAGCATAGCCTTCTTAACCGGGTCAGCTCGGCCAGGATCCGCAGGTGTTTCTGGCCCGGCTTATCATCTGCCGATTCAATGTTATTGAGGGCATTGAGACGATGGGCCTCGTACAGAACACTTTCTTCAGGGCTCATCTCCACCTGGAGGGTGACCTCCGTCTTTCCCGGCAGCTCCTTGAGTACATTGGTTTTGGTCCGGCGCAAGATAAAGGGCCGGATCAGTTTTTTCAATCTTTTGGAAGCGGCTTTGTCCTGGTCCCGCTCAATGGGAAGGGCAAAGGTCCCCTTGAAATGATTATGGGTGCCCAGGAGACCGGGATTGATGAAATTAAACAGGGTCCAGAGCTCCTCCAGGTGATTCTCCACCGGGGTGCCCGTGGTGATCATCCTGAACCGGGCATTGAGCTTCATGGCGGCCTGGGACCGCTTGGTTTTCATGTTTTTGATGGCCTGGGCCTCATCCAGCACCACGGTCTGCCATTCCACACCGGCCAGCTTGTCCGCCTCCACCTGGAGAAGGCCGTAGCTTGAGATCAGAAGATCAAAGGGCCCAAGGTTGTCCAGGCATTCCTGCCGGTCGCCGGGCCCGAAGACAACGGGGGTAAGGGTCGGGGCAAACCTTCGGCACTCCTCCTGCCAGTTGCCCATGACCGACAGGGGCGCAATCACCAGGGTCGGGCCGTTGCCGGCATTGAGCAGAATGGCGGCAAGGGCCTGGAGGGTCTTACCAAGGCCCATGTCATCGGCCAGGCAGGCCCCCACGTTCCAGTGGATCAGCTGGGCCAGCCAGTTGAACCCGTCTATCTGGTAATCCCGCAGGCTGGCCTGGAGGGTTGCGGGCACCTGGGGCTCGATAACCTCCTTGAGGCGTTTGCAATGGGCTTTCCAGGCCTTGTCGCTTCGCAGGGATCCAGCTTTTTGGGTGAGCTCTTCAATGGCGGGCGTTGCCAGGGGGGCGAACCGGAAGCCCTGGCCATGGGGGGTGGAGTAGGCCTTCAGCTCCTTGAGCCGCTCCTTCAGGGAGCAGGTCAGGGCCAGGAAGGTGCCGTCATCCATGGCGACAAACCGGCCTGAGGGCTGGTCTAAGAGCTTCATGAGCTTAGCCAGATCCAGGGTCTGGTCATCGCCGATGGTCAATGTGCCCGTAGCCTTGAACCAGTCCCGGTCTTTCTTGACGTTCATCTTGAAGTCATCAAAGGAGAAGACCTGGGACCGGACCCGCACCTTTTCGCCCTGGGGCCATTCAATGACCATATCTTCCTCGTAGGTTTTCAGCTCAAGCAGGAGTTCGAGGGACTCTTCCGGGTCTTCCACCAGCCACTGTCCTCCCTTCTCTTCCCGGCGTTCCAGGGTGGGGCATTGTTCAATCACGGCCTGGTAGCGCTCTTCTTCCAGGGGAAGGTCCCGGACGGCCCGGACTTTCTCTCCATCGACTTCGGCAAACACATTAATGCCTCCGCGGCCGGGCTTGAAGTAGGAGCCCTTTTCGGTAAGGGGCCTGACCTGAAATTCCACCTTGAGCCCGTCCAGGCAGGGCATCACATGGGCATGGGGGGTGGGATCTGCGGCGATATTCCGGACATCCTTGTTTTCCGCGGCATCAAGGTCGGAATTGACCGTCACCATGGAGGCGAGGGAGGCAATTGCCTGGGCCGCCATGGGCTCCGCATGTTCCGGCAGGTTCAGCCCCTTTTTTCCCAGTACCTCTGCAACTTGCATATGCTCGTCGGAAAACCGTACCACCTTAAAGCGGGAAGGGGTCTCCCTGACAACAAGAACACTGTCGTTCATGGCGTTTGGCATGGGGGACATACGGACTTTTATTTTTCCTTTTTCCTGGCGAAACCTCACCTCAGGTTTTCCCGTGACAAGCTCCACAGGGCTTTCCAGGGCATCCTCAAGGAAAATGCACGGATGGCCGGCCAGGGCCGCTAACGCCCTGTCCTGGTCAAAGCTGTAATCGACCTGACGGAAGGATCGGTAGCCGCTTCGGTAGGATTCCTCTACAATGGTGCATGCCACCTGCCTGTCCTGGTCGGTCAGCCCTGCCATGGAATGGTAATTCCGGTGCAGGTTTTTCAAGGCCACGGCCCTTCCCTTTGTCCAGGTGTTGCCTTTTGACCGCTTCTGGAGCCGGGGGGTGATATGGCAGGTATTATATGTTTCGTTGTGATCTAAAAGCCAGATCAGCCGCTGGTTCCCATGGACTGATGCCGGTTCCCGGCTGACGGCCTCTCCCATCATAATCAGGGCTTTGAGGTTCTTTTCCCAGACGGGGGTGGGCTGAATCAGTGTGGCAAGGCTTTGGGTGCCACATTTTTTATGGCCTTTTTCGGACCGTTCCCCATTGGCTTTCGCATTCTTGCCAAGCTTGGCCAGCAGTGCGCTTGCCTCGGCTTCTATCCACAGGTGACCTGACAAAGCGGCTTTTTTCCGGATGCTTTCCAGGGGCTTGATCTGTTTTTTGGCCCTTTTTTCATCGATCCATGCCATGACCAGGATGCAGAAAAGGGAGAGAACCGGATTGTTATCAATGTAGAGATCAAGGTTGTCCCGGGTCTTGGCATGCTGTCCAAGTTGTTCCAGGAACAGGGGCTTCATGGCCGCAAGGACCACCTGAAGCGGGTTGTGTTGTTTCTCTGCAATATTCATATAGGCCAGTGCCGCCCGGTGGTCCTCATTGGCGTTGCTTTTCAGCAGGGCAAACAGGAAAAACACTCCTCCGTATCCCGGTATAAAGACGTTTCGTTTGCGGGTACTCTTTTTGATGGTGGCAATGGCTTCTTTGAAATGGGCCAGGGCACCGTCACTGTCGCCGAAGATCATCCGGCTCCATCCCATTTGGGTTGAAAGGGCAGGGGAGGGGGGCAGTTTTTCTGCAAGGGCCTGGTGCCGCTGGAGGTCTCCCCTGAGTAAAAGCCCGGACATTGGGCCAAAGGCGTCAGGGCCGGGGGCTTTTGACACCAGTTCAAGGCCGTACTCAAAGGCTTCTTTCGACGGCTTTAGTTTACTTTCCGTCGCCTGCAGGAGAAGGTTCATGGTTTTAATTCTTGTTTCCGGGGCAATACAGTCAAACACCCCGGGGCGGAACGGACGGTCGAAGAGTGTCATAAACGGAGATTCTTCCATGAACCTCATGGCATAAGAAAGGGACCCGGAAGCGAACATATCATCCAGACTTACATGGACTTCTCCCCCATACACCGCCAGCTGAATGCCCCGATAAAGCTCGTTGGGGGTCCTGAAAAAGTAGTTTTGATAGCCTTTCTCAAGGGGGGTCTCCTCCAGAAGGATCGGCGCGATATCCCGGAATTGGTCTGCCAGTACGGCATCCTGAACCGCTTCTGTCCTGATGGATTCGGGACAGGTGACCCCTTGCGGGGTTTTGATGAGAAGGCCCAGGACCTCAAGTTGCGCCACCAGGGATCTAAGGTCGTTTTGCCCAAGGCGCTTATCGTTGTCATTCCTGAATCCCAGTTCGGTGAGGCAGGCGAGTATCACCACCTGCCTCATTTCAAGAATCTCAATGGCCATGATACGGACCATGGCCTTTAAAACAGGGGAAAGCCGCCGGTAAATCCTGGCAAGGGGGGAGCTCTTTGTTTTCATCTGTATATTTACCCTCAGTTTAAAAAAAGAGAACACCATGGCACGATTTGAGGAAAATTACAAGACGCTCAAACAGGCATTGGTTAAAGCTTCTTGACATCCATACCTTTATCTTGTAGCAAAAGAGTTGTTTTATCAGGTGCGAAAGCTTAATAGGGAATCCCGTTTGATTCGGGAACGAGCCCATCGCTGTGTTCGGGGACGAAAATTGCAATCATGTCACTGGGTAAACAGCTGCCAGGTCCGGGTGTTTAAATGCCTGGCAGCCTATAACCGGGAAGACGCAGTCAGTAGAATGATCCGAAAGTCAGAAGACCTGCCTGGTAAGCGGATATGTTGCAGGGAATGGCAACCTGTCCAATGGTCTAATGGATAAAAAGGGAAATCCACAGATTGATTTATCTCAGTCTGTGGATTTTTTGGTTTTTTGGGGGCTCAAAACCGATGTCAAGGCGTTTTGTAATCAAAACAGAAGGGAGAAGACAGTGCAGCTCTGTAACCTGAGCCGGACTGAAAAAACAATGATACGCGTAAATAACTTGATCAAGAACTATAAAAAGGTTGAGGCCCTTGCCGGGGTTGATATCCATGTGAAACCCGGTGAGATCTTTGCCTATCTCGGGCCCAACGGCGCGGGCAAGACCACCACCATACGGATTCTCACGGGGCTGACCCAGGCAAGTTCTGGTTCCTGCTGTATCAACGGATTCAACATTGAAAAGGAAGTCCGCCAGGCAAAGCAGCAGTACGGCCTGGTGCCCCAGGCCATAAATCTGGACCAGGAACTGACCGTGCAGGAGAACCTCATCATCCACGGGTGGCTGTACAGGATGAAATCTTCCGAGATCTCCTCAAGAATCGATGCATTGCTCGATTATGTGGAACTGTTGGAAAAGAAAAAAAGCCAGGTCAAGACCCTGTCCGGGGGGATGAAGAGGCGGCTCATGGTTGCAAGGGCCCTTCTCCATGGCCCAAAGGTGCTGTTCCTGGACGAACCCACGGTGGGGCTGGATCCTGCCATACGCAGGAAAATATGGGCCTTGATAAAAAAGATCCAGACCGGCGGCACCACCATTTTTCTGACCACCCATTACATTGAAGAGGCGGAATTTCTGGCCGACCGGGTGGCTTTTCTGGACCAGGGCAGGGTCGTGGCCCTGGATTCTCCTGAGCGGCTCATGGAAAGCCTTGGCGCCTGGGCCATTGACCGGCTGGTGGAGGATGGCATGGAAACGGTCTATTTCAAGACACGGAATGATGCCGAACGGTTCAACACCTTGAAATCGGAACAGTATACCTTGAGACGGGTGAATCTTGAAGACGCCTTCTTAGACTTAACAGGGAAAAAAGTAAAATGATACACGGAATTATTGCCATCTATTTTCGGGAAATGCTCATCCTGAGACGACGTCTCACACGCCAGATTCCTTCCTGGTCCATCTCTCCGTTTCTATATCTCACGGCATTCAGCTACGCCGTAGGCCATGGGGTCGAAATAGAGGGGCACACCTACATGGAATTCCTCATTCCCGGACTCATTGCCATGAGCAGCATGACCCAGGCCTTTGCCATTGCAAGTGAGATCAATATCGCAAGGTTTTACTGGCATATCTTTGAAGAGTTCCAGGCTTCCCCCATCAGCAAGGTCTCCTATGTCGGAGGCGAGGTCCTGGCAGGCATGACCCGGGCCATGCTTTCCATTCTGGTGATCATGGCCCTGGGGTTTCTTTTCGGCGTAAGGCTCAACTATGGGCTGGCCTTTTTTATTGCGTTGCTGCTCAACAGTTTTGTGTTTGCCTCCCTGGCCGTGGCCCTTGCCATGGTGGTGAAATCCCATGCCGACCAGTCCATGCTCAACAGCTTTATCATCACTCCCATGGCGTTTCTGGGCGGCACCTTCTTTCCCATTGACCGTCTTCCCAGCTGGGCCGGAGCGTTCCTGAACCTGTTGCCCCTGACCCATGCGTCCAAAGCGATCCGGGCGGCGTGTTTGAATCAGCCGGTGAGCATCTTTTCCTATGTTCTGCTGTTTGCCATCGGTGTCCTGTTCTTTTCCGTTGCTGTCAGGTGTGTGGAAAAGGCCAAGGATTAAGTGCTAACCATGGGCACAGCGCTCTTGCAAGGGGATGGAGGATCTGCTGATCCTCCTTTACCCGGTGAAATAGCTATTTTGCCATGTACTCTTTTTCAACGATCCATTTTCGAATGTTGATCTTTATGCCCTGGGGCAGGGGGACGACGTTTTCAAGGTAAGCGGTGAATAATCCCCAAAGCGAATACGGCTGTATCACTTTTTTGTTTTTCTTGAATTGCTTGAAAGCAATTCCGGCAACCCCTTCGGCGGTTCCGACATAGGGGCCCTTGGGGATTAAATTCGGATTTCCCGCCCTTTCCTGAAATCCTGATAGAAAATCAGGGGCACACAGGGTTGAGACCCTGATGTTTTTATTCCTCAGCTCATAATTCAGGGCCTGGCTGAAATATTTCACATATGTTTTTGAGGCGGAATAGGTGGCGCAAAAAGGCGTTGGGGTAAAAGCGGCTATGGAGGAAACATTGAGTATCTTTCCAAACCCTCTTTTTATCATGTCGCTGACAAAGAGTCGTGTCAGGTGGGACAAACCGGTTATGTTGAGATTGAGCATTTGAATCTGCATGCCAGGATCCATGCGATCAAATTTTCCCCAATATCCAAACCCTGCATTGTTGATTAGAATGGAAACTTCAAGGTTTTTTTCTTTTGTTTCCTGATGAAATTTATCAATTTCACCCATGTCAGAGAGGTCGTATGGAAAGGTGTGACAAGTTATGCCGTGGTCTTTTTCAAGCTTTTCAGCCACTTTTGTAAGATCAGTTTCGTCCCTGGCAACCAGTATCAGGTTGAACTGTTCCCTGGCATACAGTTTCGCAAATTCGTAACCCAATCCCTTTGAACCACCAGTGATAACGACACATTTGTCCTGATTCGTCATGTAACCTCCATGTGATGGGTATTTATCGTACAAACTCGGGGTGAAATAAACTCAATGGTGAGCCTATACTCTCAAATTCTCAAAGTCAAGCCCAGCCCATTGCAGTCCGGCTGGAACGGTCGGTGGATTTAGGGCTTGCCTTAGGGGTGCGAGGCTGATAAAAATCAAAGCTTTGTGTTGCTGATGGGGCCATATCGAACCCGATAGATCGGGTTATACAGAGCTTGGGCCCCTTTTTTTGTAACTTTAGCCCGGAGACACCTTGAAAACAGACCAGAATATTTTTTTTAGGCAGGCTTCCCTTCATATCTTCAGCAGCCTTGATATCGCCAAGGCGATGGGCAGGGTATTGGAATACCTGAATACGATATTTCCCGTATCTCAGATCAACTTGGGACTGTATGACCCGGAAACGGCAACTGCTAAGGTGATCGTCAGCGTTGAACGGAAAAGCCAGGGGTTTAAAGAATATGTTATTAAAATTCCCCATGATAAATTATACCTTCTTGATATCAAATGGGCCTCTGATCAGAGGGTGCATATTCTCAACAGCCCGGACGAATTGATTCGAATGACCAGAGGTGGAGAGGATGCCCCGCCCGGAACCTCCCATCTGCTCATGCCCATGAGAATTGAAGGGGAGCGGATAGGAAGCGTGTTTCTCTTAGCCCCTTCCGGTTGTTCTTATTCCCAGGAGGAGGCCTTGCTTCTTGACCTCCTCCATGACCCGTTTGCCATAGCCATGTCCAATGTTCTCAGGCATCAGGAAATTCTCCATTATAAGGAAAAGATTGAGGAGGAAAACAGCTACCTGAACCGGGAGGTCCGGCGTCTTTCCAGCGAGGGGGGTATCATAGGCCTCGATTCGGGAATGAAGGAGGTCAAGAAGATGATCGGACAGGTTGCCCCAATGAATACGCCGGTTCTGCTTACGGGGGAAACCGGGACGGGCAAGGAGGTGGTTGCCGGGGCCATCCAGAGACTCTCCGGAAGGAGTGACGGCCCTTTTATCAAGGTTAACTGCGGGGCAATCCCTGAAACCCTTGTGGACAGTGAATTGTTTGGGCATGAAAAAGGAGCGTTCACCGGGGCAGCCACCCGGAAAATCGGAAAATTTGAGCGTGCCCATAGGGGGACCATTTTTCTGGATGAAGTAGGGGAACTTCCCCTGGATATTCAGGTGAAACTGTTGCGATGCATCCAGCAAAAAGAGATCGAAAGGGTTGGCGGCGTGGAAACGATTTCCCTTGATATACGTATCATCGCAGCCACTCACAGGGATCTTGAAACCATGGTGGCAGAGGGAAGCTTTCGGGAAGACCTCTACTACCGCCTCAATGTCTTTCCCGTAAATATTCCCCCACTCCGTGACCGAAAGGAAGATATCCCTGCCCTTGCAGACCAACTGATACGGGAAAAATCAAAAGAACTGTTGGTCAGGCCTGTTCCAACGATCGCCCCGGGCGCCATGGACAGGCTCTGCTCCTACAGATGGCCTGGAAATATCAGGGAACTTGCCAACCTGATAGAACGATCCCTGATTCGTAACCGGAAAGGTCCACTGACTTTCCTGGAGCTGATACCGGATAAGACAAAAAGTATCAAGGAGGCCGGCCCCTCCGTACCGGAAAGCATTCCGACCCTGGAAGAGCTGACTCTCCTGCATATACAACGGGTACTTAATCTTACGGGGGGGAAGATCAAAGGCCCGGGAGGGGCCGCTGAACTTCTGGATATCAATCCCTACACCCTCAGGAGCAGAATGGACAAACTGGGGATAGCATACGGACGGTCGGCACAAAAAAAATAAAACCGGTGTATGCGTGCCGTTGTGCTCTCAGCGAGACTTGACGGCATTGCACTACCGGTCAACGTAAACAGTCGTAACGATGCAGATCTCTGGCTGGTTTTGCTGCCCCAAAGATCTGCACCTGTCCCAGGAGTGGGACGTCAGGCTCTGCTTTTGTTCTCTTCTCGTTCCAGCTTTGCCAGTTCAACATCGGTCATGTTATTTCGAACACTGCCGACGAATGACTCTGTCTTCACATGGTCGTTATTTGCAAACCCATTTTTTGCCTTGTTTTCTTCCCGGTTGAGCTGGGCCCGTTCACTGTCGGAGAGGTTGTTCCGAACACTGCCGACGGATGACTCTGTCTTCACATGGTAGTTCTCTTCAAACCATTTTCTTGCTTTGTTTTCCTCCCGGTTGAGCTGGGCCAGTTCTTTGTCGGAAAGGGAATTCCGAACATTGCCCACCGTGGTGTCGGCACCGGCAAATGTGGGTAGGCAAAGGGCTGCAGTCATGGTAAGGGCTAAGGATGCGGTCAGTTTGTTGAAGGCTGTTTTTTTCATAATTGAATCTCCTATATTTAAAATTGTTTTTTTTAACTTCCGGCAAGTCTTAATGCTATAACCGTGCCAAGAAGAAAAAAGAGTGGAGATTCAAAGGGTTAGCTGATTTTCTCTCTTGATATGTGTGTGAAGGTGGATATTTCATTCTTTGGGTCTGCTATATGTGTGAAATGTCCACCTTTGCGGTGAAAGTGTTATATTTGCACCTTAACGTTGAGCCCCGGAGACTAATCTGTCAGGTGTCCAATCATATCGCAGCGTTTACCCGTTGAGGCAAGTTTGCTGTCGATTGAGATCTCAATTAAAGTCAGGTGTTCTGCCACAAAACCTGTTAAATTAACGTTTTCAATGACAAAACAGCCCCATTCTTCACAGCGTTTATCAAATGCAATATGTTCATCTCCATGGCAACCAATACCGTAGCTGTCGATTACAATGAATTTGGGGTTTTTCTTTAAAATTTCATCAAGCACGTCACTTTTCAAAACCGTAGGGGTTTCTCCATACCGATCGTTACCATAACCGTTTGTCTCTAAATTCGAGGTGTACAGCACCAGAACCTTGTTGTTAAGATCTGTTGATGAAATAACCGATGGGGACGGCATACCTGCTCTGCAGTCAAGAACAACGGCCTCGATGCTATAATCCGTACGGTTTGGTTCTTTGGTATAACAATCGATATGTGTTCCGATATGTCCCATGGCATTGACTGAATCAGATTGCTTTTTTGCCCACTGATATGCCGGGTGGTCCTCTGTGATCTCTATACTTAAATTTACTTTCTTCATAATTACTTTTTACCTGTAGATGCTCCGGTGAATCCTGTTAATTTCGGTTACCGATAACACAAGTATTGGCCGAAAACAAGGATGTAAAACCAGGGGAGGGATCAGAGGGTTTGACCAAGGCAAAGGGAAGGGAAGGATTAGCTGAGTTTGACGGCTGTGCCGTACACTAACAATTCAGCTGCACTGCCCACAACACTGGTTGTCATATAGCGGACATTGATCACTGCATCGGCTCCCATTTCTGCAGCTTTAGCTGTCATTCTCTCGGTGGCGGTTGACCGGGCGCTCCCCATCATCTCTGTGTATTCTGTCAATTCACCGCCGAGGATCAGCCTGACGATGGCGGACAGGTCTTTGCCAAGCCAGATTGCAAACACCGTGTGTCCCTGGACCAGGCCGAGAATTTTCGTGATGTCCCGCCCGGGCAGGCTATCGGAGTTCAACAGCAGAACCCCGGAATCCGACCCGGCAGGTAACGGTTCTCCAACGGATGCCTTGTGTGCCATTTGTTCGAGAGCCAATGCCGCCAGCACCACAAGGATCCCTCCCAAAAGGCAGAAGATCGCTATCCTCAGCCACCAGGGCAACACCGGATCATCGGCAACCATTACGTACCATGGCATGCCGGCAAATATTGCGGTAAAAAGCCCGAATACGAATGCCACTGAGCCAATCTGCCGAAGTCTTTTCATGCTTACTCCTTGTTTCTCTTTGCTATTATGACTGATCCGCCGAACTGCCCTAGGCTGCGATTTTCATGCCGGCTGGCGTGGGACGACTCCCCTGTAACTGGGAGTCCGATCCCGGTTTGTTCAGCTATCAGATACCTTCTTTTTCGAACCGCTTTGTAAGTCGCTCTTGTATTATGGGGCCTAGGGTTTGTCCCCACATCTGTCCGGTTATCATGGATTCCTGGGTTAATTGCGGCATTACCGTGACAGCTTTTTTTCCTACTGGCGTTTTGTAGAATGCGATTAATGCCTTAATGTCATTGAGCGTAAAGTATTTGTGATAGATAGGGTAGATTAACTCGTAGAAGTTACCCTTTTTTATCATCTCTTCCTCAATGATCGTATTTACTTCTTCCTCTAAAATAGTAAATGCTCTGGGAGGAATGTCCGGGTTCGTGGTTCTCAGTACATTGCTCATCTGAATGACAAATGCGTTGGCAAACAATTGTCCCATCCGGGCTGACCCGGTAATATTCATTAACTCTTTTATAGCGGCCTTCTTCGTGTCGGTCAGTTCCCCAGCAGATATTGTGGTTGAAAAGGCCAGAACAATTACGATAATAATGGTTTTGATTCTCCTTTTCATTGTTCCTCCTTTTTTCATGCCGGGCAGGTCATGGGCCTTACAGCCTCTTTACCCGGTCAATAAAAATATTACGTTTGTTGAATTTAGGGGTGCGTGCCGGCATGGATGTGAACTTATGGGATGAAAATCCCCTGTGCGAGAATCCTGTTAATATGATTATCGTTAGCACAAGTATTCATTGAAAACAAGTGCGAAACCGTGGAGGCCCGTCCCTTGGGCTTTAACAATGCGAAATTCGATCCCCATGCCGAGGTGATGTGGGAGACAGGTTTCACCGCGAAACGGCAAGCCGAAATTCCTTATGTCATCAATAAGACTTGTTTCCTCAAATAGATGACGTATTCAAGAAGTTGGCTGAAAACGGGTTGCTGCAGAGATTAAGAGAGACGTTTAGCAATGAACTTTTCAACGCAAGTTCCGATGAATTAGATGCTCTCATACCTTAGTCGGTTTTTAGTCATATTGTATCGAAAATAGATTCTGTCGGGTGTAATGAAAAAAGTTTAACTTTTGGGGCTTATGCCCATTAAAAGCAAACTTAGATAAGCGGCGCCTTTTTGAAGATGCTGGCAAATCCTGACACGGATCAGGATTTGCCAGGGTTTTAGCTTTCTTTATTCAGCCCCTTTCCAAGGCTCAGGGCCATTCTGGCAATGATTCCCACTCCGACCACAAGAATCCCCCAGAGCAACCATTTCCGCCAGGGCAAGGGGGGCGGCTTTGGAACAAGCAGATCCGGGCCGCTGAGCACGGTCTTTGGCAATAGCGCGGCTTCTTTGAGCAGTGCCTCCCCATCCTTGCCCATCACCTGGGCCAGGAGTCCGGGTGCACTGTTGTTCAGCTCCTCCTGCCCAAGCCGGGCAGAACCGTATGCAAGCATAAAGGGGCCGTTGCCCCGGGCCACGAAAAGCAGTTCATGGGGCTGCCACCCCAGTTCCACCATGGGGATGTTTCCGGGATCACTGTATGGACCTCCTTCCATCTCCACCCGCCAGTAACGGTCAGATGACTGGCCAACGGAAACAGAGTCCTGCACCAGGGCGGTTTGATCAAAGCTGAGGTTATAAAAAATACCGCTCTTGCGGTGGCGCCACGTTGTTTCCGGGTCTGGCCGTGAAAAAAATGTGGCCTTTACCAGGGTGTTCTTTTCGGTAAACCGGAGCCGGACCCGGTCAACGGGCAGCCGGCCCGGGCTTTCGTATTCATAAGCCGTTATTTTATTTTTTGTATCATCCGGTCCGGGTTTACCCTTAAGAGCGGTCCAGATGCTTTTTCTTTCGGGCTCCCCGGTTTGCTCTACGGCGAGAATCTTTTCTACCTCGATTCCGTCCTGGCCGGCAGGCCAGGAGAGCCGGAGATATCGGGCTGTCTTTGGGGACAGCGTGATCCTTTCTCTGGTGATAGAATGGCCGTTGAACTGCATCCGGGCGAGGGTCGCCCGGGGCACCAGGGTCGACCAGTGGGTCAGGTCGTTGCTGTATTCCACGGAAACGGTGGTAACGAAGTTTTCCTCTTTTGCCTGCCAGGTGATATGGAGGGTGTGTAGCTGCTTTCCATGGCCGGTTGCGTCGATGAGATACCCGGACAGCGTTTGCTTCTTGCCAACCCCGGCATTATCGGATTCAACGTTGACGATCGTTCCGTCTCCGCCTTTTTCGATCCGTACCCGAAGGCTGTCCGTTCCTGTGTTGTCTTCCGCCCTGTACAGGGGGAAAAAGGGCAGCGCCTTTGTTACCTCGTGGATCTTGTTCCTTTTTTTGGGTTGGCGGAGGATGTGTGGCACCACTGCGTCCGTGCTGTTGAAGATCCGGATATCCCCCAGGTCGTCCCGGGTCACGGTGTCATAGACCTCTTGGGGGATGGTAAAGCGGTATACTGCTCCGTTGTCTTCCAAAGAAAGGGCCATGCCGTAGGCGAAGTCAGCGGGCTTAAGGGTGGCATTTGCCATTGACGGAGACAGAACAAGGGCAGTGATAAGCAGACAAAAAAATCTCATGAATCCTCCTTGGTGCGGGCAGGGGAGAGGGGTGAAAAATAGCCGATGAGCAGCATGAGTGAACCCACGCCGAGAAATGATATAATTCTGGCAAGGGTGCCGGTGCCGGCAAGGTCCACCACAAAGAGTTTTATCACCACCAGGGAGAGAATGGAGACGCCGGCGAACCAGGCCGGGCGGCTGCCTTTCCGGGTGGCGACCAGGGTTGTTCCAAGGGCGGTCACCCCCCAGAGAATGGAAATAGCGGACTGGAACAGCACCGATTGGTAGAGACCTGAAACGGTGTATGGCACCTGGGCCCGGAAATGTATGGTTCTGGCGACCATGGCGTTGAGGAGAAGAAACCCGGCCATGTAGACAATCATTTTCAGGATCGAACTATCCAGGTCGATATCAGGTCGGCGGAGCCATTCCTTTTGGCGGTTGACCCACTGGAGAGTAACAAAAAGAATAAATAGCTGGGTTATTTCCACTGGGTTGATCACCGGTATATAGGGCAGGGGGGCCGGATCTCCGTGGTGGAGGTTGATCAGGAGCGCCCAGGCAAAGAGAAAGGCCATGGGAAATGCGATCCCCACCTCGAAATAGGCCCCGTGAAAGCGGTGGATGGGCCAGGAAAGACAGTCTCCTTTGTTGAGAATGAGTAGAACCGCCGTAGTCGGCACCACGCCCCAGGCGCAGTATTGCCAGGTCGGTCCTGCCTGTAACAGGAGATTCACCCCGTGGGAACTCTCCAGGGTAAGGATGAAGATAAGGAGCCACAGGGTGCCCTGGTGCCACAGGGGCACAACTTTTTGGTGCCAGCGCTCTTCACAGGTGAAAAGCAGGCGGTACTGCACCAGGAAGGCCATGGTCCAGGCAACCGATCCCATGCGGGCAAAGAGATGCATATGGCCTGGGGTGCCCAGCTGGATGAGGCTGGCCACGATCATCATGGGCAACAGCATGAGCGATGGATAGGCAAACTGTCTCCAGTCAAGGTGACGGCTTACAAGATCCATGACCATGAAGCTTAAAGCCCCATGAACCAATGCCACCGTGCCCCGGTCCTGCCAGCCAACGAACCGGTGGATCTCAAGAACAGCCGCTCCAAACCACCAGGCAAGCCCCCAGACCATCAGGGCGATCCCTGCCTGGCGTTCCCATGCATGCAGAGCGTCGGACCGCTTTGCCAGAAACCAGCTGGAGCAGAGACCGGCCAGGCTGATGAGGATGCAGCCGACAGCAACGCTGTTCACCAAGGGGATCTGCCGGGAGGGCAGATCCATGGCCAACAGAAAGGAGATGCCGGAACCGGCCTGGAGGAGAATACCGAAGATCCGGGGCAAAAGCCGGTTTTGCCGGGTCCCGATCCAGAGGATGGCACCGCCCTCAAGGGCCCAGGCAGCGGAGGTCCAGCGGCCGTCCAGGGCAAGTGGGATGGCAAGGCTGCCGAAGACCACGCCAAAGGCCAGGAAAGACTCGGTTACCATGCGCAACCCGTCAATCTGGCGGCGCCAGAGGAGTGTCGCAAGCAGGATGTAAAAAAGCCCGAGGCTAAGGGCGCTTATTGCCAGGCCATACTCGAAGTTGCGGACAAGACCATATTGGAGTCCGAATGCCACCAGGGGAACGCCGAAAACCAGGGTGCCGTCAACATAGCCTTTGAGGTTCAGGGGCTGACGCAGGGCATAGAGTACGGAAATCGCAACATAATATAGAAAGAACAGGATGAGAAACGGCTCGGTGGTGGAGAAATAGAGCGGCTGATAATAGCGGCCGCCCCAGATGGAGGCGATGGCAAAGGTAAAGACAAAACCGACCAGGTTCAGCTCCCGCCATGCCTTGTGCCAGGCAATGCCTACGATACCGAGATTGAGCAGGGCGTAATAGGAAAAAAGCGTTACATGGCTGCCGCTGCCAGTGGACATTAACACCGGGGCGAGAAACCCGCCGATAATGCCGGATACGGCCAGGGCTTTGGCATCCTGGAGCACGGCAAGAATGCCGGAGAGAATCACCAGGCAGAACATGACGGCAAAGGCTAAACCGTAGGGCAGAAGATGATAGAACCTTGCTGCGGCAAAGACGGTGAGATAAAGTACCCCCACCCCGCAGCCCTGGAGGAGCATGGCGTACATCTTCCTGTGCGCCCTGAATCGCCAGCCTGCGCCGAGCAGGCCGAGGCCTGCGAGAACCACCCCGATCAGGCGAAACTCGATGGGGATCATGTTGCGCTGGGCCGCATATTTGAGCAGAAAGGCAAAGCCAAAAAAGAGAACAATCACTCCGATCTTGGTAACCACATTGCCGGTGGTGAAAAAAGTCTTCATATATTGGCCCACCCGGTCCGTAATCATCTCGAGTGTTGCCTTGCCGGGTTCTGCGCTTTGGCTGGGCGCGGCAACAACAGAGGGCGATTTTTCAGGGAGGGGCTGTTGCCGGGCAGGCAGGGAGAACTCCGGAGCCTCGGGTTCGGGAGTCACAGGGGACTTCTCCTGCCGGGCCGCAGGTACGGAGTCCTCCAGGGTTTGGAGAACAGGAGTAACAGGGGGCCTTTCCTTGGGGGAAGCCTCGCCAGGAGTCTTGGCCGTGGTTGCTTTGTCCTGGGGAATCGTGGCCGTCCGGCTCTCCTCGAGCCTGGCAATGCGCTTGCGCAGGGCAAATATCTCAGCGGCCATGAGCCCCAGGACCAGGCCGATGAACCAGCCAAAATATTGGTAGGACACGGCTCCCATCAGCCAGCCAATACCACCTAAAACCAAATATGCCATGGGTAATCCTTTTCTTTTGGGGATGAACCTTTTAAATGAATTCGAAAATTATCGAGGAATGGTATGATACTTGTCAAAAACCGGATTGTTTGCCTGTCAGTCCATCTTATTAATTTTACAGTATTTTCCCGGTGGTATCCCAACCGTTTTTCTGAATGTCCTTGAAAAATGACTTTGGTCAACAAAACCTGTCTCAATTGCAGTATCAGCAATTTCTCCTGATTTCAATAGCATTTTTTTTGATTCACTGATCCTGAAATCATTCAGATACTCCCAGGGGGTTATTCCCATGCTTTTTTTGAATTCCCTCTGAAAATGAAATGGGCTCAGGCAGGCTATCTCAGCCAGATGTTTAAGTGACAGATGCTCCCTGAAATTTTGACGGATATAACCACAGACCCTTTTTATGGAATCCCTTTGTTCTCCTGCCTGGTAGGGCAGAGGTGGAGACGCTGAAAAGCATATTAACAGATGGGCCAGAAATGAATAGATATTGCTCTCAACTTCAACTTCAACTTCAATATCGGATTTCGATTCTTGAATTACGCCGAATACGGCCATGAAGTTTTCGGACAGCCCTTCATCCTGATAGCGGATTTTGTTGAAACTGGGGCTTTCTTCCTGCTTTTCTGAAATTTGAGAAGCGATGGATCCCATGATTTGGGAGGGGATACTCAAAATTTTATAGGAGTGCCCTGATTGATCTTCAGAGCTGCATGAATGGACCTGACCGGGATTTATGATGAAAATTTCGTTTGTTGCGACCCGGGTTGCACCGCCGGGGTGGGTGATGATTCTTTTGCCCTGTTCAACCATACCGATGATGTATGTTTTATGGATATGACGGCGAAACTCATTGGTGATATGCCGTCCTGATATGGCTTCTATGCCGGGTTCAAAAGGGAGATTGAATGTTTTTATGCTTTCATCTTGTCTTTTCATTCAGCCTCCCCGTTGTTAAATGCCCAATCCTATACCATGGCGGGAAAGAATTTGGCAAGCAGGGTCAAGCCATTTTTACCCGCCCGGACGCTATGGTTTTCTCCTTTTCGAATGACCGCCATCTTCCCTAAGTGGTAATCAAACCTCCCGTCAATGAGTTGGCATGATCCCTCACCTTCAAGAACTTCATGCAATTCCAATTGGTTTTCATGGCAATGGGGTTCAAGGCAGCGGTCAGGGTCGATTTTAATCAGGTGGGAGCTGAAAAGACCGTTTGTATCAGCACCTTTTACCATGAGCTTGAGGTAAACTCCCTTAAATTGGGGATGTTCCACCCATACCGCATCTGATATGTTCTCTGAACGGTCAGCGTAATGAACGGTTCCATTGGCAATAATTGCCGAGATTCTTTTTGCTTCCATTGAAAACTCTCCCTATCTTCTATTAGTTGCTTTTTTGCTGTCTGCTTTTGATTCAAGAGGATAATCAATGGAAGTGATAAAAGATTGTATGATCTTGCTGATTTGACCAATGGGTTGGGATCCCTGCTAAAACCCTGATTTATCCAACAACGGTTTTTCATAGAGATCACTCTCGGCAGGGTAACGTAAGTCCTTGGCGCCATTTTGCTTTGCTAAAGCCCAAAGAATGCTTTCGCCGGCCGGTAACCCCATGGGCGTGATGGCATAAACGGGGTCCTCGTATGCTTCTTCCGGTGGGATGATTGTCCACCCCTTTGATCTGAACATTGCGATGATGTCAGGCAGAAATGCAGCGTTAATCGCTTTGGTATGCAGAAGAAGAACGTGTTTTACGCTTCGATTGAGGGTTTGTTCAGATAATGAGTCGTAGTAAACGGCGCGATTCCACAAATGATTCAGATAAGCAGTGCGAAACGGTGACGGATCGTTGTCAGGGTGGCTCTCGCGCCATGCCAGGTAGCGTTTGTTGTAGTACCAGTCGCTGGCATCAATGCTCACAGCGCCCGATTGGTATGCGTGGTCCGCCAGCCAACGTCTGAATCCATCGCGTTTTGATACCGTTTCTCCCTCTTTGAAGTATGGGAAACGCAGGCGTTTGCTCCAACCGGGCATCTCTTTTAACAACGACTCGTTTCTTTCCGTATCGGTGATGAATTGTTCCAGCGTTGTCTGCTCCGAGCAGAAATTGAGATGGGAATACGTGTGGTTGGAAACAGCGTGACCTGCCTTGCCCCAGTCTCTTACCAAGTTAAGACCCGCCGGGCTGTCGACCCGTTTTCCTGCGGCAAACAGAATTGACTTGACCTGGGCGTTTGACAAGGCTTGCAAAATCGATGCGTTCAACGAAGATGCCAGCGGTTGATTCCGTGGATCCAGGCCATCGTCGAAGGAGAGCGCTATGCTCTGGGCTTGACCCATTGAAGGGAGCCAAAGCAATAGCGTTATTAAAAATATGATGAACGGGTTCCGGAGTTTATTTGGTCTGATAATTTGCCCCCTAAGAAAAAGGTAGATATACCATTAAAATACGCTACTAATTATTTTGCTGTACACTCTTTTATGTTGGAGTCACCAAAAAAAAACGTACTCCTAAGAAAATAGTATGTCAATAAAAAGGCTGTGCTTATGGCGTTTTTCAGGGGCTTTTTTGATTTCGTTATTTTCAAGGCCTTTGGTTCGATCGAGGATGCGCTGGTGGTCCCCAGGTTCTGGCAATAGATTGACAGGATCGGAAAAATACCCTATAAACGCTGGCTGTATGAGAACCTGAAGGAGAGGCACGTGAGGAACATTAATGACATGAAATCCCTAAACAGAATAGGAACACGCGGCCTGAACGCCGTGCTGCCGGTAATTGTTTTGTGGATCATGGGCATTCTTGCATTGCACGCCATTGTGCCCGTGCATTCCGGGCAGGCCTGTTCCGAGTCGGTTCTCCAGGCAGCCATTGGCATGGACGATGGTGATGAGCCGGAAGAGTTCCATACGGTCCTGCCTTCCCTGGACTTTTCAGGTGCAGGTTTCCGGGTCCCCACAGGATATGTCGTCTTTCCGCATAAAAAGCGGTTCCAGCCCTTTGAGGCTGCGTCTTTTCATCTTGCACATGCCCCACCCACATCACTGATCTGATCTGTTCAATAGAGAAATGTGACCCCGCCCCTCCGGAATTCCCTTGATCCAATGACAGTATTGTGTGCAGGCGTTTTGGCAATAATGGATTGCCGGGTATTTTTCAGGCCAATGGATGATGGCGGAAAAAATAAGAGATTGTTGTAAAGTGAGTGAAAAGGAAAAAAAAATGACAGCGTTAGAGAAACTTTTTGAAAATAATAGGAAATGGTCCGGTGAGATGTCTAAAACCCATGAGGGCTTTTTCGAAAAACTCTCATGCCAGCAGAAACCGGAATACCTGTGGATCGGCTGTTCTGACAGCCGGGTGCCGGCCAATGAATTGATCGGGCTGCTCCCCGGGGAGGTGTTTGTGCATCGAAACGTCGCCAACCTGGTGATCCACACCGATTTCAACTGTCTGTCCGTGATCCAGTATGCCGCAAGTGTCCTCAAGGTCAAGCATATCATCGTCTGCGGCCATTACGGATGCGGCGGCGTCCAGGAGGCCCTGGAAAACCAGTCCCACGGGTTCATCAACAACTGGTTGCGCCATCTTCGGGATATCTATCATACCCACGCCGATTATCTGGATGCCGTGGGCGATCCGGGTAAAAAGGTAGACCGGCTCTGCGAGCTCAACGTTATCTCCCAGGTGAAAAACGTCTGTCGGACCAGCATTGTTAAGGAGGCCTGGAAACGGGGGCAGGATCTCACCGTGCACGGGTGGATCTACAACATTGCCAACGGCCTGCTTAATGATCTGGATATCTCGGTTTCGGCGCCGGGGCAGGTGGAACAGATCACCGGGGATGCCTTTGCGCGTGTTTGTAAATAAAAACTTCGAGCCTAAACCGGGAGGTTAGGCCGGGCTCGGCAAGGGGGGTCTGCCTGGGTCTGCTGTGTTAGATATTTCGTTCAGAAGGGGGGGGGGCTATTGCCAGAAGTAGAAGTTGCCGGCGTGGTACCCCCTTAATTCTTTACCTGGCAAATATTCTTATGATAAATCCCAGCTTTTGGATTTTGTAACATGCTATTTTTCGAGCTCCGAGCATAGTTCCGTAAACCATTTGCCCTTGGGGAAAAATTCCAGGTGCTTGTAGGTGCTGGTGTCGAGAATCACCGAAAAAAATTGTTTATGTTCCGGGGTGGCAACAAACAGGATGGCAATGACCAGGTAGATAAACGCGGTGGATTTGAAATCTCCGGTGCTTCCAAATTTAAAGGCAGTTCCTGCCGATTTCTTAGGTCCTGAACCTGCAAGGTTGAGGCTGTATAATTCATCCAGCAGCAGGTGGCTGATACACCCTCCAAAAACGAACAGGCCGGCCATCCAAGCGACAAAATCATTGAAATGAAAAATGCGGTACAGCAGTATCGTGGTGATAAACCCGAAAAGAACAGCGGCGGGTATCGAGTGAATGATGCCCCGGTGGACCGTAACCTTTGTGAAAAGTGAAAAAAGAAAAAATTTTATGAAGGCAAAGCTTCCCACCCATACAAGGAAAAGCTCGATAAGGGTATTGTCTGCCTGCTGTTTGAACATCACAAGAAAGGATATGACGGTTGCTATGAACGTGAAAAGCAGTCGAACAGAAAGGGAATTATCAGAATCGATATCCGGCAAAAGACCGCCAACGACACCGAGGATAAAGTAAAGCAGCACTTCCTGTGGTGTGGCCATTGCCGATGCCAACAGCATTGTTGAGGTAATGCTGCTGCATAGACTCGTTACCGTAAGATGTGTTTTAAAATCAGCCACTCTCTCTGCCTGGTAATACGTTCAAAAAAAATAACAGAATCCCATCAATATCATAAAAATTCCAAATTTGTAATAAATTATTGTAAAAGGATAATTTGTCCTTCCCCCATCCTTCCTGGGCAGGTGAATCATCACGCAGCTCTCCCCTTTTTCAAAGTGAAATTCATCAAAAGGGTCGTTCTCCTATATCGCATGACATGGGATCTCGGATTTTACTTCCTGAATACGTTTAACAGTATAATGAATAAGATATATGTGTAATTAGTTACACACTATGAGAACTATTTTTAACCATTTTGAATGGTGCTTTACGAATGATTACGCAGTTGTTCCTAATTGAAACAATCTCTTGAAATTTCCGGCTGGTAGGGTTTTAGATCCCTTTTCCCTATGGTGGAAGTTGGGGGGGGGCTTATCGTGGCATAAGAAATGCACCTATCTATAGGTTGCATTTAAAAGGAGGTGGGACAATGAAAAAAATTTTATCTACTATCGCATCAATTTTAATTTTGTTATTCATCCTTTTATCACCTGCACGTTCAACAGTAGTCCAATATGACCTTAATTCATTTACTGGCGATTCCGCAGGGGCAATTGTTACAATAGATGATGTCACCGCAGGCGTTTTCAGGGTAAATGTTCAGGTTGTTCCAGGCATTCCTTCTGGGAACATCGGGGATATTACAGGTGTGTTTTTTAACTTGTCAGATACAATAGGGCAAAGCGACATTACGGGTTTAATCGGTGGTCCCATCATTGGTTTTGAGAATAATACCCAAAATCTTGGACGAGGAGTCAATCTTAGTGGTGGTGGCATCAATAATCCTGGGTCGTTTGATGTCGGACTTCGATATAATGGATTCAATGTTGATGATGTTCAACATATCGAATTTTTAGTCAGTTCTTTAAATGGTACTCTAAGTATTTTGGATTTTAACGGCTTTGGATTGCGGTTGCAAAGTGTCGGCGTTGAAGGTCGGCAACGACGTGGGAGCAGTAAGCTCTCAGCCTTAAGTCCGACCTATCCAGTCCCGGTCCCAGCTTCATTCCCAATCCCCGAATCCTCGACAATGCTTCTTTTTGGCCTTGGTTTGATTGGGATTGCAGGAATCACCAGACAAAAATTACAGAAATAAGTTTTCTACATAGGCAAGAAAAAAGGCAGGGGCATTCAAAGGCTCCTGCCTTTGTATTTTTTCGACCTGTTTGATTTGACCTGGTCAAGTAAAAGTGGACACTTTTATTAAGCAGCTTTATTGAAAAACCACAGCATTTCAAATTCTTTAGGGCTCACATAGCCCAGATAAGAATACCGCCTGTTGCTATTGTAAAACATTTCAATGTAATCAACGACGTCTCTTCTGGCGTTTTCTCGGGTCGAATAGTTTGCAAAAAAAAATATTTCAGTCTTCAAGCTACCGAAAAAGCTCTCTGCCACGGCATTGTCCCAGCAGTTCCCTTTCCGGCTCATACTGCTGATCACTCCATGGGTTTTAAGCATCTTCTGAAAATCGTTACTACAATACTGACTTCCTCTGTCTGAATGAAATACAAGGCTCAGGGCAGGCGAACGACGCCAAATTGCCATTTGCAAGGCATCCATGATCAGCTTTGTGGTCATCCGCTTGTTCATGGACCAACCAACAACCTGGCGTGAGAAAAGATCTATGACTACGGCCAGATACAACCATTCTTCATGGGTCCAAATGTATGTAATATCGGAAACATAAGCCTTGTCCGGTTCTTTCACTTCAAACTGTCGATTTAATAGATTTGGTGCAACTGGCAAATTATGCTTGCTTGCTGTCTGTCGTCACTTTAAATTTCTTTTTCTGCTTGGCGGCAACACCTGCCAACTTCATCAGTGTCCCTGCCTTGTAACGCCCACAGGGACTACTATACGCTATGATTTCTTCCGCAATCCGTCGGGCACCATAGGTCCCCTTAGATTTTTCACGCTCCATCTTCAAGCGCTTGTTCTCTTTCCGGAGGCGGCTCAACTTTGCCTTCATCGCAGCCCCTCCTTGTATACCAGGGGCGTCTTCGCCACTTTCTTCAAGCTCACGTTTCCAGCGCCCCAACATGGTTGCATTGACCCCAAGATTCCGGGCAGCCCCGGTAATCTTATAGCCCTGTTCAGTGATCAGTTTAACCGCGTCTTCTTTAAACTTAGATGTATATTTCTTTCTATTCTTGTCCATTTGACACCTCTATGTGGGTTTTCATATTCCACTCTTAAGAAAGTGTCCGCAAATACCCTACCACCTCAGTTTCTCCCCAATAAGCTTTGATTTCCAAGTCTTCAGATTAAATTGTTTCGATACCATATGTTGTGGGGTTGTCTGCTTTTAACTCCGCTGAAGGCTTCCCTTCTCTAAATCGTAGCACTTCAGGATTCATATCATAAGTCAGCAGGAATTACTTTGACAGGAATAGGATAGACCATATACTGTATTGGTTTGATTATAGCTTTTGTGTTCTTAGGGTAGGCTAAATAGTTTTTTAGGGAATTTGTGATTGCTCATGTTTATTTTTTTGGAGAAACGATGGTAGTTGATATAAAAACTCTTATGACATGCAACCTGGGTATTGCATTTATATTTTTCATCACTTTTTTATCATATTTAAAAAATAAAAACCCTCCTAACGGATTTCGAGTCTGGACATTTGGAATCATTACGCATACCCTTGGTTTTGTTTTTCTTGTTTTTCGGGGAACAATACCAATTGGTATATGCATTGTTTTTACAAATCTGCTGATAACATTCTCCGTAGTTTTTCGACTGGATGCAATTTCCAGGTTCGTACAAAATAAAGCTTTGAGAAAAAGCCTCTATTCTTTCCCGGTTTTTGTGACGATCGTATGTTCTTGTTTTTATTTTTTGAATGATGATATCGGCATTCGAAATATAATAACGAGTACATTTGTTTTTCTATTTACTATTGCAATTTCCTGGCAACTAATACGTTATGCTCCTCCTCTAAATACAATTCTTTATTATCTTATGGCATTTGGGGTTACAATTCGGGGCGGAACATTAATGTATAGGGCCATTCTTTGGCTGATAGATCCAAAAGTCAGTCATTTCGATGCAAACAACAATAATGCAATTCATTTTTTTATAGCGATTTTATCTGAAATTGGAATCAATGTTCTGTTTTTGATGATGAACAATCAGAAAGCGGAAAATAAAATTTTGCAAACGAACAAGGAACTTCAAGAAGCGCTTGATAATGTCAGGACATTAAAAGGTCTGATTCCGATTTGTTCTCACTGTAAAAAAATACGTGATGATAAAGGGTATTGGAACATTTTAGAGTCTTACATTCAGAAGCATTCAGACGCTTCTTTTAGTCACGGTTTATGTCCGGATTGTTCCGATAAGCTTTATGGCAACAATGATTGGTATCTTAAAATGAAAAAGAAAAAAGAGGCCATGTGAGCATTGTGTCTATGATGAAACGCTCAAAACCTTTACCGTTTGGGTGTTGAATTTTTATGGCATTGGATATTAAAATCAAAAATCATCGGTGAGCATATGCATTCATAGTTTCTGCTTTTTTGAATTCAATCCAACACCATATATTGTGGTGGCAAGGAATTAATATCCTTTGTATGAAATCAAAACTTATATATTTTAAAATTTTCTGCAAGGTAACCACGTTATCACCGGGGACGATCTGTGAGCCCATGCTCTCAACATGCAGACCTCAGACTTCCCCCGTGGCATCATCTTTCAGGGCGAATCCCCTTAGAAGACCTCATCCAGAACCTCAACGGCCTTCCTGGTAGCTCCATTAATCAGATGGGCATATCGTTGGGTCATCTCGATACTTGAGTGCCCAAGGAGTTCTTCCAACACATAGATTCCATCTTACCACTTGAGGCAAGCCAGGAGGCAAACGTGTGTCTGAGATCGTGGAAACGGATTGATAGACCTGCCTTTCTCCTTATCCTTCGCCATGTCTCATCAAAAGTGGAAACATAGAGACCGTTAGTTGTGGATGGGAATACATAGGGACTGCTATGCCTTAAAGCTCGTGCTCTGTTTATCACCTCAATGGCTTTCTTGTTGAGAGGGCAGTTCTGTCTGATTCCTCCCTTTGTTTTTTCAAGGTCAAGCTCAGGCCATCTGCTCTTATGGCCTTCCATTTGAGGCTTAGGATTTCCCCCTTGCGTCTTCCTGTGTGCAGGGCGAACCTTACGACCAGGACTTTTTGTTTGTTTTGGCCCATTCAATGTACGAGGTCCATACATCTTGAACTTTTTTGTGATCGGTTAAAGGAACAATCGTGGATGCTTCACCCTTTATAAGGGATTATGTTTTGAGCTTGGTTTCAAACTGCCGAGCAAGGGTTAGGGTTGGGAGCGTTTTGGTTTTTGCTTTGCCCGTCGAGTCCTTGACTCTCACCTTGTACTTGGCATGGGGTAGCGGAATCTTGCACTTTGTGCAGCGTTTAGCCTTGAGGGGACGGGTTTTGTGGCACTCATTACAAATAAAATTGATGGAGATCTTGGGATCTCCTGTGGGACCTATATGGGAACTTGTGGCCCATGAGAGGATACAAAAAGAGACCTATGGCTATGGATAGATGATGCTATGGTTTGGGGGTGTTGGTACGGTGTAAGATGTTGGAATGCTGAGAGAAAAGATGGCGGAAGTGCATAGGAATCGAACCTACCCGGGACGGTTTTAGCGCCCCACATCGGATTTGAAGTCCGAGGGCCCCACCAGTGAGCCGCGCACTTCCGCAATCGATAAAAACAAAGCCACTATATAGAAAAATCCAGGCTTGTCAACCTTTTTCACAGTTTTTAGTTTGAAAATACCAAGAAATAATTGGAACATTGTCGAGCCTATTTGGGGGCCACTTTTTGAAGTAACGGGTCTCATCCGGGTCAGGGTCATATATGGGGTGGTTTCAAATAGAGGCAATACTGCTCCCACTTGTTTCATACTTCCGCCTTGTTTTTAAATCCGTTTGATTTCAACCGGATATGCTCCAACGAATCGCGTTGGGCTATAATGGGATAGCTCTGTGCTTTTTTAATGGTTGCTGGGCTAAGTCCTTTATTGATAAGGATGAGGGCTTTTAAGCACTTTCCTTTTTGCCTGACGGTTAAGCGACTTTCTTTCCTGAATGACGATGTGCCATGGGGCGCTTTCCGGCATAACTTATTTTGGCTCGGCCCGGGGAGGATTGCAGGTGCCTGGGGGGATCATAACATCCGTCGCGAGACCCCCAGAAAAAAATGACCGGTAAGGCCCCCGGCAAGGTTCATAAGGGAGGTTGGAAGGTGACGTTTCCGGGGGCGAGCCTAAAACCGGATTGTTCTTTGGTTTTAGCGGGGGCAACGGATTCATTTTTCTGTAGAACTTCAACAAGAAATTTAGTATTTACAGAACCTATTGTTATATGATTTTGTTCGATATGGGGTGGGCAGGGTAAAAAAGACCTGCCCCATTAACCGATATGGAGAGGATTTGGGAAATGATCGATACCGAGAGAATGAGCCAACTGTTCACAATGCTTGCCGAAACGGATTCTGTGTCCAGGGAAGAGGGCGTGCTGGCTGGTAAGCTTGCAGAGATATTAAAAGGTAAGGGGGCGGAGGTCTTTTTTGACAACGCCGGTGAAAAGGTTGGCAGCGATACCGGTAACCTGGTGGCAAAGTTCAAAGGCTCGGTTGAGGCGGAGCCCCTGTTCCTTTCCGGTCATATGGACACGGTGGAGCCGGGCAGGGGGATCAAGGTGTTGTTTGAAGATGGTGTGTTCAGGAGTGACGGCACCACCATTCTGGGTTCCGATGACAAGTCTGCCCTTGCCATTATCCTGGAGGTGATGGATGTGATTCTTGAAAAGCGGTTGCCCCATCCTCCCATTGAGATCGTGTTTACCATCTGCGAGGAGATCGGGCTCATGGGGGCCAAAAACCTGGACCTCTCCCTCATGGAATCCAAGATGGGGTACATCCTGGATTCAACCGACACGGACGGGATCGTGACCCGGGCACCTGCATCCACACGGTTCAGCATCAATGTTTTTGGAAAGGCTGCCCATGCAGGGGCGGAACCGGAGCTTGGTATCAATGCCATTTCTGTTGCGGCAAAGGCCATAGATTCCCTGGCGCTGGGCCGGGTCGACAGCGAGACCACCTGTAACATCGGCAAGATCCAGGGGGGGAAGGCGACCAACATTATCCCGGAGTTTGTCACCGTTGCCGGCGAGGCCAGGAGCCATGACCAGGAAAAGCTGAAAAAAATAACAGATACCATGATCAATGCGTTCCACCATGCTGCGGATAGTTTCAGGAAAGATGGGGAAGAGTTGCCCCGGATCGAGGTGGTCCTGGACCAGGATTATCCCGCCACTAAGATTCCCGAGGACCACCGTGTTGTTTTGCTTGCCCGTAAGGCTGCCGCAAATCTTGGCAAACATATGGAGACTAAGACCATCGGCGGCGGTGCCGATGCCAATGTCCTTTTTGGCAAGGGGATCGTGGCAGGGGTGCTTGGAACGGGCATGACCGATGTTCATACGGTCAATGAGAACGTGAAGCTTTCGGACATGCTCAGCACTGCGGAAATTTTGCTTGAGATCATCGCCATCCATGCCAGGGGAGAGATCTAACCCTATGATCGCCTATTTTGATGTGTTTTCAGGCATAAGCGGTGATATGACCCTTGGGGCCTTTGTGGATCTTGGAGTGCCTGTGGACTGGTTAAAGGAGCGGCTTTCCTCCCTTCCTTTGGACGGATTCGATATCAGGACCGAAGAGGTGTGGCAGAACGGGATCAGGGGGGTGGATATTTTTGTTGATGCCCATGACCATGTCCACGCAAAGAATTACAAGGAGATCAAGCGGTTGATCTCAGAATCTCCCCTGTCGGACCGGGTCAAGGCCCAGAGCCTTGCGGCCTTTGAGAAAATTGCCATTGCAGAGTCGAAGATCCATGGATCCGACCTTGAATGTGTCCATTTCCATGAAGTGGGGGGGATCGATGCCATCGTTGATATCGTGGGGTCGTTCCTTTGTGCGGAGCGCCTGGGGATCACCCGGGTTCACGCTTCCGTGATTCCCCTGGGCCATGGTTTTGTCAAGTGCAGCCACGGTACAATTCCCGTTCCCGTGCCCGCAACCCTTGCGATCCTCAAGGGGATTCCGGTCCGGGACTCAGGGATAGGGATGGAGATCGTGACCCCCACCGGGGCAGCCATCATCACTACCCTTGCCGATTCTTTCGGTCCCATGCCTTCCATGGTGGTTGACGCCATCGGGTATGGTTCCGGCAAGCGGCGGTCCGGCTCGGGCCTGCCCAATCTGTTGCGCGTTGTTCTGGGAACGTGTGATGAAAAAGGGCTAAGGGAGACCATTTCCACCGAAAAGGTGTTTGTGGTCGAGACCTCCACCGATGACATGAGCGGGGAGATATCGGGCTACCTCATGGAAAAGCTGTTTGACGAAGGCGCCCTGGATGTCTGTCACATACCCGTGCAGATGAAGAAGAACAGGCCTGGGACCCGCCTTGAGGTGCTGTGCAAGGGAGACAAGCTTGATAGGGTGATTGAGCTGATTCTGGAGCAGAGCACTTCCACCGGGGTGAGATACCACCAGGTGGAGAGGGCGCTCTTGAAGCGAAGGGAGGTCGTTGTGGACACAGCCTTTGGTAAACTTCAGGCAAAGGAGGTTACCTATCCCGACGGCAGTGTTCGTATTATTCCTGAATATGAGGTGTGCCGCAGGGTGGCGGACGAGAAAAAGATCGCCCTCCAGGATGTGTACACGCAACTATGCCTTGACATGAATCAGAGCAGACTATAAAAAATAGGGCTATGAATCTAAAAGATAAGTTGATCATGGCGGCGGCCATGGGAGGGGGACTTGGAAAAATACCCAAGGCCCCCGGAACCTTCGGCACCCTGGCCGCAATTCCTCTGATAATCCTGTTTGCCTGGCTTGACCAGGGCTGGGCCGTTTTTGCGGTGGTCACCCTCATCGTTGTGTCCGTGTGGATCTGTGACGAGGCCGAGGCCATCATGGGGGTCAAGGATCCGGGCTCCATTGTGCTGGACGAAGTTGCAGGGTATACCGTTGCCATGGCCGGCATGCCCGTGACGGTCTGGACCCTGGTTGCAGGTTTTTTGCTTTTCAGGTTATTTGACATTGTCAAGCCTGTGCCGGTGAGAAATTTTGAGAATCGGTTTGCCGGCGGGCCCGGGATCGTCCTGGATGATATTGTCGCGGGCCTTTTGAGTGCCGTTGTTTTAAGAATGTTATTTTAATTATATATATATAGGGTTTGGGGAGTAAATAGATGGCTGAGTTAACAGATAAAAATAAGGCCGTACAGACGGCAATGGGCCAGATCGAGCGCCAGTTCGGCAAGGGCTCCATCATGAAGTTAGGGGCCCGGGAGGTCCAGGAAGTGCCTGTGATAAGTACCGGTTCCCTGGCCCTGGACAAGGCGCTGGGGGTTGGCGGGTTTCCCAAGGGCCGGGTGATTGAGATATATGGTCCGGAATCTTCGGGAAAGACCACCCTGTCCCTCCATGCCGTGGCCGAGTGCCAGAAACAGGGCGGGATCGCTGCATTTATCGATGCCGAGCACGCATTGGATGTCGCCTATGCCAAACGGCTTGGCGTGGATTGCGACGAGCTTTTGGTCTCCCAGCCGGATACCGGTGAGCAGGCCCTTGAGATCGCGGACATGCTGGTGAGAAGCGGTGCCGTTGATATCATTATCGTCGACTCTGTGGCGGCCCTGGTTCCAAGGGCTGAGATTGAGGGTGAGATGGGAGACTCCCACATGGGACTCCAGGCAAGGCTCATGTCCCAGGCCCTGAGAAAGCTCACGGCAACCATTGGAAAGACAAACACCACCTTGATCTTCATCAACCAGATCCGTATGAAGATCGGTGTCGTCTATGGAAACCCCGAGACCACCACCGGTGGAAACGCCCTGAAATTCTACGCTTCCATCAGGATTGAGATCCGAAAGGCCGCAGCCATCAAAGAGGGCCAGGAGATCCTTGGAAACAGGACCAAGATAAAGGTGGTAAAGAACAAGCTTGCGCCTCCGTTCAAGAGTATTGAGTTTGATCTCATGTATGGAGAGGGCATCTCAAAGACCGGTGAACTGCTTGACATGGGTGTTGAGCTTGGGATCATCGACAAGAGCGGTGCCTGGTACTCCTACGACGGGGAGAGAATCGGCCAGGGCCGGCAGAACGTAAAGGCATTTTTTACGGACAATCCCGACCTGTTTGTTAAGATTCAGGCACGGGTGAGAGAGGCACTTGGAATATCCGGATCGGTTCCCCAGGAGAACGGCGAGGCAGCAGCGAAATAGAGGAGTAGATGATGACAGGCAATGAAGCGCGTAAGATCTTTATAGAGTATTTTAAGAAACATCACCACAACCATGTGAGAAGCTCCTCCCTGGTGCCCAGTGATGATCCCACACTTTTGTTTACCAATGCCGGCATGGTTCAGTTCAAGCGGGTATTTACTGGGGACGAGAAGCGGGGCTACAGCACGGCCGTAACTTCGCAGAAGTGCGTTCGTGCCGGCGGCAAGCACAACGACCTTGAGAACGTTGGCTATACGGCCCGTCACCACACCTTTTTCGAGATGCTGGGTAACTTTTCTTTTGGCGAATATTTCAAGGACCAGGCCATCGAGTTTGCCTGGGACCTTCTGATCAACGGGTACGGGTTTGACAAGGGGAAGCTGTGGGTGTCGGTTTATCTCGACGATGACGAGGCCTACAATATCTGGCGGGACAAGATCGGCGTGCCTGAGGACAGGATCGTGCGCCTGGGCGAGAAGGACAACTTCTGGTCCATGGGAGACACGGGCCCCTGCGGACCCTGCAGCGAGATCCATATCGACCGGGGCGAGAAGTACGGATGCGACAGCCCCGACTGCGCCGTGGGATGCGAGTGCGACCGCTATCTTGAGCTGTGGAACCTCGTGTTCATGCAGTATGAGCGGGATGCGGCCGGTAACCTGACTCCGCTACCCAAGCCGAGCATCGACACGGGTCTTGGGCTCGAACGGGTGATCTCGGTTCTCCAGGATGTGCCCACCAACTACGATACCGATCTGTTCATTCCCATCATGGAGCGGGTAGAAGAGCTTTCAGGCAAGAAAAAGAGCGCTTCAGGTGATAACGATGTTGCCATGAAGGTGATCGCCGATCACTCCAGGGCGGCCGCTTTTCTCATCTCCGACGGGATCCTTCCCTCCAACGAGGGCAGGGGGTATGTGCTTCGCCGCATCATGAGGCGTGCCATCCGGTACGGACGCAACCTGGGCCTTGTGAAACCGTTTCTCCATGAGACTGTTCAAAAGGTGTTCGAGGTCATGGAGGAGGCCTATCCCGAGCTCAAGGAGTCGTCCGCCTTTATCCTCAACGTGGTTGAGAACGAGGAGGCAAAATTCTCCGAGACCCTTGATGTGGGCCTCAAGCTCCTTAATGAAACCATTGAGAAGACGGAACAATCAGACTCAAAGGAGATCGCGGGCGAGGTTATTTTCAAGCTCTACGACACCTACGGGTTTCCCGTGGACATCATTAACGATGTGGTGGCGGACAGAAAGATCACCCTGGACATGGACGGATACAACCGGGCCATGGACGATCAAAAGGCAAGGTCAAAGAGTTCCAAGACCTTTGCCGGGGTAGGGGATGCCTACAAGACCCTCACCTCCCAGGGTGTAAAGACACAGTTCACCGGATATACCGAGCTTGAATCCAAGTCAAAGATACTCCTTATGGTCAGGGAAGACGCGGTCGTGGACACTGCCGTGGAAGGGGACAGGGTGGAGATCGTCACCGAGTCCACTCCCCTTTATGCGGAGTCCGGCGGTCAGGCAGGGGATGCCGGCGTCATCAAGACCGCAGGGTGCTCCGTTGCCATTGACAACACACTTGCTGATCCATCGGGTCTCAGGATTCATCATGGTACGGTAACCTCCGGCACCCTCTCTTCCAGAGAGGATGTAACGCTCACGGTGGACCAGGAGCGCAGAGCTTCAACCGCCCAGAACCATACTGCCACCCATCTGCTCCACGCAGCCCTTCGCAAGGTGCTGGGAGACCATGTCAAGCAGTCCGGTTCCCTTGTGACCCATGATCGGCTCAGGTTCGACTTTACCCACTTTGCTTCCATCTCACGGGAAGAGATCCAGGCTGTGGAGGACGAGGTTAATGCCCGCATCCGGGAGAACGCACCTGTAAACACCCTGGAGATGGGCATGGACGAGGCGGTTCAATCCGGTGCCACAGCCCTGTTTGAAGAGAAGTACGGGGACATGGTAAGGGTGGTTTCCATGGGGGCTTTCAGCAAGGAGCTTTGCGGTGGAACCCACACGGACCGCTCGGGCAACATCGGTGTTTTCCAGATCGTCTCAGAAGGGGGTATCGCTTCCGGCGTCAGGCGAATCGAGGCATTGACCGGTGCCACCGCCATTGAGTATCTCCATGAAACAACAGCCCAGCTTCTGGAGGCAGCCCACATTCTAAAGGCATCAAAGGCAGAGGTGGTTCAGAAGGTCAAGACCCTGGTTGCCGAGAAAAAGAGTGCGGACAAGGAGATCGTTGCCCTCAAGGCAAAGATCGCTTCAAAATCCGTGGAGAACATTGACGACGAGATCCGGGAGATCGACGGGGTCAAGGTGCTGGCCAAGCGGGTTCAGATCGACAACCCGTCCCAGCTCAGGGATCTTGCGGACAAGTTCAAGACCAAGATCGGTTCCGGGGTCGTGCTTCTCGGTGCTGAATCAAACGGCAAGGCCCTTCTCATCGCAGTGGTCACCCCGGATTTGATCAAACGGTACAAGGCCGGTGACATCGTCAAGACCGCCGCAGGTATTGTCGGTGGCGGGGGCGGTGGACGGCCGGACATGGCCCAGGCCGGTGGCTCTAAGCCTGAATTTTTGGATAAGGCCCTGGAGTCGGTATATACCATTAAATGATCGCCTACTTCATAAGACGCCTCCTTCTGGTGATACCGACCTTTATCGGTATCACCATCATGGTGTTTGCCATCACCCGGTTTGTGCCTGGTGGGCCCATTGAACGGATCATCGCCGATGCAAGGCAGATGCAGTCCATGGACCAGCAAGGAGGCGCAGGCGATTCTGTGGCAGGAGCGGGCCAGCCCCTTTCTGAAGAGCAGATCGACAGGCTCAGGCACTACTACGGGTTTGACAAGCCCATTCTGGAGAGCTATTTCTCCTGGCTTGCCAAGGTGCTGAAAGGGGATTTGGGGCGCTCCACCCGCTACTACGACCCGGTGTGGGAGATGATCCGGGAGCGGATCCCCATCTCTCTCTACTTTGGTGTCCTCACCATGGTCATCGTCTACGGGGTGTGTATCCCCCTGGGCATTGCCAAGGCCGTGCGTCACAAGAGCGGGTTTGATAACATCTCCTCCATCATCATCTTCACGGGATACGCCATTCCAGGCTGGGTGGCCGGGGTGATGCTGCTGGTGGTATTTGCCTCATGGGTCGATCTCTTTCCCCTGGGGGGGATTGTATCGGACGGGTTTGAAGACCTCTCGTTCATTGAAAAGGCTGTGGACCTTTTCCGGCACACTCTGCTGCCGCTTCTCTCCTATGTGCTGGGCTCGTTTACCGTGATGACCCTTCTCATGAAGAATACCCTCATGGACAATCTTGCGTCCGATTATGTGAGGACCGCCATTGCTAAGGGATTGTCGTTTAAGAAGGCGGTGTTCCGCCATGCACTCCAGAACAGCCTTATTCCCATTGCCACCCATTTTGGCAATAACGTCTCCATCATCCTTACGGGTTCTTTTCTCATCGAAAAGGTGTTTAACATTAACGGCATGGGGCTTTTGGGGTATGAATCCGTGGTGGACAGGGATTATCCCGTGGTCATGGGTATCCTGGTGATCTCATCCCTTCTCTTTATGCTGGGCAACATCCTGTCCGACCTGTGTGTTGCCCTTGTGGATCCCAGGGTGAGGTTTAAATGATGGGATCGCTTTTCAAAAAGAACCGGCCTGGCGATGTTTTGAAACGCACCCTTAAAACCAAAGGGTTTAAATGACCTCATCACTTACCAAAAAGAAGTGGCAGCGCTTTGTCTCCATCCGCAGGGGCTTTGTTTCCTTTGTCCTGCTTATGGCGATGATATTTATTTCGCTGTTCGCCGAGGTGTTTATCAACTCCCGGGCCCTGTTGGTCTCCCATGGGGGAAGGCTATATTTTCCCACCTATGGGGAGATGATCCCGGGTAGCCGTCTCGGGCTCGACTACGACTATGAGACCGATTATCGGGAGCTTCAAAAGAAGTTCCGGGCGGAAGAGGGAGGTGACTGGGTGTTGATGCCCCTGGTGCCCTTCAACGCCTATGAGAACGATCTAAAGGAAGGAACCTACCCACCGTTCCCTCCCTCGTTGGGTGACAGGCATTTTCTTGGAACGGACAATGTGGGGCGGGATATTCTTGCGAGGCTGGTTTACGGGTTCAGGACCGCCATGGGATTTTCCGTGATCCTGCTTGTTCTCAACTACTCCATCGGTATATCCCTTGGATGCGCCATGGGCTATTTCGGCGGCAGGTTTGATCTATTTGTCCAGAGGATTCTTGAGGTGTGGAGTAATATCCCCTTTTTGTACGTGGTGATCATCGTCTCCTCGGTTGTGGTGCCGAGCTTCATGATCCTTGTTTGCATCATGGCCTTTTTCGGCTGGATCCAGATGACCTGGGTGATGCGTACCATGACCTACAGGGAGAAGGAGCGGGAGTATGTGCTGGCGGCACGATCCCTTGGCGCCTCCCATGCCAGGATCATCTTCAAGCATATCATTCCCAACACCGTGTCCGTGATCGTGACCTATGCCCCCTTTGCCATCTCCGGCGGGATCGTAGCCCTGACCTCCCTGGATTACCTGGGGTTTGGTCTGCCTGCCCCCACGCCTTCCTGGGGGGAATTGCTCCAGCAGGGGTGGACCAACATGGGGGCCTGGTGGATATCAGCTTCGGTGGTGGCGGCCCTTGTCATCACCCTCATGATCGTCACCTTTACCGGTGAGGGGATACGGGAAGCCCTGGATCCCAAGATGCACACCATCTACGAATAGGTAAGTAACAACGGGGTCAGGCTTAGCTTATTGTATAAGTATTAGAGTCAGAAGGCTAACGTCAATAAGCTAAGCCTGACCCCGGCTGACGCGGGGCTAACGTCAATAAGCTAAGCCTGACCCCGGCTGACGCGGGGCTATCGTCAATAAGCTAAGTCTGACCCCAGCTGACGCGGAAATAACGACAATAAGCTAGGCCTGCCCCCCAGTTATTCGACCATCTCTTTTACCGACTCAAGGTCCATGAGGATCTTTTCCGGGGAGAGCTCTTCCCAGCCGTCCTCCTTGATGCGGTTGATCTCTTCGATCAGTTTGCCAAGGGCCTTGGTGTAGCGGCCGGCAGATGCAAGGCCGGTGGTGGCCTTGCCCTTTAACTCGCCGCTCTCCCTGCGCATCTCCTGCATCTCCTGGAAGGCCTTGTTGATGGATTTCTCCCCTGAATTGACGCTCTCCTTGAGATCTTCATCCCCGTGCTCCAGGACCTTTTGGGCTTTCTCGATCTTGCTGGCGCTGGTGCCAAGCTCCTTGGCCCGGATCTTGGAAAGCTCCTTTCTGGTGAGGGATTCTCCCCCTGAGCCATCTCCCGTTTGGGTTGACTCGCTCAGCTTGTCCAGCACCTCCAGGCAGCGGATAATATCCTCGTCCGCAAGGTTCCTTCGGTTGCGTTGGACATGGAAGCTGTAGAGCAGGGCGTCATCTTCGTTCTCAAAGCTCTTGAACAGCACAGGCACCTCGGGGAGTTCAATGGCCAGTGCCGCTGTGTAGCGGGTATGCCCATCCACGATGATGTTCTCCTCCTTCCACACGATGATGGGGAAGACATCGTCAAATCCGTTGGATGCCATGTCGGTCTTGATGCTGTCAAGGGTGTCGCTTCCCATGGGGAAGAGCGACGAAAAGGGTGTCCTTACGTTGAGTTCGTTGATGTTGGTCAGGGTTGTCTGCATTTATCCTCCAGCCTGTAAAAATATATTAGCTTCTTAGCTCTGATTTTCGCGTTATTTGGGCAAGAGAATCAGAAAACTTTTTTGGTTTTGGCATTAGCGTGCTGCTGCCATGGACTGCTTTTTTTTATCTGCGGTCTTGTCCATGGAGGCAAGGTAGTCGTCAAATCCCATGGCCCGGTCAATGACCCCCTGGGGCGTGAGCTCCACAATCCTGTTGGCAATGGTTGAGACAAACTGGTGGTCATGGGAGGAGAAGAGCAGCGCTTCCGGAAACGCAACCAGCCCGTCGTTCAGGGCGGTGATGGATTCAAGATCCAGATGGTTGGTGGGCTCGTCCAGAACAAGGACATTGGCGTTGGAGAGCATCATCTTGGAAAGCATGCAGCGAACCTTTTCCCCTCCGGACAGGACCGTGGTTTTTTTCAATGACTCTTCGCCTGAAAAGAGCATCCTTCCGAGGAAGCCCCGGGAAAAGGTCTCGCCTTCGGTGTGGTACTGGCCGAGCCACTCCACAAGGGTCATGTCCCGCTTAAAATAGGCGGCGTTTTCCTGGGGAAAGTTTGCCGGGGTGATGGTTACTCCCCAGCGAAAGCTGCCGCTGTCCGGTTCCATTTTTCCTGCAAGGATCTGGAACAGGGTGGTTTTTGCCAGGGAGTCGGTCCCCACAAAGGCGACTTTGTCGCCATTGTTGACCACAAGGCTTAAGTTGTTGAGGACCTCCACCCCGTCAATGGTCTTTGACAGGTTTTCGATCTCCAGGATTACGTTGCCGCAAGGTCGCTCAGCCTTAAAACTGATATAGGGGTAGCGCCGGGAAGAGACCGGCATCTCCTCGATGGTGAGCTTTTCCAACGCCTTTTTCCGGGATGTGGCCTGTTTTGACTTGGATGCGTTGGAACTGAAGCGCTGGATGAATGCTTTCAGCTCGTCGGCCTTGTCCTGGGTCTTTCTGTTTTCGTTCTGCTTCTGTTTCAGGATGAGGCGGCTTGCCTGGTACCAGAAGTCGTAGTTGCCCACAAATACCTGGATCTGGCTGAAGTCGATATCCGCAATATGGGTGCAGACCTGGTTGAGGAAATGGCGGTCATGGGAGACCACGATCACCGTGTTTTTGAACCGGAAAAGAAACTCTGCAAGCCATTGGATGGAGCGGTGGTCCAAATGGTTGGTGGGCTCATCAAGGAGAAGGACATCCGGGTTGCCGAACAGGGCCTGGGCCAGGAGCACCCTTACCTTGTCTTTGGCTTCAAGCTCTTTCATCCGTTTCTCGCACAGGGAGTCGTCGATGCCAAGTCCGTTCAACAGGACCGCAGCCTCGGATTCGGCTTCATATCCGTCCATATCGGCGAATTCCGCCTCAAGCTCGGCCGAACGGATGCCGTCCTCTTCCGTGAATTCGGGTTTTGCGTAGATGGCGTCCCGGGCGGTCATCACCTCATAGAGTCTCTGGTGGCCCATGATCACCGTTGCGATGACTGTCTCTTCGTCAAAGGCATAGTGGTCCTGCTTCAGGACTGCGATTCGCTCTCTGGGGCCTACGCTGACTCCGCCCTGGTCCGGGTCGAGTTCTCCTGAGAGAATCTTTAAAAAGGTGGACTTGCCCGCTCCGTTTGCTCCGATGAGTCCGTAGCAGTTTCCCGGGGTGAATTTTATGTTGACGTCTTTGAACAAGACCCGTTTCCCAAAGGCGAGGGTGACGTTGGATGTGCTTATCATCTGAAAGTTCCTTGTGCATAATATAAAAACCACAGGGCGAACCCTGTGGTTTGAGTGAACGAAAGCTTATATACTATCTTATGGGTTTATGCAACAATTTTAAGGTTTTGGGTTTAATTTAAAGAGAACCACGGGGATCTCCTCGCCATTGGATTTCATGGTCTGTTTTTTCATGGCCACGGTGTAGTGCTCATCCATGGCCTTGGCAAATTTAAGCGAGGTCCGCCGCATGCCCTCGGCAAGGATGATGGTGCCGCCGGGTTTGAGGTAGCGCTGGAACAGGAGGTAGAGTCCCGCGATGTCCTCCTCTTTGAACACCACCTCGGAGCCGATGATATAATCGAATTTTCCTTCGATCAGCGGGTTGTTCCAGTCAAGCTCCCTGATGTCGACATTGTCGATGTTGTTGAGCCTGGCATTGGCCTTTGCAAACTTGATGGCATCCTTGTTGTACTCGGTGATGGTGATGTTGTGCCCCATCTTTGCTGCTGCAAGCCCTGCGACTCCCATGCCCGCGCCGATCTCGAGAAACCGCTTGCTGGGATCGGGCTTGATGGTTGACAGGTGAAACGACAGCACCGCCGTCGCCTCCCAGATCTTGCTCCACAGGGGAAAGTTGGTGAACAGGTCGTCCTGGTTGATGAAACGATCGATCTTCTGGGGGACAAAAAATTTAAGGGCATGGCCGGCCACCTGGTAGTCGGTCTCCTCTACATCATACTCTTGCCTGAACGTATCAAGGGAAAACATGGGTGTCTGTATCAATCCTTTTTGTTACAACTTTTTTGTCATTTTATCCGGGGGATAGTACCAGATTCTTTGGAGGGAGACAAGGGCTTCTCTCTTTCCCGGGTCAGGTGACCAGGGTGAGCCCCATGTCCCTTGTGATTTTTACGGCGTTTCTGAATTCTTCAGTGGTGATGCCCCGGGATAATTCCGGGAATTTGCGGGCACAAAAGCAGGGCCGGTACTGGGACATGATGTTGACCACCATGTTGGGGGAGAGATGATCCCTGATGAACGCCATCACCTTTTCGGTGCCGGCAAGGTCAAAGGGCATCACCAGGTGGCGCAGGACCACTCCGGCGGTTGCGGTTCCCGATTCTGAAACCTTCAGGTCTCCCACCTGGGAGTGCATCTCTTTGATGGCCAGTTTTGCAATTTCGGGGTAGTCCGGGGCGTTGCAGAATCGGCGGGCAGGATCGCTCTCCCAAAACTTGAAATCCGGAAGGTAGATGTCCACGACCCCGTCAAGGAGCTTCAGGGTTTCGACGCTGTCATAGCCGGAGCTGTTATAGATCAACGGAAGGGAGAGTCCTTTTGCGGCTGCAATGTCAAGGGCTTCGAGGATCCAGGGTATCACATGGGTGGGGGTCACAAGATTGATGTTGTGGCAGCCGGCCCGTTGAAGTGCCAGCATCATTGCGGCGATTCCGTCCGGCTCTGTCTCACGGCCCTCGCCTTTGTGGCTGATCTCATAGTTCTGGCAGAAGAGGCATCCCAGGTTGCAGAAGGTGAAGAAAAGGGTGCCGGATCCGTGGGTGCCCACAAAGAAGGGCTCTTCCCCAAAATGGGGGCTGAAGCTTGAAACCAGGACCTTTGTTCCGGTGTTGCACACCCCGGTCTCGCCTTTAAGGCGGTTGACCCTGCACTGTCTGGGGCAGAGGGTGCACTCTTTAAGGAGTTCCTTTGCCCGGGCAATTTTTATGGCCAGGGATCCGTCTTTTCTTGCCTTGACATAGTTGGGAACAAAAGGGTTCATGGGTCAGCAGGTGAGGTGAAATCCGGCCACAAAGGATTCATCCGTGCTGAGAAGGGCGTTCACCCGTTTTACAGCCGCAGGCGTGGGCTCCTCAATGAGCTGAATTTTCCTTGCCGCTAGATAGGTTTTTAAATCGTCAGATGCGATCATCCTTCCGGGTTGCCCCTGGCCTAGCAGAACCTGTGTGGTGTCCTTGTCAAGAACCGCCTCAATATCCGTCACCTCCACCCGGTGCCCCTGCTTGCGCCACCAGGAGGGGTGGATTCCGGAGGATGAGGAGATTAACAGGTCGCTGGTGTAGCTTTTTCCGTTGATGACCATGGTGCCAAAGGAGTAATTTTCAATCATGATGCCTTTTTTGCCTTTGTGTCCCGGTGGGCTGTGGAATACCGGCCCGCCAGGACACAGAGGGTTTGATTATTCTATGGGATGAAGCTCAACCCGGCGGTTCATGGCCCGGCCCTTGTCGGTTTTGTTGGATGCCACAGGCTTTGCAGATCCGAGGCCTTCGGCAGTGAGCCGCTGGGCAGAAATGCCCTTGGACTCAAGGTACTGTTTAACGGCATCGGCCCGGCGCAGGGAGAGATCCTGGTTGTACTTCTCGGAGCCCCGGCTGTCGGTGTGGCCCTTGATGGCGATCGTCAGGTTCGGATTTTTGTTGAGGATGCCAACGATATTGTCAAGCTCGGGGAACGAGGCTGACTTTATCTCGGCCGTGTCATAATCAAACAACAGATCCATGAGAATCCAGCACCCAAGGGCGTTTACCCTGGCTGCCAAGGGAGTTCCCGGGCACTGATCCTTGTAGTCGTAAACACCGTCCTTGTCCGAGTCAAAGGGGCAACCCCAGGTATCTACGCTGACCCCACGGGGGGTGTTGGGGCATCGGTCCCTGGCGTCTGTCACACCGTCTTTGTCCCTGTCTTTCGGGATAATTGCGGGTGTCATTTTTTTGGGAGCTGTGCTTTTTGACAGGAATACGGTCTCAACAAAGTCTGCCATGGCTGGCCCGGAAAGGAGGTCTTCCGCCTTTGAAAAGAATCCGCAATCGCCGATTACGGCCAACTGCTGCATCAAGGCCATGCCTTCGGCATCTTCACCCACCAGCACCGGATAGATGCACAGGGAGGAACCGAATTTTTCCTTGAGCATGGTGGCATAGTCTGCTGTCTTGGCCGCCATGTCCTTGCCATCGCTTACGACGATGAGGGCGGTCTTGGTGAAAACCTGGTCAAGGTCCTTTCCTGCGGCGCAAAGGGCCTTGGACATGGGGCTTGATCCACCGGGGACGGTAATCTGGTCAAGTCCGGCGGCAAGGCCGGCTGTGGAGTAAGAATCCATTCCGAAGGCCAGCATGGTGCTCTTTTTGGTGATGCTGGCATCGTGGCCAAAGGATCTGAGTCCTGCGTTCTGGCCCAATTCCGGAAGCGTTTGGTTCATCCGGTCGACAAATTCCCTGGCAACGGTGAATTTTGTCTGACCTTTGCAGGGCTCGCCCATGGAGCTTGAGGCATCCAGAAGAACAATAAAATTGTCTATTCCTGATTTGTAGCCGGCTGTGTCAAAGGTTTGGGGATGAAAGGCCGGCAAGGGTTTCACCGGTGCCCGCCCAGCGCATGCCGCAAGTGAAAGGGCCATGCAAATGATGATAAGATGTTTCAAGGTGATTTTTGCCATGAGTTCGTCTCCTTATCCTGTTGGTAATTGAAATGAACCTATGTTTTGGGGTTTGATCGAAAGGATTATCAATCATAATCGTATAGGCCAGGTTAGCTGTCAAGCACTAATAAAAAAAAGCCCGGCGCCATTCTGCAGAGGATGGCACCGGGCTTTTGTGGATTCGGGCGGTTATTCGGTCTGGTTCTTCTTGTACGTGCACCCTTTTTTCGGGCATTTGAGGAGTTTGCCCTCTTTTTTGGTCTCTTTTTGGACAAGATAGTGGGAGTCGCATTCCGGGCAGGGGGTATTTACCACCGGGTCCCAGGAGGCAAAGGCGCAGTCCGGGTACTTGTTGCAACCGAAGAAGATCTTTCCCCTGCGGGACCGTTTTTCCACGATGGCACCGTTGCATCCGGGTTCCGGGCATTTTGCCCCGGTCTCCTTGCCGTTGGGTTCTCCGTTGACCGACTCGGTGTGCTTGCAATCGGGGTAGCCGGTGCAGGCAAGGAACTCACCAAAACGTCCCTCTTTCTTCACCATGGGGCTGCCGCACTTGATGCAGTCCTTTACCTTTGTGTTGTCGGTCTTTGTCTCAAGGATCTCGATGAGTCCCTTTTCGTCCCGGACATAGTTGCTTGAAAAGCTGCATTCCGGGTAACCTGTGCAGGCAATGAAGTGTCCGTTCCGTCCCATCTTGATGTTCAACGGCTTGGTGCATGCGGGACAGGAAAGACCTGTATCGATGCCCACACCCTTGACGCTGAGCATGTTCTCCTTTGCGTAGTCGAGCTTCTCCTTGAACGACTTGTAAAAGTCGTTGAGCACACTCAGGGAGCGTTTGGTGCCGTTTTCGATGTCGTCAAGATCGTTTTCCATGCCGGCGGTAAAGGCAGTGTCAAGGATCTCGGGAAACGAGGTCACCAGAAGATCGTTCACGATGAAGCCAAGCTCGCTGGGTACAAAGTAGCGGTTGATGAGATCAACATAGCCCTTGTCCCGGATGATGGAGAGGATGGATGCGTAGGTACTCGGTCGTCCAATACCGCTCTCCTCAAGCTCCTTGACCAGGGATGCCTCGGAAAAACGCGGCGGCGGCTTGGTAAAATGCTGCTTGGGAATGATGGCTTCCCGTTCAAGGGGCATTCCCTCCTTGAGCTCGGGCAGCTTCTGTTTGGCTTTATCGTTTTTGTCCGTCTTGTCATCGGACTCTGCGTAGAGGGCCATGAAACCCGGAAATTTGACCGTGGTTCCCCCAACCGTGAAGGTGTAGACGTCAGCCTTGATGGAGATGGTGTTCTGGTCGATGAGGGCCTGGGACATCTGGGAGGCGACAAACCGGTTCCAGATCAGTTCGTAGAGCTTGAACTGATCCTCATTGAGAAAGGATTTGAGGTTCTCCGGGGTGTTCAGGACCGCCGTCGGCCGGATCGCTTCATGGGCGTCCTGGGCCTTGTTCTTATTCTTAAATACCCTGGGGGCATCCAGGGCGTATTCGGCCCCGAACCGTTCCTTGACATGGGCGATCGCCTCCTCTGCGGCTTCGTCTGCAACCCTGATGGAGTCGGTACGCATGTAGGTGATCAAACCTTCAGGGCCGCCGGTACCGATCTCGATACCTTCGTAAAGCTGCTGGGCCACCAGCATGGTCTTTTTAGCCGAAAACCTGAGCCGGTTGATGGCATCCTGCTGGAGCTTACTTGTGATGAACGGGGGCAGGGGATTTCGCTTGATGGTGCGCTTTGCGAGCTTTTCCACCATAAAGGTTGCCGCCTCAAGCTCCTTGACGATCCTGGCCGAGTTTTCGCCATCGGGAATGTGGGCCTTTTTGCCGTCTATCTTGGCCAGGTTTGCCGTAAAGTTCGGGGGCAGGGCCGCTTTCAGGTCGGCCTTGATGCTCCAGTACTCTTCGGGTTCAAAGACGCGGATTTCCCGCTCCCGGTCGCAGATGATCCTCACGGCAACCGATTGCACCCGGCCGGCACTTAAGCCTCCCTGGACCCTGCGCCATAGCAGGGGGGAGATCTGATAGCCCACAAGCCGGTCCAGTGACCGTCTTGTCTGCTGGGCCTCGTAACGGTCCTGGTTGGGTTCCAGCGGGTTGTTGAGGGCTTCGGTGATCCCCTTTTTGGTTAGCTCATGGAAGAGAACCCGGTAAAAGCTCCTCCCTTTTTTCTTGAGAACCTGGGCTGCATGGAATGCAATGGCTTCACCTTCACGGTCAGGGTCAGGTGCCAGATAGATGGTGTCGGTGTCTCCTGCCGCACTTTTGAGGGACTGGATCACCTTGGATTTTCCCTTGATGGTTACGTACTTGGCCTTGAAATCGTTTTCTATGTCGATGCCAAGTTCCTTTGGCGGTAGATCCTTTATGTGACCGACGGTTGCGGCCACGTTGTAATCCTTGCCAACGTATTTCTTAAGGGTCTTCACCTTGGTGGGGGACTCGACGATGAGTAAGGGTTTTTTCACGGTTGCTCCTCTTTAATGGAAAACAGTTTTCCCGGAGATTGTTTTACAATGCCTTTTAGTTCAAGATCCAACAATGCAGCAGAAATGCCTCCGATATCGTGATCTGTTTTTTCAACGATTGCATCGATGTGCTGGGGATAGGGGTCAAGAATTGACATGATGGCCTGCTGGACGGTGTCAAGCAGGACTGTTTCAGTCGACCTACGTGGCTGGGCCGGCAAAGGTTCGGCATGGACCATGTGGTGCAGCTCTTCTATGATGTCAGTGTGGGTCTCCACCAGGGTTGCTCCCTGTTTGATAAGGGCATGGGGGCCGCGGCTCCTGAAGGAGTTGATGCTTCCTGGGACGGCAAACACCTCCCTTGAAAATTCTGCGGCAAGCCTTGCCGTGATCAGGGAACCGCTTCTGGGGGCTGCCTCCACAACGACGGTTCCGGTTGATATGCCTGCGATGAGCCTGTTTCGGATGGGGAAATTCCTGGGCTCTGGCCGGGTGTCTGGGGAAAATTCCGACACAACGGCTCCCTTACGGCTGATATCGTGGAAGAGCCGGGTGTTCTCCCTGGGATAGACGCTGGCAAGTCCGTTTCCGAGGATCGCAAGGGTTTTGCCGGTTGCGGCAAGGGCGCCCCTGTGGGCGGCTGTATCAATGCCCCTTGCCATACCGCTTACGATCTGGAATCCGGACAGTGCAAGGTCATGGCCCAGCCGCGATGCCGTTTCAAGTCCGTAGGAGGAGGCGTTTCTCGAGCCCACAATGGCGATGCAGGGACTGGTCGTGTCCAGCACTCCCCTGTAAGTGAAAAACGGGGGAGGGTCGGGGATTTCCCGTAACAGCGGCGGATAGTGCGGGTCATTCAGGGTCACAATGGAGAGGCCGGCGCGTTTAATTTCGGCAAGTTCCTGTTTCGCCTCTTCCCTTACAGTGCAGTTGAGGATGCCCTTGACCGCTTTTTTGGAAATTCCGCGTATGGTTCTAAGCTCGTTCTCTCCCGCGGCAAGGGCCTTTTCAGGTGTTTTGAAGCTGTCTAAAAGGCGCTTGTACAGGAGGTTGCCAATCCCCGGGATTGATTTTAAGATAAACCATGGCAGATGTGTGTTTATGTCTTGGGTCATGTGTATGGTCATCTGTTGAAAAGAAATAGGGCGTGGAGCGAAGATGTTAGACTCCCGCGACTCGTACCTGTTTTGTTTGCTGTGATCATTGGTTGCGGATCACTGAAAGGCTTTCAGTTTCAGCTCTGCCTTTTCCCCAGCCGGGGTAAACGGGTAGCGTTTTACCACCAGCTTCAGATAATGGTGGGCCCTGTCACTGTCGTCAAGACTCAGGTAAGCATAGGCTGTCTTGAGAAGTGCATCAGGAACCTTACCTCTTTTTGGATAACGGTCAACAAGCTCCTTAAAGGTCTGGATCGCCTTTGGAAACTCTTCCAGGGAGTAACTGCATTCTCCAAGCCAGTAAAGGGCGTTGTCTGCAAGTTCTGCATCCGGGTGCTGGATGGCAAAAGCCTTGAAAAGCTTTGCCGCCTCCTTGAACTTTTCTTCCAGGAGCAGGCCCCTGGCGGTTTTGTAGAGAAGCGCCTGTTTTGTGTCGGTCCGGGGCTTCTCCATGCTTGAGGTTGGCTTTGGGCCGGTTTTTGCCGGTTTTTTGGGCCTCTCAAGGGTGTTGATTCGTTGTTCAAGCACCTCAATGGACCGCTCCTGGGACGAAAGCGTGTTCTGCATCGTCCTGAGTAGCGTTTTTATCTCGTTCAGCTGCGCATTCAGATGTTCCGGCTGTTTGGGAGCCACAACTTCAGGTTGAACCGCAGCCTCCGGTGCCGGCTTCTGGCTGACCATGGAGCAGGAGGCGAGCATCACGCCTGCGAACAGGAGTGATGCCGCCGCCAGAAAGGCTTTGGGTTTGCCTTGTTGCATTATCTCTTGCTCCAGGCAAGAAGGATGGGGCTTGCAACAAACACGGACGAGTAGGTTCCGATGATGACACCTACAATCATTGAAAATGCAAAGTTGTGGATGATCTCTCCGCCCAGAAAGAAGAGGGCAAAGAGCACAACAAGGGTGGTCAATGATGTGAGTACGGTCCGGCTCAGCGTCTCGTTGATGCTCCGGTTGATGACCTGCTCAAGGGTTGACTTGTGCATCTGCTTCATGTTCTCGCGGATCCTGTCAAACACGATGATGGTATCGTTGAGGGAGTATCCGATGATGGTCAGAAGCGCTGCAATGATGGGCAGGGAGAACTCAAGATCCAGAATGGAGAAAATTCCCACCGTGATGGTGACATCGTGGATCAGGGCCACGATGGCGCCCATGGCGAACTTGAGTTCAAGATGCCAGAACAGGATCAGGGTTACCACCAGGGCCGCGGCAATGAGCATCACCATGCTCATGTTGAAGATCGACAAAAAGTAGACCGCCGTCATGAGGGCTCCTGCCGTGACGCCCGAGAGAATCCATTTCATCTCAAACCTGCCCGAGATGTAGATGGTGATGAAGAGCAGGGAATAGAACATTGCGAGCAATGCCTTTTTCCTTAGGTCCTTGCCCACCTGGGGCCCCACCATTTCGATCCTCCGGATCTCGGGTTCAAAGCCTGTGGATGTTTTCAGGGCCTGGGCAATGGACTTGGAAAAGCCTTCACCTGTCATGGCAGGGATGCTGGTTCGGATCAGAAACTCATTGTCCTCGGGCGTACCGAATTTCTGGACCGATGACTTCCCAAGGTTCACCTGGCTTAAACCCGAGCGGATGTCCTTGGTGGACGCCTGCTGGGAAAATTTCACCTGGATCAGGGTTCCGCCTGAAAAGTCGATGCCAAAGTTGGGACCCTTGTGGATGATCAGGGAGACCAATGTGATCGCGATCAGCGTAAGGGAGAAGACAAAGCCATGTTTCCTCTTCCCTGTAATATCTAAATTGATGTCCGGTCTTATAAACTGCATTGAGTAGAGAGCTCCTTTTAAATGCTGAGGGTTGATACCTTTTTCCCGGAAATGAAAAAGTCAAAACAGCTCTTTGACAGCACCAGGGCCGTAAAGAGACTTGCGATGATACCAAGACCCAGTGTGACGGCAAACCCCTTTATCGGTCCTGTTCCGAACTGGAACAGCACGACTGCTACGATGAGGGTGGTCACGTTGGCATCAAGAACCGTAAGGGTTGCCCTGTTAAATCCTGCCTTGACCGAAGCTGCGGGTGTCTTTCCAGCCAGGAGCTCCTCCCGGATTCGTTCAAAGATGATGACGTTGGCATCCACGGCCATGCCGATGGTGAGGATGATACCGGCGATGCCCGGAAGGGTCAGGGTTGCCTGGAAGGCTGCAAGTCCCCCACCAATGAGGATGATGTTCAGCACAAGGGCAAAATCGGCAATAAGGCCTGCTCCCTTGTAATAGAGGGCCATGAAGAGAATCACAAGGATGCCTCCCACGACCATGGAGATGATGCCCATGCGGATGGAGTCGGCACCCAGGGTCGGGCCAACGGTCCGCTCCTCGATGATCTTTACAGGGGCGGGCAGTGCTCCGGCCCTGAGGGCGATGGCAAGGTCCCTTGCCTCCTCAGTTGTGAAGTTACCGGTTATCCGGGCCTTTCCTCCTGCGATCCTGTCCTGGATCACGGGTGCGGAATAGACGGTTTTGTCAAGGACAATGGCCAGTCTCTTCTTGATGTTCTCTCCGGTGATCCGCTCGAACAGCCGGGCGCCCTTGCGGTCGAATTCGATTCCCACATAGGGTTCGTTAAACTGGGAGTCGATCATCACCCTGGCGTCGGTGAGGGAGCTGCCGTCGAGGAGCACCCGTTTCTTGATGAGAAAGGGGGTCCTGTGGACCTGTCCGGTCTGGGGATCCTCCTTGACCTGGTAGAGAATCATATCTCCCGGAGGAGGGGTTCCCTTGAGGGCCGTGGCCACATCACCGCTCTCATCCACCAGCTGGAAGTTGAGTCTTGCGGTCCTGCCGATGAGATCCTTTGCCCGCTGGGTGTCGGTGACGCCGGGAAGCTGAACCAGGATCCTGTTTTCACCCTGGATCCGGATGTCAGGTTCGCTTACGCCGAACTCGTCGATTCGGTTCCGGATGGTCTCAAGGGCCTGCTCCGTCGCCATCTTGCGGATGTTCTCGCTCTCCTGTTCCGGCAGCCGGAGGGTTATGGTGCTCTTGTTCCCGTCTTTTTGGGTTGAAGCGACCACCAGGGATCCGAAACCTTCGGAAAGGATCTTGTTGAATCCGTCGGTGTTTTCCTGGCCATCCAGGACCGCGGTGATGGCGTTGTCTGCATCACGGGAGATTCCCATGTGCTTGACGTTGTCATCCCTCAGATCCTTTTTTAATTCGTGGATGGTTCGTTCGACGGTTGTTTCAACGGCTATTTCGTTTTGAACTTCAAGGACAAGGTTCATTCCGCCCTGGAGATCAAGCCCCAGGTTGATTTTCTTGTGGGGCCAGCAGTCTGAACAGAAGGTGGGAAGAAGATATACCATTGCTGCAGCCAGTATCGCCGTGATTAGGGTTCCTCTCCATGTAAGTATCTTCACGCTAGTTGCTCCTGAGATCCGGTTTATTTATTTTTTTTCTTATCTTTTTTCTGGGGGGCAGATCCTTGCAGTGCTGTACCCACATTGCCGCGGCTGATCTTGATCTTGACGCTGTCGGCAATCTCAAGGGTGACGGTGGTGTCGTCCAGGGAGGTTATGGCACCGTGGATTCCGCCAGAGGTGATTATCCTGTCCCCTTTTTTCAGGTTATTGATCATGTTCTGGTGTTCCTTCGCTTTTTTCTGCTGGGGCCTGATGAGCAGAAAATAGAAGATGACGAACATGAGTATGAGGGGTACAAATGCTGTAATACCACCTGACTGCCCTGCCGTTCCTCCGGCCTGTCCCATTGCAAATGCTGTATTGATCAAAAAAAACCTCCTTAATTATTAGCCTTTTTTTGAGGCTGTTGTGCGGGTATCCAGATCGTCTCACCGTCGAACCGGATGTTATCCACATCGTCATAGTTTATCTCTTGTAAGAGAGCAAATACTTCGTTCATGTTATAGACAACAATCTTGCTGAGAGGTTCCAGGAGACTTATGTCTGCTGCAACGTTCTTCTCCAGAAGATTGTAAATCGTTACCATGTTTTCAGAAAACTTCAGCAACCGTCCAATGCCGGAACTGTAGCCCGTGTTAAGGGGCTCGTCAGCCTTGCTCGAAACTGTGATTCCCCGGGCCTGGTAGTACTCCTGGATGATCCTGAAGTGGATGTTCCAGATGTTGTCTCCGGCCTGGACAACATATATGCCGTAATGGGCGTTGGTCTCCGGTTCAACCGCTCCCGACTCCGTGATTCTCTCCTCAAAAACCTTGCTTTTTTTCAGGAAGCTCTTTTCAAGGATGTCCCTCATGGAGACGGTGGTCTTACCCACCTTGAACGATTCATCGGGTTTGACGATCATGTCAAGGCTGTTGTTGACGCCCAGCTCCTCTTTTCTCTTGTCCATGAGCTTGGTGAGCTCATTCCCCTTGTCAAGTTCGGTGTAGTCAATATCGGGAAGCTGCTCAATGGTTCCGGAGACCACCATATCGATGTTCTCAGCAGGGCGAACCTCCGGAATGCTCTGTTGAACATCTTCAGGCACCCCGTTTTCATGGGGTGTCCTGAGGCTGTTCCAGATTAGAGTTCCGGCGATCACAATCCCTGCAACCGCTGAAATCTTAACGAGTTTGATCCTGTTATTCCCTTGTTTTCGAGGCATGGATGCTCCTTGCAAGTCTGGTCACACCTGTTTCAGATACACAAAACAGAAATTTATGTCAAGAGTCACAGATGATTTTGCTTTCGCCCAGGATCATTGAGAAATCGCTCTCGATGAAAATGGTGACATTGCGCTTTGCCTCGATGCTCATGATCTCTTCCCGTTTCTTGTTGAGAAGGTAATAGGCAACCTTTTCAGGAACCAGTGCTCTAACTTGTTTGTTCTCAGCCTTGATGGTCTCAAGGCTAAGTTTGCGCAAAAAGGCGAGCCCAAGGGTTTCGATATTGGGTACGATTCCCCGTCCCTGGCAGTGCTGGCAGGTGTTGAAGCTGCCAAAGGTGATGGCGGACCGGATCTTCTGACGGGACATCTCCACCAGTCCAAAGGCGGATATGCCCCCGACTTTTGTCTTGGCCTTGTCTGATTTGAGGCAGCGTTTCAGGGTCTTGGTTATCTCTGCCTTGTGCTTTTTTTCCTTCATGTCGATGAAGTCGATCACGATCAAACCGCCCATGTCCCGGAGCCTCAGTTGACGTGCCACCTCTTCGGCGGCTTCGAGGTTGGTATGGTAGGCTGTCTGCTCGATGTTCTTCCGACCGGTGGATTTTCCCGAGTTGACGTCGATGGCCACAAGGGCCTCTGTCTGATCGATAACGATGGCTCCGCCGGACTTCAAGGGTGCTTTGGTTTCGAAAATGGAAGCGATCTGATCTTCGATCTGGTATTTGGTGAAGATCGGTTTTTCCCCCTTGAACTGTTTGACAATCTTCTCCTGCTTGGGGGCGATGACCTTCATGAAGTCCTTTACTTCTCTATAGACTTCAGGATCATCGATGAGGATCTCGGTGACATCCGGGGTAAAGTAGTCCCTGAGGGATCGGACGGCGAGATTCTGCTCCCTGTAGAGAAGGGAAGGGGTGGGGCTGTTTATGGCCTTTTTGTTGATCTCTTTCCATGCACGCATGAGGTATCTCATGTCCTGGGTCAGCATGGTCTTTGTGGCATTGCGTCCCGCGGTTCGCACGATGAGGCCGAATCCTTCGGGCAGTGCCAGCTTGTCTGTGATCCCCTTGAGCCGTTTACGTTCCTCCTCGTCGTTGATTTGGCGCGAGACCCCCCGGGTGGTGCTTCCGGGCATGAGAACCGACAGTCGACCCGGTAGGGATATGTATGTCGTGAGCATTGCACCCTTGTGCATGATGGGGTCCTTGGTCACCTGGATAATGAGCTCCTGTCCCTTTTTTACAAGCTTTGCAAAGCTTCGGTCTCCGGAGTCGCTGTCCAGAAAATAGTCGCTGTGGATCTCCTGTTTCTGCAGGAAACCATTTTTATCTGCGCCATAATCGACAAATACCGCCTGTAAACTTGGTTCAACCCGGGTGATCGTTGCTTTATAAATATTTCCCTGGGTTACCATTCTGGCGGTTGTTTCGAGGTGAAACTCTTCCAGTTTGTTGTCTTTGATTCCAACTATTCTGCATTCGTCCGAATCCAGAGCGTTGATGAGTATCTTTCTGGTCATTAAAAGTGTCTTTTAGCCTCCTCCTATAATTTAATCAGGGTTAATTCTGGTGAATGTTTTTCAGTAACTCTTTAAACTATTCGATCGGGAGGCTCAAGTCAAATTATTTTATCGATTCCAGGTCGACCAGTCTTGCTATTTCCCGGATATTGTGGCATTTATAATTCTTTTAAGGATAACTATTTGTAGGAAAATATTCATATTCTCGGAGGTAATCGTATATCATGGAGGAGCGCTACAACCCGGAAAAAGTTGAGCCGGTATGGCAGGAGTACTGGAATCAACATCAGACATTCAAGACGGTGGAGGACAGGTCAAGAGAGAAATATTATCTGTTGGAGATGTTTCCCTATCCCTCGGGCAAGATCCATATGGGCCACGTCAGAAATTATACCATTGGCGATGTCGTTGCCCGTTATAAAAGGATGAAGGGGTTTAACGTGCTCCATCCCATGGGCTGGGACGCCTTTGGCATGCCGGCCGAGAATGCAGCCATTGACAACAATACTCATCCTGCGGCCTGGACCTATGAGAACATGCGCACCATGCGGGTCCAGCTCAAAAAAATGGGCTTCTCCTATGACTGGGACCGGGAGATCGCAACATGCCGGCCTGAATATTACAGGTGGGAGCAGTGGCTGTTTCTGAAGATGCTTGAAAAGGACATGGTCTACCGCAAGGAGTCCTATGTGAACTGGTGTGAGACCTGCCAGACCGTCCTTGCCAACGAGCAGGTGGAGCAGGACTCATGCTGGCGGTGCGGTAAGCTGGTTCAGCAGAAAAAACTGTGGCAGTGGTTCTTTCGGATCACCGACTTTTCCGAGGATCTTCTCGTCCACTGCGATAAGCTCCCCGGATGGCCGGACAAGGTGACCCGGATGCAGAAGAACTGGATCGGTAAGAGCCACGGTTCCGAGATCAAGTTTCGTGTCCAGGGAAGGGATGAGGAGATCGCGGTCTTTACTACCCGGCCCGACACTCTGTTTGGTTCGACCTTTATGTGTCTTGCCCCGGAGCACCCCCTTGTTGAGACCCTTTCTAAGGGTACCGAGCAGGAGGAGGCGGTTGCCGGCTTTGTTCAGAGGATTCTGAACCAGGAGCGTTCTTCGAGCGCCCTTGAGAAGTATGAGAAGGAAGGTATCTTTACCGGCGCCTGGTGTATTAATCCAGCCTCAGGCCAGCCCATGCCCGTTTATACGGCCAACTTTGCCCTGATGGAGTACGGGACCGGTGCCGTAATGTCGGTTCCGGCCCATGATCAGCGTGATTTCGATTTTGCCAAGAAGTACGACCTTGATATCAAGGTCGTGATCCAGCCCAAGGGCGAAGCTCTTGATTCTGCATCCATGGAGGAGGCCTATACCGGCCAGGGTGTTCTGGTGGATTCCGGTGAGTTCAGCGGTACCGGAAATGTTGAGGCCATGGAGGCCATCACTGGCTGGCTCGAAAAACAGGGCATGGGGAAAACCACTGTCAGTTTCCGTCTCCGGGACTGGGGTATCTCCCGCCAGCGTTACTGGGGGACTCCCATTCCGGTGGTTCACTGTCCCGACTGCGGTATCGTGCCTGTTTCGGACGAGCAGCTTCCGGTGACCCTGCCCGAGGATGCGGATCTCCTTGAAAACGGCGGCTCTCCACTTCCGGGCCTTGAGTCTTTTACCCGGGTTGCCTGTCCTTCCTGCGGTAGGGAGGATGCACGCCGGGAGACCGATACCATGGATACCTTTGTAGAGTCTTCCTGGTATTTTGCAAGGTACTGCAGTCCCCGGTGCGACACGGCCATCTTCGACCCTGAAGCCGTTTCTTACTGGATGCCTGTGGATCAGTATATAGGAGGGGTTGAGCACGCTATTCTCCATCTGCTTTACTCCCGCTACTTCATGCGGGTACTCAACACCCTGGGGCTTATCGATTTTAAGGAGCCCTTTGACCGGCTTCTCACCCAGGGTATGGTATGCAAGGAAACCATGACCTGTCCCCAGGATGGATTTATCTTCCCCGAAGATGCAGAGGAGACTGAAGGTAAGGTTGTCTGCAAGCACTGCAACAGTGATGTTGAGGTGGGCCGGGTTATCAAGATGTCCAAATCAAAGAAGAACGTCATCGATCCCAACGAACTGCTGGCAAGTTACGGTGCCGACATAACAAGGCTCTTTTGCCTGTTTGCCGCCCCGCCTGAAAAGGATCTTGAGTGGAACGACGACGGGGTTGAAGGGTGCCACCGCTTCATTAACCGGGTATGGCGAATTGTGGGGCGCTCCATGGAAGGGGCTGACGGTCTTACTCCCTATTCCGGTCCTGTTGCAGGTCTCGCAGGAGAGCCTAAGAAGTTGTACATTAAGGCTAATCAGACCATCAAAAAGGTGACAGATGACATTGAGGAGAGCTTCCATTTCAATACGGCTATCTCCGCTGTCATGGAACTTGTCAATGCCATGTACTCTGCCGATATCAGCTCTGATGAACCCCAGATGAAGGAAGTGTCCCTCTTCTGTGTCAGGAACATCGTGCTGCTTCTCTCTCCCATTGTTCCTCATTTTGCAGAAGAACTGTGGTCGATCATGGGCAACGAGCCAAGCATCGTTGATCAGTCCTGGCCTGAATACAGGGAGGACGCCCTTGTGACCGATGAGGTGATCATCGTGGTTCAGGTTAACGGCAAGTTGCGGGCGAAGTTCACCGTTGACGCCTCTGTTTCCGATGACATCATCCGGGAGACAGCCCTTGGGGACGAACAGGTTCAGAAGCACATCAATGGCAAGCCGATTAAAAAGGTGATCGTGGTTAAGAAAAAACTCGTCAATATAGTGATCTGAAATGATTGAAAAACGGTTGGTTTACATCGCTGTTGTTATGTTTATCGTTGTTGCCGGCTGCGGATACAGGCTCTCCGGTGGAGGGCCTCTTCCGGGCAATGTAACCCGGGTTGCGGTTGCTATGTTTGAGAACCGTAGCTTTGAAACCGGGGCTGAAGCGGTATTTACTTCTGCCCTTATGACGGAGCTTGTCCAGAGCAGCGATGCCAGGGTTGTGGACAGGGGAGATGCGGAAGCGGTTATTTTCGCAACCATCAAGTCCATCACCCTTGGGGCCCTTAGCAGAACCTCGGAGGATGCCGTTGTCGAACGGCGGGTGAGTGCGGTGCTTGACTTTAAAGTGGTCAGTAAAGATGGTGAAACGATCTGGTCTGTGCGGGATTTTTCCGAAAGCGAGGTCTATACTGTATCCAGTGAGAATGCCTCAGACGAGGCGGCCAAGCGCGAAGCTGTACAGGAAATTGCCGACAGGGTGTCCGAGCGGATCATCAGTAAGATGCGGGATAACTTTTAAGCGGATCTAAAAAATAACAGAGCAGGATTTGCCAAAGATAGTTCTTTGGCAGACCCTGTTCTGGAATCGTAGAAGAGCAGGTGTGACTAAGCTCTCTAGTTGATGCTTTTGGTAAGTCTTGAAATTTTACGTGCTGCGGTGTTCTGGTGGATCACACCTTTTTTTGCTGCCTTTGCTATGAGGGACTTTGCATCGTTGAGAAGGTCAGAGGTGTTCTCTGCGCCTTCCTCTGTTGCAGTTCTCACTTTTTTAACAGCGGTGTTCATTGAAGATCGTGTTGATTTGTTTCTGATGCGTCTGACTTCGTTCTGTTTTGCACGTTTTGCAGCTGATTTGTGATTAGCCAACTTTGGTATGCTCCTTATTTTGTATTTATTGTGTGTCGGATAAAAATCATATAATTAAATTACCATATTAGTTCAGAATTGTGGTTTTTGTCAAGGGAAAAAAATGATCAAGACGCTCTCGAAACCTTTGTCAAAACTGGTGAAAACGGCTGGATCCGTTGGGGGTTTTACGCTTGTGAGCCGTATTCTGGGGGTTGTCCGGGACGCCATGATCGCATTGCTTCTCGGCGTATCTCCTGCAAGTGACGCTTTTTTTGTTGCCTTCCGGATTCCCAATCTTTTGAGAAAGTTCTTTTCGGACGGGATGCTGACCCTCTCGTTTGTCCCGGTTTTCACCGCTTATCTTACCCAAGGGGGCAGGGACCGGGCTTTTGCCATGGCACGCTCCTGTTTTTTGCTGCTTTCCGTAACCGGGGTGGCCACGGTGGTCGTCGGTATGGCCTTTGCTCCCCTGGTCGTGAGGATGGTTGCTCCGGGATTTGCCCCGGATTCATACACCTTCTCATTGACGGTCATGTTAACACGGATCATGATGCCCTATATTGTCTGTGTCTCCCTCATGGCCGTGGCCATGGGGGTGCTCAACTCCCTGGGGCATTTTGCCGCACCTGCGGCTGCCCCCATTGTGCTGAACCTTGTCATTCTCTTTGGGGCTTATACCCTGTCCGGGGTGATGGGTTCTCCGGCTTTAGCCATTGCTATGGGGGTGGTCCTGGGTGGAATGGCCCAGCTTGCACTTCAGGTTCCCTTTCTCCTGCAACAGGGGTTCGGGTTCTTTAAAAAGGCCGAGTTGCTCCATCCCGGAACCCTTGAGGCGGGTAAAAGGATGTTGCCTTCCCTGGTGGGGGCAGCCGGATTTCAGATCAATGTTTTTGTGGCAACGGTCATTGCGTCAACCCTTTCCTCCGGAAGTATCTCCTATCTCTATTATGCCGAACGCCTGGTTCAGTTTCCCATGGCGCTGTTTGCCGTTTCAGTTTCAACGGTTCTGCTTCCCGAGCTCTCCCGGAAAACGGGCTCCAACGATTCCCTTGGCGCATCAGAGGCTTTTGCCAGGGCCCTTGGGGCTGTATTCTTTATTACCATTCCAGCCATGGTGGGTTTGGCGGCCTTGGGGGAGCCCGTGGTTTCGCTCCTTTTTCAACAGGGGGCATTTGATCTTTCGTGCGTCCGGGAGACCGCCTTGACCCTTTTCTGTTTCTGCCTGGGTCTGTGGGCCTTTTCCGGAACCCGTCTTCTGGTGACCCTGTTCCACGGTTTCGGCGATGTGGCAACGCCGTTACTGGCAGGTATTGCAGCCATTGGATTCAACCTTGTTGGGGGATGCTTTCTTGGGTCTATTTGGGGCCACTGGGGGCTTGCCCTCTCCATTTCAGCGGCAGCCGCAATCAATTTTTTCATTCTTTTGGCCAGGGCGTCGGCCTATCTTGATGTTCTGCTGATAAAGAATATTGCGCTCTTGGCTTGCAGATCTCTTTTTGTCTCTGCTATAATGTATTTTCCTGTGTCCTACGGGGCTTCCCTGGTCACTGTTGAACTTACCAAGGCGGAGGTGCTGGCCAGGGTGGCCGGATCCGTCATTCTGGGGATTGTGGTCTACGTGGGAACGTTCATTTTGATATGGGGGGCAGGGTTTCAGCTGTTACGAGACATGAATAAGCGGGGGTGATTTTGCAGAAAGAGCTGTTTCAACGAATTTTATTTGTATCGGTATTGGTGGTCATGGGCGCTATCCTCGTCATGATCGTGTACAGCGATAACGGCTTCAACGACTGGCGCAGCCTTTGTAAGGATGTCCAGAGACTCGAAGCCGCTAACCAGGAGCTTGACCTGGCCAACCGGGAGCTTGCAAGAACCATTGAGCGGCTAAAGACCGATATGGGGTATATTGAGCATGTGGCCCGGCATGAGCTGGGGATGGCGGCTGACAATGAAATTGTATTTAGATTCAAGGAAATATCCGGGAGAGAAACACTGTGACAGACACGTCGATCCACACAGCCGAGCTCGGTCGCCTCTATGAAGAGCAGGGGTACTATGGGAAGGCCGGGGAACACTTTGGGGCCGTACTTGCGAAGGATCCGGACAACCACCTCCTCAAGGAAGCTGTGGAACGGGTCTCTTGCCGGATCCAAGGGGCGGATGACATGTCCGGGCTTACGGGGCTTGTTGACAGATGGGTAACACTTCTTCTTCTGAAGAGGCGGGTGGCCCTTCTTGCGGTGGACAAAGGAGCGGCTCCTAGATGATAAGCCTGGATGATCTGAAGGGTGTTTTTATCCTTCTTCTTGTTTCTATTGTTTCAGCCTTTGTCTGTAACCAGTGGTCGGGTTCGGGAATCGCCCTGTTCGGCCAGTGGGACAAGACCCTGGGGGTTGTATCTCCCATGAAAAAAAATACGGTGGTGGATCAGGGTCGGGAGATTAACGATCTTGACACCATGGTAAAGTTTCTGGACCGGCAGGACTGCACGGTTGTCGATGTTCGCCTGAAGGAGCGTTTTGACCAGGGCCACCTGCCCGGGGCCATCTCCCTTCCCCTTGCCAGGTTTGATGAGGTTGTCGGAGAATTTTTTGAGGCGCATCCCCCGGAAGCCTGCGTTGTGCTTTATTGTGCAGGGCGTGAGTGTCTTGATAGTCACCGTTTTGCCGAGCGGCTTGTGGAGTTCGGCTACATGAATGTCAGGGTCTTTTCCGGCGGGTTTGCCGAGTGGAAAGCAAAGGGGCTTAGGGTTGAACAAGGATAGAAAGCAATTGTTGGCAATGGTGTTGAGGCTTATGCTGGGTGTGACCTTTATCGTTGCTTCTGTCAACAAGATCGGTGAGCCGGAAAAATTTGCAACCATCATTTACGGGTATTATCTGTTCCCTGGCTGGCTAATCAACCTCTCTGCCATTGTTGTGCCCTTTGTTGAGCTTGTTGCGGGGGTGGCACTGGTTGCAGGCGTCTATCCCAGATCTGCCCTGGTGATCATCAATGCCCTGTTGTTTGTCTTTATCGGGGCCATTGCGATTAACCTTGTGCGGGGTCATCAATTTGATTGCGGCTGCTTCTCCCTGGCCGCTTCCGACACTGTGGAGTCGGCAGTCTGGCTGCTGGTCCGGGACCTTGGGCTCTTATTCTGCGGCGCTTATCTCTGGTTTAAATCTTCCCCGGTTGCCTGATCGCCCGAATCCGTTCCAGTACCGGCGGGTGGGAGTAGTTGAGAAACACGTGGAAGGGATGGGGGAAGAGATTGGACAGGTTGTGTACAGATAGCTTCTTCAGGGCGTTCACCATATCCTCCTTGTCCGGGGTCGTATCTGCTGCAAATCTGTCTGCTTCATATTCGTCCCGTCTTGACATGGCCTGGAGCGCCATGGAGAGAACGAGATCCACGGGTGAGAAGAGCATCCCAAAGAAGACCAATCCTGCATAGACCGATTTTTTCTCCATGAAAAAGGCGTCAAACAGTCCCTGGTGGGAAATGCACACCGAGATGAGAAAGAAGATGATTCCCATCTGGGCGATCCCCATCACAAGCCTACGGGTAATGTGTCGCCGTTTGAAATGACCCATCTCATGGGCAAGTACTGCCACAAGTTCCCGGGGGGTGTGCTCGGCTATCAGGGTGTCAAAGAGGACGATACGCCGGTTCTTTCCGAACCCGGTGAAAAAAGCGTTGGACTTTGAGCTTCGCTTGGAGCCGTCCATGACAAAGATGTTCTCAAGGGAGAAGTCTATGGAATCGGCATATCGGGTGATGGCATCCCTTAGTTCCCCTGCTTCAAGGGGGGTGAACCGGTTGAAGATCGGCATGATCCAGGTGGGAACGATGTACTGGACCGCCAGGGTGAACAGGGCGGAAACACCCCAGCAGAGGAGCCAGGCCCTGGGGCCTGAATGCTCGAGGAACAGCAGGATTCCCCCAAGGAGAAGGCTGCCAAGGGCAACTGCCACAAGGGTGGATTTGATAAGATCTATCACGAACAGGGCTGGGGTGGTCTTGTTGAACCCGAATCGTTCTTCTATTACAAATGTGGAGTAGACGGAAAAGGGCAGGGAGATGATGCCTTTGAGCAGCAGGAGAATGCCAATGTAGCAGAGGCCGGTTGTAACGGGTCCCAGGGCCCAGGAGCGTACCAGGGTGTCCAGGAAAACAAATCCTTTTCCGAACCAGAATACAAGGACAACAGTCAGGTTAAAAAAGGATGTGATAAAACCGAAGCGGGTGCAGGCCTTAAGGTATTGCTGGGAGGTAACGTACTTCTCTTTCTCGTATATCCCCTGGAACTCTGTTGGGATATCGGGTTTCATGTTTCTGAGGTTCAATAAGTCGGCCACACCGGTCATGGTAAAATCCAGGACCAGTGTGGCCAGTATGATCAGAATGATTACAGGACCTGAGAGAGTCATGAAGCTCGGCTTCTAATCGTTGTTAATCATGTTTCTGAGTTTGCCGGAGCACTTGAAGGTGACCACCCGGCGTGCCGGCAGGGTCATCTCCTTGCTTGTCGCAGGATTCCTTCCCTTCCGGGCCTTTTTTTCGTTGACGCAGAATTTGCCGAAACCGCTGATCATGACATCTTCGCCCTGCTCCAGGGTCTCTTTAATTATTTCAAGAAAATCCTCCATGATATCGTAGGATGTGGTCCTGGAAATATCGAGGACTTTTTGAACTCTCTCTGTTATCTCTGTTTTTGTCAATGCCATATTCATGTTCTCCTGATAGGCTTGTTTGGTATCTGTAAAAAAATGAAGCAAAGATACTTTAGAAACCGACCATTTGTCAAGCAAATTGAATGGGTTTTACAGATCCATCTCATACCTGTTTTTCATGGCATGGACATGGGTGCTCCATACCCTTTCAAATCGTTCCCGGTTCTTTTCCGGTTTCCGGATCATGGCAAGACTCAGTATCGCCCGGGTTTCTTGATCAAGATGGTCAACGTTTTCTTCTTTAGGTTTGAGAGATCTCATTTTACCTCCGTTCGAAAATGAAGCTATCAAGAAAAAAAACAGTGTTTAATCAGATAGAACCACCATTCTATTCCTGAAGGTGATTGTCAAGCTTTTTGTGGTGGGATGTTATTGCTTGTTTACGAGGGTGGTCATGGTTTGGGCCAGGGCGTTCATGGAGAGCGGTTTGGAAAGAAGAGCGTCGATGCCGCTTGCGCTCGTTTTCTTAGAGGCGGCAATGCTGCTGAGACCTGTTACCAGAACCACGGGAAGGTCGGGCCGGAGATCTTTTATTTTGTCAGCAAGCTGGTTTCCCTGGAGGCCGGGCATGGTCAGGTCCGTGATGACGACGTCAAAGGCATGGGGATCCTTTGCTATGGTTTCCAGGGCCTTGATGGGGGATTTCAGGGCAACCGCGTCGTAGCCGAGCCTCTCCAGCATGGACCTTCCAAGGTCCACCAGCATCTGCTCGTCGTCGATGAACATCACCCTTCCGCGTCCCTGGCCCATGGGGATGCCGTTGGGAATGATGGTTTGCTTGCGTTTTTCATAGGCCGGAAAGTAGAGGGTTTGTTCCGTGCCCTTACCGGCAGTGCTTTTTGTGCGGATGTAGCCGTTGCACTGGGTGACGATTCCCCGGACCACCGAGAGTCCCAGGCCTGTGCCATCGCCGCCCTTTCTGGTGGAGAAGTAGGGCTCAAATATCTTCTCCATGGTGTCGTCCTCCATGCCTTTGCCGTCGTCCTTGACCGAGATTGCTATATAATCTCCAAAGGCAAGGTCAAAGTCAGGCGCAGGTATGAAATGGTCCGGATGGATATGGATGTTCCGGATAGCTACGGTGATGGTTCCCTGGTTTTTTTCCATGGCATGGAACGCGTTGGTGCACAGATTGGTTATAACCTGCCGTAATTGACCCGGATCGGCCAGGATCGAGCTTTCCGTTTTTGTGAGACAGGTCTTGATCTGTACAGATGAGGGCAGGGAGGCCCTCAAGAGTTTTATGGTCTCTTTTGTTACCACCGACGGCGATATAGCGGTTTTTCTTCGATCCCGCTTGTTGTGGCGGCTGAAGTCGAGGATTTGGAATATGAGCTTTTTTGCACGGTCGCAGCTTTCCAGTATCATTCCGGTGTAGCGCATTCCCTTGGGGTTTTTCTTGATATCGAGCCTGAGGAGCTGGGCATATCCTAGGATGGCTCCCAGGATGTTGTTAAAGTCGTGGGCAATGCCTCCGGCAAGGATGCCAAGGGATTCGAGGCGCTGGGTCTGTCTGAGCTGCAACATGAGGCTCTCTTTCTCTTTTTCTGCGTGTTTCAGATCCGTGATCTCCTTGTCAACCCCGCGATACCCCGTAACGACCCCATTTTCGTTCTTTATGGGCTTGCCGCTGGTGAGGAAACATGCGACGCTGCCGCTTTTTTTAATCTTCCAGATCTCAAGATTAGTAAAGGGGACGGCACTGGCCATGGCCTCTTTGATTTTTATCAGGCTACTTGTATCCGGGTCGTCTATCTGGCTTGTGAAACTTGTTCCCAAAAGCTGCTCCGGGGCGTAGCCCGAGGTGTTTTGGGTGTTTTTAGAGATGTAGGTGTACCTGCCCCTGGCATCGATTTCCCATATCAGGTCGCCGATGCTGTGGGCAATGTCCCTGAACCGCCGTTCACTCTCCCTGAGGGATCGTGCAACGGTTCGTTTTTCATCCAGTTCCCGTTGAAGGCTCGATTTGATGTGGAATGTGCGAAGGGAGGTCGTGGCGATCGTGTGGAGCCGCTGGACCGTCAGTTCGGTCTTGAGACGGTAATCATTGATCTCGTATGCTTCGATCAGGTTCTGCTCAGGTGCATGGTCCGGTTCCCCTGTTCGGACGACAATCTGTGTGATGTTGTTGTTTAACGTTCTCCGAATATGGTGAATCAGTTTCAGGCCCGCGTTCTTTGTTTCAAGGATGATGTCCAGGAGCACCAGGGCCGTGTCCGGATGCTCTTTTATGAGGTCTGTCGCCTCCTTGCCGGAATAGGCATGAAGGAAAACAAGGCCTTTTCCCATGAAGGTGAAACCGGCGAGGGCTTTTACCGTTATCGTGTGGATAGCGCTCTCATCATCCGTGATCAGGATTTTCCATCGCTGCTTGATATCGGCTGTGACGGGAGCGGAAGATTCCTCTTTATAATTGATTCGATCGCTCTTTTTCTTGCCCATGGGATGGATTCCCTATGTTTGGTGGTCGATGACCCCGAATGTGTTTGAAAGGTGTGAATTGCATTATCGGGTAGGAGTTGATGTTTGTCAAACAATTTTGCCTGAAACATTGCAGCCATGAAAAGAATTGACACTTTGGGCGTCTTCAATTAATACTGGTCCAATACGTGTAGAATCGATTTTTTATCAATTGTTGTGGTGTGAGGAGATTATGGAGAGTATCAAAGCGCTTTCTGTGCTTGATGGAAGATATGGCAGGTTGACCGAAGAACTTGGCGGACTGTTTTCAGAGTTTGGACTGATCCGGCACAGGGTTCATGTGGAGATCGAATGGCTGAAATTTATTCTGAAGGATCTGAAGCTGGCAGAGGTTGACGGCTCTCTTCTTGAAAAACTGGATTCGCTCAGCAGCGACCTTACAGAGGCTGATGCCGCGATCGTCAAGGATATTGAACGTACAACCAACCACGATGTCAAGGCTGTTGAGTATTTCGTCAAGGGACGCCTTGAAGAGGCCGGGCTTTCACCCCTGAAGGAGTGGGTCCATTTCGCCTGTACCTCCGACGATATCAACAATATTTCCTACGCCCTGATGCTCAAAAAGGGTAAAGAGGTTGTGGCAACCCAGCTCGAAGAATTGTTAAAGGCCATTGAGGCCACAGCTCTCCAGCACAAGGCTGTGCCCATGATGGGTAGAACCCATGGTCAGCCTGCGACCCCGACCACGGTGGGCAAGGAATTTGTTAATTTCGCATGGCGTATTCGCCGCGAACTTGAGATCCTGGAAAATGCCTCTGTTCAGGCCAAGATCAATGGTGCCACCGGCAATTACAACGCCCACTATTTTGTCTACCCCGAGATCGACTGGATCTCTGCAGGAGAGCGGTTCCTTTCCAAGAGCCTTGGTCTTGAACCTCTTCTTTTTACGACCCAGATCAATCCCAATGCTTCGCTATCCTTTATTCTCCACTCTTTGGTGCGCTCCGCCGCCACCATTATCGATTTTGACAGGGATATGTGGGGATACATCTCTCTGGGGTATTTCAAGCAGCAACTCAAGGAGGGGGAGACCGGGTCCTCCACCATGCCCCACAAAGTCAATCCCATTGACTTTGAAAACAGCGAGGGAAACATGGGGCTTGCCATTTCCATGATGGAGCACCTTGCCGTGAAGCTACAGAAATCCAGGTTCCAGAGGGACTTGAGCGACAGCACCGTGCTCAGAAGTCTTGGGTCAGCCTTTGGCTACTATCTTATCGGCGTTAAAAATTCGCTGAAGGGGATGGGCAAGATTGCCGTGGATCAGGCTGCCATCCTAAAGGACCTTGAGGCCAATCCTGAACTCCTTGCAGAACCGTTTCAGACTGCCATGAGGGTGTTTTGTGAGGAAAATCCCTATGAGCGGATGAAGGATCTGACCCGGGGGAAAAAGATAGGGAGAGAGGATCTGGACCGCTTTGTGGATGACCTGGAAAAGGTTCCAGAGCCGTTCAGGAAACGGATGAAAGCACTTACTACGCCTGACTACACCGGGCTTGCCGAACGCTTGGTTGATCTCTACTTTGAACGGATACAACAGGGATAGTAAAAAAAACTTCGATATGGCAGCCGACGATAACAGGGTCTTATTTGCAGACGAACGGAAACCAGGGGTGGGAGAGTTCTGTGCTTCCGCTGATCCTTGGAAAATTCTTGTGGCCGACGATGAACCGGAGATCCATGAGATCACCCGAATCGCCTTGAACAGCTACGTGTTTGAGGGGCGGGGGGTCAAGCTGCTCAGTGCCTTTTCCGGGGAGGATGTCAAGGAGATCCTCTCCCGGGAGGATGATGTCGCCCTGGTTCTGCTGGACGTGGTCATGGAGCGGGAAGATACCGGGCTTACTCTGGTTCAGTATATCAGGGAAACGCTGGACAACCAGATGATCCGCATTGTGCTCAGGACCGGTCAACCCGGAAAGGTGCCCGAAAACGAGGTGATCACCCGGTATGACATCAACGACTACAAGGCAAAGACCGAACTCACCGCTCAAAAGCTTTTTACCACTGTTACGGCGTCCCTGCGGGCTTATTCCAGCCTGAAAATTATCGAAAAAAACCGCCGGGGGCTTGAGCGTATCATCCAGTCCACGGCCACCATCTTTGAGCGAAGATCCCTCTCTCAATTTGCAACGGGTGTGCTTGAACAGCTCCGGGAGATTCTCGGGGTTAATTCAAGGTCCGGCCGGTGCCCCACAAGTGCCTATGCTGTAACCGGTGACGGCGACAATTTTACGATTCTTGCCGCCACCGGTGAGTTTGGAGGCAAGGTCGGGTTGCCGGTTCAAAAGGTCTTTTCCCCAGAGGTGATGAAGCGCTTTGAGGCCTTGAACGGCAGGGGGGGCGAAGAGTTCGTCGGCGACGAGTATCTCGGGGTTTTTCAGACAAAAGAGAGCTACAGCTGCCTTCTCTATCTCAGCGGATACAGCTTGCTTTCTTCCATGGAGCGGAACCTGATCCGGGTATATGCCACCAATGTCGCCATCGGGTTTGACAATATCAGTCTGACCCGGGAGATCATCGACACCCAGAAGGAGGTGATCTACACCCTCGGTGAAATCGTTGAAACCCGGTCAAAGGAGACGGCAAACCATGTGACCCGGGTGGCTGAATTCTGTTATCTTCTTGCCGAAAAATGCGGCATGGATAAGACCAGTGCCGAGAGACTGAAGCTTGCGTCACCCATGCACGACATCGGGAAGATCGGGATCCCCGAAGCCATACTTCACAAGCCTGGCAAGTTGACCCGGGAAGAGTTTGAAGTGATCAAGACCCACGCCTATACCGGGTACTATATCCTTAAAAATTCCAAGCGTCAGATCATGCAGACCGCAGCTATTGTTGCTTGGCAACACCATGAAAAATGGGACGGAACCGGGTATCCCCAGGGGCTCTCCGGGGCGGATATTCATATCTATGGCAGGATTGCCGCCATTGCTGACGTTTTTGACGCCCTGAGCCATCAACGCTGCTATAAGGAGGCCTGGTCCATGGACAGGATCGTTGATCTTTTTAAAAACGAGTCAGGAAAGCATTTTGATCCGGCCCTGGTTGAGATTTTTCTTGGGGAAAAGGATCAATTTGTCGCAATAAATAAGCGGTTCCCAGAGTGATGGTCAGGCTTTAGTCAGAGTCCCATCTTCTTGATAAACTCGTCGTCCGCCGTTCCGTTATCCGTCTTCTCCCCGGTGGCATCTTTCTTCTGTTGTTCCTGTTTAGCTTTCAGAAAAATTTCGTCAACGTCTTCATCTGCCTCTTTTTCATAGGGGAAGAGAAGTTCAAACTCGGTTTTTTCAATACCCAGTTCCAGGAAAAAGGGTTTGTGTTTTTCGGTTTCAAACGAGACCCGTCTGTATTGTGGGTCCTCTATCTGGGCATCGATGGAGATGGAGATGTCCTTGCTGACCACCAGCATCTTTGGTTGGTTCTGCTTGACGGTGACATGGAGTTCGTGTCTCAGGTCGGTCTGGAAGTGGCCCATGGTCTGGTTCATGAGCTCTCCAAGAACATTGGCCACATCGTCGGAGGTGTGGAGGATGGAGAGTTCGTCTTCAGGGATTCCCATGTGACTCATGTAGCTTCTGTAGATGTCAAGGGCGGCTTCCTTGGAGAAGTTCATTATTAAAAGCCCGGAAAGCCCGCCTTCAAAGATCGTAAAACATCCGATGTCCGGCTTGAGACAGGTTTTGTTGATCTTCTGGACAAAGGGGGAAAAAAGGATCTCCTGGGCTGACGCTTTTTTAAGTACCTTTTGAACGGCTTTGCACAGGATTAAGAGGATCTCTTCCGTTGATTTGGTCGGGCTGTCAACAATCATGTCGGCTCCTTTTATTGATAGGGCTTTATCTCATGTTTATGATTGCTACAAGAATATAGGGCGACCGCCCGGGTGTCAAGCTTCTTGAGTGCGAAATCTGCTTTTTACGGGCCCCCTGATCATTGGAGGGAGCGGTCGCAGGATTGAAAGCTCTTTGCGTACCAGGGAGCAGATCTGTACTCCAGGCTGTTGAGTCCTTTTGCTTCAAAGCAGAGTCTGGCTAGCAGGAGTGTGTGGTAGTCCAGTTCGATATCGTGCCAACCAAGATATTTGAGCCGTTTGTTTGCCTGGCTGTGGGTCATGCAGGGGTTTATCAAGAGAGCGTTGGCAAGGCTGCGGATAAAGCCTGGGATCAGCGACGTTTCAATACCATGTTTTTCTAGTCTTGAAATAAGTATCTTGTCAATACTTGTCATGGCTTCACCCTTTGTTTTTTTTGGTTGTTGATAAAGAATTCGAGCGGCAGAGGGAGCTGAAAATTAACATCTAAACTCCCTTGAGGCTCACACCGTATCTGTTGATGCTATTTTAGTCAAGCACGATTAACCAGGACTGAATTTTTGTTGCGATGCAATGTGTGGGGGGTAAATATGAATAAAAACACGGTTAAAAATTGGTGGGTCTGTCTCTGTGATATCTTGAAAGCGTTGATTTGCTCCTGGAATCATCGAAATGCTCCCTGAAGTGATTTTAGGGCCCTGAAACCTTTAATTGACTTGTTTTGGTTGTTTATGTATTTTGAACTCTAAACCCTATGAAGGAGACCCCATGGAAAAAATCGTAGATCCTGACGGCTCGATTCGCCTTGGCATCTTTGACACTCCTGTTGACGAAATTAACGGCCAGGATCATCTTCTTCGGACCGCCTCCGGCAGAAAGGTTCCCGCTTTTGTCAAACGACTGCTCTACAAGGGGTTTCATTTCATTGGAATCACAACCCCCGGGATCATGGCCGGCATTGCCGTGGTTGACCTCGGATACCTGGCCAACACCTTTGCCTATGTCTATCACAGGGAGGATAGATGGCTCGAAGAGACGAGCACCATCTCTTTGCTGGGCCTGGGTGCAAGCATTGCTCCGTTTCCTGAACAGCCAAATTCGTTGTTTGAAAAAAACGGAATCCTGGTCAATATCGATCACCAGGGGGTAAACGCGTCGGCAGACGGGTTGAAATTTCGAGTTGGGTTTTCCGGCTTCTCCTCTGTGCCGCCTTTGAGAATCTGTACAAGGACAGGATACAGGGGGTGGACCTTTACGAGGAAGGCCGCTCCCGTGCCGGTATCGGGCAGGGTCGAAGCAAGGGGGGAGACCTTTGAAATGAACCCGGGGGATTCTTTTGCCATATCTGACTGGACCGGGGGCTTTTTGCGGCGCAATACTTTCTGGAACTGGGCAGCCATTGCCTTTTGCCTGCCCGATGGAAGAACCCTTGGTCTTAATCTTTCATGGGGGGTGAACGAGACCGGGTTCACGGAAAACGCCTTTTGGGTCGATTCTGTCATGACCAAGGTAGATACCGTCAGTTTCTCCAAGGACGATGCCGGTTCAACCTGGCAGATTGCATCCTATGACGGGCGGGTCGATCTTGAGTTTGTACCTGACAGCAGCCGGGGGGAGCATGTCAATGCCTTTGTGGTTGCAACCGACTTTACCCAATGTTTTGGCAGTTTTTATGGGCGGCTCAGGACCCGGGACAACGAAGTTATTCCCATTGATGGGATCCCCGGTTGGACCGAGGACCATTTTGCAAGGTGGTAGTCTTATGAATGAAATAAGAGAAAGCAATAGCGACTATTCTGGGGAAGAGGGCCAGTTGCTTGTCAGGCTTGCACGGTTTTCCATTGCCGAAAAGCTGGGTGTCCAGTTGGATGAAGAGGAGAAAACAGCTTTGAAGAAAAGCCTGAAACAGGATGTGTTTGCCCAAAAGCGGGGGGTGTTCGTCACCCTCCATCTGGAAGGGTTGCTCCGGGGGTGTATCGGAAGCCTTGAAGCCCATGATACTGTCAGGAGTGGAGTGATTGAGAACGCCTTGAATGCCGCCTTCCACGATCCCAGGTTTTCCCCGCTGACGAAAGAGGAGCTGGATCTTGTGGATATCGAGGTCAGTGTCCTGACCGCTCCGAAAAGTCTCTCCCATGCCACTCCTGACGAGCTTGTTTCAAAACTTGAGCCTGGCAGGGACGGGGTCATTATTACGAAAGGGGTGGCCAAGGCCACGTTTTTGCCCCAGGTGTGGGACCAGCTTCCCCAAGCGCCCCTGTTTCTTTCCCATCTCTGCACCAAGGCCGGCCTTTCATCCAATGAGTGGAAAAAACAAGGGCTGGAGGTGATGACCTACCGGGTTCAGTGTTTCTGCGAAATATTCTGACCGGGGGACGGCATAAGACCATTAGAGGGCCGGCGCCGCCCCCTGGCTCTAATTGTTTTTTTTCGATGTCTCGTTGGCAAGGGTTCTGAGCACGTCCTCTTTTCCGATCACCCCCACTAATTTTCCATTGCTGATCACGGGGATGGTGTGGAAATGTTTTTCGACCATGAGCGCTGCTACCTTGTTGATGGAAGTTTGCGGCTCAACTGTCACAGGATCGTGTATCATGGCCTGTTCAACGGTTGTTGCGGCAATCTTCTGGAACTCCTTTTCTAACCGTTTGGATGAAGAGAGGGGGATGATGCCGTCCAGCAGGGTCAGGATCGGAGGAATGGAGACCTGTTTCTGCTGGAAAATCAGATCGCTCTGGCACAATATTCCCTTGAGATTGCCGTCCTCGTCGACCACGGGCACGCCATTGATGTGGTTGGTTAGCAGAATGTTAACCGCTTTGGTGATTTCCCAGTCCGCACGCACAGTGATTACATCCCGTGTCATGATATCTTCCGCTTTGATCATGGTCCCTCCTTTTGTTGAAAACCCTTGATGGACGGTCAAGTCAGCCAACACAGAAAGCTGAGAAAATATGACTATTGAAACTATACCGGAACCGCTTGAAAAGCACAAACAGGTTTTCGGCTCAATTGTTGTCCTGGTGGTTCAGGAAGCTGTGGAACTCCAGGTCGTAGATATAGAGAAGCACCATGGTGATACCGAATATGATCGGACCGTAAAACAGGCCGATCAGTCCGAAGTGGTTGAGCCCCCCGAGAATGGAGAAGAAGATGAGCAGGGTGCTCATGTCTGCCGACCCTTTCATGAAGAGGGGCCGCACGATGTTGTCGATGGTTCCCACCACCACCACGGACCAGATGATGAGAAAAATGCCCGATTTGATGGCGCCGGAAAGAAAGAGAAAGCCGGCCGCAGGTACCCATATGATGGCGGTTCCCACCAGGGGTACCAGGGAGGCAAAGGCCATCACCGTTCCCCAGAAAAAACCGGGCAGCCCGCAGATGGTAAAAGCAATGCCGCCGGCAAACCCCTGGGCCCCGGATGTCACCAGGGTTCCGAGCAGGGCTGATTTGGCAACAGCTTCGATCTTTTCCACCAGGATGGTCTCATGGGCCGAAGACATGGGCATGAGGTGGAAGAGGTAGGTGAAGATTTTTTTCTGGTCCTGGACAACAAAGAAAAAGACAAAGAGCATGAGAAAGAATTTTCCCGTGACCGCGGAGATGTTGGCGATGAGATATCCTCCCTGGTTTACGAGGAACTCCCCTGAAAATGAGGAGACCTTCAGCAGGACAGCCTTGAGATCAACGTCCTGGAACAGGTCGCCTGTTAGCTGTTTTTCCGCAAATACCATGATGTCGGAGACCATGGGGGCCTGGGTGAGCCGTTCGAGGTTGCCGGTTGCAATCCATTGGTTGATGGCGTTGAACGACAGGATTCCCTGGCGGATCACCGCCGAAGAGATCAGGACAAAGGGGACCACGATCACCAGGGTGAGGAGAATGCAGGATAGGAAAGCGGCTATGTTGTTTTTTCCCCTCAGCCGGGCCTTGAGGCGCAGGTAGGCCGGGTTTGCCATGATGGACAAAAGAAAGGCCATGACCACAGGGTCCAGGTAGGGGGCAACCATCTTGTAGCAGAAGACAAGAAACAGGGCCAGGATCATAAACAGGAAGTAGTGGGAAATGTTCAGACGTTCAATGGGGTTTGTTTCGTTTGTCAAGGCACCCTCCTTTTTCCAAGAACAGGGAGACGGCCCTGGACGCCCTTTGGGCCGCCAGGGGGATCTCCCATTGTGTTTTGTCCCGTTTGCCCACCCGGTTGGATCCGGCCCTTATCTCCAGGAATTTAACCTTGTACAGGGTGGCAATCTGGGCCGATGCAGCCCCTTCCATGGCTTCCATGCAGGGGGTGTAGGCGGTAAAAAGCCTTTCGGCTGTGGTCTCGGTGCCAGTGATGGTGGAGACTGTGATGAACGGCCCCTTGATCACCCGGCATGGCTCTCCTGGGAACCCGTCTTCAATGACGGCGAGGGCATGGTCTGCCAGTGCCGGATCAACAGGGAAGCGTCCCATGCGTGTTCCAGGATCGGCTTCAATGAGGTTAAAGGGCAGGGGGGCGGGAAGATCGTAGGACCCGTCCCTGTCCAGTCCCGTGTGGATGTAGTGTTCGGACTCGGCAACTGCGATGTCTCCGGGTTTGAGGCCTGCCTTGGTAAACACCCCGGCAATGCCGGTCTGGAGAACAAGGGCCGGCCGGAACCGCTCCATGGCCATGGTCAGGGCCTGGGCCGTGTTGATCATTCCCGGTCCTGTGATGACGACCACGGCACTTTGGCCTGCATGCTCGATTTCGATCACGGGTCTGCCAACGGTGGAGCGGGTTTCACGCTTCACCGTTGACTCCTCCAGGAGGGGGGCGATCTCCATCCGGGTTGCCGCAAGTATTACCATGGCACAACTCATCCGATAAGTTCCGCCAATGCTGTCAGGGCAAGCCTGTAGCCCCTGGAACCGAGGCCTGCGATCTGACCTGTCACCACATCCGATACCATGGATTTGTGCCTGAACGCCTCCCGCTTGTAAATGTTGGAGAGGTGAACCTCGATCATGGGGCAGGAGAGCATCAGGAGGGCGTCCTTGATGGCAACGCTTGTGTGGGTGTAAGCGGCCGGGTTGATGATGATACCGTCTGTCTTCTCTTCAAAGGCCTTGTGTATGGCTTCTACCATGGCACCTTCGTAGTTTGACTGAAAAACGGTTACATCAATCCCAAGGTCGCTTCCCAGCGCTTTCAGACCCTGGTTGATCTGGTCAAGGGTCTCGGTGCCGTATGTCTCGGGTTCACGGCGGCCCAGCATGTTGAGGTTGGGGCCGTGGATGACCAGGACGGTGGGTTTCCTCCTGATGGCTGTCATATTATTCCCCTATCTTGTTTCTGAGCTCTGTGATGGTCGCTTTGTAGTCCGGGGTGTTGAAGATGGCAGAGCCTGCCACAAATGATTCTGTCCCGGCGTCGGCCACCTCTTTGATGGTGGAAAGGCCGATGCCGCCGTCCACCTGGATGATGGCGTTTGAGCCTGTCTCTTCTATCAGGCCTGCAAGCTGCTCGATCTTCTCAACACTTGATTCAATGAACTTCTGTCCGCCAAAGCCCGGGTTGACGCTCATGATCAGGACAAAATCGAGCTCCTCGATGACCCATTCAAGACCGGTGAGGGAGGTCGCGGGGTTGAGGGCGACGCCAGCCTTGACATTGGATCCTTTGATCAGCTGGATCGTCCGGTGAAGGTGGGTGCAGGCCTCTGCATGGACAGAGATGAGGTCGGCGCCGGCCTTGATGAACTCGGGAATGAGGTGGTCTGGTTTTTCGATCATAAGATGGACATCCAGGGGCAGGTCTGTGACCTTGTTGCAGGCGTCCACAATGATGGGTCCGTAGCTGATGTTGGGCACGAACCGGCCGTCCATTACGTCGATGTGAATCCAGTCTGCCCCGGCTTCCTCAACGCTTTTTATCTCCTGGCCAAGTGTGGTGAAGTCCGCCGAAAGTATGGAGGGTGCAATAATTGCCATGGTATATCTCCTGAAATTTAATTTCTTAGTGTTTTGTTATATTAAGGGATAGGCCTTACATCATCGGGGACAGATTTAAAATCCATCATTGGGGACAGATTTAAGATCTGTCCCCGAGTTAGGGCCTGTCACGAGTTGCTTTTTTTCATTGCCACGGCAAAGAAGCCGTCCATGCCAAGGGTGCCGGGATAGGTCTTGAAGATCCCCTTTTCCGAAGTCAGCGGGTGGCTTTGGGGGACGACGGTGAAATCCTTTCTTTTGTCCAGAAACGCGTCTATGACCCTTTCGTTCTCCTCGGGTTCACAGGAGCATACGGCATAAACAAGGATTCCCCCGGGTTTGACAAGGTCTGCCAGGTTGTTCAATATGGTTTTCTGCTGGGCCGCAAGCCGTTTGATGTCCTTTTTGGTGCGGTGCCAGCGGGCGTCAGGGTTTCTTCTCAATACGCCGAGCCCGGTGCAGGGAGCGTCCACAAGCACCCTGTCAAAGGGGGCGTCAAGCGTTTCCGGCGCAAGGTTCAGCGCATCCATCTTCCGGGTTGAAACGTTGGTGATACCCAGGCGTTCCATTTCGGTTGCAAGGATTTCAAGCTTTTTGGGATCAAGGTCCCAGGCCACAATCTCTCCCTGGTTTTCCATGAGCTGGCCCACATGCCCGGTCTTGCCTCCCAGGCCTGCGCAGGCGTCAAGGACTCTCTCTCCGGGTTTCGGATCAAGCAGGGTGGTGACCAGCTGGGCCGCCTCGTCCTGGACCTGGAAGAGGCCGTCTGTAAACGCCTCGGTAAGGTGCAGGGGCGTTTTCGGCCGGGTGATGGAGATACCTTCCCTGGCATGAACCGTGGGTTCAATGGTCTCCACATGGTCTTCCATGGCCCTGGCAAGTGCGTCCCTGTCGGTCTTGAGGGTGTTGGCCCTCAGGGTGATGGGGGGGATGGTGTTGATGGCATCCAGCAGTCCCAGGCAGGCTTCCAGGCCGAACCGGTCGATCCAGCGCCGGGAGAGCCATAACGGGATTGACCGGCTCTTTGAGACAAACAGGGCTGGGTCGGCTTTTTTGTCGGGCATGGCAACTTCCGTGTACCGGGTGGTCGCCTTTCTGAGCACTGCATTGACAAAGCCTGCAGCTCCCCTGTTTGCAATCTTTTTGGCTGCGTTTACCGCTGTGTTGACCGCAGCGGAAACCGGAATCCTCTCCATGAAAACCACCTGGTAAAGGGCCAGGCGAAGGGTGTAGAGGATCTCCGGCTCGATACGGTCCAGTTTTCTGCTGGAAAACGGGGTGATGAGCCAGTCAAGGTGCTCCCGCCATCTCAGGGTGCCGTAGATGATGGCGTTGGCAAGGGCTCTGTCCCGCTTTGAAAGCTGCTCAAGGTCAGTAGCGAACTCCTCAAGGGTTCTGTCCAGGGGGAATCTCGATCCCTCATTCTCGATGAGGACCTTTAAAGCCAGGAAGCGTGCATCGTTGGTCATTGTTGTCTTGGGTCGGTTCTTTTTTTCAGGCATCGAGCACAGTACCCGGTTCAATGGGTTTTCCCCTGAGGAACTCGGCCGCCGTGAGGCGTTTTCCCGAGGCTCCCTGGAGTTCAAGGATGGTGACGCTTCCATTGCCTGCTGCAACGTGGATTCCCTCATCGTCGCACAGGAACACGGTGCCGGGTTTAGCGTCCGACCTGGTTTCATTGGGTGCTACCCGGAAGACCTTTATCCGCTTTCCTTCTATGAAGGTGAAGGCGCCCGGCCAGGGGGTCATGGCCCTAACCACAGCCGAGATCTTTTCCGGGGTCAGGGTCCAGTCGATCCTGCCGTCGGATTTCTTCAGCATGGGGGCAAGGGTGGCTTTATCATGGTCCTGGGGGGTTCGCGTCAGCCGGCCCCCGGCAATGGCATCCAGGGTCTCGATGATGAGGTCGGCTCCCATGACGGCCAGCCTGTCATGGAGATCCTCGCCCGTATCATCATCATGGATGGGTGTGGTTGAGGTGAGCAGCATGTCGCCTGTGTCCAGGTCCTTGTCCATGACCATGGTCGTGATCCCGGTTTCCTTGTCCAGGTTGAGTATGGCCGTATGGATGGGGGAGGAACCCCTGTGGTACGGAAGCAGGGATGCATGGATGTTGATGGGGTAGATCCGTGGGATGTCCAGGATCTCCTGGGAGAGCTTGTGACCAAAAGCCACAACCACGAACAGATCTGGCTTCAGGGCTAAAAGTCTATCCCTGACCTCGTCGGAGCGCATGGATTCCGGCTGGAACACCTCGAGCCCCAGTTCCAGGGCCGCTGTTTTAACCGGTGGGGGAACCAGCTTTCTTCCCCGTCCCTTGGGGCGGTCCGGCATGGTGATGACAAGGGGGATGTCACAGTCATACGCTGCCAGGGCCCTGAGGGGCGGAACGGAAAAATCCGGGGTCCCCATGAAAACTATCTTGAATGGTTTTTTCAATTGTTTTGCAGCCTCTTTTTTAATTTCTTTTTGTACATGTTGCGCTTTAGGGCGCTGATCCTGTCAATGTACAGGATCCCGTCCAAATGGTCAATTTCATGCTGCATGATCACGGCAAGAATACCCTGGGCGTCAAACTCAAGTTTTTTACCCTCAAGGTTTAATCCCCTGACCGTGACGGTTTCAAACCGCTTCACATCGCTGCTGAATTCGGGAACGCTCAGGCAGGCCTCGCCTTCTGAGGTTATGCTCCCGGAGGAGGCAATTATTTCAGGGTTGATGATCGCCTTGAACTCCTGGGGTAGCTCCTCCTCTTCCTCCTCAGACGCGCCTGGTGAAGGATTGTAAACAATGATCCTTTTGGATTCACCCACCTGGGGGGCGGCAAGGCCGACTCCCGGGGCATCGAACATGGTTTCACCCATGTCATTCACAAGCTTGATGATGGTCTCGTCTATGGTTTCAACAGGAAGGGCCTTTTCAAGCAGGACCTTTTCGGGGTAGTGATAGATTCTTAGCAGTGCCATGGTACTCTGTTCCTTATATTAAGCAAGAATGGTTCTTGCGCGTTTTATGTCGTTTCTGATCTGCCCGGAGAGTTCCTCTAAGCTGGAGAACTTTTTTTCATCCCTGAGCCGCTGGATCATGTTAACCCGTATTCTTTTGTCGTAGAGGTCACCTGAAAAGTCCAGAAGGTGAACCTCAATGGTGAATATGTGGTCGTCAAAGGTAGGGCTGTAGCCTATGTTTGCAACACCATTGAACTTCTCTGTATCTGTTTCAACGGTGACGGCATAAACGCCCATTTTCGGGCAGAGTTCATCGTGGAGTTTGATGTTTGCCGTGGGAAACCCAAGCTTGCTTCCGCCCCGTTCCCGTCCCTTTACCACCTTTCCCCTGATCTGGTAGAACCTGCCGAGGAATTTCGGGGTCTCGTTAACCCGTCCGTCCATGACAAGTTCCCGGATCCTGGTGCTGCTGATCCGCTGGTCCCCGGTCTCGGTATCGTTTATCCAGTCTGAAATCATGACCTCGAACCCGTGGGTCTCTCCGGCCTGCCTCATGATGTCCAGGGTGCCCTCCCTGTTTTTTCCAAACGAATAGTCCGATCCAACAATGATTGCCTTCATCCCCAACTTAGCCAAAAGAAACTCCTGGATAAAGTCCTGGGCTGAAATTGATGCAAACTCCTTGGTAAACGGCAGGCAGAGAATCTTGTCGATGCCGGTTGCCGATATCAGTTCGATCTTCTGATCCTTCCGTGTGATCAAAGGCGGTCCGTTTTGGGTAAGCACCCTCAAAGGGTGGGGGTCAAAGGTTATGACCACCGAGGTTCCACCGATCTCTTCGGCCTTTTCGATAACCTGATGGAAAAGGGCCTGGTGTCCCTTATGCACCCCATCAAAGTTGCCAATGGTGATGACCGCCTTATTAAAGGGTTCGGTTATTATATTAATGTCTTCGATCAGTTCCATAATTTCCTTTTCAAGTTACATCATAAAATGAGCTTGACAAAGCTCATAAAGCTCTATATATAAAGCACCCATTGATGCAAATCAATCCTTTTTTGGATTGGCATTCAGTGCCGAAGTGGCGGAATTGGTAGACGCGCTTGTTTCAGGGACAAGTGAACGTACGTTCGTGGGAGTTCGAGTCTCCCCTTCGGCACCACACTTAAAAACACCGTTGCCAACATCAAGCTGATGCTGACGGCGTTTGTATGTTTTTTGCCGAAGTGGTGGAATTGGTAGACACGCTAGACTTAGGATCTAGTGCCGCGAGGCGTAGGAGTTCAAGTCTCCTCTTCGGTACCATAAGCAATTTCAAGGGGTTAAAGTGAAACATAATATTCACTTTAACCCCTTTTTTGTGTCTTGGTCAACGTTTTGGTCAACACTTGCGGATTTAACCTGGCTTTTATTGTTGGGGATCACCACCTCTTGCCCGAATTTTCCCAGAACCACTCCTCATATTTATCTCTAATTAACTTTTTTTTTCGAGTCTTCAGATTAAAATATTTCGATACCATATGTTGTGGGTAGGCTGATTTTGATTCCGATGACGACTTCACGTTACAGTGCTCAGTATGAAATAGAACTGTCAAGCCCTCTACTTATAGACATAGTCAGCGGTCGAAAAATAGGCACAAGAATCACTTGATTCCTTTTTCCTTCTTCATTTTCATATACCAAGCCTCTTTGCCGTATAGTTTGTCTGAACATTCGGGGCACATACTATGACTGAACGCTGCATCAGAATGTGTTTCAATATAGTTTTCCAGCTGATTCCAATATCCCTTATCATCACGTATTTTTTTACATGAGGCGCATATGGGAATAAAGCCCTGAAGCGTTTTAACCTCTTCCAAGGCCGTTTGAAGTTCTTCAATCATCTTCTCCCGTTCTTTTTCGATATTTTTTCGATCGGAAATATCCTGAACAGTACCAATTCCACGCAACGCTTTTCCATTTGGATCAAATACAACTTCCGCTATTTCTCGTATCCATTTCTCAACACCACCCACGACAATCCGATGTTCTATATCATAAGGCGCTTGGTTGAGGGCCGCTTCCCAGGCAGCTGAAACAAATTCATGGTCATCAGGATGTACTATAGTTAAAAACTTGTCATAGGTTAACTTTTTTCCTTCCGATACATTGAAGATACGATAGACTTCCTCGGACCACTCAAGATCGTTGGTACTCAAGTCCAGATACCAGCTTCCCATCTTGCCAACTTTTTGAGCTCTTCTGAGATTGGCTTCACTCAGTTTTAATGCGGTTTCAGCCTCTTTTCGTTCATTGATTTCTCTATCCAGTTCATCTCTTGAGGCGGTGATGCTTTTTAGGTTTCTGGTCATTTGATTGAAGGATGCCGCCAAAATGCCAAGTTCATCTTTCGATTGAGTTGTTATTTCAACATCCAGGTTGCCTTGCCCAATTGTTTTTGCCGTTTCAGAAATTCTAACAATTGGCAGAGCGACCATTCTTCCTATAAAGAATGCTAAAAATGCAATTGCAAAAGAGAGGACAATTCCTAATTTTATAAAAAAAGCAAGGGATTCGTGTGAGGCTTTAAGCACATCAGATTTTCCACGAACAATAATAGTATGCCATGCCTCTCCAAGATTTCCTTTCAGATGATCGATTGAATCTTTTTTGCCACCAAATCCATATTTTTCTGAGCCAAGTGTTAACAATACTGGTGAATACGAAACCAGATGCATTTTGTCATCCAGTTCCATAATATTTTTGCCTTTCTCTTTCTTTCTTAGCTTCTGGATAATCTGTTCGTTGACTTGGGTCGACAGAGGTTTCTCACCTTCTTCAAAAACGATCAAACCACCTGTACGTACTAATTTCAAAATTCCATAATTGGATTTGTTGAAATTTTCTATCATGTGACTGATTGGGCCTACTATATTAATGTTGCATTTTAATATCCCTAAAAGGTCATTATTTTCAATAACAGGTATGACCACGCCTAGAACATAACCACCAACACTGGTGTCAAAACCTCGATCATCCAGAAAAATCCTTCCTTTTCCGTCGTTATAGCTTGCAAGCCACCAATACTTATGGGAATGGGCAAATGTGGTTAGTTTCTTGGTTGTAGCGATGATCGCGCCATACCTATTTGTGAGAAAAATCTCACCAAACTCTTGTAGGAATAATTGTTGATGGGATTTGAGATGATCAGCAACTGGATTATTCATATATGACTGGATAAAAGGATCATCAATACTATCTGTTTCCATCCATCTGCGATTCAACAAATCAATATGATTTTTTTGTTCTTCATCATGTAATGAACTATATTTTTCATTGCTTTCCCGAAGGGCTTTTCGGAGAAGAGGCGTGTTGGCAAGAGCCATGGCATTTGCAGATTTTTCTTCAAGATGAGATTCAATATGACGTGATAGTTCATCAGTTAAGTTGAGTTGGCTAATCGCTGTTCTTTCGAGTATCAATTGATCAGCAAAAAAATCATAGCCTATAACACCTACGACAAGGGAAAAAATGTTGAATAGGAAAAAAAGTAAGCCGGCTTTATATTGTAGTTTCATTTATTTGTCCTTTTAGACGAAAAGCATGCATTCAGATAGTAGAAAAAATTAAAAAGGCTCTTGTCAATATAGATGGGTTCATCAGCGAAACCGTTGATGAATGCAAACAATTCATGTTTATCGGACCATGGCTTCAGCCTGTAACACTCACTTTTTTTGGCAAACCAAAAACTCAATCGTAGCTCCCATAAAGATTGATCATCCAAATAGTGCATAATGCAAATTATATCTGGAAATATCTCTAAAAATCACATTACATCAAACAGCATCAGAACACAAAAGATCTGCTGATTCAGACAGATTCTCTCGTGTTTATTTATGGTATAAATCAACAGAATCATTTTCACCCTTGACCCTGTTGATTTGTATTTATAGTTTTCACTTTTTCCCATTTATCCAACACTATATATTGTGTTGGCATAGGTTTAACATCCTCTGCAGGCAATCAAACTTATTACATTATTAAGTTTGATCTCTATCTGGCGAAATTTTTCAAACAGCCCCTCTGTTCTGCATCCAGGATGAAATGCTGCCATGGGATTGTTTTTGTACCGTACAGGCATGGGGTGCTGATAAAGATCCGGTTCAAGGAGTACCACTGTAATCGCTTTCGTGGTTGAAGGGGTTAACATCGTTATCTGGCCATTGACATTCTTCCGGTTGAAGGCTTTGATTCTTTGGAAATAGTTGGGTCGCTCAAAGTTTGTCATGGTTGATATAGGGGGAGGTCGTTCCTTCTGGCTGGTGGCATGGGCCGTTTCCGGGGGCTGGAATGGCTGGCAATAATGAAGGCAGGTCTCAAGCTAATGTGTGTCTTTGTTTTCCTGGTGACGGCACAATAGCTTGAGACGCTAGGTGGTTTTTATTCGGGGGGCTTTTATAATTTGTTCTTGAGGGTCTGGATGTCTGAAGCGGGAATCTGCCATCTGCCGCTTTTCTTGAAGGCATTTGCAAGGCTTTTATCTTGAATGAAAGCTGTAACTTGTTTTGCAGAGATGTTCAGCATTTCTGCTGCCTCTTTTGCTGTGTGATATTTTGCGTCTTCGGGTACCTCTTCTGCTGCATCTTCAGTTACTTCTTCTTCTGCTGCGTCTTCGATTGTGTTCTCAGTTGCTTCTTCAGCTGGTGTTGCTGCTTCGGCTGTGTCAGTAGCCGATAGGGGGGGGGCATCCTTGGGTGCTATGACAGCCTCATGGTTAACGGTGTTGAGCTTGCGTGCTGCTGACCTCTCTCTGTTCTTTTTTTTCCGTGCGGTCTTTAATTTTCTTAATCTTTTTGCCATACCTGATCTTTCCTGTTTGTGTTCTTAATTGGTAATCATTTACATTTATCCGCAACTCCGCCCAACTATTTTTGTATATAGTTTTTACAGGTTTGCCGGGTTGTTATAAATAAAGATTGATGATAAGGCAAATGCAATTTTTATCTGTCAGGGGCGGATGTCATTGATATGTGATTGTGTGTTGTTGAAATGTTCTGGTTTTTTAAGGGTTTATCTTGGTGTAGGGCCGTAATTGTCCTGGGGGGCGGGGGTACCGAAAAAATACACTTTAAATGCAGGCGCACGGCGGATCCCAGGTGGACGTTGCTCTTTTATGGTGAACATCATCCTGAAATCGACGATATGTTTCTAAAGGTGATCAAGGAACCCACAGCTGGGTTCCGGATGGACAAAGTGGATTAAATTGCGGTTCGATTTTAATTGGTGCCAGCCATGGCGGACGCCTGTGATTTTAACGAAACGATGTAATTGCAAAGCTGCTTTGTTAATAAAATAATAGTTTCGTTTAAATAATTGAATTCGTGTTAAGGACTTTATTTTTTGTTTGGACCTATGCTATGGTGACTCTTAAATAAATTACAATTCAACGTCATTTGCTCATACGGTCTTGCTTTCTGTGCTGCTATTGCATCTCTATTGAGATCGCAAAGGACCAGTATTAATTGCTCATATCGCTTCCTCAAAGAAAACTCGTGCACGCCTGACTCTTCTTTCAAGGGACCTACGTTCCTATCCAGTTTCTGTTTAGCATAATCTTTATAGATTACTCCCATTGTGAACGGGCTCAAGTCTCGCTGCTTTGCAAGCTTTTTCAGGAAATACGGAGTCAGATGGATCTTATAAGTAATGAAGCCCTGGTTGGCCTGAGGGATTTGCTGGAGGGAATGATGCCCGGGGTCACGATTCCTGGCCATGGACCCGGACTGGTATTCTCCGGCACACGTATTACTCCCATCGGCCTGGGCGGTTTTATCGCCGTAAACGACGACCCCAAAGGTGCCATCTATGGGAGGCGCATTGAGACCGGCGCGGTAATAACAGTTAAAGCCGCTGATGAAGCGCAACTCAGAAATGTTGTTAGCGATCTTACCGAAAATCTTTTGACCCAGGATCGCCAGACGCTTTTTCAAAATGGGCTTTGCCGTATCGAACTCAATGAGCTTGGTCCTGTAACAACGACAGGCCAGGGAAATAATATGGTTTCTGCACGGGAGGTTAACTTTTCCGTGCTTTACGAATATGTGAAACTGCCTGATGCCCCAGAAGGTGTGATGGATGAGATACCCCTTGATTTTGATCTGGACTTGAGTGAAGGCAGTGCCAGGTTTCTCATTAATACCGGTTTTGACGAAAATTCTTTAGAGTTATTTGATGTTGTTGATGATCCTTTGGCCATTCTGGGTGGCAGCTCTGACTGGGCGTATAATGCCGGTGAATTTCGCATTGAACAACATTCGGATACCCACGGCGGAGACCTGGCGGCCACCCCTGATAAAGCCGGGACTTATTTACTGCTGAAACAAACTGCCCAACGCCCGTTGGTGCGGAATTTTGTTCTGAGTGCTGAAATTGCGTCCGGGGATCCGGATGGTATCGGGTTTGTTTTTCGTTTCCAGGATACTGAGAATTTCTATTACTTTTTGATCTCCTCCCGGCATAACTACCGGCTGATGGGGAAAAAAATCGCCGGCGTGTTCAGCGCCCTCGATACCCCTGGATTGGACGATACCCAGGGGTTTGATATTGATGAAAAGTATCAGGTAAAGCTCATTGTGCAGGATTCCAGGTTTACAATATTCATTGACGATGATTTGGCGTTGCAGGGTGAAGACAGTTCCATTACGCAGGCAGCGAAGGTTGGGTTTGCGTGTCACAGCAATAATCAAGCGTTTTTTTATCGTATCAAATTACTTCATTTTCAAACATAGCAGGAAAAAGCAGCATTAATACAGGGGGGACGAGTTCATGGCAGAAGACCAGTTTGCAGAACAGATTATTCCTGGCACGTATATACGGGTGCAAGCTGAAGGCCTGATCAGTGCAGGAGGAATTTCATCTGGTAACATCGGTATCGTTGGAACCGCAAGTGAGGGCATTGGCAGCACACTCAATCTGTCGGATTGGGATACGGCCCAAACTGATTTGGGAATGTACGATGCTTATGGCGGTGGTTCCGGAACGTTAAACCTGACCCGCAGTATTGAGCTTTTACTTAGAAACGGAGCGCGTACGATTTATGCCCATTCGTTGGCGGCGGGCGCAACCCAGGCGGATTTCAGTGACGCTTTTGATGAAGTCATTAAGGAAAATGTAAATATCCTGGTGGCGCCGGAACTGACAACCGACCAGGCAAAAGCGGTGCTGGGCAGCGTGGTTGACGGTGCGGAAGGCAATGGCAAAGATGTGATTGCGGTTATCGGCTCTGATCAGTCGGCGGCAGCCGACATTGCTGCCCAGGTCACGTCCAATAAACGGGTGATCATGACCGCGCCGGGTATTTACGCCTATGATGCGGTGGGTAAGGCAAATGTCGTGCTCAATGGCCGCTATACCGCTGCTGCGGTGGCAGGCCTGATAAGTAGTCTGGCCGTTCAGACAAGCCCTACAAATAAAGTCCTATCGGCTGTAACCCGGCTGGAAGATAAATTTTCCTATGGAGAAACCAAGGATCTGCTCACAGGTGGTGTTGCCGCACTGGAGGATCGCCGCGGCATACGTGTGGTGCGGGGGCTGACAACCCAAGCCTCGGAAAATGGTCCGTTCAGCCAGATCACCACACGGCGAATTACCGATTTTGCAAAAGCGGGTATCCGGCAGGTGAGTAATCCATTCATCGGACGCCTGAACAATCAACGTGTGCGGGCAGCCTTACGGGGCGCCGTCGATGGTTTTCTTACCACCATGGTTCAGGATGAATCACTGACGGGCTATTCCCTTGAGGTTACGGCAACCCGGCAGGATGAAATTGCAGGGCGTGCCATCGTTAATGTAGCCATGCAGCCCACATTCAGCATCGATTTCATTCGTGTAACATTGGCTCTCTCGTAAGGAGGTTCAGGATATGGCAAACACAAATGTATTTACCGGAGCAGACGGATCAATAACCCTTTCTACACCTGAAGGAACCGAAGGAGATAAAGCCCAGGAGGTGCTCACCGAGTATGATCTGGTCAGCGTCGGCAGGGTGCATGATGTCACAGTGCAGGTGCATTCGGATGTAAAAGCCTTTCATGAGATTGGCCAACGGTATGCCACAGAACTGCGCCCTGGTAATGTCATCATCCGGGGTACCATTGGCAGGGCGTATATCAATGGTGCGATGTTAAAATTGCTCTTGGGCGAAGCTGCCACGAACCGGCCTGCCACAAGTTGGGCCCAACCCAGTTTTAACGTCACGTTAATGGTTGAAAATCCCGCGAATCCGGGTGTCAACAACACTGTGACATTACACGGTGTCAAGATGGACAGCTGGAATTACAACATGCCGGAAGATGACTTTCTGATGGAGGCGATTGGCTTTCAAGCCCTGTACATGACAGTCGCGGATGCAGCGTAATGTTAAGCGGTGAAGAATTACTGGCGGGTGGAACCCTGGATTTTGAAGTGGAAATTCCTCCTGAGATCCTGCATCCGGTTGATCAGGGACAAGCTGATACCCAGGCCGGCAATAAGGTGCGGTTACGACCGCTCACCGTGCACGACCTGCAGCTCATTTCCCGGGCTGCCAAGGAAAATGATTCCCTGATGGCGACATTAATGGTGCAGCGTGCGCTGGTGAAGCCCCGGATGAGCCTGGCCCAGGTCAATGCCATGCATATCGGGCTGGTTCAGTACCTGTTGCACCATGTCAACGAGATCAGTGGTATCAGCGCAAGCCAGGAGCAGATGGATGAAGCGGTGGGGGCGCCTTTAACAAAAGCAGCATTTGTCCTGGCCAGGGAATTTGGCTGGACACCACAGCAGGTTAATGAGCTGACATTGGGGCAAGTCTTACTTAATCTTCAGATGTTGAGAGGGAAACATGGTCTTGAAGCAAAACAGTGACCGGACAGAAAATTTGCGACAGGCAGTTCAGTCTTTCAGGGACACGATTGATGCGATCTCTTCTCCACTTCCCAGTGGTTTGGAAAGCATGCTTCAAATGGAAAGGCTGATCGAGGATTTCAATGTCAGTCTGCCACTGGTCAGCTTTGCTCCTTTTGACGGGTTAACGTCCGAGGCGGATCTTGAAATGCGTAAACAATATCCCAACAGTGATACGCAACGGTATAACTCTGGTGAATCCCGGGAAGAGAACCCCCAGGTAAAGAGTGTAATGCAGGATGGAGGGGCTGAAGAGTACAGGCAAAACCAAAGCCGTGGCAACATCCCTGGGATAACGGATAAGGCCCGGGGAACTCCGTGGGAACCGCACTCTACAGCTCCTGATACCATGCTGGAAATACCGGCAAATGCAAATAATAAACAAGTACGACAAAAACTGGGGGGCGGTGGGGGGAAGACCATTACCCCCATCAGCGTTTCGGCCATGGAACCGTTTTCAGGTTCATTTACTCCAAGCCAGATTAAAAACCGGAAGCAGAATCTTGACGCGGTTGAGAATACTTTGGTTGCCGTGGATAACCTGGCGAAGTCGATTTTGGACGATGACCATCAAAGTGATGCTGACCAGGAAAACGTAGAATCAGGCTTGAAATGCAGAAGTAAAGATGAACGGTTGAAGACGGAAAGCATTTCAGCCAGGGTCCCATCGGGTGCCGTTCCGGAAGATAGATCGCCTGGTCATAATGGCCGGGGAAGTCATCCGCAAAAGGAAAACGAGCAGACCGGCAGTTACCATGGTGGGGCTGAAGAACCGTTGCCCGGGGCGTCGGTGTTTTCTACCCGTCCGGTTAAAGGCCGTAACGCCAATCGCCGTCGCGGTGATGACTGCAGGGCTTTGTCAACCTGTTTTGCCAGGGTTGGCAGTATTGCCGATGAAATACTCAGGACGTCTGCAAAGGGTAGCAAAGCCGAGGCCAACACTGTAAGGACACAAAACAGATCCAGCCAAGGTGAAAATCCTGAACCGGTAATGGCTGGCGCTGTTGTAGGAGCAGGTGTGTTTGACAGTAAACCTGATATGAAAAATCAACAACCCAAAGGAAACTTCCAGTCAAAGAAGATCAACAACGTGACGGAAGTTGTTTTAAATAAATCAATGCTGGCTGATTCCTTGGATAAGGACGCTGTTACTGCTTTAGTCAATGATGTCCTTGTTGAACAAGCCAGGCGTCATGGGGTGGATTTGTCATGAATGTAAAGCCAGTGCTGGGTGATTGGGAAATTCCGCGTATCCAGTCCATTCAATCCCTGGAGAAAAGAAACTTTGTTGAACTGGATATTCCGGGCCGCGTTGGCAGTCTTTTTCAGGATATGAATACCGGTCCGACCCGGGTTGCTATTTCCGGCAGCCTGTACGGTGATGAGACCCGGAATGAATTTTTAGAGGAATTGCGGGGTAAGTTCCGGGAAGGCGAACCGGTCACGTTTGTCGGCGACATCGTCACGGCCACGGAAGTGCAGTACGTTATCATTGAAACATTGCAGTTTGAAGAAAACGGCTTGAAACCCGATCAATTGGATTATTGCATCATACTGAAAGAAAGCCCGCCACCGCCGCCACCGCCTGATCCATTGGGCGCACTTGATACCGGTCTGCTTGATCAGGCGGGTGATTTTTTAGACTCGGTGACCGGCGCACTGGACTTGATAGACTCCCTTGGCAGCGTGCCGGATGTGACCAACCCGACACCACCCCTGACCAGTGCCCTGGATGGTCTGAGTTCGGCCACCAGCGGTTTGGAGGAGAGTCTTTCACCGTTAACGGATATTTTCGGATCAGACGATTAATTGACGATAAAGGGCATCCGCCCGCCCTGTTTAGTTTGAATTTTGCGGCTGCTGCCAGGTGCCGCTAAAGACGATTAAGAGAAAAATTATGCCTGAAGGATCATTAAATATTAATATCTCAACCCTGCGTACCGCGTTGGAAGGCGTTGGCGGGTTATTGGGTGTTACAGGCGATGACAGTACGCCTGCCAGTGGTTTTGCAGGGGCTGGGGGCGCATTTTCAGTTTCGCCCCAACAACACTTTGATAATTTTACCGGGCAGATCACCCAGCAGCTTTCCGGTGTGCTGGATTTTGATGCAGGTTCCGCTTTGGGCGGTGTGACGGATCTGTTCTCATCCCTTGAAGCTGGAAGCGACCTTATCCCTGTGCAGGCATTACAGGGTCTGACAGACCGTATTCAACAGGTGGACGGCATCTTTTCGGGTGATTTTATCACCCGGATAGAAAACGCCCTCAACGCCATTACCGCAATCTCAGAGTCGATTCCAAGTGACCGGGCCGGCGTGGCCAGTGCCCTGGTTGACCAGGTCATTGGGGTGCTGATGAGTCTGGAAGGGCCGGAAGCTGAGACCATCCAGGCCTGGATCGATTCCATCCAGGATCTGTTCCGTGAAGCCATGCCCCTGATTGAATCGGCACAATCCGGGGATCCTGCACAAGCCCTGGTGGACGCCTTTCAACGCGCATTGGACAATACACTGAATGCATTCAACTATGGCGCCATAAAAAAAGTGGTGGATTTTGTGCAGACGTTTCCACCCAAGCTCAGTCTCCAGGATCAGCTGGCCGGCTTACCCGGTGCCATGGGGAATGCTGCAACGGCATTGTCTGATGTGCAGGGGGCGGTCGGGTCTGATTTTCCAGCCTTTCGCAACGCCATCACCGGCGGCATGGACGCACTTGAAGAGATTAACCGGGCGTTTCGTCCGGTTATCAAGGTGCTGAATGCCATTGTCAACGCCAAGCTGCTGCAGCCCAACGCATTGGAGAATTACCTCCGGGAACAGATGGATAAGGCCCTGGCCGTACAGGTGCATGAGGTTCAGAAAATCGATGACCCGTTTAACCAGTTACTGGATCGAATCGATGCGGGCATTGAAAATATCGACCTCTCCTTTGTGCGGGATGACGTGCTTGGGTTCTTTGACGGATTGCAGGAAAACATCAGTGGCGTGGATATTCCCTCCCTGGGGGATACCCTGGAGCAGCAAATGGCGCCGGTCACCGGCGCTGTCAATGATCTGCAGCAGGGGGTGACGGATTTCCTGGCACAAATGGAGGGATTTACCGACACCATCAACGACCAGCTGTGCAACACCCTGGGTACGATTGGTGAATTCCAGGCCGACGGCAGTTTTCAGTATCACTTTGAGGGGGCGTTACAAACCCTGATGGAAAATGCCCGGACTGTTATTGCGGGCGATCCTGACAATCCCGGCGCCATCAGTCTCACCGGCACCCTCAATGAGCTCAATGCCACCATCACCGGATTGTTAGGCCAGGTACTGGTGATACTCCAGGAGGTTGAAGGCGTTATTACCGGCGTAACCGGCACCGCTGTCGGGGGAATCAACGATTTCAAAGATTTTGTTGAAGGGTTGAATGTGCAGCAATTGCTGGACACCCTGAAAGAAAAAATTGAAAAGATACTTGATGACCTTGCCCCCCTCGAGTTTGATATCATTGTCGATCCCATTGTTTCCGAGCTGGATGAAAACGCGGAAAAACTCCGGTCGGTGGATGTTGCGGCATTAAACGACCTGCTCAAGGCGGCCCTGGAGCTTGCCCTGGATGTTGTGATCAGCATCAATTTTACCGCTGAAATCAGCACACCTTTAAAAGAGCAGTTTGAAAATGTAAAAGCCATTCCCCAGAGTGCCATTGACACCTTGCAGGCACGGTATGAACAAGCGATATCAGCCCTTGACGAACTCAGTCCCACCCAGTTGCTGCAGGATCTTTTCTCGGCCTTTGATGTTATCGATGATGCCGTGAACGGTCTCACCGCGGCAAGCCTGCTGGCGCCCCTGGATGGGTTGCACGAACAATATTTACAACAGCCGTTTGAGACACTGACACCGTCCACCCTGTTGCAGCCTGTCACCGACGGGTTTCAAAATTTGACCGCCGTGTTTGATCAGGTCAGCGGCGGGGAACTGATAGGGCCTTTAAATACCATACTCAGCGATCTGAAATCAAAGCTAGACGGGTTTGATATCACATCCTGGGTGGACGATCTGCTGGGTGCCGTCGACGGTGTGAAACAGGACTTGCAGGATATTCGGCCGTCTGAACTGTTTGCACCCATTGTCCAGGAGTTTGAGCGCCTGGAATCGGAACTGGACCGGTTTAAACCGTCCATCGTCTTTGAACCGGTGGTGGCGCTGGCCACCCCGATACTGGCGGTTTTGGAGGAGATACAGGCCTCCACGTCCCAGGCACTCCATGATGCGTTCCAGATCCCCTTGCAGATACTGGATCAACTTCAACCTGAAGTGCTGACCCGTCAGATACAGGATCACCTGGACGATATTATCAATTTGTTGAACGGGGTGAATTTCCCGGCCCAGTTTAATCAGTTAAAAGGCCAGTATTTTGATTTTAAAGTGGGCGTGGAAGCCCAGGGCGATACCGCCAGCCTCTCCATCATCTCCCATGTGGATCCCGAGCGGAAACTCAAGGCTCTGGCAGCCACCTACAATGGGCTTGTGCAATCCCTGGAATCCATAAAAGAGAACGTGGTTATGCCGGACCTTGAGGCCTTGTATACGGAACTGCAGGAACGCCTGACCGGGATGCTGCCGCCATACGCCCGCCAGCTGCTTGATCCGGAAACCTTTAAGCGGGTGATGCGCCTGGCCAATCCTGTGCGCTTTCTTGAACAACTGGATCAGCGGTTTGAAGAGATAAAAAACCGGCTGCTCCCCATACGGCCGGAAGATATCACGGCTGAGCTGGATGAAACCTATGACACGGTATTGGCCCTGGTGGACGGGCTGGATATTGAAGACGGGTTGAACCTGGTAAAAGATCAGATGAATCAAGTCAAAGGTGTTGCAGCAACCATCCGCGTGGATTTTCTGGCGGCCGATATCGACAACGCCATTAATGATGTGAAAGCGGTGGTCCAGGCCCTGGATCCCGCAGGGGTTACCTCCCGTCTGGATATTCTGCACAATGACTTAAAACAGGTGCTCGACCAGACCCTGCCGTCTGCCATGTTGTCCGGGATCGATACCATACTCCGGCAAGTCCAGGGCGTTGTGGCGGCGGTGAATCCGGAAACCAGCCTGGGTGAGCCTTTGAACGGAGCCTGGCAGGCTGTGGTGGATGAATTGGCGGGTATCGATTTTACCGTGGTGCTGCAACCGTTGATGGATAAGCTGGATGAGCTGGAATTGAAGTTTGAACAAGGGCTGGGTCGTACCGAAGCCTCGTTTGACCAGATGCTGGGTGCGGCACAGGCGACTTTAAGCGGCAGTGGAAGCGCAGGCGCGGGTGTATCAATATAATGGCTGATAAAACAGAAACCATCCATGTGAAAGTGCTGACCTATAATCCGGCCCAGGGGAATATGATCCCGGTGCCCGGCGCAGAGTTATTGTGCGAGCATAGCGGGTTCTTATATGATCCCAATCTATCCAGCGGCACCCCCACCACCGACAGCGCGGGTGTGGCGGAGGTGGAGATCACCTTTGATGAAGAGGAAGAGAACAGCCTGAACCCATATTTTACCATCACCATTCCACCAGCAAGCCGGACCCTGCCGGTTGCAGGGCCCGTTGACGAGCAGATCACCCTGCCCGATGAATGGACCACCAGGCATTATCACAACCGGCGTATCCCCCGCATTACTGACCATACCGACCCCAACAATCCCCTGGAGATCTTTGTCGGTTTGCACGCCAACCTGAAATTCGCCTACCCGGATTTCCATGATTCCAACAAACGCAATCCATTGGCAATTCCCCAGGATACGGTCCAGGTGTATCTTGCGGATTATGATGCCTTTATTTTCGATTGGCTGAATCCCGATGATACCCTGGGGGGATTCGGGTACAACCCCCATCCGGCCCCCGGGGAGAGCAAGAATATTGCCGTTGGCGAAGAGGACCGATATCCCTATTATGATGTCTGGCCCACGGTTCCCTGTGCTTTGGATGATCCTCCCGGCGGACCCAAGGCCCATATTGATCCGCCCTATGCACCCGTGGCCCGGCTGGGTGGCGGAAGCTTCAGTCAAACCGGCTCCCTTGCCGTGGACCATCATGGGTTTGTGTTCATGATCGACGGCAATGTGATCCATCGTTTCTATCCCGACGGCACTTATATTGAAACCATTGCAGGTCCCGGGGCCGGTGTTACTTTATCCAACCCCAAAGGGATTGCATTGGGTCAGTATCGCAACCTGTTTATTGCCGATACCGATAACCACCGCATTGTGATCTTCCGTCCGGACTGGAAAGACGGTCAGCCCTCGTCTGTGACAGGGCGGTACAAGTTCTACAAAACCGTTGGTCTTTTTGGCCCTGGAGCTGCCAGCGGGCAGTTTGACCGGCCCCATGGATTGACCGTTGTGCATGAACGCAAGGTGGACGGTGAAGAATGGCTCGCAGTTGCAGACACGGGCAACCATCGTGTGCAGGTATTTTCCATCACCCGCCGCACCACGGGTGGTGCTTTGGATTTCTCTGCCAACCGTGTGGTGTTTCCCTTTTCCTTTGATTTGAACCATTTTTCGGAGTTTGGTGCGCCGGCGTCAGGCAGTGGCGCGGCTGCAGGTTCCCCCGTACCCGCCACCCTGTGGGAACCCGTTGATGTGACATCGGACCGTGGGAAACGGTTGTATGTCTGTGATCAGGTCTGGCACCGTGTCTCCCGCTGGGATCTGAACCCCGCAGGTAATGCCTATCTGCACCAGTCCGACTGGGAGAAGAGCGGGGGGGGCAGCGGCAGCGGCAATGGGGAGTTTGATATGCCGGTGGCCCTGGCAACCGATGCGACCAACAGTTTCATCTATGTGGCTGATTTTAATAACCAGCGCATCCAGCGCCTGGACAACACCGGCACTCACCTGGTGAACTGGGACATGGGCCTTGCCAGTCCCCCGACACCCACCGGGGTTGCTGTGGATGCCCGTGGCCAGGTGTATGGTGCGGACGGCGCAAACCAGCGGGTGGTCCGGGGGACGGTGTTTGAAAGCAGCGGTGCGTTGAAACCCGGTTCCCAGGTCCCCCATGGCGTGGGGGATCCATGGACGCCAATTTCCGAACCCAATCATATGTCTGAACCTGCCTATACCTATTTTGATGGGGACGGCAAGTTATGGATAAGCGACACCGGCAACAACAGGGTGTTGATCTATAACCGCAATGGGGCAGGGGAACTTGTGCCGGATGCCACGCCGTCCGTAACAGGGCTGAACCGGCCTGGGGGGATCGTTAAATACGAAACCGGTGATGTTTTTATAGCGGACTCCAACGGCCATCAGGTTCGCAAATATGATGCTGCTCTTGCACACGTGGCCGATATGGGCACGGGCACCCCGGGCAATGGTGACGATCAATTCAATCATCCCATGGGCCTTGGGGTTGCCAAACAGGCAGAGCCGGTACTTTACATCGCCGACCAGCTGAACAACCGGGTTAAGATGCACAAGCTCAACGGGGATTATATCGGCAGCATCACCGGTGACGGAACGCTGAACCTGGACAGGCCGGAGGATGTGGCCATCGACCCGGAAGGGCATCTGTACATTGCAGACACGGATAATGCACGGGTATTACAGTTCAGCCTGACCATGGACGGCCCGGTTGCCACAGCGCCCGCATTTGTACGCTCAATTACCCCAACGGGAATGAATTTCATCAAACCCTGCGGGGTGTCGCTGGATGAAGAAAATAAGCTGATTGTCACCGACCGGGACCAGGGTATGGTGTTCCGCCTGGAATCCGACGGTGATGTTTTAGCTTTTTGGGATATGAACGCCTTTATCCGCCAGGACGTGGACTCGGCCACGGATTACTATCCGGAGCTGGCGCGGTTGTTACGCTTTGATCAACCCGGCCGGGGGGCAATGGACAGCCAGGGGTTGCTTGCTGTTGCAGATACCGGGCACCACCAGGTGCGCCTGATCCGCACCCATACCCAGCTCAAGCTGAATCTGTTTGACATTGGCCAGGGCGTGTTTGAAAAATTGCCCGATATCTCCTTCCGCGTAAAGGGCGAGGCGGATTGGAGCCAGAGCCTGGGATTGGAGGTGGACCTTGACACGGAACTCTCCACCGAGCCCGACGAAGATGTGGCACAGGATCAATGGAATTATCACGGGCTGCTGACCAGTGAAGAGTTCAGCAGTGTGGTGGTGAATGTATTGAAAGTGATGCGGCTTTATCAAAAATGGTTTAAGGCCCATTCCCGGGCGGCGGCACAAGAGCGGCGCTGGGGACGTACGGATGAACCCCACAGCGTGAATATAGATATCGAAGAGGACCGGAGTTTTTATTTTCTGGATGTTAATTTGAGCCGGGACGAAGATGGCTCCCCCCATGGCCGGGGTGCCGATGGCTGGGATGATTCCGTTGTCGCCCATGAACTGTCCCATTGGCTGTTTGCTGAAAATACCGGTCCCTATCCGGTGCAGGATCTTAATTTTTTCCGGTGGATCCGCATCAGTGCAAGCCATAGCAGATCTTTGATTGATACCTATGATCTGGCCCTGAGTGAGGGGTGGGCTGAGTATGTGATGCATTTCTGGGGCAACCATTATGGCAGCAACGACCGGGTGCGGGGGTATGGCTTCTGGGGAAAATCCCTGGGGAATATTCGTGAAAAAAACAGGCCCTATGAGCGGCTGTTTGGCGGTGGTGCCAACCCGGTGCCGAACTTTGATGAACCGGAAAAAGGGTTGCGCAACGAGGGCTATATTTCCAACACCCTGTACCAGATCCACCGGGCCATTTCCGATTCCGATGTGATGTTTGCCGATTCCCCGGCCTATTGGCATGGGTATAACCTGAATGTCAGCAATGATATGGCCACCCGCTTTTCAAATACCATCTGGAAAGCCCTGGAGCGGTTCCAGGAGAACCTCCCGTCTGCCGACCGTGGCAGCCGTGTGTTCCTGACCAAGCTGATCGACGAATTCTATACCAGTGAACCCCAATATGCCCAGGTCGCCCAAAGCATATTTGAACTGAACAATATGTTGATGCCGGTGCTCACCATCCATGGGGAAACATCCCCAGGTAACCTGGGTGATGCCCTGGACGATGAGTTTGATCTGCCCGTGACCGTTCAAAAAATACTGGTATTCAAAGTGGTCACCGCAAGCGGTCACCCCCTGGAAGCGTACAACCTGAAAATTGAAATCCTCTCGGGCACCACCTCCCATTACAGCCTGGATCCGCCCGGGGCAGGTCCCACCCGGCGTCATGGCCGGATTACGCCTTTCTCCCCGCCGCCCAATGAACTCTACCGCGCCACGGACGGTGACGGGTTTGTGAAACTCAAATGCCTGGCACCCACCGGCGCCGGTGCCTCAGCGTTGATCAAGGCAACCTGCCAGCCGGATTTTGATAATGATGAAACCTTTGCACCCCCCCTGGCAGGGGATGATTACCCAACCTCCATCAGAAAACTCTACCTCTATGAACTGCGTGCCGCGGCCAAGGTGTGGTCGGGCACGGATAATAATTTTGGTGCAATGGTCAGTAAAGAGATTGAAATAAATATCGTATAAACCGGCGGGAAAAGACTATAGGTTACCTGCCGGGTAACCCTTGGAAGAGAAGAGAAAAATGCCGTTTGTCGATTTACAATCAGAAGTCAAACAAGGCACACTGTGTTGGGCCGACCGCTGGAATATCGTGTTGCGCATCATGTGTCCGGACAGGGTTCCGGAAGGCGGCGAAGCGCCCATGCTTATTTCCATTGAATGGTCACCGCCACGGGCTGATGGGGAAACAATACTGACGTTTATACAGCGCAGTGAAACAGGCGGTAAAATCAGCTTTGATTCAGCGGGTGATCACCTGGAAAAAACCATCACCGGTGACTTCGGAGAACTTGTTACGGTTTATGGCAAAGATCCCACCACGGCATCGGCATCGGAACCGGACGTGTCCCTGGAAATCAAAATCAACGACAAGGTGCGGGGCACCTTTCCCATGTCCGTGGGACCGGTAACCACAACCATTGAGATTAAAGCGGAAAACGGCATTGACGATCCCCCTGAATATGTGCTGACGGATTATCCTGTGGGCTATAAAGCCGTTGCTTCGGAGGGTCCGGGGAGTTTCCGCTGGATAAGCAGCGATGTATCCGCATTGGTCATCACCCAGGGCGAAAGCGAAGAAATAGTCGAAACCGAGGCCCGGGGTGCCGTTGCAACTTCGCGGAAGCTGTGTGTCCTGTATGACCCGGATAGCGGGCCTGCCGTCATGGCGGTCCATGACGTCCAGGTGTGGCCGGTGGCCGATCTATCAACTCCCGGTGCATATCGTGTGGGACAATTGCATTATGGCGATAATGACCGGATTCAGGTAACCGGGAGCAGCGCCGGCTATTTAAGCCGGTGGGGGAGCAGCGGGAACGGCGACGGGGAATTCAATCATCCGGGGTCCGTTGCCGTGGATGGTGTGGGCGTTGTTTATGTGGTTGACAAGGATAACAACCGCATACAGAAATTTTCCCCTGACGGGATTTTTATCGCCCAGTGGGGCGGCAGCGGTTCGGATTCGGGAGAGTTCAATCGTCCATGGGGAATTGCCATTGATACTGGCAATAGTATCTATGTTGCGGACACGGGCAACAATCGCATCCAGAAGTTTAACCGCAACGGCGGCTTCCTCTCAAAATGGGGCAGTGCCGGCAGCGGTGACGGGGAATTTGACGAACCCTTTGGCATTGCTGTTGATAATGCCGGTCACTGCTATGTCAGCGACCGCAATAACCACCGGGTGCAGAAGTTTACCGACACCGGGACCTTTGTTGCCAAGTGGGGCAGTTCCGGAACTGCCGATGGCGGGTTTAATCATCCTGCAGGTATTGCAGTGGATGACACCTATCGTGTGTATGTGGCTGATGAAGACAATCACCGGGTGCAAAAATTTACCAGCAGCGGCAGTTTCATGACAAAGTGGGGAAAAGCCGGCGCCGGGGACGGCGAGTTCGACCACCCTGTGGATATCACCGCCGATACACTGGGATCTGTTTATGTTACCGATCGTGACAACTCCCGGGTTCAAAGGTTTTCCGGCACCGGTATCTTCCAGGCCGTCTGGGGAACAGCGGGAGCTGGGGACGGAGAGTTTAATTCACCTTCAGGTATTGTCATCAGTAAAAGCAACACCCTATATGTGACAGATTTCGATAACCACAGGGTTCAGCTTTTCAGTTTCATCCGTCGATGGGGGCGGACCGGCAGTCTGGACGGGGAGTTCATGGGCCCGGCCGGCCTTGCCATAACTGCCGGAGGTGAGCTGCTGGTTGCAGACCGTTATAACAACCGGGTGCAACGATTCAACAGCACAACAGGGGCTTTTGTTTCCAAGTGGGGGGGCAGGGGGACGGGGGACGGTGAATTTGATCATCCCTTTGGTATCGCCATTGACGGGGGCAACAATATTTATGTAACGGACCGGGATAACCACCGGGTGCAGAAGTTTGATTCAACCGGCGCTTATCTTACGCAATGGGGATCCCAGGGCGGCGCGGACGGTCAATTCCGTAAACCCACCGGCATGGTATTCCACGGTGGTCATATTTATGTGGCGGATCAGGAGAATCACCGTATCCAAAAATTTACCACCCCGGGTGCGTTTGTGCACAAGTGGGGCAAAACAGGCAACCTGGCAGGAACGGGAGATGGCGAATTTAATGCGCCAATTGGTATTGCCGTTGACAGTGGCGGTCATCTTTATGTTGCTGATCGCGACAATAACCGCATTCAAAAATTTACCTCAGCCGGTGTGTTTGTCACTAAATGGGGCAGCGACGGTAGTGGTGATGGTGAATTTAATCAGCCCGCTGCTGTTGCGGTGGATGCCGGCGATCATGTCCATGTTGCGGACTTAGATAATGATCGTGTTCAAAAATTTAATAACACGGGTACATTCTTCGAAACCTGGGGCGTTGCGGGGGACAGGGTCGGAGAGTTGCGCTGTCCGTCCGGACTTGCCATTGATCCGGCAGGTAATTTGTTTGTGGCCGATACCGGGCCAACCGTTACCATTGGTGGGGGATTGGAAGGTGTGGCAGAGGAAGTTGTCGTTAATCTGGAAGCCCTGGTGCGGTATCCTGCGGACAGCAATGGCGTTGGCGTGCAACTGTCAACCCGGGAAGATGAATATCCCCTTGTGATCCTTGCCCATGGCCGGCACAGTCCCTTTGAGTTTCACCGTACGGTTGCGGGTGCCATTGTCATGATTGGCGCGGGGATACCCGATACCATTGTCGATGCCGGCGGCAATGTCATGGAGTTCAAGAACTATGAGGGCCTGGAATATATTGCATCCCATCTGGCCAGCCACGGTTTTATTGCGGTCAGTGTCAACCTTAACGGCCGTTATCATCCTGATACCGATCTCAGTGAGGTGTGGGCGGAGCTGGTAAAACCCCAGCAGCGTTTACTCAGCTGCCGTCCGGCAGAGTCGGACCAGGCGGCCATTGCCCACCGCGGCCTTACCATATTGCGGCATATCATGGAAATGAAGCGCCGCAGCGAGGAAGATGCGCTATTCTACAGGACGATCGATTTAAGCAATACGGTATTGCTGGGCCATTCCCGGGGGGGAGAAGCCGTGGTGTCGGCCTATGAGCTGAACAAAATTTTACCCCCGGCAAACCAGGCGCAGATCAAAGGCGTGATTTCCATCGCACCCACCGATTTTCGTCACATTAGCCTGGATGTACCTTTTCTCGCGATAAATGGTTCAGATGATGGTGACGTGATCGATGCCGGTGGGTTGCGCATCTATGACCGTGCCGATCCGCCGAGACAACTGGTCTGGGTCATTGGGGCCATCCACAATTATTTTTCCAGCAACTGGCAGTGGCAGGGGGAAGTGCCCGCAGCACCGCTTGTGGACCGTGATGGTCATGAGAATATTGCCAAGGCCTATGCCAATCTGTTTGTGCACCAATATATCATTAAGAATGTGGCGGGCCTTGCAACCTATTTCACAGGCGAACGCAGCATCAGCGCTTTAGCTGCAATCGACCGGCATCACTCCTATCAAACCGTTGGTGGGTTGATGGTGGACAGCTTTGAAGACGCGCCTGCCGATAAAACCCGCAATACCCTCAGCGGGGCGGTTACGGATGTGTCCGTGAAATCGTTTGATGAAATGGTATTCCATCGTCACACGGCTGCGGTGCAGCTCCCGGGTCCGCCAACAGCGGGAATGATTGCCGACATGCAGGCGGATCCGCCACGGTTAACGCCTTCCCGCTGCACCATCCATCTGGCGTACTGGTTCCACGAAACCAATGCCATGATGATTGAATGGGATACGGATACTGCGGTTTATAATACCGCTTTGCCGAATGTGTCCGTGGTTGACTTTAAAGCCATGAGCTTTCGCGTGGCCCAGGATAAAACAGTGAACCCGGTGGGCGGCACCCAGGACTTTAAAGTAAAGCTGTCCGACAGTGCCGGCCAGGAAGCATTCATCAAGGTCAGCGATATCACCACAATACCCTATCCCCGTGAAAAGGAGGTGGATATTGGCATCACCGTGGATTTTTCCAAATCCGTGTTTAAAACCGTGCGCATCCCGCTGAAGCGTTTTACACAATTGAACAATAGCCTGGATCTTACGTCCCTGGCCGCCATTGCATTCATGTTCAGTGAAACCACAGTGGGGCGCCTGGGAATTGATGATATTGAGTTCACCCAATAGGTAGGAATGATGAGAATACCCACAATATCAGATTATCACGTGGAAGAAGTGGAAATCCCGGCCCCTAAGGAGGAACAGCAGATCCTGCGGGAAGCCATGGGGGTTGATCCACCGTCACTGCCGCCGGGGCCGCCGCGGAAAGTGATCAAAATCACCCTGGATGCGGATGATTTTTCCGAAAACCTGGAGATCCCCTTTTCCATTGTGGTCGGCAACCAGACCCTGACCAATATTTCCGTTTGGGGGGGGGGTAAGCGTATTTCCGGTGTGGTCAGTGAAATGCCCAGGGAAGGGGATGCCATTGTCATGAATTTCCCGACGGTTGAGGAGGAGGGGACGGTGCTGGCCGGAGCTTTCCGGATGTCGAAGGTGGAGCGGCGGCTGGCCTAGGTTTATTTATAATAACATAACTTAATTTAAGAGTGATGCTGTGAAACAGGCTCATCATGACACTTGATTTACTAAATAATAACGATGCAACCGCTTCTGTGCGGCGGCCGGTCCTTGAGGTCAATTTTGGCGGGGGAGGCGGTGCCGGGGGATTAACCGCAGCTGTGGGGCTGGGGCAGGGGGCGGATGATCCCTGGGCCCGGAGCGTGGTGGGGGTTGTTGTGGAAGCGGGCCTTGCCCCTTTTGTGGATCTCGTAACGGTGGAACTTGCGGCAGACGGGCAAGCCCCGGAATTTGCCCTGGATGACCCGGGCACCATCTCCCTGGGGTATGAAGACAGCGCAACCGAGTTGGTGTTTACGGCCATGGTTGACCATATCAGTTCCAACCTCCATGGGTCCCGGCGGCTCCGGGGAGTGAACGGGGGGCTGTTGCTGTCACGGCTGCGCATCAATCAAAGTTATGAACAACAGAGTGCCGGGGATATCGTGAATGACCTTGCCGGCCAGGCAGGGGTGGACATTGATACCGTAGAAAGCGGTGTTGATCTTCCCTTTTATGTCCTGGATGACCGCAGTACCGCCTATGGGCACATCACTACATTGGCACGGAAAAGCGGATACCTGGCCTGGTTTACCCCGGAAGGGAAACTGTATTTCGGCCCCTATGCCGGGGGCCAGGCCGTACAGACCTTCAGCCATGGCATGGATATATTGTCCCTGGAGGTAAGGGAGACCACCCCGGTTGTCCAGACCGTTACCACCATTGGAGAGGGGGCTGCCGGAGCTGAGGGCCAGGAGGCCTGGAGCTGGCTCATAAAAGATCCCGGCCCGGCGACTTCCGAATCCGGACAAGGGGAACCGATCCGTACCATATCCGACCCGTCATTGAGGAGCAGCGAAGCCGGCCAGTCCGCAGCAGACAGCCTGGCCGAGGCTGCCGGACAAATGGCCCTGACCGGCACCATCGTTGTGCCGGGTGCGCCGTTGGTCACGGTGGGCAGCACCATTGAGATCGCTGATGCCCCCCGGGAGAACGTGAACGGCAGTTGCATGGTCCGTTGGGTGGGCCATCGCTATTCCAAGGAGCAGGGGTATATCAGTGTCATTAAGTTCAGCAAATCAGCAGCGGGCGATGGTCTGGGAGGGGTGTTATGAGCGGGCCCCATACCCTGTTTGATTCCATCCGCCGCCTGGTGCAGGAAGAGGTCCGCCGTGTACGCACGGCAGAACTTGCTGTGGTCCAGGAGCAGCACTCCCATGCAGATGAATCAGACAAGGACAATTATGCTTGTACCGTGGCATTGAGGGATTCCGGCATTGTTTTGAAAATGGTGCCGGTGGCCACCCAGCGGATCGGTATTGCCAGTATTCCGGCCGTTGGTGAGCTGGTGCTGGTCCAGTTCATCGGCGGGGATATCAATGCACCGGTCATTACCGGGCGGCTCTATAATGATGAAGACCGGCCCCCGGTGAATGACGACAACCAGGGCATTTTGCATCTGCCCCTGGAAGCCGGGGACAGCGATGCCGTCCATGCCGAGCTGCACAGCGGTGACAGCCGGGAATTTGTCCTGAAACTGGGGGACAGCCTGGAACTCAGTCTCAAGGATGATGACCCGGTTGTGGAAATAAAGGTCGATGGCGGAAAAGGCGTTGTTGCCATTGCCCGGGACGGCGCCATCACCATTGAAAGCCAGGGGGATATCAATATGACCGGAAGCGGTGCCATTAATATCGAAGCCTCGGGGGAACTGAACCTGAAAGGGTCCGTGATCAACTTGAATTAACAAAGCTATAGATCTTTGCACTCGAATTGATGCCTGCTTTACCAATCGTAGTAAGTAATGGGCTCTGTTCATATGCGATGAGCTAAAAATAATAGGACGTAGAACATGGGACAGCCAGCAGCCAAACAAGGGGACCAGATTGTGGGGACCGACACCCATATCATCATGATTCCCTCCCCCGGAGGGTCGGTGCCGACCCCCTTGCCCCATCCGTTTACCGGGCAGATCGATGACGCTTTGAGTGACGATGTCAATATGGAAGGCAAGCCTGCCGCCGTCCAGGGCAGTAAGGCGAGCAATACGCCGTCCCATATTCCCCAGGGCGGGACTTTTCAGTCCCCTCCGGGTAACAAGGCCACCATTCAGACCGGCAGCGGCACCGTGTTCATCAACGGCAAAGCGGCTGCTAAAAACGGAGATACGGCCATGACCTGCAATGATCCGGCGGATATGCCCGTGGGCTCGGTGATCGCCGTGGGCACCGTAATGGTGGGAGGGTAGGAGCATGCTCTGGATGGGTGAGTGGCGGAGCATGCTCCGGGAGCAACAAAGATCAAAGAGCAACCAGCATCTATTCACTGGGGGAATCATAATGGGGGGAGGTATCGGCGCATGGCCCGGGAAAAACAACTGTTAACGGACATTGGCCTGGAATTGACGCACCGGGAATTGCGGCCGGTGTACCGGGTGGGGGCCACCCGCCGGCTGGGACCGGGCGGCAAAGGGCTGATACTGGACCTGGCGGTCAAGAGCGGGATGGACAATCTTGCCCAGGCCATCATCATGGGGCTGCTCACCCCCCAGGGCGAGCTTTCGGCATTGGGACATCCCCGGTACGGATCCCGCCTTCATGAACTGGTGGGTAGGGTGAATACGGAAACCAGCCACAATCTTGTCCGGCTCTATATCCTGGAAACCCTGCAACGGGAACCGCGCATTGAAGAGATCGTGGATGTGGTTGTCACCCCGGCTTTGGAAAGGCCGTCAAGTGTCGATGTCAGCCTGCAGGTGTTGCCTGTGGGAGAAACGCAAACAGTTACCATCGGACCCATAACATTGGAACTCTCTCCATGAGCTTTAGACGACGAAACTATGCAGAAGTAATGGATAATTTGCTGACCTCCCTGGTTAAGGGGGTGAGCGCGGAGCAGCATCCGTTTCCGCCTTTGGGTGCCGTGGAAGCTCCTTGGGTCCATTCCCTGGAGCGGTCGCCGGCCGATGATATCATTGCGGTTTATGGTACCCGTAACGGGCAATCCCATCTCTTTAAAAAAGGTAAAGACTATGCCCTGTCCGGGGAGGGTACCCAATTGCAATGGATGGAGGAGGGGGGAGACTTGCCGGACAAGGGTTCAGTGATCCATGTCAACTATCTGCCCGCATCCGTGACCAGCCCCCTGAACGACATCCATGTGGGCAGTGTGCTGAGAACCCTGGCTGAATCCGTGGGCCTTGAAATTGCGCGTCTTTATGCCCAACTGGAGGCGGTGTATAAATCCGCCTATGTCGACACCGCAACGGGCAGGGCCCTTGATAATGTTGTGGCGTTATTGGGCACCCGGCGGGTGAAAGCCGGCCGGTTCAGCGGGGAGATTGAATTCACCCGGACGCCGGGCAGCCGCGGTTCCATTTTTATTCCCGCCGGCATGCGGGTCATGACCGTCGGGGGCAATGTGGAATATGAAACCACCGCCCCTGTTACCGTGGTGGATGGCCAGAGCACCGCAAGGGTCCTTGCCAGGGATGTGGAAGAGAACACACAGGGGGTTGCCGCAGATGAACTGGTTGTTCTGGCAAAGCCCGTTACCGGTATTACCGGGGTGACCAATCCCGGCCCCACCGCAGTCACCAATGCCAATGAAACCGATGAGGAACTGAAAACCCGGGCAAAGAATTTCCTCCACGGCAGTGAGCGTGCCACCCTGGGGGCCATTAAAGAAGCGGTTGCCAGGCAGGGAATTTTGGCGGATGTGGAAGAGGTGGCGGGTGCCCCGGTTGATGGGGAAGAATCTTCAGTTAAGATGAAGGTCGGCCAGGTTAAAGTGATACCCCACGTGGACAAGCTGGAACCCGAGCTCCGGGAACGGATCAACACGGCCATCAGCGATTCCCGGCCCGTGGGGGTGAATGTTTTTCTTGATGAAAGTGTTAAAGCGCCGACCCGGGTGGACCTGACCCTGCGGCTGATCACATCCGCGGATCTGCTTGAACAGGATCTTCGGGCGGCACAGGACTCGGTACGGGAAGAGATCGGGGATTATTTTGCAAGCCTTCCCATTAATGAGCCGGGCAGTGTGAACCGCATTATCGGCCTTGTGCTTGGCACAAGTGAAGTACAGGACATGCAAATCGTGGAAGCCCGGGCGGATGGTGTTGGGATCAGCGAGGAAGATTTAAATAAAGGTCAATTGGGTGTTGCCGGAAAAACCACACAATTGGGCGCATTGGAGATCATTGATCCAAATCTGCCCACCTTATTACGGGTGATCATCACCCATCCGGAAGCGGCTGATCTGCCCAATCAACCGGAAATTGAAACCGCCCTGAACGCCATGCTGGCCGAACTCAACGACATGAATGATACGGAAGCGGTGGATGATCCGGAAAAACAATCACTGGATCTCTCCAAATTATTATATGTGTTGCCGTTGCCTTTGGACCCATTGGTCAAACCGGAAGGCAGTATCAGTGAAGTCTGGACCGGCGTTATTCCTTCCGGGCTCACGCTGTTGGATATTGATCCCTATGAAGTGCAATTTATTTTCACCATTGAAAGCGGGTTAAGCCAGGCCCTTGTCACTGGAGCAGACAGCTATCAGTTGACCGGGTATGAGCGCTTGAGTCTTGCTGCCGTTGAAATTAACAAGGTAGGCTGACCATGCCTAAATACGATCAACTCCGAGGTCATTTACCGTCCTTATACCGGCCGGAAACCGACGATACCAGTCTTGTGTCAGAGTTCCTGAAAGCCGTGGGCAGGATATTGGATGATCTCAGCCTGGACATGAATTCGGTGATGCAGGCCCATTGGTATGGGTATGCAGACAGTGCTCCCTATGATGCCCATGCCAATCTCCTGCGACAGCAACAGGAACTGGGGCCCCTGAATGCCAACGAGCCTGATGATCTTGAGGAGATTGAAGAATTTCCCTATTTATACGATCTGGCGCGCCTGGGGGCATTGATGTCACTGCCGCCATGGCGGGAACCCGTTCCCCTGCGGGAGACGGTGGAACAATACCGCGAACGCCTGGGGTTGATCGTCCAGCTGTACAGCAACGGACTGGGAACGGTCAAAGCATTGCGCACCATGGTGGAGGCTGAACTGCCGCCGATTCCGGATGTGCCGCGCATTCAGCGGGAACGGTCCTTTTCCATTGAAGAATATGCGCCATTGGTTACGGTCAGAAAACCCTTTGCAGCCAGGGGGGCCCCTTTTGATGAACAGGGGCAGCCGCTGAACCTTGTGGGGCCGTTGATGCGGTGGCCGTTTGTGAATGACGGGCTGGAAGCTGCGCCCCTGACCCTGTATATAGAGGGGATCAGCGTTGTTCCCGGAGAACGGGATGCCACGGAAAATCCCGCCTTGGAACTGTTCAACACGGGCAGCAAGTACCCGCGTACAGGTATTGCCTACGATGGCACCATTGCTCCTGGGGATGTATTGCGGTTGCGGCCTGCTTACCACTCCTGGCTGGGCCTGGACAATGGCGTGCTGACTTCCCGGTCCGATCCCACGGACAAGGCTCCGGCCAATCCAACGGCCCCGGGGCCCTGGGCGATCAGTGGGGGTGCGCCGGCAAACGTTGTGACCGCCATGGTTCAGACCCGGGACCGGATTCTGTGGGTGGCAATCCAGGATAACGGCAATGGTGAGCTGTGGCGTCACAATGGAAAAAACTGGACCCGGGAGCTGGAAAGCCTTGTTCTGGGTGTTGTCCACTGCCTGTTTGAGCAGGAGCCGGAGCAGGAGCTGCTCATCGGGACCGACGCAAGCCTGCTGCGGATGCCGCTCTACCCTGACGGGGAGGATCCCTTTGAAGCAACGCCGGTGGCAGCCCTGTCCGGGCAGGCGGTTTACGACATGTTGCAGGATAAGGACGGTACCCTGTGGCTTGGCACAACCAATGGTGCCGTCTGGTTGAACCCGGATGACAGTATTTTATCCTCAGACCTGACCGGCACGGAGATCCGCGCATTGCATCAGGATCAAAACGGGGTGTTGTATTTTGGGGGGGCGTTGGGGTTGTTCCAGTTTCAAACCGGTACGGAACACTGGTATTGGTACCGGGGGGAAGAAGAATCCGACCAGATCCCGGATTGGAACCGTTTCACCCCAGGTGAACTTCCCCAGGCCAATAACGTTTATCTGCCCTTGGTCACAAGTATCCATGCCGGATCCGATGGGTCCATATGGATCGGTACGGACCACGGTTTTGCCCGCTACCGGGCGCGTTCGGAGCGGGGCTTAACCTATAAAACCCTGTTGGAGGCCTATCCTGATCTTGCTGATGAAGCGGTGTATTCCATCCGTGAAGACGCCCGGGGCCTGGTGTGGTTCTGCACCCACCGGGGACTGTTCCGGTATGATGGACGGGATATCTCCCAGTATCAGGCCGGCAGCGAGCGCTGGGTGTCACAAGGCCGGGCGGACAGCGTGTATGCCACAGACCACGGAAGCCCAAGGGACTTTTGGCGGTTCAACCGGAACCTGGACACACCCAACTGGCAATATTTTGATGGCAATACCCGTCAGTGGACCGGTTACACCGGAACACCGCGCAGTGAAGATGAAGACCCGGTACGCACGGTATTGTGGACAGACTCCGTTGCCGGGGAACTGGGAACATGGGAAGGGGATCTGTTTACGCCTGTCAGCCCTGTTGCCATGGACGATCTGGGCATGCGCGTAAAACCGACAAACCAGCGCATTATCGATGGTGGGTTGCCGGCAGTGCCCCGGATACCGGTTGGGGAATCAATCTGGCGTTACCTTTCCCGGGAACCTGGGGTTATGCCGGTATCGGAGAACCGTCCCTGGTGGACCCGGGAAGGACGTTTGCTACCGGAGCCGGACCAGGATGCCCCTTATCCGGGACGATACGGAGAGAATGACCCGGATCCGAAACCGCCTGAACAGACGTTTGACAATACGGTATTTGCCTACAACGCTGCCGCAAAGGTTTGGCTGGAGTGGGCTGGCCGGCGGACGTTTACAGCTATTGTCAGATTACTGAAAATCACCGGGGATGAAGCCATCCATCCTGCCATCCTCGACCGGGTGTGGCAGGGTATGGAACGGGTGCGACCGGCAGGCGTTAAACTGCAACTGGCGGTGGAAGAGCAAATCGTACGAGGAGACTGATCATGAGCTTTCAGGATTTACAGGATGCGATTACAGCAATGGGGGCCTTGAATGATAAAATTCAAGGGGACCTCATCAAGCATGAAGAATGGAATACCCTTATCTCCAGCGTGAAAACCATGGCTGATGAGCTGGCGTCCGTTCACAACAGGGTTGAAGAATTTGAAACATTCGTTGGTTTCGAACAAGATGCCGGTTACACATTACGGGGCAGAATCGAGGCGTTGGAAGGGTTTGTGGGGGAGGCCGCCGACAGTGCCGCCATGGACACCTTGTCAGGCCGTGTAACCCGGCTGGAAGAAACCGATGTGGTGGAGCAGCATGAGCTGGATACCTTCATGAGCGAAGACTACAACGAATTTAAAGCGTCTGTTCAGCCCCTGCGGGACCAGTACGTGGTCAGGCTGGAAACCACCCACGAGGATTATAACCTTGGGGAACGGGCAATACTTACAGCTTCCGTAAAAACCCTGGATGGTGCCATACCGCCTGATTCCCCATGGGTAGACTTCATCACCAGCTGGGGAAAGTTAAAACCCTTTGATGGATTTACCACGCGATCGGGCATTGACGGTCATTCTATTTCCGTGCGCACCAATTCCGAAGGCATCGCCAAAGTACGTATCAGCTCAGAGCATCAGCAGGAACTGAGTGAGGAAGATGAACTCCAGGTGGAGGGCTTTTTCAAGTCTGTGGTGCAATCAACCGAAAAAACCGTCCAACAGACGTTAAATGTTGCACCCAATGCCGGGGATGACATCGCCATTGCCGCCTACAATGAAATGAATAAAGTGTACCAGCGCAGCAATATGCGATTCATGCATCGCTTTGCCGATGCCTATTATGTGGGCAATCAAACCGCCCGTTGGAAGGGGGGGATAAATTTTGCCGGTAATTGGAAATACTACCGCTCCACTGTGGTGGCCATTGCTAAAGAAGATGGAAACCCCACCACGCCCAACTCCAAGTCCGCCGCAAGTGCCATTCAAATAGCGTTTAAAGATTGGGTCGGTCCCTGGATCGATTGGTACTTTGAACATGACCAGATTGAGGTGGAAGATATTACCGGTGTGTTGCAAGGACGTGTGGACCCGGACATCTATGTCACGCTGGAGGGCATGAAAGTTACTCTGGAAGACGAGGTGCAATCCACCCAGGGGGTGATTCATCAAAACAAAATATTAAACGCGTTTGGCAAAGCCGTGGAGCAGATCGATATTCCTTTTGATCCCAAGGTGGCGGCCCAGGCAAAGGAAACCGTGAACTACGGCGTTGGGAATCAGCAGGCGTGGAATGTACTGCAATATTCCGGTGCGGGTACCGGCGGCAGGAGCGGGGGCACCCAACCGGGGTTCACGACTGTCATGGACCAGGCCATTAAACTGTCAGGCCTGGATACCCTGGGGGATGATCTCAATGTCTTAAAAGGCTCGGTGACCACCCTGGAAGAAAGCTCGTCAACCATCGGTGATCAGGTCTTGGGTACCATGTCGGATATGCAGAACAAGATTGTGGAATTCAATGTGCCCCAGCGTGAGATATTGATGGGCAATATTGAAAATATCCGTGGCCAGGTAACGGAAATACTGACCAAGTTCAACAATACCTAGATGGTTCCCAGGATGTGAAAGGGTGGGCGTGAATGGCTAAATCCTACATAAAACCTGAATCCCTGTCACCTGCTGAGGTTCGGCAGGTTCTGGAATTCCTCAATGGTGCGAAAACGGTTGAAGATATAGCCGATACCATCGAGATTCCAGGTGAACTGGATGTGGGGGTACGTATCGCACAACGCTTGCTCAACCGGCGGGATGCTCTGGGGGGTGAATTCACCGATATCCAGCAGATTGCCAATACCCCCTATGTGGGCCCGGAGCGGTTTACGGAGATTGTTGCGGTATTAACGGGCCGCAGCATGGAACGGGTCGTTGAAAGCGGAGGGGTATCCCCCTCGGTTCTGCAGGAGCTGCGTGAACTAAAGGAGATGGTCCGCTCCCTGCAAGCCGCCATGGGCGGGGGATATCGTATCTCCATGCGCCTGGCCCGGGCCGGTCTGTATCTCGGGCAATCGGCCATCATATTGGTGGAGGTGCGTGATACCCAAAAGAATAAACCCAAGGCGAACCAGCCCCTGACCCTTGCAACCAGCTGGGGGGCTCTTGAAACCCATGTGGGGTTTGAAAAGCGCCACGGCAGCATTGTAACGGCACAGACGGATATCCATGGAAAGGCAAAAATAAAAATCACCGGCCCGACCTATGAACAACTTACCGACGCCCAGCAACTGGCCCTGGATTCTGCATTGCGTACCCTTGACCCGGCAGCGCCAACCCCCAATGATGATGCCCCGGGGCTGGATAATCTTGTGTTGCAATATCAGGCAACGGGTAATGTGGCCCTGCGCCAAGCCATGGATATCTATTTTCGCACCCGGAGCGAGGCGTTATCGAGCTCGGTCAACCCGCCGTCACCCAATAATGCCTGGCCCTGTATCGATGCCCTTGTCACCGCTTATTTACACGAAGGGGACGAACAATCCCGGGGGGGCAATGTCGTGGAGAGCACGGCAGTGCTGAAAGTTTGCGTCAAAGACTGGATTGTCCCCTGGTACCAGGCATATCTTAAACACCTTGAGGAGCGTTGCACCATCAGCCAGGACTTCAATCGGTTTAAAGAGCAGGTGGCCGACAAAGGACAGCTGCTCGATAACATGGTGAACCGTTTGAACAGCTATGCCTCAGGAGAGTACGGGCTGGTCGGGGGGGCAGCAGCGAAAAAAGTGGCCCAAAGACAGGTGAATAGTTTCCTCTCCAAAGATTTGGAGGACCTGCCGTTTGAGACCCGGCAGCTTTTATTTCCTGCCCTTGGTGGCCTGTCCTCAAAAACTGTCACAACCACTCAAATGGGGTCATTGGCAGTCATGGGACAGGTTCGCACCGATATTAACCGGAATGTGGATACCAAATTTGCTCAACTGGGGGATGTCGGCAGCTTTGTTAAAACTGTTAATGATTTGAAAAGTCAGGAGTTCGTAGAAAAATATCAGGATTTCATCAAAAAGGCTGATGCCTTTGATAGAAAATGGAGCACTGCAAACAATCAGCTGAATAGTTTTAATAGTAAAGTTACAAAATTCAACTCCACCTATTCCAAGTTTAACACTGAGGTTACTAAATTTGAGTCGGACTTCAGTAACTTTAATCGGGATTACACCAAGTTTAAGGATGAGCCCAGGTAGTTTGCAGGCCAACGGATCCGACAGGAAAACGTTGGGCCTGAATGGTGGATAAAGAGTAATAATAATGAGTGGTCCATGGATATTATACTTGCCGATACAGACACCACATGGGAAATCACATCAGCGGTGGAAACACCACCGGTAAGCGTTTTTCGCCATGTAATCAATTTGCAGTTTCCCACAGGCGGATATGCAGACAGCATTAACGTCAATCCGGAATCAAGTTTACTTGTGGGTGCTTTTGCGCCCCAGGAATATGATGCCCTTAACGGCCCAGGTCCCATACACGCTTCCAAGACCGATGGGCCCGATGGAACTGTTATTATCAGTTTCGATGCACCCCGCAGAATAAAAAAAATAAAAATAAAGGCCATGGTGGATATAGCATTTGCAGAGCCTGAATTGGCTATACAAGAGGGTAAGTTTAATCCGGAAATGGAGGCTGTTCATGCCCCAGCCCTTGCCATGGCCATCGGTGAAACAGAAACTGTCCCAATTGACAAAATCGAAACTGCCGGGCATGGGGAATATCAAAAAGTCGGTAGCTGGGGGCTGGACGTTGATAAAATAGAGCTTTACCGCGTGGATGGTGAAGCCATTGCCAGTGAAGCAACGTATACTGTATCCAACAATGAAGAGATCGAGGACTTTATCTGTGGGACTTTTGCCATAAAAGTGCTCGACAAATTCCAGGCCTATGCAAATCTTGAAGCAAAACATTTACTCTCTGTGATCATACAGAGTAATCCCACCGGTCCACGCATTGGCATTGCTCCCCCGGTCCGGAACGGTGAAGCAAATGAGATCACCGAGTATTTTTGGAATGTACCCGGTGAAATTGGAGACCAAGCCGATACGGTACCGGAAGGCAACAATCCAGGCGAGCAATTGGCCAAAGCGTTGACCCGCTATTTGAATGACCAATTCAGCACCGTCTTCAGCCATGCCAAAGAAAATGAAGAACTACCGTCAGTACCCGATACCATCAGCATTGATCTTGTGTTTGAATCAGATGCTCCGTGTAACTTTGAAGCAACGCAATTTATAATCAACTATGGGCTGGTTCGCCAACAGTCTTCCTTCCCTTACCAGGGCATATCCCCTGAAGAAAAAACAATAGCGCGCTTTTCCGGGAACGCATTAAAGACGGATGGATTAGTTTTACAGATCCCAAAGAACGCCGGGGTATTAACGGCCAGCTTAAAAACCGAAGCAAGTTTAGGAGGGGAGCCGTCCTATATTGTCGGTAATGCCATGGAACTCCTGACAAGCTCCCACAGAACCGGTATCAGCATCACAGCGGATCGCTGGATCGCACAACAAGTCTCACCGGACAAGGCCGTAAGCATCAATGGGCTTGCATTGGGCATCATGAACCTGGAAAAAGAAACCGAACTGCTGGTTGAATTACAAGAAGACTGGAACGGTCAACCTTCCGGCAGGAAACTCGCAGAAGCCCGGATCCATTCAACCGTATTGGGTGAGCGCACCTGGATCAGGATTCCCATCCGGGATTCAATTCCCCTGGCCACACAACCCTACTGGATATTATTGAAAACAGTCAAAAAAACCGCATTGTGGTTCACCAGAACCGGGGACTATGAGCCGGTCCAGGTGCTGCAGGCAGCACAGGAAAAAGCGCCTTTGACAAAAATCACCGCAATTAACGGAGTTGAAGCATGCTACACACTCTTCAGCGCTTCCACCCAGGGCCAGGAACAGCAGGTACCCTTTGAACTTGCAATGGATAACACCGCCATCCCGCCCGCAACCATTGAAAATGACACCATCAGCTTTGATTTAAAAGATGCATTAAACAGTAAACTAAGCCTTGAACAAGGAGAAGCGCTTACCAGCATATCCTTACACCTGAGTTCAGCATTTTCGGGCATGGTCACCGTATATCCCCCACGTATCGAATATACTCTTTTGGAACCCTGAAGCCTGTTTGGGAAACAGCATTATTTTAAAAACAAAAAAGGCCCCCAGCAAGAAATGCTGAGAGCCTTATTTACTTTATGGCTGGGTGACTAGGATTCGAACCTAGATTGACGGAGTCAGAGTCCGTAGTCCTGCCATTGGACGATCACCCAATGAAATAACGAAGGCGTTATACCCCATGAAAACGGTGGCGTCAATAGATATAATGATAATTTGTGGAAAAAATTATGTCTGTTAAGATTGAAAACAGAGCCGGGCCAATTGTGATATGCCTTAACTTACTTTTTTTCCGACAAAAAACGTACACATGAACCTTTCATGTTTCCAACTGGGGAGGGGCAGTTCCTCGAGGGCTTTCATCCAAGGATCTATGTTAATCCTGTAATGCTGTAAAATCAGTTTTACACATGCATCTCTATGATGGCGTCCCCACAAGAGGGTTTACCTCCAATAAACTTTGATTTTGGAGACTTCAGATTAAAATGTTTCGATACCATATGTTGTGGGTAGACCGATTTTGATTCCGATGACGGCATTATGTTACAATACTCAGTGTGAAATGGATCTGTCAAGGCGGGTACTTATAAACATAGGAATCGTTTTTTACTATTTCAAGAACCTCTTCAAAAGGTGAAGACAAAAATCATATCAGTCATTAACAAACCGCGTCGAATGGAGTCTTATTATTTCTCAAAATCTTTTTTTTTCATTTTAATATACCAGTCTTCATCACCATAGAATTTGTCTGAACACTCAGGACACATCCCATGGCTAAATTCTACGTCTGAATGTTTTTGTATATAGGATTCAATTCGGTCCCAATAACCTTGGTCATCTCTGATTTTTTTGCAGGAAGCGCAAATAGGCAAAAGCCCACTTAATTGTTTTACCTCTAACAAAGTTTCCTGTAATTTTACGATTAAATTTGCTTTTTCATTTTCAGTTTTAACCCTGGCTGAAAGATCAAGCCCTACACCTATTAAATAATCGATATTTTCTTGTGTATATTTAAAGCCTGTTAATAAATAGGGAATGTTCTTCCCTGAAATGGTAGAAAATTCGGCCTCAATAGAAGCTTGACCTTTTTGAAAAACTTGGTCTATCGTGTCTCTGACACGGACCTTATCATCCGGTGCAATAAAATCTAATGGATTCATCTTAAAAATCTCATTTTTAGAATATCCTGTGACCTTTTCAAGATTCCGATTCCACTTTTTTAGATGACCAAACTGATCAAAGACGTACATAATACCAGGCAAACTGCTTATAAGAGATTCTGAAAATTTTTTCTCCATTTCCAAATTCATAGTCCGATCATGGACCTGTCTTTCCAAGTTTTTATTTAAATCCAATAGCTTTTTTTTATCTATGCCAGCACTCCCGATGACGACAGTTAAATTTGTGAAATACTCCATAGTTGTTTTAACTTGACTTTTTGAAAGGATGGGAACATTTGCTAATGCATCCAAATATTTATCTTTATCAAAACCAAATTCCTTTGCCTGTTTGGCAAAAAACTCCATATTCGGTTTCTCAAAAAGGAATTGTCCAGTGTACAAATTCCCAAAATGAATATTTTCAATAATTATTGGGGCAGCAACATCAATTAAACCATTTTTACATTGATAAATATTAAATTTAAGTCCCTTAGCCAGCTGACTTGACAATATGGTATCACTTTCCAGGCATCTTGAAGCAGTGATTGTGTTTTTCCTGTGAAAGTCTGTACAAATTTTTCGCCATCCACTTGCAACTAAAATTTCCCCTTTAAGGTCTAATATAGCAGCAGGCATCCCAGTTAATTTAAAAAAACTATCAAATAGATCCTGAAACACAGAAATATCAAGAAGCTCCGAAAGAGATATGTCCTGTAGATTGTTCCTTAGCATATCATTCATAGATTCATGATTTGTTTTCATAATTATTAATGCTCCATTTTATCAAGATACCCTATTTTTATGTGCTGTACTTTTAACCTTAGGCTGTTACTAAAGTATCAACTGGTCTGTATTTATATCAGAGTAACTCAAGCTGTTTAGAAAATCAAAACACTTGTTTTTAATCAGTTTTTCGGTGTTGATAGATGGTATAAGTCTTTGGTCGGACCTGGTGCAAAAAGGCGGTGACTTGTATTCATAGTCTCCGTTTTTTTGGGATTTAATCCAATACCATATATTGTGGTGGCAGGGATTCAATCTCCTCTACACGCAATCAAACTTATTACATTATAAAATTTGATTTGGAGTGTTTTTCAGATTCTCCCGGAGCTCAAGGCGGATCACCCCGCACTACTTCTTCCAGTCCTGCCCATTTTAAAAAATTTGACAGTCACCTATGATACCATAAAGATTCACAGGTAAATAAGTTTTACAATAAATTGGATTGGATTTACCAATTATTGTTTCTCTTTTAGAATTCCATTTGCATAATAATCCCATAAATCGTAATCAGTGTTCAGCGTTTTACCTATTTGCTGGCTTGATATTTCGATTCATTCGGAAGATATTCTTCGGGTCCCATTTTGCCTTTATCTCTGATAGTCGCTTGATGCTATTTCCCAGAGCCGCCTCAATTCGTTCAGGACCTTCGTCCTCAACAAGGAAGTTGATGTACGTACCCCCGGTTGAAAAGGATCTCATGTCTTCCCAAGCTCGCCTAACCCATTCAATGTTTGTATTATTATCGGTTTCCTCTTCCCAGGATCCTGCAATGCTGAGGACAAATTCAGTATCTCGATTCCCTACAGGTGAGTGATCATTTTCCAGGTTGTTCAAAGCACCCCCCAGGTGGAAAAGAATCACTGCTGAATGGGGTGATTGAATTTTGCCGGCATGCTCCATAACCTTTTCGCATAAGGAACTCTCTACACCGGGGAGATACTCGCTCTTCCAGTAGTATCGTCGTCCCTTGGGCTGTGTTGCATCAAGCAAAGACTGTAACTGAGTGTAGGGACGACGAACCAGAACGTCGCCAAGAGGATTGCCCAAAGATTTGATGGGGGCTACAATTTTTTCTCCATCTTCAAGATCTCCGCTATAACAGGTGAGCATAATTATAATAGGTTTACCATGGTAGTTTTTGGGTAACCATGGTGCAGGGGGTGCGGGACGCATTATAATGGCGAGAGTTAATTCCGGAGGCGCATTTTTTGTGAGTTCGCGGTACAGTTCCAAAACTCCTGGAGCTTCACTGGCAGGCCAAGCTACCGGCCCACCAATAACCTCAGGGCCCACCGGATAAAGCTTGTAGTCAATACTGGTAACGACACCAAAGTTTCCACCACCGCCCCTCAATCCCCAAAAGAGATCCGGATTCTCTTCATTACCGGCGTGTACTAATTTCCCCTCGGGGGTAACGAGTTCAATTCCAACCACGTTGTCCGATGACCAGCCCCAACGCCGTGTCAGATAGCCAAAGCCTCCTCCCAAAGTTAGGCCTGTAATGCCTGTTCTAGACACAAAGCCCAATACGGCAGCTAAGCCATGCACCTGTGTTTCCCGATCCACATCCCCAAGTATACAACCTGCCTGGGCGTGAGCGATTTTCTTTTTTGAATCCACCCATACACTGTTCATACTACACATATCAAGCATCATGGCTCCGTCAGCCGTACCCAGTCCTGCGATATTATGCCCCCCGCCTTTTATGCAAAGCAGCAAGTTATGTTCGCGTGCGAACTTCACGCATGCAATCACATCCGCTACACCGGCGCACCGCACAACGAAAGCTGGCTTCTTGTTAATCATGGCATTCCAGACTGTGCGAGAATCTTCATATCCAGCATCACTGGATAGAAGTACATCTCCGTACAACTGTGTTTTAAATCTGTCAAATGTCTCCTGAGTAAGGTTGGTCTCAGGGCCGTTCAGAGTTTTTATTTTCATAACAATTCCTCCTTAGCGATGTAAGAATGAATTGGGTTTCGTTTGTGAGTTTTTTAAGAAGAGCAGGCTGATTTATGAAAATCGCTAACCCAATCCATTCAGTTGGAATTCCAACGTTAAAAGTAACTTTACAATCGTCCATTTAACGTTTTGTGTTGTTGTCCGCCTTTCAAATTGAATTCAGCAAGGATCGATTTGTATTCAGTATCTTTTTAAGAAAGGCTCAGTTATATTTATTAATTAGTACTGCCACATTGTGGTATTGTCAAGCGCTTGTGAAAATTAATTCCTATAGGTTGATTTGAGATTTTATCAACCTGTTCACTTTGTATCTACAGACGCTCTGAAATCCTTTATAAAAAAGTCTTTGCTGGGTTGCGTAAACATACAGGCCTGGCTTATGTGGTGGATCATCAGGGCTGACATCGTGGCGATCCCTGATGTCATGGAAATTACCGCCTGGAATCTTTGCATCTGAAGGAACTTCTCCAACAGGGAGCTTGAGGGGATGTAGGAACAGGGCTCCTTAGAGAATGTTCAAGTCAAAATTTTCCGGAGATATAAGTGAGTGCTTGTTAAAAAAAAATGATATATTGCCGATAGACAGAAAAGGTTGGATACTACTATGGTAGTATCTGAAAATAGATGGAATGTTATGGACTGATTTAGAAAAATAACAGATTTTAATAGCAGTGGGGAATGGAAACGGATAGGGAAATGACAAAGATAACTCTGAGCCTGTTTATAATGATGACATTTTTCTGCACCGATGTCTTTTCAGATTCACTGACACTCAAGTATTTTCAGACCGATCTTCGCTATAAGTATCGGATAGAACTACTCAAACTTGCCATGGACAGTACATTCGAAAGTGACGGCGCGTATTCTCTTGAGCCTGTTACTGCGCAAGCAACACAAAAGAGAGGCCTCGTTTTACTGGAAGAAGGAGAGAAAGTGAACATCGGCTTTTTTCCCCTTAACAAGGAGAGAGAGTTAAAATTTATACCAGTCAGAATACCAATACTCCGGGGGATGCTGGGTTATCGTGTATGCCTTATACGCAAAGACAGCCTGTCTGCTTTTTCGGAAATAGAGTCGTTGGTACAGCTTAAAAAAAAGTTTACAGCGGGTTTCGGTAGCCAGTGGGCGGATATGGAAATTCTGCGCGCCAATAACATACCGGTTGTCGGAACCGTGAAATATGACGGGCTTTTTAAAATGTTGTCAGGAAGGCGGTTTGATTATTTTCCGAGGGGCATCAACGAGGCATGGATCGAGCTGTCTGATAAAAAAACGAATTATTCCGATCTTACCGTGGTCCCGCATATTGCTTTGTACTATCCTTACCCTGTGTATTATTTTGTTAATAAAAAGTATCCTGAAATTGCCGACAGAATTGAGCGGGGACTGAAAATATCGTTAATGAACGGTACATTCAAGAAATTGTTCCTACAATACCATGGAGACATAATCCGGCAGGCTGATCTTAGAAATAGAAAATTGTTCATGTTGATAAACCCGACTTTGCCGGAGGGAACTCCCGAGCCGGATACTGGCTGGTGGTTGGAACGGTAATAAAGCCCGTAGATGAAAAAAATGAAACAAAAAAGGCTCCCAGCGAGAAGCGCTGAGAGCCTTATGTGTTCTATGGCTGGGTGACTAGGATTCGAACCTAGATTGACGGAGTCAGAGTCCGTAGTCCTGCCATTGGACGATCACCCAATGAACTAATGAAGGCGTTATACCCCATGGATGAGGTGGCGTCAATAGGTAATTTTAAAAAAAATTGGTAAATCTTAATGAATGTGATAATTTTAATTTAGGTCGTTTAAAATCCACCACATTTTGGGGAGGAAGCCATGACGATAAAAGTTCTCATCAAACGGAGAATCACGGAATCAAGAAGCAAGGAATTGAACCTGCTGTTTGTCAAGCTCAGAGCTCTTGCCATGCAGCAAGAGGGATACATTGGCGGAGAGACGTTGAATCGGCTCGATGCTCCTGGTGAGTCTCTTGTGATCAGCCGTTGGCAGAGCATTGAGGATTGGACCAGGTGGCTTGTCAGCAAGGAGAGGGCTGATATTCAGGGGGCTATCGATGCATTGACCGACGCTGAAACGCGGTTTGAAGTTTACGGGAATTAGCAGGAAGGGGGCAGCAGCCCCTTGGTCAGGGGTTGCTGCCTCGTATATTTTTTAGTTGTGGGACTCTGAGTCTTTTGTTACGTGTTCTTCTGTTGCTGCGGGGACGGCTTCTTCTTCTTCTGCAGCTACTGCGGTAACCGCTGCTTCTTCCGCTGCTTCTTCCGCTGCTGCTATTGCTGCTGCTATTGCGGTAGCGCTTTCTTCTTCAGTTACTGCAGGAGTAGTCTCTTCTTCTGTGACCGCGGGTGCGGTTACTTCTTCAACCGGTTGAGCCGGGAGGATGATTCTGGTTTTTTCGAAGTCTGCGAACGCCTCCTGGGTCTTGGTTCGATAAAGAGCGATGGTTTCTTTCTGTTCCGGGGTTATTGCAAATTTTGCGGCTTTTTCGACAAAATCGGTGATGGCTTCAAACTCAGGAACGCTCTCAGTCTTGATCAGGGCCTCTGCCTTGTCCATGTAGTAGTTGAAGGGAATGGGGAGCGCCTCATCTTTGGAATAGATCGCCTTTGTGGTTCCGGTGAAGTCCATGCCCTTGAGAAACGCAAGCTTTTCCGTGCTTATGGGGGCAAATTGCCCCTTCCAGATCTCAAGCCCGGCGTTGGTGTCCTTTATATAGTATTTGCCGGAGTTGCTAACACTTGTGCCGATCATCAAAGCTAAAAGCACGGCAACGCAGACGCCTGCCAGTACAGCCATCCCAGGTATCTTCTTCTTGTTTGAAGCTTCGTCTGCATCCTGTACTAAGTTCTGAGCAGCTTCGGCTTCAAGAGCCTCTTTTTCGGCAATCTCTTTGATGACCCGCTGAATCTCAATGGCACGTTTCTTTGCCTCTTCAGCTTGTCTCTGGAGCTCTGCAAGTCTCTCCTCTTCGGCGCGCTTTGCAGCTTCTTCGGCGAGTCGTTTCTCTTCAGCCTCTTTCTTGAGTCTCTCCTCTTCGGCACGCTTTGCAGCTTCCTCGGCGAGTCGTTTCTCTTCAGCCTCTTTCTTGAGTCTCTCCTCTTCGGCACGCTTTGCAGCTTCCTCGGCGAG
>JAQYWC010000034.1 GCA_030145245.1 Desulfobacterium sp.
CTGATGGCTCATTGTGCTATATCGATCGTAGCTATGTTTTTAGTAATGTTCCAGAACTGTTGCTGAACTCAATATATATAAAGACGGCAAATAATGATAACAGTCAAAGGGACAATGATTCTTTTCTCTCCTTTGATGTAAGTTCTGCCGTGACAATATATGTCGCCCATGATGATCGTAGTACCCCCACATGGCTTGAGAGCTTTACCGATACCGGATTGGATCTTAGAACTGACAACACAATGAGTATTTACTCAAAAGAATTTCCCGCTGGCAGAGTTGAGCTAGGAAGTAACTATTTTGGTAGTATGTATGCTGTTATTCTAAAAGTTATTCCAGATACAACCGCACCTAATATCACATTGTCAACACCTACAACTGCAAATGTTTATAATACATCAGATTCTAAGATAACCCTGACGGGAACTGCATCCGATGATGTTTTGGTGTCTGAAGTGAATTGGAGTGTTGCAGGTGCTGAAAGTGGAATTGCAATTGGAACACAACAATGGAGCCTGACCGATTTTGTTCTTTCAGAAGGCGAGACTCTTTTTACGATTGCTGCAGTAGATAGTTCTGGGAATACCTCAGAAGTCCAGTTGAAAGTCCTTTATACTCCTCCTGATTACGAACCCCCCGTTATTAAAATTGTTTCTCCGACAACAGAGGGCGTATACGAAACAAACGAACCCAATGTCAATATCTCAGGGACTGTCTCCGACAATGTTGGGTTAAGTAATGTCGGTTGGTACAGCTCCGGAGGCCAAAGCGGTTCCGCAGTTGGGCTGGAAAATTGGGAAATTGATAATGTCGGTCTGTTAGAAGGGGATAATAAAATTACGATTACTGCGACCGATACTGCTGGAAATCAAAAAAATAGCGAACTAAATGTAAAATATATTATAAGGCCCCAGCTCCCTTCATCAGAAAATCTTATATCTAATATCTCAGTTGCATCAGGAAGGACCTATGAAGTGGCTTCCGGTTTGTCTGATGGTTCTTTGGCGTACATAGACCGCAGTTATACATTTAGTGATGTCCCTGAAATGTTGTTGAATTCAATTTATATAAAGACGGCAAATAATGATAACAGCCAAAGAGGTAATGATTCGTTTCTATCCTTTGATGTAAATACTGCAGTGACAGTATATGTTGCCCATGATGATCGCAGCAAACCCTCGTGGCTTGAAGATTTTACAGATACAGGATTAGACCTTAGAACAGATGTTTCAATGAGTGTTTATTCAAAAGATTTTTCAGCAGGTCGGATTGAATTGGGAAGCAATTACTATGGTAGTATGTATTCTGTTATCATAAAGGAAGTGATCTCTTTACCACCCCCGCCTATTGTATCCGAAAATTTAATATCGAATATTGCAGTTGCTTCAGGAAGAACTTATGAAGTGGTTTCGGGTCTGTCCGATGGTTCTTTGGCGTACATTGATCGCGGTTATATCTTTAGTGATGTTCCTGGATTCCTTTTGAATTTAACATATATACAGACGGCGAATAATGATAACAGCCAAAGGGGTAATGATTCCTTTCTATCCTTTGATGTAAATACCGCAGTGACAGTATATGTTGCCCATGATGACCGCAGCAAGCCCGCGTGGCTTGAAAATTTTACTGATACAGGATTAGACCTTAGAACAGATGTTTTAATGAGTATCTATTCAAAAGAGTATTCACCGGGCCGAATTGAATTGGGAAGTAATGAATATGGGAGTATGTATTCTGTTATTGTAAAAGAACAATAATTTCATAAGAAATGTTGGTGTGATAACATGTCTTTATTAACGATTAAGATCGTTATATGCAAGGAGGTATTTTGTTATGACTAAAAGAGTATTTGTATTTTGCTTGACGTTGCTATTGTTCGTTCTGTCTTTTTTTTCAATTTCATATGCAGCATCATTGTCATGGGAACCTGTGCCTGGGACGATAACAGGATATCGAGTATACTATGGTACAAGTGTTCAAGATTTGAAACTGCTGGACGATGTTTCGAATTCAACACGTCAATATTCATTTGATTCAATTTCACTTGTCCCCCTACAAAAATATTATTTTGCAGTTTCAGCTTATAATTCTGTTGGTGAGAGCGAACTGTCAAATACCGTTTCTTATACTCCGGGAGATATGACCCCCCCCATGGCACCAATTGGTTTGAACGTTGAGTGATGATTTAATAGTTGCGATGCTACCTACAAGGGGGTTTTAAACCTATCAAGAACACCTGTCCAATGGTTTTTGATGGTCTTAACTGATCCAATAATCGGAGTAAGACGGCTAAGATTTATCTGTAAGTACCATTGTTTGATCAAGATTTAGAATTTTTCCTCTGTGGGAGGTTTATAGATCGCTTGAAAATTATCTCTTAGATGAAGTTCCCGGATTGGTATGAGATTTAATTTTTTAGGGTGGAGAACCTCCATTTCTTCTCTTTACCTGTAAGCTGGCCCTTTGCGCACGCATGGGACTGTATCCATTTGATTCTGAGGCCACGCAGATGCCTTGATTTGTCAGCATGTGAGATGGAGGCTTTTGTACTCTTGACTGCTGCACATCTTGAGGCTTTCCTGGAGCTATTCTTCAGGCAATTCATCCTTTTTGAGCTTTTAGGTGCATCTCATCATTGCTGGGTTTTTGGTCTCCCTATTCAAATTTAATCGTTTCGTTCTGGGGTGAGGCGGTAATACCCTTACACATGGGGATTCTCTACGATGGATTATTAATCATGTCGTTTATCATTGTGAGGTAATAATGAATAAACTTGAAAAGTTTTTATTAGATCCTGTTACTGCCATTTCTCTCATATTCGCACTGATCAGAGGGTGTTTGATAAAACTCAAATATAGGGTTATCAATAAAAATATTAAAATCGGGTCAAGTTTAAGAGCATATTCAGGATTGATCATAAAAGGCCCTGGGAAAGTTATAATCGGAGATAAAGTTAGTTTTGATCTCAGTTTCTTAAGGATCTCTTCTATTATTACTCATACTGAAAATTCTGTCGTTAGAATCGGAAATGCTTCTTACCTTGGGGGAATCAGAATAAGCTGTGTTGATTCTGTTACAATTGGTGATGATGTGCTCATGGGAAGCACTACCGTTATGGATTCTGATATCATTCCTGGAAGATTGACAAAAATAGATGAACAGTGGATAAATTCTAATGTAAAGGCTGTAAAAATCGGCTCACATGTTTGGACAGGTGCCAATTCATTCGTATTAAGGGGGAGTGTCCTTCATGATGAAGCTGTTCTTGGTTCCGGTTCTGTTCTTCGTGAAAAGGAAGTCGCTGAAAAAATGCTAATGGTTGGGAATCCTGCAAGAAAAATAAGTGGGACAAAAAATCAATGATTAGTATAAGGGATAAAATACGAACGTGGTATTATATTGTAAAGTATCAGTATGTCTTTCGAAAAGCCTTTTTCGGGAAAAATAGTGTAATTAAATGTAAACTTAGTATAAAAGGCCCTGGAAAAATAATGATTGGGGAAAATTGTTGCTTTGATACTGATCCATGGGGGAATGGATATGTTACCCTTTATACGCATTTGAAAAAAGCAAGAATAAACATTGGGAACAATGTTACCTTGCGGGCGACCCGATTTGGCAGCCATCTTAAAATCACTGTTCGTGATAATTCCTTAATTGAAAGTGCATCCGTGTTTGATTCCGATTTTCATAATGTTGATTATGAAAATCGAGATAAGGATTTTAACCAGAATGACAGAAAAGTCACGATTGGCCAAGGTGCCTATGTGGGGTGTGAGTCTTTGTGCTCCAAAGGGTCTGAGCTGGGATCGAATGTTGTTATGCTCCCTGTCAGTGTCACGGGAACGAAATCTTTTCCTGATAACTCTAAAATAGGTGGCTTTCCAGCAAGAATTTTAAGGGAAACTTAAAAGAAATGGGTTTATGTGTGGTGTAGCCGGCATAATCAATTACAAATCGTGTGAAAAAAAAGAAAGACTTCTTTCCAGTATGTGTAGCTATATCCATCACCGGGGCCCGGATGCAACCGGAACATATTCAAAGGGTCCTGCTGGACTTGCCCATACTCGCCTGCGAATTATTGATCTACATGGTGGAGATCAGCCTATTCACAATGAAGACAGATCAATATGGATAATCTTCAACGGGGAAATCTTTAACTATCCTGAATTGCGAAAAAGATTAATTTCCAGAGGTCACAGATTTTATACAGAAACAGATACTGAGGTTCTGGTTCATATGTTTGAAGATTATGGAACAGGACTGTTTGAACATCTCAATGGGCAGTTTGCATTTGCATTGTGGGATCAAAATAGAGAGGAACTTTTACTTGGCCGGGACAGAATGGGGATAAGGCCTTTGTTCTATTTTATAAAAAACAGCAGACTCGTATTTGCCTCTGAAATTAAAGCGCTATTCGCAGATAAAAAAATTCCAAGACAGATTGATCCCCAAAATCTTTCAGAAATTTTTACTTGCTGGTCTACTTATGATGGTGCCACCGTTTTTAAAAATATCTTTCAGGTTCCTCCTGGCCATTATGCGCAATTTTCCAAAAAAGGTTTGAAAATCAGACAATACTGGGAATTGCCCTTTGGCAAGGCGTCCAATCGGGAATATCCGAAACGTCCTCTATCTGAATGGTCAGAGGAGTTAAACCAGCTCCTGGTGGACGCTACACTTATCAGGCTTCGGGCTGACGTGCCCGTTGGTGCTTATCTTAGCGGAGGTTTGGACAGCACATATACAAGTGCTCTGATAAAAAAGAATAGCAGTAATAAACTCTGCACTTTTTCAGTCGGATTTACAGATAAACGATTTGATGAATCATTTTTTCAGAACATGGCCGTTGATTATCTTGGAACGGATCATAAGGCCATAACCTGCTCATATCAAGATATTGGAGCGATATTCCCAAAGGTAATATGGCACACAGAAACTCCGCTGATCAGAACTGCTCCTGCCCCGCTTATGCTTCTTTCACGTCTTGTACGGGAGAATGATTTTAAAGTTGTATTAACCGGTGAAGGCGCTGATGAAATTTTTGCAGGATATAATATTTTCAAGGAAGACAAGGTTCGTCGATTTTGGGCAAAAGATCCTGGTTCCAGGCTTCGTCCATTACTTCTTCAAAAGCTCTATCCATATATTTTCTCTCAAAAAAAAGGAAAAGCTGTAAAAGTTCTTGAACTGTTTTTTCAAAAAGGCATGCAGGATTTAAGCTCTCCTGTATATTCACATATGCTGAGATGGGGAAACTCATCACACATGAAAGGTTTTTTCTCTCCTGACCTGCAGAAACAGATTTCTGATTTAGATAATTTTATAACCAGATATATTCAAACCCTTCCTGAAGGGTTCATGTGCCGGGATTCTTTGTCAAGGGCCCAATACATTGAAAGCCGGATTTTCCTTTCCAATTACCTGTTATCCTCCCAGGGAGACCGTATGGCCATGGCAAATTCAGTAGAAGGGCGTTATCCCTTTCTGGATCACAGGGTAGTTGAATTTGCAGCTGAACTGCCTCCTGATATTAGAATGAATGGAATGACAGAAAAATACATACTTAAAAAAGCAGCCCGAGGATTAATGCCGCCGAGACTGATTAATAGAGTAAAACAGCCTTATCGCGCTCCCATTAGCCAAGCATTTCTGGGAGATACTCATCATGATTATGTGCATGAACTGCTCTCGGAAAAAGCAATCAAAGAAAATGGGTATTTTGATCATATTAAAACAAATAATCTGTTAAAGAAATGCAAACAACAAAAAGGGACCCTTTTAAGTGAACGTGAAAACATGGCCCTTGTTGGGATTTTATCAACCCAGCTTTTGGATTTTCATTTTATAAAAAAAATTCCAAGGGAGGAAGGCGTTTGACCACTGATCAAGTGAATATTCCTGAAAAAATCTGTGATAACTGCATCCTGCCTGGAACATTTCCCGGCATAGCGTTTAATGATCAGGGGACCTGTAATTATTGTCAAAAAGAAGCCGTTTCTTCAAATAAAATCAACCCTGCTGAAAAAAAAAATCAATACCGTCTTCGCCTTGATGCCTTGATAGAAAATACAAAAGGATCTGCTCCGGTATATGATATGATAATCGCCTACAGTGGCGGTAAGGATTCTTCTTACACCTTAAAGCTTCTCAAGGAACGTTACAACCTCCGCATGGTTGCACTGACATTTGATAACCACTTTGTATCATCAACCGCCTTTGAGAATATAAAAAAAGTCACCGACAGTCTGGAGATTGATTCCATCACTTTTAAACCGTCCTGGCGCAGCATAAAGGAAATGTTTGCATTAACGGCAAAAAAGGATATTTTTTCGCGCCAGACGTTATTGCGTGCATCGAGCATCTGTACCGCCTGCATTTGTCTGGTTAAAAGCATGGTGCTCAAAACAGCCCTTGAAATGTCAATCCCCCTTGTTGGATTTGGCTGGTCTCCAGGACAGGCCCCAATTCAATCTGCCATACTGAAAACCAATCCTTCCTTTTCGCTTTCAACTCAGAATGTTTTAAAAAATGCCTTTCCTCCGGAATTGATTGATGAGTTGCATCAATATTTTATTCCCGATGATTACTTTAACTCCTTTAAGGACTCTTTCCCCCATAATATCCACCCCCTTGCTTTTTACGACTATGATGAAGACCGAATTAAGAAGGAACTCAATGAACTGGGATGGCTGGCTCCTGAAGATACAGACACAAATTCGTCTAACTGCCTGATAAATGCATATGCCAACAACTGCCATATAAGCCGTCATGGATTTCATCCGTATGTATGGGAAATAGCAAATATGGTAAGACAGGGTCTTATCTCCCGAGACCTTGGATTAATAAAAATATACTCCAAACAGAACAAAACAATGATTAACTATGCAAAAAGGAGGCTTACAAATGGAGCAACCTAAAAATAAAATTCGTAGTTTTATTGTTGAAAACTTTTTATTTGGAGAAGAAAACGATTTAACAGACGATACATCGTTTTTGAATGAAGGCATTATTGATTCAACCGGCGTTCTTGAATTAATAGAGTTTCTTGAAGAAGAATTTGAAATTGAAATCGATGACGATGATATGATACCAGAGAATTTGGATTCATTGAACAACCTGGATAAATTCTTAAAAAAAATCATTATAACATCCTGAGGGGGGCGTATGGATACCACTTCACCGACCCTGATTCATCACCTTTTGGAAACGAGTTCTGCAAAATATCCAGATAAAACTGCACTGATAGCGGGAGATGTTAGGGCTCCCTACGTACATATAAATTCAGAGGCAAACAAGTTAGCAAGGTTACTGTTAGATCATTCAATTAAAAAAGGGGACAGGGTTGTACTGATTCTTGAAAATTGTCCTGAATATGTTATTAGTTATTATGGTGTGCTCAAAGCTGGGGGGGTCGTGGTTCCCTTGGGGACTGCTTTGAAACCAGCCTCCCTCAGGCATCTGCTTTCCCAATTAAATCCCAGAGCCCTGATCTGTTCTAAAAAGAGTATAGCGATGCTGAGATCATGTGGATTGGATCATTTTGATATAAAAATGTTAATAACCACAGAGCCGGTAAATGATGGGCTGTTCCTGAACATTAAAATGATTTCGTGGGAGGAGATGAACAGCTTTAACATCACAGGAAATATTAATAGCCCCATTGATTGTTCGACTCTTGCAACCATAATTTATACATCGGGCAGTTCCGGAACTCCAAAAGGGGTTATGCTCTCCCATGAAAACATCATTGCAAATACAAAATCAATCTGTCAGTATTTAAACCTTACAAAAAATGATGTTCAAATGGTTGTACTACCCTTTTTTTATGTGATGGGTAAATCTCTTCTCAACACTTTATTCGCAGTGGGAGGCACACTGGTAATAAATAACCAATTTGCCTATCCATACTCCATTCTCGAACAGATGATAGAGGAGAAAATCACCTGTTTTTCCGGTGTGCCCTCAACCTATACTTTTCTTCTGCATCGTTCCTCCTTAAAAGCATGTCGTAATAAATTAAACTTGCTTCGGCTCTGTTCCCAGGCGGGCGGACATATGTCGGCCAAGACAAAGTTAAAACTTTTACAGGTCCTTCCCGACCATACAGATCTTTATATTATGTATGGTGCAACAGAGGCTTCTGCGCGGCTTTCCTATCTTGAACCTGAAGAGCTGACAAACAAAATAAATTCCATAGGCAAACCTATTCCAGGGGTGAAACTAAAAGTTCTTGATGTCAATAACAAAGAAGTAGCACCTGGAAAAATTGGGGAAATCGTTGCCAAAGGCAGCAACATCATGCAGGGGTACTGGAATGATCCTGAGACAACCGCAGCAGTATTAGATGAACATGGGTATCATACAGGTGATCAGGGCTACATGGATGAAGATGGATATTTGTTTTTAACGGGAAGAAAGGACAGTTTGTTAAAAGTAGGGGGCCATCGCATTAATCCTCAGGAAATTGAAGATGCTGTCATGGAGACAGATCTTGCTGTTGAAGTTGCTGTGGTGGGACTAAAGGATTCTCTTTTGGGGTATAAACTGATTGCCATTGTTGCACCAATAAATGAAACTGTGGTAATAAAGATGATCATGGAGCGTTGTGCAACAATACTGCCAAAATATAAACTACCGACTACGATAAAATTTGTAAAAGCATTACCCAAAAAAACAAACGGTAAGATTGACAAAAGCAGATGTCTTGACTTAATAACGCCTTAAATCTTTTAGAGGTCTGTTATGAAAATACAATCCATACTATTATTGTTTTTTATTCCAATAGTCCTAATCGCTTGTAGTGGAGGGGAGATGGCGCAAAAACAACAAGACATTAAATCCATTAAAGATATTTCGGAATTACAGTGGGAAACTCTCTCATACAAAAAAATATTCTTTGCCCATCAATCTGTAGGCTTTGATATTATTAAGGGGATTAAAGATTTAATGAATGAAAACCCAAGCATTAAACTAAATCTTGTTGAAACGTGTGACCCAAATGATTTCAGAACTGGTGTTTTTGCTCATGCAAGGGTTGGGCAAAATGTAAATCCCGGTTCAAAAATCAGTGAATTCAAAAAAAAAGTGGATAATGGCTTGGGCAATAAAGTGGATTTTGCGTTTTTAAAGTTCTGTTATGTGGATATTCACTCCGGTACTGACTTGACATTGATTTTCAATGATTACAAAAAAAACATGGCAGATCTTTTAAAAAAATATCCGGAAACGACTTTTTTTCATCTGACAACACCATTGACATTAACGCCTTCAGGAATACGAGGGGGATTTAAAAAAATTAAGGATTTTATAAAAAGAAATGCCGGCAAAATTAATATGTATGACAATAAAATTAAATATAAATTCAACAACATGCTAAGACAGGAATATGATGGAGGGAATTATTTGTTTGATCTTGCAATGCAGGAATCAACTACATCTGACGGAAATTTAATCTCATATGGAAAAGGTAATAAAAAATACTATACATTGCTGCCGGAATATACCGATGATGGCGGACATTTAAATCAAGTCGGCAGGAAACAGGTTGCAGAACAACTTCTGCTTTTTGTTATAAACCATATAAAATAACAATACTGTAACATTAAAGCGAGCGCAAAGAGTTGTGCTGACCGGTAATTATCAAAAAAGATATTTAAAGATCCTGGAAAAGAGATCAGCCGTTATTGGATGGCTGCTCTCTTTTTTTTTTCTCTATTTCTTCATCTGTCTTAATTGCGGAATGGCGTCTGTTCATGGGGTTATTGCAAACAAGTTCAAAAAAACGGTTGTTAAAGATACGTCAGTCTCTTCAGTGGGTAAAGAACAGGTCGGAAACAATGGGAAAACATCCTCACTAAAACTGAAGAGTATCCAGGAATATATTCTTTTTGATATTGATGCTTCAACTCTCCAGGGGTATCTTGTCAAAGATGCATGGCTACATTTTCGATCTGCAGCACCGCTTGATGCTCCCGTTAAGAGGGCAGGGCTCTCAACCCTTGCTTCATGCTGGGTTGAGGGAAACTCACAGGGGTTTGCACCTGAAACTGGGTCATCATGTTTTGTACAGGCTAAATATGAAAAGCAGGATTGGGCATACCCGGGCAGCACTCTAATGGATGTCGTGTTTGGAAGGGGGAATACCATCTGGCAGTCAAGTCGTGCTTCTTTGCCGGACAGGGACGGGTGGCAGAAAATACACGTTCCTCCCGACATTCTGGGTGCAAAGGTGGCCTGTATTTCCAAAGGCTTTTGTTTCTATGACGATGTGGGAAGCGAGTGGGCGGTTAGGGATGGAAAATTTGAGTATCATTTTTTTCCCAATAGGGTGATATACAGCAGAGAGAGCCTTATTAGTTCACCATGGATGGAGATTCAATTTAAGGGGAGAGATCTTGTTCCTCCTGACCCTGTTGAATCTATTAGGGTTGAAACCAATGAACTTCCTTCAGGGGAAGCTTTGTTGTTTTGGAACACTCCCCATGATCATGGGGGCGGGGACGTCCTCGGGTTTGATATGGCATGGAAAAGGGATGGAAGAGGAAAAATATTTCCCCGGTATCTGATTCCCATGGCTGAACAACCTGATGATGAAGTAATGATGCATATTCAGGATCTCGGTTTCGGGCCGAACGATCAGCTTGAGATCTCTGTGATCAGCTTGGACTGTGCTGGCAACAGGAGTAAGCCTTTCACAATAAATATTGCCCTTTCCGGTGGCTTGGGAAATGTTGATATCCCAGGTTCAGATTTGAAGCCCTTTTATGTGAGGGAAAAAGATCTGTCGCAATCCGTAAACGTCTCTGTGATTGATCTCCTAGATAAGTATCTCCCGGAAGATCGAAAGATCATTCCCGGTCATGGTATCGGATATCAAAGCGGGAACCATATTTATTCTTTGAAGGATAGGAAAGTCCGCATTCATGGTGCAAGAAACGAGGATGTCGGTTTTCAGGTTGTGGTTGTCGGTGACTTATCCGGCTTTACCATGGATTGCCTATTTGAAGATGAACCGGACCTACAGCCTGAACTTTTTTTGTTTAAAAATGTGAACGTCAAGGGTATGGATGGCGAACAGATGATGGTGCCGGACCCCTTGGTGCCGTTGGGAAAAGATGAGAAAAAAAGGTTAAAAACCGGGGGGAGCTTTCTGTGTGATATTCATATCCCCCACGGGATGACCCCGGGTATAAAAAAGGGTAAGCTCATCCTCAAATCAGACAGTCAGCAGCCAGAGGTGTTTGATGTTCAGCTGACGGTTTGGGATTTTACCCTGCCTGATAAGCTCTCTTTTGTGCCTGAAATGAATGCCTATTCCAGGGTGTCACCATATAAAGGATACGCCTGTTACAGGCTTGCCCACAGGCACAGGACCTGTTTGAACAGGCTACCCTATGGATGGGACGGAACGCCTGAGTTTGCGCCCCAAAAACTGGCAATGGGATTTGATTGGGAGTTGTGGGATAAAAAGGTCGGTCCTTTGGTTGACGGTTCTGCCTTTGCTGATCTTCCCAGGAAACATCAGCCTGTGGATGTTATGTATCTTCCGTTGAGCGAAAACTGGCCTGTTGGGCTTGCTGGAAATTACACCAAATCCTGTTTGGCGGATGAAGCATTGTCCGAGAATTACAGGGAAGAATTGAAACAGAGCTTCAGTGCGTTTGGCAGGCATATACGGGCTAAAGGGTGGAATCGTACACGATTTCAGTTTTATTTGAACAATAAGGTCTATTATAAAAAGCGATTTAAGAGCTCTTCGGCTCCATGGATCTTTGATGAGCCTGTAAATATCCCGGATTTTATGGCGTTACAATGGTATGGGCGTTTGTGGCACGAGGCGGTTGATCCGGTGAAGGAGGGACTCAAGCTATATTTCAGGGCTGATATCTCTTATCCCCAGTATGGAAGGAATCTTTTGTGGGGAATTACCGATATTGAGTATATTGGCGGGAATAATGGCCAGAAAACCCGAATGAAGCATGATGAAATAAAGAGAAATCCTGAAACACAGTTTGCCGAATATGGAACGGCAAACAAGCTGATTGATTCCAATCTTCAACCTGCGTTGTGGTGTGTCTCGGCTTGGTCAAAGGGGGCCTGCGGTGTGCTTCCATGGCAGAGCATTGGCAGTGAAAATTGCTGGAAGAGTGGTGAACAGACAGCCCTGTTCTATCCCAAGGGCGAAGAGGTGTATCCGTCCGTCCGGCTCAAGGCTTTCAGGTATGGTCAGCAAATTGTTGAATATCTGGTACTTCTTGCTGAGTTTCTGAACCTTCCCGAGGACGCTGTAAGACATTGGGTTAAAGAGAGATTGAACCTCCAAGGTGCTGTGTCAAAGGCCTATGAATATGACGCCGGAACCGAAATTTTTGAAAATGTGGGTGTTTATGATCTCTGGAAGTTGAGGGTCGATATTGGCGATTCTTTGTCAAAAAATAGTCCTTGACAGAACCTGCTTTTCATAGCTATCCTTTGTTGTAATTCACAAATGACTCTATTCTATGAAGGTCTCGACATTCGTATACACCGAGGAAAAATATTCTCTTGCTCCTGAATTCGGAGATGACGATGAACTTGAACACCTTAACCGGGTAAACGATGACAGGGTTCTGTATATGGTGACGATTATGGTTGGATCCCCGTTTTGGGTATATGACAATCGTCTTTTTTTGTTGACATTATGGGCGAGTTATAGCGTTAATTAATACATTCGTATGAAAAACGAGTCCATCATATTTTTAAGCTTCACAGCCTAATAGGCTGAAGTTCAAATTAATACATTAAACGATGGAGGTAGTCATGGCAGAGGTGCTAGAAATTAAAAGTTATCAGTATTACACTTTTTCGTCACGTAACTCAGGCAGCAAAGGAGTTATTGCCTGTAAAACCAAAGAAGGCAAAACTGTTCATGTTCATTTTCTTGAGGGGGCAAGCTCTCTTCCTCCGGCCAGAAAAATTAATGATAATCAATTTATGATCTATTACTCCTATTCAGACATGTTTAATATTGTTGATATGTTGAGAAACGAAAGTCCTGTTTACCTGATCCATATTCCAGAAGGAAACAATAACACTAGACTTTCCACTGATAGTGAACCTGTAGGAGAAGGAGAAGAAAAATAAAATTCAAGGCTGATCTTATGAATGTAATTCATCTTGGTGGCGCGGACTGTGTCACGGGTTCGTGCCACCTTCTCCAGGCAGCAGGTCTTAACATCATGGTTGACTGCGGTGCAGTACAGGGCAATGACAGAGTTGTCCCCATGGAAAAATGGCCTGTTGCTCCGTCCAAAATTGACTATCTTTTTCTTACCCATGCGCATATTGATCATATTGGAAGAGTTCCGGATTTGATTGAACAGGGTTTTGTCGGTGAGATTATCTGCACCCACCCTACAAAGGAACTTCTTGTTCCCATGCTTGAAGACACCATGGGATTTTCACTAAGGAACCACGACAAGATTCAAAAAGTTGCTGATCTACTTGATGAACTTTCCTGGGGATTTGAATACGGCAAAATTTTTAATCTTAAAAATGGTATTTGCTTTAAACTGGGAAATGCAGGGCATATCCTTGGTTCGTGCTTCATCCGGTTTGAATCTGACCATCCTAACTGTTCTGTGGTATTTTCAGGTGATCTTGGGGCCCCGAATACTCCAATTCTGCCTGATCCTGATATTCCTGAACCCTGTGATTTGCTAATCCTTGAAGCAACATACGGGGATCGAAATCATGGTGACAGAACCGAAAGAGTAAACCGCTTAAAATCGATTCTATCCAGAGCCCTGGCAGATAATGGGAAGGTCTATATCCCAGCTTTTGCCCTTGGACGCTGTCAGGAGCTTATCTATGAGATGGACAGGATCTTTTCTGCATCCAATATTGGCACCAGGATTCCGGTATTCATCGATTCTCCCCTTGGGCTGGAAATAACCGGGATCTATTCCAGGTTTTCGGAATTCTGGGATAATGAGGCTTTGGCCTTGTATAAAAACGGTGATCATCCCATTGATTTTAAGAACCTTTATTCCGTTGAAAATCATCAAAACCATGTCAGGCTTGTCTCTGTACCAGGTCCAGCCATAATCATCGGAGGAAGCGGTATGTGTACCGGTGGCAGGATTGTCGCCCACCTTGTCGAGGGGCTTGGGAGCCGTGAAAATGATCTTCTGTTTGTCGGATATCAGGCGTCTGGTACCCCAGGCCGGGATATTCTCAGGTATTGCCGTAAACGTAACGGATATGTCTGGCTGGATGGTGAAAAAATAATGATAAATGCTGATGTTCATCAACTCACTGGATATTCGGCCCATGCCGACCAAAAAGATCTTATAAACTGGGTCAATGCAATGGAGAGAAGGCCCCGCGAGATCAGACTGGTTCATGGGGATGCCAATGCCAGGAAAACTCTTGCAGCCAGGCTTGGTTTATGAATCAGGTGTATTCGAGCTCACCCGTAGATTATTTGAGAGATATTTCTGCCTGGGTGTCTTCCGTGCAGAAATTAGATCAACTTCTTGAGCTTATCATGAAGACCTCGGTCAGAATGATGCAGGCAAAAGCAAGTTCTCTTCTGCTTGTTGATGACAATGGAAAAAAACTTTACTTTGAGGTGATCACCGGCTCTCAAAAGGAAAAGATCAAATCGTTTGAACTCAAGGTCGGCCAGGGAATAGCAGGGCTCGTGGCAAAGAGTGGTGAAGCTCTTCTTGTTGAAGACGTGGAAAAAGACTCACGATGGTATAAAAAAGTGAGTAGGGATACCGGAATTGACACCCGCTCCATTATATGCTCGCCAATGAAGTCTGATTCAAAGGTGATAGGTGTTGTGCAGATTATCAACAGGCTGGACGGTACCCCTTTTACCGGTGATGATCTGAATATTTTGAATGTTTTTGCCGATGTGGCAGCAAAGGCTATTTGCGATTCAAGAAGGATGGCCAGGGTCAGCAGGGAGAACCTCGATCTAAAGGAACAGGCTGCAAAAAGATATAAAATAGTCGGAAAGAGCAGGGCAATAAAAAAATCCATCTCTGATGCCCTCAAGGTTGCTGATTCGAACGCAAGAGTTATGATTTTAGGAGAGAGCGGAACCGGAAAAGAACTCATGGCTCACATGATTCATAAGCAGAGTCCGAGAAAAGATGCCAGTTTGATTGTTTTGAACTGCGGCGCTTTAACAGAAAATCTTCTTGAAGACGAATTGTTTGGGCATGAGAAAGGTGCCTATACCGGAGCTTCTTCAAAAAAGTATGGAAAGTTTGAGTTGGCGGACAAGGGGACTCTGTTTCTTGATGAAATCGGTGAGATGGGGTTGAATATGCAGACCCGGCTTCTCAGGGTATTGCAGGAAGGGGTCTACTACAGGGTTGGCGGCAGTAAAACTGTCTCTGTGGATGTCAGGATAATATGCGCAACAAACAGGGATATCGAACAAGAGGTGAAAGATGGACGATTCCGGGAGGATCTTTATTATAGACTTAATGTCGTTCAGATAAAAATGCCACCCTTAAGGGAGAGAAAAGAAGATATTCTGGTTTTGGCCGAATATTTTTTATCACAACTTAAGGCCGAGAGGGGAGAAGTTGATCTCCATTTTTCCAAAGATGCTGTTAAGCTTCTTCGGAATCATTGCTGGAGTGGAAATATCCGGGAGCTTAAAAATGCGGTTGAACGTGCAGTGATCATGAGGAATGGCAATTTGATCAATTCGGAAGATTTGCCATTTTCAGGGTGTATATCGCGGGCTGGAGAAAATTGTTCGCCGTCTTTTGAACCTGGAGAAACTCTTAAGCAGGCTGTTAAGCATTTTAAAAAAGATTTTATTGCTTCAACCTTGAAAGCATACGGTGGAAACAGAACCCGGACGGCCGAGGCTTTGGGAATTCAGAGGACGTATCTCTCCAGGCTTTTAACTGACTATAATCTCAGGTAAAAATGTTTTTTCATTTTTAGAGACGGTATCGTTGAGATAATGATCTCAGTATATCCGGGTCAACCCCTTTTTTATGGAGAGTTTTTTTGCGTAGTTGTTGTTTGGATCTGAACCGATATTTCAGCTCTCTATAGGGACTGATCCCCCCCCGATTTTTTTTTGTGACTTCCTTCCTCACTCCGTTTGAGGCAAATAGGCCAAAGCGGGAGGGGAAATGAAATCTATATTCTTATTTCCTGGATATTTAGCGCCTCTCCACGCTGGAAACTCTCATAAACCTCCATTGGGGTTCTGTTTTTCAATGAACCGTGTAGCCTAAATGTGTTGTAAAATTCTATAAAATCAACCGTTTCTCGGTAAGCCTGGTCATATGTTATGAAATGTCTGGGTTGTACTAACTCTATCTCCAGAATCGAATTGAATGCATTAATGTGGGCATTCTTGTTGGTGTAGCCAGCGGGATCTGTTCATGGAGAACCTGGTCTTATCCAAAGTCCTGGACATATTCCGTGAAAACGGTTGATGTCATTTGGCTGCCGTTGTCACTCCTGAGAATCAGCTGATTCTCATCTATGATATCAAAATCCTTGAGGCCCTTATCAAGGGTGAAAACCAGGTCCTTGCCTTTGCAGCTTATTCCTTCGTTTCCGTCGCTTTTTCCGGCGGGGCAACAATAAATTGTGTTCCTGGCAGAGCCGGTAAACTTTTTTGGGGTTTACCGTGTAATCATGGTCTCTAAGCAGATAGTGGGAAAGTTTTTGATAGCCGCCTCCTCCATTGGCAAATTCTTTGCGCTTCCTATAGCTCTTAAGGCCTGCGATGATCAGCTCATCTGGGATTATTGAACCGTCGGGGTTCATGGTAAAACCGGGAATGGGCCTTCCCGGATTATTTTTCCGTCCATCTTCGGCAGCTTTTTTGTCCCGTTGATACCAGGTGGAACTGGTAATAACCGCATATTTAATGATCTCTTTAACAGGGTGACCTTTTTGGGTCAAGCTTTCAGCTACTTCTATTCTTTCAACCAGAGTTGGTTCGTTTTATTTAAAAGCTTCTTTAATACCGCTATTTCAGTTTTGGCATCTACCAGTTCTTTCTCCAGGGCTCGCTTGGATTTCTGGTTATCCGTTTTCTGTTTGTTTCAATGCACTCGTTAATGATTTGGGCCTTGAACTCAGTGGTGTAACTCTTCGACTTTTCGATGCTCAATTTTATTCTCCTTTCAAGTCTTTTTTAATACCGGTTTACGCACAATAAGTTTTCACATTATATAAGGGGTTAGAGAGGTTGGTCTCTTATACCACCTGAAAAGAATTTGCTATGGGGGGGGTAAGAGGAAAATGAATATGGTTCAGGCGATAACTCTCTTGACAACGACCGTAGGACTACGCCGGAGCAAAATTGCCAACTTTGGCTGAGATTGAGTGGTAATTAGTTAAAACTGAGAAATAAATTCCACAAAACTGTGAAATTTATTTCATAAAGCTGTAAAATAAGTGATTGAATTTAACCAGAAACTGATTCGCATTGCGCAAAAAAGAAGAAAGTTTGATTTATTACCCCGAATGTCTTTTAGGCGGCCTTTTTTGATGGTAGCCTTGATTTTAAAGGAAACTGACCATTACTATTTCAACCTATTAGCCCTTCCCCGTTTTAAAGGAAAAATTAAATTGCGAAAAAAATCGTCTAAAAATGCGCATTATTGATAATTAATCAGGGTAAAAAACATAAACATATCATAGTGAAATCTGTTTATGGCACAAGTGTTGCAAATCGGTAGTTTGAAACCAAAATTTTTAACAGATCCTAAGAAAAGCTAAACCTGACGTGAGTCAGGGACGGAAAACCAACGGATCTCATGGGGAGATGGCCGGGTTGCCTGAGGAAAGTTACAGGAGACGATTACATGATGAAATTTGCAAAGTTTTTTTTTATTACAATTTTAGGCTGTTTTTTGTGGGCTGGAAGCGCTTTCTCCCTGGCTCTACCTGGTCTAAACGGAGATTATGAATGGAATAATAGCAATTATTGGTCAATTACCGATTTGAGCCAAGGGCAGGGTGCCTTTGAATTAACGTGGGAGAACTCAAACGCAGCATATGACAGCAGCTTTGGAGTATATAATGTAGACGTAAAAAATAGTAGTGGAACCGTAACTGCTTTGCATGAAATATTTGATGCAACTGCAGGACCAGTTTCTTCCCCTAGCCCCGCGACCACTGCCTCAGTTTGGTTTAAATTTGATAACGGTAGTTCACTATGGCAGATTAGTGATGGTAAAAACGGAATATACTCCAATTTTGGACTTCAATTTGGTTTTTATTCTGACGTATATTTAGGAGCTACAAAGCAATATACTAGGTATACTGACGAAACTCTTAACGATGATGGTCTAGATTATTTTTTTACCGCATATGATGCATCAAACCATAATACTAAAATTTACTTTGAAGATGCAGCCTTAAATAGTAGCCCTGTTGATTTAATGATATCTTCTTCAGATCTTACACCTACTCCAGAACCAGCCACACTTGTTCTTCTCGGTATCGGCCTTCTTGGTATTGCCGGAATTACCCGCAGAAAAACAAATTAATCTTTGAAATTACCAGATAGAAACTGTAACTGAATAAAACCGGGCTTTCTTCTTGAAAGCCCGGTTTTATGTTTGCCCAGCAAAGCCAACGACCCGGTGAGGTGGTAGGGTATTTGTGGACACTTTCTTAAGAGTGAGTTATGAAAACCCACATGGAGGTGTCAAATGGACAAGAATAGAAAGAAATATACATCTGAATTTAAAGAAGACGCGGTTAAACTGATCACTGAACAGGGCTATAAAATTACCGAGGCTGCCCGGAATCTTGGGGTTAATGCAACCATGTTGGGGCGCTGGAAACGTGAGCTTGAAGGAACTATCGAAGATGCCTCTGGTATACAAGGAGGGGCAGCGATGAAGGCAGAGTTGAGCCGCCTCCGGAAAGAGAACAAGCGCTTGAAGATGGAGCGTGAAATCTTAAAAAAAGCAGCAGCCTTCTTTGCGAAAGAAATGAGCTGAAGTATCAATTTATTGATGCTGAAAAGAAGGAGTACCCAGTGGCTCTGATATGTAGTGTCATGCAAATTTCCCGAAGTGGATATTACGCTTGGCGTAAATGTGAAAAATCACCAAGACAGCGGGAAAATGACAGCCTCATTCCCATTGTCAAAGCAACTCATAAAAAATCCAGGGGGACCTATGGTGCCCGACGGATTGCGAAAGAAATTGTTGCGTGTGGCAAATCCTGTGGGCGTTACAGGGCCGGGACACTGATGAAATTGGCCGATGTTGCAGCCAAGCAAAAGAAGAAATTTAAAGTGACGACAGACAGCAAGCATAATTTGCCAGTTGCACCGAACCTATTAAATCGACAGTTTGAAGTAAAAGAACCGGACAAGGTTTATGTTTCAGATTATATATATATTTGGCCCCATGAAGGATGGCTGTATTTGGCCGTAGTCATAGATCTTTTTTCGCGCCAAGTTGTCGGTTGGTCCATGAACAAGCGGATGACCACAAAGCTGATCATGGATGCCTTACAAATGGCAATTTGGCGTCGTTCGCCTGCCCTGGGCCTTGTATTTCATTCAGACAGAGGAAGTCAGTATTGTAGTAACGATTTTCAGAAGATGCTTAAAACCCATGGAATGGTCAGTAGTATGAGCCGGAAAGGGAACTGCTGGGACAATGCCGTGGCAGAGAGCTTTTTCGGTAGCTTGAAAACTGAAAGAATCTTTTTTGCAAACTATTCGACCCGAGAAAACGCCAGAAGAGACGTCGTTGATTACATTGAAATGTTTTACAATAGCAACAGGCGGCATTCTTATCTGGGCTATGTGAGCCCTAAAGAATTTGAAATGCTGTGGCTTTTCAAAAAGGCTGCTTAACAAAAGTGTCCACTTTTACTTGACCAGGTCAATTCAAGCCCGGCACTTTTATTCACTTACTCTTTAATGGATGACCTTGGGCTTCGCAAATTTTCAGATATAGCTTTTAATTTTTCCAACCTGTAATTATAATTCTCGTCCTCTGAAGGATGATAAAGAATTTTTTCATTTTCAAAAACAAATGTTATGTAGTTTTTTATTATGACGTCTTTTATTACATGAAAACTATGTTTTTTCACTTCATTGTTTCTACACATATAGCACTCAATTATGCAATCATCAAAATCAATTGCTATTTTGTATGCTACTTTCCTAAAAAACCTATCAGCAGCAAAGCCAAACATACTGAATACAATTGCAATATGAAAAAATCTATTTATATTTACAAAATCACTTTGACCAACAAGTTCAACTATAGACATTAACATTAGAGAATAAAAGAATATTCTACCCAAATTCCTGGTAATAAAAATATAAACGTCAGACTGACTTAAGGTATATATATTTTTTTTCATGATAGACTCCAATAATAAACTTCAACGCTATTCTGTAATGGACGAAGCTCCAATACTTAAACCTAATTCAACAGGTGCTGCTATCATTGATGCTGTAATATCGGCAATAACCCCAGTGACTCGAACCGAATTTAAAGCAACTTTAGTGTATCCTCCAATAGCTCCAGTTACCCCTCCGACAACTCCACCAAAAACTGCAGCATTAGCGTAATCCCTAAAAGTGGGATCTTTACATGAGTCATCCTTGTATACACCTGAAACACCTCCAGCTATCCCCCCCACTATACCACCGATAATTCCACCAGCTTTAGCAGATAAACCAGGATGAACAACTCCAACAAAACCACCTGCTATTCCACCAATAATTCCTGATAAAATTCCCGTTTTGATATTACCGGAAGCCATTCCAGCGGTGAAGCCACCATATGCACCTGCAACGATTCCAATAATTAAGCCCGGTAATCCAGATTCACCAGTTGGATCAATAAAATTAACCGGATCATTCAGGACATACCCATAAAGGTTACTATCCCCACCGGCAAACCCGATCGGATCTTTGGCGGTCCATTTACCGGTCTTTGGCATGTAGTCTCGATAACCAAATCGTACAAGGTCTGTGTCACGGTCGTGGAGACCGCCTGCAAATCCAAATGGTATAGTAAAGGACGGATTTGTGTCAACGATGATATTGCCGAAAGAATCGTAATCGATCTGTTTGATGGCAACACCGGCTGTATCCGTTACCAACCTCAGGGTGCCCACCTGATCGTAGGCCAGGTAATAGGTATTACCGTTTGCTGTCATGGCGCAGGGCATCCTGCCGTCCCCATACTCAAACCGCTGGAGAAGGTTGTCATTGCCGTCAAAGACAGCCAACAGGGTTGTCTGGCCGGACCAGAGGTATTTTTCAACTATGGTGCCGTTGTTTTTTTTGGCTATGCGTCTGCCAAGGGGATCATGGACATATGTGATTTCGGTGCCGTCCGGCAGGGTTACGCTGACCAGTTCTCCGGTTGATGAATAGACATAGTCGGTTATGTCACTGCCCTCGGTTACTTTTGACAGGCGGTCATCGGGGTCAAATTCATAGGTTGCCGTATCCGTGGTGATAAGATAATCTTCAATGGAATATGTCAGGGTCCGGCCGGTGATCCCAAGATGTGTATTGATCTCATAGATACGGTTCCCGTTGTTATCGTACTCGTATTCTTCCGTGGGGATTCCGTCTTCCGTGACGGTCAGAAGCCTGCCAAAATCATCGTAGGTGTAGTCGTATGTATGGTTTGTGCCGGATACTGTGAGATCCCTTGTGGTTGTCCGACCGTTATGATCCCGTGTCAGGGTATAGCCAAGGCGTGTGGATCCGGATATCCGGGTTGTGACATTTTCGGCTTCACCGTACCCGTTAAAGGACCTGGCAAGGATAAAGGTGTTGTCTGATACCTGTTCGGGCAGTCCGTTGTCAGGATTTCTTGTAATGGAGAACCTGCCGGTTCCTGTGACCAGGCCGTCATTATCGTACTCAAAGACTTCTGTGGCTCCGGCATAGGTAAAGGCGGTCAGGCTAAAATCATTATTATAGACAAACTCAAGCGTCTGATCCAGGGTGCCTGTCAGGAAAGATGCGGTGACAAGGGTTCCGTCGTATTCATAGCCGATCTCTTCCGGTCCTCTGGTTATGGATGCAGGCAGGTTGCCGCAGGTATAGGCATAAAGATTGGTCCATTCATCTGTTGCGGTTTCTGTCAATTGGCCGTTTACATATGTATTATGAATAGCCTTGCCGGAGGGCAGTGTTATTGAGGTGAGCAGCCGTTCTTCATTATAGGCATATTGGGTGATGCTGTTCAGGGGTGTTGTCTGGGTTGAGGGTTTGTTTACCCCGTTGTAATCAAAAAGGTGGTCTGCGGGTACAGGTGTTGTCAAGAGGGTCATATTGCCGTTTTCATCGTAATCGTAGGCCAGTATTGAACCGTCGGCCTGTTCCATGCGGGTTATCCTGCCCAGAGCATCATAATCGGTAAACCGGGTGACCTTGTTCTGGGGATCGGTTATCGTGGCAAGGTTGCCCTGGAGATCATAGGTGTAATGGGTGGTCCTGTCTCCCGTGGTCTCTGACGACAACTTTCCATCGGCAAAGTAGCTGTATTCGGCTGGATAGAGCCCGGCTACTTCCGATTTCAGTGTCAACAGGGTTGCCGGATCATATGTGGTGGTGATAGCCCGGTTTTCCGGTGATGTGATGATCTGTCTTGCGTTTGTTACATCATGGGTCCGGGTGGTGACCCTGTCATTGGTTGTTATGGTTTCTGTCATAAGTTCAGGGATGCCATTGAAATCGCTGTCCACATAGGCTCTGCCGATATCTGTTTTTAGGACAAGACCGGCAGGGGTGGTTATGGCTTTTTCTTTTAAATGGATATATCCGTACATTCGGTCCAGATCGCTGATTGATGTTGTTTTAATGCCGCAGGGGGTCCAGGAGGTGCTTAAAAGACCATCGGCAGCAGTGAGGGTGTAAGACTCATCACCCGTGGGAGCTGTCAGGGTTGTTTTCACTTCACCCGAAGACCTGGAAACTTTGGTTACGGTTGTCAGGGTGTTTTCGGTCATGGTCCGGCTTGTGGTTTTGCCGTCGTGGGTTTTTGTTTTGCTGAATTCCCACAGGCCGCCTTCCAGGTCATTGGTTAGCGTGATGCGGCCGTTTCCGTCAAAATAATGTTCAAACCGGTTGCCGTTGGGTTCATTCTTGGCTGTCAGAAGGCCATTATTATGGTCATACTCAAAATCATAGGTACTTAAATCCGGTAAGGTCATCCGGGTGAGCTGACGGTTGCTGTCAAGGGTAATCTCAGTCCGCATGCCGTCCGGTGATATGATGGCGGAGGGAATACCGGCAAGACGTTCGATGGTCACAACATTGCCCAGTTGATCGGTGATGGAGGTCAGTTTTTTCTGGCCGTCATAGGCAAATGTCAGCAGGTTGGTTCCTGTTTCCAGGTCATAGGTGGATGTGTGAAACCCTTCTGCTGAAATCAGATGTCCCCAACCGCTTGATTCGGTAAACCGGATCTCCTTGTTGCTGTAGGCATCTGTTGAGACCATGCGGATCAGACCGTTTCCCTTGTCCGGGATATAGATAAATCCGTTGGGATCTATGGCCAGTCGCTGGGGTTGTTTAAGAAGTGCGTGGGTGGCGGGGCCGTTATCACCGTCCATGCCGGGCTCGCCTTTGCCGGCAACCGTGGAGATATACCCGGTGCCGGTTACCTTACGGATCACGTCACCATTGCCATAATATTGTGAAAAGTAGAAATTACCGCTCTTGTCAAAGGTGACACCGGATGCCTGGGTAATTTGGGCATCTGTTGCAAGTCCCCCGTCACCCGTGTAACCGGTATAGCCGTTTCCTGCCACAGTGGTGATATAACCGCTGGCATTTACTTTTCTTATCCTCGGACCATCGGCAATATACAGGTTGCCGTCCTGATCCAGGCTTACGGATGTCGGATTTTGAAGGTATGCATCCGATGCCGGCCCATTGTCACCATTGCTTGCATGGGTATAGCGATCATACTTTTCACCGGTCCCGACGATGGTGGAAATCATACCATTGGTGGATACTTTGCGGACGCGATAGCTTCCTTCCACAACCTGGCCGCCAATGCATTTTCCTGTTACAGAATCCACACTGCCGCCCACGCAGGAGGTCCCTTCTGTAAAATAAACATTACCGAAATCATCCACTGCAACGCTGGAGGGCATAATACCGGCGTCTATGGCAGGACCGTTGTCCCCACTGGATTCCGCATTACCGTTTCCCGCCAGGGTTGTTATGATACCCTGGGGATCAATCTTTCTTATCTTATTTGCTCCGGCATCGGCGATATAAAGATTGCCCTTTGCATCAAAAGCGATATCGTCCGGTATCTGCAACATAGCGGATTTAGCGTCTATATCATCTTCTTCGCTTATCCCCTGTGATCCTCCGGCAATCACTTCAACAACGCCGTCTTTGTCTATCTTCAGGATGGCGGAATATACCTGGTTGGCCACATATAAATTGCCCTTGCCGTCCATGGCGACACTTGTGGGATGCCCAATGGGTGTATCAAGGGCGCTTGCGCCATCCAGGGGCCACCCGTCCCGGCCGTTGCCTGCAATGGTTGTTATGACGGTGGTAATATTTTTGGCAACCGATCCATCACCCTTGTGCAGGGTGGAAGGATCTGTGGGATTCATCCTATGATGAGCGGAGATGGACCAGCCCCGGGCCAGCCCATGGCTTTTGTCCGCCACATTGACGGTCAGGTCACTGCGTTGCCAGTTGATCACTTCTTCCCTGGAAGGAACCGTGGTCAGCGTTGTACCAAATTCAGCGAAAGACATTCTAAGATAGGCCGAATTCATGTACTTGGAATCATATACATAGCCGATTCTGACATGGGCGGTGACCTTATGAAAAACACGATTCCCCAGCCAGTCCAGGCCGTCCCAGACAAGCTCCGTCACCTGATTCGGGGTGGGCTGGAGCGTTTTTTTTAACTTTTGCCCGGCAATTTCAAGCTCTACAATAATTCGTTTGACCTCCGGATGTACGGTTGAGCCTGTGACCGGAACGGTGATTAGATTTTTGAATCCCTCGGTACGATCACTTGCATATGCCAGGCTTAACCCGGTTCCCGGAATGGCAATGTTTTCATAAAAGATAAGGCTGTCATTCCCAACGGAAGAACCGGTGGATGATTGGGGACAATCCGGACAAGGCTGGTCAGCCAATGTCGGGCGTTCATACCCGAACAGGTTTAAAAGGCTTTTTTGAGTACAAGAATTATAATCCCAGGGGGTAAAATGGGTCACTTGCACGCGCATGTAACTGGTCCCGGGTTGATACACCTGCGGATCGGAAAGTCCTGACGCCTCATCGCTTATGTCGCCATTATTATTCAGATCATCCGGAAAACCATCTCCGTCACTATCAACCGAATCTACCAGACCGTCATTGTCCGTATCAAGGAGTTCAACCACGATTCCGTTTTCTGAAGCGATCCAGGTGCCCTTGTCCCGGTCATAATATCCGGACGGTACGATAAATCCGGTTTCAAATCCAAGAAAATTGTCCACCCAGGTAATGACTGGATTTTCAAACCGAATCCGGTCTACACCGTCTGCAGACAGTTCCGCACAATAGGTAAATGCGGATGTGCCCGGCAGTTTTGCCGGCATGGATTCCGGTGTCTGGTATTCAGTTGCCCGTGTTGTGAAACTGTTGATTTCCTGAATGTCATCTCCGTTTTCATCGACAATATAGGCGCGGTTATCTCCCTGGAAGACCATACTTATGGATCTTTCTCCAAAGGCGTCGCTGATAACACTGCTTTTGTGGGTGATAACAGTATCGGAACTTCCGTCAAGGGTAATGTCCGTTGACAATGGGTCTTCCTGTAACAACTGGACGATCTCTGCAATTCCGACATCGTTCACAGGGACGTAAACCTGTCGCTGGGCGAAAAGATACGTATCCAGCGTGTAACTCACAGTAACGGTGTTTCCACCTTCAACCGGAATGGAATACCTGCCTTCAGTATCCGTTATTGCGGTTCCATACTCAGGGTGACCAAGAATGGTTACATTTATTCCGGAAAGCGGCGTATTTGAAATATCCAATATCTGACCAGTAATCAGACCGAACCGTTCCGGATCGTAAAATGCCATTGTTGAGTCAGCCGGTATGAGCGAATTATAAATTTCTCCAAAAGACCCGGCTGGTTGGGTTTCCGGGTGTCCTTTGACATAAACACGTATTTTTTCATTCACAACGCCCTTGGGACTGTTTGCAGTAAGCGTATAGGTGGTTGTATGATCCGGCGTGATACTAATTGATCCGCTCTGTTCAACCCTACCAATTCCCTGGTCAATATGAACATTTAAGGCATTTTCAACATTCCATGAAAGTGTTGTTGATTCCCCTGTGCCGACTGTACCGGGAGAAGCGATAAAATCGATGGTGGGTAATATCGAAAAGTTAATCACATATACGCTAATTTCCCATGTCATCGTTCCAGCCGGGCCTGATGCCGTTATGGTATAGATCGTGGTTTCCCGGGGAGAAACAGACAGGGAGCTATTCATTGGTACATCCCCGATCCCATTGTCAATATGGGCGGTCAGCGCATTTCCAATACTCCATGAAAGGAATGTTGATTCTCCCGACATTATTGCATTGGGGGAAGCTGTAAAATCAATGGCGGGAGGGAGGGAGAAATCATTCACATACACGGTCAATTCCGATGTGGTGGTTTCCGTCGGACCTGATGTCGTTATCGTATAGGTGGTCGTCTCCTGTGGAGAAACCGTGAGTGTATCGTTCAGCAGCACATCCCCGATTCCATTATCAATATGAACGCCCTGGGAATTTTCGGTGCTCCATGAAAGTGTTGTCGACTGCCCGAGGGTTATTGTATCGGGAGAAGCTTTAAAATCAATGATCGGGGGAGTGGAAAAATCAGTTACCACCACGGTGATTTCAGATGTGACCGTCCCTGACGGGCCTGTTGCCGTAATCGTGTAGGTGGTTGTTTCTGCCGGATGAACAGTGATGGAACCTTTTTTCGGTACATAACCGATACCGGAATCGATTTCAACGGATGTTGCATGGCTCGATTGCCATATGAGCCGGGTTGATTCACCCGGTCGAATGGCCTGATCCATGCCGGACAGGCTTACCTGGGCGGGAAGACCGGAAAGCAGGTCAGCCCTGAAATCATGTTTGATGTTTTTTCCAGCCATGATTACCTGTTTTGTGATCCTGCGGCCATCCGGTAACATAATTTGGATAGTGTGCTCTCCGGTTGAAAGGGGCAATGAATAACCTCCCGCGGATGCGGTATAGACCCTGCCCCCACTTTCCAGATCCGTGATAAGAACATTTTCCAGGCCTTCATCCGGGTCATAGAGCAGATTCGAATTCTTATCTTCATATATAACGCCGAGAATGGAGGGTTCAGCATCTGAAGGATCACCGAAATTACAAGTTATGGTACCCCCGTAGTCAAAACCCGGATCACAGGTTTCCGGATAAAAACCGACTCCGATCTCTTTATAGTCAGGAACAAGCATATTTACTCTGTGACCCCGTCCCGGACAATTATGATCGATGAATAAATCGTCATGATGCCCTAAGACTGTTTCAACCGAATCCACCGGGGCAGAATTACTTCTATAAGCGATGTTTTCCCCTGTGCCGCCTTCATATCCCTCAGCCTGACAACGCTCGAGGTGGGTGCTGCCGTCACTGCCCTCTTGGGCAGGATCCTGGTTGTCTATCATATCCCGGGTATGGCCCCGGGCTGCCCGGAGAAGTTTTTCGTTGAACCTCAGTGGAGGAACCGACGCTTCGCTTATGATTGTACTTGGCGGCCCTTCGTTCAGATCAATATTTAACAGGGCTGCTTCTGCCGACGGGTTTGCCCGGGCACGATTAATGGCTTCCAGGTGTGCCTGTTCTTCGGGAGAAGGATCTCCATAGGGATCATCAACAACAATAACGACACTTGCCCTGGCGGTTCTTCCTGCCCGTGTGGACCGTATCGTAAATTCAGTTGTTTCGGTTATTGGTAAGGTGATGCTGTCGTTACAAGTTACATCACCAATGCCCGGTTCCAGTGTTGCATTTTCGCAATTTTCAGCCGACCATGAGAGTGTTACAGACTCTCCACCGGCAATACGATATTTGTCTGAACTAATCGTGACAAATGGAATATTAAAATAATAAATGTTGATTTCTTTGGATTCTTGCTGACCATAATTATCGATCGCTTCAATCAGAAGTGTATGTTTGCCTTCTGTTCCTATCGGCACATCGGCTGTGAATGACTCACCATGAACTGTTGCAGCCACTCCATTGACAATTACTTCAGCATTGTTTGTGACCTGGCCGCTGACCTGTATGAGCGAAGTATAAAAGGTCGTCGGGGAATCAATTTGTAATTGTAACTCAGGCCTGGGATTAACCACCACAGTAACATCCCTTGTAATTGTTCCGCCGGGCCCTGTAATAGTTGCGGAGTAGGTTGTTGTTGTACCGGGCGTTACCTGGAGCGTGCCCTTCAATGGAACAACCCCGATGCCCTGGTTGAATGAAATCCGGGACGCATTGGTGCTGTCCCAGGAAAGCTCGACAGAATCGCCTTCAATTATATCGGATGGTGTGGCCTGCAGCACCATTGTAGGCCACGGGTAAAAAACGTTGACCGTCTGGATTGCCGTTGATGTTCCCCCTGGACCTGTTGCGGTGGCGATGTAAGTGGTTGTTCCTTCAGGCGTGATACTCCGTGTGCCGTTTACATCCACACTTCCCATATCCGGTGTAATGACAACAGTTTGCGTATGCTCGCTGTTCCAGTCAAGTGTTACGGATTCCCCGTGAAAGATAAAGTTTTTATTGACGGACAGGTTGATGACGGGTAGCGGATTGGCAGGAATTACATTTATGGTGATCTTATCCGTATCCACACCGCCGGGGCCTGATGCTGTAATTGTATAAGTTGTTGTAGTGACAGGAGCAACAATAAGACTTCCCCCCGGTTCTACCTCTCCTATGCCCTGATCAACCGTACACGTGCCGGCATTGCTCAACATCCAGCTTAAAGTGGTGCTCTCTCCCTCATTTATTGTCGATGCGGATGCCATAATATTTGCTATCGGCTTGATATATCCGACCGAAACAGAACGATATACCGTTGCATTCGACCCGGCTATGATGAGGGTGTAATTGGTGGATTTGGACGGTGTGACAACCATGGACCCATTGAGATCCACAGAGCCAATATCCGGTGTGATGGTACAGGTGTCGGCAAGACTGGTTGTCCAGGACAGGGTTGTGCTGTCACCCGGTTTGAGAATAACCCGATCCGCAGTAAATGATCCGCGGGGTGGTATTCCAATGATTGTCTTTCTCCAGGATCTCGGCCCCCGTTCATTCACTGCTGTCAGCGTATAGGTAGCAGGTAGGGTTTCCGGGTTGACCACAAGGCTTCCAATTGGATCGACTTCTCCAATGCCTTGATCTATTGAGACTGTATCGGCACACTTTACAAACCATTTCAGTGTTACATTACCATTACTATCGACCATGCTTGAAGGATATGATTCAAAAGAAGAACTCGGATAATCCGGAAAATAGATTTCTCTATTTATTGTATTTCCGTTACCGCTTGCAGTAAGTTTGTATTTACCGGCTTGTGTTGGATTGACTTCCAGAAATCCAGATGGCCCTACCTCCCCAATATCAGGAGAGATACTGACACTCGTTGCATTTTCCATATGCCAACTCAAGGTCAATGGCGCACCCGGAGTCAGGTTGCATTTAGGGGAAATATCAAACCAGTTGTTTACCAGAAAACTGAATGAAGCGTAATATTTCGATGTACCTTTGGCATTTCCCACATCAAGCGTATAGGTTTCCGATGATGTCGGCGTTAAAACAATTGAACCTTTGCCGGGTACTGTGCCGATATTGTGATCGATACTTGCTTGATTCGCACAATTAGTATTCCAATACAAGGTTGTACTTTCACCAGGTTTTATTTTTCCGGGAGAAAAATAAAATTCGGCTGTTGGCTTAGCAGGGACAGATTTCGTATGCGCTCCCTGATTATTCATGGCTGTGAGGGTATATACCGTCGGTACAGCCGGGGAAGGTATGGTAATGGAACCGGAGGATTGTACGCTGCCGATACCCTGATCTATTACTATTGAGTCTGCCAGGGTGATCTCCCACGACAAGGTAATATTACCACCGGGGTTATAACCGGAGCAGGGATCCACTGTAAATTGAATTGTGGGTTGGGACTGGACATGGAACCTGTGTTGCTGTGTCGCTTCGCCACAGCGGCCATCCTCAACTTTGATGGTCGCCGTATACCATCCGCTCTGTGTACCTGTGGGAGTCCACTCGATCAATCCTGTACCGGGATCAATGGTCATACCCTCGGGCTCGTTCATCAGTGAGAAAGTCAGTGTGTCGTTATCCGGATCAGCGGCATTTACTTGATATGAATAGGGTGTATCCAGGTAGGCCCTGCCATTCATCGATATGGGAGACGTAAATACCGGATAATCAATTCGACCCGGTTCCGACTGATTAGACATGTTGCGCACAGGAATGATTTCTCCGGAAGTCCCGTCCAGATCAAAAACATGCCAGACATTCCCGTAACCGTTCGGTACAGTGAATACCGCAGGGTCTCTATCCTTGAAATAAACTTTTACCTCTGCGCCGGATCGGGCAAGATTTGTTGTATTGCCGTTAAGACTGCTGAAGTTATGGACATAAAAACGATATGTGCCGGTTATTTTTTCAGTTATCGTGATCGTCTCCGGGCCATAACTGTTTTGATCATCCAGATTCAGGCTGGCCATCGGAATATTTTTGTTCCAATAATAGGCATGGTAACGGCAACCGGCCTGGCCGGGCGCTGTCAAGTGCGCTTCAAGGTCAGCAGGCGTATCCCCCCAGGTGAGGATAATTCGAATCTCGTCTTCTTCAAGAACAGGTGAAAAAACCATATCCTGATGTGGGAGGATTTCATCCTGCACTAAAGATATTTGACGATTGTTGTCAATATATCCGGGGAGATCAACCGCAATAATATAGGACCCTTCTTCCAGATCCGTGAAAAGAAAAATACCCTTATTATCGGTGGTAGTATCAGCAATAACATCACCCGGTATTCCATTTTCATCCTTGTACAGGATTACCTGTATGGCAGACAGCAGATCACCATTTAGCGCATCGATCACACTGCCGGATATACCGCTGTTTGTGATGGGGTCACACAACATTGTATTCATTGAGATGATATTGTTCGATTCATCCCCTTCCGCATACATCCCATTTCCGGTGCCGTCATCATCAATAACTGCAAAAATATCAGCGAAACCGGTTGAAGGTGTTTGCCATCTATAGGCAATATCTTCACTTCCGGTGAGAAATGGCAGCTCGGTGGCAGTTTTGGTGGAACCAATCAGGGTCCCGCCTGACTGGGGATCTCCATTGTAAAATGCGATGGATAAGCCTTCAGGAATTCTTGTCTCCCCGATATTGTTGACGTGCAGATTGATATCGATGTGCTCGTAACACCCTGAAGTATCAACCTGCAGATCCGTCGCCTGGACATCAGAAACAGCATCAACTGTTACAGTGACGCTTTGGGTTGTGACCCCTCCGGGTCCGGTTGCCGTCAATATATATGTTGTATCCTCAAGGGGAAACACTTCAAAACCGCCTGGTTGGCTGTTAAATGCTTCCGAATTGGTCGAGGGCTCAAACGATACGGTCTCTGTATATATGGTTGACCAGTGAAATACTGTCGGTTGACCGAATTTAACGGTATCGTTCTCAACATGAAAGGTGACCTTTGGTTCAACCGTTACCTGCACAGTGACTTCCGTAGTTCCTCCTGCTCCGGTGGCAGTTATTGTATAGGTCGTATTCTCAACAGGATTCAGAGTAATTGATGCGGAATGATGATAAGGAGCACCCGCTGTCAGATCGACGTCATCAATCCCCTGATTGATCGTCACTGAATCCGCATTAATTGTATTCAGGGTCAATATGCAGGGGTCGCCGGCCTTGATCGGATTCGGGTTTGCTTCAACAGAAAACGATGGCAAAACCTTTACTGTTGCAGAATCCGTTGTGACCCCTCCGGGTCCGGATGCTGTGATCGTATACGTTGTGGTTGTTTCCGGTATTAGAACCATCCCCTGTGGCCCACTGTTCAAGGCAAGGTCTTGATAAACCGTTCCAAGACTTGATTCAATCTTGATACTGTCGGCATTCTTTGAACTCCAGGCAAGTGCTGTGTCTTCACCCAGCTGGAGGGTTTCCGGAAAGACAATAATATCAACCAGTGGCAAAAGAGATTCCAGGACGATGATTGTAATACTGACAGAGCCAACGCCACCGGATCCGGTAGCTGTAATTGTATAGGTGGTTGTGGTTGTGGGTGAAACTTCAAAACCATTTTCACCGCTGTTTAAAGCAACTGCACCAATTCCCTGATCAATTTCAACTGTTTCAGTTTTCGTTGTGTTCCAATAAAGGCGGGTTGATTCCCCTTGAAAAATCGAAGAACTTCCCGGGTAAAAATCTATCATTGGCGCATTGTTGTTAACTGCTATGGTTACACTGTCGGTTGCCGTACCTTCCGGACCTGTTGCGATTATGGTATAGGTGGTGGTTGACTGGGGGGAGACGATTACACCTGGACCACATTCACATTCTTCATCACCTTCACAATCATAATAATAGTACGGACTTCCATCATTCCCATTATCCAAATTGTCATTATAACAGCCATTAATGGCCACAATTCCTATGTTTTGATCTATTGTAACTGTCTCTGCATTGGTTGAGTGCCAGTAAAGAAAACTGCTATTCCCCGGATCAATGGACTCGAGATCTGCAGAAATTTCCACGGTGGGGGGGAGGAGTGGTGGTGATACTGTGACCGTAACGCTGTCGGTGGCCGTACCTCCCGGACCTGTTGCAGTTATGGTGTAGGTGGTGGTTAACTGAGGGGATACGGTTGCACCCGGACCACATTCACAATCACCATCCTCTTCACAATCATAATAATAGTACGGACTTCCATCATTCCCATTATCCAAATTGTCATTATAACAGCCATTAATCGCCTGAATTCCAATGTTTTGATCTATTGTAACTGTCTCTGCATTGGTTGAGTGCCAGTAAAGAAAACTGCTGTCTCCCTGATCAATGGAATCGGGAGTTGCTGAAATATCCACGGTGGGGGGGAATACGGTTTCACCCAGAATCCGGCCAATTTGAAAATTAAACCGTTTACGTTCAGGATTAAAGAACTCCCATTGCCTGCTCTCAGTCTCAGCACCGGGTTCAAGTGTGGAAGGGGATTGAAATTCAAAATAAGGTTGATTGTCCTCTGTATAGCCATCAGGATTATAAGCAGTTACACTTGGATGGGTTATTGAGCTGATAATAACGCGAAAAGGGGCAATTATAGTTGTATCGGAAATGTTTGTCAGAGATGCGCTGAAATAATTTATCCCAGTACGGCGATCACCATACAAACGTCCTTTATTAAGGGTGACATAGTCGGAAACATCTGCCGAAAAAACAGGTGTTATCCAAATGATAGAAATAATCGTAACCAACAAACTTATAATTAACGAATTTGTATATTTTTCGATTTTCATTTTATCCCCCACCCTAAAACTTAATCAACCAACCGTTTGTCCGACGATTAAGAAAAAAAGAATTTAGAACTTTTTTTTCTACCGATAACGATTAATCCAATCAGACCTGATCCCATAAAAAACATGGTAGAAGGCTCCGGAACGGCTGAAGGACTTTGGGTAATGTCAAGATTGAAAATTCTCGCACTGGATCCTGCAATATCTGAAATCCAATTATTGTCAGCATCCCAATACCCGTCCCAGCCCCATCGCAAACGCCAGCTCACTGACACCTCCTGATTTTGATAGGGGGTAAGATCAAATGAGACAATCCCTGAAGAATTGTTTACATCTGCTTCCAGCAGGACAATTTCAGGGGAAATAGGATTGTTAAAATTTTCTATAAAGCTAAAGGTGAAAAAATCATCATAATCGTCCACACCCAAGGTAAATGCATAGGAGAATGACAAAATCTCCATGTCATTTTCCACAAAAAAGCTGTCATTAAAAAACATTACATCCGATGCGAAACCAGAATTATCAATATACTCATAAAATATAATCTCTCCAGGTGTTGAAGTACTGATTCCACCGTGGGCCACATCATATGCCGGATCTGACGAAAAACCTGTTAAATCAATAGGAATGGCATAAGCTGAAAAATTTGACAGTGAAATTATGGTGGTAAAGAATACGATGATAACAATTTTAGGCTTCATTTTTTTCTCCTTTATTTGTTAACTCGTGAGTCATATTTTTTTTAAAAAAATGCGTGACAAATAAAAAAAATGTATTTTGAATCTTTCAATTTTTTTGGGGCTCGGTCATATTGCCTCCGTTGTAGTAAATATTTCCAACAGTACAGAGCAAAAGCCGTACCGAAGTGTAATTAGACACAAACCCCGCCGAGATAAATATGGATCGCTTGCAGGGACAGAGGTATTGCATGTAAATTCGATACGTGCTCTGTTGGGCTACCGGAAGGTTTTCCGGTTTAGTCCGGCTATATTATAAATATTCACTATTTTTAAGAATGATTGGGTGAATAAGTTCGCTTTATCGGATAAATTAAGAAGTAAATGTTATGAAAAATATAAAAAGATATATTTTTTAGGTGAAAACTTTTCACATACCACATTGCATATCAATGGTTTTTAGATTGTTAAAAGATTACAGAGCTTGAGGAGGAGGTTCGGCTTGCCTATTGGCAGCGGTGGTCCGGCCAGGTGATCGGTGTCAGGAGGGCATACTCGGTCTTGATAATCCAAAAGAGACAAGGGATATCAAAACACTGCTGGTTTATGTGGAGATCGACCGGAGTACCACCGATGCCATCGTCTATGTGACCGGCTCTGCCCTGGGAAGACGGCCCCTGAAGTTTGTGGACAGCGGCATCATGACGGCAACCTTTGTAAACCTGGAAACCGGAAAGGCTTTCAGGATTTTGTCCACGGAGGCGTCAAGGGGGCTGTTCGACAATTACGCGCCCCATATTAAAAACAGCCGTGAACAGCAACTTGAAGCCTGCAAGGTGAAGCCCCCTGAATCAACAAGCGTATAAAAGCCAGCCCTCTACTTAAAAGCCTCAAATGGGAAGGGGGACATATTTAATTTGCCTTTTGATCAATCGTCTGATATTGATCTATGTTCATTCGTCTTACCTAAGTGTTTTATTTTTAAGGATAAAAAAACAAAATGCTTAAACTTTTTTGAGGTGGGATATGAACGGTTGAATTTGGCATATAAGTATCGAGCATGATTTTTATCACCCTGTTACTGGCAATAAGATTCCTGGTATGCACGCAGAATTAAATATTGATTTGACCGCATTAATAGATAACCTTCCGGGGATGGCATTTCGCTGTTCAAATGACGCGGATCTCACAATAGAATACGCCAGCAGGGGATCGGTCGCCATCCTGGGTTATGAACCTTCCGAACTCATCAGGAATAAAGCATTTAGAAAAATTGTCCATAAAAATGACCAGCACAGGAACAAGAACGTCCTGGAACGGTTATCCATCTGGTCCCCCAAGTATCGGCTGATATATCGTATCCGGACCGCCAATGGAGAGGATAAATGGGTCCACTATACTGCCTTGTCATTTCCGGCCCAAAGGATGAATCGGGACTGGGCTCATATAATTAAACTTCACAACAAAAAATAAGCATTAATCGAATGAACCTGAAAAATGCGGATTAGATTCATAAAACAGGCGCCCCTGCCGGCTTTGGGAAAAAAATATAATCAGTGGTTTTGATCCCCTGAAATTGATACATTATCGTGCATAGTTTAAGATTAAGGAGGAACTATCAGGCTGTAAAAATAACAGACTGTTTCAATTGTTTTTTCCTTTAGAGGATTGTGCTTTCAAATTTTGGAGAATTCATGAAGGGTAGATTCAGATCAGTGTTGTTCTATTTCATTGTGGGTATTTTTTTTGTTTTTCCCCAGGTTTTATATTCAGAAGTGCTCAAGGTGGGTATGGGATACAGGCCTCCGTTCATGTGCTCAAAAACCGCACCTTTCTCGGGTATTGACGTCCAGCTGATTAAAGAGATTGGGAGACGCCTGAATCTCCAGGTTAAGTTTATTCATTACCCTTTTAACAGAAGTCTGTTTCATATGAAAAAAGGTAGTATAGATATGATAAGCTGCCTTGAAAAACGTCCGGAACGAGAAACGTATATGTATTATCTTTCTCAACCATATTACTCTGTTGAGCCTGTTTTTTACGTACGAACAGGGCGTAATAAAACGATACAAAGATATAATGATTTATACAAAGGAAGAATTGGACTTTCCGCCGGTAGCGCAGTTTTTGAACCCTTTGATTATGATGAGAAAATACGAAAATTCCCTGTAAGTACTGAATTTCAATTACTTAAAATGTTAATTACGGGACGTCTTGAAGCTTTTGTTGGTATTAATTCTCAAATTGATTATCTGGCAAACCGGGAAGGGTTGAATCACAATATTGAAAAAGCAGATTATCGTCCCGGCGAAAAGACTGAGATATTTATAGCTATCTCCTTGCGATCCAAATATATGATAAGATTTCAGCAGTTTAACGATACTCTACAAGAGATCGTTGATGAAGGTCTTTTAAAAGAAATTATTGGTAAAAATTGCGGGCAGTAATTAAAAAGCCGGCCAGGGATTTTCCTGGCCGGCCTTTTATGCTTTTTGTACTTTATTCACGGGGTAAAAAGAGCAATAAGCTAATAAGCTAAGCCTGACCCCATTGTTGTTTAGATGGAGTTGAGCATGAGGGTGATGGGCCGGTCCTCTTCACTGCTCCCGGTGAACCGGACAGGCCCGGGACGCCGGTAGCAGTCCTCTCCGGGTTCTGCGGCCATCCACTTTTGCCGCAGGGCCTTGACGATCCTGAAGGCGTTGGAGTCCACGTCCACAATGCTCTTCTCGATAACCAAAGAAAGCCTTCCTTTTCTCTCCTCAAGATGCATCAGGCTTGAGATGGGGATACCCAGGGGTTCCCATTTGCAAAACTTATGCTCAAGGTTCTTGATCACTGCCATCTGTCCGGTTGCCCCGTTGGCAATGAGGCTGAAGGCGGTCAACCCAAGGTTATAGGTGTAGTTGCAGTCGAACTTAGTGGGATCGCTGCCCCGGCCGTCGTATCCGTAAAAATGGGTCTGGGTCATGAACTTGGGAACAGACTTCTTAAAGATATCGACCACAGCCTCGGGCAAGGTTTTTCCGTCATCCATGAGCCCTGCGCTTACCACCGCCTGGGTCAGGGTCTTGAGGGAGATGATCGTCTCCTTCACAAGCAGGTAATCGTCACCGCCGTAATTTCTGAAGATGGCCCTGCCAAAACCGTCGGCATCAAGCCCTTCCCTTTCCATGGTTGACCGGTAGGAATCTGCGTTGATGCCGACCTTATACAGCCCCTTCTCCCTCAGGATATCCAGGTAATCGGTGACCATGTCCATGACGATCTTTTCTGTCTTGACCTGGGAGAACTGGAAATTGCCGTGGGTATCCCGCTCCACCAGCAGCCCCTCCTGGAAAAACGAAGGAAGGTCGTTAAACAGCTCGTCATCCCTCAGGTTCCACATGGGGGATGCTGCCCTGTCGCTGATCCCCCTGGCAAGCCGCCTCAAGTAGTCGAGCCTTGAATCAAGGCTGGGAAACGATGCGTGGAAATCCACGTCGTGGACATCATTGAACTCGGCAATGATGGTGCTGAGCTTGATGATGAATATCTGTATCTCGTTGATAAACTCGAGCACGCCCTCGGGAATGATCATCACCCCATAATTTTTTCCGCTGGCAGCCCGCTTTACGATGGTGTCGCAGATGAGGCGGGAAAGGTGGCGAAGGGTCATGCCATAGGCGGTATAATCGACCTCCCCGCGCTTCTCCGCTTCCCTGAGGCGGTCCTGGTCAACATAATCCGCAAGATCCTCACCGATTAGGGTGAGGTTGGCGTGGGTCTGGAGGGCTGTCTCCAGGGCAAGATGGCTTGCCACCCTTCCCATCACCTTGCAGATGTGCCAGTACTTGATGTCGCTGCTGGCATCGGTGCAGAGGTTGCTGATGTTCTGGGCAAAGGCACGTGCTGCCGAGTGAAAACCAAAGGAAATGGAGCAAAGCACCTCACCGTCCTCGGTCTTGACCTGGATATCACCATCAATGGTCTTTGGGATACCGATCACCTGGATGCCGTCCGCCTTGAGCTCCTGGGCAAGGAAGGCAGCATTGGTATTGGAATCATCCCCTCCCACGATCACCAGGGCATCAAGGCTCAGCTCCTTGCAGGTGGCCCGGGAAAAATCCATCTTTTTCCGGCTGTCGATCTTGGTCCGGCCGGTCTTGATCATGGTAAAGCCGCCCAGATTCCTGTAAGCATCCACAAGGCTCTCGGTGATCTCCACATAGGAGTTCTCAAGGATGCCTTCAGGCCCCAGGATAAACCCGTATATTCTGGAGTCGGGGTTGGCTGTTTTGGCGGCATCAAATATCCCTGCAATGACGTTGTGGCCTCCGGGAGCAGGCCCCCCGGAAAATACGATGCCTATGTTTCTTTGTTTGAAATAGCGTTTTTGCTCCTGTTGATGCTCCCCGGTTCCCGGAACGATCTTCTGGACGTGGTTGTCTATGATGCCAGGAAGCACCTTTTCCGCCTCCTGATCCGTGGTGAACCGGTATTGGGGCTGATCCTGAAGCACGGTAAAGCGTTCGGAAAACACCTGGCACTTTTTGGGTGAGAACGCCCGCCGTTCAATGGTCTCCCTGTTTATATCCGCAATAACACGCTCAGTCTTTGAATGATTCAGAAGCGTTTCAATATCAATCCTGGGTGAAGGTCTCATTCTATTCTATATTCTCCATTTTCGCTTAATTCAGCACCACCCTGTTTCTTCCGCCCTCTTTTGCCTTATACACGGCAACATCTGCACGATCAAAGACATCCTGGGGCCCAGCATCACCTTCCTTGACCTGGGTGGCACCGATGCTAACTGTAAGTTTTACAGCGTCTTTCTTGTAAATAAACTCTATCTTGGCTATGGTCTGTCGTATCTTCTCAGCAACATTTCTGGCGGCCTGACCGTCGGTCTCGGGCATCACCACCGTAAACTCCTCCCCTCCGTACCGGGCCAGCATGTCGCTTTTTCTAAGGTGGGACGAGGTCCTCTTGATGATCTCCTGAAGGCACTTATCCCCAATGGCGTGGCCGTAGGTGTCATTGACGTCCTTAAAGTTATCCGCATCAATGACCAGCAAGGAAAAAATGGCGCCGTACCTTATATACCGGTCCATCTCATCCTCGATCCTTTTGTTGTAGGCCCTTCGGTTAAAGGCACCTGTCAAAGGATCCTGGTTGAGCTTCTTCTCAAGCTCCCTGGAGTGCTGGGTGGCCTGATCCAGCTCTTTTTTAAACCTGGCAAACCCGGTCTGAAACGCATACCGGTTCTTTTCCGCCACCTCTTTAATCATCCGCTCCTTGGCAACCTTTTTCTTCAGGGCTTCTTCGATGGTCAGGAGCGTACCTGAGACCTGGGCTTTGAGCTCGTCCAGGGTCTTGGCAACATCAAGATCCGTCCTCAACCGTCCGATCTCCCCGGTCAACAGACTGTCAAACCCCTCACCCGTCTCCATCACCCCATCGGCATAGCTGAAGGATTGGCCGATGATCTCCTCCATGCCCAAAATTCTCTTGAGAATCTCCTGGACAAACTGGGCGATCTTATCCCGATCCTCACCGAGCCCGGCAATGTGATTCTGAAGCAGGCCAAAGAGATCATCCCTCACATTTCCCAAGGCCTTTGGGTCCCGTGCCTTGACAACCCTTTTGGAAAGGGCGCTCAAGGTCTCCATGTGCCTGTCTTCCAGGGTGGATTTCAAGGTATTGATAATCTCAAGATACCCCTGTTTCAGCTCTTCCAGCAGGCGTTTGCCGGACCCGGAGAAGAGTTTTGCCAACAGGGATGGGCCACCTGTTTTAGCCGCTGCCCGCTCCTCCTTGAGCATGTTTTCATGGAACTTGAAAAACAGATACTCGATCTTGGCGGTGGAGGAACCTTTCTTAAATGCCGCGCTCAGTTCATTCAACACCGGCGGAAACCCGCTTCTTCCCTCGGTTAAAAGATCTATGATCAGAGGCAGATACCTCTGATAAAGCTTTTGTGACGTTTCAAGATTCTCTTCTGTCTGATCCAGTTCCTTTAAAAGGGTGTCCTTCTGGGATTGAAGACGCTCTATCTCTGTTCTCAACTCATAGATCTGTTTAACACTGGTTGTATCGGCCATGGCTTAACCCTGCAAAATCTGCTCTATAGAAAGCGTTGTTCTATTGTGTCCGGAAAATTTGAAAAAAAGCTCGGGAGCCCCTGTTCAACGATGGCAGCTGTGTCCGTGATAATGACCCGTTGGGTCACCACCCTTGTAAATCCTATTTTCATCGGTTACAACTATCATGGTAATACCCTGTTTGGCAAGTATCTTCATCATATCAAAGCACCCCACCGACCATGGAAGGATCAACGGCTATGTTGAGTTTGCCTGTTTCCCGGCCCAGAGCCTTTTGCCCCTTGATAAACTCGGGATAAAGATGTAAAAGAGAAGCAATACTTAACCATACTAAGGAATTAGCAAACGTGGCGTTTAATCTGTTGAAAAAAAAGGGGAATACCCCGGAGGAGACCGGAAACGGACTCTTTGGAAAATTAAAACAAGGACTATCCAAAACCAGGGATATTCTTTTTACCGATATTGATGAACTCTTTTCCAGCAAAAGAACCATTGATGATTCCCTGCTCGAAGAGCTTGAAGAGAGCCTCATCATGGCGGATCTCGGGGTGGACCTCACCCTTGAAATCATGGAGCGGGTTTCCAAAAAAAGCAAGAAACTGTCAACGGCCGATGAACTCAAGGCTGTGCTCAAGGAGGAGATCAGCGCGCTCTTTCCGGCCGGATCTGCGGAGGAAGACCCATCCGGGGCGGTAAAGCCTCAAGTCATCATGGTGGTCGGGGTCAACGGAACCGGCAAAACAACCACCCTTGGCAAGCTTGCCACAAAATTCACCAACCAGGGCAAAAAGGTCCTCATTGCAGCGGCAGACACCTTCAGGGCCGCCGCCATCGAACAGGTGGAAGTGTGGGCCGACCGGGCAAACGTTGGTATTGTCAAACACAGGGAGGGCGCAGATCCTGCGGCCGTGGCCTTTGACGGAGTGGAAGCTGCCATTGCAAGGGGCGTGGACATCCTGCTCATCGACACCGCCGGCAGGCTTCATACCCAGAAAAACCTCATGGAAGAGCTCAAGAAGATCAAACGGTCGGTTGGAAAAAGGCTCAAGGGTTCCCCCCACGAGGTTCTCATGGTCCTGGATGCCACCACGGGTCAAAATGCCCTGTCCCAGGCAAGGCTGTTTAACGAGGCTGTGGGAATTACCGCCCTTGCACTGACCAAACTGGACGGAACCGCAAAAGGCGGCATTGTGGCATCGGTTGCCCACACCATGGATGTTCCCTTGAAATATATCGGCGTAGGAGAAGGAATCGACGACCTTCAGGATTTTGATCCCAATTTATTTATCAATGCTTTGTTTGATTAGAGGAGTAGACTATGGCAGTAGTTGTTCAATACATCGTCGTCAGAAACGGAGTCGAAAAAATGACATTTGCGACAAAAAAAGAAGCCGACGCCCATGACAAAATGCTCGATATTGCAGACAATCTATCTGCCTTTCTCAGGGCCAGCGAGATAAACCTGGATGAAGATCAGAACGAAAAGATCTCCCTGCTCCTGGCCCAGGAGCGTGATACCGTCAACGCCCTTCTCAGGGGAGCAAAACCGCCAAAGGCTGCAACGGCTCCGGATGCAAAGCCAAAGGAACAGCCCCCTGCAAAGAAAAAAGCTGCTTCGAAATCGGAACCAAAGCCCAAAACTTCCAAAAAGAAACCTTCTGCGTCTAAGGCCGCAGCCTGACCCTGAAGGACGGGAGAAATGAAAAAAGAGATAACAGCCGGCACCCTCACCCTTGAGGCAAACGTTGAACTCCTGTCGCCCACCAAGGGGGTGGTGATCACCCACCCCCACCCCCTCTACGGCGGAGACATGGACAACCCCGTGGTATCCGTCATCAAAGGGGCTTTCCTGGAAAAGGGTTTTACGACCCTTACGTTCAACTTCAGGGGGGTCGGTGCAAGCACGGGCAGGTTTGACAACGGCAAAGGTGAGATCCGGGACCTGGGATACGCCCTTGACCATCTTAAAAGCCTTGGGATCCGGGAGATCTGCCTTGCAGGCTATTCCTTTGGCGCCTGGGTCATTGCCCACACCCAACGCCCGGACGTAAACCGGATGCTCCTGGTCTCCCCGCCGGCTGCATTCATGGATTTCTCGGAAGCTGCTGCCATGGACTGCCCGGTTACAGCCGTAACCGGCTCCCTTGACGAGCTTGCCCCGCCGAAGTTTGTCACCCCCCTTATGAAGCGACTGGATCAAGAAAGCGCCCTTGTGGTCATGGAGGGAGCAGATCACTTCTATTCCGGCTTCACCGAGGAGCTTTCAGCAACGGTCTCAGACCTCATCATCACCTGAGCCGTAACCCAAAGCGATGATGGTTAAGCGGTCCAGTTGATCTCCTGCAACGAACTTACCGAACCATCTTCGTTCAGGGCAATTCCGGATTGTTCAATGCGGGCCTCTCCCTGGCTGATCTCCTGGTTATCCAGGTTTTTTGTTTCTTGCCATTATTTCCGGTATAGTTTACTGATCCGGAATATCTTTTCATGACAGGTCGTCAGCATATCCGCTTCAAATTGTTCATTCGAGTCATAGCTGCGCCCATGGATTCAACTGGCCGTTCGCACCTTACAGAGGAATTAGCCTGGCTATTGCATTAAAGTTCCGATTAATGTAAAAAAAGCCTATGAATCAATTAAAAAGCTATATATCCAAGGCCCTGATACCCCTGACGCTGATTTTGTGCCTCGTTGCTTCCGGCTGCAGTGACGATGGTCTGCTACCGGATTCGGCCAGAAAAACCTACCCGGAAAGCTTCAGTTTCCTGGATGTGGGTATCAACACCCTCTATTCCAAGACATTGAGACAACGCCTGAGCAATGTTCTCGGCGATGATTCCATCCAGACCGACAACACTATTGATCTCGGGATCAACAGTAAAACCTTTTTAAATGATCATTTTCCCGCCTTTCACACCATTAATGTAGAACTTAACACCCCCTCCATGGAACGGGTAGAACATAAATCCATCAAGCTGATGTATCGCTATGCCAAAAATAAGGGGCTTGCCTTCAGTTATGTTGAAGTATTGTTTTCCGAGTACACCCTGACTCCTTTGCTGATCCGGGTTCATTTTAAACAGGATGATCTCGGCATTAGAGAAACACTGGTACAAAAGTACGGCCCCCCTGAGACACTGCCCGGGGATAAGAATCAGCCCCATGCAACAGCCCTTTACTGGAAAAAAAACAGGGACCTGCTGATCCTGTCCACCGCACCTGACCATCTGGGACGGCCTACCTACCAGATCAATATCTATTTTGCTGACAGGTTTGAAGATCTGATTGAGACCGAATCGGTCTTCAAACAGAAAAAAGAGGGACAGACCCCGGTTGAGAAAAAAGCCTTCTGACGCAACCGGAGAATCGTCTGCAGGGATCAGTGAGTATTTTCAAAAGCTTGAGGATATGGACGACAGATCAAAAGGCGCTTGTCTCAATTCAACAGGATTGACTGATCCGGGAGATTTTTTCGTGATAGGTCTTCAGCATATCCGCTTCAAATTTTTCATTCGAGTCATAACTGCGCCCAAAAACCGGCTGCCACAAATCGATATGTTCCATGCACATATAAAAGAAGACAGCGTCTTTCCAAGAATCCGGAAAAGCCTGATAGATCGATGAAAAAAGCTCTTTTTTGATCTCAAAGGGATAGCTCAGTTTCCCGGCGCAATCGTCCATGGGCATCTGCAAAATAGAACTGTCCGGCATCCGCTCCCGGATTCTCTTCAAAACCGGCTTGATAAAGGTCAGCGTCCCCAGGGAAACCATGACCACCTCCTCCGGCCGGAAACTGTCTGCCAGACGGGTAACCAGAGCCAGATAGTCTTCATGCCACCCCTCATACCAGACCATGGGGTGCAGGTGAAACCCCACCGGAATGCCTTGATCCGCAAGTTTCCGGGCACTTTCCAGCCGTTTATCCAGGGTGGCCGTTCCCTTCTCCTCATGGTGAATCACCGTGGGACTGTTGAGGGACCAGGTAAAAACCATGTTAGCCGGCGGCCGGTTTTCCAGAAAGTAATCGATCCGCCCGCTTTTTGATTTCATCTCAAGAATCACGTTCGGATGGTCTGAGGCAAACCGGCAAAGCGAGTCCAAAAGTCCAAACCGGTTTCCCCACATCAGGGAATCGGAAGACTGGCCGGTTCCAATGTGATATTGTTTTTCTTCGTCCAGCTCCAGGGTCTCCAGATGGGACACCAGATCCCGGATGAAACGCACCTGGTTCCCATGGTAAAAAGACTGGATGGAACAGTAACTGCAATCAAAACCGCACTGCTGTACCGCGTCCAGGGTATTCAGGTTACAGCAGCGGGTTTTCTCGGAGGCAACCGGACACTGCCCCATGATATTCCCCTGGAGCTCAACCTCAACCATCTGCTCTTCCGGAAATTTCCGTTCGCCGGCAGAGAACCGGTTTTCTCCGGCATAACGTTTTTGACCTTTTTTCAGCTTTTCATACCCTTCCCGAAACTGCTGAAAGACCTTTGCAGTTGCCTGTTTCCCCTTTGCCTGCCCCACCGTTTCCGGGTGGTAGAATTGCGCCATGGATCCGGCCTTCCAGCAGATCAGGTCCGCGCTGTATTCAGTCAGCATCTTTAGCTGCTGAAAGGAAAAGCCATGGGTTTCGGACGTGGATAGCAGCCACTGCTGTTGATCAGCAGGAAGCTTATGAAAAAGTGCCATTTTTGAAAGTTTATTTGATGTCATGGCGTCCTTATATCGAAAAAATCAGGATCGGTCCAGTGCCTATCGACAAAGTTCCTGCAACCCGCCCTCCCCCGCCGGGTGATGGACACCATAGAGATCCGGCACTTATTTAACCGCCACGGTACACCTGTCCACCAGGTAAAATATCGACCGGTAGGAAATGCCCCCATGGAGGGAGAGGCCGATCTCGCAGCCCCGGCTCGTGGAGTAGCCCGACTCGCAGCCGATAGTCGCCTCCCTCAAGCCCGAAAGCGCCGAAGCATTGAGCTCCGGAACCGAAAATCCCCGGTCCCCGGCAAACCCGCAGCAGAAAATATCATCGGGCACCACAACCTTTTGGGCGCAGGCCTCCGCCAGCTCCCTGAACGGGACCTCCAGGTCCATCTTCCTTGCCGTGCAGGTGGTATGCAGGCTGATCGGCCCCGGTATCTTCAGGAACCTGAGGCGATTCATAAGGAATTGGTGGACAAAAAGCACGGGCTCGTAGAGTTTGAGCCTCTTGTCCAGCCCCTGCTGCATCCGGTAAAGGCAGGGGCTGGTATCACAGAGGATGGGAATTTCGCCGTCCCTGCTCACAGCAAGCAGAGACGCCTCAAGCTCCCTGAGCTTCCTGTCAGCCTGTTTGTCAAAACCCTTGCTCTCAAAGGGCTGGCCGCAGCAGAGCTGCTCCATGTTATCGGCAAAGAAAACCCGGCACCCGCCTTTCCTGAGCACCGACAGGGTCACCCCAGGAAGGGGGCGCATCTCCTGATCCTTCCTGGAGGGCCCCATGGTCCTGCTGATGCAGCTGGGGAAATAGACCACCTCAAGATCACCCCCCGTACCCCCAGCAGTGGCAGGGTCCACCGCAACTGCCCTTGTCGGCATCTCGCGGTTCCACAGGGGCGCCCTGCCGCCTGATGCCCGGTGCAGCGTATCTGCGGCCGTGTCCATGGCATGGGTCCCCAGTATCCTGTGGGACGTGTCCGCGGCTTTCAGGGTCCACCTCAGACCCCTTGCCACCCTGTTGAAGTTGCTCCCGATCTTTTCTGCCGCATATTCCGCCATCGGGGTGACGGCCTCCTTTCGGAGGAACTTGGTCAGCTTTGCCGTATCGATGGAAACCGGGCAGCGGGTAGCACAGAGGCCGTCTGCGGCGCAGGTCTGATTGCCTGGATAATCGTAGGCTTTTTCAAGGGCCTTTCTTCGCTTCTCATCCGTGCCGGTTGCGGCAAGGCGCCGGATCTCCCGGTAGGAGGTGATCCGCTGCCTGGGGGTGAAGGTGATGTTTTTCGAGGGGCACACGGGCTCGCAGAACCCGCACTCGATGCACTTGTCCACATCCGGGTTGGCCGGCGGAAGGGGTTTGAGATCCTTAATATGGGCTTCGGGATCGGGGTTTATGATCACGCCGGGATTGAGTATGGAATCGGGATCGAAGATCTTCTTGATCTCCTTCATCAGCTGGAATGCATCCCGGCCCCACTCCTTTTCCACAAAGGGCGCCATGTTCCTTCCGGTGCCGTGCTCGGCCTTGAGGGAGCCGTCGTAGCGGTCCACCACCATCGTAACGATATCGTCCATAAACCGCTTGTACCGGTCCACCTCCTCGCCCCTGTTGAAATCCTGGGTAAATACGAAGTGGAGATTTCCCTCAAGGGCATGACCAAAGATGATCGCCTCGCTGTACCGGTACTTTTCCAGAAGGGACTGGAGTTCCAGGGTGGCCCGGTCCAGTGCCTCCATGGGAAAGGCCACGTCCTCAATAATCACGGTGGTGCCGGTCTTGCGCACGGCACCCACCGCGGGAAAGAGCCCCTTCCTGATGTTCCACAGCTTTGTGAACTCTTCAGGAACATGGGTGAAGGAGAGCTCCCGCACAAGGGGAATGGCGCCCACCGCCTCGATGGTGCTGCCCACCTGGTTCTTGAGCAGATCAGCAGTGGACGCACGGGTTTCCACGAGAAGGGCGCAGGCGGAAGGGGATAGGTTTTTCAGGTAATCGGGCATGCCCGCCTTGCCCTCCACAGACCTGAGGGATGCCCGGTCCATCATCTCCACGGCCGCCACCGGCTGGGGCTTCAGGGCCTGGACCGCCTCGCAGGCTCGCCTTATATCGGGAAAAAGCATCAGGGAGGTGGCCTTGTGGGGATCTTCGACAACGGTCCTGAAGGTGACCTCGGCGATAAACCCCAGGGTTCCTTCCGAGCCCACCATAAGATGCTGAATAATCTCGAAGGGATCTTCAAAGTCGATAAGGGCGTTGAGGCTGTATCCGGTGGTGTTCTTGATGCGGAACTTTTCCCTGATCCGCCCTGAAAGGACCTCGTCCCCCATCACCCGGTCCTGCAACGCCTTAATACGGTTCATGATATCCGGCCTTTTTACGGCAAACCCGGCCCTGCTTTCAGGATCGCCGGTGTCCAGGAGGGTTCCGTCCGAAAACACGATCCGCATGGCATCAAGGGTCTGGTAACTGTTCTGGGCCACGCCGCAACACATGCCGCTGGCATTGTTGGCCACGATTCCGCCGATCATGCAGGAATCAATCGACGCAGGATCGGGACCGATTTTTTTGCCAAAGGGAAGAAGAGAGCGGTTGGCCGAACTGCCTATTATTCCAGGCTGGAGCCTTATTTTTTCGGCGTCTTCAAGGATATGGCTGGCCTTCCATCCGGGACCGAGCCTCACCAGTATGCCGTCGGTGATGGCCTGGCCGGAAAGGCTGGTCCCTGCCGCCCTGAACGTAAGGGGCAGGCCAAAGGCCCCGGCTTGCCGGATAACCTCGACAACGTCGGGTTCGTTTCGCACGGTAACGGCGACCTCGGGCACCAGCCGGTAGAAACTCGCGTCCGTACCGTATGCCAGAAGGTGAAGGGGGTCGGTTTCCACGGGGATATCACCCCTGAAAAGTTCCAGCTCCCTCAGAAAAGACCTGTATCTTTGATCCTTTGATCCATGCATGGTGGGTTCTCCTCATTGCTACAGGATAACTTGAAAAAGGAAAAAAACCGACACACGAAACTCATGTGCCGTATTTTTTCCCTTGCTTGATAAGCCCTTCCTGTGCTCGGTTCTTTCACAAGGCCGCCTAGGTGATGACGGAGAGAAACAGGTGCGGCCATACATATGCTATAGAGGATCAAATGCGGACCAGAATCTTTCTACCCTTTGGAAAAGCGTATACCCTTGATATAACCAGAAAATTTTACAATTTACAACATATATTCAACACTTTTTTTTTACTCTTCAGATGGATTTTTTTTTCAGTGTGTGTCCGGGACTGGGGCTCCTATGATTGAAAAATCACAACATCCTCTTTAATTAAAGAAGCCGCCAAACAGAGAAAACACATCAACCAGTTTTTGTTCCTCCTTTTCCTGGGAAGAATAAAATAAGCTTCGGGATTCCTTCATTTTAATCTGATTGGACAATGTCTGCCTCGTGAAGAAAAAATGATGGCTGTCAGGAGACCATATAAAAGATGATCCCATTGATAAAAACAATGACTTTTTCAACACTTTTAGTGTATTGGTTTTTATTGAATATAAATATATTTTTTTTCCGTCATAACTGCCGCAAAGCACCTTTTCTCCATCAGGAGACAGGGAACCGGGGATAATTTTCTGAAGACCGGTATCATCTTTCACGCCTGATAAAACACTAATCCTGCACAGATGATTCGCTGTATCGTTATACACGATTTCCTTATCGGATATCCATACCGCAGGATTTCGTTTTGCATAATCCGAGATAAATTTTGTGCTTTTTTTTCTTTTAATATCAAATATCCATAACTGACTCGGATGGCGGTAATACGCCAATAGCAACCCATCCGGTGACAGGGATGGATACCTTCCTTCTGTTATGAGTTCAGGAACTGGCTGTTCTCCTGGAAATGAAAAAGCAAAAATGTGAGGGGCCGATCCAAAGTCTGCATTCTTCGCTTCAAAATACACTCGGCCCGTTTTCCGGTTAAAATTCGGCCAGACTGCGTTTTGCCAGTTTTTATCCAAAAGAGGCTGGCCGTTTATTTTGAATCGACCATTCTGAAATAGACATTCAATCAATTCATTTCCTGTCGAAAGGACCAGTATATTATTTTTCATGGTATCATTTGCATTAGCAGATGCAGGCGAAATAAAATAAAATAATAATACCCCCAATATTGTTGGTGTTAACCCATTAACAAATTGATTTTTCCCATTCAGCTTCATACCTGACACCTATTTCCCGGACCTCTCTGTTTGCTTTGCTTTATCTTTCTCGTCTTTCAATCGATCGTATTCAGCCATCACTTCATCAGCATAATCCTGACAGTTGTGACCTAAACCACCATATTCATCTATAGTTGACCCCTCTGTTCTATCCCATCTGGGCTTAACATTGTTAACTGCATCTTTTAAGATATCGTCCTCCAGATACTCTCCCACATTCTCATATTTATCAATCAAATCCTGTGGAGCGTTATCGTCACGAACCCTTGAGTCACTATAATATCCGGACTCCGTGTCGTCATCATATAAGAAACGATCATGATGCAATGGACCGGCGGTTGTACCTCTCAGTCCCCAAAGATCCAATGGTCTTTCCTGCCGCCAGGCTAATCCTAAAGGATCGAGCAGGTTCACCGGATTATTTTTCACGAAGGCATAAAGGTTTATGCCACCTTGAATGCCGATGGGATCTGGTTGTAAAAACCTTCCTGTCTGGGCATCATAATGCCGTGCCCGGAAATAGTAAAGTCCGGTTTCAGGATCAATCCGCCTGCCGGTATAAAGATATGGATTACCGGATGTTCCGACCTGATTTATTTCCCCGAACGGGCTGTAGGCATAGCTTTCAGACAGGCCACCGGTATCGTCACTTAATGCAGCAATCGATCCCTGGGCATCTGCATGATAAAAATATTTACCTTGTGGAGTAATCATGCAGACCGGCTCATCAATATACAGACCGTAAATAAAACGTTTGGCCATACTGCCGATATCATCGTATTCCATAATCACATTGCTGCCGTCATGAAAGTAATCCGTCCTGACCGTATCAACCGTTTTGCTTTGCCGCCTTCCCAGTGGATCGCTTTCGTATGTTGCATTAACATATGGTGTTATGACCTGTTTCAACTTGTTTTCCGAATCATAGACATAGCTATTATTCGGCGTTGCCGTCAGGTTGCCGTTTAAATCATATCCAAAAGATCCGGCATTGATTTCTGCATATTGATTCATAGCGTTGGGGGTATATGTATTGCTTTCATCACCCAACGGCTGGTAGAGGAAACGGTCGTCAGTGGAAGAAAAAGATATACGGTCACCAAGTTTATTCCAGGAATAATCAAAGACAACATGCGAACCATTGAACTGGTAGGAAATTTCTGACACGTCATTATCAGGCTCATAAGAAACCGATGTTGCAACACCATTTCCCATATTGACTGCTGTCCGCCTTGAAAGACTGTCATACTGGTAGGACACAAGGACCGTGGTTCCCATTTCCAGAATTTGTTGAAGGCGGTTTAAGCCGTCATAGGTGTATGTCAGAAAATATCCATCCGGATAAACCAGTTTTGTCAGGTTTCCGGCATTATCATATTCCTTGTCTATTGCTTTCCCATCAGATCTTTCAACCCTGATCAGACGTCTGGCATTATCATAAGAATACACAAGACTGACTGCACCATCCTGAACAGATGTCAAACGCCCGTTTTGATCTAATTCATACCGGACTGTTTTTTCGGAATTTGTTTTTGAAACCGGCCTGTTCAATGAATCATATATAAATGATATGATATCTCCAGCCCGGGTCTGTTTCCGTACAAGGTTATCAGCCGCATCGTATTGAAACACTTCAACCGTGCTATCAGGGTATTCTTTTTCCTTCAGACGTCCCAGTCCGTCATACCTGAAAAAACTTGTATTGCCGTTTCCATCAGTAATGCTTGCCCGCTGACCGTTGGATGTATAGGTATATGCTTCCTCGGTAATATTATCAGCATTTTTCTTTTGGACCAGTCTGCCGGCATCATCATATATGAATTCAGTTGTGTTATTTTCCGAATCCGTAACTTTCCAGAGCCGGCCGACCATATCATACTCGTACCGGGTGGTGTCATTTTCCGGATCAACAGTTGATGCGGTTTTAAATGATGGCGTATATGTTCTGAACCAGTTCTGCCAAGTATTTCCAGGTGTGTTGTCCTGCCGCAGAATTTGGGTCAGATTACCGATTTTATCATATACAAACTGCCCCTGATAGTTGAATGGCCCGGGAAGAATAAAAGATGTTATTTTACCCAGAGAATTGCAATTAAATTCTGTTGTATTACCGTTTGGATCTGTCATGCCGGTATTATTACCGGCCGCATCATAAGCAAAGGTTACCTGGATATTCTCACCACCCGGATCATTAATGCTTGATACGAGATCACCTGTCACAGGGTCATAATCGATCTGGATTACCTTTCCTTCAGAATCGGTAATAGCTGTTAGCTGACCGTGTGTATTATAAACGAAATTCGTCTCCGGCCTGATACTGTTAACAGCAGGGTACTGCACTTTAAGCAGGTTGCCATTGTTATCATATGAATAATTGGTCACCCGCCCCAGCGTATCTGTCCGTGACACAGGCAGATTGAGAACCGGGTGATAGGTAAATACCTTTTCAACCGGGGGTTCTAAGGCCCCCGGAACAGGGATTTTCCTTTCAACAAGGATATTATGCTTTGCATCATATTCGTACTGTATTTCATTGTGCAGGGGATAAATAAAGCGTACCTGCCTGCCGGAAGAATCATAGACTCTTCGGGTTGCATTCCCAAGTGCATCAAAAAATGCGAGGGTTCTACCGAAATTATCAAACTCCCAGATTTTGGATTTCCCGTCAGGATTTTCTTCCTCAGCCCTGAACCCTGAAAAATAATACATATAGACATGGTTCTCTGCATCGGTCTGGGTGATGACCTTACCTATTGAATCATACAGATTTTGAACAAATGGAATAACCGGATCCGTGGGATAATAAATTTTTGAGAGCATGCCGTCTGTGGAATATTCAAATGTGGTCTGCTCCCCTGATGCATCTGTAAAAGAGATAAGGTTGCCAGACGGATCATACCCATAGGAAACAGAGCGCAGGGCACTGTCTTCCACCTGGGTAAGGAAACCATTAGTATATGTGAATGACATGATGTGCCCTGTGCTGGTGCAACTTACCTGGCTTAAATCGCCTGAGGCATACGAAAAATCAATGCCATTGCTGTTTGTATCCGTTATCGAACCGATTGTCCCATCCAGATTAAACAGCATTGCGGTTCCATATTTTTCCGTCACCCGGATACTGCTGTCAGTTAAAATCTCCAGTAAAACCCCGCCACAATCAGCCGAACCGTTAAATGTTTCATCAGGCAGTTGAACAAACCGCCTGGAAATTCCCGGCTGAAGGATCAAAACACTGTTGTCTATCAGGCCGTCCATTGCCCACCGGTGTGCAATGGTGGCGATAATAAGGTTATCCTGTGTCATGCCGCCGGTAAGGACAGACGAGCCAACATAAATTTCTGTTATTATTGCGGCAGCGTCTATAATGGAGTCCTCCCCCATGGCCTGGAACCCGTCGCTCATTCTCGCCGCTCTGATATCATAATTATGGGTCCATCCCAAGCCTGTCGGACCTTTCACCAGGTGATCCGTGGAATTATACGAACGAATGAATTCAAGACCCAGTGGAGATGGATTGCTGCCGATCTTAAGGTCTGCATGGGCATACAGATAGCTTCCGGTGACCAGATCAATCGGCTCAGGGCTCTGTTCATGTTTATCACTGTTCTGGCCATCCTTGCAGGAGTCTGTCATGTCCCCTGAATTCAGATCCCAGACTTCCGTACCAAAACCGCCTTTTAACCCACCGGAAATAATATGCCCGACACTGTTTGCAGACGGACTGATGGTCAGGAAGCCCGTACCCTGCCATATACCCTCACCCAGATTACCGTCTTCGGGCATAATAATACGATAGCCGTAATCCAGATAGGACTGAATATGCCCCAGCTCATTGCTGCTGTACGTACCCGGTTTAAGCATTGTTTTTATGGTATTGAAATTTGAGCTGTTGGCTTCAAAGATCTTGTCGGATTTTTCATTGGCGTCATCCAGCAGCTTGACTGTGCTGACAGCACTGTAGTCTTCCTGGGTCTGCTCGATAATCCCCCATTCAAATGCACTGTGATGACCGCTGCTGCCCACAAATACAGCTGTTTTCATATCTGCATCATTTTCAAGACTGATAACACTTTCCAGGTTTATGGGCATGTCTATATAGGGACTTTCGTTCTGACCGCAGACACCGATCCAGTGATGGTGAATGATTTCAGTTTGAGTCAGCGGTTCCGTCAGGTCATCCATACGGCTGCATTCTGCCAGCCAAAGGTAGCTGAGCATGGCAAGGCTCTGTCCCAAAACCGGTTCCGGCATTTCGGAATTTGAAGAGTACCGGTTCTGCTCCAGGAGCTTCCGGTGCTTATCAACCATGTTTGAACTGATTTCGCCCCACCCGTTGACAATAAGAAAAGACCCACCGGAACGGATATTGATTGTACCGGAAACATCAGCATAAGACCCACCCGAATTTGCATACGGATGATCCACTGTAACTGAAATTGTCTGATTCACCCCAGATGACACGGCTGAGCCGGTATCTAACAGAGCCCCATCCAATCTTAATTCCGGCTGGTTTGTAACATTGTAAAACAGGGTCAGTCTTTTTCCGTAAATATCACTGGAAAAAAGTGTCTGATCAATTCCCGGCAGCTGTATCCTTAACGTTGCCTTAAAATTGACTGGAATCTGGGTCCATTCATCTACAATATTAAAGATATATGGAAGACTGGTCTGACGATGCACTGTGGTATCAGGAATGATATCACTTCCGCCAATAACTTCATTGAGCGTTACATCCGGAATATTTGTCCTGACATGGTTTACAAGATTCATGGCCATTGAAGACAGGTTGTTCCTGATCGCATCGCGGTTGATGTTCTGTACCCACCCGGAACCGTTTGAGGAGCCTGACAGGGCATTACTGACAAATGTCGACTTGTCAAATCCAATCGTGGTTTTGATATCAATTCCGGCATGATGGGTATGCCTTTTCAAAGACGGATCAAACATGTAATCAGTACCGTCAATGTTTGCTTTTACCCATACATGATCTACATTAAGATATGCTAAATCACCGGATGGATATGTCAAAAGTTGTATCGGGATACCGGCAGACGGCAGCAGACGCAGCAAAACATCTATATCGTCTGTACCAAGCCATTCCAAGACCTCTTCAGGATCTAACCTGATCGTGCCGTAAACATAATTTGCCGTAAACCCGGCTTCCCGGAGCATGGCAATCATCAGACTTGCCTGATCAAAATCATTACCGGATTTATCGGTGAGGGTTGCATCCGCCCCTTTTACATCACCGAAAACCGGGGTGTATCTTATATGATTATGAACATAGGCATAAATCAGATCAGGGTCATTCTTCAGCCCCCGCACAAGGGATTTAATCTCTCCGGATGCCGTCGCTGATCCTTTTACGGCCAGTGTTGAAGTTTTTGCAGTTTTAGGATCCAGCAAAATTTTGTGGGCCTGTTCGGGTGTTATCAAAGGACCATATACATCCTGGTATCCCGGCAGGGCGGCAAACGAGCTTGATGCCACAGTCAGAAAAAAAACTATAATGATGAAAACGACTATTTTTAATTTAATATTTTCAAATATCATAATTCACCAAATTCCTGTTAAATTTATGAGCCGAATTGCAGCGCAAATGCTTTAAGAATCTTTCCCGACGGACTTCTCAGGGCCAGATCGTAAAGATCTTGACCATCCAGGTCTCCATCTGAATCATGATCAAAATCGGGGACCTGCACGTGAGTTGTTACCTGGGACCTGTTTCCTGCCGCATCATACATATATTCAATCACATATTCGTCTGCTTGTTCCATTTTAATGATACGGTTCAATTTGTCATATTCATATGTAATTGTCCCCGCTATGCATAATGGCACGAAACATAAACACGCAGACAAAAAGAACAGTACTCTCAAACTTGTTATTCCTTTTCCCATCAAAGATTTTCCTCCTAAAAATTTGATTAATACCGTATTATCTCACTGCCGACGAACAACATGCCGTAAAAACAAACTGGGTGCCACTTGGTACAATGAAATTGTACATATACTCAGTGATGTCCGGTTAGTTCTTTTTTTGCATACACGTCCCTTTGCACTTTTTACTTTTTAACTAGTTTATAATTAGTTTCCCTTACTACATTGTTAACACGTAGTTCATTCCGGATTGTGCTTTTTAGCGGGCGAATCCATTTTAGAGAAACGGTTTCGTCGAACTGCCCTTGGCAATATATGGCCATCATCAAGTATGAAGTTAAACCTAAATATAGAACAAGCTTGTTATGAATAAGAAAAAATAAAGAGATAACTATATTCATTCTTAATTACAGTGTAATATTTAATTCACCACAAAAAAAACACATAAAAAAAGACGTTTCGAGTGAAAAAAGTATCGATAAATAATTAAAAAAACGCAAGCAGAAAATTCAAAAACAGAATAAAAAAACAATACTGAAAACAATGTTTGAAACTTCCAATATTCACTGTGACGTGAATGGTCGGTATCAGGGGATTCCCCAGGGAAGAGTTGGTGCAATTCATCTGCTGGCCCCAAGAACTGGTTTATTCGATGAAATATCGGATACGTAAAGGGACGAGTCTGGGTGCAAGCAACGGCACCAGTATAAGCATCCCCCCTGCACACCGGATAAAGGTGTCATAAGACGGGCGTGAACAAAATGATCAAAAAAGCCAAAAAGGAATAAAAACTCTTTAATATCAGAAGATTTACAGCATGGAGAAAATCTTTTACCGTGGGCTCAGCTTTTGCACCTCCACGGTGGGGGGAGCTGGCTTGGTTGAATCCATAAAAGGAGAATTCATTATGCTGTACGTTCAGTTTCTGTTTCTGCTCTTAATGCTTTATATCGGAAGTCGGTACGGGGGGATCGGCTTGGGGGTCGTCTCGGGCATCGGGCTTGCCATTGAGGTTTTTGTTTTTCAGATGCCCCCCACATCACCGCCCATTACGGTTATGCTGATCATCATGGCCGTGGTCACCTGTGCCTCTATTCTGGAGGCGGCAGGCGGCTTGAAATACATGCTTCAGCTGGCGGAACGGCTGCTGCGCTCCAATCCCAAAAGGGTTTCCCTGCTGGCTCCCCTGGTCACCTATGTCATGACTTTCATGCTGGGTACCGGCCATGCCGTATATTCGGTTATGCCCATTATCGGAGATGTGGCCCTTAAAAACAATATCCGCCCGGAACGGCCCATGGCTGCGGCATCGGTTGCCTCGCAAATGGGTATTACGGCCAGCCCCATCTCCGCCGCCGTGGTCTATTACCTGTCCCAGCTCACGGACCTTAATGCCGACATCACCCTGCTATCCATTCTCGGGGTGACCATTCCTGCAACCCTGACCGGGGTGATCGTCATGTCATTGTACAGCATGCGGCGGGGGGCCGAGCTTGGGGATGACCATGAGTATCAAAAACGGTTGGAGGATCCCACCTATCGGAAAAAGATTGAGGCAACCACCTCCACTACCCTGAACGAACGTCTTCCCAGGCAGGCCAAACAGTCGGTTATTCTCTTTATTTTGGCATTGTTCACCATTGTCATCATTGCAATGTATCCTGAGATCCGGACCGTGGCGGGCACCGAAAAACCCATCAAGATGTCCGTCATCATTCAGATGATGATGCTGGCCTTTGGGGGACTCATTCTTCTGGTCACTAAAACCAATGCTTCCAAAGTGCCCGAAGGCGTGGTTTTTAAATCCGGTATGGTAGCGGCGATCGCTATTTTCGGAATCGCCTGGATGAGCGATACATATTTTAAATTTGCCCTTCCCAGCTTCCAGGCAGGAATTGTGGAAATGGTGCAAAACTATCCATGGACGTTTGCCTTGGCCATGTTTGCAGTGTCGGTAGTGGTGAACAGCCAGGCAGCCACCTGCCGGATGATGCTGCCCGTGGCGCTGGGCATGGGGTTGTCCCCGGCCCTGGTTATCGGGATCATGCCTGCCTGCTACGGATATTTCTTTATCCCCAATTATCCTTCGGATATTGCCACCTGCTCCTTTGATATCACAGGAACAACCCGCATCGGCAAGTACTATTTCAACCACAGCTTCATGGTCCCGGGTTTGATCGGGGTCACCGTTGCCTGCTGTGTGGGGTACACACTGGCCGGGATTTTAATCTAAATTATTTATACCGGAATTTAAAGCAGCAAAAGGATCCCCTTGGGGAGCCTTTTGTTGTTTTAGTTTAAATATCCTGGGGGAAATAACGTCGTTCAGGCCGGCCCACACTCCCGTATATAACATCCGCCTTTAATTCTCCTGTGGTGATCAGGTATTCAAGGTAGCGCCGGGCCGTAGACCGGCTCGCTCCGATCCGTTCTCCGACCTCTTCGGCACTGAAGCCGTCGGGATTTACCTTCTCAAATACTTGCCGTACCTTACCCAGGGTCAGCACATCAATGCCCTTGGGAACATTCGTTGAGTGTGCAGGGGCGGAGGCCTGAAGGGAATGACTGAGTTCGTCTATGTCCTTTTGTTCCAATGTTTCACCCGGTTGCAGCTGCTGATGGTACTTACGAAATCGCATTAATGCCTGTTCAAAACGGGAAAACACAACCGGTTTAACCAGGTAGTCAAAGGCCCCGGCCCTGAGGGCCTGTTGCACATCTGCCGCATCCCTTGCCGCCGTGATCAGGATAACGTCAACTGCCTGTCCTTCCCCCCTCAGTTGATGCAGGATCTCCATGCCGTTTCCGTCCGGCATGTACAGATCCAGGAGCAGCAGGTCAGGGGCCATCAGTTTTACAAGTTCCCTGGCCTGTTCAAGGTTCTGGGCAATGCCGACCACCTCAAACCCTGTAACCTTTTCAACAAAAAAACGATGCATCCCGGCAATCCTGGGATCGTCCTCAATTACCAATACACGCAGGGATTTCATTTTATTCCTTTCTCATGGTTGTTTGGGAAGGCTGAGGGTAAACAGGGCACCTCCCAGATCGCCGGTTGACACGGTTATCTGGCCGTCTAATTGTGCCACATAACTATCCACCAGGAAAAGACCGATTCCATGGATATCCTTCCTGGCGGACCCGGGATTTTTACTGGAGTAACCCTTTAAAAAAATCTTTTCCTGGAGTTCCACGGGCACGCCGGGACCGGAATCCTCGATCTCGAAAATCAGGTCATGGCCGATGTCGGTCATGAAAAGCTGAATACGGGGATGTTGATCCGGATTCCTGAGGGATGCTTCAAGTGCATTGTCCAACAGGTTCCCCAGGATGGTCACCAGTTTTTCCTGGTCAAATTTTTCGGGGATTTCTCCCATGGTGCTGTCCGGGTTGAGTTGAAAATCCACCTTCATCTCCAGTGCCCGGTTGTATTTGCCCATGATGATCGCGGCAAGGGCTGGGTGGGGTACGGCCTGGGCCAGGAACTGAATCAGGCTTTGGAGGCCTGAAGATTCCCGGGTCACAAGTTCAAGGGCTTCCTGGTAGGCTTCCATCTGCAGCAGGCCTGACAGGGTATGTAATTTGTTTGAGTATTCGTGGGCCTGCACCCGGAGCATTTCGGAAAACTGCCGGGTCTGGCGAAGCTCCTCCCTTAACTTGTGAAAATCTTCCATGGGCCGGAAACTGGCCACCATGCCGTGCACGGTACCGGCATATTCGATGGGCACCTTTGTAAAAAGCAGATCCTGTCCGTCCACATTGGTTTTTCGGAAATATTCTTTGCGATCGGGCCTTAACAGCAGTCTGAAATCACTGTGGGCAAACACATCATCCACATGTTTTCCGATCAGGCTTTCGTCTGCATCAAAACTGCAGAATTCCATTGCCGCCTGGTTTATCAGGCGGATATCCCCCTGTTCACCCACGGCAATGATACCACTCTGGATGGATTCGAGAATGGCCTGGCGATCCAGGTACAGGGAGGATATCTCCCGGGGCTCAAGGCCCAGGGTCTGTTTTTTGACATAACGGGCAATCCCGGTGGCTCCCAGGAGCACCACCACAAACAGCATGAAAAACAGGGTGGCAGGTTCTCGCTGGTAGCCATGTACAGTTTCCATCACCTGGGTCTGCAGGTAGCCCACCGAAACAAATCCAATGATATTTCCTTTGGTGTTAATGACCGGTACTATGCTGCGCAGGGACGGTCCCAGTGTGCCCGTGGCTTCAGAGACATAGGCCTGACCGTGGATCAGTGCCCGGGTTTCATCCCCCCCCACAAATCGTTTACCTATTTTTCCAGGATCGGGATGGGAAAAACGTCGGCTTTGGCGATCCGCAACAACGATAAACTCTGCTCCGGTTTTCTGCCGAACCTGCTCGGCCAGCTGCTGAATTTTCCCCTGGGGATCCTTGCCTGCTGCCAGGGTCTGTTGGACAATGGGCATTATGGCGATGGAGTGGCCGATGTCCAGTGCCCGTTTGTTGATCTGGGATTTGGAAATATTACCGATAAAGGTGGCAAAAATGGCACCGCTGACAAATAGGGTCCCGGACACGATCAGGAATACCAGGATCAGCATCTGCGTTTGGAGGGTGGATGGATAAAGAAAGCTTAGTATCTGTTTAAACCGTGTATTCATCTATTTACTTTATGCCATAGAAAAATAAATTTCAAGACTTCCAAAGTCCCAAAAGCTCCACAAATTCTCAACAAACACCCTTAAGGCGAATAATATTCTGGAATATCCATATATCCAATCATATAATTCTTGACAAACCAAAATAGCAAGTTATATATTCGTATCACAACCAAGCAGGAGAAATAGCTGAATACTATTTTGTGTCAGAGCTTCCGGCTCTGACACAAAAGGACAGTTTTTTTTGAATAACAGTTAAAGAAAAGGTATGCAAATGATCGACTATCATTATTGGACTTTATTCTTTACAGCTGCAATAGCGTTAAACATCTCACCAGGACCGGACCTGGTTTTCATATTAACAAAGACGGTTACCCAAGGGAAAAGAGTCGGTGTGGCGGCAACTTTTGGGGTGTGTACGGGTGCTTTTTTCCATGTCATTGCAGCATCGGTTGGCATTTCACTGATTTTAACCAAATCGCCATTTGCATTTTCAACAGTTCAGTATATTGGGGCAGCTTACCTGCTGTACCTTGGCTTTCAGGCGTTTCGAACCTCCAGCACCGAGACGGATATTACCTGCAACCGGGACAGAGGAAGGGAAGGACCCATGGAGGTCTTCAAACAAGGCGTCGCCATTGATATTCTCAATCCCAAAGTGGCTGTTTTCTTCATTGCATTTCTACCTCAGTTTGTAAGAGATGAGCATGGTTCGGTATCGTTTCAGCTTTTTTATCTGGGTACGCTGATAATTGCAGTTTCAGTTATCGTTGAGACAGCACTGGTTTTTTTTACATACAGGATTGGAAAACAATTAGGAGGCAATTCAAAGTTTGGTGCATGGAGCGACAGGCTGGTCGGGGTGATCTTTGTCGGTTTGGCGATCAATTTATTAATCAAAACCATCCATTAAACGACAGTTGAATTTGCATTTTATTCTCTATTATAAAATTAATGATACAAGAATAGACCGTGAGAAACTGCATAATCATAAAGGGCTGGCTATTTGGTTTAAGGGTCTTTCAGCCGTTGTCACCGACATCATCAATAGCTGAGTTGTTCTTGGACTTGATGCGATTGAGGGCGGCGACGCTGCCCATGATGAGCATACTTCCTGCCCAGAAGCGCCAGGAGACGGGATCGCTGAAAAAGAGGATGCCGATGACAGCGGCAAACACCACTTCGCTGGACATGAACACCGCCCCCTCAAATCCCCGGCAGTAGTAAAAGCCCTGGTTCATCATCAGCTGGCCGACCACCGAGGAGAGCACGATCCCAATGGTGATGGCCCATTCAGCACCCGTTGCCGGTACAATGGGATCCATGATGAATTTCGGCAGTGTTGCAAGGCCTCCCATGAGGCAGAAGTAGAGATATATAACCGCAGGCCCGTTGTTTTGCCGGAGGGATCTCACCAGGGTGACGGTGAGTCCGGCAAAGGCGCCGGCCACCACAGCCAGGCACTGGCCCATCAATCCCCCTGCCAGGTGAAAGTCGAACAAAATGGACACACCGATAATGACAAGGCCGATGCAGCCCGCCTCAAACAGTCCAATGCGCTCTTTGTAGATCAAAAAAGCAAAAACGGCTGCAAAGGCGGGAAAGGCATAGAAGATCACGATGGCCGTGGAAAGGGGCAGCTGGCGCATGGACATGATCCAGGCAAAATAGGCGATGGAGCCGGTGCAGCCCCGGATCATGAGCAGGGGAATCCTGTCTCCCCTGAACGGATTTCCTTTAGGTGCAAGCAACGGCACCAGTATAAGCATCCCACCGGCGCACCGGATAAAGGTGATGTGCCATACCGTGTACTCCACGGGCAACAGCTTTACCAGAACGTTCATGAGGGTGAAAAGCAGGGCCGCAGACACCATAAAGACAGGGCCTGCCACGGCCGGATTAATGACGGGCCTTTCCCTGGTTTTCAACGCCATTGTTTATCCTTTGTTCAGTTGTTCGGTAAGTTCCTCTTCGTCCATGACTGCCACGCCAAGGGATTGGGCCTTGGTGAGTTTGCTTCCGGCGGATTCTCCGGCAACCAGGATGTCGGTCTTGGCGCTGACACTTCCCGTTACCTTGGCACCCAGTTCCTGGAGACGCTTTTTGGCTTCAGACCGGGTCATGGTCACAAGGCTTCCGGTCAAGACCACGGTCTTACCACTGAAAACGGATTCTTGCTTTCCCTCACCCTCCCCCTCCGCTTGGTTGTTTACCAGGGCCTGGTGCTCCTCTATGACCACGCCGTTTTTGACCATATCCTCGATCATGGCGAGGTTCTCCTGGTTTTCAAAGAACATCACAACGGACGCTGCGGTCTTGGGCCCCATGCCGTCGATGTCGTTAATCTCCCCGATGGTGGCGGTCTCCAGGGCCTTGAGGGTCAAGAACCGCTCACACAGCAGCAGGGCTGCCGATTCCCCGGTATGGTCCATGCCAAGGGCAAAGAGGAAGCGCTTCAATGGAACGCGCTTTGAATTCTCAATGGCCCGGACAACGTTTGCGGCGGATTTATCCCCCATGCGGTCCATGGCTGCAAGGGTGGTTTTATCCAGGGTAAAAAGATCGGCAAAGGAGTGGAGGATCTCCCGGTCCACCAGCTGATCCACAAGCTTGGCCCCGAGTCCGTCCATGTCAAATCCTGCCTTGGACACAAAGTGTTTGATCCTCTGCTTGAGCTGGGCCTGGCAGGAGGCGTTGATGCACTTGACGGCCGCCTCGTTTTCAAGGCGCCTCACAGGGCTGTCACAGACGGGGCAGCGGTCGGGCATGATAAAGACTTTCTCATCTCCGGTGCGCTTTGCAGTCACAGGCTTGACCACCTTGGGGATCACGTCCCCTGCCCTTTTCACCAGCACGGTGTCCTTGATCCGGATATCTTTCCGTTCGATCTCGTCCATGTTGTGGAGGCTTGCCCGTGCCACCATAACCCCGCCGATGCTCACGGGTTCAAGAATGGCCACCGGGGTGAGGGTGCCGGTGCGGCCCACCTGGACCTTGATATCGTTGATGACGGTGGTCTCCTCCATGGCCGGGAACTTGTAGGCAATGGCCCAGCGGGGGCTCTTTGCCTTGACCCCAAGGGTGGTCTGATGGGCGATGTCGTCCACCTTGATCACCATGCCGTCGATCTCGTAGGGAAGATTTTCACGTATGCCCTCAAGCTCTTTGAACCGGTCCAAAACCTCGGTCAGCGTGAGCCCGGTCCGGATCTCGGGATTGATGCGGAACCCCAGGGTTTTAAGGGTGTCGAGCAACCCGGAATGGGAGTCCGCCTCAAGTCCCCGGGCAAGGCCTGTGCCGTAGACGAAGATCTCCAGGGGCCGTTGGGCCGTAACCCTTGAGTCCAGCTGGCGCAGGGATCCTGCGGCCGCATTCCTGGGATTGGCAAACAGGGGTTCGTCCATCTCCAGACGCTTTTTATTGAGGGTTTCAAAATCCCGGCTGTTGATGATCACCTCTCCCCTTACCTCGAGGAACCCGGGAATGGTTCCATCGGCCGGCGGGGTGAGCTTGAGGGGAACCGAGTTGATGGTCCTTGAGTTGTCGGTGATAACCTCCCCTGTGGTGCCGTCCCCCCGGGTCAGGGCTAAAGTCAAGATTCCCTGCTCGTACCGGAGTTCCACAGCCAGACCGTCGAGCTTGGGCTCCACGGTGTAGCGGATCTCATCTGTCTCCAGCAGCTTGGCCACCCGGTTGTGAAAATCGATGATCTCCTGATCATTAAAGGCGTTGTCAAGGCTCTGCATGGGGGTGGAGTGGTCGGCCGTATCAAACGAAGTCAGGGGGGTGGCTCCGACGCGCTTTGTGGGAGAGTCCGGGGTCGAAAGCTCGGGGAACTGCTTTTCGATCTCGATGAGGCGCTTCATCATCCGGTCATACTCGCCATCGGAGATCACGGGATCGTCCAGCACATGGTAGTTGTAATTGTGCTCGGCCAGTTGCTCTTGAAGTAAAAGCGCTTCTTGTTTTATTTCATTGAAATTTGGGTCTGTCATAAATCGTCTTTCCGGCAAAGTTCCAGGAGGATGTCTGCAACCTGTTTTCTTGATGTTTTGAATGGTTTTGATCTGAATCCGGGTTTCCAGGTACCGGCCGAAAGCTCGTCGGATACCACCACCACGGCGGCGATCCTTGCTTTTCTGAAACTCGCCACGGAAAAAAGGGCTGAGCACTCCATCTCCACGGCAACAGCGCCCTTGTCCCTGAAATAATCGATCTTTTTGGGGGTTTCCCTGTAGATGGCGTCCGTGGTCCAGAGGGTTCCTGTCCTGACCGGGAGATTTCTGGCACTGAATTCGTCGTAAAGCCGTTGCTGGAGCACAGGGTCCGGCAGCACCCGGGGAAAAGGCTCAGTCTGCTCCATGTAGTTCCGGCTGGTTCCCTCGTCGGCCAGGGCCCCGTCCACAACGATGATGTCGCCTATGGAGAGATCGCTTGAGATGGCGCCGCACCAGCCAAACACCACAATGGTATCGGATCCCTTGGCAATCAGGGTCTCCGCGATCATGGCGGCATAGGGAGCACCCATGTAGGGGCCTGTAAATGAAGCACCCTTTTCACCTTGGGTGAAAAGGGTGCCCATGAACAACGGCTTTGAAGTGCCCTTGGTCGCGTTTGACTTGATGTAGTTGAAATCAGGGTCCGTGCTCACCATCACGGAAAGTGCAGACCCCGACTCAAAGCCTTTGCGCGCCCCATAGGGCTCGATTATGCCTTTATCATTCAGGTCCGACAATGTCGGAAAGCTCATCCTTTACCTCATCTATGATCTCGTAGATCCACATGACATCCTCGATGCTGAGCCGGCCTGCCTTGGAGGGAGCCCGGTCCGAACCGTCTTTTTTCTTAAGGACCCTGGGACCTATCTGAAGCTTTGGCTCGCCATCACCGTACTGGTGTATGGATAGAATAAGTCCAGTCTCTTCACATTTCCACTCGTTGAGTTTTTTATCCTTTTCAGGATCATAACCAGCCATGATACCTCCTTTTCGTGTCTAAATCTGGGAAAAATCCGCAATGTTTCTAAATAGGGCTGCAACAGAGGAAAGCAGGGCCATCCGGTTGGTCCGGACAGCCAGGTCATCCACCATTACCATTACATCGTCAAAAAATGTGTCCACATGGGGACGAAGGGTTGAGATCTCCTTCAGGGCTGCGCCATAGTCGCCGTTGTCAATGCAGGCATTAACACTGGTTGTCACCTGCTGGACAGCAAGGTGCAGCGCCTTTTCGGCATCCGAGTTGAAGAGATTCTCGTTGACCCGGGTTTTCTCGTCCGCATTCGCCTTCTTGAGTATGTTGACCACCCGCTTGAAGGCGGTTGACAAGGGCTCGAAATCCGGTGCCTGTCTCAGGGTATCAAGTGCCTTGATCCGGAGAAGGGCATCGGGCACGTTGTAAAACGAGACAGAGAGGGCGGAATTAACCGCTTCCCTGGAAAAGCCCTGCTCAACCAGCATGTTGGTCATCCGGCTCTTCAGGAACTCGAGGATCTTTGTTGAGATCTCATGCTTCTTGTCAGGATCCGGCTGGTACTTGGAAACCCCTTTGCGCACAAGGCCACGCAGGGAAAAGCCAAGATTGCCTTCAAGGATGATCTGGATGATGCCGATTGCCTGGCGACGCAGGGCATAGGGATCAGAAGCACCCGTGGGAATAAGATCAGCTGAAAAGCATCCGCAGAGGGTATCGATCTTGTCGGCTATGGCCAAAAGTCGTCCCGTGGTTGTGGTGGGAAGCGCTCCACCGGAGTGGACCGGACGGTAGTGCTCCTCGATGGCCATGGCCACTTCCGGATCTTCACCGCCCTTCTCCGCATAAACCCGGCCGATGATTCCCTGGAGCTTTGTGAACTCGATCACCACCTGGCTCACAAGATCAGCCTTGGAGATCCGTGCAGCCCGTGTCACGTTTTTCCTTAACTCGTCATCACCGTCCACAAGATCGGTGAGAAGACCAGTCAGGAACTCAAGACGCTCGGTCTTTTCATACATGGAACCCAGGCTTGCCTGGAAGGTGACTTTCTTCAGCTTTTCAACAAAATCGTCAAGGCTTGATTCAAGGTCCACACGGTAAAAGAACTGTGCATCGGCAAGCCGGGCCCGGATCACCTTGCCATGTCCCTTTGCAACAACTTCAAGATCCTTTGCTTTTGTGTTGTTCACAGCGATAAAACAGGGCTTGAGATTGCCGTCGCTATCGGTGAGGGCAAAGTATTTCTGGTGCTCCCGCATGGCGGTGATGAGCACCTGATCCGGAAGTTCCAGAAACTCCTCGTCAAACTTGCCCACAACCGGATAGGGATACTCCACAAGGTTGTTTACAATCTCCACAAGCTCCTCATCCTCGAGGATCACCGCGCCTGCCTCGTCTGCCGCAGCCTGGATACTCTCCCGGAGCAATGCCTTTCGTTCATCCATGTCAACGAGGACGTTTGCGGACCTCAGGGTCTCCACGTAGTCTTCCGGGGATTTCAGGTCAAACTTTCTGGGAGCCATGAAGAAATGGCCGAACACCTGGGAACCGGAACGGATATCGCCCACGGTAAAGTCGAGCACAGTCTCTCCGAGAAGGCCCACAAGTGAGGTGATGGGCCGGGCAAAGCTGATGGCCAGATCCCCCCAGTGCATGCTCTTGGGAAAGGGGATGCCAAGGATCAACCCGGGCAGCAATCCTTCAAGAATGGTTGCCGAAGGCTCACAGCTCTCCTCAACAACAGCGGACAGATACCGGCCTTTGTCCGTATCAAGGATGGTGATCTCATCAAGGGAGACCCCTGCCTTTTCAGCAAACTTCTTTGCCGGAACAGTGGGATTGCCGTCCTTGTCAAAGGCGATGCGCTCGGGCGGACCCGTAAGCGTCGTCTTCTTTGCAGCCTGCATCTCCGGAAGATCCTCCACCATGAGGGCAAGGCGGCGGGGGGTGCCGTAAAGGGTTGTCTTTCCATGCTCTATCCTGGCACCCTTAAGGGCTTTTGACAACGCGTCCCTGAAAGCCGTCAACGCCGGGATGATATATCCTGCCGGAATCTCTTCCGCACCGATCTCGATCAATAGATTATTCATTTTCACACCTTTCTTCTTTCTTTAACAGGGGATGCCCCATCTCTTCCCGCTGTGCCACATAGGCCTTGGAGCAGGCCCGGGCAATCTTTCTTATCCTTCCGATATATCCGGTACGTTCCGTCACGCTGATCGCGCCCCTTGCATCCAACAGGTTGAAGGTGTGGGAGCACTTGAGGCCAAACTCATAGGCCGGAAGGACAAGGCCCTTTTCGATGATCCGAAGGGCTTCGGACTCGTATTTATTGAAAAAGTCGAACAGCATGTCCGTGTCCGCGATCTCGAAATTGTAGGTGGACTGCTCCACCTCCTGGCGGTGATAAACATCGCCGTAGGTGATCTCGTCGTTCCATTTGAGGTCATAGACACTGTCAACCCCCTGGAGGTACATGCAGAGCCGCTCAAGACCGTATGTGATCTCAACGGAGACAGGCTTGAGCTCGATGCTGCCGGCCATCTGGAAATAGGTGAACTGGGTCACCTCCATGCCGTCCAGCCACACCTCCCAGCCAAGACCGGATGCACCCAGGGTGGGTGATTCCCAGTCATCCTCAACAAAGCGGATGTCGTGCTCCAAAGGATCGATGCCAAGCTTTTTCAAGCTCTCGATATAGAGTTCCTGGACATTGGACGGGGACGGTTTCAGTATCACCTGGTACTGGTAGTAATGCTGGAGCCTGTTCGGGTTCTCACCGTAACGTCCGTCCGTGGGCCGCCTGGAGGGCTGGGCATAGGCCACCTTCCAGGGCTCGGGTCCCAGGGCCTTTAACAGGGTGGTGGGATGAAAGGTTCCGGCACCGACCTCCGTATCGTAGGATTGGATGAGAACACACCCCTTTTCCGCCCAGAAGTTCTGCAAAGTCAAAATAACGTCTTGAAAGTTCATGTTTTTCTCTCGCTTTATTTTATTATAATCCCGTTGGGATCAATCCTTGTTTGTAAAAGGTCTGCCTGGGGATCCTGACCGACAATGGCAAGCCAGTCAGCCTTGAGCCCTGCCAGGTCTTCGGCCTTGCCCACGGCCCAGATGCATCCGCCGCCCCCGGCCCCTGTGAACCTTGCCCCGCACTTCTGGGCTTCGGCCCGTTCGAACAGCTTCAGACCGGTTTTGTCCAGCACGTCCGGGGTCATGGTAAGCCTGAGCCGTGTCTCCTGATTCATCAACTCCCCTGCAAGGGAAAAATCCCCTGCAACAAGGGCTGCGGCAAACCGCTCCGTTAACGAAGCAATCTCAAGCCAGGTGGCCCTGTGTCTGCCTGCCAGGAACTGATCCACCCATCTCTTGTTGATATCCTTGGACTCGTGGGGATTGCCGCAATAGGCAACCAGCAGGTGCTGATCCAGCTCCCGGATCCCTTTATCCTTATCGGCCAGGGGCTTTTTAACAAACCCGGGGCCTGTGTCCGTAAGCCGCCAGTACCACTGGTTCACCCCGCCGAATGCTGCGGCCAGCTGATCCTGGAGTCCGCAGGGAACCCCTGCCACGCTTGATTCCAGGAAATGGGCGGCCATGGCAACGGCCCCCGGATCAATGGGCTTGCCAAGGGCTGCATGGAATGCCGCAATAATGGCCACGGCAGCCGATGAAGAACCGCCCAGGGCACTCCTCGGTGGAGAGGTGGACTCGATTTCGATGTGAACGCCATGGGCATTGAAGAAACTTGCGCAGGCAAACATCAACCCCATGGGATGGCTGAACGGAACCTCATCCGCCCTGAATTCCGCGCTCTCAAATCCCCTTGAGGAGATCTTTACCATTCCCTTGTCCCAGGGGGAAAGGGTCACCCCTGTCCTTAAATCCAGGGCAAGGTTGACCGTGGAGGGTTTTGCCCGGTTCAACGGCAAATAAAAGGTGCTGATGTCCAGGGTTCCGCCAAAATCGATCCTGCAGGGAACGCTTGCCCGGATCATCTTTTTTTCCAGAATCTGCTGATAGTTCATGCGACCTCCCTGATTCGCCTTAAAAACGTGAGGCTCTTGACTTCCCGGCCAATGTGGCAGGGAATGAACGCTTCCAGGAGCGCTTCCCCTTCCCTCACCGTACAGGGGGAAAAGCGCAGCCGTTCCGCCCTTTGAAGATCCGAGTTGTTGATCCAGAAAAGCTGCTTAAGGGTCCCCTTGGATACGGTGATAGCGTGGCGGCGCATTGCTTTTTTGCCGCACCGGCCGCACACCAGCTGTCCTTCGGCAAAGTCAAAGGTGATCCGCTGCTGGCGGATCTCGTCCAGGGGAGTGGAACAGCTGCCGCAACAGGTCAGATCCGGTGTAAACCCGGACAGGTTCATGAATCGTATCTGGAACAGAAGACTCAGGATCTCCTTTTCCATGGTGCCGGTATCAAGGGCGGCCAGCACGTAATAGAGCAGCTCGTATAGCCCGGCCTGGGCCTTGCCCTCCTCCATCCATGCGTTGACAAGCTCGAGCCAGTAGCAGGCATAGCCGGTCTTTGCCGTGTTTGTCCGGATCTTTGAAAAAGGGTTGGACAGCTCAACATTGTTGAGTATGGGCAGGGTATTTTTCCGCTTGGGCCAGGTGCACTCCAGGTTCATGGCGGAAAACGGCTCCAGGGCACCGGCAAACCGCTTAACGCTCTTCTTGGCGTTCTTGGCCATCACGGAGATCCTGCCCATGGAAACGGTGAAAAAGGTGACGATGAGGTCATGGTCCCCGTAGTCGATCCGCTTGAGCAGGATGCCATCTGTTGAAAAACCAGCCATAACCACCTAAATCCCGAGAAGCATGGTTGCAATGATGAAATAGCAGTAAACACTGACGATATCCACGGAGGTGGTTACAAACGGCCCCGTGGCAACGGCAGGATCGATGTTTGCCTTTTCAAAGAGCATGGGCACAAGGGAACCCACCAGGGCCGCAACCGACATGGACGAGATCACGGCAAGTCCAACGGAAAAGGCAAGCTGGAGGGACAAGGGCTCGGCATGGAATCTCACCTTGGCAACAATGCCGATGAACACACCGTAGATGATCCCCAGGATCACCCCGATGGCCAGCTCCTTTGACACAACGGACCACAGATCCCTGGTGTTGATCTTGCCGGTTGCAATACCGCGGACGACAATGGTGGAGGACTGGGTGCCGATGTTACCGCCCATGCCCATGATGACCGGAATAAAGGCGGCAAGATAGGTGAACTTGGCAAGACTTTCCTCAAATCCGCCAATGATGAAAAAGGCGGCAAGGCCTCCCAGGAAACTTGTAAACAGCCAGGGCAGCCGGATACGGGTTCCACGGAACACCGTCTGGGTCTCAATGTAATCCTCACCCACACCCGCCATCTTGAGAATATCTCCGGTGGCCTCTTCGCTGATGACGTCGATGACGTCATCCACGGTGACAATACCCACCAGGCGGTTGTCGTCGTCCACGACCGGAACGGCAAGGTAATCATACCGGGCAACAAGCTTTGCAACATCTTCCCGGTCCGTGTAGGTCTTGACCGAAACGATGTCCGTTGCCATGAACTCCTTGAGGGGGCGCTCCGGGTGGACCACCACCAGCTGACGCAATGAGCTGACCCCCACGAGCCTGCCGTACTCGTCGATCACGTAGACATAAAAGGGCATCTCAACATCCAGGTACTCGTTCTGGAGTGCCTCGATCACGTCCCTTGCCCCCATATCCTCCTTGAGCGCGATAAAGTCCGGCATCATGATGCTGCCCGCCGTGTCCTCTCCGTAGCTCATGAGATGCTCCACTTCCAGGGAATCCTCTTTTTTCATCTTTTCAAGGATATCGCTGGCAAGCTCATCATCCAGCCGGCCCAGAAGTTCTGCAGCATCATCGGCCGGCATCTGCTCAAAGACCGTGACCATCTCTTTGATGTCAAGTACCTTGACAAAATCGAAAAAGGTGGTCTCCTCAAGCTCTGAAAACAAAACCACCTTTTGATCGAGATCCTCGATCAGGTGGAATAGCGTGTGCATGCTGGTCGGGGACAATTCCCTAAAGACAATGGAAAGGTCAGCCGCATGGGTTTTGCGCACAATATTCTGCAGGTATTTGGTGGCACCCCGCCTCAAAAGCCGTTTAATGCTCTCAACCAGAATTTCATTACGGTCTTTTTGCATTATGTTTCCCCCTTGTGAACTTCAACCTGGGCATCAGAGCATTTTTTTGATGTAGGATTTTTCCCTTAGCGAGTCAAGCCATGTGCCGAACTTCTTTTCAACGATCTCGTCATAGAGTTTTTTAGAGATCTCATCCTTTACCTGCTCACGGGTCTGTCCCTGGGGTTCCCGGATCGATTCCAGGAAAAAGACCTGATACCCCTGGTCCGTCTCGATTACATCCGTGTGTTCACCCTTTCCAAGCACCTTGACGGCTTCCTGAAGCTGGTCCGAAAGGGTCTCCATGCGAAACACGCCAAGGTCGCCACCATCCCCTGCATTGGGCGCCTCTGAGAGCTCTTTTGCAAGAACCTTGAACGCTTCACCATTGTCAAGGCGGGTCCTGAGAGTTTCTGCAGCATTCTCCGTGGTCACAAGGATGTTAAAGAGATGGAACTCCCTAACCCCGGCGTAGTCGGCAATATGCTCCAGATAGTAGGCTTTGATATCCCCATCGGTGATAATGACCTTGGATTTGACGCTGTAGTTGATCAGTTTGGGGCGCAGGATCTCCTGCCGAATCTTTTCCCGGTACTGGGTAAAATCAATACCGTCATGCTCAAGGGCCGCCTCAAGATCCTCCTGGGTCATCATCTGTGCCTCTTTAAGCCGTTCGATGGCAGCATCCACCTCCTTGTCCGTCACGGTCAATCGAAGTTTCCTGACCTCCTGGTCAGTGAGCTTCCGGTCAACCATGCGGTTGAGCATATCCGTACGGAGCTTGAACAAAATCTGCGCCTTCTTCTCCCCTGAGTAACCGGCTGAATCTATTTTCTCAACATAGGGGAGAATCGCCTTGTTCAGCTCAATCAGGGTGATGATATCATCGTTGACTATGGCCACAATCCTGTCAACCGTCTCCGCGGTTCCCGTGGCGGGTAAAGTAAACAGAACAGTACAAATGAGTGCCAATCCCAGGTTGATCGTCCTTGTCATCAAATATTATTCCTCGTTATCTACTTTCGTTGTTTTTAAATATTGTTCTATCTTAACCCGGTTAATCAAAACCGGGTAGGTCTCTTCCAAAGTTTTGATCCATTCCGGATACCCGGCTTCCGCCTTTTCCATGCGGAGATTTGCCACCAGGGCGGTCTCGTCCTCCATGGACTGAAAATCGTCCTTATTACGGGTGTAATAGGCCACGATCTCCTGGGATGTTATTTCGATCCTGTCCCGGAGTTCCTGCTGAATCAGCCGGTCCATGAGCAGCCTTATCCCCAGTCTGCGTTTCCAGAACCCATGGGAAATTGCGTTCTCAAGAAGCATGGCCTCAAATGAGTCGTCCGGGTAATCGGCCCTGAACTCATCTTCGGCAGCCTGAAGCTCCTGGTCGGACACCACAATCCCCTTATCCCGGGCAGCGCATCTCAACACCAGTTCCTCGGAAAGCTGACTCACCAGATCCATCACAAGGGCGTTGTACTCATCCGGATTGTTCTGAACCCCGTAGTCGTAAGCGGTCCTCTTCAGTTCCAGCTCCTCACTGAACTCTGCCTCAGAAATGACCATGCTCCCGGATTTGAGAAGATAGTCATCGATCTTACCTGACGGAGCCGATCCCTCCTGGCACCCCGGAAGCAGCCAGCACAAAAAAACAAACACAGAAACAGCTAACCTCATCCGATTGTCATGGGGAATCCCCCTCCTTACTATTATTAAACATGTCCAGGTTGCGAAAATCATAGATTGTTATCATGCAACGCGGTTGCTTACAAGAAGATTTTGGGCGGACTCCCCCGTGGCAGCCAGAAAATAGCGGGTTATGGATTCACCAGGGAAGCAATGGTCTGGAGAATCTTCTTTGCCTCACCAAGGGCACGGGAGATGGGCTTGCGCTTGCCTCCTACGGCAAACCGAACCGTGTTTTCCGCAGTGAATTGATGTTCTGCGCCAATCTTGGAGATCCCCTCAACAAAACCACGGGGACGCTTCTGGTGAAGCTCGGAAAACGTCAGGGTCAGAGAAACGTTGGTCAAATCCAGTTTTTTCACCCCGGCCTTGACGCTGAGCACCCTGAGCATGATCTTCAACAGCATGTTCCCCGCCTCCTCCGGCAGCTTTCCAAACCGGTCGATCAGCTCCTGCTGCATGGCAACCACCTGCTTGACGCTGGTCATCTGGGAGAGCCTGCGGTAGATGGTGAGGCGCTGTTCAATGGACTGAACATACTCATCGGAGATAAACGTCGACATGGTGATGTTGATCTCGGGCTCCAGGGGTTCGGTTACAGGCTCTCCCTTGAGATCTGACACGGCCTCGTCCAGAAGCTTGAGAAACATGTCATAGCCCACGGCCGCAACATGGCCGGACTGGGAACCGCCAAGGGCCGAACCGGAACCACGGATCTGGAGATCCTTCATGGCGATCTGGAAACCGGATCCAAGATCCCTGTGCTCCATGAGGGCGGCCAGGCGCTTCTGGGCGTCCCGGGTGAGCTTGTGCTCCTCCGGCACGAACAGGTAGGCATAGGCTTGATCATCCCCCCTGCCGATCCTGCCCCTGAGCTGGTAGATCTGGGAGAGACCGAACATGTCGGCCCGGTTGATGATCATGGTATTGGCGGACGGGATATCAAGGCCTGACTCGACAATGGTGGTGCAGACCAGCATGTCGATCTCCTTGTTGATGAACTGCAACATCACCTTTTCAAGGTTTGCCTCGGTAAGCCGACCATGGGCAACCCCGATTCTCACCTCGGGCACCAGCTTCTGAAGATCCTCAGCGGTCTTGAAGATAGTCTTGATGGTGTTGTGGATAAAAAAGATCTGCCCTCCGCGCTCCAGCTCCTTCCGGATGGCCCCGGCGGCAATGGAATCGTCATATTCGGAGATATAGGAGACAATGGGCTGCCTGTCCACGGGCGGGGTGGAGATGATGCTGATGTCCCGCATGCCGGTGAGGGACATGTGCAAGGTCCTGGGTATGGGGGTTGCCGTGAGCGCCAGGACATCCACGGAGCTCCGGGACTTCTTGATCGCCTCCTTGTGCTTGACCCCGAACCGCTGCTCCTCATCGATGACAAGGAGCCCAAGGGATTTGAACCGGATATCCTTTTGCAGCAGCCGGTGGGTTCCGATCACCACATCGATCTTCCCCTCCTCAAGCTCCTTAACGATCCGGTTCTGCTCCTTTCGGGTCCTGAACCTGGAGAGGCTCTCCACGGTCACGGGATAGCCTTTGAACCGCTCCCTGAAGGTGTGCATGTGCTGCTCGGCCAGAATGGTGGTGGGCACGACCACCGCCACCTGCTTTCCGTCATTAACAGCCTTAAAGGTGCCCCGGATGGAGACCTCGGTCTTGCCATAGCCCACATCCCCGCACACGAGCCTGTCCATGGGCCTCTCAGACTCCATGTCCTCCAGGATCTCATCAATGGCCCTGAGCTGGTCCGGGGTCTCCTCATAGGGAAAGCTGGCCTCAAAATCGTTGTACAGGCTGTCGGAAGGACTGAAGGCAAACCCGGTCTTCACCCTGCGCTCGGCATAGAGTTTCAAGAGATCCCCGGCCATCTTCTCAACCTCTTTTTTGGCCTTTGCCCGGGATTTCTGCCATGTCTTGCCGCCGATCTTATCCAACAACGGAGAGTAGCCGTCCACGCCAATGTACTTTTCCACCATCTCCATGCGGTCCACGGGCAGGTACAGCCGGTCGTCGTCCCTGAACGAGATCAGGATAAAATCCCCGGAAATCGCCCCGAGCTTGATGGTGACAAGGCCATCATACCGGCCAAGGCCATGCTCCAGGTGAACAACGATATCCCCCTCCTTGAGCTCCTCCGGGGTGATAAACTCGGTCTTTGCCCGCTTGGTTCCGCTGATCCGCCTGCGCCGCTTGACCCCGAAGATCTCCTGGTTGGTGATAAGAGCGATCCCCTCCCCGGCTGCCACAAAGCCCCGGGTAAGGTTGGCCGTGGTGTAATAGATCCCCGGCCGATTTTCCTCGATCTCCCGGAAGTCCTTGACAAAGTAGGGCTCAAGGCCGTAGGGCTGCAACAGCGAGATCAATCTCTGGGCCTGGGTGGTGCCGGAGCAAACGGAAACAGCCCGCATGCCCGCATCCTTTTTTTCGATAAACCAGTCTGCCAACGGCTGGAATATGGCCTCGGTTTTCCCATCGGCCCTTAGGGTTGAACTGAGCACGGAATTATCAACAATATCAAGGGGAATTTCCGTGTTCTCAACCCCCTTTTCCTTGATGGTGACATCCTTGAAGCAAAGGGGTTTCCGGTCCCCAAGCTCTGATTTCACCCGTTCCCACTGAAGGTAAAGGGAGTCTGGCGCAACACAGAGCCGGGTGTCGGCAAGGGCGCTGTTGTAATTCTCCTGGGCCTTCCCTTGAAACTCTGTTGCCCGGGCATCGATCTCCATGGGATTTTCAAGGATAAACAAAGCATCCCCAGGCATGTAATCCAGAAAACTGTCAAGCTCGGGATAAACAATGGAGAGCATCCCCTCCATACCCGGGAACCTGCCCTCTTCCCGGATCTTCTCCACATACCCCCGAACCGCTGAGGCATCCAGCCCGGCATCCGCCCCCGCCTTCCGGAGCCGCCCCAGGAGATGGGGAAGCTCCGCCCCTTCGATCACAGCCTCGTTGGCCGGAATGATCTCGATCTCCGCAAGGTCTGCAACCCCCCGCTGGGTGACCGGAGAGAAGTGACGCAGGGATTCCACATAGTCACCAAAGAGTTCGATTCGCACCGGCATATCCGCAGACGGAGAAAAAATATCAAGGATACCGCCCCGGACGCAATAGTCCCCGGGCTCCTCCACCAGGGAGGTCCTGGCATAGCCCCCGGCATTAAGGCGTGCAATAAGAAGGTCCCGGTCGATCTCCTCGTTGTTGATCACAAGATCTGCCGCATCAGACAGCCGTTTCCTGGGAATCATCTTCTGCAGCAAAGTGTCCACATGGGTGATAATAATGTGGTGCGCCCTCTGGGAAAGGATCTTGTAAAGGGCCGAGATCCGCTTTGCCGCAGTTTCACTGTGGAATGACAAGGATTTAAAAGGAAGGATGTTGTAACCCGGAAAATAGATCACACTCTCCTTATTAGAACTAAGGTAGAACTCAAGTTCATCCATGAACCCCATGGCCGACCTTTTGTCCGGCAGCACTACAACCAGGGAACGATCTCCCTTTAGAAAGAGCTTTGCGGTGATATAGGCTGAGCCTGAGCCATGAACTCCGGTGAGATCAAGGCTTGTTTCCCTTCTATTGACGGTATTGAATAGTTTTTTTATCATTGACAGGTATTATAGCCTTGTAAAAACGGTTATCATTGGATTATCCTGGGCACCGAACCAAACACAATCGAAAATTAAGAAACAAGTTTTTGGCTGAAGAAAAAGCGTTTAAAACAAAACCGGGCAAGCCACACTTGTTCAACAAATTCGGACATTTTTATATGGAGCGACAACAGGTGTCAAGGAGAAAAAAGCATGATTGAGGGAAAGAAGGTCGGCCTGGTCCTTGGAAGCGGTTCTTCCAGGGGTTGGGCCCATATCGGGGCCATAGAGGCCCTTCAGGAGGAGAACATCCCCATTGATTTCATTGTCGGGTGCAGTGTGGGCGCCTATGTGGGTGCCCTCTATGCCAGCAACGGGCTTTCAAACCTCAAGAAGTTTGCCCTGAGCATGGACGGCAAAAAGATGTTCTCCTATTTTGACATCGTGGTTCCCCGCTCCGGCCTCCTGAACGGAACAAGAAAGCTCAAGGAGCTCTTTTCCATGCACACCGACGCCGTCACCTTCTCCGACCTCGACATCCCGGTGATGATGGTTGCAACGGACCTTGACACCGGAGACAAGGTCGTATTGAAATCAGGCGAGCTCATCAAAGCCCTCCGGGCAACCATGTCATTCCCGGGCCTCTTTTCCCCGGTAAAGATCAAAGAGCGCTGGCTTGTGGACGGAGGACTTGTGGACCCCGTACCCGTCGGCCTGGCAAGGGCCACCGAAGCAGACATCGTGATCGCCGTGGACCTCAACTCCAACATTGTCTCCCGGCAAAAAGACCAACACCCCGCCAACAAAGAAGAACCCAAAAAAGAGAACCACCCAAGGGGAGAGATGGTAAAAAAGCTTTCCGACGTTTATGAAAACGCGGAATCAAACTTCAAGAGAAAAATGTCGGATTTTCTTGGCACCGACCCAACCATGCCGGACATCATGGAGACCCTGACAAACTCCGTCGGCATCATGCAGGAACGGATAACCCGCATCAACCTTGCCGTGGACCCCCCGGACATCCTGATCCAGCCCCGCCTGGGTGAAATGAAAATGATGGATTTCAACCATGTAGAGCACGCCATCGAAGAGGGATACATCGGCGTAAAAGAAAAAATCGAAGACATCCGCATGTTGCTGTAGATTTTTCCTTGCCCCTTAAGAAAAACCCTGCTATAACCCATCAATCTTTTTGAGGGCCGATGTAACTCAGTTGGTAGAGTAGCTGATTCGTAATCAGCAAGCCAGCGGTTCGACTCCGCTCATCGGCTCCACTAAGAGCCCCTCTCTTCAAGCTTTTCGGCGTTTTTCCATTTTTATCCCAACTCTGCAAAATTGGCCAAATCAAGCCATTTCTGGTTCAATTTGCGTACACTTTTTTTCCAAACAAAACACGTCTATTATTTTTACAAAACATGCATACCGGCTTTAAAATTATTTTTGAGCACCGCTCTTACCAACACCTATTTTTTAATTTCATACACTTTTAACTGGGTGCTACCCACAATTTCCGTAATCCTTTACCCGAAAGATTCCATCAGGTCAACCTTGCCAGGGTCAAGAGATAAACCGCTCTTATGACCTGCCTGGGCATCAAGATCTTGTCTGTATATTTATCCAATTTAAAAGAACACCCGGGTCACCCTTCTCAGTTCTTCAAATGTCATGTCCCCACCGCCGTCCAAGCGATAACACGCTATTTGGGAATTACCGTCAAACCAGCAAAACCCCTTTATTCAAAGAATTCTTAAGCCCACGTTTTCTCCAAACCACATCATTTTGCAGTTTTTTTAAAAATAAATTGTAGCATTGATTGTAGCACCGATACCCCCCCACCGTATCAAAACTTCCATTTATATTACGCATAAAAGGCATTATGTGCAATAAAACTGGGAGCCGGATTTTTACCGAAAAAAGGAAGCAGGAGGGACAAAAAATCAAAAAACGATTATGCTTTGATTCTGAAAACCTGAACCAGGTTGCCACGGCCGATCCGGGAGGAGAGGTTTCCGTCATGGAGGCTCTCCGGGAGGCGCCGGAGGAGCTTTTGTGGAAAGCAAATTTCAATTCGGACAATTCCGTGGACACCTATGACAGGGCCATCCGGACTTTTTTAGATTTCCTGGGAATCTCTTCTCCAGAGGAGTTGCGGTCGATCACCCACGGCCATGTCATCGCCTTTAAAAAGTTCCTGCAGGACCAGGGCAGGAGCGCCCGCACCAATCAACAACCGCCTCTCCGCCATCTCTTCCCTGTTCAATCACCTGATCGATCAACAGGTGGTTAAAATAAATGTCGCCCAGGGCGTTAAGCGCATGCCGGTGAACGCCTCCCGGGTTGAGGCCAAAGTGTTAACGCCGGACGAGGTCCGGAACCTCCTCAACTCTCCGGACATTTCCAAGCTGCAGGGGCTGAGGGACCGGGCCATTTTGAGCACGCTCTTTTTTACAGGATGCCGGGTGTCCGAGGTGTGTTCCCTCAAGGTGAAAGACTTTTACGAGGAACAGGGCTTTTTTGTGCTGGATTTCTGGGTGAAAGGCGGGAAACGCAACCGCATGGCCATCAACCAGGAACTGCAGATCGTCTTGGGCCAATACCTGACAGAGGCCGGACACGGGCCCGACCAGGCCAGCGTTCTTTTCTTGCCGGTCAAGTCAGGTTACAAAGCATCGGACCCCAAAAGGAAGCTCAGCCGTAGAACCATCGACCATCTATTTAACAAATATGCAAAGGAAGTCGGCATTGCCGGCTTCACGCCCCATTCCGCCAGGGCCACCTTCATCACCCAGGCCCTGGAGAACAATTGTCCCATCGAGGCGGTACAGAAAACGGTCGGCCATGCGCAGATCAAGACCACTCAAATGTATGATAAGCGCACGGCCAAATACAGAGAGAGTGCAAGTTTTGCGGTCCGGTATTGATGGTGTAACACTCCCTTTTTCAAGGGAGTGTTACCAAGAGGAAAGAGCGGGTTGGCTTGCAGGCCCAGGGGATGAAGAGGAGTTTTTATAGAAAATTATAAGCCCGAATTTGGTTGTACAAAAAACAAAACCTCCCCAAATGATAGAATTGAGAGAGAGAGTGAGCTCGCCTGAAGGGCTCACTCACTCTCTCAATATCTATTCATTTAGAAAGGTACCAATGTATAAAGTCTCGTCTGGCTTTATAAATTAACCAATAGGTGCCTATTAGAATAAGGCACCTATTGGTATACCCCCCCCTGTTTTTTGTGATTTCCTAAAATCGACTTTCCCATTTATAGGGTTCTTGGTAGGGGTGTCTCCGATGAAACCTTCTGTGCTTTGGGTAAATCCATGGGTGCTGGAATAATCAGGGATAGGAGCCATGGTCGGGTGTGGCTTCGTGCTATGATATGGGTGTGGCCCGGGCAAGGGTGGCAGAGTTGGTTTGTGGAGAACTGGTTTCTGCTTGAATTGCAATTTTAGTCTTGACAAGTGTTAGTTTTTCAGTACAGTGTTTTTGTAACATCCACTCACCTCCTTGTGTTGTTGTATTGGTTAAAGGCCTAAGTAAAGCATATTCGGGGGATCTTTTTTGATTCAATTGTTAATTTATAGTTTGAGTTCAGTTTCGATCATCAGATCTAAGGCTTTATTATAAGAATGGGTCCCTTGTGCGAAAACTAAACTTAAAACACTTTCAAGAAAACTGAAATTACAGTGTTTTTTTTGTTCCTGAAAAAAGACAGCACAACGTGGCCGAAGTTATGATCAACCATCTGTCCTAAAATTACCAGAAAGGGAGTGACAAATCTATCTGTGTAAGTACTTGGATTTTATTTAAAAAAAGGAGATTGAAATGAAGAAATTTGCTTATTTATGTTTTTTATTTGCATTGATAGCGATTTTGAAGACAGGTGGCGCGGCACACGCCAGCACATTTGATCTAATAGCAACGAGTTATGACATGCCTCCTATTTTGTTTGAGGTGCATCCAAGCAGTGGGAATCAGACCGTTCTGAGCAGTCTTAGTTTGAATGAAAAGGTTGGCGCTCTTGACTGGAATCAGCAAACAAATCGTTTATATGGAGCCAGTGCAGGAAGGATTATAGAGATAGACCCATTAACTGGAATTCAAACGTTTGTAGCACCTATCCAGAAGGAGGGCCTTGACGTTTGGGTTTCTTCATTAGCGTTTGCCCCGAACGGGACGCTATATGGATGGTCTGATAGCGGAAAAGAAATAGGGATGATTGACCTGAATACTGGAAATTTTTCGTCAGTATTTTCAACCCCGTTTGACATATTTAGCGTTATGATAGATTTTTCGCCAAACGGTGATTTGTATGCAGTTTATCGAAACAATGATAGTCAAACACTTGTTGCGATCGATATGTATACTTTATCCGTTTTTAACGAAAAAAAGATCACATCTTATCTTGTGGATGATATTGATTACGCTCCCGATGGGTTCATTTATCATTCAAACTATAGTCACGCGTTGATGCGCATGGATCCGGTAGATGCGAACCAGTTTATTGTAGGATATGGTGAGTTTGCTTTAAAGGGCATCGCTTCGAAGCCCGTGCCTATCCCTGGGGCAGTCTGGTTCCTTGGTTCCGGTCTTGTAGGTCTCACTGGAATCCGCAAAAAGAAATTCGCAAAGTAAGCTGCAATCTTTTAATTTTGCGGTGTTATATGTGGTGTAATCACTCTCTTTGAAACTGTAAATATAGTTCCACTTCTTACATTAGAAAGCCACCTGGAATAGGTCTCCCAGGAGGCTTTCTTTTCAACTCCGCCAGAAGCTTTTTTCATCCACAACTGAAGATACCCGCTGGAAGGATGCGGGAATATCTTTTCGGCCTGTTTGCAATACACCTCTGGTGGAGATATTAAAAGAGGGATTATAATGTATTAAGATGAATAGAAGTTTACAGTTTGAAAAGAACTCTCGATACCACATGTAGTACCACAAAATTAAAAATGCAGAGCCATCGCTGACCCTGCATTGTGACTGGATTTGTGGAATGGGTTATTTCTTAAATCGTTTTCTGTTAACTCCTGCAAGACCGAGGAGACCAAGCCCGAAGAGGATCATTGTTGCTGGTTCTGGGATTGGGACATCGGGTGCTCCAGCTGCAATAAACGTTGCATATCCTATACCCCACGAATTTCCCATACCTTGAAACGTTCTCCAACTGATGGTTTCGTTTTCTGACCAAGTGGTGTAGCATGCATATTGATTAGTTACATCATTATAACCAAAAACAGGAACAAAATGATCTGTTCCACCATTGCCATCGGTATCAATTAAAAACATCATAGGACGGTCATTATCTATTTCATTTGTAAAATCGTTCCATGTGAAGGCTCCAGAAGCAAAGCTCTCATTCCACGCATTCCAATCATTATAACCGCGGTAGCTTGCGTATTCCCTAAATGCATCGTCTGCGTCACTAATGTAACTCCATCCAAATTGTTGGTTTTCAGAGGTATGAAAAAAATCGGCAATGCTGGTGTCTGCCGGAGCAGGACCAGCAGCATCCGGCTGAGGATCATATTTTGCATTATGCGCCGGACTGGATATCTCATCCTGGACGTTTGATGTAATCCGGATATCATCCCACCCACTTGCGTCGAATAAAGAATCGTAACCATTGAGGTCATAGTGACCAAAAATTGAGGCTGCTGCAGTTGGTCCGCAGCCATGATACCAATTGTATGCTGGCATATCCGAGATAGTGATAGTTGTTGCATTTGCATTAATCGCAAATAAAAATATCACAGAGAAATTACATAATATAAATATTAGCTTTTTCTTCATTTATGCTCTCTTTTTTAATTAGTTCAATCCCAAAAGAATCTTATTCCCAGACCGCTTACAGCGGGTTGTTTATCTTAAATATTTAGTGCATCTTGAACCACCTCTTTGCCAGTCTTTATAATTTATTTTTTTATCTCTTCAATTGCTTCAATATGCTCCCCTCTCTATATTAATCAAATGGTTAGACCAATAATGCCTTCAACCTATTCGTAAAAGTAAAAATACGGATTACATAATTAAAATAAATTTGGCAACCCGGCTGTCATTAAAGAACCGTGGCTTTCCGTCCCTGTATCGCTACGGGTTTGGCTTCAACTTGAGAATACAAAAATGTGCTATGATGAATATGCTCTCAACATGAAAGTGAGTTTCCCTGTTGAGAGCGATGTCCATAGCATTGAAGAATTCTCTTCATGGAGATAGCCTTAAATCTAAATATTGTGGTTATTTTTTTTTACGATAATCATCGTAGGGCTTGCTCATAACGTTGGCCACTTTTTATTGATTTGTTATGACTTAAAATCGAAAAAGAGAGGTGGTTTAAAGGGTAAAAGGAGAGCAGATCAAATAAGGTTATATTTGTTGAACATGGCTATCTGGTGTCTTTTTATTGAGAGTTGCAATCATTTAAGAATACTTAAACAATTATGGCATATTACCAGTCTCATTTTTTATTGTAAATAAGTAAACTTAATTTATTTTATGACTTTTACGTATACGACACAATATGTTGTATACAGAGATATTACAATCACCTAACGCAAATCAAAGTTTATTGGAGATTAACCCTCTTGTGGGTAAGCCAGTCCAGCCGGGCATCCTGTGAGGACGATTCTCCAAGTGGAGAGATCTATCTCAAGTGTGACCGGATCTGTCATAGTTGCCTGGCAATATCTATAAAAAATGAAATCACATTTAATACCCTGTCAAGAAAGTGTGACTTATTGACGGTGTATTATACCTGGCCTTCTCATCTTCCTGAATGGTTGCCAGTGTCCTGCATCTGCTTGAATCCATTATGCTGTCTCCTTGACCACGTTGTAGATGTTGCCCCGGCTGACCCCGTACTCCTTGGATAGCGTGGTGGGGTTCATCCCGGCCTTATTCTTTGTCCGGATCTCCTGTTTCTGATCGTCGGTGAGCGATGCCTTACGGCCCAGGTGCTTGCCATTGGCCTTGGCCGCTGCAATCCCGGCAAGCTGGCGCTCCTTGCGGAGATTGGTCTCAAACTCGGCAAAGACTCCAAGCATCTGCAGGAAGGCCCGGCCCGTTGCCGTGCTGGTGTCAATCTTCTGGTCCAGGATCTCCAGGGCGGCTCCCTTGCTGTTCAGGGTTTCAATGATGTCGGTAAGGTCTTTCATGTTACGGGCGAGGCTGTCCAGCTTCCAGACCACCAGCTTGTCCCCGGGCCTGATCATGTCCATGAGGGTATTCAGAACGAACCTGCCCTTTGTCGTGGTGCCAGACTTCGTTTCCTCCTGGTGTACTGCATCCGGGTAAGCTGCCTTCAATGCCGTGACCTGTAAATCTGTATTCTGGTCAAGTGTTGATACCCTGGCATAAGTGAAGATGTTTCCCATGGTGCTCCCCCTTGGTTAAAGTGTTCTCAGAAAGTGTCAAAAACACCTTAGACCTTTTTTAAACAGTGTGAGGTGGTAGGGTATTTGTGGACATTTTCTTAAGAGGGGGGTATGTGACCCCGTACTCCTTGGATAGCGTGGTGGGGTTCATCCCGGCCTTGTTCTTTGTCCGGATCTCTTTTTCTGCTCATCAGTAAGCGATGCCTTGCGGCCCAGGTGCTTACCCTTGCCCTTGGCTGCTGCTATCCCGGCAAGCTGGCGTTCCTTGCGGAGATTGGTCTCAAACTCGGCAAAGACGCCGAGCATCTGTAGGAAGGCTTTCCCGGTGGCAGTGCTGGTATCAATCTTCTGATCAAGGATATCCAGGCGGCACCCTTTTTTCCTGTCGGAGCACTGCATCCGGGTACGCTGCCTCCACCTATATGTCGGTGTTATAGTCTAAGGTGCTGACTCTGGCATAAGTGAAGATTGTTCCCATGGTGCCCCCTTGGTTAAAGTGTTATCTGAAAGTGTCAATAACGCCTTAATTTTTTTTTGGGGGAAACGGTGTCAATAAGCCAAAAAAAACAATCTTTATGACAGCATAGTTGGCTGGAGGTGATACGTAGCGGCAGGCAGGAAACAAAAAAGGCAGAGCCATTATTGACTCTGCCCTTCGAGAAGTGTTTTAGGATCTGTTATTTCTTTGTATGGATTACAATTGACCCTCCACTAATAGATTGGTCAAATCCGTTGTCATAAACATCCATTTCAACACCAGATTCATTTTCTGACCAAATTTTGATTCGGAAGGTGTCGGGATCGTTGTCTCCTGCCCAAATCATGAACTTATAAAGGTTGCCATTCTCGTCAGCCTCGCCGTTGATCGTACCCGAGCCCTTGAATCTGGCGTAGTTACTGCCAGTAACCACCAGCCATTCATAGCTGTAGCTATGGAAGTTCAGGCCAGCCGTCTGAAAAAGGAACTCGGTCTGGCCTGTCGGAAATTTGTCTTTCTTCTTGTACTTGGAGACAAATCCAAAGTTCGCCTTACCCTCAAGCGATTGGTCGGGAATATAAGCTTTTGCCTCCGAGTCGATCCAGCCGCCACCAGTGACAAATCCGGCGCTCGGATCATAAATAACAGCAAGGGTGCAATCTGTATCCGTGTGTTTTCCATCGTCAACGGTAAGGCAGACATCATAGATGCCGGCATCAACGTAGGTGTGGCTGGGTGTCGCTTCAGTTCCCGTGTTGCTATCGCCGAATTCCCATACGTAAGAAGTTAGGGTATCGCCGTCCGGATCAAACGAGCTTGTTCCATCGAAGTCTATCAGTGAGCCTGCAGCACCGAGGTGCGGGCCATTGGAATCAGCGACAGGTGGCGTGTTCACCACTGCGCTCGTCGCAGCCGTGTGGATGGCTCCATAAGTGTCAGTCACAGTCAGCAGCACCATGTATGTTCCCACCGCCGAATAGGTGTGGGTTAGAGAAGGTCCCGAGTCGGTACTCCAATCGCCAAAGTCCCATAAGTAAGAAGTGAGGGTATCGCCGTTCGGATCATACGAGCCAGTTCCATTGAAGTTTATCGGTGAGTCTGGAACACCGAGGTACGGGCCATTGGGATCAGCGACAGGTGGCGTGTTCAGCACCTTTGCGGTCGTCGTAACCGTGTCGGAGGCTCCATACGGGTCAGTCACTGTAAGCGTCACCGTGTAATCCCTCACCTCTTCATAGGTGTGGCTGGGTGTCGCTCCATTCCCCGTGTTGCCATCGCCGAATTTCCATAAGTAAGAAAGGGTATCGCCGTCCGGATCAGACGAGCCAGTTCCATCGAAATTTATCGGTGAGCCTGCAGCACCGTCGTACGGGCCATCGGGATCAGCGACAGGTGAGTTGTTCACCATCGTTATGGCCCTTTCAGCCGTGTCGGAAGCTCCATACGGGTCAGTCACTGTCAGCTTCACCGTGTATGTCCCCGGCTCCGAATAGGTGTGGTTTTGTGTCTCTCCGGTTGCCGTGTTGCCATCGCCGAAGTCCCAGTCGTAGCTCAGCGGATCGTAGTCTGGATCATACGAAGGAATTCCATTGAAGTATATCGGTTGGTATGACATTTTGCAGGGCGGCGGGCAGTTGTGAGAAATGACAGCGACAGGTGGCGCGTTCTCGGCATAACTAACAGGTGAAAAAGCTGCCACCAAGAAAGTGGCTAAAAATAACGTTGGGAAAAAAGCTTTTAAATTGAAATATCTCATTTAAAACCTCCTTTTTTAATTGCTTTGAAATTTCAAAACGTTACAAAGAAAAACGTTGAACATCAGCAGCAGGTTCATCCTCCGGTAACCTGGCTGTCTCCTTAAGACCCGTAATTTTCCGTCCCTGCCTCAGGGCAGGTTTGGCTTTGATTGGGACTATCTTATTGAATTTATTATATGCAAACCCCATACAAAATCAGACATGTATTACGGGGAACGTCTAATGGTTTGCAATAGTAATTGGCCTGTTTCCTTTAGAATTAAGGCTCTCAACACCCCAAAGCCACCTGAAAGACATTCGGGGCAATAATCCGTTTCTATAATTTTCAAATAGTTAGCTCATCGACAAAGAAAACCAATATTCATAGTATGAATATTATGAATCACATTTTATGTAATTCGTTACAGATGCTTATGTGCTGTATTGCATGGTAAAATACAAAAACGGATGAAAATAAAAAAAAGTTCTTGACATTGCCTTACAGATAGAAAGTCTTGGAAAGAGGGTCAAACCATTAGGTATAAATTGAATGGGGGTTGAGGAGGGAATATGACAATGCACAATCCACCACACCCTGGCGAAGTGAGGTGGTAGGGTATTTGTGGACACTTTCTTAAGAGTGGGCTATGAACCCACATGGAGGTGTCAAATGGACAAGAACAGAAAGAAATATTCATCTAATTTCAAAGAAGACGCGGTTAAACGGATCACTGAACCGGGCTATAAAATTACCGAGACTGCCCGGAATCTTGGGGTCAATGCAACCATGTTGGGGTGCTGGAAACATGAGCTTGAAGACTGAAAGAATCTTTTTTGCAAACGATTCGACCCGAGAAAACGCCAGAAGAGGCGTCGCTGATTACATTGAAATGTTTTACAATAGTAACAGGCAGCATTCTTATCTGGGCTATGTGAGCCCTAAAGAATTTGAAATTCTGTGGCTTTTCAAAAAGGCTGCTTAACAAAAGTGTCCACTTTTACTTGACCACGTCACGTGGAAAAAGCTGGAGGAAGGTAAAAGATAGCCCTTCGTGTTAATCAATATTTTTAATTAGCGTTCTCTCTTCTTCCAATGAAAGGTAACGCCACTTACCGCTTTCGAGGTCGAGTTTAAAACTGCCAATGCTGATTCGTTTCAATTTTAAGACCTTTAAGGGCGTCCCAAATTTTGGGTCTTTCAGCGCCCCAAAAAGCCGGCGAATATGCCGATTCTTTCCCTCGTCAATTTTTACCCTGAGTTTTGTTTTTGCGCCACCAATGCCTATTTTTTCGATGCCAATAGCTTTCAGTAGACCTTCCTTGCTTTCCACGCCTTTCATAGCCGCTGCAATATGTTCGTCTGTTACGTGGCCCCTGACCCAGATCTCATAGACTTTAATGCAATTCCCAGGTTTGGTCAGCGCGTCGCCGATTTTGCCGTTGGTTGTAAATAACAGAAGACCCGTAGATTCCAGGTCAAGGCGTCCGACGGGCATCCATCCGTCATGAAAAACCCAATCGGGGAAAAGATCATAAACTGTTTTTCGTCCAAGTTCGTCAGAGCGTGTGACCACATAACCCTTAGGCTTATTGAGTGCTATCAGTGTTTTCGAATCGTTCGTTGTTCTATTCATTAGGTATTTTTGACGAGCCCTTAAATTAAGATTGTTTCCAGTAAACTATAATTGTGAGTTCTTCTTATTTTAAATATAGTGAAAAACTGGTGATTTATAACCAGTTTTTTTCCGAGTAGCATGTTGCTGCTGTATGTTATCCGGAAAGGTTATGTATTAATTACCCACAACGGGACTTATTCAAATACAGCATGATCAAAAAGATAGCAAGTGGGCTGTCATTAAAATCAAAGCTTATTGGAGATTAAGTTGCAAAAAGATATGCAGAAATTGAAATGGCAGAGCGTATCCATTAAAAAAATCTAATCACCACTTATTCACAGCCATACTTCCGGGAAGGGCGTAAATCGGCCCTTTCGGCAGACAGCATAAGCAATAAAACGATTCAATTCCAAATCGGTTGGCCGCTGTATCCGTTCGAACAAGCCTCTTGTTGGCAGACCGTCTTTAACTTTGGCTGAGAAAGGGTGGGAATCAAAAAGAACAATGGACCCAATGTATTTGGGCATGGTTAAATAGGGGGCTGGAAAGTTGACATTGAATCGTTTAAAGACTAATATACGTCTGTTTGTTTTGTTATAATTGATTGTTGATTCATTGCTTGTCTGTTGTAATCGTTTGTTATTATTTCTTATTGAATCAAATGCTTTTTTTTTGCTGGCAAGTGACTGGTCTTTCCCAGTAGCTTTGTTACGGACCTAAAAGCATGAGAGCTGGGGATACCTCTGGGTTTCCTGTGACGAATCGTAGCCACGATGACCGCACAGAACATGGATAGCCTTGCCAATAACCGACGTTCATTCCTATCTTATCAGGGATCAGATCCAGCTGAAGGAGAAACGATGAGCTATACCAAGGAAAACAATGTTAAGGCTGATTTTAACTCGATCTACACGGAGCCGCCCCCCCATAAATATATCTCTACCATGGCTGAACACGGGTATCGCATCGGCGAAAAGGCCCGGCCATATTTTCAATCCGCCGTCCAGTTGCTGGAGGAATTGAACGGCGAAGCCCTGCCGGTTCAGATGCTTGATCTCGGATGTTCTTACGGCATCGGCTCGGCCCTGGTGAAGTACGGGTGTTCATTCGATGAGCTGACAGCTTTTTATTCCAACCGCGCGCCGACCGAGTTCAGCTCTTGCTGTGATGCCACCCGTATGTGGCTTAATGTGGTCCCGCCGGCCTGCAACATCCGTTGTGTGGGGTTGGATAGTTCCGCGCCGGCCATTGACTTTGCCCTTCATTCCAGATTGCTGGATGCGGGCATCTCAAGAGATTATGAACTGGCCGGTGTGGTGCCGACCCAAAACGAAGCGGCCTGGTTCCAAAACTGCAACCTGCTGGTCAGCACCGGGGCCATCGGGTATGTGACGGAACAAACGCTTGCCAAAATCCTCTGCCACCTTGGGAAAAACCACTCAGGGGAGTACGGACCGTTTGTGGTGGTCTCCATTCTGCGAATGTTCGACATTCAGCCGATCCGTGAGGTCTTTTGGCAGTTCGGGCTGGATTTTAAACCCGTCCCCGGCGTCTATCTTCCCCAACGCCGATTTATCGATAAAAAGGAAGAGAGAGAGGTGCTGAAGATTCTGGGGGAACGGGGGGTGGATAGCCGGGGCCTGGAAGACAACGGGGAGCTCTATTGCCGGCTCTATGTTGCCGGACCTGAACATCAGCTGCATGTCCTTTTCGATCAAATGATTCAGGAGATGTAATATGGGAGGTTTTGCCGCCATCTCAAACCATGCCCATGGGCAGGATCTCAAAAAAATGATGGATCAAATCAAGCACCGTGGCTCTTTCATGCAGGGGCACGTTGATTTGGGACATGTTCTGCTGGCACAAAACTATCACAAGGCCGATATGGGGGGAAGGATGGAGGCCGGACAAGACGCTGCCCGTTGTCATGTTCCGGTTTCAGAGGACCACAAGAGAGGCCTTCATATCTGTTATGACGGCCAGGTCGGGAACAGGCCGGAGTTGGCGGGAGATTGTGCCGTCACTGCCGGTCCATGGCAGGAAGAACGTGTCCTGCTGGCTTTGTACAGGGAATATGGCCATCGGATGTGTGAGCATTTGTCGGATGCGATTTTTGCCTTTTTCATTGCAGACAGGGATTCTTTTTTGGCGGCAAGGGATCTGTTGGGTATCAAAACGCTGTTTTACGGCATAAAAAACGGGTCCTTCTATTTCAGCTCGGAACTGAAGGCGTTGACGAAGGTCTGTAAAGAGGTTCATGAATTTCCACCCGGACATTACATGGATCAGAGCGGACGATTGACCCGATTCGCCGACTTCCCGGAAAGACCGGAGATTGATTTCAGCCTGTCGGAAGAAAAAGCGGTGGGGCATCTCCGGCATCTTATCTTGAAAAGCGTTAAAAACCGTGTTTCCTGGCAACGGCCCACCGGCAGCCTGCTCAGCGGCGGGATCGATTCAAGCGTTGTGGCCCACATCGCAAACCAGGAGATGCGGCAGAACGTTGGGCAAAATGCACGCCTGGCGACATTTGTCATCGGTGTCGGTGAAAGTGACGATATCCGGAATGCAAGGTTGATGGCGGAGTTCCTGGACTCGGATCACCATGAAATTCTGGTCCGCCCGGAGGAGATCCTGGCGGTACTTCCGGAAGTTATTTATTATTTGGAGTCGTTCGATCCTTCACTGGTTCGGAGTGCCGCCAGCAACTTTATTGTATCCCGCTATGCGGCCCGCGAAGGCATTGAGGTGATCTTGTCCGGTGAAGGAGGCGACGAAATTTTCTGCGGCTATCAGTACCTGAAGAAATTCGATGCATCTGAGCTGTATCACCGGCAGTTGGAATGCCTGCGCTTTTTACATCACAATGCCTCCTTGCGGTTGGACAGGATGAACCAGTGCCACTCCATTCGTGTGGTCACACCGTTAATCGCCGGTGAGCTGCTCTCCTATGCCCTGCGGTTGCCTCCAGGGTTTAAACTGCGTCTGAAGAAAGGGGCGCCGGCCATTGAAAAATATATTTTTCGAAAAGCTTTCGAGGGGGAACTTCCCGATGCCATTGTTTGGAGGCTCAAGCAAGAGTTTTCCAAGGGTTCAGGCTCCGCCGGTGTATTGCCCGGACATTTTGAAAAAACAGTTTCCGACAGTGATTTTGGGGCAGCCCAGCTGCGGAATCCCCGGATTCGCAGTAAAGAGGAGTGTTATTATTATCAATTATTCACCGATTATTTCGGTGAAACAGAGGCGGTGAAAACGGTTGGGCAATGGATGACCTTCTGAGAGCGGTAAAGGGGAGCGCAGGGGGGATGGCCCCCCACGCCATTCAACCTGGAAAGCGGTTCAGCGCTCCGTCAGGATGCTTTTGCATGATTACCGGCCCATCCTCGCGGAATCGAAATGTCCTGGAAAACCCCTTTCCCCGGCGTGGCGGCGTTTGAAACTCCGCTTCCCGCCAATTTTGACCATAAACGTCGTAGCGTTTTCTTTTTTCAGGGTCCTTGAACACTTCGTAGGCTTCATTGACCCGCTTGAAGTTTTCTTCGGCTCCCTTGTCCTTGTTGAGGGATAGGAAGTTGCTTTTTGTCAACAAAAGTAAAAAATAAAAATCGAACCGCTGAAACGTGCACCGAACCAGGTAAAGACACAAGATGTTGTGTTTGTACCGGGCTTGATCCAAATATTATCCTGATTACCACTTATTCACAGCCATGCTTACGGGAAGAGCATAAATCGGCCCTTTCAGCATACAGCATGGCCAATAAAAAAAATCAATTTCAAAACGGCATGAGGTTCTGGGCTGCGTATTCCGGCCATTCCGGCCAGGTGGACGAACTTGAGCAACGCTGGCTTAAACCTATGTCTCAGAGTTCTTCATTCTATTCAAGTCTGTTCTTTACTTACTATGTCTTTTCTTCTTTCCCTCATAGACTCTCCTTTCAAATTGAACTTGTGAGCGTTGTGAATGAGGCAATCTAAAGATTCTCAGTGACCCTTAAGTACCCTTTGCCTTTGCCACAATGAGCCTCCACACAGTCACCATGTCCTCTTCTCATGTCGTTGATGCAATCCTTCTCAGGACTATCCCATGACCAATAATTTCCTGTTGAGCCCCTTCATTATAACGGTTACAATAGAATAAAGGAGGTGAACATGCGGTACATAATCATTTTATTCATCTTGCTTGCCATTTCGATAACCGCATTTGCTGAAGACCAACAGCTGAATTATTGTCACGATCCCGAAAGTTCGGAGAATTGGGAAGAACTCGCTAAGAAACACCCAGACAACATGGATTTGCAACTTCTCCATGCAGTCAGGATAGGTCTTTGTAAAAAAGTCGACGACGGCACCATAAGCTTTCAGAATGCATCCCGCATCTTCAACAGGTTACACATCCAGCTCATCGAAAAAAGCAAAAGAGGAATAGAGACCGATGGCAAAGGGACGGGATACTTTAGGCATTCTTTTTGAGTGACAGGGGAATCACATGATGGTCTTCCCGGTATCAATACTACTTCATGTACCCATCATCCATCAACATATAATCACCTGATGACCCCTGAGCGGCACCGTTTACCAACTCATCGGCCCTTTCGTTAAGCGGATCTCCAGCATGCCCTTTGACCCACTTGAAGGTCAACTTTGGTAACGCCCCAGTAACCTCAAGCATCCTCTCCCACAGATCAGGGTTCAGTGCAGGTTTCCCGTCACCTTTCACCTTTCTTCCAGCCTCTTTTTTGCCATCCTTTGGCCCATCCCTTGGTGCTCCCATTAATTACGTATTGGGAGTCGGAATGGACGACGATGGGTCTCTTCTTATCTTCGAGTTCCCCCAGGGCCGATATGACAGCCATCATCTCCATCCGGTTATTAATCAAGATTTTCCAGCCTCAACATATCTTGAAATGCAAGTTTAATCCAATAGCTTGCAGGCTGGCCTATTTTATTTGCAATCTTGGCAGCCCTGCGCGCTGACGGTATCCGCCGTCCCTTTTCAATGTCACAAAGACTTTGCGCAGATAGGCCCAGGGTGGCGGCAAATTCTTTTGTTCCATATCCTTCAGTAATCATGTTTATTTACCTCAATGATTTCTATTACGATACTGTCGTCAACTTCAATATAAATTGCCCGGTACGATTTTGATAACCCGATTGACCGCTGCCCTTTTCTATTGCCATGGAAAGTTGTCGCCCATCTCCGAGGATGGGATCTCCAAAAACACCATTATTATCCACTACGGTCTCCAGGTTATCCGGAATCAACAGCACCCTGCCCTTTGAGATTAAATACTTATAGCGTTTTTAACACTTGATGATCCAGCTTTTAATATTGCTTGCTTAAAAATACCATTTTTCAACTTTTGCAAATTTATAACCCTGCCTTCTGCCATTGCAAAAACAGCTTACCATATGGTGATTTGAAGAAGCCAACGATTAATAACCGGACCATCAAGTAACAGTTATTTAGAGTAAATTGGATACAAAACAGCCCCCTCCGCCGCCACCACCATCATTTTCATCATCACTATCGCTGGGATCACCTTGTTTCTGACAATCCTGCCAATTTTCTTCTGCTTTTAAGAGCAAAAAATCTATAATTGTAGGATCGTCTGTGTACAGTGAATTCTCACAGAGTTTAATGAATTCAAGGTTTGTCATAGATATAATCTCAATAGGAATATCACCACTTAATTGATTGCGGGATAAATCAACGGAAGCGACCTGCTCCAAATTTCCAATTTCTGGTGGAAGGTTACCGCTTAAACTGTTACTCTCTAACCAAAGGGTTCTAAGGTTGGTTAAATTCCCAATTTCTGGAGGAATATTACCGCTCAATTGGTTAACCCCTATAAAAAACTCTCTGAGGTTGGTTAAATCCCCTATTTCAGGAGGGATAATACCGGTTAATTGGTTCCCACGAAAATCAATCCTTTCAAGTTTAGTTATCCCCCCTATTTCAGAAGGGATGGGACCGCTCAAATGGTTGCCACTTAAAACACACGTTCTAAGGTTGGTTAAACTCCCTATTTCAGGAGGAATGGGACCGGATAAATTGTTATAGGTAAGAAAAAGTTCCTCAAGCTTAGTTAAATCCCCAATTTCTGGAGGAATATTACCGATCAAATTGCTATAAGTAAATGGATTAGAAGAAATAACAAGCCTCTCGAGATTTGTCAGACTTCCAATTTCAGGAGGAATACTACCGCTCAAAAGGGTGAGCTCCAACTCAAGAATTTTAAGGTTGATTAGATTCCCAATTTCTGGAGGGATATTACCGGTCATTCCGCTGGGACCAAATGCTTCAGAAGAAATAACGAGGCTCTCAAGATCTGTTAATATCCCAATTTCAGGAGGAATAATACCGCGTAAGGAATGAGAACCAAAGGAGAGAGCCACTATTTTATCAGAACGAACAGTAACGCCATACCATTCCCCCTCGGTTCCAGGCATTGCAAACCCATCAGCATCTAATGGTTCTTTTTTCCAACCAGTATTTGGTACCCACGCATCACCATTCATGCTGTCATATAATAGAATAAGAACTTGTCGTTCGGTAGATGAAATATTAGCAAACACCAAGTTTGAAGAACAGAATGAAAACAATAAAATCAATAGAGCAGCATATCTCATTTCTTTACCTCCATATAAGATAGAATTGGAAAGCTACTGGATCTGTAGCAAAAGATTTGAACGGCTTAAGATTAAGGCTAAAAGTTGTAGGCACCCCCCTAAAAAGATCAAACAATCGATATAGCATAAATTTATAAATAATCTGCGATCTCCGCGATCGACAACAATCTTACTGAGCGTACAATAGCAATATCCATACCTGTTAAGTAATATTTAAATATTCCACCTCGTTTTACCCCTGAACCTGGTACCGGGCCTTAGCTATTAGCCGTTCCTCATCCTCTTTATTTTACCCCCCTGTATCATAGCAAAACCCTCTGTGAAAAGAGTTCCTGAAGATTCCGGATATCCCTATCTAATAGCAGTTAGACTTCCCCCATCAATGCCATCAAAAAAACTGTTTATGACTTTCAGAGTTTTTATTATTTTTCAAGCTCTGGCCAGAATTGGACAGAATCGGCCATTTTTGACCTCTTTGCGGCCCATAGCGCATGAACAGAAAAAGCCGGAAAAATGCGTTAACATCCTTCCGGCCATATTCACAAAAAGAAAGGGCCCCCGACCCAACGCGACGGGAGCCCTAAACCAATGCACCAATACAAGGAGGTGAATGTAGCGTTAACCTTGCAAGAACACCGTACTACATAACAAACGCTATGCCAACACTTATTTTTCAACGCTTCCCTTGACAAGAAACCAAGTTCCTATCATACATATCATATTATCCCCAAACAGACTTGAGATCCATGACACCCTTGCCCTGACCCGGTTTAAAGGGTTGTGACAATCGAATTTTGATCGAATTTCCTGGCATGGTGAAGGCAAATAGCTTCACCAGTCGCCCAGTTTTCGCAACGGACAACGGCTATAATTAACAGGTCAAATTGTATTCGCCTGACAAATTTAATACCAGTGAAGGTTATTCCCTTCAGTTACCTGGATAAAAACTGCATGAAAAACCCTTCACAACAAGTTTTTTTTACTGGCAGCAGAGATCAAAACCCTTGCCGGAAAGGCGATACAACGTTCGTTTTATCCGTCGGCACTATAATTGCTAACACTGTTATGGCTGTAATTGTTTGTGCGAAAACGCGAATAAAATAGAAACGATTTCAGGAGAACTCTATGAAAAAGACGGCTACCAGAGCATGTTACCTTTTGATCCTCTATTCATTTGTTTTCATTTTTCTTCTTACCAACACTGCCTGTGCGAACCGGGTGACGGAACGCTTTGGCGGCTCTGCCCCCACCCTGGATAGAAGCAATGTAATGGAAGATGTCTGGTTTGGATACTATTCGCAAAATACGACAACCAAAACCCTATACAACGAAAGTGGAAAACCATTTGAACTGGCCCAGGGCATGGCCAGAAGAATAGCCATACGAATTAACCTTAACGATATTCCTCCGGGCACAAATATAATAAAAGCCACCTATGTACTTCCCTTTTCCAGCAAAACATATCCTTTGTACAACACCGCCTATGACCAGGGCCTCTCCCTTTACCGGATCCTTGATCCGTCAGGCACAGGCACCTGGGATAGCCAAACCATAAACTTCAGACATAAAAACCAGCCCGCACAGGAAGATCCCATTCCCTGGACAGATGAAGGAGGCACCTTTGCCGACTGCATTGACCCGGAACCCGTAGACACGGTCTATAGCGTGAGCCAGGGAACGGTCCAGTTCTATTATTTTAATGTCACCGGTCTTGTGCAGGAATGGGTTGAGAATCCGGAGTCAAACCTGGGGTTCAGCTTTGACTGCACCGTGGTGTCGGACAGGATGGAGAACCCGAACTTACGGCCCTACCTTGAAATCACCTACGACACCCCTTCTGCCGAACCGCCGGACCAGATCTCAGGTCTTGACGTGTTCCACAGATCCGGACAGACCTTTATCACCTGGCAGGAAAATGGGTATACCGGACAATTTTACGACATAAACTACAGGATTTACCGGCATACCGCCCCCATTGACCGGCAGAACCTTGACCAGGCACAGCTTGTGGGAGAGGTTTTCCAGGGCTCATCCCATAATGCAAACCGTTCTTACAGGGCAGGAGAGCATCACAATTATAAGATCATTGAAGCGGATCCGGAACTTGATGACTCGACAGGGCTTTTTGTATACACACCGTCCCTGGCCGGGGAGTTCTTTTATGCAGTGACTTTTTCCGAAGAAGGAAATGAAAACCGCAGGGATTTTTCAAGTGGTAATGCCACCGCCCTGGCTGTGGCGGAAAGCGTTCAAACACCCGGAGCCGTGTTGCAAAATGCCTGGAACAATAATGGCGATACAATACAGGAATTTGTGCACTGGGCTGATACCACCATGAGCTACCGGGCGGGTTTTGGTTTTAATTTCATGATTAACCTGGATAGCAATTATTCCCCACTGACCGCTGTGCCCCTGGAGATCGCACTCAACGGTCGAAGCGCAAGTTACAGGCAAACATGGGTCCATAGGGATATGGTCTCCATATGGTATTCGGATTATCTTCCTCCCACAAAGAACATGCCCCTGGGCGGGGTGCAGGATGGCAGCGTTTTTCCTGAGCTTGCCAACGGCCACCTGTATGATTCCCTTCAAACCTGGTATTCAGGCTGCAGTTCCTTTTTTAAAACCCAGAACAAACTCAGTGACGGCGTCTTTGTCCCTTACACGGAAAACAGGATTTTACATGCCATAGGAGTGGCCCAGGACCGCTACAACATCGATCCGAACCGCATCTATCTCAGGGGGGGCTCCATGGGCGGAACAGGGTCCATGAGCCTGGGGCTTAAGCACCCTGAAGTTTTTGCATCGGTGACCGCCACCGTGGGCTGTCCCAACTGGCGGCTCAATATCCATGAAATTGATGATGCCTATGCCGTGGTAAGGGAAGGATGGAGATCCGAAGGCAACAGGCTGTGGGGCAAACAGGGTGAAGCTGTTCTCCATGAAAACGGCACCCCCATATGGGACTGGATGAATGCCGGATGGTATGCAAATAACCATGCAAACCAGGATATGCCGTTTCTTTCCATGGCAAACGGCAAGCTTGACGGTTCCATTGTCTTTTTTCCCCATGCACAATTTTACAATGATATGAGGAGAGCAGGACATGCCTTTGTGGCTGATTTCTTTGACGGAGGACATTCCAGTGGTTCCGCCTTTGATCCCCGCTTTGGAACCCTTTTGAAAAACGAAAGCATTCCGGCCCTGAAAAACGTATCCCTGGATGGTGATCCGGGCAGTATCCACGAACCCACGGGCATGACCGCTGTTGTCTCAACGGATCCCCTTGTATTTACGGGGGATCCCCAGGGAACAATCAACGGATACCGCCTTCTGGAGTGGTCCCGCTCCCTGAAGCAGTTCAGTAAGACGGATGCTGCAGATGATCTTGTAGACCTGCCCGCCCGCTATGAAATGGCATTCCGGGTTGAACCGTCATCCCCCCATCCCCAGGCATTCATTGACATCACCCCCAGAAAACTCCAGCAATTTGTGGTCACGGCGGCCAATGCATATTACTGGGAGAATAAAGACCTGTCGGAGAACCAGATTATCCAGAACGGTATGGCCATAGCCCATGGAAACGGTCTTATTACCATTCCCGGATTTGAAGTCAGGCAAAGCCCGATGGGAAACAAACTGATCATAACCCCTGCGTCCGGCCAGGAACCCATCCAACCGGTGCTCTACCCCATCGGTGACAAGCTTATCGGCCAGGGAGACACACTGGTGTTTACCATAGACGGGTCTGACGGCAACAATGACCCCCTTGTGTTCAGCGCATCCCCCCTGCCCCCTGGCGCCTCCTTTGATCCGGGAACCCGAACCTTTTCATGGACACCTGACAACCAATATGCAGGAAATTATGATGTTACCTTTACCGTGTGCGATGGTACGCTTTCCGATGAAGAAACCATTACCGTCTCCTTTGATGTCACAGCCCCGGTTGTTACCATAAATGAACCTCCAGGTGGGCTTACCCAGGAGCAGGGAGTGATTTCCCTGTCCGGCAATATGTCTGATGATGTGGAAATCGCATCGGCCACCTGCATCGTCACCTATCCGGACAATACAACAG
>JAQYWC010000006.1 GCA_030145245.1 Desulfobacterium sp.
GCTTTCATATACAGCCAGTTCCTCTGCTTCATCCTCGCTGACCTGGACAGGGGTTTCCTCGGAATCAGTCATGTCGTCTTGGCTTTCATATACAGCCAGTTCCTCTGCTTCATCTTCGCTGACCTGGACAGGAATTTCCTCCGATTCATCCACGTTCTCTTCGCCTTCATTGATAACCGTGTCAAAGTCTGCCATGGTTGCATCATCTGCCAGCAGATCGATATCCAGGAATTGCTCTTCTTCTGTGGTGGTGGAAAGATCCATGGCCCCTGGGTCTGTATCAATGGAAAACTCTTCGGTATCCGTTGCTGTGACCGTACTGCCGACTGTACCAGTAATACCAGCGGTGATGATATCGCCTGGGGGGATATCTGCATCGGGGGTAAGCGTTGCCTCCGGTGTACCAACCTGGACGTTATCTGTGTTTGGGTCATTTTCTAGGGAAGGATCATCGGTTCGATCCCCAGAGTCTCTATCAACATCTATTAAATAACTGCCGGCCTGTCCTGAGGAGTTATCTCCTTCATGGTAGCCGGGATTATAATCATGTACATCGTCCTCTTCACCGATTGCAGTATCCTGTTCTGTATCACTGATACCCTCGCCTTCCACCAAGGCTGTCTGCAAATTATCCACTTCATGGATAATGGCATCATGGGCTTCCATTTTGCCGGTGACCTTTTCATCAAGGAGGACTTTTGAGTTCTCAACCAGATTGATAAAGTTACCGTTTGTCTGAGATATGGTGCCCTGGGACCCGTTCGCTGTCTCAATGGATTCATTTTCGTATACAACATCTCCGATCTTAAGTTCACGTACCTCCCCCTGGGGAGTTCGAGCGATTATAGATCCTGAGATGGCCTGAATTATTCCTGCCTGAACCATGATTTACCTCCTCACGTATAAATAAAAAAGGTTAATTTATTTTTTACGATCGAACGGTTGCACTTTTTAAGTTTTCCTATTTGTATAGCTATGAATCATAGAAAAAAGATCGTACAGAGGTTCCAATTTCCGCATTCCCTGAAAGACGTTGTGAAAAAAAACTCGGAACGAAGTTGCTACAGTTGATCAGAAGCAGGCTTTAGATTAGGGGAAGTAAAAAAACATCGAGAAATCCCCAAGCCTGATATATATCGATATTTTTTCAATTTTATAACGCTATTATACAGTAAATCTATAAATACACTATAATGATGTTTGGTAATCTACCATGTTTTGTTAAGTGTAAGATGGGTTGTTCATTAATATAGGGCTTATGCAAAAAAAAACATGGCTTTTAAAGATGGACAGCGCTGGCGACTTTTTTGAGAATGCTGTTCAGCAGTCCGGTCATTTCGACCGCAGGCGAAGAGAAATCCTCCCAGGCAATGCCTTTGGGCAAAGTGTTGGAGATAGTAACCCAGACTCACCCGGAAGTATTGGAAGCCCAGCGCCGATACAGCAGTGTGCTGGGGGAGCGATCAATTGCCACCAGGGGTTACCTGCCAACGATTGGCACCGAATTAATGGCGGGACAGGAGATAACCGACGGGGTTGCCTTCAATGACAAACGCGAAAATCTTGCAGCAAGTTCGGCAACCCTCTATGCGCGGCAAAATCTCTACAACGGGGGCAAGACCTCTGCATTTGTTCAGGAAACAGAGGCCCGTATCCTGGCTGCCGCATACGAGGTTCTGACCTTAGCCGTATTAATAATACCATCGTTGTCGGTGTTCGTTACACCATTTATGGAGTACATGCCCTGATTGTTTCCCAAAAGGTTTCCTTCTGTAGTAATGGATGGCCCGGGATTTGTACCATCTGCCAAGCCCGATTCATGGACCGTGGCATTGGATACATCAGCAGGGCTTTTTGTAAAATATCCACTTCATGGATAATGGCATCATGGGCTTCCACTTTGCCGGTTACCGTTTCATCAAGGAGGACTTTTGAGTTCTCAACCAGATTGATTAAGTTCACGAACCTCTCCCTGGGGAGTTCGAGCGATTACAGATCCTGAGATGGCCTGAATGATTCCAGCCTGAACCATGGTTTTCCTCCACACTTAAATATACAAAATGATAATTTTTATCCTTGAATGTTTTTTGTGCCCGGGTTCAATGGGGCGTCCCATTGCCTTGGACAGAACTGAAACCATGCGGAATGGGAAAGGTTAGGTCAAGTTGCTTGACCTGGGGGAACGGACATTCCCCCAGGTGGTTTTATTCGTCCGAGTCCTGGGACAGTTCGCCCCGGACCCAGCGTTCGTATAGATCACTATTGAAGCCGATGAGAAATCCCTCTTTGACCTCAAGGGCCGGTGCCCTGAGGTTCCCCGAAGGGCCCATCACGCTCTTCAGGATCTTTTCCCGGTCATCTGTTTTGGCATCAAAGATTTGTACTTTCTTACCCTTGGCCGTGATGATCCGTTCGGCGGCCTCAAGCCGTGTCCATGCCGCCTCTTTGTCAAATTTTTCCTTCCTGGCGTCCACGACCGTGTTCACCCGGACATTGTTAGCATCAAGAAACTCCTGAGCCCGTTTGCAGGAGACTCACCCCTTACGAAGATACGCCCAATCGATTTGCATATTTACCTCCATGGCTGCGGTTAAATTGATTCCCTATAGTAGAGACGGGCTGGCCGGTCGTCAAGGCGATCCTGGATTTAATCGCTCTGGAGCTACTTCGGGGATTGGGGGCCTGACTGAAGCTCCGGAAAGATCGCGGAACTTTCTCCTGGCCCCCAATGGGCGGGCGAAATTATGTGTGCGTTGATGAATCCTCCTTGACAATCGAAACAGACTCAAGTAGGCATGAAGTTTGCTTTTAAAACAGGCTGAACCAGGGTGTTTGACTGAACCGGGCCACGCCTGTAGAGTGGTAACTATGATTTCAAGGGGTAGATTCTGACAATGGGCTTTGATACAAAACAACTTTTCTTTGATAACCGGGATCATGAACTGATCCAGATTGTGAATGCTGTCTATGATGAAGACAACTCCCTGGGATACACTGAAAAGCTCTTTTACCCCTTTTTTCACCCCTTTGGCATCAAGGAGCTTGCCGAGTCCAAGGGCCTTCGCATCGCCACTTCCGTTGTTCACCTGCTGGAGTCCCTGGAACGGGGGGATGAGGAGTACAGGCTCCAGGCCCTGAGGGGCCTGAAGGACGAGATTCTCAACACCGCAGAAGGTTCCCTGCCCAAGAACACGGCCCGGGTGCTTCTCCAGATCATGAAGGAGCTTGTCAGGGCGAGGGGAAATTACTTTCAGCAGCTGAAGCTTGCCCATGATTTCAGGACCGCGGCCTCGGGCAAGCCCCGGCTGATCCGAAATCAGCTCAAGGCCCATCACCTCCTTGAAATGCCCGAAGAGTGGAACCAGGTCACCTTTGACGACCATGTCCATGATGCCAACACCAAGGGCCGCAAATCCCCCACCCATCTGATCATGGACGCCTGGATCAAGGGGATACGCAGGCTGCGGGTGATCTACTATCACTATATCGCGCCAAGATTTGTTGCCGAGCTCATCGAGGCGGCGGAGATCATGCACATCGATCTTCGGATCGGCATCGAATTTGCCGCACGGTTCAGGGATCGCTACGTTACCTTTATCTGGGTCTCCCGGGGATTGCCCGATGCCCAGTCCTTTCTTTGTTTCCTGGCAGAATCCCATGTCATCGAATTCATGGAGCAGGGCAAGGAGGTGCTGAAATACCAGGAGCGCCACATTCTCAAGATCCTTGGGGCGTTCAACCGGAAACAGAGGGAACTGCTGTGCCAGGAGTTCCAGATCAAGCTTGCCCCCCTGGATGAGGCAAAATTCCTTGAATTCGTTGCCCCGGGCCAGGCCTCGATCCTTCATCTTGGCGAGTACATCCACTGCCAGGCGATCCTTGCAATGAAAAAAAGGATCAAGGAGCTCAGCCGCACCTATGCAACCGCCGACCCCAAGGATAAGGAGGCGATCAAGGGGCTTGTCCATGCCATGGACCGCCTGTCCACCAGCGATATCCTGGCCCGCTATCTTAACCCGGAAAATTATGCGGAGATCCCCGATCCCTGGAGTACCGAACACAACCAGGACCTTCCCGAGCGGTTCAAACTCAGCTTCAGCGATCTGCTGGAAACCCTCAGCCATCTCCACCACAGCTTCAGGATCACCCTGAATCTGGGCAACCTCAAGGCCGAAGATGTGCTGGAGCTTCTCTACGACAGCAACGGCCAGATCACCCGGCTTGAGATCTTTAACCTGAAAAATCATGCTGCGGGAATATCTGACCAGATCCCTGCCATCAGTGAGCTTCAGCAGGCCATCAACGAGGCGAGCCTCCTGAAACTGAAACGGGTGGTCCGCCAGATCATCGGTGAGATGAAGAGCCGCAACTATGCGGACGAAGCGGACAGAACCGAGACGCTTGTCAGCATCCTCCATGACATCTACACCTTCAGGAACATGTACCGCGCAACCCCCCTGAGGTCCAGGATGGGAAGCGACTCCACCGGCCGTGCCTTCCAGGCCCACGGCATGGGGCTTGGCATCATCGACACCCTGCCGTTACAGGCAAGAAGGGAGATCCGCCGCAAGGATTGTTCCAGGCTTGTTATCCCCTTTAACATGCGTGCCTGCCTCAGGGAAACCTCGGTTCCCGTGAGCAGCTCCAACGGCCTTGTCTCCACCCTTTTTCAATGGCTCAAGGCCATTCCCGGGCTGGAATGGCTGGGAATAAAGAAAAAAAGGGACTGGCTCCTTGAAGAGCACTCTGCCCGCATGGTGACCCCGGGAAACATCGTTACTCTCGGAGGGCTCCAGACAGAGATCTTCAACGGACTGAGCCTTGACGCTGCAGCCACCAAGGAGGAGCCTTCGGAAAACTCCTGGGAAAACCTCGACTCCAGGCTCAAGAACAGCCTCAAGGTGCTCATCGGGTTTGTCCCGGCCTTTGCCTGCTTTGCCCTGACAAAGGATTGGTGGTTCCTTGCCTATTTTGGCGCCTTTATCTGGTTTGGCATTACAGGGTTCAGGAACATCCTCCAGTCCGTGCTCGGTGGCGGGGGCATCAACCGATCCCACCTGCTGCGCTGGAACGACTATGTGAGCTGGGACCGGATGACCGACTCCCTTTTATTCACCGGATTTTCCGTGCCCCTGCTGGACTATTTTGTCAAGACCCTCCTGCTTGATTCAGGGTTGGGCATCAATGTTGCCACCAATTCGACTGCCCTCTATGCCATCATGGCCCTGGCCAACGGGATTTATCTCTCCACCCATAACGCATTCCGGGGGCTTCCCAGGGGGGCGGTCATGGGTAACTTTTTCAGGAGCATACTCTCCATCCCCATCGCCATCGTGTTCAGTTCCCTTACCGGCGGCATTCTTGTGGCGCTCGGTGTTCCCGGTATCGACGCCATCCTTCAGAAATGGGCCGCTGTCATCTCCAAGGCGGCATCGGATCTTGTGGCTGGGGTGATCGAGGGCACGGCCGACAGGTTCCACAACGTCGCCCTCAGGAGCCGGGACTACAAGCGCAAGTTCACCGAGCTGTTCGACTCCTATTCCAGGCTCGAACTCCTCTTTCCGGACACCTGTGAGCTGACCATCCTTGAAGAGCCTGAAAAGCTGTTCAACAGCATGAACTCCGAGGTGAGGGACCTTGTCACCGTGGTGATCATCAACTCCCTTGACATGCTCTACTTCTGGATGTACCAGCCCAGGGCGAGACTAACGGCCCAGGAGATGGTGGCCCGGCTCACCCCGGAGGAGAAGCGGATCTTTCTGCTCTCCCAGAAGATCCTGGAGCAGGAGCAGCACATCAGCCGCCTGTTTGTGGACGGCATCCTTGGCAGGAACTTTTCAAAACCCCTGTCGTTCTATCTCACGGGGTACCAGGAATATTTGAAGGCAATGGAGAAACTGGTATAGGCCATGGCAAACGGTTTGCTTTACAGATCGTAAAGAAACACGACAGGCCGGCTTTACGGCTTTGGGCTGTTTTGTTCTGTTCCCTGGGCCGGCGTGGCGGATGCCTGGCGGAGATACTTCATTATACTTTCTGCCGTAAACATGAACGTTACAGGGATATCCAGGCCCGCAGTTTTAAGTGCTTTGGCCGTCCATTTGTTGCAGGTGTTTGTAAGGAAAAACCTTCCTTTTGCCCGGAAGAAATGACTCTCCCCGTATATGCCTCTGCCTGTCGCCTGGGTGTTTCCCTGTGAATCCCGGGCAAAACTCAGCCGTATGAATTCCCTGAGGCGGTCGTATCCTTGTTCTGTGATAAAGAGGGGTGCCACCTCGCTTGTGGAAAAATATGCTTGGGGTTCCGTGGGAAGGGCAACAACATGGAGAACTGCGTCGGTGGGCCAGCATAAAGCCCTTACACCCAGGCCGAAAGATATCTCATCAGCCTGATAGAATTTCGCATCCCCCCATCCAAACTCATAATACCCAGCGTCACCGAACCGCTCTTTCAGAACGGGCATCTCCCGGTTGATCTTCCTGGCCGGAATGATGACGCCCGTATGCCACCCGTGGTTTGCCACATAAACCGACTGGGGCGTTGCATGGCTGCTGGTTGGAGTGTTCGGCCTGACAGCCTTGGATTCGCACCCGCAGGCTGATATCTCCAGCACAATCAGAATCAGCAGGATCCCAGTTTTTATTGTTTTAGACATTAGATATGACTTTTTCAGAAAGCCCGGCGGTCAGTTCATAGATTCTCTTTGCCTGTTTTTCGGGCAAAAGCCCGGTGCCGCAGGCCGGGGTGATCATGCTCTGGCTGAGGATCTTTTCCCGGGTCACACCGCAACCCACAAGCCTGGCAATGAGTCTTTCCAGTTTCGTAAAAAGGGAATCCACATCTTCTGAAAACGGATCATCCAGGGTCGGGACGATGCCCCATGCCAGTACGCCCCCTTTTTCAAGGAACGCTTTTATCTGCAACGGATAATAAAAGAGTGAATTGCCGTACCGGTAGGCATCCAGGCTGACAATATCAAGATCCGACTCAAAAAGGAGGCTCCAGTCAACCCCTTCGCAGGCATGCACGCCTGCCAGGGCATTTTCCGAGTGAATGGCCCGGGATATTACGTTCAGGTCCCCAGTGATCATCTCCCTTGACAGGGGCAGGTAATGGGCTGAGCCATAGGCGGCCACCCCCGGTTCATCCACGAAAATGACGGCAGGAGCGCCGAATTGCGACAACTGCGCTGCCTGGCATTGCGCCACCTGGGCAAGGGTCCTGACAATGACATCCCGCAGAACATCCTGGTAGTAGGCATACCTGCCCTTTTCATCTTTTAACTGAAAACCTGCCGTCAATGGCCCGGCGATTTGGCCCTTGATATATTTGATCCCATGGGACCCACTTGCTTGAAGATCCTCAAGGAGGGCATGAAATCCCCGGGCCCCCTCCATGGGGGGAACGAAATGGTCAAGCGCATCCGGGTCGCCCGCTTCGGCAGCGAGACTGATGGTGTAAAACCCTGTGAGCAGATCCGGCCAGTCGGCCCGGCTTGTATCAAAAAAGTATTTTTCGTTTTTCTCCACAATAAGACCGGTATCAACAAGGGGCTTGAGGCACTGAGAAATGAAATGTTCTTGCCTTCCCAGCCGGGGCATCTGGGGCCAGTGGGGCATCTGAGGCAAATGTTTCCGGACGAATCTTACCGATTCATGGGCATCCGTAAAGGGCAGGCTGCCGATACCCGTGGCAAGGCCGCCCGGACCTTTTAACCTTTGTTCCAGCAGCTTATCTCCTTTCTCATGGCATAGGGTCGCCAATGGTGACATCCAGGCTCACCATGGTGTCGTCGTCAAACAGGAACCTGCCGTCCATGGTTTTTCCCTTGAGCACCTGGGGAAGCCAGTAGAAATCGTCTTCCCACATCCGGTCCAGGGGAATCTCGTTGATGGGGCACCAGAAGGGGTCTGCTTCGTCGGTCTCAACCATGGTGCCGGTAACGGCGGTTGCCGTGAACACAAACCCCTCCATGCTCAATCCGTCCCGGAACTGGAAGTAGAGCTTGCCTTTCAGTTCAAGCCCCTGGGGGGTCAGCCCCACCTCCTCCTGGCACTCCCTGACGGCGGCCTGTTCCGGTGTCTCTCCCGCTTCGATGTGGCCCCCGGGGGCATTGACCTTACCGGCTCCAAGCCCCCGTTTCTTGTGGATTAACAGTACCTGGTCGTTGTCGCACACATAGACGATCACCGCCCGTTCCCTTGGGACCCAGAGGTCCCAGTCTATCTCTTTTACGCTCTTTATGGTTTTCATGGAACGGGTTTTAAGGCAATCCGGCCTTTTGATCAAGGTTAAACTTGCTCAGGTCCTGAACGTCCCCACCAGCTTGTTCAACTCCTCGGCAAGGGCGGACAGCTCTTCGGCATTGGTCTTGACGCTTGCGCTGTTCTGGGCCACCCCGGTGACCGTGGTGCTCACATCCGCAATATCCCCTGAGATTTCGCCGGACACCGAAGAGGTCTGGACTACATTCTCATTGACCTCCTGGATGCCAAGGGACGCCTGGTGGAGATTCTCAGAGATATCCTTGGTGGTGACGGACTGCTCTTCCACAGCAGTGGCAATGGTGGCAACGATGTCGTTGACACTGTCGATCACCTTTGAAATCTTTTCGATCTCCACCACGGTCTCTTGGGTGGAGCCCTGGATGCCGTCGATTTTTCCCTTGATCTCCTGGGTGGCTGCGGCGGTCTGGCCTGCCAGCTCCTTGATCTCGTTGGCCACAACGGCAAATCCCTTGCCCGCTTCTCCGGCCCGGGCAGCTTCAATGGTGGCGTTCAGGGCCAGAAGATTGGTCTGCTCGGATATCTGGGTGATGGTCTCGGTGACGTTGCCGATGTCCAGGGCCGCCGTGCCAAGCTCATTGATCTTTGCGGACATGGTCTGGGCCTGGGTAACCATCTCCATGGTGATGGATCTTGCCTTTTCAGAGTTCTGGGCGATTTCATTGATGGTGGATGTCATCTCCTCGGTGGCCGCAGCCACAAGGTTGACATTGGTGGATGCCTCTTCACTTGCCGCGGCAACCGAATTCATGCCGGAACTCATCTCTTCGGTTGCTGCTGCGACCATGTTTGTCTTTTCGGCCATGGTGTCAGCTCCCACGGACATCTCTTCGGAAAGGCCGGACAGGCTGGTTGAGGAGTGGTCCAGGGTATTTGCATTACCGGCGATGTCCTTGATGATCTTCTGGAGCTTGTCGATGAACTGGTTAAACCAGTCAGAAAGCTCTCCCACTTCGTCCTTGTTTTTAATTTCGATGCGCTTGGTGAGATCCCCTTCTCCCTGGGCAATGTCTTTCAGTATGTCTGAGGTGTTTGCAAGGGGCCGGAGGATGGTGTTGGCAAAGACCACGGCGATCAGGGCAAAACAGGCAATGAGGACGGCACTGATGATCATCAGGGTCTTTGTCAGGCCCACTGCCTCTGCCATGATCTCTGCCTTGGTGATCACGCCGATGAACTTAAATCCAAGCCTTTCAGAAGTGTAGACGGTGGCCAGGTAGGTGGTGCCGTTTCGCTCAAGCTCGATGTGGCCAGAATCCATCTTTCCAAGGGTGGTATAGGCCTCGATATTCACCTCGTCCATCTTCTTGAAGGCTGTCTCAGGATTCTTTGGATTGGCAAGGATGGTGCCGTCTCCCTGGACCAGCATGGCAAATCCTGTGTTGCCGATCTTCACCTCTTTGATGAGATCGGTTAGCTTTGTCAGGGATATATCGATGCCCACGACGCCCACGTTGTTGCCGCCATTTCCTTGAACCGGGGCCACGATGCTCAGCACCGGGGTATGGGTGGAGAGGGTCATGTAGGCAGGGGTGATCAGCATTCTGCCGGCCCCCAGGGCAGAGGTATACCAGCCCCTTTTCCTCGGATCAAAGCCTGCGGGCATGGGGCTCAGCAGGGAGGAGCCATACCCCCCGTACTCGGTGCCCATGTACACCTCGATATAGTTCTCATTGGCGTCCTGGATGATCTTGTAGTACTCGTGCATCCGGGTTGCCACATTCCCCGCATCCAGGGGGGAGATGAGGGTTTTGGACGAGGTGTGTGTATGGTTTGGAATGGTATCGTCGGCATTTTTTGACTGGGGGCTTGCAGCCAGCGCCCGGATCGTAGTTTTTCCTCCTTCCAGGAAGAAGAATACGGCATTGTCTATCTGTTTGAGTTCCCGGTTGGTGGAGGAGACAAAGGAGTTTAGCGATTCTTTGTTGATCTTCATGATGAGCAGCACTGATATGATCAGGATGGGAATCAGTGATGCCAGGATAAAACCAAGGATAAGCTTCTTCTTGATGGAGAAAAACTGCATACAGTACACCTCTTCTGCTAAAAAAAAACGTTGTGGCTTTGGTTACATTGTTCACCAAACTCTAATTGTCAAAGTGCTTGTTGCTCAGGATAGGAATTGGTCAAGGATACAAATTCACCGATCAATTGTCAAACCCATTTTCAGGGCCTCTTGGCCTGGAAAATAGTTCTTGACACAAAATATACCGATTGGTATTTCTTTTTTTATGAAACGGAAAGAATTAACCAAGGCCGGACAGACCCGGCGGTTCATTATTGAAAAGGCGGCACCCGTATTCAACAAAAAGGGGGTCGCAGGCACCTCCCTGGCAGACCTTACCCGGGCCACGGGGCTGACCAAGGGAAGCATCTACGGAAACTTCAAGGACAAGGACGAGGTGGCCGTGTCCGTGTTCCAGTACAATGTGGACAATCTAATCAACTCCCTGTTCAAGGAGATGGACAAGGAGACCTCCCCGGTGGACAAGCTTCTGGCCCTTCCCAGGGCCTATCGCAAGCGGTACAAACAGATCATCGCCTATGGGGGGTGTCCCATCCTGAACACGGCAACAGAGGCGGACGACACCCATGAGGCCCTTTGCGAACTCACCGTGGAAGCCATTGAAAGGCTCAAGGAGAAAATCGCCTCCCTTGTGAAGCTCGGCATAGCCGGCAAGGAGATTGCCGGGGACACGGATGCAAACGCCATCGCAAACATCACCATGGCCCTGATCGAGGGGGGAAGCATCCTTGCAAAGGTGACCAAGGAGGACAGTTACATGATCGATTCCCTGGAGCAGATCGAGACCCTTATCCGCTCCGGGGCAACAACAAAATAACGGTTTCATTTTCATAACAATTGAGGTTCAAACGGCTTTAAAAAAAGGAGAACACAATGACCGATCCCCTGTTTGCCCCCATCACCATTAACCGTCTCGAGATCAAGAACAGAATCTACATGCCGGCCATGCATCTTGGCATGGCCGACAACTACCAGGTGACCGACCAGCTGATCGCGTTCTATGAGGAGAGGGCCAGGGGCGGGGCCGGCATGATCGCCGTGGGTTATGCCACGGTGGACGAGCTTTCTGGCAGCACCCTTAACATCGGTGCCCACAATGATGAGCACCTTCCCGGCCTTGGCCGCCTCGCCGCTGCCATCAAGGAGAACGGTGCCCGGTCCTGCTGCCAGATCAACCATTCCGGCCGCTACAACTTCTCCTTTTTCATTGACGGTAAACAGCCGGTTGCCCCGTCCGCCATTGCCTCCAAACTGACCCGGGAGACCCCCAAGGCCCTTGAGATCGACGAGATCAAGGAGATCGTGGCACGGTTTGCCAGTGCGGCAGGGCGGGTAAAGGAGGCAGGCTTTGACGCCGTGGAAGTATTGAGCGGCACCGGATATCTCATCAGCGAATTTTTGTCCCCCCTGACCAACAAAAGGGAGGACGAGTACGGCGGGTCCCTTGAGAACCGCATGCGCTTCGGGCTTGAGGTGATGACCGCCATCCGGGAGGAGGTGGGGCCTGACTACCCGGTCCTGGTCCGGATGAACGGCAACGATTTCATGCCCCAGGGCCAGGGAAGAAAAGAGCTCCAGTCCTATGCAAAGGCACTGGCGGAAGAGGCCCGGGTGGATGCCCTGTGCATCAACGTGGGCTGGCACGAGGCCCGGGTGCCCCAGATCACGGCGTCCGTTCCCAGGGGCACCTTTGCCTATCTTTCCCGGGGGATCAAGGAAGAGGTCGATATCCCGGTGATCGCAAGCCACCGCATCAACGATCCCTTGACGGCAAGGGAGGTGATCGCGGACAACATGTGCGACATGGTGGCCATGGGACGGAGCCTTATTGCCGATCCGTTTCTGCCTGCCAAGGTGGAAGCGGGCCGGGAAAAGGAGATCATCCACTGTACCGGCTGCGCCCAGGGATGCTTTGACAACCTGTTTAAGCTCAAACATGTGGAGTGCCTCTGCAACCCCAGGGCCGGCCATGAGCTGACCCGGCCGGTCCCCAAGGCCGATGCCCCCAAAAAGGTGATGGTGATCGGCGGTGGCGCCGGCGGCATGAACGCCGCCATCACCGCCTGTGACCGGGGCCATGCGGTTTCCCTCTATGAAAAATCAGACCTGCTCGGCGGCCAGCTCTATCTTGCCGCAGCCCCTCCGGGAAGGGGTGAGTTTGCAGAATTTGCAAAAGACCTTGCCGTCCAGGTGAAGGTCCGCAACATTGACCTGCACCTCAACACCACGGTGGACAAGGCTGTGATTGAAGCGGTCAAGCCCGACCACATCATCCTTGCCACGGGCGCGACCCCCGTGACCCTTCCCATCCCGGGTGTGGATCTTCCCCATGTGGTGGATGCCTGGGATCTGCTCCTGAACAAGGCCTATGCAGGCCAGCGGGTGATTGTTGTGGGCGGCGGCGCCGTGGGGGTTGAAACAGCCCTCTGGCTGGCGGAAAAGGGAACCCTGACCGACGAGGCCCTGAAGTTCCTCTTTGTTAACAAGGCTGAAACACCCGAGGATCTCTTTGACCTGTGCGTCAAGGGAAGCAAGAAGGTCACCATCCTTGAGATGCTGGACAAGATCGGCAAGGACTTTGGCAAGAGCACCCGGTGGGGCATGCTCCAGGATCTCTCCCGGTTCGGCATCGAATCCAGGACCGGCACCAGGGCCCTTGAGATCACCCCCACGGGTATTAAGATCGAGACCGACCAGGGGGTTGAGACCCTTGAGGCGGACACCGTGGTGCTTGCCGCAGGAGCAAAATCCCAGAACAGCCTTGCCCCCATGATCGAGGAGACATCCATCCCCTGCACCCTTGTGGGGGATGCAAAGGGCATTGGCATGGCTTTTGATGCCGTTCACCAGGGATTTGAAGCGGCCGTTGCCATTTAATAAAGGAGGGACCATGGATCTTTTTCAACCAAGCACGATTAACAACATGACCCTGGCCAACCGGTTTGTCCGTTCCGCCACCTGGGAGGGCATGGCCACGGATGACGGCGCTGTGACGCCGAAACTGGTCGAAACAATGGAGGCGCTTGCCCAGGGCGGGGTGGGCATGATCATCACGGGCCACGCCTATGTCCTTCCCCAGGGACAGGCAGGCCCCTGGCAGCTCGGCATCTATTCAGACGATCTGATGGACGGGTTGAAAACCATGACCGGTGCCGTGCACAGGGCAGGGGGCAAGATTGTTGTCCAGCTTGCCCATGCCGGCCATTTTGCCGCTGAAAAACTCACAAAGACACCGCCCTGGGTGGCATCGGCCTATGATGGGCTGTCCGACTCCCCCCGCCATGAAGTGACCCAAGCGGATATCCGCGACCTTGTGGCAGCCTTTGCCGCTGCCGCCACCCGGGCAAAGGCTGCCGGTTTTGACGGGGTTCAGATCCATTCCGCCCATGGTTATCTCCTGAGCCAGTTTCTCTCCCCTGTATTTAACCGGCGAACCGACGAATATGGCGGAAGCATCGAGAACCGGTCCCGGCTCCATATGGAGGTGCTCAAGGCGATCCGTGATGCTGTCGGGGACGATTATCCCGTGCTGATCAAGATCAACTGCCAGGATTTTCAGGAGAACGGCCTGACCCGGGAAGAGGCCCTTCTGGTGTGCAAACGCCTTGCCGACAACGGCATGGATGCCATCGAACTGAGTGGCGGCACCCTCACGGGGGGTAAACTCTCCCCCAGCAGGACGGGCATCACCTCAAGTGAGAAGGAGGCCTACTTCAAGGATGAGGCCGCCGCCATCAGGAAAGAGATCGATATCCCCCTGATCCTGGTGGGCGGGCTTCGCTCCCTTGAGATCGCAAACCAGATGGTGGACCAGGGACGGGCCGACTACATCTCCATGTGCAGGCCGCTGATCCGGGAGCCCGGCCTTGTCAACCGATGGCGATCCGGCGACACCGCCCCTGCTGCCTGCAAGTCCGACAATCTCTGCTTCAGGCCTGCCATGACCGGCAAGGGTATCTACTGTGTGGTGGATGAGCGGGAGAAGTCAAAGGAGTAGGGCGATGGGACAGGGAGAACTCATAATTTTTCGTATCCTGCGCTGTTGAACGTTCACGTCTCACCTTGCGTTATTAACCGAAAATAAAGGCTTTCAGCGGTTTCTGCTGAAAGCCTTTATTGTTTAAAACCACGATTTTAAACCAATGCGATGCCATAAATCTGTCTTAAGATAGTTCTTTACAGGCATCGCGATAATTGTTAGTAGCGTATTGAACCTCATCAATAAGTTGGTTAAATATCATTCAACGACGAAAATATATGCGGACCCGGTGATCAGGTGATGAACCGAATTTAAAATTTCCTTTTAAATGCCGGATAGCCTGAATATCAAAGATCCCAGGGGAGTTACTTTTATGAAAGCAAGTATATTGACCTTCAGTCAGACAGGAAACACTCTTAAAACAGGAAAATCCATCGCAATCGGTCTGGAGAACAGCGGGGTTGAGGTTGATCATGTTGATTTCCTGCGCCGCAGGAAATGGCATCCGGATGACAGCGATCTCATAGGCATCGGTTGTCCCGTTTTTGAGAACCGGCCGGCAGATGTTGTGCCGGAATTCCTCAAGAACAGCGGCCTTGATTTAACGGGGAAAAAGGCGTTTGTCTTTATTACTTCCGGGGGGTCCCCTGCGAAATCCCTGTGGCATCTTGCCCAAAGCGTAAGCCGGACCGGAGCAACTGTCATCGGGGGGATCCAGTTCCGGGGGGCATGCACGTTTCCGACCATTTTCGGGATCTATCCAGGCCGGCCAAATGCGGAAGAACTTAAGCATGGGGAAGGCTTTGGGCGTGCCATGGCAGCGAACATGATCCGTGGAGAGCAATTGCCGGACCGTTATAAAATAGATCCCGATAGCGGGGGAGGATTTTACGATATCATCGGCCCGTGGCTGAACTATGCCAAGAAAATAACCACCCCCCTGCCCAAAAATGATTCTGAAAATTGCGATCTTTGTGGCAACTGCGTCAATGAATGCCCCACCGGCAGCATTACAATCGAGGAAAAGGCTGTCAGGTTTCATAATACCTGTATCGTCTGCTATCGCTGCTGGCACGTATGTCCCCAAAATTCCATTTCAATGAGATTCTCTCCCGGCAATGGAATTCTAGAACGACTGGTTTATTCGGAGAATCTGGAGCGCGCTTTTGGTGATGTGAAGCCGGGTGAATATGTGGGGGCAAACCTGTATCAGGATGTCTTGAAACGAAATATCAAACTTAAGTATGACCGGAAAAACCCCACTGCCGAGTATGAATATAATGAAAAATCCATATAGTAAAATAACCGGTTCAGAGTCTGTGATCACATTTGTAACCGTGGATAAGTTGCCTTCCCAAAGGAAGAAAATGCCATCGGTATTATGGCCAAGCATCAGAGCCATGCAAAAAGTGCTCATTGACGAAGTGGGCTTTTTTAAAGGAACATCTATATTCCTGAAGGCAATCACCTGGGGCAACCTTTTTAACAAGCCCCAATGGCATCCTGAATACTTTGAATTCAAAAGCAGGGAAGAGGAGAACCATTTTAAAGGGGTGTTTAAAGAGATGACACCCATGATAATCGTATTTCGTACTTTGAAAAAGAATTATGGTGAGTCATTCGCAAGCGACGTCACTGGTAAAATGGGTATTCCTATCAGTGTCCCCTACCAGCTTGAAATATTCAAACCCGGAACCAGGATCGCAAAAATAGATGAGATCCGACAGCTGGTGTCGGATCTGCTGGGAGACGGGAAAGGGCATGAATGGACAGAGGAGGTGTCTGAAGACCAACAACAGGTGAGATATCATTTCACAAAATGTGTTTTTATCATGATTCTCAGGGCCTATGGTTTGACGACCTTTGCCGCTAATGTCTGCCTGGCGGATCACGTGGTCATGGATAATATGGTTCCGGATGTAATCTTCAGCAGAAAACATACTTTGGGAGGTGGAGATCGTTTTTGTGATCATACCATCAAAATACGAAGATCAGAAGACCCGGAGACCGAGGTGTCCTGGTATGAAGATTGCTATAAAGTTCAGTCCGGAAGAGAATCCGTCAAAAAATGGGAAGAGAGGTTCATAAAAAACGGTAAGAAATTCAAACTTTAAAGCGATGCTTTACTAATTCTTTAAACTGGTTTGAAGGGGGAGAGAGGCATGGGGTTGCTCACAAGCAAGCTTGGACGTTTTGAAGACAGGGTTGAAGATCATCCTAAAATGGTACAGGTCTTGGCAGAAGGGGATTCATGGTTTGCCATTCGTGACGTCAAAAATATTCTCAGGCAACTTAAAAAGCGATATGACCTGAATATCTTGAGCCTGGCGAAATCAGGGGATGAAGCCATCGAAATGATGACCTGGGATCAAAAGCAAAAAATCCATGATTTACTTGAGGACCCTGAGAATGAATATGACTTTAAATTGTTATTATTCAGTGGCGGGGGGAACGATGTTGTCGGGCCCGAAATGTGGCATTTATTGAAAGAATATGATGCTGGAACCATGACTGCTCCTGAGCAGTGTATTAATAAAAAAATGTGGAACATTAAGAAGACTCAGATTCAAATGACTTACCTTGAGCTGATTGAGATCCGTAATAACTTAAAGCCAGACTTAGATATTGTTGCTCACACATATGACCAGGCGATCCCCAACGGCAAGGCCCACAAATTTTTATTCTTTAAGTTCGGGCCCTGGATGCGGCCTTCAATGAAGAAGAGAAATATCCCTAAGAAGCTGCATCAGGGGATTGTCGATATTCTCCTGGGAGATATGCGCCGGATGTTATTCGACATCCAAAAGAACGACCCTCATTTCCACGTGGTAGATACCTGGGGCACCCTTCAAAGAGATCAAGACCTGTGGACTGACGAACTGCATCCGACCAATGCGGGATTTAAGAAGATTGTCACTGAAGCATGGAAACCCATATTAGAAGGGGTTCTCGATAGAAAGTTATAACTGTTTTTAGAGAATTATGGTTGACTCGGTCGCTCTTCTGGGCTATTTAACTATTGAACAAATCGTTAAATAGTTCAGAGAGGATCAAATGAATCCAAAGGATATGAAGTACCGGGAGCTGTTCAGTGTCTCCCTTGAGCTTTTCGCCTTGTTTGGCTACAAAAAGACCACGGTCCAGGATGTGGCCGACCGGCTGGGCATGACCAAGGGCAACCTCTACTTTTATGTGAAGAACAAGCAGGACCTCTACCTTAAGACCATCACCCATGCCCTCAGCTCTTGGCGGGACAGCGTGAAACAGGCCGTGGACAGGGAAAACGATCCTGTCGACAAGTTTCGGACCATGGCCCTGAAAAGCGTGGACTACATCGAAAACAACACCATGTTGCGGCAGATCCTCATGAAGGACCCCTCCATTTTCACTCTCTCGCCGTCCGAAGATCGTTTTTACGATATTAATCAGAGCGCCATGACCATCATCCAGGAGATCCTCAACCAGGGGATCGGGGAGAAACGTTTTTATCCCGTGGATGTGGAGCATGTCACCCAATATTTTTTCTCCATTTATGTGATGTTTTTGATCAAGACCTATGTGAAATCAGATACCAGTTCCTCCAGGACCATGTTTCTTGAAGCCCTTGAACTCAACATCAGGGGGCTGTTGCTCACCCACGGTGTAACCCCTGCATGAAGGACGGCCATGGACTTTCAACCGCCCTTGGTGCATTAACCTCAACAGAATAAGGAGAGAGATTCATGACGGATGCGACCATCAGGGCCCTTGACGGATTACGAGATCTATCCATGTTGAAGTGGTATGCGATTCCCCTGCTTGCCATTGTTGCCTACATCTATGCAAGGGAGATCAGTGAGGCGAGAAAGACCCATGACTGGAATGCGGTGTTTTGCGGATTGACCATCTTTGGTGTGGATTTCTTTAACGAGACCTGGAACGGGTGGGTCATGGTGCTGTCGGGCCGCTCCGCCTTCTGGACCGCCCCAGGGGACACCGCCCTTCGAACCATGGTGGGCTGGAACATCGAGATCATGTTCATGTTCAGCATCATCGGAATCGTCTTTTACCGCCTTCTCAACCCGGGCAAGGAGATCAAGGTGTTCGGCATCCCGGAGAAATGGGTGGCAGCGGTTCTTTCCTCCGCCTTTTGCGTGTTTGTGGAGTGCCTCTTGAACATGCGCGGCCACCTGGTGTGGGAGTATGCGTTCTGGGAGCGGTCGTTCAATGGGGTCATCCTCATTTTCCTCATCGGATACTTTCACTTCTTCTGTGCGGCCATCTTTGTGATGTGGCTCAAAAAGCACCAGAGCAAGCTGGTCACCATCGGCATCATCTATGCCGTTCCCATCTTCATGAACATCCTCGGGCTCGGGGTGTTTGGCTGGGTCTATTAGCTGAAAATCAGTGTGCGGCCGCTATGTTGACAAACAGAGCGGTGGGGTCGGCTAAGTTTTCGGCTAAGTTTATGGTAGGCATTGGCCTTTTGCAAAAGTCCTGGTCTCGTCCACAGGCATCCGGATATTAATGGAACCGTGGACGACCAGGATGGTTTATCTCCGATAAAATTTGAAATTACCTTGACGACCTAATTTAAATATGTACAGATGTGATATTCACGATTCAAATGAAAACACCGGACTCTGGGAACCCAGGGGACGGAAAGCCACGGCGTTATCCTGCCTTCTGGATAATATTACAAACTGAGAGACAGAAACTGTAGAATTTATTGTTGGGATTTTCAAGGAAATATGGTGAAAAAAGAAAACAAAATAGCCTTACTCATCGACTGTGATAACGTAAGTCATAATTCTATTGAAGGCGTTATCGATGAATTGTCAAAATATGGGAAAGTTAATATAAGGCATGCCTATGGAAATTGGAAAAGCGAAAGCTTAAAGGGCTGGGAGGAAAAATTGCATCCCCATGCCATAAAACCGATACAACAATTTGCCTACACAAAAGGTAAAAATGCCACCGATGCGGCTATGATTATTGATGCTATGGATATACTATATTCGCAAAATCTTGACGCATTCGCCCTTATGACAAGTGATAGTGACTTCACACCCCTTGCCATGCGAATCCTTTCAAATGGCATCACTGTATACGGTTTTGGTGAAAAGAAAACGCCTATGCCATTTGTTAAGGCTTGTTCTCAGTTTATCTTTACGGAAAATCTTGAGGCCATAGAAGAGGAGGAAAAGTCCACAAGTGAAGGTCTTTCTAAAAAAACTAAAAACGAACTAAGACAAGATACCGCCCTTGTGAAATTATTGAGAACAGCCGTAGAACAAGCTGCAGGAGAGGATGGGTGGTCTGATTTAGGACAGGTGGGACAGTATATTTCTAATAAAACCTCATTTTCTCCTGTTAATTACGGTTATAAAAAATTAGGTGATCTGATCAGGGTGTGCGAACTGTTTGAAATACAGATGAAAAAAGATAATTCGGTAATGTTCATCAGGGATGTGAGAAAAAAATAATTCTAACGGATCGGGTGGTGACCGGAATACTTCGGGCTCTGGAACCTTTTGAAAATCATTCAGACCTATTCTTCCTATATGCATCTGGGGTCCCGGTCATCCATGAGATATCAAGGGGAGCACCTATTGGGGGTCTTTTTATCTGAACCTGATGCTTGCCGTGATCCTTGTCCTAATTTCATTCCTCAACGGTCTGAGCCGTGAACAGCGCCCGGGGGGGCAAGTTCCACTTGAATAACGTCTGCGATTTATGTAATAGAGTATTAAACGGAAATGAGCCAATGCTCTTATCTTCTTTAGGGGGGAGGCCAGGGCGCTTGGTTCAGTAATAGAAGGTAACATCCCATGGGTTTGGAATTAGATCATCTGTTTATTTTTGTTTCCAAGGGAGCTCCGGAAGCAGATCCATTATTGAAATTTGGTTTCTCAGAGGGCGAACCGAACGTTCATCCCGGACAGGGAACATCCAATCGCCGTTTCTTCTTCAGCAACATGATGCTTGAGCTGCTTTGGGTCAGTAATGTTGATGAAGTCAAAAGTGCACTTACAAAACCAACAATGCTATGGGAGCGATGGTGTGGACGAAACAACAATAGATCGCCTTTTGGTATCGTTCTCAGGTCATCAAGTGCAGAGGTGGGGTTTGATGGTCGGGAATATAAGCCCAATTATTTACCGGACGGGTTGTCCTTTTTGGTCGGGAATAACGCTGAAATATTGAATGAGCCCCTGTTTTTCAGAATGCCCCTTGGCAGGATGCCAGGCCCGGGGAAGAAGATCCAGCCACTTCAAAATAAGCCAGGTTTCACCACGGTCACATCTTTGTGTGTGAAAATGCCTCAAACGTCTCCGGAATCTCCTATCCTGAAAACCATAGGAGATATAGAGGCAATATCGTTTAAAGAATCTGCCAGCCACGTTATGGAGGTTAGCTTTGATGGAGAAAAATGTGGTGAGATAAAAGATTTTCGTCCTGAATTACCCCTCATCGTAAAATGGTAGCAAAGCTTGCTATCCGGGTGGCAGGGGGGCTTTTTCGTCGTGACCCGGGGCAGACGGATGCTTGTGAAATGCGTTTAACCTTACAGTCAGCAGCACACCGGCGATGACAGCGGTTACTGGCGCCACCATCAGCAGGCCGATACTGCCGATCAATATTCTGAAAATTTCAGCGGCCACAAGCTTCATATTCACGATCCGTGTGAAGCTGGTGCCCTGGGAAACAAACACCATCAGCATGGTCAGATAGCCGCCGGAGTAGGCCAGCAGCAGGGTTGTGGCCATGGTGCCGATCACCATCCGCCCGATATTGAAACCGGACTGAATAAGTTCCCGCACAGCAATATCAGGCCGTTTGACCTTGATTTCGTTCATGGAAACACTGACATCCATGGCAATATCCATGGCTGCCCCGGAAGCACCCAGCATCACTGCGGAATAAAAAATATGCTGCATGTTCAGGCTGTAGTGGCCCTGCATCAGCAAGGTGGTGGAAAACGGCGCAGTCATACCGCCCAGGTGGAGCTTATCCCCGAAGAACAGCGTCAGGCCCAAGGTCACGCCCAGGCCACTCACGGTACCCAGAAACGCCGCAACTCCCTGGCGGGTGACGCCGGCCACCGACAGGATAATCACCATTGACAACAGTACCAGCACCGCCAGACTTAAGGGCAGGGGAGGTGCACCATTGAGCAGGTTTGGAATATAAAAGCACCATAACAATCCCAATGACGCCATAAACGAGAGCAGGGCCTTGAGACCGATCAGGCGGGAATACGCCACCAGGGCCACGGCAAAAACCGCAAACAGAATCAATTCCCAATTTTGCCGGTAACTGTTGATCGCCTTGGCATCGGTGATCTGCTGGTCCACCACCTGTACGGCGAGCAGGATCTTGTCCCCGGGCCCATAGATCTCATCCATGTCCAGCTGCCCGTTCAAATGATTGACAGCCGCAACCTGCACCCCTTTCCACTCACCGGCATTGATCACAACGGTGGCGATCTGTACACCGACAGCGGCTGCCCCGGCCTGGAGGATTTCGCTGTTGTCAACAGTGACAACCGTCCCGGGCAGTTCATGAACATTCCCGGTGTCTTCGGTCCCTAACCAGCGCTGTCCCGCCAGGAACAGCACGATTACGGCGACCAGGATCAAGCTTATTTCCGTGACTGTCTTGAGCTTTAACATGGAGTCTCCAAACCGGGGAGAGCAGGCGAACCTGCTCTCCCATTATCAGTCGTAGCGGCTAGTTCTTGCCGGCTACGTTCTCGGTGTGACCGTAAGGAATTGCCGAGTATTTCTTGTTGGGGCCAAAAGTCTCACCCAGCAGGGCCTTGGAAGGCGCGGCTTTAAAGGAAGAGAGCTCAACCCCCATGGCTGCTGCCATGGTTCTGGGGATGTCGGTGTTGTCCTTAAAACCACCGAAGTTCTCAGCCTGGGCACCAATGGCCGACAGGGCGATCACTGAGGAGGTATGGACATAGGAAGTCCAGCTGATGCGGGCACGCTCGGACACCAGGTGCGCAACAGCGATCATGGTCGGGGTATACGCATAGCCGTAGGTGGTCTGCTGAGCTGATTCAAGCGCCTGGTTGCGGTCCTCAATGGTCATGGCGGACAGCAGTTGTTTGAGCTCCCGGGTATTGAGGTCGGTCAAACCAAAGTATTCAGCTACATAATCAAGGTAGGCCTGCTGACGCTTGGCCACCTGGGGGTAGTCCTTGACCATTTTGGGATACACGTAAGCAAGTGTGTCTTCCACAGAGGCCTTCACCTTGAGCAGCTCGTTCAGGTTCAGGAAGTACCCTTTGGAGTCGAGGCTGATGCCCATGGCCATACCACCGGTTTCGTGGTCGGCAGCAACAACAATCAGAGTCTCTTCAGGGTGCTGTTTGTAGAACTCATAGGCTTTGGCAATGGCGGCATCCAGGGCCAGGGTGTCGTAAATGGTACCGGTGGCGTCGTTGCAGTGGGCGGCATAATCGATCCGGCCACCTTCAACCATCATGAAGAAGGGTTTCTCCTGGGCAGCCAGAACTTCGATTCCCTTGGCGGTCAGCTCAGAAAGTGCGGGCATGGCGTTTTCTTTCTGGGTGCTGTTACGACGGTCGATCTCCATTCCCAGGGCGCTGTAACCGAGGGGAGCCAGAACTTTATCCCCTTTTTTAGGGTGATACGCACGGAAGTCATCCCGGGCTTTGTCGCCGATAAAGGTGGTGTAGCCCTTGGTTTTAAACTCAGCAACCAGGTCACGGCCGTCTTTACGCTTTGATTTCAGGCCTTCGGCATTGCCTTTTGCAACGAAATGACGGAAACCGCCACCAGCCAGGTAATCAAAGTCGGAGTTCAGCTGATCAATGGCAATCTCGTTCTCGTTGCCGCGGCTCATGTTATGGGCGGAAAAAGAAGCGGGAGTGGCATGGGTGATGCGGGTGGTGGTCGCCAGGCCAACTGCATAGCCGGCGTCCCGGGCTGCTTCAGCAATGGTTTTGATGTCCGTACCGTCAGGCAGCTTTGAAACCGCACCATTGGTGGTTTTGAACCCTGTAGCCAAAGCGGTGCCACCGGCTGCGGAATCGGTAATCATAGTGTTGTTGGAGTGGGTGGTGATCAATGCCGAAGTAGGAAAGCTGTTCATCAGCAGTTTGGCTTCGGGATTTTTTGTTTCGATCTTGTAGAAATACTGGGCGGACTGGCGCTGGGCAGGGCCCATGCCATCTCCGATAAAGTAGAACACATACTTGGGCGCACCGGCTGCAAATACAGCGGAAGCGATCAGCACCATGCTGGCTGACAGTGCCGCAGTGCGGATCATTTTCTTACCACGTTGATAACGATTCATGCTTTTCTCCATTCTTCTGGTGTTACAGATTATAGCCGGCAGTTGCGTTGCAGCACTCCAACCGGCATGGTTAACTAGCCATTCGTCTCTTTTGGAACCCGTAACGGAAACCGGCATCTGCACAATACGTGCTGTCAGTGTCTCCGGCAATCCTGGAACCGCCCCCCATGGTTATTACTCAACCATGGGTGTGATTCCTTATGAAAACGGATTCCCCATTATCGGAAGAAGGTATACTCCTTGCCCCTAAGGGGAAGGTCAACATAAATGTGGTTTGAAAAGGGGAAATAAAGCTTACGGGCAGAGTGTCTTCAGGAGGTTGGTCCGGTACCGGAGGAGCGCTGGGCAAGAATGGTCCGGGGACGGATAGTCTCCCAGGCATGGCCCACGGGACAGACCCGCATGCATTCGATGCAGTTGTCCACATCTGTGATGGCGGTCTGGCCAAGCTCCACCACAACATCCCTTCGTTTCCCGTGGGAAAGAAGCATGCGCAGGTAATTGGGCCATTGCCTCAGCCGTTTTGGGGGAAGAAGCTTGAACCCGTAAGTCCAGTAAGCAAAACAGGGATCGACCGCATATCCTTCCTGGGTCAGCGCCCCGGACGGGCACGCCCGGATGCAAAGATCGCACCCCTTGCACAGATCCGGGACCTGTTTGACATCCGGCATCAAGTCCGCTTCGGTAACAATGGCACAGAGTCGCTGGTGGGGGCCGAACTCCGGGGTGAGGAGCAGGTTGTTCCGCCCGATGACCCCCATGCCGCAGGTCACGGCCGCATGCTTAAGGGAGAGGAATCCCACCACCCGGGTCTGGCGGAACCGTTTCCCGGTTTCAGGGTCGACCTTGTGGATCTCCACGGGTTTGTCCGATGAGATGGGAAGGGAAACAAAGCCTTCCCGCTCCAGCATGCGCCCCATTTTTTCCGCTGTCTCGTCCAAAATTCGCGAGGTCTGCATTTTGTTCCGGGTCCAGAGCATGATGTCCGGTGCCATGACAGCCCCCAGGGTGTGGGCCACAGCCATTACAATGACGCTCCGGGCCGTGGGCAACAGCGCCGTTGCGGGCCGGGGGGGATAGGCCAGGATCAGGTCGTCTGCACGGGCAATACCCACCAGATCGATCCCCTGGCCATGCAGCCACGTCTTCACACTATCGGCGCAAAGCCCACCATAACGATCTGTTTCCCATTTCAGCATCATTGATCTCCTGGAGAGTGACAAACGACGATTAACTTAACTCGGTTCTTGTTTTCAAGACCCTCAGACGCGCTTCGATTTCATGGGCACAGTTAGAGCGTTCTGAATGTGTTTTCAGCGATTCTATTATTTCAGGGATGCGAACCAGCCTTGAAAAGGTCGAGTCAGGGAGCAGGTACCACTTTCCGTTTGAATTTAGTTTATGCCCGTATATTCTCGGCGGTTCAGTTGAATCGGATTTCAAACATTCAAGCAGCACTTCAAGCTCGGGTGAGTCAAGGCGGTCAAGATTGAAACGGACTCGACGCGGAGCTTTCAAATCGGATCTGATTTCCCAGCGAAGCTTCATATCGGTTAGTTTTTTTACTATCCAGTGTCTTCTGTGAAAAGCATATAAAAGGGCGGGCAATATCAATAGATAGGTCAAGACCAGGCCCACCGGTTTCCTGCGGAACGGGGGCGTTCCCAGGCCGTCGGTTAGCGTCTGCTGGAATTTGTAAAAGTTGTAAAATTTTTCGGTGATGGGGAATCCTGAGTAAATGAACCCCGGAACGTTCCGCCATTTTTCCAGGGGCCGGATCTCCCCGTCCAGTTCAGCCGGTTCCGCAAGAAACTCCAGCGCTGCTTTTGTCATGAGGCTTCCATCAACCTTGACGCCCATGATGCGGCAGGCTGCCCGTTCTGTCTCGCCGATATTACGGCCGGCAAGTATAAAGCCGGGGCGTCTTGGAATGGCCCTGTCCCACTTGACGCCCATCCAACCGTCGGCAGCAATTATGCCGTCGATTATGCCATAATGGACCGGGCAGGCTTTAAGTTGAGCGATGGTCGGCATGGCGCAGCCTGTCTTTTTATGATAGTGCAGCATTTTGTCGGTTTCGGGAAGAGATCCATAAGTGTTTTTTATCAGTAAGGTATACCCTCCGTAAACATGGGTCTTAAATTTTGCGAAGCTGATACGGAAATCCGCCTTGAGCCATGCGGTTCCCAGTTTCAATACGCCATGGGGCATTTCTTTGCTTTTGACTTCTGTGGTATCGCCTCCCAGGTCCACAAGCTGATAGGGAAGCAGACGGCCATCTGAAGCCGCGACATGCGACGCCATGTTTGACCGGGCAGACGTGAATCCATGGACACCGCCGTTAAGGCCCATTGCTGTCATGGCGGTAATGGGATTGCGATTGGTGAATGTCAATTCATATGCGTTCGAGCTTTCCACAACACTGATTTTTGTATACCCTTTCTCATGGAGTCGTTCCACCAGGGATAGTACAAGCAATGGATCGGTTGTCACACCGTCATCGTCGCGTCGAACAAACATTGAGGCATTTGGTTTTATGGCGATGTTGAAATCAGCTCGGTCTTTTCCCTGTGACTTTCTCTCCGCTTCAATGGTCTCTTCGAAGTCGGAAAGATCCAGAACTTCGTTAAGAAGTGATATTTTGTCTTTTCCGTCAAGATATCTTAATATGATTTTTGAAGGCATATTATTCCTTTCAATCGCGACCATTCCAATCGTGTTCTTCGTCACGAGTTCTCTGACAGTGGGTGCAGCAACCTTGCCAACGAGATCCAGGAATGGAGCAAATAATGTTCATTCCCATTCCTTGTTCAATTCACCTTTCTTTGCATAGCGTTTGTTTCACCCGCCGGGAACCCTTGCGAATGTGCACCATGACGCTAAAAATTTCCACAAATGACTGATTGTAAAAAGCCGTCGCTTTTCCCGCTCTATCTCCAGCTATTTGATAGCGGTTTTCTAATGCAATATTAAAAGAATATTATAAAAAATCAGCCTTAATAGAAGCCTTCCGTAGCAATACAAATGTAAATATCCCAAGAGTAGTTCCCCAAGGAAACGCTATGGAAATAATTATTGATAGTATTTTACATAATTTATGTCTACGCCTTTTGTGTAGAAAATACGATAACATTAACGGTGAGGCAACAAAAATGAAAAGGACTAAGATAATCATGATAGCACAATAAAGTTTCCAATATACTCCTGCTATACCGATATTAGCTCCGTTCGTTTGAATAAATAAAACCATTTTGTTGAAGGAAGAATATGAACCATACGCTCCCAAGGCTGCAGTCACAATTAAGAAAAAAGAAATAGGTCGAAACCAATGTCCTTTTGTTTTTACATTGTCTTCCATATTTTAAAAATACTCCAGTTTTAAATTTATACCGCTAACTTTTGAAATCTGCGGTTTACCCGTCAGTATTTCACTTGCTGGAATTATGTATGCTGTCCCTATATCTTAATTTTCGTTGTTGAAATTCATTTTCAATTCTTAAAACGCTGCTTTTTTGGGGTCAAAAACGTTAATCTAAGCCAATTTTTAGGATAGTTTCCGAAGCTTTACTCCATATTGTCAAATCATTAGCTTGGTCAAGGAACCAAAAGAAGCCAAGTCTGAAAGTTGATCCGCTTGTGTGTCCAAAATTTCAGGGTACGCCCGAAAGCGCGTACCCTCATTTTCGGCTGAGTTTCAGGAATGTTATTCTAATGCGTCACAATTTGTTTTACCCAATGATGCCGCAATGTTCTTCATGCCTTTTATGTCATATTTGTGGAGTGTGTCGTAATACTCAATAAAAAGGGGTAGATCCGCTCCGTCTATATCACCGTCGTCATCAAAGTCATAATCACAACAATCAACCAGGTAGGCATCGTTATAGTAGGACAAGATATATTCACCATAACCGCTGCCGCTTGAATCAGTGACCACCAGGGTAAAATTGCCATCTTCAGTTACTGTGTAAATAATGTAGGCAGCATTGTAGTTACAATCGTAGGAAACTTGAGTTCCCCCAGGACTGTATAGTGCAATACAGGGGGTGAGGGTACCGTCTATGCTCGTGTCTGACACCTGGATTTCCATGATTTCCCCAATTGCGCCAGAAAAGGTGTATGTATCGATATCCCCTTGATCAATAATTTCAAACGGCAAACCACTGCTTTCTATAGTACCGTGCTCATTAATCCCTGGCACCACCCTGGCATAGTAGATGTTGTATGTAGCGCTGTTATCACTGCCGGATTCAGATGTAATGATGGTATAGGTCCCGGTTTCCTGTGCAGTGTAGGCAATGCATGCGGTAGTGTAATTAGTATTGTAAGCTAACCTTGTACCGTCGGATGGCCCGAAAAGCTGCAGATTATTGCAAAAACCGCTATCGCCATCCAGGTCTGTCATCCGCAGTTCGATATGATCTCCGGCATTGGCAATAAATGTATAAGTATCCAGATCCCCGACGTCAATAACGCCTTCATGGACACCGTCATTAGTTAACAATCC
>JAQYWC010000075.1 GCA_030145245.1 Desulfobacterium sp.
CTGCAACTAAAGCAATAAGCTAAGCCTGACCCCAGCTGAGGGGGCCCCAGTTAATTTATACCCTCAGCTAAGCGTCTATCGGAGTCAGACTTAGCTTATTGTCGATTTGCTCGTAGCACTTCAACTAAGGCAATAAGCTAAGCCTGACCCCTAATGTGTTAAGCAAGCATCTCTTCCAGGGAGCGCTCCAGGAAGGTCTGGTCCCTGTAGGGGCTGTCCGCGGCATTGGTGGGGCACACGGAGATACAGTTACCGCATCCCTTGCAGAAGGCCTCATCCACCGAGGCCGCCCAGCCGCCCACATCATTTGGGCTGAGGGTGATGGCCTGGTAGGTGCACTCTTTGATGCACCGGCCGCAGCCCCGGCACCGGTCCTTGTCAATGACAACGGTGTACCCCTTGCTCTGGCGGGGTCCCCTTGGCATGATGGCCGCAGCCAGCACGGCGGCCGAAGCGCCCTTCTGGCGGTTGGACACGCTGATGCCCCCCGGATCTGCAAGGAAAATCCCGGGAATGGAGGTCATGCCCGGCATGATATAGGGCCGTCCCTGCTTGCCCTTTGCCTGCATGGTGGAGGAAACCGTGTTATAGGCAAGCCCCTGCTGGTGGAGATACTTGATCTGTTTCCTTGAGCGCTCTCCCATGATCACGGTGCCGGCATTAAACTCCTGGACCTTTCCGTCAATATCCACGTTGATATGAAAATTACCCAGGGTGCCTGTCATCTCCCGGACAAAGGAGCCCTTAAAGCAGAAGATGTTGGGATGGGATAGCTCGGTTTCAAGGGGTTTGCCTGTTGCCCCGAACATCACCACATCGGTGCCCGTATCGGCAAGCATCATGGCGCTTGTCACCGAGGCTTCCGAGTTGCCGATCACGGCCGTGGTAAAATTGTAGTTGCGCATGGGCGCGGTAAAGGGCTTGAGCTGCTCTGCCCGGCCGATGGAACGGGTCAGCAGCCCTTTTAACCGTTCAATGGCAAGATCCCGGTCCCGGCCCAGCAGCGAGAGGGCCTCCCCCCGGATGTTGCAGGTCTCAACCATGGAGCGGCTGATGCCCGTGGCCGTGAACAGGCCGTGCTTGAGCCGGCTGCGCTGGTCCGTGCAGGCGCTGCACACAAAGTTCAGGGGACAGCAGACACAGGAGGCAAGCACGATACGGTTGAGGGACCGCTTGCGAACGGTTTTCAATATTTCAGCAATGCCCCCGGGGGTGCAGGCCGACACCATGGTGGTTGTATGAACCACCGAGCCCTGGCTGGCCAGCCCTTTGACAATGCCGTCTATTTCAGTGTCCCAGCCAAGGGAGTCGTTGCAACGGCAGACAAACACACCGGTTCTGACATCCTCCCGGCAAAGGGAGACCTCAGGGGAAGCATAGGAGACCCCGCTGCCCTTCCTGGCCCCGGCACCGTTCTTCAACAGGACCATTGCCTGGGCTGCCGCGGCAAATCCCCGCATGATCATGGCATGGACATCTGGAATGGAAGATTTCGGACCATAGGCCCGGATCACGTCGTCCCCTTTTACGGCCGGGGCCATCAAGGGATCGGCAAGGATCACCACCCCGGCGTGGACAGCGATATCCTCCCGGGGTTCCCTGTGGTCAATGGCCTTGATGGCTGTGCAGACATCGGCACACGCCATGCATTCGGAGCATACCCCGCACTGGAGGCAACGGCCGGCCTCATGGATCACCTGCTCTTCCGAGAGGCCCAGGGCCACCTCGGTATACCCGTTCGCCCGTTTTTTTACCGGCTGCTCCGGCATGATGCTCCGGGAGCACAACGGCAGATCGTCCGGAACGGCGTTGAACTCCCGGTCCGAGACCCGGCCGGCATCGCCGTTCAGGCCAAGCTGGTAGAGGTCGTTCAAGGCGGTTACGGCGGCCCGTCTTCCTTCAGCCATGGCATGGACCACCGTGGCAGCGCCCTTGACGGCATCCCCTGCCGCATAGACCCGGGAAATGCCGGAGACGGTGTTCTCAGCCAGGAGATAGCCGCTGTCGTCAACCAGGAACCCCTGGTTTCCGTTAAATTGTTGATATGCGCCCTTCTGACCAATGGCCACCACCACAAGATCGGCATCCATGGTAAAGGGGTCGGCCCCTTCGATGATTTCAGGCCAGGCAATGCCCTGGTCCACGGGCGTTCCAGGTTTTGTGGGCATGCACTTCAACCCTTTTACCCTGCCCCCTTGTTCCAGGAACTCAACCACCTGGGTTGACCCTTTGATGGAGACGCCCTCTTCCAGGGCTTCCCGGATCTCATCTTCATCCGCCGGGAGCTTATCTTCGGCAAACCATGACACCATGGTGACCTTGGATCCCGTACGGGACACCACCCGGGCAAGATCAAAGGCCGCGTTGCCGTCTCCGATGACAACCACCCGCTGGGGCAGGTCCTGGCGCTCCTTGCGATAAAAGCCGGATAGGAACGAGATGCAGCCCTCTACCCCGTCAAGGTCCTCGCCGGGTACCCCGAGTTGTCGGTCGCACCAGGAACCGGCTGCCACGATCACGGCGTCGAATTCCTGTTTCAGCCCGGTAAGGCCAGCTTCAAGGTCCATCTTTTGGGAGGTTCTGATCTCCACCCCGCACCCTTCAATATGGGCAAGCTCCCGGTCCAGCACCTTTCTTGGAAGCCTGTGGGGACCGATGCCATACCGCAGAAGCCCGCCGGCCTCGGCCTCGGCCTCAAACACCACGGCCCTGCAGTTGTTTGCCACAAGCTCATGGGCTGCAGCAAGGCCTGCCGGGCCGGAACCGATCACAGCGATCTTCCTGTCCCCCTCAAAAGCGGGCTCAGGTCTTTCTGTCCCCTTCTCCTCCGCATCGGCGACAAACCGCTTGATCGCCCGGATGGAGAGGGCATCGTCAATATCGTTCCGCCGGCAGTCGGTCTCACAGGGATGGGTGCAGATCCTGCCGCAGATGCCCGGCAGGACGTTGCGCTCCCGGACCAGATCCAGGGCCTTGTCAAACCTGCCCTGGCCGGCTAAAGCCAGGTATCCCTGGACATTGACCCCCAAGGGGCAACCGGAGGTGCACACCGGGGTTTTTCTCTTGTCGATCACAGCCCGCCCCGGAAGGCTTCTCCGGCTGGTGATGGCCACGGGCTTGTTGTCATGTTCCAGGGTCACGGGGCAGAGCTCCACACAGCGTCCGCACAGGGTGCAGGATTCAGGGTCCACAAAGGTCTGCTCTTTTGTGACCGACACCTTGAACCCCTGCATGTTGTGCTTGATGGTGTTGACCCTTGCAGGCAGCATGCAGGTGATGTCGGGGTTCCGCATGATCCGCATGAGACCTGGCCTGTGGGCGTGGTTGAACGGCACCCCGGACTTGAGGGTGTATCCGGTGTCTGACAGCTTTTGGTCCATGTCGGGATCACTGTCCACCAGGGTGACGGGAATGCCAAGCTCCCCGAGCTTGTTTGCAGCCGTGATGCCCGCCGGTGTGGCACCGATGATCATGACCCGGTGTAGACGGTCTTTTTCAGGTTTCATTTCCCAGCTCCTGTTCTGCCGCTTGCCAGTTGCTCAAGCCCCTTGAGTTTGGAAAGGCCATAGTCAAATCCCCGGTTGAATGCTTTGGTGTTCATCTCCTCGGTTCCCTTGGGCACGGAGGAAGTCACGGCAAAGAGCGCCGCATCCTTGGTCACCAGCCGGGTGATGGCCGTGGTAAATCCCACCATGATGATGTTTGCCATCATCTTCCTGCCGAGCTCCTCTGCCATGCGGGTGGCTGGAATGGAAAAACAGGGCCGCTCATCCGTTGGCGTCACAAGATCCTTGTCCGTCAGAAGGAACCCCTCGGGCTTGAGGGACTGGTAATATTTTTCATAGGCTGAATGGGACATGCACACCAGGATATCCGGGGTTGAGATGTAGGGGTACTGGATAATATTATCTGAGATCACCACCTGGGCGCAGCAAGCGCCCCCCCTTGATTCAGGGCCGTAGGACTGGACAAGGGTGCTCTCCTTGTCATCCCTTAAGGCCGCGGCCATGCCGATGATGCGCCCGGCAAGGATGATGCCCTGGCCGCCAAACCCGGTTACGATGATCTCCTGTTTCTCTTTGTTGTCAGACATATGGTTTAAACCCGTAAAAGTTGTTGTTCACTATTCGTTTGTCTCCCCAAGGTACATCCGGCCGTACTCCTCGTCATGGCATGGCTTTTCCACGTCCACGAACTTGCCCAGGATCACCTTTTTGCGGAAATCGATGGCAAGCTCACCCGGATCGGCATTGTTCTTTATGATGGTCCGGTCGTGGTAGAGCTTCAACGAATCCAGGGGCTTTTCCTTGTTCCGCCGGCCATAGTTGATGGGACAGGGAGAGAGTGCCTCGATAAAGGAGAACCCCTTGTGGTTGATGGCCTCCTCGATGCTGTCGGTGAGGTCCCGTGAGTGGAGCATGGTCCATCGTGCCACATAGGTGGCGCCGGCAGCATAGGCAAGCAGGGGAAGGTTAAAGGGCGATTCCGGGTTACCCCCCATGGTTGTGGAGGAGCGCGCATTGTGGGGGGTGGTGGCCGCAGCCTGGCCCCCGGTCATGCCGTAGATGAAGTTGTTGACGCAGATCACCGTGATGTCCATGTTCCGCCGGGCCGCATGGATAAAATGGTTGCCGCCGATGGCAAAGAGATCCCCGTCCCCGGAAAAGACAATCACATTGGTTTCAGGCTTTGCCATCTTGATGCCGGTGGCAAAGGGAATGGCACGGCCGTGGGTGGTGTGAAAACTGTCGATATTGATGTATCCCGCCCCCCGGCCCGAGCAGCCGATGCCCGACACCATGGCGAAATCATTGTAATCGATCCCCGTGTTTTTCATTGCCGTAAGGCAGGCCGTGAAGATGGATCCGGTGCCGCAGCCGGAACACCAGATGTGGGGAATCCGGTCCATGCGCACAAGGTCTTCCAAAGGATGGGGATGGGATTCGGGTATGACCTCTTTTAATGCTGGTTTTCCCATGATCAGAATGCCTCCTTCAGGATTTGGACCACCTCTTCAGGCGGCACGACAGCGCCCCCCGGATGGCCTGCAAGATAGGAAGGAACCCTGTATCCCGCACACCGCTCAACCTCCCGGCTGATCTGGCCCATGTTGATCTCAACCGTGACAAATCCCTTCACCCGCAGGGCAAGGTCTTTTATGATCTGGTCTGGAAACGGCCACACCGTGATGAGCCTCAAAAGCCCTGCCTTGATCCCCTGCTTCCTTGCCATGTCTACGGCGGTATAGCTGGTCCGGGACGACACCCCATAGGAGACGACCACAACCTCCGCATCCTCCAGAAGGTACGATTCGGTCATGATGATGTCATCCAGGTTGTTCCGGATCTTGCCCATCAGCCGCTCCATCATCTCGGCCTGGGTATCCACACTCATGACAGGATACCCCTTTTCATCATGGGTGAGCCCGGTCACATGGACCTTGTACCCTTCGCCAATCGCGGGCATGGGGGCAACCCCGTTGGGCCCCGGCTTAAAGGGGAGAAAGTTCTCGGTTGGTTGGTCAGGCGCCACCCGGGAAAAGGTCTTGATGGCTTCCGGCTCCGGGATCACCACCTTTTCGCTCATGTGACCCACGATTTCGTCGGACATGATAAACACGGGGGTGCGATATTTCTCGCTCAGATTAAAGGCCGTGATGGTCAGGTCGAACATCTCCTGGGGCGATGAGGGCGCGAGGGCGATGATCTCATAATCCCCGTGGGACCCCCACTTGGCCTGCATCATATCTGCCTGGGCCCCCTGGGTGGGCAGCCCCGTGGACGGCCCGCCCCGCTGTACATTAACCACCACACAAGGGGTCTCGGTCACAACGGCCAGCCCCACGGTCTCCATCATCAGGCTGAACCCCGGTCCCGAGGTGGCCGTCATGGTCTTCTTGCCGGTCCATGCCCCGCCCAGGATGGAGGTCATTGCGGCAATCTCATCCTCCATCTGTATATAGGTGCCGCCCACATGGGGAAGCCGTTCCGACATGTGCTCCGCCACCTCGGTGGCAGGCGTGATGGGATACCCCCCAAAAAAGAGGCACCCCGCCGCAATCGCCCCTTCGGCACATGCGATATCTCCGTTAATAAAATGCTTACCTGTAAGGACTGCTGGTTTCATCCTCTCCCCGTACTTCTGATATATTGATATAAAGGCCCAAGGGCTCTGTTCCGCCCCGGGCGATTGTGCTAAACAGCTGTTTCTGCAACCAATTCTGTGGAAAAGATGGCAAATTCAGGACAGAGAAGCTCGCAATAGTGACAATTTAGGCAATCCTCCGCCTTTACCCGGGGAGGATGATACCCGTTCTTGTTGAACTCTTTTGAGAACTCAAGCACCCCCCTGGAACAATACTCGATACAGTATCCACACCCCTTGCACCGGTCCTCGATGATGTGAACCACCCCCCGGGTGACCTGCACCTCATCTAAATCAAGAGGAACCCTCCAGTATTTCATAACCCCTTCCTTGTGTTCATTACCTGAATGTAGTGTTCTTTAATTATTTCACCTTTTTCATACCGTATCTCTTTTAAAATTGGAAGATATTTTTCAACGAAGGGAGACGAACAAAAACCCAACACCCCTGCATTTTTAGACACCCCCTCTCCACAGGCGAAGGATTTCACCGTTCATTCATATTAGGAATTGTGAAACGGAAGTGCACAAAAAACACAGCTGTTTAAAATGGAGTGTGATATCGATAAGGGGGGGGATTATTGGCGGGTTATATATTTAAAACAGTTCAATGTTATCATCAAACTCACTGTCTTCGTCCGAAGGTTCATCTGTTTCAGTGTTTACGGACTCTTCAGTTGAGATATATTCATCCTCAAACAGCTCGATGTTTGAATCGCTGTCGCTTGCTGGATTTTCCAGGGCAGTCTCCGGAGCACCCGTGGCAGGCGGCGCTTCAATCAGGGTGGCATGTACCGCTCTTTCGCTTTCCATGGTATAGCGTTGGGATGTCCCGGTCATTCCGGTTGTCGGGCTTGGATGATCCTCTCTCCGCCACCTGCCGATCTGTTGAAGCAACGCCTCTGACTGTTCCAGCAGCAGTGTCATTTTATTTGAAAAATCAGGCATGAAAGAGAGTTCTGATTTTGCATCGCCAATGGATGATTCCAGTTTTTGTGACAGGGTTGAAGTCATTGACGAGTTTTCCAGAAACATTTGGTATGCATTGGAAATGGTTTCTTTACTTTGAATAAGCGTTATTTCCGAAGTGTTATCCACCAGGGAGGCGGTTTCGTAACTATTCGACGGCTCTTTTTCAAATTGACCTCTTAACTCCTTGATTTTTTCAATAATTCCAGTAACGCCTTCTGTGAAGGTGTTTGTGTTGTCTGATGTGCGGGCGACCTCTTTGGCAAAGACTTCAAGTGTACGGCCCATATCCCCGAGATGGGCTGATTTGATGATGGCATTCAGGGCTTTTCTGTGGAGCTCCAGGCTTATTTTTTGAACATCTTCGATGTGCTTTGATAATTCCGAGGTTGATTCCGAGGCTTCTGAAAAAGCTTTTTCAACCTGACGGTTCAGGTTATCCGCCTGGGACATGAGGTCGTTCAGGTTTTCAAGGCTGGCGGTTATAACTGAGAACGGGCTTTCAGCTTTATTTTCATCTGCAATGTTAGTGATGGATCTGCCCATACAACGGACAAGTTCCGACTCTTTGATTTCAATTGACTCAAAAGCGTTTAATATTTTCCGGTATGCATTATCGATTTCTGAAACCGCATTTCTGATCTGTGCATTTTGAAGCTTAACAATGGGATAGGCCCGGCTTACGGTATCGTCAAGAGAAGCATCCTGCCCCGTATCCTGTTGGGGCCGGGTGCAAAGCTTTCCCGCATCGTTTAAAGCCATGACCACATGCTCTATCTGTTGCCTGACAATATCGTGAAATTGAATTGCCATGACAATTTGACTGACCTGGCTTGCGATGTCGCTGGAACACGCCCCCGCGTTCTTGAGTGAGGAGAGGGATGATTCTATAAGCTGGCTGATTTCGGACGTGGCCTCATCCAGGATTTTCTCGGCAGAGCCGGAGAGGGTTGAAAGGTGACCCAGGTGCTTTGACAGTTTCTCCTGGGAGTTTATCTGTTGTAACCGTGTTGATTCCGTGTCGTCATACAGGGATTGTGATATGGCACCCATCTGTTTGGAAAGCTGTTTTACTTCTTCAATAAACGCTGCAAACATTTCAATGGATTTTTCGGAACGGTTGCTTTCTATGGCGATATTTAAAGCGATAACATTGAGCAGAAGGGGAATTTTATCGGTTTGAGTACACAGTCCGGATAGTTTTTCCAGGTGACCCCTGCCGGAACACAGACTCTCCAGGCTTTCTGAAATTTCGCTCTGAAAGGATTTCAGTTTCTCAACGGATTCCCGTGCAAAATCCCCCACATTCGCAAGGGGCATCTCACCTGTCCTGTTATCAACAAACTCGACGGCATCCATGACCATCTGGGAGAGCTCTTCGCTTTCCGAATAGATGCTCTGAAGTTTCTGGCCTATGTTTAAGAATTCAGGTTCCACGTCAGCCATGAGCGATGCAATGGATTGGGAAAGGCCGGACAATTGGGAACCAATGCGTGCAATCTGTTTTTCAGGAGGAACGATTCCTTTTTTAATTCTATCCAGGAACAGGTGTATTGTTTTTTTCATTTCTTCCGGGCTCCTTTTATGGGGTTGCGCATTCCCTTAACACCGCTCCGGCAATTTTTTCCAGGGGCAGGACCATGTCGGCACCGCCGAGCTTTATCGCCTCATTGGGCATACCAAAGACCACGCAGGACTCTTTATCCTGGGCAATAGTACGGGAACCGGCCTGCTTCATCTCCAGCATCCCTTTTGCCCCGTCATCCCCCATTCCGGTCATGATGACGCCCACTGCGTTTTTACCGGCATACCGGGCAGCAGAGCGGAAAAGCACATCAACGGAAGGGCGGTGCCGGGAAACAAGGGGACCGGTTTTTATTTCAACATAATACCTGGCACCGCTTCGTTTCAGCATCATGTGCTCGTTCCCGGGGGCGATGAGAATCTGCCCCCGCAGGACGGTATCATTATTGGCAGCCTCTTTGACGTCGACCTGGCACAGGTCGTTCAGCCTCGTTGCAAAAGCCCGTGTAAAATTCTCCGGCATATGCTGGACAATAACCATTCCCGGCGCATCCATGGGAAGGGTCTCAAGAAAACTCCGGAGCGCTTCGGTTCCGCCGGTTGACGCTCCGATCACCACGATCTTTTCAGTGGTTTTCAGCATCGCTTTTGTCGGTCCTGCCAGAACGGCATCGGCGCTCAGTTTGGGTTCTACGATTCTGTGGGGGAGGAGTTTTTTCAAATGCGCATTTGCGGCTGCCTTGATGCTGTCACAAATCGTTATTTTTGACTCCTCGATAAATTGCTTGGTGCCCATGGCCGGTTTTCGAATGATATCAACCGCACCGTATTCCAGGGCTTTCAGTGCGGTCTCCGATCTCGCCTCAGCCAGGCTGGAACAGATCACCACGGGAACAGGGTGCTGGCTCATGAGTTTTTGCAGAAAGGTAATGCCGTCCATCCGGGGCATTTCAACATCCAGGGTGATGACGTCCGGCACTTCATCCCGCATCTTCCTGGCTGCAACAAAAGGATCTGCGGCCGTATCCATAATCTCGATATCAGGATCCGAAGCCAGGACATCCGCAAGGGTCATGCGCACCAGGGCTGAATCGTCAACAATAAGAACCCGTATCTTTTTTTTCATCTGTTCACCTTTTGATAAACCGCCGGTGCAAGTGAGACAAGTGGCAGCATGCTGCAGTCGATAAGCTCGGAATGCCCCATAAAAATGAACCCGCCCGGGATCAGCTGATCGCACAGCTTGACCAACAGCTTTTCCGTGGTCTCCTTGTCAAAATAGATAATGACATTCCGGCAAAAGATAATATCCATTTTCCGGCGTATTCGAAAATCCTTGTCCATGAGATTCAGGTGTTGAAATCTGACTTTTTTCCTAAGCTCAGGAACGATCCTGACAAGGAGTTTTGTTTTGTCCTTGTTTTTCAGGAGGTATTTTTTTCTCAATTCCATTGGGACCGGCTCTATCTCACCCGCGTCGTAGACGCCCTGAATGGCGATATCGAGCACCCGGCTCGATATGTCGGTTGCTAAAACTGAGAAATTAAACCCAGAGCAGGTTCGGGAAAAATCATCCAGCACCATGGCCAGGGTATAGGGCTCGTGCCCCCTGGATGAAGCGCAGCACCAGACCATGAGGTTTTTTCCCGGCCCTGCGCCATTGTACGTCAACAGGGCGGGCACGGCTTTTTCAACCAGATAGGTAAAATGACGGGCTTCCCTGAAAAAGTCGGTTTTATTGGTCGTTATCACATTGATGAACTGTGTCAGCTCCGTCTCCATCCCCTCCGGGCTGAACAGATAGTCACAGTACCCGGAATAGGATTTCAGCCCCAGGGTGCTCAGCCGTTTGAGGAGGCGGGACTCAATCATCCCTCTTTTGGAACCGGGCATTTTAATGCCGAACCGTGAATGGATAAAAGTCCCCAGTTTTTTAAATTCGTATTTTGAAAGATAGGGCACCTTATCTATGGCTTCTGTCGTTTGAATCATAAAAGGGTTTCACTCGTTTCAAGCCCTGGTGCCGGTTGCCTTTCTGTCTCCTGAACCCCCTCAAGCTCCTCGGCGGAAAACACCCTGTCGATATCAAGGAGGATGATAAAGTCCTCGTTCTTTTTACCCATGCCCCGGATAAAATCGGTTCTGAGCCGGGTGCCGATTTTCGGTGCCGGCTCGATCTGATCGGGTTCCAGATCCAGCACTTCCTGAACGGAATCGGCAAGTGCACCCAGGAGGGCGGTATTCCCGTCAATGATAACTTCCATGATGATGATGCAGGTATCCACGGTCTTTTCAGTTGCTGCCATGCCGAATTTAAGTCGAAGGTCGACAACCGGTACCACCCCTCCCCTTAAGTTGATCACTCCGCGCATAAATTCGGGCATGCGCGGCACCCGGGTGACCTCGGTAAAATCAAGGACTTCACGCACCTGCCTGATGTCAATGGCATAGGTTTCTTCATCAAGCATGAATGTCAGATACTGGCCTGTTTCTGTGATTCCTTCAATTGCCATTTGATGAATCCTCCTTTTTTTAATATCTTTCAAAATCATCATCCAGGATGTCACCTGCAGGGAATTTCTCATCCAGATCCAGGGTGACCCCTTTGACAGGATTGGAGGATCTGGCTTCAGGCCTTTTTGCCCCGGGGTCTGCCGTAACGAAGGTTCTGTTCTTTGGGCCTAATGTCTCCTTATCCGCCCGGCTTGTATCTATTTTAAAAAACCGGATGGCGGCCTTGAGTTGTTCCGCCTGGGCCGCCAGCACTTCCGCCGTCGAAGAGATCTCCTCAGAAGCTGCGGAGTTCTGCTGGATCACACTGTCAAGTTGCTGGAGCGCCTCGTTAATCTGGTCTGATCCGGAATGCTGTTCCGTACTTGCCGCGTTGATCTCCTGGACAAGTTCGGCTGTCTTCCGGATGTCAGGAACGATCTTTTCCAGCATTGTGCCTGCGGTCTCCGAGATCTCAACGCTGGATACGGCAAGGCTGCTGATTTCAGCAGCCGAGGTCTGGCTCCGCTCGGCCAGCTTTCGTACGGCGTCCGCCACCACGGCAAATCCCTTGCCGTGCTCGCCCGCCCGGGCCGCCTCGATGGCTGCGTTCAAGGCCAGCATGTTTGTCTGGCGTGCGATCTCCTCAATGATCGATATTTTTTCTGCGATCTGCTTCATGGCATCCACAGTCCTTACGACGGCTTCTCCCCCTTTTTCTGCATCCCCGGCAGCCTGGGAAGCGATTCTCTCGGTCTGCTGGGCATTCTCCGCATTCTGCTTTATATTTGCGGTCATCTGCTCCATGGAGGCGGAAGCTTCTTCAGCAGCTGCGGCCTGCTCTGTCGCACCCTGGGACATCTCCTCGGTTGTGGAACTCATCTGAATGCTTCCCGAAGCCACTGAGTCGGAAGAGTGCATCACCTCCATTACGATCTCTTTCAATTTCGTTACCATCAACCCCAGCGCCATCATGAGGCTATCCTTGGAGGAGCGCTCTCTGATTTCGATGTTGAGGTCTCCCCCGGCCATCCGTTCCGCAACCGAGGTGATTTCATTCATGGCGTCTATCAGCGCGTTCAGGTTATTTTTGATGACATTGAAATCGCCTTTGTAATCCTCGGTGATCTTTTCCGGGGTGTCTCCTGCCGAGATCCTGCTCACACACTCTGCGGCCACGTTAAGCGGTTTCACCACCGCATCCAGGGCAGCGTTGACCCCTTCGACAATACGCCTGTAATTGCCCTCGAACTGGTTTGCATCCGCCCGGGTGTCCAGCACACCTGCTGCCGCGTCGTTTGCCATTTCAACGATGCCGTTGGTAATCGCCATCTCCTTGCTGATATCCACCACATATTCCAGGCCGCCGGTGATGTTTCCATTGGAATCCGTAAGCGGAGCACCCGTGTACCGGATGGGAAGTTCGCCTGTGGGCAGATGGGCAGTTGTATCGCTGGTAAAGACACGGTTTTGCTGCATGGCCTTTGCCACCTGACAATCGGGGGTATTGCAGTGGCCTGTATTGAACAGGCTGTAACACTTCTGGTTCAGGCAGGCTTCGGGCGTTTTTCCCAATGCAGACGCACCGGCAGGATTAATGAATTGAACCGTAAAATCCTTGTCAATAACCATAACAGGTGTGGGAATGTTATTCAGGTAATCCACCTTCAAAGACGCATCCTCCAAGGCGTTTTTCGTTTCAGTGATGTCGACCACAAACTCCAGGGCCCCTGTGATCTTGCCGGTCTCATCTGTGAGCGGTGCGCCGGTATACCGTATGGGCAGATTCAGGCCGTCCGGCTCCACAACGGTTTCTCCTGTTACAATTTCGTTTCGGGTCATGGCCTGGTTGCACCGGCATTCGGAAGTTCCGCAGTGGGCGGTTTTGAAAAGATCGTGGCACTTCATGCCGATGGCCTGTTCCGGGGTTTTGCCAACCACCCCTGCCCCTGCAGGGTTGATGTGGGTGATGGTAAAATTTCTGTCAATGGCGATAACCGGGGTGGGCAGAAGATCAATATAATTGGGTTTTACACTTGACCCGAGTTGATTGAAACGTCCTATGAATTTACTAAACACGGTCTTCCTCCTTCCATGGATTTCATGGTTGAGAGTGCTTTAAAAATCCAGAATTTTATTCACATCAATGATCAGGGCAACGGTGCCGTCACCCAGAATGGTTGCCCCGGAGATATCACGGGCCTTTTTGAACGCACTGCCAAGATTTTTGATAACCGTCTGATGACCGCCGATCACATGGTCCACCACAAACCCCACCCGTTTGCCGTTTGTCTCCATGATCACCACATGTTCGAGTTCCGGTCGGTCCACCTGGATGCCATACTCTTTCCGCAGACGGATAAAGGGAACGATTTCACCACGGACATTGAGGATATTTCTCCCATTTCTCTTCTCATCTCTGTTCCGGGGCAGCTCCACACACTCGTCCACCGATGCAAGGGGAAGCACAAAGTAATCTCCGCCGATGGTCACCAGCAACCCGTCAATGATGGCGAGGGTCAGGGGCAACTTCAGGGTAATGGTGGTGCCTTCCCCTTTCCGGCTCACAAGCTCAATGCTTCCCCTCAGGGCTTCGATGCTGTTCTTCACCACATCCATGCCCACCCCGCGCCCCGAGAGATCCGTCACCTTGCTTGCGGTTGAGAAACCCGGGGAGAAAATAAGGTTGAGGACCTCCCTTTCCGAAAGGTCCGCATCAATGGGGATGATCCCTTTTTCCGTAGCTTTTTGACGGATCACCTCGGCATCTATCCCCTTGCCGTTGTCTGAAATCTCAATGAGTACATTGGCACCGGAGTGTTGGGCTTTGAGGTGGATGGTCCCTGTTTCGGGTTTTCCCGCAGCTTTTCTGACATCCGGGGATTCAATGCCGTGATCAATACTGTTCCGGATAATATGCACCAGGGGGTCTTTCAGCCTTTCGATGACTGTTTTGTCAAGTTCCGTGTCTCCGCCCGTGGTTGTCAGTTCAATCTTCTTGCCCAGCTCACCTGACAGATCCCGGACCAGCCGTTTGAAATTTGAAAAGGTGGTGCCGATCTGAAGCATGCGTATGCTCATGGCGTTGTCCCGGAGACCACCGGTGAGCATCTCCACCTCTTCTGCAATGGCGACAAGGTCGGCATCCGTTTCCGTGGCCGCTTTCTCGCTGAGGCGCGCCTGAACCGTAACAAGCTCCCCCACGAGATCCACCAGCTGATCCAGCTTGTCTGCGGGCACCCGGATGCTTGTGGAAACGGCTGTCTCTTTTCGCTGGGCGATCCTCTTTTTGACCTGTTCCTGCTCCGCCAGTGCGGATACGACAGCTGCACGGCTGGCCGTTTTCTCCTTTATCAGGATCTCACCGAGCCGGTCCTGGCTCTCCAGGGCCTTTTGCAGGTGCTTGTCCGAAAGATCCCCCCGCCTGACCAGGATCTCTCCCAGCCTGTCCGGGTGTGCCCCATCAACCACCCTCTCCCCATCGTCCACAATATCGATGGTAAGCTCGCAGTCATCCAGCACAAAAATGAATACATCCTTAATGGCGTTGGTTCCATGGGAGGTGGTGAGAATGATATCCCAGAAGATATAGCAGGCTTCGGGATCAAGATCCTTTAAGGGCGGAATATCCTCGGTATGGGCGGTGACGGAGCACTCTCCCATCTCCCTGAGTTCGTTGAGGAGAAGCAGGGGATTGGTGCCGCTTGCAAAGATATCCGGTGCCGGCCGGAACCGGATCCGGCAGGTTACAACAGGGCCTGGAACGGCTGGTTCTGCATGGACGATTTCGGGCAAAGCCTCCGCCTCCGCCTCTTCATCTGCGTCGTCCTGGACAAGCAGGTTTCGAAGGGAAACGATGATCCCATTTGCCTTGATTTCATCTGCCCCTCCCCCTTCGTCTAGCAGATCTTTGATGTGGTCCCGGGCAGAAAGGGTCAGGTTGACAAGCTCCCGTGTGACCCGGATGCTTCCCCCACGAACCTGGTCAAAAACGGTTTCCACATTGTGGGTGAAATCCGCGATATCCTCAAATCCGAACATGGCTCCCGACCCCTTGATGGTATGCATGGCCCGGAATACACGGCCTATCTGCTCCATATCGTCGGGGGTCTCCTCCAGTTCCAGCAACGAGGTTTCAAGTTCTGCCAGCAGTTCATAAGCTTCTTCCTTAAATGCCTGTCTTTGAACATCCATGGGGAACTCCTGCAGATTTTTATTTTAAGACTTTTTTTACCACCGCCAGGAGTTGTTCCGGCTTGAAAGGCTTGGTGATCCACCCGGTGGCACCGGCTGCCTTGCCCTCTTTTTTTTTGCCGTCCTGGGATTCGGTTGTCAGAAGGATGATCGGGATGAATTTGTATTGGGGCATGGTCCTGACGTTACGAATCATCTCGATGCCATCCATGTTCGGCATATTAAGGTCCGTAATAATCATGTCCACCTTTGACTGGGATATCATGGAAAGCCCATCCTTCCCATCCACCGCCTCGACCACCTCATACCCGGCCCCTTTCAGGGTGAAGGTTACCATTTGCCGCATACTGGCCGAATCATCCGCCGTAAGAATCGTCTTGGCCATTATCTCTCCTCTCCTTTCCATAAGCAGTTTTTGCAAGGTTTATCTTGGCACACCATCTCTCTTGTGTAACCGGCTTCTGACAGGGCACGGGTGATAACTTTGGTTTGACCGCTTTTCCGGATGAGCCGTTTGCGGGTTTTATCGAAAGAAAGGTTTGCCGAACAGAGGAGTTGAATACAGGAAAGGTCTATGTCTGTGACGCCGTCAAGATCCACAAGGATCTCTTCAGCCTCACCGGACACATTGGACATGAAGGTTTTCAAATTAGCTGCATGTTCGATGGTGAGGGGACCACCCATTTTCACCGTAACGGTGTTGCCGGCTTTTTCCGTTTTAAGGTCCATTGCTTTTCTCCATTTTTAAACAACGCTATATTGTCTCTCTGATCCTCCTCTTTTCCGGTATCTTTTCCATCATAGGATTCGTAGGAAGCCCCATCGCAGAAGAGTTCCACGTTGTCATCGGGCGTGGTGAAGTTTCCATGTCCATGCAGGTCTCGGGATAAACCAAGTGCAGTAAAAACCGATTGTAATTCTGAAATTAAATTTGATCGTATAAGCCTGTTTCGAATGATTTTAAAGGCTATGATCCCTGAGTGTACAAAACCATTGGATATTCGTCAACAACTTATACAGGAGCTGAACAGGGACTAAAAATACGGCTACTGCCCATGTTGACTAAAAAAGGAAATCAATGGTGAGATTCACCATTGATTTCCTTTTGATCGCCCCACTGAAACTCAATCATTTCGTTCCAGGCTGGTGGAAAAACTATCCTGACACATGGGAGACGGGGAGGGGCTTATCAGAACAAAAACTGGCACGTAGTATAAAGTAACCCAGCGCGCCGGAGGCCAGGGACCCTATAATAATACCAAGGCGCTCATCAAAGAGCTTAGCAGCAGTTTGCTCAAAAGACAGAGACCCTATAAACAAGGCCATGGTGAACCCGATACCACTCAGAACGGCGGTTCCGTATAGCGCATTCCAACTCATATTTTCAGGCATTTTTGCAAGGTTGCATTTGATGCCAAGCCAGCAAAAGCCAAAGACACCGACCTGCTTTCCCAGAAACAATCCAAGTGCTACGCCTAAAGTAACGCCATGGAACAATTGAGTTGCGTCAATGCCGGAAAAATTAATTCCTGAATTTGCAAAAGCAAAGAGGGGTAAAATAAAGAACGCGACCACTGAATGCAAGTCATGCTCCATACTCTTCAGCGGCGAGTGTTCCGGATCTGACTTTGATTCCATGGGAATAAACATGGCAAGAATAACGCCCGCCAACGTAGCATGAACACCGGATTTAAGCATTGACACCCACATCACAAGGCCCACAAAAAGATAGAGGCTTGTCGACTCTACACGAATTGTGCTCATTACTACTAAAATGCCAATACAGACAACAACGACCATTAAGGCGATGAGAGACACTTTAGAAGTGTAAAAGAAAGCAATGATCAGAATGGCGCCAATGTCATCAAAAATGGCCAGGGAAGTTAAGAATATTTTTACTGAACTAGGAATCCTTGAACCCAGAAGGGAAAGTACACCCAGAGCAAAAGCAATGTCGGTGGCAGCCGGAATGGCCCAGCCCTGGATTGCGTAGGGATCTCCAGTATTAAAATATACGTAAATTATTGCAGGAACCAGCATACCCCCGATAGCCCCCAGGCCCGGAAGAATAATATTTCTTTTGTCGGCAAGCTCCCCTTCAATAAATTCTCTTTTCAATTCCAGGCCGATAAGAAAAAAGAATACTGCCATGAGTCCGTCATTTATCCATAACAGCAAGGGCTTGGCAATTTCAAGATTGCCTATTCTAATTTCGACAGGTGTCTCAATCAAAAGATTGTAATACTGTTCAAGGGGAGTGTTTGCCAACGCTACAGCAAGCGTTGCCGCTGCCATCAACAAAAGTCCTCCGGCCGCTTCCATCTCGAAAAAATTTTTAATAAACGAACCTTTAGTTTCCTTCATAGTTCTCCCTATCAGTTTAGAATTTATAACATCAATTATGGTGGGATGCCCACCTGAAGACTCCAAAATAAAACCCTTACAGGAAAACCATAATCCTTACATTCCTGGGGAGCAAGGGAATTTTAGTTTTTTTTTCCACCAGTAACTATCGTTACAGGAACACATTATTCCGGATCAATCCGGCAATATTGGCTCTACCTTGCCGAAAGTAATGCCACTGGTACACTGCTGAATGACTACCAGGCAGTGATGAGCGGTTCGTTTTAGGCGACCCTTCAGGCACTCAGACGATTTGTCCGGGTAGATGCCGCTCGATTCCGGTTACGAAACATGCTTCGGGCCTTGCAGGGCCTATTTGCGGCCACCGCCACCTGAGCCGCCGCCCCCACCAGAACCGCCACCGCCTGAACCGCCACCGCCTGAGCCGCCTGAGCCACCTGAGCCGCCTCGGCCACCCATTCCGCCCCCACCGCCGGATCCAGCTCCAACCCCATGGGAACCGGGCTCACCGCCCTCCCGGATAGAGCGGGAATACTGCTGCGCCAATTCATTGGGATTGCCCAGGACAGCCTGTTGCCTGAACCGATGACGCATCTGTTCCATGTCGGCCTTGGTAAAACGATTTTGCGTGACCGCCTGGCCGATCACCTCCCCCACCCCATGGGAGGCCGCACCCAGCCGCATCATGTCACGGGCCGTTTGAAAGCATTCCCGGGCAAACGATTCCTTGTTCACCTGTTTTGTGTGCTGGGCCCGCTGCTGGTGACGATGCACCAGCTGACCCATCAACCGGTCCACTTCCCCAGCCTCAAACCCCGCAGTCATGGCCCCGGCAATAAGATCACCGATCTGATCCTGGTAAACTTTCTGTTGGGTATACCGGTGGGCATGTTCGTAAGCAAAGACATAGCGTGCACGGACCTTTTCCATGGCTTTAACCACTGCCTCGTCCGGGGCCTTTTTGGCGATGCCCTCCAAGGCCTTGTCCATGACGGGACCCACCGGCAGGTTATCTTGTTTGACCGCCATGACCACCTGCTGGGCCCGCAACGTATATTGGTTGCGAAATTGACTCTGAATCATGGCCCGGGTCATATGGATGGCATCTTCCGGTTCAACGCCAACATTGATCATGGCCCGGGTGGCGACCCGCTGTTGCTCGGTGGCCATGTGGCCGAGCTTGTCATCGACCTCGTCGGCCAGGGCCGAAAACGCCCACAAGAACATCAAAATGATACAAACCAGTGTTTTCTTCATGGGAGACCTCATCATTAGTTATTTCACCTTGGAAACGTTCACCAGGTTCAAAGGTTACATATCCGGACTGAAGATACAGTTGAAAGCGCCAAAGTCATCCCCTTCCCGGTACTTGCAGGGAGGATGATAAACATGGCCGTCCACAAGATAAAAATAACGAAACTCCCTTGCTGCCGGCAGGGAGACCCCCCATTTACCCCGGGGCGTTTTACTGATGGCATGGGGCCTGAACCCGTCCAAAGACGAGATGAAATAGACGGATTCAGCCTCGGGGGCTTTCAGGTATAGATGAACCTGCCCATTGTTCACACGGTAGTAATGCTGTGCGCACCCGGCAAGCAGCAGCAAAAGGATCACCAGAACCCCATAGCTAAGTTTTTTCATATGGCTTGCCCCACAATAAGAATGCTGTTTTCACCACCAAAGTCATCCTGCTCCCTTGTCAATATCGTCGGATCAGCAAAACGCCGGTGACCATCGGCAATGTAAACAAAGCGATGCTCCCCCCTGGGGATATCAAGCCGGATCTCCCAATACCCGCTGGAACCTGCGGCGTGCATGGACACCGCTTCCCAACCGGTGAATGCCCCGGCCACAGCCACCTCCCTGGCCTCCGGCTGATACACCACCAGGCGACTTGGGCAAACACCGGCCGGGGGCCCGGGCCTGTGGGCCAGAACAACACCCAACACCACCATGACCACCACAGCCATGACGCCGACCGGCCCCACCAGGGGACGAAAAAAATCCTTCAGGAACCCTTGCAACCTGCCGGGCACTGCCCCGGGTGCTTTTACAGCCAGCAACGGGGCAGGATAAAGCCCCTCGGCCCGGAGCAACTTATCCTGCTCAAGCAAAGCCAGGGTTTCACTGAAAAATTCAGGATCAACCTTCAGGCGTTTCACAAGAGCCATTTTGTCATCAATGCTCAATTCATTATCAATGAACATGCTGATTATTTCATCCATGGTGTTTTCCTTCTTCCAGCAACTTCTTGAGTTTCATACGGGCCCGGTGCACCTTTACCTTGACGTTGGCCTCGCTTATACCCACCTGTTGGGCGATCTCACGGTAGGAATAGATGCTGGTGGCCGCCAGAGAGAGCAGATCCTTTTCATCCGGTTCCAGCTGCTGCATGGCCGTCAGAACCCGTTGATACTCCTCACGCAGCAAATGGTGCTCCTCCGGGTTGCCTGGCACCTGGCAAAGCTTACGACCGGAACGATGCCGTACCTGGCAGTGACGGCCATGGTCATACACGGCATTCCGCGCCACGGTAAACAGCAGCGACGGCTTCAAACCTTTACAGCCATAACGTTCCAGACAACGGGTAAAACTCTCCTGCATCAGATCGCAGGAGAGCTCATAGTCCCCGGTCATCCGCAACAGATAGGCCAGCAGGCGATCCCTATGGTCGCGATAAAAGTCTGCAAAAACAATCATAACACCTATGAAACGATTTCAAGGCCATTGGGTTACACCAACGGGCAGATTTCGCAGGGTGGTGCGGCTTTACTCCAAGGGCCTGCACGGAATATCAAAGTCTATATGGTAATGCTCGTCGTGCCGAACCCATGACCGGAGCGTTGAGAATTTCACCCGGCCCTTGAGTGCTGTCCATGCACGGGTCGCCCCCAGGAACGGTTGAAGTTTTGGATCAAAAATGACTCTCCGGATTTTCACCTTTCTAGCATCGGCAGCCCGCTTGATGGCAAGGATATGGGCCGCCACCGCTTCAAAATCGATGGTCAACTCCCCACTGCCCCCCTTGACGTCAAACTCGATTGCGTAGCCGTACTTATTAAATGCACTCGCAGGAAGACGGACCGATCCGCCGGACCGATCCACCAGCGGCACCATGAAATCGACAGACAGACCATTTTGATGGGTTTTATGGGGTTTAAATCTCCCCCCGGAAGCCCACCCGGTTTCCCCGTAAACAAACACCTTGTCCGGGTACTCCCTGTTCAGCTCCTCGTATGCCGCAAGCACCACCTCCGCCACCCTGCAGTGGACATAGGTGCGGCCAAGGCTCCAGCCGAGGAGGCTGTATGCCGTAAAATTCTCCCCATGGTATGGAAGCTTGCACCCATGTTCCAGTTTACCCTTGGCGGTGATACCATAGCAGACACTGTCAGATCCGGCTGCCATGGTCACCCCAGCAAAAGACAGTGCCAGAAAAACCCCGATGACCTTGCTGAGCTGCTTTATGTTCTGCAAAACGATTGTCCTAATTCCCCAACAATTCCAATTCAGCGGATAGAATACCCCCTGATCCCAAATGAATTTGGCTATATTCATCATAACCCCTATGGGTTTCGAGAACTCCCTCGCCCAGTGAAACCTTCCACACCCTTTCAAAATTAAGATTCAGAGCAATATAGATACTGTTGGTCCGGGGATGGAAAACCATGGAGCAAAGGGTTGAACAGCCCGGATCCTGGCAATACACCATCCCCAACAGTTCAAGGCCTTTCTCAACGTTGAAATCATTCTTATTCTTTGAGAGATAGTCATGGGCAATCTTATATCTCTCCGCACCAACCCCAACAGCCTCTTCGTAATGTTTGCCAACCAGACTATGATTTGCAAAATTTGCCATCACCAGAAAATCATGATCCATCCCAACGATGATGTTTTCAGTATTGTCGGTTTCTGAGACAAAGGCATTTCCTTTGGTATCCGCAAACAAGTTATGCAGAGACGGGCCAAGATTTTGAACCGCCTGTTTTTTGGAGATAAACTCCTGAACCTTTTCCACATCAGAATATATGGAGATGGTTTCATATTGATCATCAATATGAATTTGATCATCACTGGGTTTTTCAAAACCCTCAATATACGGCTCAACTTCCTGGCAGGCACTGAAAAGACCTTTATCGTTCATCCCGCAGGTAGTAGCAAAATAAGCTTTACTTTTTGGTTCCTTGGGATATGGTTCATACAAAAACGCCAAATGAAAGATCTTCATTCCTGAATTGGATTCGATCCAAAATTTAAGGGGTAGGAAAGTAAAATCGAAATTCATACCATAGAAGATATCGTTGCCGTACAATGCAAAGCTGGTACACGCAAAAACCGATGAGGCACAACCAAAAACGAACAAAAGCAGAAGAGCTAATATTTTCAGCATCATATTTCTCACCTATCACATAACAGTTTAAAGAACCCGCCGGGTGTAAATTAATCTTTGATCATTATTGTCTGAGATCTTGGATGCCTCATCCTTGCGCATAACAAGATGATCAGCATTTTTTTCTATCTATCACCATTTGCCTGAGAACACTCATCGGGTATCAAATATGAGATGGTTTGACAACCTATTTTAAGCATTCCTCCCTGTTTCCTAACCGTCGAAGTCAACCACATAATACATCATAAAGCTAGCTAATTCCAAAACATTTAAACAGATCTCCAGGGATAACGTCGATCTCGATCTTTGATAGGAAACAATGTTTCGGAGGCAGATTCTCTTATCTATAAGGTAGGGAGTTGGAAGTAGCATAAAAGCGGGTTAGGGAAAGAAACAAACTTCAGGTATTCGGTATCGGGTTACGGGGATATTTTTAAGTTCAGCAAAAGCAAAAAGGGCTTTCCAACCCATGGTTGAAAAGCCCTTTTTAAAATTGGTGCCCAGGAACAGAATCGAACTGCTGACACGGGGATTTTCAGTCCCCTGCTCTACCGACTGAGCTACCTGGGCTCGTCGTTGAAGACTTGGTTTTTATATGTGATTCCGAGGTTCCTGTCAAGCATTTCTTAGTGGAAATCGTGCTTGCCCGGAACCTCTTTATTGCGCAAAAGCAAAAAGGGCTTTCCAACCGATGATTGGAAAGCCCTTTTCAAAATTGGTGCCCAGGAACAGAATCGAACTGCTGACACGGGGATTTTCAGTCCCCTGCTCTACCGACTGAGCTACCTGGGCTCGTCGTTGAAGACTTGGTTTTTATATGTGATTCCCGTGTTTCTGTCAAGCATTTGTTTTAAACTTGGCAGAAAATGTTATCAGGTCCACGGGGAGCTCACGAAGGTGACCGGCAGATGCCGCAGCGGTTGCAGTCGATCATGGGGCAATCCGGGGTGATTTTCTCTGCCCTGGCCCTGTCATACTCCTTCCTGAGAAATGGGCGCTTGATGCCGGTATCAACGATATCCCAGGGGAAGAACTCGTCCTGCTGGCGCTCTGTGTGGATCTGGACTTCACAGTACTCTTTAACCTCTTTCAGGGCCCGGGACCATCCCATCTCTGCTGCTGCCTCCAGGATATCCGCAATCTTGCGGTCTCCCCGTGAAAGCAGGGCATTGATCCTGGCCATCCTGAAGGATTCCGAGTTGATCTGCATGTTGGGCACCCTTTTCAGGCCGTCGGTGATCATCTTGAGCTTCTTCTTGAGGCTGGGGACGCGTTCCATGGGGGCCCATTGAAACGGCGTGGCCGGCTTTGGAATAAAGGGGTTGATGCTCAGGGTGATGGTGCCGATCTTCTGCTTTTTCCGGCTGGTTTCAAGGAAGCGCTCCCGGATCTTCTGGGTCAGGTCAACGATGGCAAGGATGTCGTCCTCCTCCTCAAAGGGAAGGCCGATCATGAAATAGAGCTTGAGATTGATGATGCCGGTCTCCACCAGGCGCTGGGTGGCGGAGAGGAGGTCCTCCTCGCTGATCTTCTTGTTGATGATACGGCGCATGCGTTCGGAGCCGGCCTCCGGGGCGATGGTGGCGGTCTTGACACCGGAACGCTGGAGGGTTGTGATCAGCTCGTCTGTGAGGGCGTCGGCCCGGAGGGAGCTGAAGGAGAGGTGGAGCTCCTCCTCGATCCCCCTGGCGCAGATGGTGTTGATGCCGGGATGGTCGGATACGGCTGCACTGACAAGGCCGACCTTGTCTGTGAGCTCCTTGGCCTCCCCAAGGGCGCGGATCACCACATCTTCGGGATAGAACCTGGGCGGGCGGTAGATGAAGCCTGCGCTGCAGAACCTGCAGCCGTGGTGGCACCCCCTGCCGGTCTCCACAAGGAAGATGTTCCTGAAGGCTGTGTCGGATGAGAGGATGCGGGTGGTGGTGGAGATGTCGCCAAGCTCCATGACGCGCCTGATCCGTATCTGGTCGGGGATCTGATCGTTGAGGGGCTTCATACCGGTGAGCGCTTTATCCGGGTCGTAGAGGGGGGTGTAGTAGCCGGGAACATAGACGCCGGCAAGGGAGGGGACAAGTTCCTGATAAAGGTCCTCCCTTGGCATATCCGGGGTGTAGATATCGAAAAAGGGCTCGATCAGGAGCTCTCCCTCGCCCAGGAGCATAATATCCATGAACGGCGCAATGGGCTCGGGGTTCAGAAAACAGGCAACCCCCCCTGCTATCACAAGGGGGTATGAGTCGCCACGATCGGATGACCGCAGGGGGATGCCCGCAGACGTCAGAATGGAAACCAGGTTGAGGTAGTCGTTCTCAAACGAGATCGAAAAAAAGATGATATCAAACCGGGAGAGCTCCATGGCCGTCTCTTCGCTCAGGAGTCGCTCCTTGTCCTTTGGCAGAAACACGCGCTCGGCCGCAACATGGTCAAGGTCGTTGATCAATCCGTAGACCGTCTGGTATCCAAGGCTGGACATCCCGGCCTGGTAGGTGTTGGGATAGACCAGGGCCGTTTTGATCAGTCCTTTTTGTCGTTTTACAATACTGCCTTTTTCAATTCTGACGGTCTCTTTTTTACTTCGTCTGGTTTTTTTTGCCATCTATCAGTCGGCTTTCCTTCTCAGGAAGGTTGGAATCTCAAGGTTTTCGCTGTCCAGGGAAACGCCGCGGTATCTGCTCCGGCCATCCTCGTTAACGGCTTGTTTGTGCTGTACCATAACGGGCTCTTCCATCTCGTTCCAGTTCTCGAGCTCCTCCTGGGTAGGCTCCCTGACCTGTCCCCGGGCAAAGGGCTCTGCCGCGGGATTGCAATCCAGTTTGGGCCGTGCAGTCTCGATCCTGTGCACATTCTTTCCCGGGACTTCGTTATGACCGATGCCGGTTGCAATCACCGTCACCCTCATCTCGTCTCCAAGGCTCTCATCAATGGCCTGTCCCCAGATGATCTCAGCGTCGTCACCGACCTCCTGGTGAATGCGGTCGGAAGCTTCGGTCATCTCGTCCAGGGTCAGATCGCTGGAGCAGGTGATGTTCATGAGAACGCCCCGGGCGCCGGAGATGGAGATATCCTCAAGAAGGGGATGGGAGATGGCCCGTTCTGCCGCCTCAACAGCCCTGTTCTCACCGGAAGCGATACCAATACCCATGAGGGCCATGCCGGCCTTGGACATGGTGGTTCTTACATCGGCAAAATCGAGGTTAACCAGGCCCGGCAGCATGATAAGATCGGTGATCCCCTTTACTGAATGGTGAAGGATCTCGTCCGCCTTGATGAACATGTCCACCATCTTGGCGCCCTTGCCTGCGATACCCCTGAGTCTGTCGTTGGGAATGGTGATGACCGTGTCTGTAATGTCCCTGAGCTTTTCAATGCCATCTTCTGCCTGGGCAGCCCTTTTCTTGCCCTCAAAGGAGAAGGGCCTTGAGACAACAGCAACGGTCAGAATACCAAGCTCCTGGCACACCTCGGCAATCACAGGTGCCGCACCCGTGCCCGTGCCGCCGCCAAAACCCGCTGTGATGAAAACCATGTGGCTCCCTTCAAGGGCGGCCCTGATCTCGTCGATATTCTCCGTGGCCGCGTCCCTGCCCACGTTTGGGTTGGCGCCTGCCCCAAGACCCTCGGTAAGCTGGGTGCCCAGCTGGATCTTCTGCTCGGCCTTGGAGATGTCAAGGGCCTGGGCATCAGTGTTGGCGGTGATGAATTTCACGCCCTGAAGATTTGCGTCGATCATGTTGTTTACAGCATTACCGCCGGCTCCACCGACCCCGATGACCTTAATCTTTGCCGACTTGTCGCTTTCCACGTAGGAAAAATTCATATTACCCCCTCCTTGAGTATATTTAGATAACGTCTTTAAACCATTGTTTCATTCGTTTCAGAAGCTTTGAGAACAGCTTGTTTTCGCTGTCTCCAAGCTGTTCGCCGCTGCTGTTGCGGCTGCCGTATATCACAAGCCCCACACCGGTTGCAAAACTGGGATTCTTGACCACATCCTTGAGTCCCCCGATCTTCCTGGGTTCACCCAGACGGACGGGAACGGAAAAGACCCCCTCCACCACTTCGGGAATGCCGTCCAAAAGGGCGCTTCCGCCGGTGAGCACCAGACCTGAGGGAAAAGCGTTCTCAAGGCCGTGGCTGAAAATCTCCTCCCTGAGGATGGAGAACATCTCCTCCACCCTGGGTTCCAGAATCTCGGCCAGAATATCCTTGGGAAGGCTCTTGGGATCCCGTCCCCCCACCCCCGGCACGTCAACGGTATCGCCTTTGCGGATGCTTTCCGGGACACAGGTGCCATGGTTGATCTTGATTTTTTCAGCCTCTGCCAGGGGCGTCCTGAGACCGATGGAAATATCATTGGTCAGGTTATGGCCGCCCAGGGTCAGCTCAAATGTATGCTTGATATTGTTGCCCTTGAAGATGGCAAGATCCGTGGTTCCCCCGCCGATGTCGGCAAGGGCGCATCCCAGCTCCTTCTCCTCCGGGGTGAGGACCGCCTCGCCGGAGGCCAGGGACTCGAGCACGATGTCGCAGACGTCAAGGCCCGCCTTGTTGCAGCACTTGACAATGTTCCGTGCCGACGACACGGCCCCGGTGACAATGTGGATTTTAGTCTCAAGCCTTACCCCGGTCATGCCCACGGGGTTCTGGATCGCCTCCTGGTCATCCACGATAAACTCCTGGGGAATCACATGGATGGTTTCCCGGTCCATGGGGATGGCAACGGCGCTGGCCGCATCGATCACCCGCTCCACGTCGTTCTGGATGATCTCCCGTCCCTTGATGGCGATGATGCCATGGCTGTTGAAACCCTTGATGTGACCACCGGCGATGCCCACATAGACAGAGGAGATGCTGCACCCTGCCATGACTTCGGCCTCTTCAACCGCCTTTTTAATGGACTCCACCGTGGACTCTATGTTGACGACGGCGCCCTTTCTGAGGCCGTTTGAAGGATGGGACCCCATACCGATGATGCTGATTTCACCCTGTGAAAGCTCTCCGACAACGGCACAGATCTTTGTGGTTCCGATGTCGAGCCCTACGATAATTCTCTCTTGTTCCTGCAAATCAAGCACCTCCTTTAATAGTGCCGGGCATAATATCTTTATCTTCAAGCGTTACTGTGACGCTTCTGATGTTAAACATGTCAATGGAGCAGAGCCTCTTCTGGGGCACGGATGTTTCCATATAGTCGATGATATGTTCTGCATTGTTCAATTTCGCTTGAAAGCCATCAAACCCAAGCTTCAACGTTATTGGAGTGTTGCCTACTGAATCCCGGCCGTTAAAGATCCGGGTCGCGATCTTTATGCCGACATCCCTGTCTGCTGTTATTTTATCGATCCTGCCAATACCCTTCAGGGCAAGGACATCCATGACCGAATCGTGCAATTTACCTGAGAACCCGCATTTTTGCTCCATGGATTCAAGATGGAGCCCAAAAATCTGCGGCAGGCTGGCGGCCCGGGTGTCCAGGCCCGGATCATACCGTTTAAAGGGCTGGCCCTGGGTGTCCAGGAGAATCTGTAAGTCACTGTCTACCACAGCCTTTGCAACGGCCTTCTCCTCGATCACTGTGATGGAGAGGGTCGAGGGAATCTGCCGGGTAACGGCGGCATCCCGAATCCAGGGATGGGCTATCAGCCGCAGGCGGACCGTGTTCAGGTTAATGGCCAGGACATTGTCCCCTTCAGCGATCTCGGCCTGGGACAGCACCTCGGCCCGGGCAAGGGTATTGATCCCGGAAACGTTGATCTTCTTCAGACCGAAATAGGAGCTCTGGGTCACAAGATCGTGGGCAAAGATCAGGCCAAGGCTGAACAGGGAGACCGTCACAACCACCAGGATAAACTTAAGCCCCAGATCAAGGCTGTGCATGAAATCAAACTCCAGCAGGGAATTCTTTCCCTCCGTGGCGCGATGCCTGTTTTTTCTTATCTTTTTATTCGCCTTCAATTTTCACCTCTGGTTTGAGATCAACATTGAATTGTTTTTTCACCTCTTTTTCGACCATCTGCTTCAGGGTCAGGATTTCACCTGCCGTGGCTCCGCCAAGATTAACGATGAAGTTACCGTGGGCCTCGGAGACCATGGCATTACCGCACCGCCTGCCCTTGAGGCCGGCCTGGTCAATGAGCAACCCTGCGGGCCGCCCGTTGTCCGGGTTCTTGAAAAAGCATCCCGCACTTGCCCCTGACCCCGGCTGGCTTGCCTGCCGCTGCTCTATATGCGCAAGCCAGTTCGCCTGCATGGATTCCTTATCCCCGGGCACAAGGAGAAAATTGGCTGCAAGAACCAGTACCCCCGGCCCAATGCCGTTAAAGGAGAGTTCCCTGTGTGCGAAGCCAAGCTCCCTGCGGTCAACCGTCATGACAGACCCGTCCCGGGTCAGGATCTCAAGGGAGACAAGGGACTCGGAGATGGTGCCCAGGTTGGTGCCCGCGTTCATCATCACAGCGCCGCCGACCGTGCCGGGAATCCCGGCTGCAAACCCGAACCCGTCCAGGCCATGGTCCATGGCAAACCGTGCAAGGGCTGAAAGGATGACGCCCGAGGATGACGTTACAAGACTCTCCGCCCCGCTGATCCGGGTGAGCGTGGGTTTGCCGTTGATTTTCTTCATGGAGAGCACAAGCCCCCGGATCCCATTGTCCCTGACCAGGAGGTTAGTGCCGCAGCCCATGGGGGAAACAGGCACCCCAAGCTCCCTTGCCAGGGTCACCATGCGGATCAGCTCCTCCCGGGAGGAGGGTGCTGCAAAAAGATCCGCCGCCCCGCCCACCTTAAAAGAGGTGTGGCGCGCCATGGGCTCGTCCGCAACCAGGGAGAACTCCTGTCTCAGGACCTCGCATCCCCGGGAGAGGTTATTGGCCATGGCAGGCATCACGACAATTGCTCCAACAGCTGTTCCCCTAAGTTGTAAACATCTCCGGCGCCCAGGGTCAGCATCATATCCCCCTCTTCCAGGCTGTCGGCCAACAGGGAGAGGCAATGGTCAAAATCGTCCACGCAACAAACGTTTTTGTGACCGTGTTCCCGGACGCCCCTGCACAGGGCCTGGGAATCAACCCCCTCAATGGGTGTTTCACTGGCCGCATAGATGGGCAGGATATACAGGAGGTCAGACTGATAAAAGGCGCGGGTAAACTCGTGGAACAACGCCTGGGTCCGGGTATACCGGTGGGGCTGGAACACCACCACCAGGCGCTTGTTGGGCCAGCTCTCCCGGACCGCCTTAAGGGTGGTCTTCACCTCGGTGGGGTGGTGGCCGTAATCGTCCATCACCGTGATTCCGTTCTTTCTGCCCTTGTCCTCCAGGCGCCGCTTGACCCCTTCGATCTGCTCCAGGGCCTCCTTGATGGTGGTAAAATCGATTTTCAGCTCAAGGGCCACGGCAATGGCGGCCAGGGCGTTTGAGATGTTGTGCTTGCCCGCAAGGTTGAGGGAGATCTCTCCCAGGGTCTCACCCTTGTGAACCACCGTAAAAAGGCCCTTTCTTCCCTCAAAGCGGATGTCCCTTGCCTGGAGGTCTGCCTGGGCGGTGAGGCCGAATGTGGTGTAGCGCACGGATATTCTTGGCAGGATAGCCTGGATGTGCTCGTTGTCCAGGCTGAGCACGGCCAGTCCGTAGAAGGGAACCGAATTGATGAACTTGACGAAGTTGTCCTTGATATCCTCAATATCCTTGTAGAAATCAAGGTGCTCAAGATCAATGTTGGTAACCGCTGCAATGGCCGGCGAGTACTTGAGGAAGGAACCATCGCTCTCATCCGCCTCCGCCACGATGTACTCCCCCTTGCCGTGGAGGGCGTTGGTGCCGAGATTCTTTAACAGCCCGCCCACCACAACCGTGGGATCAAGGCCTGCGGTGTTGAGGATGGAGGCCACCATGGAGGTGGTGCTGGTCTTACCGTGGGCACCGGATACCGCAATGGAGTATTTGATGCGCATGAGTTCCGCCAGCATCTCAGCCCTGGGAATGATGGAGATGGAGTTTTCCCTTGCCGCAGCCACCTCGGGATTGTCAGCCGAGATAGCCGTTGAGGTGACAAGGACATCGGCATCTTTTATCTGGTCGCCGTTGTGGCCCTGGTAAATCACGGCCCCCAGCTGTTCAAGCCGGCTGGTGATGGAGGAGAGCTTCAGGTCGGATCCCGAAACCCTGTATCCCAGGCTCAGGAGAAGCTCTGCAATACCGCTCATGCCGATGCCGCCAATGCCGACAAAATATATATGATAGTTCTTCTGGTACATTTAAATTCCTTGTTCTCTTGCCATGGCAAGACAGGTTTCCGCAATGACCCTGTCCGCGTCCGGCATGCTCATATCCTTTGCAGCCCCGCCCATGGAGAGGAGCTTGTCCGGATTGTTTATGGAAAATTCAATGGTTTCCTGTAACCCTTCAGGGGTGAGATCCCTGTCCAGGATCATCCAGCCCGCCCCCAGACCCACCACTTCCATGGCATTGAACCGCTGGTGATCGTCGGCGGCATAGGGATAGGGAATAAGAAGGGAGGGTTTCCCCAGGGCCGTGATCTCGGAGATGCTGCCCGCCCCTGCCCTGGAGATGATCAGGTCGGCGGCGGTCATCAGCCCCGGCATGTCGTTGAAAAACGCCTTTGCCGTGGCCTTGATTCCCATGGCCTTGTATTCCGCTGCCACCGCTTCCTCATCCTTTTTTCCGGTCTGGTGGACAATGCTGAAGGCGTCGGGATCCGCCAGGAGCTTAACAGCGCCAAGTACGGCCTGGTTGACGGAGTGGGCACCCTGGCTTCCGCCGGTCACAAGGAGGTTGAACCTCTCCTTGTCCCTTAAGGAGGCGGAACTGCCCCCCCCGTCCTGATTGCGGACCGGGTTGCCCGTGTGGATGGTGACGGCCCGTTGGGATAATCCCCTGGTGGTCTTGAACGAAGTGAAGACCACGTGGCAGAACCGTGAAAGAATCCTGTTGGTAATGCCGGGAATGGAGTTCTGCTCCTGGATGGCTGTCATGGTGCCGCAAAGCCTTGCGCCCAGAACCACCGGGCCCGAGGAGTAACCGCCAACACCCATGACAAGGTCGGGCTTGAAACGGTTGATGATGGAGAGTGCCTGGAACAGAGAGCCTGGGATTTTCGCCAGGGAGCGGATCTTGCCGAACACGCCTTTGCCCTTGATACCGGAGACTGAAATGCTCGTATGGGAAAATCCGTACCGGTCAAGTGTGGTGGTTTCAAACAGTTCGCCGGTTCCCACAAAAAGGATTTCGGTCCGGGGATCGATCCTCAAAAAGGCCTGGGCAACGGCAATGCCCGGAAAGAGGTGTCCCCCTGTTTTTCCGCCTGCAATGATTATTTTCATGGCCTTTTTATCCATTATCCGTATTGGCTCCGATGTTCATTAATATTCCCATGCCCGCCATGTTGACCAGCAATGAGGTTCCTCCGTAACTTAAAAATGGCAGGGTCAGCCCCTTGGTGGGCAGAACGCCCATGGTTACCCCTGTGTTGATGATCACCTGGAGACCGAGGCTTATGATAAGTCCTGAAGCCACAAAGGCCCCGAACAGATTTTCAGACCGCCGTGCAATGGTCGCCCCCCGCCACAGAATAACGGCGTAAAGACCAAGAATGGCCAGCACGCCTGCAAGGCCCAGCTCCTCGCCGATCACCGACAGAATAAAGTCGGTATGTGGCTCCGGAAGATAGTGGAGCTTCTGCATGCCCAGGCCGATCCCCTTGCCGAAGATCCCGCCGGATCCAAAGGCCTTGAGGGAGTGGGTGATCTGGTAACCCGTGTTCAACGGATCGTCCCAGGGGTTCATAAATGCCAGAATCCGCTGCATACGGTAATCCACCCGGTAGACCAGAAAATAGGCAATGGGCACGAGAAAGGGTAAGGGCAGCATCAGGTGAAAAATCCTAACCCCGGCCACGAACATCATCCCCCAGGTGATGCAGCCGAGGATCATGACCGTGCCGAAATCGGGCTGCATGAGGATGAGGAAAGCCAACACCACCAGCAGAATCACGTGGGGCATGAACCCGACGGAAAAGTTCCGGATCATCTCCTGCTTCTTTGAAAGGGAGTAACCCAGGAACAGCACCAGGGCGAGCTTGGTGAACTCAGACGGCTGAAAGGTGAACCCGAACACAGAGATCCACCGGCAGGCCCCGCCGGCCTTGTGACCCAGGGACGGCACCTGGACCGCCACCAGGAGCGCAATTGCAAACACCAGCAGAATGTAGGCAAACACCTTCAGGTACCTGAATGGAAAGGATGCGGCCGTGAACATGACACCGAGGCTGACAAGGCAGAAAAAGACCTGGCGCTTCATGTAGAAGAGATTGTTGTCAAACCGTTCAAGGCCGATGGCCGAGCTTGCGCTGTACACCATGACAATCCCCATGCCTGCAAGCAGCAGTACGGGAAAGAGGATGGTGGCCTCACCGAAAAACGGATGTATTTTAGTCTCTGTCTCGCTCATCAGTCCTGTGGGTCGAGCCCGTTTACAAGGTCCGTAAAATCATTGCCCCTATGGCCGTAACTTGTGTACATGTCAAAGCTTGCGCATCCGGGTGAAAGCAGCACAATGTCACCTGCTTCCGAAATACCCCGGGCCGTTGTGACCGCCTCGGCCATGGAGTTGACCATGGTTATCGGTGCTGCCCCCCTGAGGGCTGCCCCAATCTCCTCTTTTGCCTCCCCAAGGGCGATGATCGCCTTGACCCGCTCTTTCACCAGGGGGATCAGGCAGGTAAAATCGGTCTGTTTGCTCCTGCCGCCAATGATGAGGACCACCCGGTCAAAGCCCTTGAGAGCGCCCATGACCGCATGGGGGTTGGTTCCCTTGGAGTCGTTGTAGTACTCTGCCCCGTCAACGGTGGCAACATACCGGGTTCTGTGGGGAAGTCCGCTGAAGCCTGCAACCACGGCTTCTATTCCTGCAATAGTTCCGCCTGCGGCCAGGGTGGCAAGGGCTGCGGCTGCCAGGTTCTCCCGGTTGTGGGCTCCCTTGAGCCGGGCCGAAGAAAGATCCAGGCAATAATCACCGGTTTCGGTGGTAAGGGTGACGGCCTGGGTGCCAACGGTTGCGCTGTAGCCCCCCCCCTCCCCTTCCGGGCCGAAGGTCATGATCCGGGAGCTGAGATGGTTTGACCTGACATCCAGATTATTGATACCTGCGTTAACAACCGCCACACAGCTATGGGACTGGTTGCTGAACAGGCTCCACTTGGAATCGGCATAGGCATTAAAATCCTTATACCGGTCCAGGTGATCTTCGGCAATGTTGAGAAGAACCCCCACGTCCGGAATAAAATCGACGGCCGCATCCAGCTGAAAGCTGCTCAGTTCGGCCACCACCACATGGGCCTTGGTATCTGAAGTAAGGTAGTCCACCAGGGGCGTTCCAATGTTGCCGCCGGTAAAAACCTCAAGCCCGGACGCCTTGAGCATCTCGCTGATCAGGGTCGTGACCGTGGTCTTGCCGTTGGTGCCGGTGACGGCCACCAGGGGTTGTTTGAGAAACACGGAAAACAGGTCAAGCTCGCCGGTGACAACAACACCCCTGGCCCGGGCCCGGTTGAAATATTCCATATCCAGGGGAATGCCGGGGCTTGTCACGATAAGGGCGGCATTCTCGAAAGTCCCGGCCCTGTGGCTTCCAATCTCGCACCGGATACCAAGGTCCTCGAGCTCTTTTACCTTGTCGGTCCGTGACGGGTTGCTGTCGGTTGCCACCACATCAAGCCCCTTTGATTTCAGGAACCGGGCAATGGAGACCCCGGATACGCCAAGGCCGGCCACAAGGACATATCCTTGTTCCGGGTGTCTCAAAATGCTTGCCATGTGGGTTGAAATAGTCATTGTCTGTTCCTAACGTATCTTCAAGGTGGAAAGGGAGACCAGGGCCAAAATGATGGCAATGATCCAGAACCGCACGATCACCTTGGATTCGGGCCACCCCTTGAGTTCAAAATGATGGTGCAGCGGTGCCATGCGGAATACCCGCTTACCATTGGTCAGCTTGAAATACCCCACCTGGATGATCACGGACATTGCCTCGATAACAAAGAGGCCGCCCACAACCAGCAAAAGGATCTCCTGCTTGGTGATGACGGCAATGGTGCCAAGCAGTGCCCCCAGGGGAATGGAGCCTGTGTCCCCCATGAACACCTGAGCCGGATGGGCATTGAACCAGAGAAACCCGAGGCCGGCGCCGGCCAGGACACCGCAGACAACCGTGATCTCCCCACAGGAAGCGATGTGCTTCACCTGGAGATAATTGGCAATCTCCACATGGCTTGCCACATAGGCAAAAAACATATAGGTCACCGAAGCGATGATGATCGGTCCGATGGCAAGGCCGTCCAGGCCGTCGGTGAGGTTCACCGCATTGGAGGTCCCGACGATCACAAGGGTTGCAAAGGGGATGTACCAGACACCAAGATCCGGAGTGAAATTCTTTAAAAAGGGAAAGCTGAGACTGGTGTCGAAATCCGGGCAGCTGTAAACAAGAAAGGAGACTGTAAAGCCTGCAATCAGCTGGACGGCAAATTTTCCCTTTGCCGTGAACCCCATGTTCCGCTTTTTGACCTGCATGAGATAGTCGTCGATGAACCCGATGAGACCGAACAGTCCCATGGACAACAGGGTAATCAGGATGTAGTGATTTGTGAGATCCGCCCACAGAAGCGTTGACACGCCCAGGGCAAACAGGATGAGCATCCCTCCCATGGTGGGTGTACCCTCTTTTTCCAGATGGGTTTCCGGGCCGTCGTTCTGGATGAACTGGCCGATCTGCATCCGGGAGAGCCGCTTGATCACCCAGGGACCGAGCACAAAGCACAGAACAAGGGCGGTCAAACCACCGTAGATGGTTCTAAATGTGATATACCGAAACAGGTTGAAAAACGAGATCTCGGTATGGAGAGGGTACAAAAAATGAAACAGCATCGTCTAATTCCTGATTTAGGCGGCCATCAGCCCTTAATTTAAAAGGCCGTGGACCGCTCGCTCCTTATGTCGTTCCCGCCTCTGTTGCCGGGAACCCAGTGAGTCTATTAACAATTTCTTCAAGCCGCATTCCCCTGGAGCCCTTCACAAGGACCCAGGCGTTTTCGGCGGTATTTTCCATGAGTGCCGAGACAATCTCCTCCTTGGTACCGGCCAGGGCCATCTCCGGGGAGAGACCTGCTGCAACAGCACCGTCTATCACATGGGCGGCCATGGCCCCATGCACATAGAGCCTTGATATCCCGGCAACCGCCGCTGCCCGTCCCACCTTTTGATGGAGTTCCGGGGAACGCTCTCCCAATTCGAGCATGTCCCCGAGCACGGCAACACACCCTGCCCTGCCGGCCGACCGCCCAAGGGTCTCAAGGGCTGCCTGCACCGAACCCGGATTGGCGTTGTAGGTGTCGTCCATGATGGTGGTACCGTTAAATCCCCGGACAAGATGCATCCGTCCGGCCACCGGTTCAAACCCGCAAAGCCCGTCCGCAATTTCGGCCATGGGGATGCCCGCAGCAAGGGCTGCCGCTGTTGCGGCAAGGGCGTTATTTACCATAAACCGTGCCGGGGTGGAAAGAAGAACTTCGCAACGCTCTTTGTTCCCGGCAACAAGGGTGAAACCGATACCCTGGCCATGGGGGGTGATATTTTCTGCCCGGACCAGGTCATCCCCGGCCTGGGCCACGGTAAAGCAGATGGTCTGATTGATACCGGGGTTGGCCGCTGCCGCGGAAGCCAGGATCTCAAACCTTGGATCGTCCAGGTTCAGTACGGCGGTTCCGTTGGCGCCAAGGCCGGTCAACAGCTCTGCCTTGGCCCGGGCCACGTTTTCAATGGTTCCCAGTCCCTCAAGATGGCAGTCGGCGGTGTTGGTGATGACGCCGATATCGGGGAGGGCGATCCGGGCAAGCCGCTCGATCTCTCCCGGATGGCTCATGCCCATCTCCACCACGGCCCACTCATGCTGGTCTGAAAGATTCAACAGGGTGAGGGGCAGGCCGATCTCGTTATTGAAGTTACCCTGGGTGGTCAGGGTTCTGAACCGCTGGTTAAAGATTCCCCCGGTCATCTTCCGGGTGGAGGTCTTTCCGTTGGAACCGGTGATGGCAACCACCCTGACATTGGCCCGGATCCGCTGGTACCGGGCAAGATCCCCAAGGGCCGTGAGGGTGTTGTCCACAGGAAAGAACCTGCAATTGCAGGCATTCCAGCGGTCCTTCAGCCCCTGATCCAGGGTGTTCATAAAACCGTTGCTGACCACAAACCCTTTGATTCCCTTGTCAACAAGGCCTGCAACAAAGGTGTGGCCGTCAAATTTTTCTCCCCCAAGGGCCACGAACAACTCTTGTGGACCGATGGTGCGGGAATTCGTGGAAACACCGGTAAACACCAGGTCGGTATTGTCCTGCCCGGCAACCGGCGCAAGGGCCAGGGCCTCCTCTATCTGGACGGTTGTCCAGGGGATGGGCTGCATCATGATCTCACCTCTTCCAGGCAGCACTGCTCAAGGGCCTGTTCCAGGATTTTCCGGTCGTCAAAATCGATGGTGCCTGTCTTTAAAATCTGGTAGGTCTCGTGGCCCTTGCCGGCAGCAACGATAATATCATCCGGCCTTGAGGCCTTTACCGCTGTTTCGAGGGCTGTTCTCCTGTCCGCCTCCACATGGAACCCGGTCTTGGCCTCCGGGGTTTCCAGAAGTTCCCTGGAAAGCCTGCAATGCTCGGCAGAGTCGATGCCCGTCAGAACGTCCCGGATGATCAGTTCAGGATTCTCGGATCTTGGGTTGTCCGAGGTGATGATGGCAAGATCGCTCAGGGTGGCTGCGATGTTCCCCATGATGGACCGCTTTGAACGGTCCCGGTCCCCGCCGCAACCGACAATGGAGATGACCCGTTTGGGCGCCTGGTCCTTCAGGGTCTTTAAGAGGGACTCCAGGGCATCCGGGGTGTGGGCATAATCCACAAACACGTGGCGGCCAAAGGCGGGCTCGATGCGTTCCAGGCGGCCGGGAACGCCTTTGCAGTCTTCGATTCCCCGGACAATGGCTTCAGGATCGATACCAATACTGTATGCGGCCCCTGCGGCAGACAGGATGTTCTCAACATTAAAGCTTCCCACAAGGTTTGAGGAAAACCCGTACCCCTTTCCGTCAATCTCAAGGGTTCCGGAGATTCCCGAGATCCCGTTGGAAAGATCCACGGCACGCAGGTTGGCGTCCCCGGCCCTTCCCGTGGAGAGGGTCCTTGTCCCGACGGCCGCTTTCAGCTCACGGCCCCTTTCGTCATCCAGGTTGACCACGGAGACGGCAGTGGCGGCCTTGGGGCCTGTTGGCAAATGCCGGGTAAAGAAGCGCTTCTTGCAGGCAAAGTAGCTGCCCATGGTTTTGTGGTAATCCAGATGGTCCTGGGTGAGGTTGGTGAACACACCGGCGTCAAACCAGCAGTTCCGAATCCTGTGAAGATCGATGCTGTGGGAGGAGACCTCCATGATCACATGGGTGACGCCCGCCGCCTTCATCCGGCTCAGCATCTGCTGCAGATCAATGGATTCAGGGGTGGTCACAGGGTTGTCATAGGTGTTACCGCAGTACCGCCAGTTCACCGTTCCGATCACCCCGGTTGTATGACCGGCCCGGTTCAATATGCTCTCCAGGATCCAGGTGCTGGTGGTCTTGCCGTTGGTGCCGGTGATGCCGGTGACGCACATGCCCTGGGAAGGGTTGTTGTAGAAACGCGCGGCAATGGAGGCCATGGCTTTCCGGCTGTCTGCAACCTCAACGGCCCGGGGAACCCCCGTAAGCCGCTGCTGGGCCACTACGGCTACAGCTCCCCGTTCCAGGGCATCCTCGATATAATCGTGGCCGTCGCTGTTAAAGCCCTTGATGGCGATGAAGAGACCGCCGGGTTTCACCTCCCGTGAATTGTTATGGATGGAGGTGATTTCAGGATCGGCACCCGGATCTGACTCCAGGGCAAATCCCCGCTCCCACAAGGGGGTGCACTCTTTTATAAGGTATGATAATTTCAACTTTTTGCTCCGTCTGATACCCTGGCAACGATCTGCTCCTGTTCCAGGTCAGGGGGAATATTAAGGTAATGGAAGGACTCGGCAAGGATGCTCTTAAAAGCGGGTGCCGCTACCACGCTGCCGTAGTGGCTCTTTCTCGGCTCGTCCACCACCACCACAACCACAAGCTCAGGGTTCACTTCCGGTGCAAACCCGGCAAACGCTGCGGTGTACAGGTACTTGGAGTATCCTCCGCCACCCTTTGCCACTTTTTGTGCGGTGCCTGTCTTGCCGCAGACCGAATACCCTTCGAGGGCTGCACTGAATCCAGTGCCCCCTTCTGAGACAACCGACCGCATCATCTTTCTCACTGTTCTTGCCGTGTGTTTGGAGATGACCCTGCGCTGCACCTGGGGTTTAAACTCCTGATCGGTCTCCCCGGTGTTGAGCAGGGTCTTTTGAACAAGAAGGGGGCGCATGAGCACCCCATCGTTTGCAATGGCGGAAAATCCAACGGCCAGCTGAAGCGCTGTCACCGACATGCCCTGGCCAAAGGTGATGGCAGATGTGTCGATGGTCGACCATTTGCCGGGGGACGAGAGGGTTCCGGAACTCTCTCCGGGAGAGCCAAGACCGGTTTTCCTGCCGAACCCGAACCCGGTCAGCGAATCATAAAGCGCCTGCTTGCCTGTTGTTTCCGTAATCTTTACCATTCCAATATTACTTGAATACTTGAGGATCTGCCCCAGGGTCAGCCACCCGCTTTCATGGGTGTCATGGATCACCTTGGAGCCCACCTTGTAAGCACCGTTCTCACAGAAAAAAATCGATTTTGAGGTACAATACCCCTTGTCCATTGCAGACGCTGCAACAAACACCTTCATCACCGACCCTGGCTCAAAGGGATCGGTTACCACCCGGTTTCTCCAGCTCTCCCGGGTAAATTCGGAAAATGCATTGGGATTAAACTCAGGATAGAGGGCCATGGCCAGGATCTCCCCGGTCTTGGGCCGCATCACCACGGCCATTCCGGACCTTGCCCTGAAGCGGCTCACCACATCCTCCAGGGCGGTTTCGGAGAGGTACTGGATGTTCCTGTCAATGGTCAGGACCAGGGAACCTCCGCTAAATCGCTCCTGGAGGCGTTTTTCCGGGTCCAGCTGGCGGCCGGTGGCATCCTTGGTGACCGTAAGCCGGGTCCGCTGGCCCTGGAGCACCGAATCGTAGCCATACTCAAGTCCCTCCAGCCCCTTGGCGTCGGAACCGGTAAACCCGATCACCTGGCCTGCCAGGGTCCGGTTCGGGTAAAAGCGGATCACGTCGTTCTGGAAGATGAGTCCCTTAATGTCGAGGGCCTTTAGCTCCCGGGCTTCGGCCGGTGAGATCTTCCGCTTGATCGGGACAAAGGATCTCCGGGAGGAGAGCCTTTTCCTGAGCTTCACAGGATCGATTTTCAAAACGGACGCGATGGCCCGGGCATCCTTTGCCGGATTTTCGATCTTTTTGGCCGAGGCTGCAACGGACAACGCATCAATGGTCGTACCCAGACGATTCATGTTCCGGTCCAGGATCTCACCACGCTTGCCCTGGATGCGAACTGTACCAGTATATTCGTTTTCCGCTTTCCGGGCAAGATCATTGCTGTCAAGGATCTGAATTTTAACGGCATTTGCCCCAAGGAGAAGGATAAACGAAAAAAAGAACACCTCGACTACGACGATTCGAGCCCGTATTCCTTTTTTTCTTTCCTGGGTCATTTTACCCTTTCCGCCCGCTTCTGTTACCCCATTATCGATCCATGTACACAACCTGGCCCTGTTCTGGCATATCAAGGCCGAGCCGTGTTCTGGCTATTGTCGCTATCCGTTCCGGAGATCCCAATCGCTCCCGCTCGATGATCAGCTCCTTCCTGTAGGCCTCCGACTGTTTCCGGGCCTGCTCTGCGTGGGAGATCTGAAATCCCTTCCTTGTGCACTCTACCCGGATTCCGGTGTAAATAAAAAGCTCACAAAGAAAAATAAGAAGAATCACCAGCCATCGGCCCGGAATCTTCTTTATCTCTTGTTTTACCCCGTTCTTTCGAATCCTGTCTGCATTCCATTCCATGGAATCACACCTTTTCAGCCACCCTCAACCTGGCGCTCCTTGCCATGGGATTTGCCTCGGTCTCCTCCTGTGTCGGCAATATGGCCTTTCTTGATACCGACTTGAGCCGGGGGGTAAACCCACACACGCACTTGGGAAAATCCCGGGGACAGGTACATCCCTTCTCAAAAGCCCTGATCTGCTGTTTCACGATCCTGTCCTCAAGGGAATGAAAGGAGATAACGCAGATCCTCCCGCCCGGGTTCAACATATCCGGCACGGCTTCCATAAATCGTTCAAGGCGTTCAAGTTCTTTGTTCACAACGATCCGAAGGGCCTGGAACACCCGGGTTGCAGGATGTATCTTCTGCTGGTGCACAAGCTTTGCCGGCATGGCCGCCCGGACAATTTCAGAAAGCTCCCGGTTCCTTGTAATTGGTGAAGCTGCCCTTGCCTTGACAATAGCCCTGGCAATTTTCCTGGACATCCGCTCCTCACCATACTTGAAAAAAATATCGACCAGCGACTTTTCATCCGACTGGTTAACAATATCTGCCGCAGTCCTGTCCGCCCTTAAGTCCATGCGCATGTCAAGGGGCTCGTCCCCCTTGAAGCTGAACCCACGCTTCCCCTGCCTGAGCTGGTGAAGGGAAAGTCCGAGATCAAGCAGAATACCATCCACCCCCTCGATCCCCATGGAATCGAGAATGCGGGGAACCTTGGAAAAGTTGTCATGGAAGATGTGAACGTTGGAGGCATAGGGTTCAAATACCTTGTGGGCATTTTCCACGGCATCCCGGTCCTGGTCAGTCCCGATGAGCCTGCCTCCGGGAAGCACGGCCTTCAGACTGGTCAACGCATGTCCGGAACCGCCAAGGGTACAATCCACGCAGGTATTTCCAGGTTTCAAATCAAGATACTCCCGTATCTCTTGGGGCATCACTGATGTATGTGTAAAAATCATATATTATAGTCCCAGGGAAGCGATCTCCTCTCTTACTTCCTCTTTTTCCATCTCCTTTTCCATCTTCTGATTCTGGGCATCCCAACCATCCCTGGACCAAATTTCAAAATGATCCAGGACACCGACAAGCACGATCTCCTTTGCAAGTTCTGCGTATTCCCTGAGACTCTGGGGGAGCAGTATGCGCCCCTGCTTGTCACAGGAACATTCGCAGGCGTTTCCAAGGAAAAAACGCTTGAATTGTCTCATGTGCTGGCTCTTTGCCGAGAGTATTTTCTTCTCTATCGTAAACCATTCATTAATGGTGTAACCGTAGAGAGCGCCATCCATATTCGAAATCATCACGCCGTCTCCGCCCCCGGACCGAATATGGTCCCGGAACCGCGCTGGTATGATGATTCGACCCTTAGGGTCTATGGTATGGAAGGAGCTCGATCTAAACATTGTTTCAGATACCTATACTGGTTCTCAAAGATTGACATCCACTATTATCCACTATGTGGGCACAACATTACGAAAACTGCTATTTAAGTCAAGCGAAAAATTTAAAAACTTAAGGATCTCTAATGATATCAAGGGGTATTAAATTAGGGGAGCAAAGTGGAGGTAGAGAAACAGTGAATTTTGGCGAACAAAAAAAGGGGACGCCCATAAAATTATAAGTTTCTCAAAAGAAAGTTATAATTTTATGGGCGTCCCCAAAAATATGGGAACAGACGTTTAAGTCTGTCCCTTATAGAGATAATCCGGCGGCGTCCTACTCTCCCACAGGGCTGCCCCTGCAGTACCATCGGCGCTAGAGATCTTAACTTCCGTGTTCGAGATGGGAACGGGTGTGGCCTCTCTGCCATTGCCACCGGATTAAACTTAGCAATTCATATCTGATGTAAGTAAATGTTTGCACTGTATACTCGCATTAAAGCGTTCAAACCTCTTTGAGGTTTTACTCTTGGGGACAGATTTGAAATCTGTCCCCAAGAAAAAAAGTTAGTGGCTAAGCCTCACGACCTGTTAGTACCGGTAAGCTGAACACATTACTGTGCTTACACACCCGGCCTATCAACCTTGTAGTCTTCAAGGGGTCTTTAGTCACAATGTGATGGGATATCTAATCTTGAAGTTGGC
>JAQYWC010000028.1 GCA_030145245.1 Desulfobacterium sp.
GCGAACAGGCGGGAACTGAAGAAAGCCCTTCTCCTGACGACGCAGCAGGCAGCACTGTCAAGGGCAAGGATGAAAGTGGCCGGCAAGCTGACGCCAGATCAAATAAGGGAAGTGGTTTGGATGGATGGAGGGGATATCGTCAGGCATCCCAAAGGTAGGAATTACTGCTGACGTTATCAAAATAGGTGCTACCATTTTCAAAACAAAAAAGGCCCTTGGCAAAAAATGCCAAGAGCCTTGATTTTAAATGGTCGGGACGGCAAGATTTGAACTTGCGACCACTTGTCCCCCAGACAAGTGCGCTACCAGACTGCGCTACGCCCCGATTGATGAAAAGGCTTATAGCATCGCTTTCCTGATAGTGTCAAGCATAAAATTTATGCATCTCTTTTTTATCCTGTTTGTTCAACCATGGAATAACCGTTTTCTCATTGGGACGGCCTGTCTTTATAGTGCTGTTCAGAATATTTGACCGATTTTGGGAAATAAAGAATTTGCTTTTTTGATGAAGATCCATTATGCAACATAGGATGTTTTTTTGTGTCGATCCGGTTACTCTAACACCGGAGTCTATATAATGTCTTGCTTGCCCCTTCGGATTCGGTTTTAGATGAGGTTATTTTCAGCGCTTCAGCTGGAAGGTCACCCGCTTTTATCCGTGAGCCGGGGCGTTTGAACATTTTTTTAAAAAGGAATCAGAATATGAAGAAATTGCTTTTTTTGTCCCTTGCCCTGTTGCTTGCCCCGGTTTTGGCCTGGGCATCGGGGGGAGGAGGAACCGTCCATGCGGAATTTATCGATTTTACAAAAACCATTTACGGTTATCTGGGGGTAGGGCTTTTTGTTTGTGCCTATGCCCTGGTACCCCTTGAGAATAACATCCATCTGCGCAAGAGTAAGCCCGTGCTCATCGCAGCCGGTTTTATCTGGATTCTGGTCGCCCTTTCCTATCTTGAGATCGGGGATACCCATACTGCCCACCAGGCGATCCAGCACAGCCTGCTTGAGTATGCCGAGTTGTTTCTCTTCCTCCTTGCTGCCATGACCTACATCAATGCCATGGAGGAGCGGAACGTGTTTCAGGCGTTGAGGGCGTATCTCGTCTCAAAGGGTTTTTCCCTGAGGATGCTGTTCTGGATTACAGGACTTCTGGCTTTCCTCATCTCTCCTATTGCAGACAACCTCACGACAGCCCTGCTCATGGGTACGGTGATCATGGCCGTGGGCGGAGATAACAAGAAGTTTGTTGCCCTGGCATGCATCAACATTGTTGTTGCGGCCAACGCCGGCGGCGCCTTCTCCCCCTTTGGAGATATCACCACCCTGATGGTGTGGCAGAAGGGAAAAGTGGCCTTCCATGAGTTCTTCGATATCTTTCTTCCCTCCCTTGTCAACTGGCTTGTCCCGGCCATCTGCATGAATTTTGCCGTGGCAAAGAGCGCTCCCCAGGTGCTGGACGAGAAGGTTGAGATGAAGTATGGGGCCAAGATGATGATCGTCCTCTTTATCCTGACCATTATCACGGCGGTCAGCTTTCATAACTTCCTCCATCTTCCCCCGGCAGCCGGCATGATGCTAGGCCTCGGTTATCTCGGGTTCTTCAGCTACCATGTCAAGCGTAAAGAGGGGCGCATGCTCTTCTACGACAATATCCTTGGTGCCAGGAAGAAGAGCACAGCCAAGACCTCCCTGTCTGTCCTCCAGGGCAAGACCCATGCCCAGATCACCGATCTGGTCGAGGAGCTGCCGACCCCTGCCTTTATCATAAATAAAGATCATGTGATCACCCACTGGAACCGGGCCATGGAGCTTCTGACCGGTGTTCCCGCCAACGAGCGGATCGGGACAAAGGAGCAGTGGAAACCCTTTTATAAAGAAGCGCGGCCCTCCCTTGCCGATGTGGTGCTGGAAAAAGGCGCAAAGAACCTTATTGACAAGTTTTACCACGGTAAGCACATGGTGAACAATTTCCTTGAGTCTGCCCATGATGTGTCCGATTTCTTTGCCGGTATCGGTGACAAGGGAACCTGGTTGTCGTTTACCGCAGCTCCCCTCAAGGATGAGGGCGGCCAGGTGGTGGGCGCCATTGAAACCATCGAGGATGTGAATGAATTCCAGAGCGAAAGGGTACACTTCGATATCATGGAGAGGATCTCCAGGGCGGAGTGGGACACCCTGCTCTTCTTCTACGGGGTAACCCTCTGTGTGGGCGGTCTGGGGCAGTTTGGTTATCTCCATATCGTATCCAGCTTCATGTACGGAGACCTTGGTCCCACAGTCGCAAATTCCCTTGTGGGTGTGTTGTCTGCCATTGTTGACAACATTCCGGTCATGTTTGCCGTTCTCAAGATGGATCCTGTCATGTCCCACGGCCAGTGGCTGCTGGTCACCCTGACAGCGGGTGTGGGCGGAAGTCTGCTTTCCATCGGATCTGCCGCCGGCGTTGCCCTCATGGGAACCGCCCGGGGGGTTTACACCTTTGGCGCCCATCTCAAGTGGGCACCGGTGATTGGTCTTGGTTATGTGGCCAGTATCCTGGTTCACCTGCTCATCAATGCAAGCTTGATGTAGAACAATGGGGACAGATTATGGGGACAGATTTCAAAGCTGTCCCCAGGTGACATCTCCCCAATGACGATAGTAGCATATCATGTGATAGCCCGGCCTGTGGTCGGGCTATCGCCGTTTCAGGGGCAAGGGGACCGATTCTGAATCTGTTCCCATTCAAGTGACCCATATCCTGCTGCAAAGGTAAAGCAGGTCTCAATTCGAATGTAATCATCCATAAGGGGTACATGTGAAACCGACAAACCATCAAACAGCCCCGAACCATGGGGACAGATTTCAAATCCGTCCCCAGGTGACAACGTCTCCCTATCTCAAGCCTGGAGCCACCATTGGTATCTGCGCTCCGTCAGGCTCCTTTGATCCGGTCAGGTTTGAAGCCGGGTTGTCACGGGTTCGTGACATGGGGTTTGAGATCCATCTGCCCTCCGGCCTCAGTGCTAAAAAACGCTATCTTGCAGGTGACGACGCCCACAGGGCCGGGATCGTCAACGATCTTTTCCAGGATCCCGGCATAGATGCGATCTTCTGCGCCAGGGGCGGTTTCGGCGCCCTCAGGATTCTGCCCCATCTGGAATTCGGTCTTTTGAACAATCATCCGAAATTTGTTGTCGGGTTCAGCGATATCACGGCCATTCTGGCGGAAGGAGTGAAGCAATGCCCGTTTCCCATGATCCACGGGCCCGTGGTGACCTCCCTTGCCAATGCGTCAAGGGAAAGTCTCGATTCCCTGTTGATGGCACTGTCAGGGCCCGTTCCTGGGATGCACCTTGCCAACGGGAAAACCATTCGCCAGGGCAGGGCGTCCGGGAGATTTGTGGGGGGTAACCTTGCAACCCTGGCCTCCATGGCCGGCACCCGGTTTCAGCCTGATTTCAATGATTGCGTCCTCTTTCTGGAGGATCTCAATGAGCCGGCCTACAAAATTGACAGAATGCTCACCCAGATGGCGTTTTCCGGTATTTTTGCCGGGGTGAGGGGGGTGGTGCTGGGAACCTTTGATCACTGTGGGGACGAAACCATGATCCACGACATTGTAAAGGAGCGATTCAGCGATCCCCGGGTGCCCATCCTGGCTGGGTTGGATGCCGGCCACGGCGAGACCAATCTCTCATTGCCTTTGGGGGGTGCTGTCACCGTGGATGCAGATACGTATCAATTGACGTTTGCGACCAGGGGGGTGTCATGAATCGTGTTGTGCGGGCCATGGAAGGGGCGGTCAGGGAAACGGTATTTCCAGGGGCTGTGCTTCTTGCCTCAAAGGGGCCTGATATCCTGTTTCACCAGGCCTTTGGGGTGGCTGATCTTGACACCGGGGAGCCGGTAACCATTGGGACTCTCTTTGATCTGGCCTCACTCACAAAACCCCTTGCCACAACCATGGCCGTGCTGGATCTTGTTCAACAGGGACGGCTAAGTGTGGGACAACCCCTGGGTGACCTTCTGCCAGGGGTAGCCGGCACAGACAAGGCCTGTATCACAGTTGACGACCTGCTGCGCCATCGGTCCGGCCTGCCGGCCTACCATCCCTATTTTGAGTCCCTGGTCAAGTTTCCCATGCCAGAGAGGCGGGAGCGCCTGAGGGCCTTGATTGTCCGCGAGCCCCTTATCCATGAACCCGGAAGGGTTGAGCTATACTCTGATCTTGGGTTTGTGCTCCTTGCCTGGGTGGCTGAGACCCTCTCCAACAGGCGGCTGGACCGCCATGTGGCGGAGAAAGTCTACGCTCCCCTTGGGATCCATGGGCTGGGTTTTCGCAGTGTGGGGGCTCCCCTGGAAAAAGGGGTTGCTGCGACAGAGAACTGTCCCTGGCGGAAAAGGGTGATGAAGGGGGAGGTCCATGACGACAATGCCTGGGCTGTGGGCGGAGTTGAAGGTCATGCCGGGTTGTTTGGAACCGCTTCCCAGGTGTGGACGCTTTTAAAGGAGATCCTGGCCGGGGTTTCCTTCAATACGACCCGGGTGATCGATGGTGCCCTGATCCGGCGTTTTGCAGCAAAGGACCCCGGATTTGAGCGTGGGGCCGGCTTTGACACCCCTTCGGGAAATCACTCCTCCGCTGGTCATTTTTTTTCTGCCGCTTCCCTGGGGCATCTCGGGTTTACCGGGACATCGTTTTGGGTGGATCCCACGACATCTGTTATCGTGGTTCTCCTGACCAACCGGGTTCACCCGGTTAGGAGCAACGAAAAGATAAGGAAATTCAGGCCCGTGATCCACGATCTGGTGATGGAGATGCTCCTTGAAAAAGGATGAACCATTGTTCAGTGACGATCTTTTTATCCTTGTAAAAATGTGGTAATTCTGTTAGCTGATATCTTTTATAAAGATAGAATGATTTTTATGCAATAGTGTCCTGGTGATACAATAATTCATGTAAAGAGGTGGTATGAACCTTATAATAGATTCTCTCCTTGGTGTTTTTTCAAGTGACCTCGCCCTTGATCTCGGAACAGCCAACACCCTCGTGTATGTCAAGGGGAAGGGGATCGTGCTCAGTGAACCCTCTGTGGTTGCGGTCCGGACTGATAAGCGGTCAAAGAACAAGGTGCTCGCGGTCGGCTCCGAGGCAAAGCGAATGCTTGGAAGAACCCCGGGGAATATTCAAGCGATTCGTCCCATGCGTGATGGGGTCATTGCTGATTTCGAAGTCACCGAGGCAATGCTCAAACATTTCATCCGAAAGGTGCACAACAACAGGCGAACCCTGGTTCGGCCAAGGATCGTAATTGCGGTGCCCTCGGGAATTACCCAGGTGGAGAAACGGGCGGTCCGGGAGTCTGCTGAGCTTGCAGGCGCAAGGGAGGTTTTTCTCATTGAAGAGCCCATGGCTGCGGCCATCGGTGCCGGCCTCCCCATTACCGAGCCCACCTGTAACATGGTGGTGGACATCGGTGGCGGTACCACGGAAGTTGCCGTGATATCCCTTGCCGGTATCGTTTACAGCCGGTCCATCCGGGTGGCCGGGGACAAGATGGACGCCTCCATCAGCCAGCACATCAAGCGAAAATACAACCTTCTCATTGGTGAGAGAACTGCCGAGATCATCAAAACCACCATTGGAAACGCTTATCCCGATCCGGAAAACCTGGAGACCATTGAAGTCAAGGGACGGGACCTTGTGTCGGGTATCCCCAAGATCCTGGCCATCGACAGCGAAGAGATCTGTGTGGCCATCTCAGAGCAGATCGACGCCATTGTCGAGACAGTAAAGATCGCCCTTGAGCAAACCCCGCCCGAGCTTGCGGCCGACATCGTTGACTCCGGTATCATCCTCACCGGTGGCGGTGCCCTTCTGAAAAATCTGGATAAACTGCTGCGGGAGAAGAGCGGACTTCCGATTATCGTGGCTGATGATCCCCTCTCCACCGTTGCCCTTGGGTGCGGTAAATCCCTGGACAACATTGAGATCCTGAGAGAGGTGGTAATTACCTGATTTCATGTTTTCAAGAAAGATGGTCTTGTTGATTGGAATAGTCTTCTTTATTCTCGTCAATTTTATAGTTTTAACGGTGAGTAGCAAGGATGCCCTGCCGAAAAGCGGAGTCGAGCGGATTACTATATCCTTGATCGCTCCTTTTCAAATGGCCTTCTCAAGAAGCTTTGCGGCCGTGGAAGGTGTCTGGGGCGACTATTTTGCAATGGTGTCAGCCTCCAAGGAGTATCCCCGGCTGAAAAAAGAGGCTGCAAGGGTGGTGGAGATCGCAAACCGCTGCAGGGAACTTGAGCTTGAAAACAGCCGCTTGCGAAAGTTCATCCGTTTCCAGGACCTGGAAAAGGAAGTGCTTGTGGCTGCAAAGGTGATTGCAAAAGACCCCTCCCCATGGTTCAGAACCATCATGATAGACAAGGGCGCCATGGACGGCTTGACCAAGGGACTGCCTGTTCTCGTTTCCGAGGGCGTGGTCGGTCAGGTGGTAACCGTCGCCAAGCGCTACTCCCGGGTGCTTCTGGTCACGGACAGAAACTCTGCCGTGGACGCCCTTGTGCAGACATCCAGGGCAAGGGGCATTGTCAAGGGGAACGAGTCTGAATTCTGCTCGTTCCGTTATGTGCTGAGGAAAAACAAGATCGAACCAGGCGAGATGATCATCTCTTCGGGCCTTGACGGCGTTTTTCCAAAGGGGCTGAGGGTCGGCCAGGTCGTTGATGTTAAGGAGGACAGCTCCCAGCTGTTCCAGGCGATCACGGTCAAAACCTGCGTTGATTTTGACAAGCTCGAGGAGGTTCTTGTTTCCCTTAAGGATAACGGATCGGAATCTGACGGCCTATGATCCGGTCTCTCTTCTATTTTTGCCTTAGTCTTCTCCTGATTATTATCCAGACATCCATCCTTCCCGGGTTTTTCGTTTTCAGCCAGAGCTTTGATCTGTTGTTTGTCATTGTCCTGAGTTTGAGCCTCAGGTTTTCCCATCCGGGAACCGGTGTTGCTGTCTTTATGCTGGGCTGCGTCATGGATAGTGTCTCCGGCGGCCCGTTCGGACTCTATATCTCCGCCTATGTCTGGATCTACATTCTGGTGCGGAGTCTGAAGTCCCTTGTTCACCTGGAAAATATCGTATTTCTCATCTGCATGAGTGCAGTTGCCGTGGTGGTGGAGAATGCCTTTCTTGTCTTTACCTTTGTTGTGGGCAAGGGGGTGGACGCTGTTTCTCCCCGGGATCTGGTGCTCATGGTGAAGCAGACGGTGTTGGCGTTGATTGTTGTTCCCCTTCTGGTGCTGGTGGTAGACCAGCTGGAGCGGGGGGTAACCCTTGTTGCAAAGCGATTTGAAGGAAAGCGCTTCGATGGGCTTGAATAGGACGGGTTTACTTTGATCATGAAAGGTCCTGACAGGGAGTGGTTGAAACGAAGGCTCATGGGCGGAGCGTTTTTTATGCTCATCGCCTTTGCCGTGCTTGCGGCAAGGCTCTTCTATCTCCAGGTTATCGAAGGCGAGGAGTACTTGCGCCTGTCGGAAAACAATTGTATTCGGCTGAAGAGCGTTGAAGCGTCCAGGGGGTTGATTTATGACCGGAACGGTGTTTTGCTGGTGGATAATCGTCCTTCGTTTGACCTGAAGATTGTTCTGAAGGATGCCCGGCCCATAAAAAAAACCCTGGAAACCCTGGCCGGTTTTACCCAAATTCCCCTGGAGGAGTTGCAGGCCAAGATCGACGGAAACAAGGGGGGGGGCAAATACAAGCCGCTTCTATTGAAAAAGGGGATCTCCCGGGATCAGCTCGCCCTTGTGGAAGCCCACAGTTTTGATCTTCCCGGCGTCCAGGTGGATGTGGAACCCCGGCGTAACTACGTCTACAAGATGAGTGCCGCCCATCTCCTCGGCTATCTGGGACAGATTAATGGTGGGGAGTTGTCAAGCGGTAAGTACCCGGGTGTCAGGGGAGGGGACAGCATCGGCAAATATGGTGCTGAAAAGGTGTTTGAGGATCTTTTGCGGGGCAAGCGGGGAGGGCGCCAGGTTGAGGTGGACGCCAGTGGCCGCCTGGTCCGGGTGATCAAGACCGTTGACTCCGTTCCCGGGAAGAATCTTTTTCTCACCATAAACAATACACTCCAGCAGACCGCAGAGGCCATGCTCCGGGATAAGGCCGGTGCCATTGTTGCCCTGGATCCTTCCAACGGGGATGTGCTTGTCATGGCAAGCAACCCTTCTTTTGACCAGAACGATTTCATCGGCGGCATCTCCAGCAAGAAATGGAAAAAATTGCTGGCGGATCCGGATCGTCCAATGTCAAACAAAGCCATACAGGGGGAGTATCCCCCAGCCTCCACTTACAAAATGATCACGGCCATCGCAGCCCTGGAAGAGGGGGTGGTGGACACCGGTACCAAAGTCTTCTGCTCGGGCCAGTACAAGTTCGGCAACCGGGTCTACCGCTGCTGGAAAAAATGGGGACACGGAGAGCTGAATCTCCTCGGTGCCATTGAAAAGTCCTGTGATGTATATTTCTACAAGGCCGGCGAGGCTCTTGGCGTCGATTCCCTGGCACAGTATGCAAAGGGGTGCGGTCTGGGAAAGGTGACGGGGATTGAGCTTGAGCATGAACGTCCCGGGCTTGTGCCCACATCGGCCTGGAAAAGGAAACGCTACGGGGTGGCCTGGCAACCGGGGGAGACCCTGTCTATTGCCATCGGCCAGGGGTTTAACCTGGTGACTCCACTTCAGATGGCCGTGTTTACAGCGGCTTTGGGCAATGGGGGTACCCTATACCGGCCACGGATTCTCAAGTCGGTTCAGACCCTGAACGGCGAGGTTGCGGATGTCGTAGAGCCGGAGATCATTGGCGGGCTTCCAGCGGGAAAAGAGACGTTGAAGATCGTTAGAAAGGGGTTGCTTGATGTGGTCCAGGGGGAACGGGGAACCGCAAGAAGAATCCGGATCAAGGGGGTGGAGATTGCCGGGAAGACCGGTACCGCCCAGGTGTTCAGCCTCAAGAAAAAGGACCGGGAGAGCGACAAGAGGCTGGATTACAATCTTAGGGACCACGCCTGGTTCGTGTGCTACGCGCCGGCGGAAAACCCGGTGATTGCTATTTCCGTCATGGTCGAGCATGGCGAGCACGGGTCGTCGGCTGCGGCTCCCATGGCAGGGGCTGTGCTCCGGGCCTACCTTGAGGAGAAGGGGATGATCGAACGAGTGGCAAAGGTAAAGGAGTAGGGCGATGTTTGACAGACGGTTGATAGAGTGTTTTGACTGGGGATTGCTTGTGATTACACTGCTGATCGGAAGCGTTGGTCTCGGGGTGCTTTACAGTGCCGTCACTGCAGGAGACGTCTCCGCCATCCATGTGCTGTTTAAGAAGCAGATCGTCTGGATGGGGGCGGGGTTCTTCATCATGTTTACCTCCATGCTGGTTCACTATAAATATCTTGATAAAGGAAGCGTTGCCATCTATGCCGGCTGCGTGGCACTGCTGATCATGGTGCTTGTCTGCGGAAAGTATGTGGGCGGATCCCGCAGGTGGCTTGCCCTGGGGCCCTTTACCATGCAGCCGTCCGAGTTGATGAAACTCTCTCTGATCATCATGATTTCATCGGTCTACTCAGGAGCTGCCTCCGAAGAGGGGCTTGGATTCAGGGACCTTGTCAGGCCAGGACTTGTGCTGGCCTTACCCTTCATGCTCATTGTGAAGCAGCCCGATCTTGGAACGGCCCTGCTGCTGCTTTTTATCACTGCCTGCATCACCCTGTTTGTCAAGGTTGAAAAGCGGGTGTTCATCACCTGCGCCTCCATTTGCGCGGCTGCCGTGCCCCTGGTGTGGTTTGTGCTGAAGGATTACCAAAAGGCGAGAATCCTCACCTTTTTAAATCCGGACCGGGACCCCCTTGGGGCGGGTTACCACATTATTCAGTCAAAGATAGCCATTGGTTCTGGCATGCTCTTTGGGAAAGGGTATCTCAAGGGTACCCAGAATGCCCTGGCATTTCTTCCGGAGCAGCACACCGACTTTATTCTTTCCGTGCTTGCCGAGGAGTGGGGACTTCTGGGATGCGCAGTCCTGCTATTTCTCTATTTTCTTCTCCTGATATGGGGCCTCAATATTTCCTATTCCTGCAGGGATATGTTCGGTTCCATCCTTGCTTTTGGTATCACCATCATGATTTTCTGGCAGATCTTCATCAACGTCGGCATGATCATGGGACTCATGCCCGTGGTGGGCGTGCCCCTTCCTTTAATAAGTTACGGTGGCTCTTCGGTGATCACCAACATGGCCGGTATCGGAATTTTGATGAATATCAGCATGCGCAGATTTGCTTCAAGTTGAATCGCCAAGCATCGCAGATAGATATGGGGGCAATGCTCCCCGGTCTGTCGCATGCGAATAATTGGCTGTTGACAAAAAAATAACTTGATGGTACTCAATTTGCGACCTGAGGTGTAAGTGGTTCGGATTTTAATTGCCCGATGGAAAAACCGGGTGATAGTGGCATATAGGTAGTTAGTTTAATTATTATTATTAACTGGCGGAGGGAAGTTTATGGTTAGTGTTGATGGGTCACTGTTAATTCAGATCATCAATTTCCTTTTTCTCTTGTTTGTGCTTAATCGTGTTCTTTTTAAGCCGATCCGAAAGATTCTCCTTGAACGAAAGGAGAAGGTCTTTGGCCTGGAGGAGGGTATCGAATCCCTTTCCACCCAGGCAACTGATCAGGATCAGGCTTACAAAGACGGCCTGAAAGGGGCCCGAACCGAAGGCCTGAAAAAGAAAGAGGTCTTTGTCGAACAAGCATCACAGGAAGAAAAAGAGATAATTGACAGGATCAACCAAAAGGCTCAGTCAAACCTTGCAGAGATTCGTGCTCAGGTTGCTGAGGAGACCGAAAAGGCAAGGACTGCTCTTGAAAAAGAAGTGGATCTGTTTGCCAAATCAATTGGTGAGAAGATCCTAGGGAGGGCTTGCTGATGAAAATTGCAAGAAGATTGGGACATCGCTGTCCGGCGATCCTTTCTGCAGCTGCATTGATTCTCCTTACTGTTGCAGGGGTTGCCCTGGCCTCGTCCGGTGAAGGCCATGAGGCCGTCGCAAAGGGCTGGGTCATCGAAGACACCTATAAAGTGATGAACTTTGTTGTCCTCGCAGCAGCGCTCTTCTTTATCGCAAAGAAGCCCGTGAAGGAGTTTTTCTCATCCCGTACAACTGGTATCCATGAGGAACTTGAAGGTCTTGAGCTGAAAAAAGCCGAGGCAGAAAAGGTTCTGGCCGGATATGCTGACAAAATCGCAGCCCTTGATCAGGAGGCAGAGCGGATTGTTGCCGACTATGTCGCCCAGGGCGAAGATGCAAAAAAACGGATTCTGGCCGAGGCCGAAGCCCAGGCTGCAAAGCTTGAGGATATGGCCAAGCGTAACATCGAGCAGGAGTTCAAGAGTGCTAAGGACCAGCTTCGGCAGGAAATTTCTGAAAAAGCGCTTGCCCAGGCAGAGGCGATTGTCAAGAAGTCCATCTCCACTGAGGATCAGGACCGACTGGTCGATGACTATCTAACAAAGGTGGTGGCATAATGAAAAATGTTGCAGTTTCAAGACGTTATGCAACCGCATTGATGCTCATCGGCAAAGAGGACGGCAAGGCGGATCAGTACCGGAAGGAGCTTGACCAGATTGTTCAGCTCTTGAATGAGAACCCGGAGTTTGAAAAAACCATTGCCAATCCACTGTTCGGTAAGAACGAGCGGAGAAATGTTCTGATCGCCGTGTTGAAAAAGGTTCGCCTTTCAAAGGTTATGAACGCATTCACCATCCTGCTGTTCGACAAGCGCAGGATCGTTTTCATACGGGAAATATGCGAGTTCTACCAGTCACTGGCAGACGAGATCAAGGGCGTGGTTCACGCCACCCTTGTTTCGGCAACCGAGCTCTCTTCGGATGCTGTTGAAAAGATCAGGACCGGCCTTGCAAAGAGAATCGGTAAAGATATTGTTCTGGATGTTGAGCAGGATGCAAGCCTTATTGGAGGAGTTGTTACCAAAATAGGGGATCTTGTACTGGACGGCAGCGTTAAAACTCAACTGTTCAATATGCGCGAAACATTAAAAAGGGGTGAGAGTGTCTAATGAAAATTAAAGCTGAAGAAATAAGCCAAATCATAAAAGAGCAGATCAAGGACTTTGACAAAGAGATTGAACTGAGCGAGACCGGTGTAGTGCTGAGCGTTGGTGATGGTATCGCCAGGGTTTACGGTCTTGAGAAAGTTAAAGCCATGGAGCTCGTTGAGTTCCCCGGCGGCGTCCTTGGTCTGGCCTTGAACCTTGAAGAGGACAACGTTGGTGTGGCCATCCTTGGATCCGATGAGAAGATCAAGGAAGGCGACATTGTCAAACGAACCGAGCGTATCGCGTCTGTTCCCGTAGGTGAGGCCGTTCTCGGCCGTGTTGTTACCACCACTGGTGAGCCCGTCGACGGCAAGGGTCCCATTGATGCAAAAGAGTTCAAGAACATGGAGCTCGTTGCCCCGGGTGTTATCGCAAGAAAATCGGTTCATGAGCCCTGCTATACAGGTTCCAAGGCCGTTGACGGCATGACCCCTGTTGGACGTGGCCAGCGTGAGCTTATCATTGGTGACCGTCAGATCGGTAAAACAGCCATCGCCGTTGACGCCATCATTGCCCAGAAATACAGCGACGTAAAATGTATCTATGTTGCCTGTGGTCAGAAAAAGTCCACGGTTGCCCAGGTTGTTGCCGCCCTTGAAGAGAACGGCGCCATGGAGTACACAACCGTTGTTATTGCAAGTGCATCTGAATCAGCGGCCATGCAGTATCTGGCTCCCTATGCCGGTTGCGCCATGGGCGAGTACTTTCGTGACAAGGGTGAGCATTCCCTGATCGTTTATGATGATCTCTCAAAACAGGCTGCTGCTTATCGTCAGGTATCCCTTCTCCTCAGGCGTCCGCCAGGACGAGAGGCGTATCCTGGAGATATTTTCTACAACCATTCCCGTCTGCTTGAGCGTTCTGCAAAGCTCAATGATGAGTTGGGTGCAGGTTCCCTCACGGCTCTCCCCATCATCGAGACCCAGGAGGGTGATGTTTCCGCCTTTATTCCCACCAATGTTATCTCCATCACCGACGGTCAGATCTACCTTGATAAGTCCCTCTTCTTTGCAGGTATTCGACCCGCCATTGATGTTGGACTTTCCGTATCCAGGGTTGGTGGTGCTGCCCAGTGTAAGGCCATGAAGCAGGTTGCAGGTACCCTGAGGCTCGATCTTGCCCAGTACCGTGAGCTTGAAGCGTTTGCGGCCTTCGGTAGTGACCTTGATGCCGCCACCCAGAAGCAGCTTACCCGTGGTGAGCGTCTGGTTGAGCTCCTGAAACAGCCCCAGTATCAGCCCCTTCCCATGGAGCGTCAGGTTCTTGCCCTCTATGCCGGAACCAAGGGATACATGGACAAGTATCCCAAGGAAGATGTTGGTAAATACGAAGCCGGACTCTATCCGTTTGTCGAGACCCGTTTTCCCGATGTCTTCGCAGGTCTTGTTGAGAAGCAGGCCATTACGGATGATCTTGAAGTGTCTATCAAAAAAGCGCTTGAAGCCTATGATGAGGAGTTCAAGGCAACTGTATAGTTAGAGTCGATTCTTGCATGATCGTCAGGAATTTATTTAATAACATACAGGCTAAAAGGTAGAGCTTATGGCAACGTTAAAGGAAGTACAAATAAAGATAGGTAGTGTGAAAAAGACCAGGCAGATCACCTCTGCCATGAAAATGGTCGCTACTTCCCGTTTGCGTGGTTCCCAGGAGAAAATGGACAGGTTCAAACCGTATGCGTCCAAATTTTCCGAAGTTCTGGGAAGTATAGCAGGTAAGGCCGGAGAAGAGGCAAGTCCCCTTCTTGTGGCCAAGGAAGAACCCAAAAAGGTGAACGTGATCCTCTGTACATCCGACAGGGGACTCTGCGGCGGTTTCAATGTGAATCTCATTGAAAAGGCAGAGAAATTTATCGATGCAGAACTCCAGGACAAAGAGGTCTCTCTGACCTGCTTTGGGAAAAAAGGCCGTGATTGGGCCAAGAAGACTCCCATGGCAATTGAAGATGAGTATATCGGTGTTGTTGGAGGAAAATTCGATTTCAGCGTGGCATCCACTTCCGGACAGAAACTGATCAACGGGTTTCTCGAAGGGGATGTCGACGAGGTATATCTTATATATTCTGATTTTAAGAGTCTGGCCAGACAGGAGCCTGTTGTAAAGCAGCTTCTTCCCATCCCCTCACTTGAGGCGATGGAGGAGCCAGGGGAAGAGGAAGTAAAAGCAAAAGATGATTCGGTATATCTTGCCGAGCACATCTGCGAGCCTTCATCCGATGCTTTGCTTGGAGAGATGCTTCCCAAGAACATCTTTATTCAGATCTACGATGGGCTCCTACAGACATCAACCAGTGAAAACGCACAGCGAATGAAAGCCATGGAAAATGCAACCAAGGCGTGCAAGGACATGATCGATGAACTGCAGACCATCTTTAACAAGACGCGTCAGGCAGGCATCACTTCAGATCTCATGGATATCGTTGGCGGTGCCGAGGCCCTGAACTGATCGATCAGACTTACTTAAAAGAATATAAAAAGATTTTACAGGAGGAATAGATGGCTGAAAATATAGGAAAAATAGCGCAGGTTCTCGGTGCTGTTGTTGATGTTCGGTTTGAACCAGGAAAGCTCCCCCCCCTTCTCAACGCTCTTACCCTGAGCAATCCCGTTATCAGCGATGAGAAGGACAACCTGACCATTGAGGTTGCCCAGCATCTGGGTGATAATGTTGTACGCTGTATCGGCATGGACGTAACAGACGGTCTCCAGAGGGGTATGGACGTTAAGGATACGGGCGCTCCCATCCAGATGCCCGTTGGTAAAGCCTCCCTCGGCCGGGTACTCAACGTTGTTGGTAAACCGGTTGACGGTCTCGGACCCATCAGCCAGGATAAGATGCTCCCCATCCATAGGGAAGCTCCCTCGTTCATCAGCCAGGACACAACTGTCCGGGTTCTTGAGACCGGCGTTAAGGTTGTGGATCTTCTGGTTCCCTTCCCCCGTGGCGGTAAGATGGGCATGTTCGGTGGTGCCGGCGTTGGTAAGACCGTTATCATGATGGAGATGGTTAACAACATCGCCATGCAGCATGGTGGTATCTCCGTGTTCGGCGGCGTTGGTGAGCGGACCCGTGAAGGAAACGATCTCTACCATGAGATGAAGGACTCCGGCGTTCTGCCCAAGTGTTCTCTGGTTTACGGTCAGATGACAGAACCTCCCGGAGCCCGTGCCAGGGTTGCTCTTTCCGCACTCACATGTGCTGAGTACTTCCGTGATGAAGAGGGCCAGGACGTGCTTCTCTTTGTTGACAATATCTTCCGGTTCACCCAGGCGGGTGCCGAGGTGTCTGCGACCCTGGGTCGTATGCCCTCCGCCGTTGGATACCAGCCCACACTCGCAGTTGACATGGGTGCTCTCCAGGAGAGGATCACTTCAACTGACAAGGGTTCCATCACGGCTGTCCAGTGCGTTTACGTACCTGCCGATGACTTGACAGATCCTGCTCCCGCAACAACCTTTGCCCATCTTGACGGTACGGTTGTTCTCTCCCGTCAGATTGCAGAGCTTGGTATCTATCCTGCTGTGGATCCCCTGGATTCAACTTCCAGGATTCTTGATCCCGCCTATGTTGGTGACGAGCATTACAATGTTGCCAGGGTTGTTCAGCAGACACTGCAGAAGTACAAAGAGCTCCAGGACATCATCGCCATCCTCGGTATGGATGAGCTCTCTGACGAGGATAAGCTCACGGTTCAGCGTGCGCGTAAACTTCAGAGATTCCTGTCCCAGCCCTTCCATGTTGCAGAGACATTTACAGGCATGCCCGGCAAGTTTGTAAAGGTTGAGGATACTGTTCGTTCATTCAAGGAGATCATTGAAGGAAAGCATGATGATCTTCCTGAAGGTGCCTTCTACATGGTCGGCTCCATTGAAGAGGCCAGGGAAAAGGCTACCAAGATGGCAGAGGCTCAATAAACCAGGGGGTATACTATGGCAGAGAATATTTTTCTTGAAGTGGTCACCCCTGGAACCTCAGTTGTCAGCGAGGAGGCCGAGATCGTCATGGCTCCGGGTTCGGAGGGTGAGTTCGGTGTTCTGAACGGGCACACCACCTTTCTGACCTCCCTCAAGCTTGGAACCCTTCGTTACAAGGACGCGTCAGGTAAAGAAAGGGCGCTCTTTATTAACGGTGGATTTGCAGAGGTGCTGCCAAACAAGGTAACAGTTCTGGCTGAGTCTGCAGAGAGAAGAAAGAATATCGATGTCGACCGTGCCAAGGCGGCCAAGGCAAGGGCTGAAGAACGCCTTGCCAAGAGCGCTGAGGATGTCGATTTTGCAAGGGCCGAGGCCGCACTGAGAAGAGCGGTTCAAAGGCTTGCAGTGATCGAGACTATATAGTAGTGCTATCGATGATCTGATAGCCTGAAATCTGTCTGACAGGTTTTGAACTACCAAGGGGGTGCATTTTAAAGATGCACCCCCTTTTGGTTGTGAATCCAGTTGCCGTGCCTTCTGGTTTGTTTGGTGTGGCTTAAGGGGGGGGATTGATGGACAACTACGAAGAGATAGGTGTTGTGGTTCTGGCTGCCGGAAAGGGGACCAGGATGCAGTCTGACAAGGCAAAGGTGCTCCATTGTGTCAACGGGCGGAGCATGCTGTCCCATGTGCTTGATTGTGCGGTCAAGGTCTCTTGTGACAATGTCGTTGTCGTGGTCGGACATCAGGCTGAGCGGGTGAAGGACGAAGTCAAAAAGAGCTTTCATGTGGCCTTTGCATTGCAGGAACAGCTTCTTGGAACCGGTGATGCCGTCAGGGTTGCGCTTCCCCTTTTTAAAAACAAAGTAAGGCATGTGGTGGTGCTGTGCGGTGATACACCCCTGGTAAAAGCCAGAACGGTAAAGGCTCTTGTGGACCTGCACAGGGATTCTAAAAACAAGCTTACTGTTCTTGCAGTTGACCTTGACGATCCTACGGGGTATGGTAGGATGATTCTCGATGACGGGAACAGACTCCTCTCCATCCGGGAAGAGGTCGATGCATCAACGGATGAGAAGGAGATCACCCTGGTCAATTCAGGCATCTACTGTGTTGAAAAGCAATTTTTAACCAATGCCCTCAATCGGCTCAAGCCTGACAACGCCCAGAACGAGTACTATCTGACGGATGTTGTGGGTATTGCAACATCCGGTGGTTATAAAACTGGGTATGTCAGGGGGGAGAACGCACATGAGGTGTTGGGTGTTAATACTCCTGCGCAGTTGAAGGCTGCAGAATCGTTGAGTAGGGGCGAAGATGTGTGAATTGTCTTGACTTTGTGAAATGCTATGAATATAAATGAATTAAGGTTTGCGAGGTATAGAAATTGGATAATGAGCTGTTGGATGATAAGTTTGATGATATAGGCGAGAAAGTTGATTTCTTGATAGAGCTTTGCCAGACTCTGCAGATGGAAAACACAGAGCTGATGGCCAAAGTGGAACGCCTTGAATCTGAGCTCGAGAAAAAGAATGAAAATGAAGAGCGGCATACTGAACAACAGGCGGTAATAAGGTCTAAAATTGACGGGCTTCTCTCTAAACTCAACAACTATTCAGATACTCCTTAAAGGAGATTGAGTGACAACGGAGACGTTCTCTGATAAAGATAAATCATTGGATGAGATTGTTAAAATTGAACTTTTTGGTGAGGAGTTCAGGTTCCGGCCTGAAGGCGAGGATATGGACTCCGCGAAGGTTGCTGATTATTTAAAGCACCATGTCATCATGGCCGAAAAGCAATTTCAATTCAAGTCCTCGGATAAGAATAAATTGGCAATACTTCTTCTTGCTGCCATGAATATGTCTAAGGATTTTCATGAGTTGAAGATGGAGTATTCCAAACTTGAGGCTCATGTTTGTCAACGAATGGCATCCCTGAAAAAAAAGATTGATGAAGGGATCCAATGAAACTGTCTGTTACAGGCTTTTAGGAGTACTACCCCTGCAGTGTTTGTGATTGTATGATGTCCTTTGTCCTAATGCTACAGAACAGGGTATCCACCCTGGCACCGGTGTGCAAGTTCCACTCGTATGGAAAAGCCTTAAGGTGTTATTGGAAACCCGCTTTTTGAACCTTTGGTTCAAAGACTTAAGCAACACGGCATCATGTGGGGGTACCTGAATAACGATCCTGCTTCTTTATGTCCTTCTGTCCATTCTTTCCTTTCCAGTACTATATCTCGTAAAATAAAATACGGTTCCCATGGTTCTTTCTCTTTTTTTGCCTTGTTTTTTTACCTGTGCAAAAAATGTGGGAGACTGCTATATACTACACAAACGCCAGTTGGGTGGCCGATACTAATATCTTAGGAGATTGTAAATGGAATATATCGTAGTTCTTTCCTCGGCAGCGGGGCTCGTGTCTGGATTTGGCGCAGCATACTACTTCACCTTGAAGTCGGCCCAAAAAAGGGCTGCCGAAGTCCTTAAAGAGCAGGCGTTGATGATCAAAGATGCCGAGAGAAAAGCAAAGACCCTGCTCAAGGAGGCGAAGATCGAAGCCAAGAGCAGGCTCCTTGAGATGAAAAGCTCGTTTGATGCTGAAATCGGGGATGGCAGGGCCGAGTTGAAGCGGGAAGAGAAGCGACTGTTAAGCAGGACCGAGACCATTGATAAGCGCCAGGAGAAATTTGAACGGCGTGAGCTTGAGTTTCAGAAAAAGGAGGGCGACCTTCACCTGCGTCGTGAAGACCTTGTTCAAAAAGAGGCTAAGTGTTCAAGGCTTGTGGACGAAACGACCCGGGAGCTCGAACGGGTTGCCAGTCTGACCGCTGACCAGGCAAAAGAACTTCTGTTGAAGACAATGGAGAACGAGGCCAGGCATGAGGGGGCAAAGCTTGTGAAGCGTATCATGAGCGAGGCCACGGAAAAGGCGGACAAAGAGGCGAAGAAAATTATTTCCACGGCAATCCAGCGTTATGCCGGTGATTTCGTTGCCGAGAGGACCGTCTCAGTGGTCCAGCTTCCCGGTGATGAGATGAAGGGAAGGATTATCGGCCGGGAGGGAAGAAATATCCGGGCCCTTGAGGCTGCCACCGGTATCGATCTGATCATTGATGATACCCCCGAGGCCGTTATTCTCTCAGGGTTTAATCCGGTTCGAAGGGAAGTTGCAAGGATCGCCTTGACCCGGCTCATCTCCGATGGCAGGATCCATCCGGCACGGATCGAGGATGTTGTTACCCGGGTGACCGAGGAGGTGGACGTCACCATTAAGGAGGCAGGAGAGCAAGCCGCCTTTGATCTCGGTGTTCATGGGATTAACCCGGAGTTGATCCGGGTGCTGGGTCAGCTTAAATTCAGGACCAGTTATGCCCAGAACGTTCTTCAGCATTCGGTGGAGGTTGCGTTTCTGGCCGGGGTTATGGCTGCGGAACTCGGTCTTAACGTCAAGTTAGCCAAACGCATGGGACTCCTCCATGACATCGGCAAGGCTGTAGACCACGAGGTTGACGGGCCCCACGCCCTGATCGGGTCAAAACTTGCTAAGAAGCACGGTGAGGCAGATAACGTTGTCAATGCCATTGCCGCCCACCATGAAGACAGAATGCCCGAGAGCGTTTATGATTATCTCGTTCAGGCGGCAGATGCCCTGTCCGGTGCAAGACCGGGGGCAAGAAAAGAGACCCTTGAAAATTATGTCAAGCGGCTTGAAGAGCTTGAGGGTGTTGCCAACTCCTTTGGCGGGGTTTCCAATACCTATGCCATACAAGCGGGCCGGGAGATAAGGGTTATTGCGGAGAGTGATAAAATTTCCGATGCTGACGCCGTTGTTCTGAGCCGTGACATTGCAGCGAAGATAGAGGAGACCCTTACCTTTCCGGGCCAGATCAAGGTTGTTGTGATCCGGGAGACGCGGTCTGTTGAGTATACAAATAAATAGGTGTAAGAGCGCTTTTCACCATTTTATAATAAAAGGATCAGATAGGGAAAATGAGTGTTCTCGAAGTATTGAATGAACGTGGTTTTGTAGAGGCTGTCACCCATGAGGGGGAGTTGAAGGAGTATCTGGAAAAAAACAACGCCACCTGTTACATCGGATTTGACCCCACCGGGTCCAGTCTTCATGTGGGGCATCTTGTTACCATCATGGCTCTTGCCCATATGCAGAGAAACGGCCACAGGCCCATCGCTCTCGTTGGAGGGGGGACCGGGCTTATTGGAGACCCCAGCGGCAAGACCGAGATGCGTAAGGTGATCACCCATGAGCAGGTGGATGAAAATAAACGGGGGATCAAAGGCCAGCTTTCAAGATTTCTCGATTTCAGTGACGGCAAGGCTCTGCTTCTCGATAATGCCGACTGGCTCACCGGGCTTGAGTATATTCCCTTCTTAAGGGATATCGGCCGTCATTTCAGTGTGAACCGGATGATTAAGGCTGAAAGCTACAAGATGCGTATCGAGTCGGAAGAGGGGTTGAGCTTTATTGAGTTCAATTACATGCTGCTTCAGGCCTACGACTTTATGAAGCTCGCCAAGTCCCATGATTGTATGCTTCAGATGGGAGGCAGCGACCAGTGGGGAAACATCGTTGCCGGTATCGATCTTGTGAGAAGGACCCAGGGTAAGACTGCCTTTGGCATCACCTTTCCCCTGATCACCACCAGCAGCGGCATCAAGATGGGTAAGACCCACAAGGGTGCCGTGTGGCTCGATCCCGAACGAACCGCGCCCTACGACTACTATCAGTTCTGGATCAATACCGATGATGCTGATGTTGCAAAATTTATGGCTTTGTTCACGTTCATGCCCATGGAAGAGATCAAAGAGGTCGAAGCCCTTGAGGGGGCCCAGATGAATGCAGCCAAGGCGGTTCTTGCCTATGAGGCGACAACCATTGCCCATGGGGCAGAGGCTGCCCAAAAGGCTTTTGAAGCGGCTGCGTCTGTTTTTGGCGCTCCAACCATCCCGGAAGGTCTCTGTGGTTCAAGTAGTATCCCAAGGGGGGGCAGTGGAGCTGTCTCTGCCGAGAGTGTACCCTCTTCAAGTATTGATATGTCCAGGTTGGAGCAGGGAATTGCTGCCGTAGATCTCTTTGTCGAAACAGGATTATCAAAATCCAAGGGTGAGGCCAGGCGTCTCATCGGTCAGGGAGGCGGCTATCTGAACGGGGAGAGGATCGATACCTTTGATCAACCCATTTCCAACGGTGATTTCAAGGATGGAGAGATCCTGCTGCGGGCCGGTAAAAAGCGGTATCACAAAATAGTTGCATGACCTGAAAGAAAGTAGTTGACAAGCGGGGGCTGTTTTTATATAAACAGTCCCCGTTGCAGGAACAAACGTTTCTGCCGCACTCTTTGCTCGGTCCGAACGAATTTGTTCGGGCTGAAAAAAAAGAGTTGACAAGCGCGGATCGGGGTAGTATAAAGGTCTGGTTTTGTCAATCACTCAAATCGAGTGAACGATTTTTTTCTCAAAAGAGATTGATCTTTGAAAACTGGTTAGTGACATATAAAGATGAAGCGTGTCTTTTGGGTGCTTTTGAAAGCACGTAAAAGATATTCAAAGAATTTAACTGGAGAGTTTGATTCTGGCTCAGAATGAACGCTGGCGGCGTGCTTAA